>CAMYLY010000010.1 GCA_947259405.1 uncultured Gemmatimonadales bacterium | reverse complement strand
AAGCTGGGAGTGTTCCCAGCTTCCCGCACCCAGCATCCAGCCTGCCCTTCTAGGCCAACTCCTGTTGTAACTGATACAGCCTTCGGTACTTCCCATGCTCTCGCTGCAGGAGCTCACGGTGCGTCCCGCTCTCCCGCAGCTTCCCATCCTCGACCACGAAGAGCCGAGAAGCCTTCCGCAAGGTCGAAAGCCGGTGGGCAATGGCAAACACCGTGCGTCCGGTCACCAAGCGATCCATCGCTTCCTGGATGTTGCGCTCGGTCTCGGTATCGACCGCACTCGTCGCCTCATCCAAAATCAAGACACGCGGATCGTGCAGGATCGCTCGAGCAATCGATACCCGTTGACGCTCGCCGCCTGACAGCGATTGGCCACGCTCGCCAACGATCGTGTCGTAGCCGTGAGGCAGGTCGCAGACGAAGTCGTGCGTGTTCGCCGCTTTCGCAGCGGCAATCACATCTTCCAGCGACGCCTTCGGCGTTCCATACCGGATGTTGTCCAGCACCGTCCCGTGAAACAAATACGGGTCCTGCAACACGATGCCGACCTGTCGGCGGTACGAATCGAGATCGATCTCTCTGAGATCGACCCCATCGATACGCACCACGCCACCCGTCACGTCGTGGAACCGTGCGATCAAGTTGATGATCGTCGTCTTTCCACCTCCGGACGGACCAACAAGACCAATCATCTCGCCGGGAGCGACATCGAAACTCACTCCTCGGATCACCTGACGAACGCCGTCGTAGCCGAACGTCACGTTCTCGAACGTGACCTGTCCCTGAATCGGCTCGAGCCGAATCGGGTTGGCAGCGCTCACGATCTCCGGTTCGGTGTCCAGCACTTCGAACACTCGGTGCGCCGAGCTCGTCGCCCGGTTCATGATCCGCGCCATCTGGCCAATGATCTCGATAGGCGCGATGAACATCGTCGTATAGAGCAGAAACGACACAAACGTCCCAGCCGACAGCGACGGCGGCTGTAACGCGCTCCCCAACAGCCGAGGAAGGGCAAACACCCACACCAACACCGTCGTGCCGTGCACCGCGAACATCAGGCTGGGCCAGAACGTCGTCCACAAGCGGTGAATGCGGTTGAACTCGTCCGTCACGTCGTTATTCCGCTCGTTGAACCGCTGTTGCTCCCTCCCTTCCTGGTTGAAGGCCTTGACCACGCGCATCCCCGGGATCGTATCGGAGAGCACGTCCGTCACGCGCGACCATTTGCGCCACGCACGGACAAACAGATCCTGAATCCGCTCGCCGTGCAGGAAGATGGCGTAGCTGAACAGCGGTACCGGGATCGTCATGACCAACCCGAGCCGCCAGTCCAGACTGATCAACACGGCGCCCAGACCGACGAGCATGATCACGGACAGCGAAACGTCGACCACGCCAAAGGCCAGGAACTCCCAAAGGCGATCGGTATCCGAGCTCACCCGCGTGATGATGCTGCCTGTCTTCTTGCGCGAGTAAAAGCTCAGGCTGAGTCGCTGCAGGTGTTCGTACAACTCGGTCCGTAAGTCCCGGGCCACGAATTCACCCAACACAGACATCATGCGCAGCCGGATCAGTGCGCCTACCTGGCGTACGATGTACACCATCGCAATTGCCCCGACCGCCACCCAGGCGATCGTCGCGCCGGTCTCGAGCGGAAGCGTCCCCTCTTGCACTGGACGCACCACGCGATCTACCAGATAGCCGGCGACGTACGGCGGAATCAGGCTCACCAATGTGATGAGCGTCGCCGCCGCCATGCCGATCGTGACCTGCTTCCGATAGGGCCTGAGGTACGAAAGCAAGCGCCAGATCACGGTCATCCGATGGCCAGCCACCAACGCTTGGGCGTCACGTACCGGACCGGCGACGCTCCCGGCATACACCACGTCCGGATCGCTCGTCGGGACGTCGCGCCCCTCCAGCTGTTGCTCGAGCACGAACTTCACGTTCTCGACGGCTCGGCGCTGTCGGTTGGTATACCGAAGCACGGCAAGTGCTGCTTCACCCGGACCGGCCAGGATCCACAGCACGTTACCGCTCAGCATCGGCGCCTCGAGCAGGCCGCGCACGCGCGCCCGAGACACGAGGTCGATGAGCCAATCGCCCACCACGCTGTCCTGTTCCGCGACAGCGATGTGGGTCGGCCCGACCGCGATCCACCGGTCCCCGAGCCGGTACTGCGAATCCAGGTCGAGGAACGCGTAGAGCTGCACGGACTGCCCACCCCAGGCCGCCTCGATCTGCGCACGCAGCGCCGCCGGCATCCGAATCGGCTGATCCGTGTACCGTTGGATGATCTGCTTATCTGCGGTGTATTGCTGCGTGCTCATTGTCGTGATCCTTGCCAGAGTTCAAAAGCAAACGGCCTTCCGGGTGCGGTGGGGGGAGCAACCGGAAGGCCGGATCACGTCAGATGGCGTCCAGTCCTTCTAGGGATCTCCCTCCGCGGCGTCGTACGCGACACCCCTGGGCACACCGGTCCCCATGAGCGCATCCGGAATGAACCAGACGCGGCGCTGCGGACCCGAGCGGTCAGTAAAGGTTTGCGTTCGCATCTACGAGAAATATCCCTTCGCGACTTGGTTGCTGGACTATCCCTGCGTCGGGGCAACCTAATACGCTCCAGCAGCCCTCTCAACCCCCAAGCATGACGGATCGGCCGGAGAAAAGTTTCGCGGGCAGTGGCGGGTTGCGAGCTCAATCGGCGCGCAGGTCGGCCGATACTAACAACTCACCTTGACCGCACTCGCTCATGGTGCGCTGGAAGCGACCCTCAACCCACTCAGGGCCCGTTCCAGTACCCGCACCCGCAACTCCTCCCACCGCTCCGGACTCTGCTCCAGATCGACGACCGTCAGACCGTGATCGGCCAGATCCTCCAAGTAGATGATCATCAGTTCGTTTCGCGCTGGCGAGTCCAAGAGCTACACCAACCGCACTCGCGCGAGATCGGCGCCGAGCACATACCCCGCACCCTCGAGGAGCTGTTGCGCCTGATCACCGTCGGACCCTGCCCGTCCCGCGAAGTCCGGCGTCGGGTAGAAGCGGAAGTTCGTGTGAAACGGTCGACCGTCGATCTCGATGGTCGGATCACGGGAATAGTCATATGTGCCCGAGCCGCCGACCTTGCCCTCGAACTGGACCCAGAACAGCCTCCTAATGCGCGACCCGTCGGCCTCGACGAGAAAATGCTGCTCGGCACGCGTGGTCGCCGATAGCATGATTGTCTGCGTACCGACGTATGTGAGCACACTGTCGAATTCGAGCTGAGCGACCGGAAGCGTATCGGAAACGATGGTCGTCCCATCACCTCGCGTTGAGCACACAAGGTCAGCGGGCTCATGGCGAGCATAAGCGTCGCCATTCCCAACCGAGCCCGAAGTGTCATGTAGGCATCCCTCTCACCCAAGAGTGATCTATCACCTCTATCCCTTCTATACCCCGCTCCTCACCACCCTGTGTTTCGAAACGGGAACCTTCTACGTTACACCATGCCAAAGTGGATCCACCGGCAGCGTTGGACCCTCGAGTTACGCCTGCATCACAGGGCATGTGACCCAAATCACGTCTACCAGTACCGGCATGACGATTGCACATAGATGGGTGATGGTAGACGTCACTCGTAATCCGGATTGGAGTTCATGACGAAACGCCTCTGTCTCGGTCTCTTTTTCGGCGCGTTCGCGCTGGCAGGATGCTCCGATTTCAACCCGTTCACAGATTCGTCGATGCTCGACGGCTCGGCCGATCGCGTCGTGGTCGAGAACGATCCTGCGGTGCTCGCGCAGCGTTTCGCCCCGACCATGGTCGAGCTCGCCGTTGAGCAGACCACAGCGCAGCTGCGCGGCGGGCCCGCGCCTGGTGATCGGGACGGCGACGTTTTCAAGCTCTTCCTGATCGCGACTGTCGATCCGCCGGTCGTGCGGGACATCACGCTCCAGGCGACACATATCGTCGTCCGGGGTAACCGAGTGCTGGTATCCTATAACGTCCAGGGACCCGATCGCGCCGGCGGTGCCGACATCTTCGATATCACCGATCCCGATGACGTGACGCTCGTAGCGGGCGCCATTTTCACCGACACCGACGTCTCAGCCCTCGACCTGCACAGCAATACTGTGTTCCTCGCTGAAGCCACGAGCGACGGCGCCTTCAGCTCGCCGGCCACGCTCGAGACGTTGCACGTCCGGGAAGGTCTGACCGACGAGTCGCGACGTATTGACCTGCCAAGCTATGCGGGCACCGGCGTGGTGGTCCAGGGCGAGACCGTATATGTGACATCGGGCGACCTCGACGGCGGCATTTCAGCGTACGACCGCGAGACGCTCGAACTCCAGTGGTTCAGCGCGATCCCCGATGCCCGAGCCGTAGATGCCCGCGGTGCGACCGTCATCGTGATGCGGGGGACGCCTGGTGCGCTCCATGTGTTCGACGGCGCAAGCGGGAGCCTCTTGCGGACCTTTGAGACCGGTGGAGCCAACATCCCGGAATCAAAGGCTACCGTTCAAGTCGCGCGAGGCCTCGCGTTCTACGCCGCCGGCGACGAAGGCCTCCGCGTGGTCGATATGGACAACGGCACCGTGGTCGCCAATGTCCCCGTTCCGGACATCGAAGGGCTGGATCCGGAATTTGAGGTCACGAACGCGGTCTCACTCCAGGGCAACCTCGTGTTTATGGCAAACGGGGGTGCCGGCCTCCAGGTTGTGCGAGCCAATACGAACGTCGAGGCCGGTGCCGATCTCGCCGCCAGCGACCTGCAGCTGCAGCGCCTGGGCAACGTGATCTTCCCGGACGGCGAATCCGCGAACTTCGTGGGTGGCAAGGGCAATCTGGCCTTCTCGGCAACCGGGACGGGCGGCTTGCACATCATCAAGATCGTGCACCAGAACCAGTCAGGAGGCAGGGGCGGCAACTGACGCCCCGGTCCGGTCCATGGTGTGCCAAACGCCGGCCTCCGAGGAGGCCGGCGTTTTCCGTGGTCTCCGCCGTGACAGTTGGCGGCTCAGTGACAACCGACTAAACTGCTGCCCGCCTGAACGCCCCGCTTCGCGGCGGGTATTCTCTCTCATACTCGAACTCGCAACGAACCATCCTATGGCCCGACGTCCGCATCGCACCCCCATTCTGTTCATCGTCTTAGTCACGGCGGCGTGCGCGGCTGGCGCCCCGGAAGGTCTGCCGACCCCGTCGGTCGATGCCCCACTATCCGGTGACAACTACGCGTACGTCTATCGTGACGGTGGCCAGGTCGGGTTTCTGGACACCAGGCTGGGGAGAGCCGTCACGGTCACGCAGGTAGACACGATCTTGGCTTCGGCGGTGAATCGCACTGGCGACCAGACTGCAGTCGCATTCCAACATGGCGATTCGAGTCGGGTCGTCGTCATTGCTGCTCCGTCAGGGACGACGAGTGAAATCCATCGTGGCCTGGCCGCGACGACCTACACGATGGCGTGGTCCACCGATGGAACACGGCTCGGCCTCGGCTTTCGGTCAGCCGACGGTGGCGGTGTCCTGGTCGTCGGTCCTGATGGCGCCGTGCAGAACATCGGATGCCGTGCGTCGAATCGCTTTGAGGCCTGGCGTTCAGCGACTGAGGTCATCGTGCATGACGCCACGAATTTCTATGCGGTGAACACGAGCGGCTGCGCGACACTCGCCACATTTCGCAAAGCGCGCAACCAGGAGATGGCGTACGCGGAGAACGGCCGTCGCGTGAGCTACTTCCGGGAGCGGTCCGTGCAGTTCACGAACCGGCGCGACTCCCAAGTGATTCCAGAATTGTTCGTGGCAAGCTACAACGGGGCAAACGAACGCACCGTGGCCGATTACCAGGGCCGGCCCAGGCACGCCATCCTATCCCCGGACGGCAACCACGTCGCCTACGAGGTGATGTCGCTGCGATGGGCCAACACGTCGCATGTCGTGACCTACGACATCCGCTCCAACGACCACGCGTTTGTCGCCGAAGAAAAAGACCTTGGCGTGCCGAGCGATTTCGCAGCGTGCTGGTCACCTGACTCCAGACGGATTGCCCATGAGCGGGCGTACGCGCGGAGCACCGGCGTACAGGCGTATGTGTCGCGTCAGGTGGTCGTGCGCGACGGTGACAACGAGAAGGTCGTCTTCGACGAGATCCTGGACGTGGCGCCCACAGACTTGGCGACGAACCGGCCCGGACGCTGCCAATGGATTGGTGATCGCTACCTACTTGTCTCAGCGAGGAATGGTAGTGTCATCGTCGATACGCAGGACAACGAAACGTACACCGCCCCGAACCGCCATGTGCTCGGGGCCTTCGTGCTCGAAGGGACACCAGAGGAAGGCTAGCGTGGGGCGGAAGGGCGGTCTAATTCGGAGCGCGGACAGCCTTTCCGGGTCGAACGCCTTCCACGAACTCGCCACCATCGACGACGAATACACCGTTCACCAGCACGTACTCGATTCCTTCTGACGGCAGCGTGCCGCTAGTGTAGGTCGACCGGTCGAGGACCGTTGCGGGATCGAACACTGTGATATCGGCGTCCGCTCCGTCGGCCAACCGACCTTTGCGTGCCATGGCCGGCACGCGTGCCTCGAGTCGCTGCGCGGGGGCAATCGTCATGCGCCGCAACGCATCCATCAGGTCCACCAGCCCTTCCTCGCGTACATACTTGCCGAGCACCCTGGCATACGTGCCGGCGCTGCGCGGGTGTCCTTGTCCATTGCGCACCCGACTACCGTCACTGGCGATCATCGTCAGTGGGCTGGCGATGGCCGTTCGGGTCAGATCTTCGGTGCGGCTATGGATGATGACGCTGCCGCCGACGGCGCGATACTCCCCAAAGGTCTCACGGGTCAGGCGTTCGCCGGTGGCCACCCATTGGTGGATCTGGAACCGGTCATCCGGCCAGGACTCCCAGTCGTCGAATAGCGCGGACTCGATGCGCGTATTCCCCGCACTGTAGGGATACGCCTCCGTTGTGACATCCTGCCCGTTGGATCGTGCGCGGTCAATCAGCGCAAGGAACTCGGCGGTTTGCGCGTCGCCGCTGGAATTGGCATGCACGACATGCAGCGCCGTGTTCGTATTGGCCGCGGATGCAATCGCCTCCCGTAGCCCCGAGAGGCCGCCGCGCACGTGAATAAAGGCTGCGGCGCTGTGGCGCTGCGCCACCCGTAGCATCGCCTCGAACTCATCGGTCGTGGCCGCCGGCGTATAGGCCAACCCGAAGCCTACGCCAGCCGCGCCCTGCTCGAGGCCCTCCTCGATCCGGCGCTCCATCTCGGCGACCTGCTGCCCTGACGCCTCGGCATTTCCGCCTGGTCCACTGGGCAGCCAATCACCCTCGTCGCCCATGACCACCATGCGAACAGGGATATGGCCGATACTCACTCCGTAGTTGACGAACTGCCCTGGCTCGCGCTCCGCATACCATCCGGCCACGTCCCCGGTACCCACCTCGAGCTCGAAGACTGTGGTCACGCCGTCCAGCGCCTTGGGGCGCAGTGCTTCGTCATCCTGGCCGTGCTGGTGCAAATCGACGAACCCCGGGGCTACCACCAACCCCAATGCATCCACCACTCGCTCGCCCTGGAGTTGTTCATCCGTGATGATCGCAATGCGACCATCCGTGATCCCGATACTCCGCATTGCGTCGAGCCCTGAGGCGGGATCCATCACCCGGCCGTTCGCTATGACGACGTCGTAGCCATCGCTGCACCCGAGCGCGAGCGCGGCGAACGCAAGGAGGGACAAGGATCCTCGGCGAATTCTCGAGTTGGACATGGTGCGTTCCTCGGGCTCGTGAGTGGAGAGCAGACGCTGGGGTGGACCTAGGCGCGGGCGTTATCCGGCCGCCAGGTCTTAATCAGCTTCTTGACCTCGGTGCGATTCTCGATCTTCTCATCGAGCACTTTGCGCGTGAGGTCCGCCAGTTCACCATCGCTGGCGAAGCGAAGCCCGATCATCTGCGGAATCGACAGCTCGGAAATCCGATCCCTGAGGTCGCCCGGGAACAATCGCTCCATCCGTAGCCGTTCCTCGAGGCGAATCAGCCGATCCTGTACCGCCAGCGCGAACGCCCGCGAATAGAAGAAGATGATCAGGAGCGCGACGGCCAACAGCAACTGCACGACAGTGCCGAACGACACCTGACGTATGAAGCCGGCTACCGCATAGCCAAGGTTGAGAATCAACAGCGCCGAGGCAACGAAGTGATACATGGGGACCCACCGCGTGTGATTCTGAAAACTCTGGGGAGCGCCATTAGCCACGGAAACCTCCGACCTTTTTCTGACTTTGAGGGAATGGTACCTTGCCCTAACGATACCACCAGGATACGCCATGCCGGAATCCGCCAGTCCCGCCCGGCCTCCACTCGACGGCAACCACAGCAAAGTGATTCGCCACCAGGGCGATTTCACCTGGGAGGGCATTCCGATGGAGCCCTACAAGGAAACCACCGAAACGTGGAGGGGCATGACGCGCCGAGAACTCGCCGGCAAGCGGGGTGAGTCCCAGCAGTTTCACCTCCGGTATTTCGAGATCGCGCCGGGCGGGTACAGTACGCTCGAGCAACACGAACATGAGCACGTCGTAGTTCCCATCCGCGGGCGAGGCGAGGTGCAGTTTGGCCAATACATCTACCGCGTCGACTTTGGAGACGTGATCTACGTCGCCCCGGAGGACCCGCATCAGTTTCGCTGTCCCGCAGACGCTCCCGAGGCGTTTGGCTTTCTGTGCGTCGTGAACGCCGAGCGCGACGTGGCAGTGGATGGGAGTGGGACGTGCCACATCTGTGAATGAGAGCGGTAGGGCGGTAGGACGGTAGCACGGCGGCGCGGAGGGCCGCGCCGCCGTTGTTCACGTCGTCTACCGACCGCCCGGACCAAGCGGGTCATGAGTGACCTCTCGAGCATGCGGTGATTCGGGCAATCGGAACACTCCAAAGATGGACGTCGGTGCCCGACTTGAGAACTCGGTGCTGTTGATGCATATAACGGTGCGATTGAGGAAGGCTTGTCCGCAGAACGATGACGTTTACCCCAGCGAAATCGGCAGACAACGGTAGCAATGCCGCCGAGGCAGCCCGAGAAAAGGCGAGTCAGCCGGGATGGCTTGCCAAGCTGCTCTGGCCGGTCACCTCCTACGTCCTCACCAATATCATGGCGGGCGTGTTCTGGATCTACTTCTTCGTGTTGAACCGGACCACGGTGAAAGGGCGGCGGAATGTTGGCGGGGAGGTAAACACACTCCTCCTGTCGAACCATCAATCGATGGTTGACAGCTTTTTGGTGGGCGTGTGCGCGTACTATCCGCGGTCGTGGCTCAAACCGCGATACATCCCGTGGAACCCAGCAGCCGTCGAAAACTTCTATCGCACACCCATCCTTCGGTGGTTCGCGTACAACTGGCGCTGCATTCCGGTGAAGGAAGGCCGGCGCGACCCACGCGCCCTACGTGAGATGGCTGAGGTGCTCCCGAAGGGCGTCATGGTACTCTTCCCCGAAGGCACCCGCACCAGGACGGGCGAGGTGCGAGACGGGCGGCCCGGTGCTGGCGTGGTGGCGATAAGCACGAGGGCACGAGTCATTCCGGTCGCCATCGAGGGGATGCAGCGCGCGCTCCCGATCGGCAAGGTGATCCCACGCATCGGGAAGCGGCTCTACGTGTCGTACGGTGAGCCGGTCGATCTTTCCGACTTGTTTGACGGCGAGCGAACGCGCGAGACCGCCCAACAGATCGTCGATCGCGTCATCGAGCGAATTCGCGCCCTTCACACCGAGATTACATCATAGGACACGCACACCACGCCGTCGCGATCCGGTGATGGCCACAGCCCCGGTCAGTGGGTCACCGCATACATCACGACATTGACGGCGAGCGCATACGCATCGGGCGAGAATCGATGGAAGTATTCATACTCCTCATTCTCCCGTTCCCACCCGTCCGCAATGTCGGTGTTGTGCGTCATGAGGACCATCACGCGCCCATGGTTGTCCAGAATGCCTCGCAGATGCGGAATGGCGGAGTCCATGCCTCGCTCGGATGTTTCCTGACCGCCTGAACGGCGCCAGAACTGGATCGAGGGAACCTGCGGAAGCTGACGCAGATTGTAGAGTCCGTCCATGATTGGGTGGTCGCCAGGGATATCGATGATGTCGTATTCGGGCAGTACCGTCCGAATCTCACGCTCCCACATCTCCCACGCGTAGTGCCCCCAGAAGTCATCGACCCAGAGAAACCCGCCCTTTAACAGATACGTCCGGAGTCGCTCGGTCTCGACGCTGTTGAAGCCCACCGTCCCGACATCGGACATGAAGATGAACGGGTATCGGAAGAGTGCATCGTCGGTCAACTCGACCACGACGTGGTTGGGATCACCCTCTCCGTCGACCGCAACGTCGACTTTGGTCAGCTCGCCAAGCCGGAAGATGAGATTCTGATCGGCGTCGGGATAATCGGTATCCCAGCCGTGCCCGAGCCATTCGCGTCGGACGCTCGTGTACAGCACTCGGCAGAAGATGAAGCGGCGCTCCCGGAGCGTCTCGGCGTCCGGAAACTTGGGTGGGGCGCGGCGCCACCCGCGGCCACCCCATTGGGCAGCGGCGGGTGGCGCCGCGCCCATGAGAAGTACCAGCGCGATGAGGCTGACGCGGACCCGCACGTGGACCTCCGCTCCTATGGGGGCAGTTGTTCGTGGCGCTGCTTACTGAGCATCCGCTCCGCGAAGTCCACGCGCTCCACCGTGTCACTCAACTCCTCCCGCAGTTGGGCGACCTCATGCCGGAGGTCCTCCACCTCTGTCACGACCGTGTCGGAAGGTCCGCCTTGAGACTTGAGCTTCAGGACGCGTTCGCGGTAGCTCAGCACCACGGCCATCGCCCCGATGAACAAGCCCCCGATAACGCCCGTTCCGACGATCGTCAGAACGATCTCAGCTTCGTTCATGAAATGAAGATAGGACCTACCACAGCGCGAACGCTACCACGTAGTCGCCGAGCGTGGTCCCAAGCGTCGCGTGCCCGCCAGCCGCAATTACACGCGACCGCGCCCACCCAAGGCAAGGAGGCCAAGCCCCGGCGCTACTCGCACGGTTCCACCCTGCGTGCTGCACTCTGCACCCTGCAATTTCCACCTCGCGTTCCTCAGCTGGCTCCCCTCGGGGCGGGACGGCTCATGATGACAGGCACACCGGCATCATCCAACATCCGATTGAGTTCGGCGAGATCCGAGTCACGAATCTGCTCCATGCGGGCGAGGTACTGCTGCAGGAGGCCTTGGAGCCGGTCGCGGGTCTCGAGCTGCTGGGTTGTGGGCGGGTCATCCGAGCTTCCGACATACCCGGCTAGACTGGTGAGTCTCGCGTACAGCTGGCGAGGCCACCGGAGACGATCCTGCCCCGCCATGCCCCCTGACAGGCGCAGGTCGGTAAGCAACATCTCCAAGTCGATGAGCCCCTCGTCTAACGCGTCGGCGACGTCGAGGATCGCCTGCACGTCATCCCGGTCTTCCAAGCGGTCTTCCAGTGCGTGCACTTGGCTCCGGATGGACTCGATCTCATTGATCAGGTCCACAGTGGCGTTCACATCGTCGCGGAGTTCGAGCACCACAGCCTGTTGCCGACGAATATCGGCTTCGCTTCCCGCCGAGTGCGGATCTTTGCGCACGGTCAACGGCTGGGTGAATGAGCGGTCACCCACGGTGAAACGTACGGTGTATTCGCCTGGCGGTGCCAAAGGGGATACGCGACCTCCATCTCCTGCGGGACGCCACCCGTCGTCGCCAATTGGCACGTGGGAGTGCTCCACCACCGCGGTGCGCATTCGTGGGGTTTCCGACCGGGTGAACCGCAGGTCCCATTGCACCCGGTGCAGGCCATCCTCGTCGGCCGCGTCCAGCGTCCGCACCGTCATGCCGCTTTCATCGAGAATCTCGACGGATACCTCGTCATCGGCACCGTTCAGGTAGTAGTGAATCGACGCTCCATAGTCGGGGTTGCGACCTGCACCAGGATCGCTCGGCTGACTCACCGACGATTCCTTTCGGAGGAATCGATAGACGGGTCGCGGTACGAAGAGATGCGCGTCAGCGGCGAGCACGTCATCGGTGAGCTGCTGGATGGGCGTGATGTCATCCATGATCCAGAACCCACGTCCGTACGTACCGATCACCAGGTCATTGAAGTGCGGCTGGATGACGAGATCGTGAACCGGTGCGTGCGGCAAGTCGTTCTGCAGTGACACCCATTGCTCACCGTCGTCGAACGACACATAAATGGCGTTCTCTGTGCCGGCGTACAAGAGTCCACGTCGCGTCGGGTCCTCACGCACGACGTGCACATAACTGAAGATGTCGCGGGGGATGTTGCCACTGATCGACCGCCACCGTCTCCCGTAATCCGTTGTCCTGTAGATGTAGGGATCGGTATTCCCCACCTGATGGAAATCCACCGTGATGTAGGCGGCACCCGCAACGTGCCGCGATGGCTCGATGTTGCTCACGGTGCCCCACGGTGGAAGATCGGGAACGTTCTCTGTCACATTGGTCCAGGTGGCACCCCCGTCCCGCGTGATGTGCACCAGCCCGTCGTTCGAGCCTGTCCAAATGACCCCCGGCTCAATCGGTGATTCGGCAATGGCAAACAACACGGCCGCATAGGTTGGTCCGGCATCGTCCGGCGTGAGGCCACCAGTCTTCTGCTGCTTGCTCTTATCGTTGGTTGTGAGATCGGGGCTGAGCTCCGCCCAATTCGCCCCGCCATCGGTCGTCACATGCACGTGCTGGCTGCCGACATAGACTCGGGTGTTGTCATGCGGCGAGATTTCAATGGGGAAGGTCCACTGAAAGCGATAGGTGAGTGGCGCGGCGGGCCAAGCTTCCGGGTTGTCAGGTAGTACCATGACGTTCCGTGCGTGCCCGGTCCGCAGGTCGTAGCGGTCCAGGATACCTTCGTAGCAGCCGGACCAGACCACGGCGTTGTTGGTCGTGTCCGGTACCGAGAATCCCGACTCACATCCGCCCACCGCATGCCATGCACCGATCGGGATCGCGCTGCCGGTCAGGCTATTACTTGGCCCGCGGTGCGACGCTCCGTCCTGCCGGTTGCCGTAGACGAAGTAGGGAACCGCGTTGTCAGTCCGGACATGATACATCTGTGCGATCGGGAGTCGAGGCCGAAGCCAGCTGCGTCCCCGTGTCGTTGAGATACTGACGCCACCGTCGTGCCCGACGATCATCCGGTCTGGCAGTAACGGATCGATCCACATGTCGTGGTTGTCACCGCCAGCATTGCCGCGATCGATCGAAACACCGCCGTCCAGGGAGATCGTATGGGCCGTGGAAAGAAAGTGGATCTCGTTGTGGTCATCGGGGGCCGCGACGGCTCGCGTGTAATAGAGCGGCCGCTGCGCCAACGTGTGGTCGCCGTTCACCATTCGCCACGACTCGCCTCCGTCGTCGGACCGCCACAGCACACCTGCGTGGTCCTCCAAGGGGGCATAATCACGGTTCGAATTCGTTTCAATCAACGCGTAGACGCGATTGGAGTTGTCGGCCGACATCGTGACTCCAATCTTGCCCACCGGGGACCGTGGGAGCCCGCTCCCCTCGAGGCGCTCCCACGTGTCGCCTCCGTCCTTGGACATGAACAATCCCGAACCGGGGCCACCACTCTCGCGACCCCATGTCCAGATGATCATCTGCCACATGCCCGCAAAGAGAATCTCTGGATTGTTCGGATCCATCATGATATCGGCGGCGCCGGTGTTCTCGTCCACAAAAAGCACACGATCCCATGTTTCGCCGCCGTCCGTGGTTCGGTAGACACCGCGATCCTCTTGCGACCCGTAGAGATGACCCAACGCCGCGGCAAACACGATATCCGGATTCGTGGGATGGATCACGATCCGCCCAATCCGACCAGTGCGTTCGAGTCCGAGGTGGCGCCACGTCCGTCCGCCATCGGTGCTCTTGTAGATACCATTCCCAATCGACACGTTGCTGCGGATAAACGTCTCACCCGTGCCGACCCAAATCACATTGTGATTGACCGGATCGATCGCCAACGCGCCGACGGACTGGGCCGGCTGATCGTCGAACACCGGATCCCAGCCCACGCCCCCATCCTCGGTCTTCCACACGCCACCGGACGCTGCACCGATGTAGTACACGTTGGGGTCGCCGGGGACCCCGGTTACGGCACTGACGCGATTCCCGACGGGGCCAATGTGCCGGTAAGTGAAATCAGCGAACAGTGAAGGATCGACGCTCGCGAGTTCCTGGGCAGCCAGGGTGGCGGCTCCGCTCATCAGAACGAGAAGCACAAGAGATGATTTCATGGGTAGACCTTTAGTCCCGAATGCATTGCTGAGTGTTTGCGGGCTGGAGGGCTGGTCAAAGATGTCGCGCACCACCGCCTTGCGCGACCCCAGCGGGGGTGTCCTTCGCACCAAGCAGGTCAGTGTGATTCGGAGTTCTGCTCGGCGATCGCGTCGAGGACCCGACCGACGAATTCATTGAGATACGCAGTGTCTCCGCCGGGGCTGGGACCAAGGCGTACGACCACCATATCCTTGGATGGAATGATCAACGTTGTCTGCCCCATGAACCCCCTCGCAGCGTAGGCATCACTGGGAACACGGTCGAACAGCCCGCTCCGGTTGAGCCAGAAAAGCCCGCCGTATTCTTCGCGCTTCGCCCCCGGTCCCGGCGATGAGATGAACTCCACCCACCCTTTGGGTAGGATGCGTTCCCCTTCCCACACGCCGTCCCACAGGTGCAGGAGGCCGAATCGCACCCAGTCGTGCGCGCTCCCAAAATCGTAGCCCGAGATGATGAAGTTGCCCCACGCATCAGGCTCAAGCACGTAATTGCGCGCGCCGATGCGATCAAACAGCGCGCGTTGGGGGAACGTCAGCCAATCCTCTCCCCGCGCCTCGACGGTCGTGCGGGCTATTCGGGCGAGCGAGAGCGGATCGCTGTTGCGGTAGCGAAAGAGCGAATCCGGCGGCAGGTCCGCTGGTTGGTCGATCGCATGATCGAATACGTTCAGACCGTCGAAGTAGATACGAAAGTGTTCATTGGAAGAAAGCCACGCGTCTGACCGACCGATCCCGTTGTTGATGAAGTCGAGCCCACTCGCCATCCGAAGGAGATGCTTCACTTCGATGGCCCGACGCGCGTCTCCCTCGGCGTGCCACTCAGGTACCGGTGCCGGATCGTCGAGCGCGAACTCACCCTGCTGAACAAGCACGCCAGTCAACGCCGCCGCGATGCTCTTGCCCTGAGACCACGAGATCTGCGGCGTATTCTTCGTGAAGCCCGGCGCATACCGCTCTCCGATGATCTTTCCTCGGTACACGACCACCAGTGCGCGCGTGTTCTGTGGTTGATCCATCGCCCAGTTGAACGCGGCGCTCAGCCGTAAGCCGTCCACCTCGGGGAACGCTCCGTGGGCGCCCACGTCGCCCGTTGGCCAGGGCGTTGTTTCCGGATCCGGACTGTTGCGTGGGACTGAAACCGGAGTGAAGTGGACGTCGTCCGTACCGGTCGGGAGAATTGTGCACCCCTGATCGCCGTTGTACTCGGCTGTTCGTTTCGCAACGGCAGGGCCCCAGACTTTCGCGCGCTTCGCATCGAGATCCACGGTCCACTCAAAATCGTCCGGCCACGCGAAATTCCGGAACGGCTTGATATCCTCCTCCAAAACACGGCTGGGCAGCCGCTGGTAATCGCGGCCGACAACAAACGTCCCCGAGCAGAGATGGTGGGCGGCCATGGCCGCGATATGGTCCCGCACTTCAGGGTTGTTCCATAGCACGTCCTGCGCCGTGAGCACACCTGGGGTCGCAACCACCGGCCACAGGGAAAGCGTGGTAATGACTGAAAGCAATCGTCTGCCATTCTGCATCATGACGAGTCCTCTGCACCGGCTGGATTGAGCCTCGCGGGCAAGTGAAATCGGGCGACGGCACGTGACAGGACAAAGATGCCCCGAGTGGAGCGCGTACGCGAGCAGCAAGGTCGCGCGATCGGCACCCGCAGGTCACCCTCCCATCGTTGCGCGTTCTGCGCTACGTTTGCGGCGTCGCCACGAGGAGCCCACCATGACCCGCCCGCTCACCGTCGCACTGGTGTCCGCCAGCGTGGCCTGCACGCCCGAAATGACGGAAGACGAGATTCTCGCCCGCGCCCGGGATATCCATGATCGGGTAATCACGATCGACACCCACGACGACATTCCGTTCAACTTCGCCACCGACGAAGTCGACCCGGGTGTGCGGGGTCCACGACAAGTCGACCTCCCCAAGATGCGCGAGGGTGGCCTGGACGTGGCGTTCTTCATCGTGTATGTGGGACAAACCGAACGCACAGCGGAGAATTACGAACGGGCCAAAGAGCAGGCGATGACGAAATTCAACGCCATTCATCGCCTGGCCGACACGCTCTACCCGGGTCAAATCGAACTCGCCCACACCGCCGCCGACGTGACACGGATCCATGAGAGTGGCAAACTCGTTGCCGCTATCGGAATCGAGAACGGCTACGTGATCGGTACTGACCTGTCGCTGCTCGAGACGTACCACGTGCTGGGCGCCCGTTATATCACGCTGGCCCACGGTGGCCACAATGATATCGCAGATTCATCAACCCCACGGGATCAACTTGGAGACGGGGAAGAGGAACACGGTGGCGTCAGTGAGTTTGGGGAACGTGTGATCGCGGAGATGAATCGACTTGGTATCATGGTAGATGTCTCGCACATCTCGAAGAACGCCATGCTCGCCGCGGCTCGTTTGTCCCGCGCCCCCATTATTGCCTCCCACTCGAGTACCCGGGCACTGGCGGACCATCCGCGCAACATGGACGATGAACAGCTGCGTGCTCTCCAGGAGAACGGCGGCGTCATGCAGACGGTGGCGCTTGGCTCGTATGTGAAAGTCGCCACCCCGGAGCGCACGGATGCCGTTCGCGCATTGCGCGAGGAGATGGGCATTCAAGGCTTTGGCGGGCTGCGAAGCTTGAGCGACGAGGAGCGTGCCGTCTACGACTCCAGGATGGCCGAGATCGAGGCGGAATGGCCGAGCGCCACCGTAACCGATTTCGTCGATCACATCGACTATGCGGTCGACCTCATCGGGATCGATCACGTGGGCATCTCGTCGGATTTCGACGGTGGCGGTGGCATCACGGGGTGGGCAGATGCGAGCGAAACCTTGAACGTGACCATCGAACTGGTTCGACGTGGGTACACGGAAGAGGAGATCGCCAAGCTGTGGGGGGAGAACTTGCTGCGCGTGTGGACTGAAGTGGAACGGGTCGCTGCCGAGCTTCAGGAAGTCGGCTAGAAGCGTTTATACCGCGCCGTTGTCCCAGGGCCCCCAGACGGCGAACGTCATGCCGGGCTGACCATCGTCGACATTGCCAAGGGCATTGAAGAACAGCGTGCGACCATCCGGACTGAATGTCGCGCCGGCAAACTCATGGTGTTTGGTCGTGTTCTTCGCGATGTCGAACATCTTGCCATCTGGTGTCAGCGCGCGGACGTGCATCCGTCCTCCGTGACCATCTTCGCACAACACGATGCATCCCTTCGGGCTCACACACACGTTGTCGGGCCTGTTGAGTACTCGCTGTCCCGGCGACTCGAAGATCAGCACGAGGCTCCCTCGGTCAGGGCCCTCGGGCGTGTACTGCCATACGTGTCCGAATCCGGCCTCCCCACCATCGGTCGAGACGATGTACACGTTCCCATCGGCGTAGAAACACCCTTCGAGTCGGCTGAACCGGGCACCGCCCTTGTCATGGCCCTGCAGGAAGACCACGGATCGATCTTCGGGGCCACCCTGCGGGTCAGCCTCGTCGATGTCCACCCACACGACCGGGAGGGCGCGTCCGACGCGCTGCCGCTTCCGCGCGTCGAACCGTGGTAGCCCTTCGATCGCCATCATCTGGAGACGACCACCCTTCCGGAGGTCACCACGGTTGTTGGGTCCGTACGGGTCGTTGGGAACGAAGCGGTAAAAGCCCGACTGAAAGAGATCTTCCGTCTCGTACACGATGCCACTGCGGGGATCGACCGTGACCGCTTCATGGACAAAGCGGCCAAGCGCCGTAAGTGGATCCGACCGCTCACACGCATCGCGGTCTGCCGGAACCTCGAACACATAGCCGTGCGGCTCGCCGAACCCCGACTCATGACCGAAGAACGCTTCCTCACACGAGAGCCATGACCCCCATGGGGCGACACCTCCTGCGCAGTTCCGCCACGTGCCATTGAGGCTCACGAAATCTCGGACGACCTCTCGTGTTTCGGGATGGATATCGAGAGTGATCGTCCCGCCGCCCGCGCCGGGATCGTACGCTTGGCTGATGTCCCCCATCGCCGCGGTGGGCGCGGGGTTGTTCTCTACTTCGTGGTTGCGGATGAGGCGAATCAAACCATCGGGACCCTGGAAGGCTGCCATCCCATCATGTCGGCCCGGCGTGACATAGCCATCGGATGTGGCCGAGCCTTCCATCCCGAACATGCGGTAGGAGAAGCCGGCGGGGATTTCCAGTTCGGGGCCTGCCGACCGAAGTTTCCCGTAGCCACCGTCACCGGCGTTGGCGACCGGTCGCAGGTCGCCGGTGATTCCACCGGGCGACGCGCATGCGATCCCGTTCAGCGCCGCAAATCCGGCAACGGCGCGACCAGTGAGCGTGGCAGTTTGTTTGAGGAATTCGCGACGGTCGTAGGACGGCATCAAACTAAGCTAATCCCAGCGGCCCGCGGCGCCAGTATTCTGCGTCACCTCTTCTGATACATCATCGCATTGAACAAGAGTGGCCATGTCGCAATGGTCTGCCCACGGTAGTTTGGCGGGAAGCCGAACAAGACGACGGAGCCTCGCCCAACGGTCGCCTCGAGGATCGCTGGTTGACCGGAGATCCACTCGCTCCCCAGCGCCCATCCCGACAAGAGCGGGTTCCCAGTCCCGTACCGTGCGACGACGTCGATCGACCCATCGGAGACGGAGAAGGCTCGACTGCTGCCCCAATACCACGCTGCACCTTCGATGGGCATGGTAGCGGCAATGGGGTGGTTCGGATCGTACGTCACCGTAAGGATGGATCCAGGAATGTAGAAATCCGACGACTCGAGCCCCTCCACGCGGTTAGCAGCCGCAAGGTCGAAGGCGCTAATGGCGAAGTCCGTGGCACGGCCCACCGTGATCACCCTTCCACCACCATCCACGAAATCCTTGACCGCCTCGACGCCGACCTCACCCAACCCGCCGGCGTATGGTGCGGGCAGCCGCGTTTCGGAATATCCTCGCACAATCGCGTTTCGGGACTGGTCCTCGAACAGCAAGACATCGAATCCTGCCAGTGCGCCTTCCTGGATATCGGCGTCGTGCAGCGTGTCATACACGATCCCGTGCTCGTCCAGGACCCACCGCGTCCATCCTTCAGGCATCGGTTCATTCCACGACTTGTACACGGCGACACGTGACTGTGCCACACCCCTAGGAGTCTCGTACCGAACATCATGTGTCGGGATCGGAGCCGACAGCGCCGCATTGAAGCCGTACTTGATTGCGAACGCCTCGACGTTCATCAACAGTGGGAGCGTGTGCGCCACGACATCGTACGGTGCGAGCGGCGGCCCGCCCGGGTATTGGCGAAGATCGGGATATTCCTGCCGCTCAAGCATGGTGTTGGCGAACGAGGCGTACGGTTGGTTCAGCGGGACGACATAATCCCCACGACGCACTTGCCTGCCGTCCGCGGAGAAATCCGCGAGCGCTCGGTGTACCTCGACGTCGCCGATCGTCAGAATGCGGAGCACCGCGTGCAATCCAACGTGGTCGGGATCGTCGGGTAGCACCCAGGCTTGCGGCCAGCTCGGCCAGCGGTCAACCGCGTTCTTGTTGATCTGATAGAAGTTCTCGAGCCAGTAACGGCGGTTGCGGGCTGCATTGGTTAGGAGGGCCATCGCGCCCGCTTCCATGTAGTTCACAATGTCGGGGAGGCCCCACTCGCCACCTTCCCAAAGCAGCGGGAAATTCCATGTGCGGCGCTGCGCATCGATGCCGCGCCTGCCGCCCAGGTCTTCGAAGCTCAACGTGATGGGCGTCGCCAACCTTGCTGATGCCGTCTCGCTGAGAATTCGAGCGCCGCCATGATAGTGCTGGTAGGCACGGGCAGGAGTAAACGCATCGTAGATCCCGTGCACACCAACGCCAGGAAAGCCGGAGGCCAAGACTTCAGCCGCCATGTAGGCACCCAATTGGTTGACAGCCGATGTCAGCAGTGGATCGATATTCGGCTCCCAGGGATCAATGAAGGGCGGAAAGAAGATCCGATTGACGGAACTGCCCATCTGATGGATATCGTGCACGATCTGCGGGTGCCAAGCATTGTGGGCTTTCGTGACGGTCAGCTCCGTCTCGATCTGCGTAAAGGCGTACCAATCACGGTTGTTGTCGTGCCCGACATAGTAGTGGTAGAGCTGTGGTAGCGGGGCCGCTTCGTACTCAGTGCCCACCCACTGCCGATACCACTGTACGATCATTTCAAGTCCATCAGGGTTCAGCGACGGGATGTCGAGCAGAATTACGTTGTCGAGGATTTCTCGGACCTTGGGCTCATCGGACGTCGCCAATCGATGCAGCATCCGGGCGGCCGTCTGTCCGCCTCCCACCTCCGTCGCGTGAATTCCATGCGTGATGAGTACGACTGTCTTACCGGCATCGAGCAGGCGTTCCAACTCACCTGCGTCGCCAATGCGGCGGGGGTCGGCCAATCGCAACTGGATGTCTCGCAGTTCGTCCAATCGTCGGTGGTTGGCCTCGCTCGTGACGGTGAGCATCACGAACGGCGCGCCGAGTGTGGTCGGGCCGAGCGTATCGACCGTGACGCGGCCGCTGCCGTTGGCAAGGATCTCGTACCATTCGGTCAGCTGGCTCCAGTCCGCGAGCTTGCGGTGTTCGCCAATGGAAAAGCCAAAGTGCTCCGCGGGATCGGGAATGCGCTGGGCCACGGCGTCGAAGCCGACCGCCGTCAGAGCGAGAGTCAGGAAGCCTATTCGTAGCATGCTTGCTCCATCTCGATGGGCGTCGTCGTGGTGCGATCCGTCACCGCGGCAGTCGGAGTCGACGTCGGCGCTTCGGCGCGCAGGCGGCGGTACGCGTCGCGTGCCTGGTCAAATTGGGTCAGGACATGATCGATCTCCGCCTGTGCGCGCCAACCCGGCCAGTCGCGCGCCAGCGACTCGAGCCTGTCAATCCAGCGAAGGCCGTAGTCGGCCGCCTCGCGACTGCGGATCGGTTGATTGCCGGCAAAGACCCAGACGGGGTTGGCAAACGCCTGTGCGTACGACACGTCAAACGGGAATCGCTCCGTGGCGTCACCTTCGACGCGGACATGGATCCAACCACTTCCATTGACGGTGACCATCGCTCGGTAGTCGATGCGTTTACGGTCTCCAGTCGGAACGATCTCGTCGATCACTGAACCGTTGAACACAAGCTCGGCCTTGGCCAGCGGCGCGATGGATTGGATAACGACCGTGACCTCGACTATTCCACCGTCTCGCGACAACCGTACTTCCCCACCCGAGATCTCTCCGTTCACGCGCATGTTCACGAGCGGCCCACTCGACATGAAGGCGCGGCCAGCCCGTAGCCCAGCGTACCATCCGTCCGTCGTCAGTCTGCCATCGGGAGTGCAGACGTAGGTCCGCACGGATCCCACGAGTTTGCTGCGATGGAGGTTACTGATGGAATCTTCGCCTCCCGTTCCGGTCACCCGGAGATCGTTGTTCCACGCCGCATACAAAGGAAAGAAGCTCGCCCGGTTCGAACCCGACCACTCGAGGGCGTCGGTCGCACCAAACACCGCGTCGATCATGAACCCCTTCGCACCGCCAAGGTTGCTGTCGAGCGGATCGGCGTTTCCGAAATACGGATGCACGTAACCCGTGGTCGCACCTTGTGCCTTGGCCTTCCGCAACATGTCAGTGTTGCTGGGATACAGGCTCTCGATGCCCGTTCCCTCGTACCCTGTGACGTAGGGTGAGATGAGGTGGTCACGCAGGCCCAGCATGAACACGTGTCCATAAAATGGGGGACGGTATTCCTGTCCCACCACGAGCAGTCGGTCTGGTTGGGAGACGGGGTGCGCGCCGCCGCCCGGCACAAAGAACTGGTGGTCCAGAATGCGATTGTCCTTGTTGGCGACTTGCTCGTTGACAATATCCTGATCTTCCGCATCCGACATCATCATGAGGTTCTCAAGCGTGTTGTGAAGGTTGCCGCCGTAGTTCATGTGGACGTGCGTGGAGCCGCTGTACCAGCCGGCGTCCGACATATCCGCGAGTCGCTCGAGCCGCACAATGTGAGCACGCAGGATTCCCGGGTCCACGTGTACAGTCAGCGTCTCCGGCAGGAACTCAAATCCCTTGACGACCACCATTTGCGCTTCCCCGGTGGGCAGCTCGACCACGAACCGACCCGTGGTATGAAATACGTGATCGCCCACCGTACCCACACGGGCGTATGCATCGCTTGGCGCGTAGAAGCGCCCATCCGATGCGGTCAAGTGGATTCGGGCGGCAGTGGCCATTCCATTCTCGGCATCGCGCACCAACACGGCGATTCGCCCCGTCGGACGCTTCCATTCGCGCGACGTGATTGCGATCGACTCGCGTCGTCCGCCATACGTTTCGATCACTTCCAACTGCGGTAACCCACCTTCGTTCGACACATAGGCAATCCAGTTCCCGTCGGCCGACCATCGCGGGTGGAACGCGTCGTGCTCGAAAAAAGTCAGCTTGTACGGCTCCCCACCGGCCGTTGGTTGCACGTACAGGTTGTTGAACTGGTCGGCGGCACCGGCGGTAGAGCTGTACACGAACCGCTTGCCGTCGACCGACACGTCCGGCCGAGTCCGATAGAGCGTTTGCTCGTGGAGCACGGTAACTGCATCGTCGATACCCTGCTCCCGTACTGGCGCGCGCAACACGTCACCCGACCCAAGCGGCTGCCCCCGATTCGAGACCAGCAGCAGCTCGTTCCCATTCGGAAGCCACGCAGGTGTAAGGTGCATGTCCCAGGGCCCGAAGTAGAGTCGGTTGCGTCCGAAGTCTTGGTCGCGGGTAATCGCAATCGGGTCTCCCGCCCATTGACCGTCGCGAATGGGACGGACGTAGACATTGAAGTACCCGCTTGGGTGCGTGGACACGTACGCGAGTCGCGTGCCGTCGGGCGAGAACACTGGATCGAGATAGACGAATTCGTCGTCCGTCAAGGTGTGGGTCACCCCCGTACGCACATTGACAGTAGCGAGATCGATCGTGCGGTTGGATGCGTCAGCGGTGTAGGCAATCCACTCGCCGTCGGGCGACCAATTTGGCAGAGAGTGATACCGGTCGTCCGCCGTAATCTCCCGCGCCGAGCCGTCCGACGGGTTCACCAGCCAGATCGAGCCGCTCATCGAGATGGCAATCCACTGCCCGTCCGGCGACCACGCGGGCGCCCACGGCGTGGAGCTCGGCCCCGGAGGGAAGTAGTAGTTGTGCATGTAGTTCCCGCCGTGACGGGCGCGTGGGTAGACGCCCTGTGCGCCCGCGAGGGGAGGCATCACCGCGGCAGCGGCAAACGCCAGGGCAATCGAGAAGCGCGTGTTCATGGGGCAGGAAGATGGACGGCGGGACAGCTGCGGACTAGGGGGCAAGGCAGTGAGCAGCAGGCGGTGAGCGGTGCGCTGGCCCGCGCACCGCCCACTCCCTGCTCACGGCTGACTGCGAATTTCGAAGCTCACGGTCGCCCACTTGGATTCGTAGTCGAGCTCGGGGTCACCGTCCACTTCCACCATGTTGATGAACTTCACGTACCAGCGGCCCGCTTCACGCAGGGTGAATGTCACCTTTCCGTAGGCATCGGTCCGGTTACTCGTTTCGTCCATCGCCCCGTTTTCCCCGTGTCCACCTGCGATCACGAGCTGGTTCGCGACTGGTTGCCCGTCCACGAGGCATTGGACGGTGATCTCGTCGCCGACCCAAAGCGAATAGGGATTGACGAGCGGGACGATCTCCGCCGGATAGCCGAGGGGGGTCGAGAAGTCATTCGTCCTCAACTCGCCGACCTGGATGATCGTCTTGATGTGCTTGCCGTACCGTTCCCACACGTCGCGATCGAGCTCGCCATCGCGGCGTCTGGCGTCCAGCACGTCTGGAATACCGTCGTGCTCCAGATAGGCATTGAAGTCGGCGGCTGCCAGCTCGAAATCCCGGTGCTTGGTCGACGCACCCACGACGTAGGTGCCGGGCGCCCCGGTGGGAATCGTGAGATACGAGGTGTAGTTGTTCTCGCCGGCCAGCCAATGGTCCGTGCCGATCGTCATGCGCTTCCCATGACCTACGACGCTGATATCGAGCAACCGATTGGTCGTGATGGAATTCTCGCTTTGCATGAAGGTCCCGTTATGCACCGGGATCGTGACCTGGCTGTCGGCCGTGAGGAAATACGTGTCCAGTTTCATGAACAGATCATGACCGAACAAGGCGGTTGCTGTCCCAGCCAGCAACAGCGTCACCACCATTCCGCGTGTCTTCATCGTTACACCTCCGAGATGGGCTCCGTAGTTGGCCCATAATCCTAGCCCCGTTACCCCTAATGGAAAAGATCGGGTTACTCTTCGTCGAAAGGATCGGGTTAGTTTTCAAGGGGTGTTCACATCGTCTTCATCCAAGGACAGCCATCATGCGTCGACAAGCCCACCCTGGGCGGTTCCGGTGTACGTAAAGACGTCCCTGATGTGTGCCATAGCGCTGAGTGTGGCGGCGTGCGACACCATCGACGTACGCGACACCAGTGAACAGGCGACCGCGAGTTTCACCGACACCCTGACGATTACCACCAGTACCGAGCTCAGGCTCGTGGGCATCAATGGAAGCGTCGTCGCGGCCGGGGACGCCCCTGATGGCCTGGTTCAAATCGTGGGCACAAGACGGGTCCGCTCGGAGAGCATCGCCGACGCTCGAGAGCGACTGGCCGACATCGAAGTGACCATCGAGGAGATAGGGGCCGTGGTCGCCGTTACCACCACGCACCGCCGGGAGCCCAACGGGCGTGCGTACGAAGTCGACTACACGATCTTCGTTCCACCGAGCTTTGGTGTCGATATCACCCAAGCGAACGGGACCGTGAGCGTGGCTCGCATCCAATCGGCGGTCGTCATCGACAACACAAACGGTGCCGTTGACGCCCTGACCAATGGTGATCTCGACATCGCCGTGGCCAATGGTGCCATCGAGGCCGATGCCACCGTCCCCTCTGGTGGCACCATCAACTTGGCTAGTGTAAACGGTGAGGTTTCGCTTGCGATTCCCACCAACACGTCTGCTGTCTTCGCGGCCGCGATCGTGAACGGCACCATCGAGCTCGACAACCTTCAACTCGACGAGCAGACGATAACAGCCAACGAGGTCAATGGACGCCTCGGCGCGGGGAACGGCACGATCACCCTCCGGGTCACAAACGGCGGCATCCGAGCCATAGGGCGTTGAGCCGCACGCTCACCGGTTTCCCGACCGGGTCTCGCGAACTGCCGCACACCGACGCATAATCCTTCCGTCCTTCGACACGAGTCTTCGGAGCAACGGAACGTATGGCACGCAAGAGCAAAACCCCGGACCCCACGGCCTTTGAGAAGCTCGGAGCCTTTTACCTCGGCCGCGAATACGACCTGGACGAAGGCGAGATAACCCCCAACCTGCTGCTGTACGACGCCAAGGACCTGACGACGCACGCGGTCTGCGTGGGCATGACCGGAAGCGGCAAGACCGGGTTGTGCATCTCGCTGCTGGAAGAAGCGGCCATTGACGGCATACCGACGATCGCGATCGACCCCAAGGGTGACCTTGGCAACATGATGCTCACGTTCCCCACCCTCTCGGCGGATGACTTTCGACCGTGGGTCGACAGTGCGGAGGCGGGACGTAAAGGGATGGAGCCGGACGAATACGCGGCGGCCACGGCCAAGAAGTGGAAGGAGGGCCTCGCTGACTGGGGGCAGAAGCCGTCGCGGATCCGACGCCTGCGTGAGGCGGCGGACATCGCGATCTACACGCCCGGCAGTACCGCTGGGCTCCCCCTGACAGTGCTGGGATCGTTCGCCGCGCCTCCCGAAGACGTTCGGAACGACGCTGACGCCTTTCGTGAGCGGATCTCGGCCTCCGCCGCCGGACTGCTCGCACTGGTCGGTATCGAGGCCGATCCCATTCAGAGTCGCGAGCACATCCTCCTCTCGACCCTCCTGCAGAATGCCTGGCTGGAGGGACGCGACATGGACATCCCCGACCTTATCGCCCAGGTGCAGTCGCCGCCCATCGAGAAGGTGGGGGTGATGGATGTCGATACGTTCTTCCCGAGCACGGACCGCTTCGAGTTGGCCATGCGCCTCAACAGCCTCATTGCTTCGCCGGGATTCGCAGCGTGGATGGAGGGCGAGCCGCTCGAGATTCCCCGGCTCATGTGGGCTCCGGATGGGCGGCCCCGGATCGCCATCCTCTCGATTGCCCATCTCTCGGACGCCGAGCGCATGTTCTTCGTGACGCTCTTGCTCAACGAGCTCGTCACATGGATGCGGACGCAGTCCGGCACGCCAAGTCTCCGGGCCCTGCTCTACATGGACGAGGTGTTCGGGTATTTCCCACCGACAGCCAATCCGCCATCCAAGACGCCTATGCTCACGTTGCTCAAGCAGGCCAGGGCCTACGGTGTAGGCGTTGTGCTGGCCACCCAAAACCCCGTGGACCTCGACTACAAGGGTCTCTCCAACGCGGGAACATGGTTTCTGGGGCGTCTACAGACGGAGCGCGACAAGCTTCGAGTGCTCGAAGGCCTCGAGGGAGCATCGGCGCAGGCCGGATCGACCTTCGATCGCCAGGTGATGGAACGCATCCTCGCGGGCTTGGACAGCCGAGTGTTTCTCATGAACAACGTGCACGACGATGCGCCGGTCCTGTTTCACACACGGTGGGCCATGTCGTACCTGCGCGGTCCGCTCACGAGCAGCCAGATCGAGACCTTGATGGCGCCGCGCAAGGAACCCTCGGAAGCTCCAGCGGCGGGAGCTCCAACCAAGCCTCGGAAGAAAGCCGCTGCGCGGAGGCAGGAGGCCGCGGAGCGACCCGTGCTCCCGCCTGAAGCCGACGAAGGTATCGCCGCGACGATCTCGGACTCTCCCGACCCAAATGCGCGGTTGTTATACCGTCCGGCGCTCTTGGGGAACGCAGACCTCCATTTCGCGAACGCGCGAGCCGGCATCGATCTGTGGGAGACGGTGACATATGTGGTTAACCTGCCCAAGAAGCTGCCGGCCGACATCTGGAAAGGGGGTGAGCGGAAACCGTCCGATGCGGTCGGGCTCACCGATTCGCCCGAAGAGGATGCCGAATTCGGCGCTACCCCGTCAGGCGTGACAAACGCGAAACGGTACGCGACCTGGAGCAAGGCATTCAAGACACATCTCTATCGCGACGCCGCGATCACGCTCCAGAAGGTCAAGGCGTTGAAGCTCACGTCCGAGGTGAATGAGACCCCTGAGGCGTTCCGGGTTCGCGTGCGCGAGGCCGCCCGTGAACGCCGCGACGTCAAGATGGAGAAACTGCGTAAGCGGTACGGCCCCAAACTGGCCCGTCTTCAAGAGCGCATCCGCAAAGCCGAGGAACGCCTGGGGCGGGAGCAGGGCCAGTTGCGTCAGCAGACCGCACAGACCGCCATCTCGATGGGAGCGACGGTCCTGGGCGCATTGTTCGGCCGGAAGGTCGCCAGTGTCGGCACCGTCGGACGGGCAACGACCACGATGCGTGGCGTCGGGAGGGCTGCCCGGGAGAAGGAAGACATCGCGAGAGCGAAGCGGGACCTCGAAGCGCAGCAACAGAAGCTGGCCGACCTCGAGGCGGAGTTCGCCGACGAGACCGCGGACCTGGCAGACATCGGCGATATCGAGTCGCTGGAGATCGCCGAACAGGTCATTCGCCCGCGGAAGACCGACATCACCATTAACGCGGTCCGTTTCGTGTGGCTCCCGTGGTGGATCGATTCCGACGGGGTCGCGACCGCGGCTTTCGAGTAACGCAAGACGGCCGGGATGTCCCGGCCGTCTTGTTTTCACGGTGAAGTCCGAAGGGTCAGTCAAGCAAGACGAACGTCACCTTCATGTTCACACGGTATTCCGAAATCTTGCCATCCTCGACAGCGACTGTCATTTCCTGCACCCAGGCTCCCTGGATGTCGTCGAGCGTCTTGGACGCGCGCCTGATTCCCTGTCGCACCGCGTCCTCGAAGCTCTTCTTCGAGCCCGCAGTGATTTCCGTGACTTTGGCGACTGCCATGATCGTCTCCGTTAGTGAGTGATGACGGGATTCATCCTGCTCGCCTGCGCGACCCACTTCTCGACGCTCTTGACGCCGGGCGTCGCCCGCGACAGGCGCTTGACCTGATTAACTTCACGCATCTTCTGCGCGAGGTTTTCTGGATTACGCATTCTGAGTTCTTTGACGGTATCCACACCGGCGGCTTCCAGCAACTCCGAGTATTCCGAGCCGACACCTTTGATACGCATCAGGTCGGCCATGTTGGCCCACTTCAGCAGTTGGCCTTCACTGATGCCAGTCCTCTGGCTGACTTCCGCCCGCCCTTTCGCGTCGCAGCACTTCTTCAGCACGTCGGTCGTAGTGCGGACGCTGGCTTCCGCCAACTTGGTCGCGTACGACGGTCCGATACCCTCGATTTCCTGAATCTTGTAACCCATCGGTGTTCCCTTTCTTGAATGATAAGTTCGGTTTTGCCGCGCGAGCCACGGCGTCTACTGGGGACCTCGGGCGCTGGTATCGGAAGGACCGTGCCATGGCACTCGGGCGAACTAAGTGCTTGTACGCAAAGCGGATCGCTCAGTGCGGCCGCCTGTTGCGTCGCGTGCCCTCGCACCGATCTGGAACGATGGTGTCGATGTGGTTTGCCGGTTCGAATCACGCCGTCATCCACGCCACTGCCACTGATACGCCCCAAATCCTTACCGTCGCTGGCCTTACCTCAAGCACCCTTTCATCGGCATACCGCTTGCCTTCTGTCGATGCTATCCACAACCCGTTTTCGTAAAGGACGTCGGTCATGGAGACATTAACACAACTCTGGGAGTCCGTGCAGGTCTACCTTCCGAACATGCTGGGCGCTGTGGGGATCCTTGTCGCCGGTACCGTCGTGGCGTGGATCATCGCGCGCATCGTTCGCGCTGCTCTCAAGCGCACAACGCTCGATGACCGACTCGCGGCGTGGCTCACGGGTGACGACGGTGAACCGTCGTTCGCGGTCGAGGACGTCTTTGGCAAGATCGTCTTCTACACGTTGATGCTGTTCGTCCTGGTCGCCTTCCTCCAGACACTGGGTCTGACCGTACTGACCGAACCCATCAACGCGTTGCTCAATCGGGTGTTCGAGTTCGCGCCGCAGGTGTTGGGCGGCATCGTGCTGATCGTCGTCGCTTGGGTGATTGCCTCAGCGCTGCGGATGATCACGACGAAACTGCTTTCGCAGGCCAAGTTAGATGACAAGGTGGGTGAAACGGCAGGAACGGAAGGGAAGCCGCCGGTCGCACTCAGCAAGTCGCTTGGAGAAGCGGTGTACTGGTTGGTCTTTTTGCTCTTCCTCCCAGCCATCCTCGGGGCCCTGGGCCTGACCGGGATCCTGCAGCCCGTCCAGGGCATGGTCGACAAGGTCCTGCAGTACATCCCGAACATCGTGAGCGCCGCTGCGATCCTGCTCGTCGGCTGGTTCGTCGCCCGCGTCGTGCAGCGCATTCTGGCCAGCTTGTTGGCGGCTGCCGGGGCGGATCGGCTGAGCGAGAACGTCGGCATCGACAAGGCACTCGGTGAGCAGCGGCTCTCGAGCCTGATCGCGCTGGTCGCCTACGTACTCATTCTCATCCCGGTGTTGGTCTCGGCGCTCAACGCCCTCGGCATGGACGCCATCACGCAACCCGCTTCCAACATGCTCGACACCATGCTGGCGGCGCTCCCGGCACTCTTTGGAGCAGCTCTGATCGTCGTCGTGGCGTTTGTGGTCGCGAAGGTCGTGTCCGGCCTCGTGTCGGGCTTGTTACGCGGAGTGGGCTTCAACAATCTCATCGGGAAGCTAGGCCTCAACGTGTCGTCAGCTCCTGAAGAGCGTGACCCGTCGAGCATCGTCGGCTATGTCCTGATGGCGGCGATCCTTCTGTTCGCGATCGTCGAAGCCTTCGGCATGCTCGGATTTGCGACTTTGTCAGAGATCTTCGCGCAGCTGATCGAGTTTGGCGGCCACCTCCTGGTAGGCCTGATCATCTTTGGCGCCGGGATGTACCTGGCCAATCTCGCCGGTGACGCCATCGAGGCCGGGGGCAACCCACAGGCCGGTATGCTCGCCATCATCGCCCGTGCAGCGATTCTCGTGCTCTCCGGGGCCATGGCACTGCGGGAACTTGGGGTTGCTGATGAGATCATCACGTTGGCTTTTGGACTCACGCTCGGTGCCATCGCGGTGGCTGCAGCGATCGCCTTTGGGATTGGCGGTCGCGACCTGGCGGCCAAACAGCTTCAGCGTTGGACCGACTCGATGCGGAAGTCATAATGCACTCGCACGCTCACAGCAGGAGCTTCGCCATGATACGGAAGACATTCACCTTGGCCGCGGTCGTTGCCTTTGCCGTGACAGCCTGTGGCCAGGACAGCGACAGCGCAGATCAGCGGGACCTGACCCTCCTGCCGACCGACAGCGTGGCCATGCTCGACGACGCGCCGCGCCCTGATTCGATGGCCGGTAGCGAGGCACCCACCCCGGAGCAGCAAGCGCCGGCCCAGCCAGTGCGCCGCCCGCCACCGTCCCCACCATCACTGATGGCGGGAACGGCCGCGACGCTGTTTGCCACCGATACGCTGACCTCGAGACACAACAAGGTCGGCGACACGGTTACCGCCTTCGTCGATCAGCCCGTGCTGAACGACCGCGGCGTCGAGATCATCCCTGCTGGCGCGCTCTTCTTCGGCACGATCAGTGACGTGGCGCCAGCCGAGAGTCCAGGTGGGGAAGGACGTATGGCTCTCACATTCACGGACGTGGAGATCGAAGGGTACCTCTACCCGGTCTCGGCTCGCGTCGACAGCATCGCGACGCATATGAAGGGCCGTGGAGTCACGGTCGGGGATGCTGCCAAGGTGGGCGCCGGTACCGCGGTTGGCGCTGTGGCCGGGCGTATCCTCGGTGGAAACAAGACTGGAACGTTGGTTGGAGCCGCCGTCGGGACGGCTGCGGGCGTTGGGATCGCGGCGGCGACCCGTGATATCGACATCCTGCTAGATGCCGGTGCACCAATGTGGTTGGTCTTCACGGCCCCGTTCGAAAGGCCGTGAGCTCGTAAGTCGTTGAAGTCGACGCAGGTGGGCCGAGGATGCGCGAGCCGTGTCCTCGGCTCCCTGTGCTAGGTCTCCGTTTCCGACGCCTCTGTGCGCGGGAGCTTGAACCAGAAGCACGATCCGCCGTCCTCGCGATTGTATTGGCCAATGGTGCCACCCCACCCTTCAATCATGATGCGACAGAAGTGGAGACCCAGCCCAGCCGTGCCAGCTCGGCCACCCGCGCGGGCAAAGCGATCGAAGACCTGCGACGCCAGCTCGGATGGCACACCCGGACCCTGATCCTCGACCTCAGTGAGGTAGTCGTCACCGTCGACACTCAGCCGGATACGTACGATCTGACCGCGGCGCGAATACCGCAGGGCGTTTTCGATCAGATTCGCGTAGACGCGCACCAACCGCATACGGTCACCCGGCACCAGCCACGGTGCAGTCGCATCTCCCTCAACCGTCAGTCCCAACTCCGCACGTTTCAGCATGAAGGCCGGGTTGAATGTTTCGATGGTTTCGCGGGCGCTCGCCAACAAGTCGACCGGTCCATGGTGAGCCGTCGGCTCCAGCCCGCGTGCGTCGGCGGCAAACACATCGAGGATGGATTTGATGAGATGGTCTTGTCGCTCGAGCTGGCTGCGGCTCGCTGCAACCAACTGCTGTGATCGTTCGGAAATCGCATCCGCTTCCAGAAGCTGCAGCGTGCTGTGGACGGATATCATCGGGCTGCGCAGGTCGTGAACGATGCTGTGCAACAAGACGTCCTTCTTTTCGATTTCCTTTAGGAGGCGGCTGTGCACGAGCGCCTGCTCGCGTGCCTGTTGCATGACGGACGACTGCTCCCGATACGATTGCGTTGCGTCGCTGATCACCAGCAACGGCTGCTCCGACCGCACCGCCCACGCGGTGAGGTGGCGTTCCACGCCTGTGCCGTCCACCTCCGTCCACAACCCTGAACGCCGCAGACCACCACCCACACCGCGCCAACACTCGTCAGCCTCCGTGAGGAAGTGCTCGAGAAACGGCGAGTGCTCCTGAGGTCGAAATGACGTCGCTTCGCTCGGCCAGAGTTCTGCGACCCACCCCGGTGAGCCACCAACGACCCCGAACGACCCATCGGGGCGTCGGGCGAACACCACAACGCCGAGAGCCGCCAGGACCGACGGGAGCGTGCGAAGCTCCGTTGCCGTGGCGTCGTCACGATACGCAAGCAGGCGTGCTTCGTTGGCTTGTTGCTGGAAGTGCGCTTGCTGCATCACCTGATGCGATACATCGAGCAGGACCACCCACGTCCGATCGTGCTCGCTCGCGGCCCACAGGTCGACAACCACACCCGACGGCGTCGTCACGGCGTGCAGTACCTCTCCATCGCTTCGCACGGGGAGAAACGACTCGAGCACAGGGAGGAGATCCATCGCGTTGTCGCCTCGTCCGAGGGTCCCGAGCCCATAGGTTCCCGTCAGCCCACCTGTGTCGTGCACGAGCCCCGAATTGTCGAGGAGAAGGTAGGCCGGGCGATACTCGCTGTACGTACGATCGTTGAGAAGCGCGACAACTCGGTCCGGCAATTTGCTCATGCAGGCTCGATCATCTGGTGCGCAAGCCAGTGGAATGCTGCCTCGACGCCCTGCCGAGTCCTAGCGCTGGTTTCGAAGGCGTGGAGCCCTGCTTCTTGCAGGGAATCTCTCACACCCCCATCCAGCTCCCAGTCATCGGTGAGGTCCGCCTTGTTGATCGCGACCAAGCTTGGCACGTCCCCGACCGTGGCTAGCGCCAGGTCACGGAGGCGCGTCACGGACTCGACCGTCTCGCGACGTGTTCCATCGACCACGAAGAAGAGGCCTGCCGAGCCGCGCAGATATGATACGGGAAGGTGATTGAAGTCGTCCTCGCCGGCGAGATCCCATAACAGCAACCGTACGTCCTGGCCATCGACGGATACGTCCTTGCGGTCGACCTTGACCCCGACCGTGGTGTGGTACCGCTCAGCGAAGATGCTGTGCACAAATTGTTGAACGAGGCTGGTCTTGCCGACGGCAAAGGCGCCGAGCATGCACAGCTTTCGCTGGATCATCGCGACTCGTCACCAGCGGGTTCGAGACGGACGCGGAAGGACACGCTGCGATTGAGGGCCGGTCCACCTCCCGCGATCATCAGCGGGCTCGTGCTGCCAACCCCGGTCGCCTCGAGGGCCCCCTGCACACCCTCCGCCCGCAAAGCATCACGCACAACCATCGCCCGCGCTTCACTCAACAACTGGTTCTGGCTCTCGGCGCCAACACTATCGGCACGGCCTATCAACTCCACGATGCCGACGTGATCCAGCTCGGCCGCTCGGGACACCATCGCGTCGATCCGGGTGCCCACGTCGGCCACGACCCGTCGTCGATCAAAACCGAGTTGGGCACTGCCGACGGCGAACGTGATGCGCTCATCCTCGATCGAATCCGCCAGTGCGCGGAGAGCACGGAGGTCGAGATCGATGAGAGCACCCACATCGAGCGTAGCGACGCCGGGCAGCGACGGCGCAATACGGCGCGCCCGCTCGATCCAGGCGTTCGACGCCTCGCCAACCGCGTATAAGGTGTCACCGCTCGTTCGGTAGGATACGGTCGCCCGCCCCAGTGCTGCTTCGGCACGGCGCGCGACGATGGTCGAATCCAACGACACATAGGGTTCCCACGAGAATGCGATCTCTTCCGCCGGGAGGTTTGAACTTGCCACGAGGGACGAGAGATCGGCCGCGCTCGGGTCCCGGAGGCCGGAAACCAGAAACGTTCCGCCGTCCCGAGTCGCGTCAACAACCACCACACCCGGTTCGGCGTGCACGGAGGCCACGAACCGATCCCACCGCCGGTCCGTCCGAATCGAGAAGAAGAGCCACAGGGCGATCGCTCCCACGAGCACTGCTAGCCCTATCCCCAGGACCGGTGAGATCCCACGCTTGCCTTGATCGGCTACGCGCATTTGCATGGCGCGCTCGAGTGATGGCTTGGCTAATTCGAACGGCGCCGCGTCGCCGTCGAACGTCTCGAGCTCGCCCATGAAGTCGCTGTGGATACCCTCGAGAACAGCCTGCAGCACGGTTCGCACCTCATTGGGTGCGTGCCCCTGGACCAGCGCCATGAGAGTGCCACGCGGCCCCTGCTCCACCAACACGACCTGCTCACCGATCTTGAAGACGGAGAGGTCCTCCGCCTCACCGGTATTGAATGAGTCTCGCGCAAAGTCCTTGAGCGCCGTGGCCATGGCCGAGACAAGATCCGGGTTTTGCTGTAGCGCTTCCTGATCGATGGCTTCGCAAAGCAGCAGTCCGGTCTCGCGGTGGAAGAGGAAGACCTGGTCGACCTTGAAGAGCAATGTGTGACGCAGCACCACGGTCGCGAATGACTCGCCCGCTCTGAGAGCCTCCATACGCCACTTGAGGCCCCGCCACGACACGCTGTGCTCGATGGCGGTATTCAGGCTCTGGATGAGCCCGCTCATCGCCTCAGTAATCGCCTTCCGGATGGCCGGCCCCATCACCGGGAAGATGGCGTCGACGAGAGCCCGTGGATTTCGCTGGACTGATGCCCGCAGGGAGTGTTCGATCGTTGGCGACAGCGCCTGGCCGAGGCGATCGTCGCGCCGGTTGCGTGCTTCGATCGCTGCAGGGAGCAGGTCGCTCAGGGCGTCGACCGTAAGCCCCATCTCTCCGAGCCGCGCCTTGATCTTGTCAATCTCGGCGCGTTCCGCCCCGACGAGCAATCGACGCAGTTCAGCCAGTTCGTCGGCGCTGCCTCGTGCTGGCATCGGCGGAGGCTCGCTGGCGGGCCCGACGGCGTCGAGTGGCGGTCTACCGGTGCTGGTCAAGTGTTGGGCGGTCCTATTGTTCCCCTGCCGGCCCGAGGTCGGCGATGCGCTCCGCCATCTCTTCGAACAACGTGGCGAGGGCCGCGGAATCGGCCTTGCGTGCCTGCAAGTCGTCCGTGCGCTCCTGCAGGATCGCCATGATCTCGTCGGCCTGTTCTTGCAGCTTGAGCAAGCGTTGCTCGAGTTTTCGACTCACCGACTTGAGCTCCTTCTCGACAGCCTTGAGCGAGTCGGACTGCCCCTTCTTGTTCGTATCGAACCGCTGGCCCACCGCGGCCAGTTCGTTCGCCACGTGCTCCTCGAGGCTCTCAAACCGCGCGTCAGTGGCGTCGGTGAGCTCCGCATGTTCGCGGCGCATGCGCTTTTCGAGGTCGGTAATCCGTGCCTCGAAGAGCCGCAGGTTGCCGCCAAAGAGGAGCTCGCGAACTTGCTCGAGATTCTCGCCAGTCTCAGGTATGGTTGAGTTCGAGTTGCCCCCAGCCTGGCGCCGTTGCCCTGCTTGTTTCTTTGCCATCGTACCAGCCACGCATCGTTATTAGTGAGAACGGCTTACGTTGTATCCCGCCAAAGATACACCACGGGACCTAACGCAAAAGGCGTGCTACGGAGCGGGCTCTTCTGGGTGAATGGCGGCCAACGCCTCCAAATGGTTACGCAGACTCGCGACGGCGAGGCGAACATCGTCGGCATTGTCCCCCTGGGCGCCGATTACGATCTCGCGCCCCACCGTGGAGATGCGGGCAAAGCCGAACGGCTTCCCTGCGCCCACGAGTTCGAGGCCAATCATCTCGATGGCGTCCATGTCGCCGTCCTCCAGGTGGCGCTCGATGCTCGAGAGTCGATCACCGCATCGAGTGAGAAACCGGGGAACCAGGTCGGCGATGGTGCGATCGAATGTGAACACAACGCGTTCGGGATTCGAATCACCGGACTTGCGTGACATGGGTTGGGCCAACGCAATTCCAGGGCCACCCCGAACCCGCAGGAAAACCGAGGGGGCCGTCCCATTCCGGTCTCTCGATTCGTACCATACGGGAAGGCCGTGTTTCGAAGTGGACCTCGGTCCGTCGAGCCACTACCTTCACCGGCGCCTTCCCAGTGACCGGAGCTCACGTGACAAGAACCCCGGGGACCTCGTGAAATTGACATGACGCCATCCCGTGGCGACTCCGGAGCCACCGGACTGGTGTTCGTCGTCGACGACGACGCCCTCCTTTGCGAGGTGCAGCAGCGCTGGCTGGAGGACGAGGGCCACGAGGTCCGCGTGTTCCACGACGGCGAGCCATGTCTGACGGCTCTCACCGAGGCGGTACCCGATACGATCTGCCTGGATTTGAGCATGCCGGGTATGGACGGGATGGAGACCCTCACGCGCGTCCAGGCCCACCACCCGTGGCTCCCCGTCCTCGTGGCCACCGCCCATACGGACGTCGACAGTGCGGTCAAGGCCATGAAGGCCGGTGCATGGGACTACTTCGTCAAGCCGGTTGACCGCACCAAGCTTGTGACCGCGGTCGGGCACGCCGTCGAGCACGCACAGATGAAGGTGCGTATCCGGCAGCTGCAACGGGAAGCCGAAGGGAGCGGCTTTGCCGGGATCATCGGGTCCGCGCCCGGCATGAAGACGCTGTTTCGCCAACTTGACCGTTTGGCGCTGAGCGACATTACAGTGCTCATCCAAGGGGAGAGCGGGACGGGCAAGGAGCTGGTTGCTCAGGCCATCCACAGGGAGAGTTCACGGCACGAGGGCTTGCTCGTGCCGCTGAACTGTGCCGCCATTCCTGAGTCATTGCAGGAATCCGAATTGTTTGGCCATGAGAAGGGCGCGTTCACCGGCGCAACTAACCGTCGGATCGGTGCGTTCGAGCGCGCCAACGGTGGCACGGTCTTCCTCGACGAGATTGGAGAGCTGAGCCAGAGTCTCCAGGCCAAGCTGCTTCGGGTCCTTCAGGACCGCACGTTCCAGCGCGTGGGCGGCTCGTCGCAAATCACGTCCGACTTCCGGCTGGTGGCCGCCACCCACCGCGATCTGCCGTTGGAGGTGCGCGAAGGACGATTCCGCGAGGATCTCTACTTCCGCATCGCTGTGATGGAGGTGGACGTGCCGCCGCTGCGCGATCGACCCACCGACATCCCTGCACTGGCGAGACACTTCCTCATGCAGGCCGCCCAGAAGCTGGGTGTCCCGACCGTTGAACTCGGGGCTGAGGCGCTGGATGCGCTCGTCCGGTACCGCTGGCCAGGGAACGTCCGCGAGTTGGAAAACGCGCTCGAGCGTGCATCGGTCGAGTCGGGTGGCGCGCCAATCGAGCCTCAACACCTTCCGCCCCGCGTCAGAGAGGCCAGAGCCGACACGGCCGGCGTTGAGCCTTCCGCTGCCCAGTCGCGTCCGGCACTCGCCGAGACGGGAGCGGGCCAAACACAAACGCTCGAGGCCCTTGAGCGCGAGGCCATCGCGGCGGCCATGGCGCGCCACGGTGGCAACCTCACGCGTGTCGTGCGGGACCTCGGCATTGGGCGCACGACGCTCTACCGCAAGCTCAAGAAGTACAACCTGCGCTAGGCACTTGGTCGTGCCGATCCGGGGCGCATCGTACCGGAATGAAACGGCCCAATCGAAACACGCCTCGTCTGGCAAAACCGTAACTCCATATGTGAAAACACTTTACGAATTGGCATGTGCGTTGCCTTCCACGCCTCCGATTCGTCCTGGACTTCAATTGTGCAAGGAGTTGCAGATGCAGGTGAAGACATTCGGCAAGGCACTCGCCCTGACCGTTGCGGTCGTCGCGTTGGCTGAGCCCATGAACGCCCAAAGCCAGGGGACCTTTGAGGCTGGGATCTTCGGCCGCTACACCTTCTTCGATAGCGACCTAACGCTCTCCGATCGCCCCGGCTTTGGTGGTCGGGTCGGAGTCTTCTTTCTTAAGAACCTGGAGCTCGAGGCCACTGCCTCATATACACCGACCAAGCCCGACGGCGGCACCGGGAGCATCTCGTACATTCCGCTGCACGCACGGCTGGTATACAACGCGCCCATCAGCGAGAAGGCCGCGGTGCTCCTCGGTGCAGGCTTCGTCCACAACGAGTACGGCAAGGACGCGGACGCTTCCGACAACGGGGCAAACGCGTTGCTCGGTTTGCGCTATTGGCTGACCGACGCGCTGTCGCTCCGGATCGAGGGGTTGGCTGATTTCATGCCTTCTCAAATTACAGGCGCCAGCAGTGACTGGAACATTGGAGCGCAGTTCGGTCTCAGCTACATGCTCGGCGGTGGATCGCCCGCTGATACCGACATGGATGGCGTCCCAGACAGCGCGGACGACTGCCCGAACACGGCAGCGAACGAGCAAGTCGATATGTCGGGATGCGCGTTGGACAATGATCGTGACGGAGTCACGAACATGCGGGACCGGTGTCCGGACACGCCGAGCGGCGAGCGGGTCGATTCGAACGGGTGCGCGCTCGATACGGACCGCGACGGCGTCCGCGACTCGATGGACCGCTGCGCGAACACGCCCGCCGGTACGGCTGTGGACGCCACCGGGTGTCCTCGGGACGCAGATGGTGACGGCGTGGCCGACTCGGCCGACCGTTGCCCGAACACTCCCCAGGGAACGGCGGTCGATGCCAACGGATGCGCGCGCGACAACGACGGAGACGGCGTAGCGGATGCGGCGGATCGTTGCCCCAGCACTCCACGCGGCGCCGAGGTGAACACCGACGGCTGTCCGATAGACAGTGACAACGATGGTGTGGCAAACGGGATCGACCGGTGCCCGTCGACTGCACCGAATACCGACGTTGACCCGGTCGGTTGCCCGGTGCTCTTCGCCGAAGAGGCAACGACGATCGTGCTGGAGGGCGTGAACTTCGCCACGAGCAGCGCCGAACTCACCGCGGAGGCACGTGAGACGTTGAACACCGTGGCCCAGACGTTGGTGGCCAACAGTGGCATTCGCGTCGAAGTCGGCGGACACACCGATAACACAGGGTCGCGTACCGGGAATGTGGCATTGTCCCAGGCACGTGCTGAGTCGGTCATGCAATACCTGATCTCCCGAGGCGTCGCTGCCAACCGCATGGAGGCGCGCGGGTATGGTCCGGATCAACCCATTGCCGACAATGGTACTCGTGCTGGCCGTGCAGAGAACCGACGCGTAGAATTGCGTCGGATTTCCAACTAAGACGGCACCAATGGGTGGTGGCACTACGGGGTGTCACCACCTATCACTTCCACACACCGATTCCAATTAGGAGCGAGAGATGCTCAAGGACTTCAAAGATTTTGCCATGCGCGGCAACGTCGTGGACATGGCCGTTGGCATCATCATTGGTGGCGCCTTCGGGACGATCGTCAAATCGATGGTCTCCGACGTCTTGATGCCGCCGATCGGATTGCTGCTCGGCAACGTGACGTTCTCCGACCTGTTTCTGACGTTGAAGGAAGGAACCGCTGCCGGCCCCTACGCGACGCTGGCCGCCGCGCAGGAAGCTGGTGCCGTGACCGTGAACTACGGGGTCTTCATTGACAACATAGTCAGCTTCATCATCGTCGCATTTGCCGTCTTCATGATGATTCGCTCATTGATGAAGATGCAAAAGAAGGAAGAGGCCGCTCCACCGCCACCGGACAAGAGAGATTGTCCGCACTGTCTTTCGACCGTGGCCATCAAGGCGACGCGTTGCCCCAACTGCACGTCCGAGTTGCAGGCAGCGTAACCGCGCAGTTGATTTGAGGCGACACGAGACGGTGGAGCGCAAGCTCCACCGTTTCAGTCGCCTGACCACGTGGTTCACCTGCGAGGAGAATACCGGCTTCATATGGGCGTCGTGCAGAAGAAGGTGTGCATGGTGGGAGTTGCCGGAACGGGCAAAACCAGCCTCGTGCGACAGTTCGTGCATACGCAGTTCTCCGAGAAATACCACTCCACGATCGGCGTCAAGGTCGACCGCAAGTCCGTGGCGATCGGGGATACGGAGGCTAATCTCATGCTCTGGGATATCGAGGGCCGGACAGAGGAGCAGGAGGTTTCGCCAAGCTACATACGTGGAGCCTCTGGCATTCTCTTCGTCATCGACGGTACCCGAAGGGAAACGTTCGACCAGATCTTCCAGCTCCAAGACTTGGCAAATGCCGTTGTGGGAGCCGTGCCGTCGGCCGTCGCACTCAACAAACACGATCTCCAAAATGACTGGCAACTCCGCAGCGACGACTTGGCCGCGCTCACCGACCGTGGCTGGAATCCCTTCCACACGAGCGCGAAGACGGGCGAAGCGGTGGACAAGGCGTTCGAATGGCTGACCGCCCAAATGCTGGGAGGCTGACGTGGCGGTACGGATCGACGCCGCTGGGTTGACGGACGTTGGAAAGACCCGGAAGAACAACGAAGATCAGTACCTGGTAGCCAGGCTCGACAAATCCATCGATGTCTTGAGCACGAGTCTGGCGCCCGACGTACAGACAGCGTTCACACGTGGGTCTGACGCGTATTTGTTCGTCGTGGCGGATGGCGTCGGCGGGCACGCCGGTGGGGAGATTGCCAGCGAGACGGCCATCGGAACGCTCGTGGAACATATCGAGCACACCGTCGGATGCTTCTACACGTACAACGTCGAGCTCGAGCACGACTTCCTTGGCAAGCTGGAGGAGGCCGTGGCCGAAGCGCATACCGCGATTGTCGAGGCCTACGGCGCTGGGCAGGGTGGACCGGCCACCACGCTCACAATGGTAGCTCTCGTGTGGCCGCGAGCATATATCATCCATGTGGGTGACAGCCGCGCCTATCACCTGCGAGGAGAGCGGTTCCGTCAGCTCACGCGGGATCAGACGATGGCCGAGCTGATGGTTGATGAAGGGATCATGACCGAGGAACAGGCCGCTGGGTCACGATTGGAGCACGTGTTGTCCAGTGCGGTGGGGGCGTCGACGATCAAGCCCTCGATTGGCCTCATCGACCTTGCAGCCGGCGACACGCTGGTGCTGTGTTCCGATGGGCTGACCAAGCATGTGCCGGACGAACGGATCGCAGAGCTCGCCGGTCAGGGCACGTCGGCCGATACGATCTGCCGACAACTGGTAGACGCGGCATTGGAGGACGGTGGTTCGGACAACGTCACGGTGGTGGCAGTCAAGGCGTAGCGACCGTGCCGGTTTGGTGTGCTACCTCGGGACGTGGTGGTACCAAGCTGGAACGCGCGCGACGGGAAGATGGGCCGCGAATCGGCGCATCTCTCTACTGAACAACGGCTTACAGTGGCGTGCGACGACGGTACGCGCGTTGCTTACTACGGAGACACCGGGCGGAAGCCCGCAGCGATTTCTTCACCTGCAAAAGGACGTGGCATGTCAGGGATCATGGATTTATTGACGCAGCAGTTGGGTGGCAGTGTGATGCAGCAGATGGGCCAGAAGCTTGGCGCCAATCCGCAGGCAACGCAGGCCGCGATGGGCGCGGCACTGCCAGCGATTCTTGCGGGACTCGCAAAGAACGCGCAGTCCAACGACGGCGCGCAGGCGCTCGACCGCGCGCTCGAGCGCGATCATGACGGGAGCGTGCTGAACGACGCGCTTTCCGCCATCAACAACCCCGACGAGAAAGCCGGGAACGGCATCCTCGGTCACGTCCTTGGCGGCCGGCGGAATACGGTCGAGGCGGGTGTCGCCAAGGCCAGTGGGTTGAATCCGTCGCAGGCCACATCGATGATGACGATGCTGGCGCCGATGGTCATGGGCGCTCTGGGACGTCAGAAGCGCGAGCAAGGTATGGATGCCGGCGGGCTGGCCACCATGTTGTCAGGCGAGCGCCAGAGTCTCGAACAGAAGGGCGCCGGAGGGTTCATGCGCCTGTTGGACGCGGACGGCGACGGCAACGTGGCCGACGATCTTATGCAGCACGGCAAGAACATCTTGGGCGGGTTGTTCGGCGGCAAGTAGCGCGTCGACGCATCGGTCACACGAATCACAGCAGCGAAAGGAAGCAACATGGGTGTCTTGGATTTCCTGCCTGGCGTGGGTCGCAAGGACGAGGACGACAAAGAAGCGCAGCAACTCGAGGCGACGATGGAGAAGCGCAAAGCCAATCGGATCCTCAAGTTCCTGCATGACCTCGATCTTGGGATCGATGGTCTGAAGGTAGACTTCGACGACCGCACCGTCACCCTGCGTGGGGCGGCGCCAACCCAGGAAGCGCGAGAGAAGGCCATCCTCGCCGCTGGCAACACCGAAGGTGTCGCGCGCGTCGACGATCAGATGACCGTCGAAGCACCGGAGCCCGAGGCGACGATGTATACGGTCAAGAGTGGTGATTCGCTCTCGAAGATCGCCAAGGAGGTCTACGGCGATCCGATGAAATTCCCGGAGATCTTCGAAGCGAATAGGCCGATGCTGACTGATCCGAACCTGATCTATCCAGGACAGGTGCTGCGGATTCCCAACCTCGGCTAGCTCGAATATCTGGATTGCAGGTCGGGCGGCTCGCCAGTTGGAGCCGCCCGACTTGTTTCTCGCCGTTCCTTGCCGAGCGAACGTTTCACGGACAGTTCACGTCCAATTCATGCCTCCTCATCGAGCCTTCGGAAGTACTCAGATTAGGAGGAGCAGTGCGCCCGCGACACACCTTGCCCGCGGTGGTGACGGCGTTCGCAGTCGTCGCGGCATGCGGCGACAATATCACCAACGTCTCGAACACGAACTTCCAAGCTGAGGCGGATTTCGCCAACACGTTCAGCGTCGACAATCGCACGGCGCTCGAGCTGACCGGAATCAACGGTGCCGTGTCCATCACCGGTGACGCACCGGCCGGCAGCATTATCGTCGACGGCACCCGGCGGGTCCGGTCCGAAAGCGCCAGTGATGCGCAGGACCATCTCGACGACATTGAGGTGCGCGTCACGGAGCTGGCTGGCAGCTTGGTGGTCGAGACCATCCACCTACAGAGCCCCAGTGGTCGAACCTACGAGGTGGACTACGACATCTCGGTCCCCTCTGGCTTTTTGATCGACGTCGTGAACTTGAACGGTGCAATGGCCGTCGCCGAGATGGACGGGGACATCCAGCTGGTCAACACCAATGGAGCGATCGCGCTCGCCGATGTTACTGGAGACCTCGACGTTGTCGTCACGAACGGCGCAATCGCCGCGGTGGCGACCATGAACCTCGGCGGCGCCATCGATCTCAGGACAACGAATGGCGAGATCGTATTGAGCATCCCTACCTCTACCTCGGCGAGCTTTGAGGCCACCATCGTGAACGGGCCAATCACCATCACCAACCTCACGCTCAACAATCAGACCGTTACGTCGACATCCGTGACGGGGACGCTGGGAGGTGGGAACGGAACGATTCGCTTAGGCGTAACCAACGGGGAGATTGAGGCAATCGGGACCTGAGGCGGTCCTACTGCCGAACCGCCCTGCGATACACTCGCACGTAATCTACGAAGAGCCGTTGCGGCGTCAGCCCCTCGGGCGGGCGATGTGGATTGTCGAACCACCCACCCACCGCAAGGTTCAGGATGATGAAGAACGATTGTCCGTTGTCGAACGGCCAATAGGCGGGGTCTCCGCCGGCTGGTTTCTCGATTGCCTGGAACAACACATTGTCCACGTACCAGTGAATGCCCTCTGGTGACCATTCGATCGCGAACACATGCCATTCGTCGTGAAAACTCCCGGCGTCCAACGTGTAATCGGCGGCGGTGACGCGGTTGTTCGCGGGATCCGGCCCTCCATGGATCGCACCGGACGTCCACGTGGGCAGTCGGCCCTTCCCTTCCATGATGTCGATCTCACCGTTGCGTGGCCATCCGACGTCGTCGATGTTACCGCCGAGCAGCCAGAAGGCAGGCCACATCCCGACTTCGCCCGGCTGTTTGATCCGCGCTTCGAAGCGTCCATAACGAAACTCGCGCTTGCCTTTCGTATTAAGGCGCGCGGACGTGTATTGCCGATGCTCGTAGTCTTCGCGACGGGCCTCGATCACCAGCGCGCCGTTCTCGAGCCACGCGTTCGCGCCTACTACTTCGTCGACTCGATTCGTGTAGTACTGGAGCTCCTCGTTGAATGGATCCGGCATGACCACCGGAGTCCAACTGTCTTGGTCGAGTTCGCGATCGTTGAACTCATCCGACCACGCGAGTTCCCAGCCGGGTGGTGGGGTGATCACAAATGGTGGGCTGGTGGCACAGGCGTTTAGGCCGATACCTACGCCAACTCCGAAGGCGCGTAACGCGAATGATATGTTCGACATGGGCCACAAGATGCGGAACTCTGTCACGATGCGCGAGACCTAGATCCTCTCGTGAGGTCGCGGCTCGGCGTCTGTGGCTCAAGGCTACTCCTTACCGCTCTACGACTCTGCCCTACTGCCTTCTGAACCACACGTCCCTCGTTCGACCATTCGACGCCATGAAGCCCGTGATCCGGCCGTTCCCGGAGCGCGCGAATTCGATCGTGGTGAACGGAAACCCACCACCCGAGAATTCCAGTCCGTCTCGATGTGAAAGCGTGAACGGGTCCATGCGGCGGTTGTACGCCACGAGGGAGTCGCCTTCGAACGCCACCTCGATCGCCGTCTCCAGTTCCTCGGAGTAATACCGGCCGGCAAATTCGGCCAGTTGCTCCACTTCCAGCTCGACCTTATCGATTCGGATCATCGGCACGGACGGGCCCTGGTGATGGGTCGCGCTGTCGACCGTCGCGTCGGCCTTGAAGTGGAACGTCACCGACGCCTCCACCCCTTCGAAGCGTACCGTGGAATCCGACGTAGCCGTCAATCTGAACTTGGGCTGGTTCGTCGCTTGCGCATGGAGTTCCCCATCCTCCACGGTGTACACGATGTCCAGACTGGCCGTGGGAGCAACAATGCGCCAGTCGCCGGCGATGGCTTCCATCCGCTCCTCAGACATGCCTTCGGTATCCGAGGAGGCCGTGTCTGCTGCTTCTTCTTCCGGCTCGAAACCATCTTCGAAGAACGCCAACGCGATCTGTGTCCCGACACCAAGATTGAACGAACCGTTGTTGCTGAGGACAATCACGCCACTCTCGAGCTCCGGGTAGTACCCGAAGTACGCACGGTGGGCGACATCTCCACCGGTGTGCGCGTAGCGCACTCTGCCGCGGAAGGTCCCAAGACCCAGGCCGAGTCCATACCCCGTCGAGTCACCGCTCCCGAGAAAGGTATTCGTGGTAATCGCTTCGATGGCCTCGGCGCCACCAAGTCGGTGGTCACGATAGTTGAGCATCCACTTGGCAAGGTCTGCCACGGTCGTGTAGATGCCACCGGCTCCGTAGGAGGCGGCCAGATCACGCACTGACCGATACCCCCCACGCTGCGCCTGCACGTACCCCTGCGCACTACCCGGAATCACTTCGCCCTGGAACGCCTTGACCCGCGTGTTCGTCATGCCCAATGGAGTAAAGACCTTCGCCTTCATGTATTCGGGGAACGTCATGTCCGTTACCCGCTCGATGGTAGTCGCGAGCAGGATGTATCCCGTGTTGTTGTAGTTGAATTCTGTGTTCGGCTGCGCCTGCAGATCCGGCTGCCGCTGCACGATCTCGATCACCTTGTCCCGGGAAAAGGAATCCTCGCCGTCATGGCCGGTCATCGGCAACAAGTTGTAGATCTCACGATAGCCACCGGTGTGATTGAGCAGGTTCTTCAGCGTGATGGTCGCACCGAAGTCCGGCAGCTCCGGGATATAGGTCCGGATGTCATCTTCTAATGAGAGCTTGCCCTGCGATTGGAGGAGCAGCAACCCCATGGCCGTGAATTGTTTGGTCACGGATCCGATGTTAGAAATCGTCCCGACATCGAACTCGATCCCGTGTGAGAGATTGGCCATTCCGTAGGCCCGCGTGAAACGCAGCCTCCCGTCTTCCACCACCCCAACCACGGCGCCCGGCGTGTCAGTACCTGTGAATCCCATCAACAGCTGGTCGACACGTTTCTCGGGATTGGTCGCGACGCGTTCCGTGCGTATGACGCGGATCACGTAGTCGCCCTCCGCCTCCTCGAACGGCGTGACCTCGATGACGTACTGGCCTGCCGCATCCGTGTCGAAGGAGAAGATTTCGGGACCGCGCGCCGGCGAATCAAACTGACGCACCTGCTCCCCCTCGGGGTCGAGAACCCTGACGACCACATCGACGGTCAGCTGGTTCACCTCCCCGAATACAAACGTATTTTCGTTCAGCTCAATCACGTACCGATGTTCGGAATCGGAGGCGAGCGTGCCCGACACGGATTCCCCGCGGCGGATATCCTGCTGCTCTTGGCCAAGCGCAGAAGTGGCCATTAGCAGCAGCAGTAGCGTGGCAAAGAGTGCATGTCTCATGATCGTGCTCTCATACGTAGGTCGTGGATCCGACGATAATCTCGCTCATTGCGCACTGAGATGGAACGGGAGGCCCCCTGTGTCACGCATGCCGTTGTCGTTCGCGCCGTCCCGTGTAGCTTCTCCTCATCGTTCCTCACCCCCTCGCGGAGCTACCCGATGTCTGATCAACTCATCGCGAAACGCGTCGTCATCGGCCTCGCACTCGTCGCCTTCGTGCCCGCCCCCTCGACACTCGTGGCGCAGGACACGACCAGCACGAAGTGGGACGTGACCGCCGAGCACGGCCCCACCGAAACGGTTCGATTCACCACAAGCGAGGGCACGTGGATGAATCTCGACGTGAGCCCCGATGGGCGGCAAATCGTGTTCGACTTGATGGGCGACCTCTACATCATGCCCATCGCCGGCGGATCCGCGAGGCGTATCACGAATGGGCCGGCGTACGACGTTCAACCACGGTTCAGCCCGGATGGTACGCAAATCAGCTTCACCAGCGACCGTGGTGGCGGTGACAACATCTGGGTGATGGACGCAGATGGTGAAGATCCACGTCAGGTCTCCGACGAGAACTTCCGCCTCCTGAACAACGCCGCATGGACGCCAGACGGCCAGTACCTGATTGCGCGGAAACATTTCACCTCGACGCGCTCTCTGGGAGCAGGAGAGATGTGGATGTTCCACGTGAGCGGGGGCGCCGGGCTCCAGCTCACCAAGCGAAAGAACGATCAACAGGACGCCGGTGAACCCGATGTATCACCGGACGGGCGCTACGTGTTCTTCAGTGAGGACATGAGCGGGGGGTCGACCTTCCAGTACAACAAAGACCCGAACGGTCAGATCTACGTGATCCGCCGCTTCGATCGCGAAACAGGCGAGCTACGCAATCTCATCACGGGCGCCGGTGGCTCCGTGCGACCGCGCGTCTCGCCTGACGGTCGCCACATTGCCTTCGTGCGGCGGGTGCGCACCGAGAGCGTACTCTATCTCTACGATCGCGAAACCGGTGCGCAGCGTCCGCTCTTCGATGGCATGAGCCACGACCAGCAGGAAGCGTGGGCCATCTTCGGCCCGTATCCGAACTTTGCGTGGACGCCGGATTCCCGTTCGATCGTGTTCTGGGCGCAAGGCAGGATCTGGCGCATCGCGACAGATACGCGCGAGACCTCGCCCATTCCGTTCGAGGCCGAGGTGGAACAGCGTGTCACCGAGGCGGTGCGATTCGCCACCGACCCAGCACCGGCGAGATTCGAGGCCAAGATGATCCGCGGTGCGGTGACGTCGCCCACCGGTCAGTGGCTCGTGTTCGAAGCCGTCGGAAAGCTTTGGAAGAAACGACTGCCGAGCGGACAACCGGAGCGCGTTACGAGTGACGAGGCGCGGTTCGAACAAGAACCTTCGTTCAGCCCGGACGGCACGACGATCGCGTACACCACTTGGGCGGACGACGAGTTGTCCATCATCTGGACGGTACCCCTGTCCGGTGGCGCGGCGAGCAGAATCACGACTCGGCCCGGATACTATCGCACTCCGCGATTCTCGCCTGACGACGCAATGATCACCTACCAGCGCTCTGGCGGGAACGTCCTACTAGGGTTCGTGCACGGCCTCGAGACTGGGCTGTACGTGGTCAGTGTCTCGGGCGGCGAACCACAGCTCGTGGTCAACCGCGGATCTGACCCGCGGTTTGATCACACCGGCGAACGGCTCTACTTCCAGACCGGGGGCGGACTCGACAAGCAATACCGTAGCATCGAACTGGATGGATCGGACGAACGCACTCACTTCACCATGAAGTACGCCAACGCAGTGGTCCCCAGTCCAGACGGCGAGTGGGTGGCCTTCACCGAACTTTTCAATGCCTACATCGCACCATTTCCCCAAACTGGACAGGCGTTCGACCTCAACAAGGACACCAAGGCCGTGCCGGTGCGACGAGTGACGCGCGATGCGGGCACCGACCTCCATTGGTCGGGGGACAGCCGCCAGCTGCACTGGGTTATTGGTCCGGAGTACTTCGCGCGCGACCTCACCGAGGCATTTGCATTCGTGCCTGGAGCGGACGACGATCTCCCCGATCCCGACACAGTCGGCGTGCGCGTGGGGCTCGAGGTAGAGAGCCACGTGCCCGCCGGACGGGTGGCACTCGTCGGCGCGCGCCTTGTGACCATGAACGGCGATGAAGTCATCGAGCAGGGAACGATTGTCGTCAATCGAAACCGGATCGAAAGCGTGGGCACGACCGGGAGTGTAGCGGTGCCAAGCGACGCGCACGTCATCGACGTCACCGGATCCACCATCATTCCCGGTCTTATCGACGCGCACGCCCACGGCGTGCACTTCTTCAGCGGGCCGGCACCGCAACAGGATTGGGCGTACTACGCCAACTTGGCGTTCGGCGTCACGACTAATCACGACCCGTCAGCCAACACGGGGTTCGTATTTGGTCAAGCCGAACGACAGCGTGCTGGAGCAGTGGTCGGCCCTCGGGTGTTCTCCACGGGGACGATCCTGTACGGGGCCGACGGCGACTTTCGCGCCAACATCAATAGCCTCGACGATGCGCGGTCGCATCTCCGTCGTCTCAAGGCGGTCGGCGCTTTCTCCGTCAAGAGCTACAATCAGCCACGGCGCGAACAACGACAGCAAGTGTTGCAGGCTGCTCGCGAGCTGGAAATGCTGGTCGTACCGGAGGGAGGATCCACGTTCTACCACAACATGACGATGATCCTCGACGGTCACACCGGCATCGAGCACAACGTCCCCATCGCTCCACTGCACGGGGATGTCATGGGCGTGTGGCGCGAGACGCGTGTCGGGTATACCCCGACGCTGGTCGTGAGCTACGGGGGCCTCTCAGGAGAGTACTGGTGGTACCAGCACGACGACGTGTGGGAAAACGACCGACTCCTCACGTTCGTCCCACGACAGAGTATCGATCCGCGGTCACGGCGCCGACAGATGACCTCGGAAGACGATTACTTCTACATCGAGGTCGCCAAGCAGGCGAAGAAGCTCGTCGATGCCGGTGGGATGGTCCAGATTGGCGCGCACGGACAGATGCAGGGACTCGCCGCCCATTGGGAACTCTGGATGTTCGTTCAGGGGGGAATGACGCCCCACGAAGCGCTGCGGTCCGCCACGCTGCACGGCGCCCAATACCTCGGGCTCGATGACCACCTCGGATCGCTCGAGGCTGGCAAGCTCGCGGACCTTGTCGTGATCGACGGAAACCCGCTCACCGATATCTATCGCTCAGATGACATCAGCCACGTCATGATCAACGGACGCATCTTCGACGCGACCACCATGAGCGAAGTCGGCAACCACCCGCGCGAGCGCGCGCCCTTCTGGTGGGAACACCCGGAAGTGGACGACCGCTGGGTGTGGCGTCCGTAAGCGGAACGCCGGGGCTCACCTTTCAGGTGGGCCCCGGCCCTAGTCTCCCCACTGCCCCTTTTCTCCCAGCTATCCCCGCTCCCTACGGCACCAGCCTTCCAGCCATGAGCGCTTCGATTTCCTCGACCGAGCGCGGCGCGCCAGCCGAGAGGATCTCCGCGCCATTGTCCGTCACGAGGATGTCGTCCTCGATGCGGATGCCGAGCTGCTCGGCCTCGATGTAGATCCCCGGTTCGATCGTCAAGACCATGCCTGCAGCCAGCGGCGTCGAGTAGTCACCGACGTCGTGTACGCGCATACCCAGCCAGTGCGACAGGCCGTGAATGAAATATCGATTACAGGTTGACGCGCCACAGAGATCACCACTGTTGCGCTCAAGGTACGCCCGGGCGATCCGCGTCAACTCCCCGATCGTGATGCCCGGGCGCGTGGCATCGATGGCCGCTTGCTGCGCCCCCAACACTAGGCGATAGATCGCCTTTTGGCGGTCCGTGAAGCGGCCCTCGACGGGAACGGTGCGTGTCACGTCGGCCGAGTACTGGCCATACTCCGCGCCGATATCCATGACCACGAGGTCGCCGGGTTGGGTTTGGCGTCGATTCGTGTCGTAGTGGAGCGTGGTACTGTTGGGACCACTTCCGATGATGGACGGGAAGCCCACCCGATCGGCGCCCATCGATCGGAACGTGTACTCGATGATTGCTTCGATTTGGTACTCGAACATTCCCGGCTCGATGGCCTGCATCGCAGCTCGCTGCGCCTCCACCGTGATGTCGATGGCACGGCGCTGCCGCACCATCTCGGCATCGTCTTTCACGAGCCGCATGCTGTCCAACACCGGCACGACACTGCGCACGTCGACGCCGACCCCTGCCTGCAGCCACCGGTCGATGCGTTCGTTCTCGGCCGTACCGGCGTAGAGTGGCGTGAACAGCGGACCGGGTACCGTCCGTTGCAGCGCGAACAGCGCTCGGTCGAGTGAGTCCAGGGGGTGCACGTTCGGGATCCCAGTCAGACGGATGGCGTCGGGTCCGGGGCCGAGCTTTCTCCCAGTCCACTGTTCCATCTGTGGATTCCGCTCTGGAAGAAAGAGATGCAGTTCCACCGTACCGGAAGGATGCACAGCCATTACCAACCAGGCGTCCGGCGATTCGAGGCCCGTCAAATAGAAGAAATAATCGTCCTGGCGGAAATCATTGTCCTGGAGGACCTCGCTTTCGAGGTCGCGAGAGGTCGCGGCCGGAATGGCGATGATGCCCTGACCTGTCCGCTCCGTCAGGGCCTGGCGCCTCGCTCGCGTGGCATCGATCTCGATTGCACGGCCCATGCCCGGCAGCTCAGCGACGGGCGGTGCCACGGAGATGGACTGGGCCATGGCATCGACGGGGAAGAGCACCCCAATCACGAACAGGGACACGGTTGCCCGGGAATGGCTTCGCATGGTCTTCATCATATTCGCGGTTCTCGCGTTGAGTCGTCGTTGAGTTTCGAGAATCCTACTCGGAGGAGCATCGAGATGCTCCGACTCCACACACATTTTCATGATTTGGCTGGTACAATCTTCATGGTTGCAGTGCTCTCATTCAAGTTGCGTCGATCGGGCCCCAGCCCGGAGTGCGTCACCCCAGATCAGGAGGTTCCATGTCGGCTACCCGGTTGGTTGCATGCACGGTGATTGCCTGCGTCATCGCATCACCTACGGCGATCGCCCAGGTCGCTCAGGAGAAGGTCGATCTCACGGTCATCGAGCGGATTCGCGCAGAAGGATTCGAGCGTTCGCACCTTCCGGAGATGGCGCGCTACCTGACGGATGTCATCGGTCCGCGGCTCACTGGCTCTCCAGGGATGAAACAGGCCAACGAGTGGACAGCGGAGCAGTTCCGCGCCTGGGGAATGAAGAACGTCACGATAGAGCCTTGGGGTGAGTTCGGACGTGGCTGGGAACGTGTCTCGTACGAAGGACGCATCCTCACACCATTCGTCCAGCCTCTGCACGCGCAACCGAACGCGTGGACCGGTAGCACCGACGGAACCGTGCGCGGCGCTGCCGTCATCATCGATGCCAAGAGCGTGGAAGACCTGGAACGGTATCGCGGAACGCTGCGGGGGAAGTTCGTGCTGACGCAACAGCCCGTGGAAATCGGACCTGAGTTCGAGCCCCGCAACCGGAGGTTCGCGACGGACCTCCTCCTCGAACCCTGGGAACCACCGGAGGCCCAGGCCTTTGACCCACAGATGCGAGCACAATTCCAACGCGCGCGCGAGTTGCGTCGCGCGCTCTCGAGCTTCGCACTGGAAGAAGGCGCCGCCGCGATGCTGCTGCCGTCATCTCGCATCTTCGGCGTACTCCGAAGCGGAGGCACGGGCCCAGGGCGCGATCCCGCGAACGAGAACCCGACTCCGCAGTTGATGATCTCCGCCGAGCAATACAATCAGATCTATCGCAACGTCGAACGCGGAGCGGAGGTCACGCTCGAGATCGACGTTCAGAACCGCTTCTTCGATGAGGACCTCAACGCGTACAACACGCTGGCCGACCTGCCGGGCTCCGATCTCGCCGACGAGTATGTGATGATCGGGGCGCACCTCGATTCGTGGCACATGGGCAGCGGGGCCACGGACAACGCCGCGGGTTCGGTCGTCATGATGGAGGCCTTGCGTATCCTCAAATCGCTCGATCTCCAACCACGCCGCACGATTCGCATCGCGTTGTGGAGCGGCGAGGAACAGGGACTGCTCGGCTCGCGTAGCTGGGTGGAACAACACCCTGAGCTCCACGACAAGGTCTCCGCGTACCTCAACCTCGACAACGGGACCGGCAAGGTGAGGGGCGTTTATTCCCAGATGAACGAGGAAGCCATTCCGATGTTCGAGCAGATGCTGTGGCCGTTCAACGATCTCGGCGTGGTGTCCGTGTGGCATCGGAACACGGGTGGTACGGATCACTTGTCGTTTGATCGAGCGGGAATTCCAGGCTTCAATTTCGTGCAGGATCCGATCGAGTACTCGATCCGCACTCACCACACATACCTCGACACCTTCGACCACATGCTGCTGGGCGACCTCAAGCAGGCCGCGGTGGTGATCGCCGCAACTGCCTATCACCTGGCAATGCGAGACGAGATGGTGCCGCGGAAAGAAGCGCCCGTACCGTAGGAGGAACGCCGAGACGCGCCGGTCACCTGTCGTCAATCTCGGCCGGCATCGCACGTGTACCACTCGCGCAGGATGGCGCATACGAAAACGGCGGCTCCATGTGGAGCCGCCGTTCTCCGTTTCGGACGTGCTTCGTGAGTCACTCAGGGCGCCCGTCACGATCCATATCTTGGAACGCGTCGATCGAGTCACGGATGTTGTCTTTGACCATGTTCTCATTGGCACCGCCCTTATTGGCCGACGTCGGGTCGACGAGCCCACCTGCGCCGTCGCCGAACCAGCTTCCGATATCCAAGTAGAGCGTCACGTTGGTCGAAGCACCATCGATCACCTCGACCGCTGGGACCAGTTGGTATTCCTGCTTGTCCATTAGGTCGGTCGTAAACGTGAACGGCGTGCCATCGAAGGAACCCTGTACACGAATGCTGACTTCAACGAGATCAGGATGCTCAGCGCGGAAAGTCGCGTCCTCTGGATCGCCACTCACCTTGTGAATGTCGAACTCCACGCGATCGTAGGTTCCAGGTGCCGGCTCGATCGTCAGCACCTGCTGCGTCGCACCGTTCAGCGGAAGTTGGAACAGCACCGGACCGGTCTCGAACTTCTCGCAGCCATCCGGCTCCGGGGCGACGTCGCAGCTGGGCACGTCAACGCGTTCGAGTTCGATCTCGCGCAGCACCATCTCGACGCTCTCGATCACGAGCGTGTTGGACCCCTTGGTGAGCGTGTCGGCCGCGACGGCGAAAGCCTGAGCCGGCGCAGCGGTAAACGCATCGCGCGTGGACAGCGAGAGGGACACGGTACTGCCGGGACTGGTCCCGTCACTGCAAGCCGCGAGCAGCAGAGCCGCGACGATGGGGGAAAGCTTCTTCGTTTTCATCGTATCCTCCGGGTACGTGTGTGTTGTCGCCCGTACCCAAAGGCAAGTGGCACGCCCGGCCCTGGTGTGGTGCGCGGCTGCACTTACAGCGTTGAATCGGCTGGAGTTACGAATGGCCTCGTGATCCACATCACGGAGGTCGCAGTGGCTTGTGGTGGGTCGGGTGACTCGTTTCGATGCAGATCAACCACCCCGCAGAATTGGTCGACCCGCCAACACGCCCGTGACGTCGCCATCCCGGATCGCAAACTGACCATTCACGATCACGTGTACTGCTCCCTCCGCGTACTGATGTGGGTTATCGTAGGTCGCCCGATCCTGCAACCGGGATTCGTCGAAGATGGCAATGTCAGCAACGAACCCTTCCTTGATGAGACCGCGATCGGGGATGCCGAGAAACTCCGCCCCAAGCGAGGTCATACCACGCACCGCAAACGGCAAGCTGATGAGGCCCTCATCATACACGAACAGCCGCAGCTTCCGCGTGAAGGCACCGTACGGACGAGGGTGCACCTTCCCCGCGCCCGGTGGAGGGGCGCGGCCGTCGGTGCACGTCATTATCCATTCCTTCGTGGCAAGCAGGCGCGTGTTCTCGATGTCGTACAGATCGAGATTCATGACCGAGGCATTGCCGCGCTCGAGGATGCGCCGCGCAGCCTGTGGCGCAGTGAGCGACCACTCCGCCGCGACCCCGGCGAGCGTCTTGCCATTCAGGTCAGGGCGTTCATCGACAATGAAGATCTTGTCGGCCCCACCGCGGAGCGCCAGCATCGACATTGTCGCCGTATCGAGTTGCTGCACGATCATGGGATCTCGAAACCGCGCGAGCATCGCCCGCCATCCGCCGACACTCGCCCAGCGAGGAACGGTGTACGCGCTGAGGCTGCTCTGCGTCGCAGTGTAGACATGCTGCGCAGCCATGACGTTCACGCCACGTGCGCGCGCCGAGTCGATTAGCGCCGCACCGACATGGGCGCGGCCGTAGTTGTGACGTCCCTGAGGGTTGAAGTGACTGAAGATGACCGGCGTGCCGGCACGCTCGCCGATTTCAATAGCTTCCCGGACGGACGCATCGTATCCAATCCCTTGATACGCCGCTCCCAAGTCGCGGTCGTGCGTATCGTAGACGCCACCGTATTCCGCCGGCACGCCATTGAGTTCGACTACCTCGTCGGTGTCGGCGTAGTATCCGGGCGTGTAGAACAACCCCGACGACAAGCCCACCGCCCCCTGCTCCATGCCTTGGCGCACATACGCCTTCAGCGCTGCCATCTCATCAGGAGTCGGCGGGCGGGCCGCGTTCCCCATGACGGTGCCACGCGCTGCACCATGCCCGACATATAGCAATACATTGACGCCGATCCCGTGCTCGCGGAACGAATCGAAAACACGGGTGATCTCGTTGGTGCCGCCTCCGTCCACGCCAAGTACCACCGTCGTAATGCCCTGATGGAGGAATGCTCGGGCGCCCTTTCCCCACGGCTCGTCCAACGCGGCGTGAGAGTGCATGTCCCAGAACCCCGGCGTGACCAACAAACCTGTTGCGTCGATCGTGTCACGCGCTCTGATCCCTGCATCCCGCGCCGCACCCACGAAGGTGATACGGTCCCGGGTGATCGCGACGTCGTGCTGCACCCAAGGATTGCCTGCACCGTCGAGCACACGTCCGCCCACGATCAGCACGTCAGCCGTCTGTGCCACCGTGACGCCGGACGTCACCAGCGCTGTGATCAACACGAGAAGAGGCGTTCGCATATTTCCCATCGCCTTACCTCCTATCGTCCTACCGCCTTACCGCCGAATCACTCATCGCCTCGCCTTACCCTCTAACGCCCCACCTCCTTCCGTCGCGCCCTATAATGGATACGCCGCCCTCCTTCCGCGACCACCCGTCCGGTGTCCCTCTGGGAACAAACTTTGCATTACAAAGTACTTTACCTTATCATGGTTTCGGTGAACCTGGAGGACGTTCCTATGACGCACCGACCCATTTGGACGGCCCTTGGGGGCGCCGCCCTGCTGGGCGCCCTGGGCGACCTTTTGCTCCGCACCAACACATGGGGTGTCAACTTCACACTGTGGGTGCTCGCCCTAGCGAGCCTCGCTTGGGTGGTCCTGCAACTCCGGGCGGCTCCGCCACGCGGGGTGGGATTGTGGCTCGTCGTCGCGGTGTTCTTCGCCTTTCTCGGGTACGCCTGGCGCGACTCCGAATTCCTGCGCTTCTGGAACTTCCTCGCCATCCTCGCCGCATTGTCGATGGCTATCCTGCGTGCTGCGGGGGTCGACCTCCTTGTCGCCCGCATTCGCGTGTACGTGGCAATTCTAGGTAGGCTCGGCGGGTCGTTGGCCATGGGTGCCGGATCCCTCGTGCTTCATGACGTGCCCTGGGGGACGCTGACGAGTGACCGCGCGTGGAGACGCATGGGAAGGCACGCGCTGGGGTTTGGGATCGCCGTTCCAGCCTTGTTTGTGTTCGGCGGTCTCTTTGCGTCAGCCGACCCCGTGTTCGAGTCCATGGCCACTCGGTTGATCAGCTGGGACCTCGAACCCGTGGTTTCGCACACGATGCTTGCCGGCGCGGTTGCATGGCTCAGCGCCGGTTACCTGCGTGGATTCCTACGCCCCAAGGCGATCACCCTACCCGATTTGCCTGCCGCCGGGCGCCTTGGATTCCCGGAGGTTGGGATTCCTCTGGCAACCGTGGTCACGCTATTCAGCATATTCGTCGCCATCCAGGCCACCTACTTGTTTGGAGGTGAGGAGTTCGTACGCCGAGCCACCGGGATGGGGTTCGCAGATTATGCGCGGCGTGGCTTTTTCGAACTAGTCGCTGCGTCGGCACTGGTGGTCCCGCTGTTGCTTGTGGGCCATTGGGCACTAACCAAGGAGGACGCAGTCACTGTCCACCGCTTTCGCATTCTGGCGTTTGCGCTGCTTCTGCTCGTGGACTTGGTGGCGGTGTCGGCCCTCTGGCGTATGCGCCTCTACACGAGCGTGTACGGTCTGACCCAGGATCGGCTCTACGCCGCCACGTTCATCCTGTGGGTCGGCCTGCTCCTCGGCTGGTTTGCACTGACCCTGCGACAGGATCGTACAGAGCGGTTTGCGTTCGGTGCCGTTGTGAGCGGCTTCGCACTGCTCGCCGTGCTCAACCTGATCAATCCGGACGCGCTGGTCGCGCGAGTCAATCTGGCCAGGGGCGACGCCGGCAAGGAACTGGATGTGTCCTACTTGAGCCGCCTCAGCGCCGATGCCGCTCCCACGATTGCGGGTTCTTGGGTCCAGCTCGATTCGACTGAGCGGTGCGCGCTTCTCCATCTAGTCGGGTATCGATCCGGCCGGGGGGCACACGATTGGCGATCCTGGAGCTTTTCGCGGAGTAGGGCTCGGCGTGCGGTTCGACGTTCTGGAATCGATGCGACCTATGCGGCGAACTGCAATCCATGAGCGCGCCGACCTGATGCCCAATCAGTCAATCGTCGCCCGTCGGATCCGTCATTCGTCCGCGCTTGATCTTCTGAGGAAAGTCACGGAGTGGTCCCGTCCGCCCGCACTGTGGGCAGACTTTGGCCGCGCTCCGCGTTGCCGCCATATTCTTCGATACGCACGATGTCCTCCTTGGAGAACCCTCACCCGTCAAACGCCACTACCCGGTCGCGACCGTGCATCTTCCCAGCGTAGAGGCGACGATCCGCGACTGCAATGAGCTGCGTCGCGTCATTCGCCTCCTTCGGGCACGCTGCGACGCCAATTGTCACGGTCACCGGGCCACCTGCCAGCGGTGGGTTGACTTGTTCGGTTCCCTCAGCGATGCCTGCACGGACCCGCTCAGCCAACTGTGCGGCGACGTCGATCGACGTGTGTGGCAGCACTACGGCAAACTCTTCCCCGCCGAATCGACACACCACATCGGATGCCCGGAGATTCATCGTGAGAATCTTGCTAATGAGCATCAAGACCCGATCGCCTTCCTGATGTCCGTGAGTGTCGTTGATCGTCTTGAACCGATCGGCGTCGACGAGCAGCAAGGATACGGGATCTTCGTACCGCTTGGACCGCTCCAATTCCATGGGGAGCGCGCTGTCGAAGTACCGGCGATTGAACAGACCGGTCAACGGATCTCGAATCGCAAAGCTCTGAAGCTCTTCGACGGTTCGGCGCAACTCCAGTTGGGCCACCACCTGTCGCGATAACGCCTCGAGCGCCTTCTGTTGGCGCGCAGTCAGGTGCCTGGGAACGCGATCGATCACGCACAGGGTGCCGAGCGCCTGTCCTTCCGGTACCACGAGGGGCGCTCCTGCGTAGAAACGGATGTTCGGATCGCCGAGCACCAGCGGGTTCTTGGCGAACCGCTCGTCCTCCGTGGCATCCTCTACGATCAACGTCTCCGCACCTGCAATGGCATGGGCACAAAACGCGACATCTCGTGGCGTCTGCGGAACGTTTAATCCGATCCGTGATTTGAACCACTGGCGGTCAGTGTCGATAAGGCTCACGAGCGCGATTGGTGTACCGCAGATCTCAGACGCCAGCAACGTGAGGTCGTCGTAATCCTGTTCTGGGTCCGTGTCCAACACATTGTACCCCTCGAGCGTCTTGACCCTCAGGTCGTCGTCTGGGGGAATAGGGGGCTGGGGATATGCGCCAGCTGAGCGATAGCCGGGTCGATCGGATGGCATGGGGCCTCGTTTGTCCGCATGCGGCCAGCTGAAGGCGAACCCGCCGTGTGCCGGCCGGCGCTTGCGTCCTATAATGGAATAGTCGGGCGCCTTTGGCCACCTCATTGTCGAGGCCTCGCCAGTGGGCCGCCGAGCAGTTATCTACTTGAGGTTCAAGGAGACCTCCGCATGCAGATGAAACAGCTAGCGATCATCACCGTTGCCGCCCTCGCCATCGGCTGCTCACAGGCCGCTCAGGCACCCGAGGCCGCCGCTCCTATTGTCTATCGGGAAATCGTCAGCCCACCGCCGGTCCGCGCCGCCAGCGGCATGGCGGTCTCCTCCAACATGCTGGCCAGTCAGGTAGGCCGTGCGGTGTTGCGAGCCGGCGGCAACGCGGTGGACGCCGCCATTGCAACTGGGTTCGCCCTGGCCGTGGTGCACCCGACCGCTGGCAACATTGGGGGTGGCGGATTCATGGTGATCCGGTTTCCCGACGGACGGGCGACGGCCATCGATTTTCGTGAAAAAGCGCCCCTCGCCGCACACGCTGACATGTTCCTCGATGAAAATGGCGAGTACTCCCGAGAGATGCATCACAACAGCCACCTGGCCGTCGGGGTGCCGGGGACGGTCGCCGGCTTCGCTAAGGCACACGACCTGTACGGTACGATGGAATGGGAACGACTCGTGGAGCAGGCGGTTGATCTTTCCAGTGAGGGCTTCACGCTCACGCAGTCGCTCGCACGATCCATTGGGTCGGTCGCGGAACGCTACACGCAGTACCCCGCCACGGTATCAGCGCTCTCGAAGGCCGGGGAACGGTACGACGCAGGCGAGGTCTGGAGGCAGCCCGACCTCGCCCGCACGCTCGAGCGCATCATGAAACACGGTCGCGACGGTTTCTACAGGGGCGAAACTGCGCGACTGGTCGCGGAGGAAATGGTGCGTGGCGGCGGGATGATCACCGAAGAAGATCTCGCTCGATACGAAGCGCAGGAGCGCACGCCCGTTATGGGCACCTATCGTGGGTATGAAATCATCTCGATGCCCCCACCCAGCAGCGGCGGCACGGCCCTTGTGCAGATGCTCAACATCCTCGAGGGATACGACCTCGAGTCGATGGGCCACAACTCGGCGGCGTACATCCATCACCTGGTGGAGGCTATGCGCCTGGCCTTCCGAGACAGGGCCCGCTTTCTCGCCGACGTCGACTTTGTCGACGTGCCCATCGACCACCTAACAAGTAAGGAATACGCGTACGAGCTGCGCACACTGATCAACCCGGAGCGGGCGACGCCATCAGCCGTTGAAGATGTGGAGTACGCGTACGAGAGTCCGGAGACCACCCACTATTCCGTGGTCGATCAAGACGGGATGGCCGTCTCCGTAACGTACACGTTGGAGGCCGGCTACGGCTCCAAGATCGTCGTGCCCGGAGCAGGCTTCTTCTTGAACAACGAGATGGGCGACTTCAACGCGAAGCCCGGCCTGACCACGACTTCCGGCCTCATCGGCACGGAGCCAAACCTGGCGCGCCCAGAGCAACGCATGCTGTCCAGCATGACCCCGTCGATCCTGGCAAAGGATGGCGAGCTGGTCGCGGTGATCGGCAGTCCGGGCGGTCGCACGATCATCAATAGCGTCTTGCAGGTGATCCTGAACGTCATCGAGTTCGACATGAACATTCAGGAAGCAGTTGACGCCAGACGCCTCTACCATCAGTGGCTCCCAGATCACGTCCGGATCGAGGCGGGTGGCGTGACGCCGGAGACGGTGGCGCAGCTTCGCGCGATGGGTCACATGGTCGGCGTGCGCGGCACCCAAGGTCGCACGAACTCGATCATGATCGACGCGCGGACGGGTGAGCGATTGGGAGCACCCGACGCGCGAGCGTCAGACTCGGGGGCGGCCGGACACTGAGTTCGACCGGGTGTACGGCTAGCGAATCACTCGGGCCAATTGCAGGAACTGCGAATCGAAGTCGACGCCGATGTCTCTCGCCAACATCATGTTAACGACGATCTCGGGTCGCCCACCCCTCGATCCTATGCCCAATACGATCCCATTCTCCATGTACTCGGCGACGCCGCTGGCGGTCACGATGCGAAGCTCGCGACACACCCGAGCGAGAATATCCAGGTCGAACATGCGTAGGGGCGTAACGTAGGCGATATCGATGTCCGCCCGGGCGAGGGCATTCACCACTCGCGAACCGCTGCCCGCAGCTGGAACGGCCACGACTCGGACCGGCAGGCCCAAGAGGCGCGACAGATCCTGTGCAGCGCTGGCCTCAACAATCGCGTCCTTTGAGCGTCGCGACGCCCTATACTCCGGCTGATACAGGACGCCAATCACGAGCTCTTCCCCGACGCGGGAGGCGAAGTTACGGTCAAACAGCATGGTGCGCGCGATGACCGAAAGCTGCACGCTCTCTGGGACCGGCACATCCTGCGCGGACGCCGGCACAGAACCGAATCCCAGGGACGTGGCCAGTACCAAGGTGGCAATCGTCGAGCGCAGCATCCAGCGCAGCATTTCCAGGGCTCTCCGTCCTCTAGAAACCGTACCGCAGCACAATCAGCCCGTGCCGGCCCCGCTGTGGCAATGCACTGGGCATGTGCTCGATCCCTGCCGGGAGTTCGTACGCTGTATCGAACAGGTTCTTCACGCTCAGCGAAACCGACAGACGTGCGTCGGCCTGTGCCAAGACAGTCAGGTCCGCGAGGACGTATCCGTCGGTGTACGTACCCTCGAGTGTTCGACGAGACGACTCATAGACCACGTTCGTGCCGAGAGTGACGGGCCCGATAGGGGCCGAGCCCCCCGCCTTCCACAGGTGACGCGGCGAATTCGAGAGCCCGCTGTCTGTGTCATGGTCGTGGGTCGTTTGATACGTGTAGCTCCCGTACCCCATGATGCCGGACCCGAGTACGGCCGTCAGCTCAGCCTCGAAGCCCCCAGCGCCGACCGTGCCACGGTTCTCCCATCGATACAGCTCTGGAATCTGGCCCTGCAATGACAGAGGAATGGCCACTTCCACATAGTCGATGAGATCGCGGACATGGTAGTGAAAATACGATGTCGAGAATTGCAGCGCGCCTGACAAGCGCTGCTCCCATACAATTTCTTGCGTCCTGATCTTCTCCGGAACCAAGAATGGGTTACTCACAAACCCGGCCGCCGGCGTGTCAAAGTCAAGTTCTGCCACACTCGGCGTCCGGAAGGCTTCGCCGTACAGCAGCTTGAAGGTCGTTGCCTGCCATGGGTGCGCGACCAACGCGAACCGCGGACTCGTCGTGGCCGGAACATCCTCGCGCGAGTCGTGTCGGACTCCGGCGGAGACGGCAAGCTCGTCGGTGAGCTGGAACTCACCCTGGGCGAAGCCTGAGAGGATATGGTAGGACGCACTGACGCCGCCGATCTCCATGGTCGCCGTCCAGTTGCGCGACTCCGCTTCCGGAATCCAGTTCGCCTCGAGGCCCGCAATGAATCGATGGCGTGGAGACAGATCCCATTTCGCGAGAGCCGACGAGCCCAGGCGAAACGATCGCGTCCGATCATATATCAGCACATCCCCGCTCCCCGCGCCAAAGCTGGCGAGCGCGAACGGATACGTTCCGGTATGCTCCATCAACATCCCGTGCCCTTCAAGAGTGAGCTTGAGGGACGGCGATTCCACCAATGCATACTCCAAACGAGCAACGCCATATCGATCACGCTGCGATGCGTTGTCGTTGTTGAACAGGGATCCGTACGGCGCAGCAGGAATACCCCCTTCATGTGACGAGAACGACAGCTGGCTCAACACGCCGCCCCACCGCGCGGTCGCCATGACGCCGAATCGCTCACGCCATCCGAGGTCTTCCGCCAGGCCGTTATTGTTGCCTGGATCGTCGAAGGCACTCACGTAGAAATCCTGGCCGTCGCTGCCAAAGGCATGCGCGTTGATGGCCAGATCTAGCCCAGGGCTCGATCGGCCAAATGCGACGCTCGCGCCACGCATGCCAACGCTCCCCGCTTCACCACGCACCTGCAGCCCGTCGATCGCGTTCCCCTTCTTCGTAATCACGTTGATGACGCCGAACATGGCGCCCGTGCCATGTACGGCGGACGCAGGACCACGGATGATCTCAATTCGATCGACGGCGTCGAGATCGATCCCGAGCTCGCTCCCCACCAGGGCGCCTCCGAACACTCCCTCGTTCCAGCGCAAACCATCCACGAGGAGGAGAAACCGATTGTTATACTCGGTTGGCAGACCCAGGCCGCGAGCGCCGACGTAGCTATAGCTCAAGTCATCACTGGTGTAGAAGCCGCGGACGTTCCGCAGCACATGGGCCAGTGTCCGGTACCCGTACCGCCGAATTTCCTCAGCCGTGACCACGGTGACGGAGGCTGCGGCCTCCGACCGATCTTGCGCGTGTCGCGCGGCTGCGTTCACCGGAATGTTGAGCAGGGAGTCCAACGCGCTCAGCGCCTGCGACCTGGCTTCTTGGGCCAGCACCGGTCCGGCGCTCATGGCGCCTACGATGCCGAGGAACGCGAAGGAGTATCGATATTTGTGCATCACTACCTCGGTTTGCCGCGAGTCGGTCCCAGCAACGCTCTCATGCCAAGAGTGCCGCCACCAATGGCGGTGCCGATTCCGCCGCGAGAAGAACTTCGAATTCGTTCACGACGTCACGGTCCCACCACCCGGCTGCTACCTCGTCGTAGAGCGCCTGCATGGCCTCTTCGTGCGACCCCGCCTCTTTATACGGGCGCTTCGTGGTAATCGCATCGTAGACGTCCACCACCTGTAGCACTCTGGCGGTGATCGGGATCTGTGTCCCCTTCAGGCCATCTGGATATCCCGACCCGTCCCCGCGCTCGTGATGGTACCGCACGATGGGCGTCACGAGCCGGAACGACTGCAAGTTTCCGCAAATACGTTCGCCGACAACTGGATGTTGTTGCATCACCGCCCATTCTTCCGCGGTGAGCGGTCCGGGTTTTTGGAGAATCGAGTCCGGGACAGCCACCTTACCGATGTCATGCACCGCACCCGCTCGACGGAGCGCATTGATGTAATTCTCGGACAGCCCCATGCGAGTGCCGAGCGCCGTTGCATAGTGCGACAAGCGCTCGCAGTGCCCCTCCGTGTAGGGATCCTTGCCCTCAATGCTCTCGGCAAGCGTGACGAGCACGTTCTCCGAATGCTCCATCTCGTCGGTATACCGCTTCTGACTCGCGGCTGACCGGACACGCGCAACCAGCTCGGTCACGTTCACCGGTTTGGTCAGGAAATCGTCAGCGCCAGCCTCGATCCCTCGAACGCGGTCGTCCGTGGCATCCAGCCCGGTGACCAGAATGACCGGGGTGAGACGCGTACGCTCGTTCGCCTTGATGGCCCGGCAGACCTTGAGGCCGTCCAGGCGGGGCATCAGGATGTCGAGCACGACCACGTCGGGCCGGACGCGTCCGACGGCTGCCACCGCTTCCGCACCGTCACAGGCTGTGACGACGCGGAAACCTTCCGCCGACAGAAGGCGCTCCATGGCCTTGCTGGCAAACGCATCATCGTCGGCTAATACCACCGTCATTGCGTCCATGTCCAACTCCTCTTTGTGACTACTCAGCGTGGATCGCTCGCCAGAGCGGCGAGCACCGTCCCCGTGAGTTCGTCGAGCGTCCAGGGTTTTGCGAGAAAATGCACCTTGTCCAACAGCTCCTCAGACAGCGAGATGTCGGCGCGCTCGAGTCCGCTCATCAATACGCATCGCACACCGAGGCCGCGATTGAACAGCATTGCACAGAACGCCGACCCGCTGATGCCTGGTAGACTTTCATCCACTAGGCAGAGGTCGGGCGTTTTCATTTGCTGAAGCAACTCCAGTGCATGCTCGGCATCCTCGGCCATTCGAACCTCAAACCCGGCCTTGACGAGCACGCGGGTTGCTGGATTCCTGACGCTCTCTTCGTCATCCACAACGAGGATCGTCTTCGGCGTGCGCTCGGCGGTCGGCATTGGCCGCCTTTCATCCTCGACATCCACAGAGGCCGGCCTCACGCGGCGTGTCCCGATTGGCGGTGGCCGGCCAACTGCTCACCAACCACGCGAATCAATTGCTCAGGCTTGAATGGCTTGTCGAGGAGCGGCTTATCCGAATACAGTGCCTGGTGCTTCAGCCGGAGATCGTCCGTGTAGCCCGACATGTACATCACGAGTGCTTCGGGACGCATGGCAGTCAGTTGGTCCACTAGCTCCGGGCCGCTCATGCCAGGCATCACAACGTCGGTCAAGACGAGGTCGATCGGGCCCTCGTGCTCGTTAACGAGATCGAGGGCCATCTCCGGGCCTCGCGCCGAAAGTACCGTGTATCCGACGTGCTCGAGCACACGTGTGGCCAGATTGAGGAGCGATTCTTCGTCCTCCACAATGAGGACGGTATGGCTTCCACCGTCCCACGCCCCGTCGTCATTCGCCTCGTTCGCCGCCAATGCCTCCGACGCCGAGCTATGGGAGGGGAAGTACACGTGGAATACCGTTCCAACACCGACCGCGCTCTCTACGGTGATGTACCCACCACTCTGTTGCACCACCCCGTACACCGTCGCGAGCCCAAGACCCGTCCCAACACCGACACCCTTCGTGGTGAAGAACGGCTCGAAGATGTGCTGCCGAGTTTCTTCGCTCATGCCAACGCCCGAGTCGCGTACGTTCAGGCAGACATACGGTCCCTCTGCAACATCGTCGGCATCGATCGCCGAGCTATCCACGATACCTGTGTCGATGCTCAACGTGCCGCCATCGGGCATCGCGTCTCGCGCGTTCACCACCAGGTTGATGATGACCTGTTCGAGCTGCCCGGCGTCGGCAAGGATGCGATCGATGTCGTTGTGATAGGTGAACGACAGTGCCACGTCCTCACTAATGAGTCGGCGCAACATCTTCTGCAGATTCTGGACGGTCCCATTGACGTCCAACGGTTTGGGCTCAAGCGTCTGTTTGCGGCTAAAAGCCAGCAGCTGCCGTGTAAGGCCGGCTGCTCGCTCGACACCATGCTCGATCTCCGCCAAGTCCGCACGTTGCTGCTCGTCATCGAGATTGCGCGCGATCAGCGAGGCATACCCCCCGATCGCCGTAAGAACGTTATTGAAGTCGTGGGCTACGCCGCCCGCTAATCGACCGATCGCTTCCATCTTCTGCGCGTGCAGTAGCTGCTCTTCACGTTCGTGCAGCGCCTGTTCAGCCTCCCAACGGCTCGTGACATCCATGAAGTAGTGCACGAGACGATCCACCTCGCCCTCGTCGTTGACCATTGGACTGTAGACACAGATGAGGTGCCGTTCCCGCCCGTCGACGTCCACAACATGTTCTTCGACAGTGAGCGGCTCACGGGATTTCCGCGTGCGTTCCAACGCCATCTGGGTGCGGAGCCCCATACCCGAATTGACGCCATGGACGCGCCAGTAGTCGTCAGGGGTTCGTCCCACGATCCAGTTTCGGCGCTCCGGCTTGGCAATCGCCGCCGGGTTCACGTAGAGGTACCGACTTTCCCCATCGAGGACGCCGATTTCTCCGGGCAGCGCGTCGAGCGTCTGCTCGAATTGCGCGCGACTCTCGTCAACCGCTGCCCGCATGGCCTCGAGCCGGTCGAGCATTGCATTAAACGACTGCGCCAGCTGACCGATCTCGTCGTTGGAGCGCACTGGCGCCCGAACAGCAAGGTCCCCGTCGGCAATTGCCACCGTGGTCTGCACCATCTCCCGGAGCGGACCGAGCACGACTTGCCCGGTGATGTAGATCGCGAGGAGCCCAATAACGAGAATCACGAGTGAGAGACCCTGGACAACGACCACCAGCATCCCGACGTCGGCGAGAGCGGCTTCCGCCGAGAGCGCGGCAAACGTGTACGCGATGATTCGATCGTTGAAGAGAATGGGTTTGATGGCGGTGAGCTGACTGCCCTCTGCGTTCAAGCCATCCGGTGGGAGCACCAAGGGCGGATCTTCGTACGCGCCATGCCACCCGAGAAACATCCCGTCAGCTCGGAACACACCAATGTGCAACACGTCTTCGCCACGTAGCGCATTGAGAAACGCCCGATGCATGGCGGTGGAATCCTCGAACACTACCGCGGCCTGTAAACCGTGCGACGCAACCGTGACGATCCCGTCGGCTCGCGCCGACAGGCTCTTCATGGCTTGCCGCTCGAGCATCGAAGGGAAGTAGACGAACGTAAACACCGACGTCAGCGCCATCACGAGCGTCACCAAACTGATCAGTTTGGCTGTCAGCGACTCTGATAACCGCTCACGGGCCGCGCGACCGATCGCGATCCACTCTTTCAGGGTGCGTTCCATGCCACGGCATGAAGCAGGCTCTATGCCCTGCAGCCGCACCCGATCGCAAACGCTGTATCTGTTTTATTGGGTGAGCCTTAGATCTCGCGGGAGGGCGTTACATCATGGAGTTGCTGACGGTTTAGTTACGGGCACGTAACACAGCAGGTAACACGGACCGCTATTAGTGGATTAGCACTACTCCAAGCCGTATTTCTTTCGCTTCTCCCAAAGCGTTTTTCGCGACACCCCCAGGATCTCCGCGGCCCGCTGGAGGTTGCCCTCGCAGTCCGCGAGCGCATCGCGAATGTATTCCCGCTCCACATCCGGAAGCGAGAGCCTCCGGGAAATGCGAACCGCCCCGCTGTCCTGCGCCGCCACTTCGCCGGACGCCGACTGGAGTGCCGGTAGATGGGCGTCGTCGATCACGCCCCCATCCGCAAAGATCATGGCGCGCTCCAACACGTTCCGCAGTTCACGGACATTCCCCGGCCAATCCCAATCCTGGAGTCGCTGGAGCGCGTCATCGCTGATCTCGGCAACGTCTTTCCCAAACTCCCGGCAGAATACCTCACGGAAGTGTTCCGCAATCGTTGGAATATCGCTCTTGATCTCCCGGAGCGGAGGCAGTTCCTGCACGGCGACGCGAATTCGGTAATAGAGATCCTCTCGGAATCTCCCGGACGCGACTAGCTCCTCGATATTCCGGTTCGTGGCGGTCGTGAGGCTCAACTTGACTTCGCGCTCTTCCGTATCGCCGACGCGGCGGAATTTCCGTGATTCCAAGAAGTTGAGGAGCTTTGCCTGGAGTCCTTCAGAGAGGTCGCCAATCTCGTCGAGAAAGAGGGTTCCGCCATCCGCCAGCTCGATGAGTCCCCGCTTCGATTCGCGGGCGTCCGTGAACGCCCCACGCTTGTGCCCGAACAGCTCGGCCTCGAGAAGATGATCCGGGATCGCCGAGCAGTTGACCTCGACAAACTTGCTCTTGGCATGCGGGCTCGAGTAATGAATGGCCTGGGCCACCAGGTTCTTGCCCGTCCCGCTTTCGCCAAGTAGCAGAACGGTCGCCCGGGGAATCGCGGCGACCTGTCGCACGAACTGCCGCACCTCCTCGATCTTGGGATGTTCCCCGAGAATGCCGCTCGGTGAGAAGGTGGCTTGCCGGTCGCGCTCGAGGGATGCGGCTTCCTCGAGCAGCGGACGTTCCGCCAGGGCGCGCTTGAGATGCGTGGTCAACTCGTCGATGTTGGGCGGCTTTTTGAGGTAGTCGTTCGCCCCCGCTTTGAGCGCCTCGATGGCCGTATCGAGCTCGGGATGGGCCGTCAGGACAAAGATCGGCATGTGCGGATGCACTTTCCGAATCCGCTTGGTGACCGCGATGCCGTCGACCTCGGGCATCACCAGGTCGGTGATGATCGCGTCCGCCGGCTCCTCGGACATACGCTCGAAGAGTTCCGCCGCGGAGTTGAAGGCCTCGGTCCGATAGCGCCCAGGCTTGGCGATGTTCACCGCCACGAGCTTGGCAAACGAGTGATCGTCGTCGACGATATAGATTGTCGCTGGCACGGCATCAATCTTCGTAACGCCGGCCTGGGGCACAAGCCCCGACGAGTGGGTGGCCCACTACCCCATCACGGAGGTGTTCACGGCGCCGGCGTGCGCCAACACAGCTTGGTATGGACGACCCTTCCAACTCCATCCCTGGTCTCGACGCCGTCGTCGAGCAGATTCGGCTCGAGTTTGCGACCTCGCTGCCAAGGCGAGGCCAAAAGATCGAGCTCGCCCTGGAGCGAATGAAACACGATCCCAACCAGAGCCTCTTCGAGCACTTCTATATCGAGGCGCATGGTCTCAAGGGCTCGGCGGCGACCTTTGAGGCCGATGATGTTTACGGTCCGGCCAAAGCCCTCGCGGATCGTGGATACCGCTGGCGCAAGGAAGGACACGTGCCATTAGATGAAATAGCCGAGGCCGAGAGCGAGATGCAGCAACTCGCGGTCGCCATTAAGGAATACTTCGATCGCATATTTGGAGGCGACCACGGCTGATCCCGGTCGCGTAACACACGTTACGCGGCGTGTTCCCAATTGGTAATTATCGGTCGACCGCGGGCCGATGACGCACCCGCGCGGCTTCCCACAACCCGTTCCCCTTCAACCACTTAGCGCTACTGACCCGCCCACGGGTGATCCGGCACGGCCAGTGCGTAACCGACGGCCCATCAGGCCTCTCGAGCATCGGAGGGGCAACCTCTTTTCACCAGATGCTGGAGTGAATCGTGAAGAACCGCACTCATCTGACCACGTTGCTTATTGGTGCCCTCGTCCTGGCTTGCTCCGACAGCGCGGGCCCACCGCAGGATTCTGATGCTCAGGCCCCCGTCGTTCAGGCCGCGGATTTCACTCCGCTGGCGTGGTCGACTCCAGCCACCCGCTCGCTCTCGCGGTTCTCGAAGAGGCCAGGAGACAAGGCGTTCGGTTTGATCGCGCCATCGAAGAAGACACGGACATGACGTTGCCGGACGGCACGCCACTCGCCGAGGGAGATTCTGTTCTCATCACGTTGGTGGTGGATGACGGCTACTCACTCTCGCACTTGTTCCCGTCAGGCATGCAGTTCGCCGGTAACCTCGCCGAACTGGAGTTGTATTACGATGACACGGGGATGGACGAGGACGACGAAGAAGAACTCAACATGTGGTATCAGGCCGACAACGGCGATCCGTGGTCAATCATCCAAGCACACCAGTCCACCTCGTCCAACTACATAGAGGTGTTCCTCGCACACTTCTCAGGCTACGCGGTGGCGTTCTGATGAAGGCCGCATCGACAACCACGAACCGGCTGGGATTACCGACGATGCTGAAGCGCCTTTCGGTCCTGCCATTACTACTGGCAGTCGCGGCGTGTGCTGACAACACCGCCCCACAGGTCGAGGGAATGTCTTTGGCCAAGGGCGGTCGGTGGGCGACGGGAAAGACCACCACAGCCGAAACATCGGCCGCGACAACCGAAAAGACGGCCGACGGCACGGCCGCCACCTTGGGGTGTCCCTGCGATGACGTGCTGGCGGGCGTACACTGCATGCTAAGGCACGAGGCAGGCGCGCCTGGGCATCTCACCCTCGACACGAGCTTCGTCGCTGTTCAAGGCCAGGCAACCAAGTTCGACCTCTGGTACGACGACGGTTCCGCGAACAGTGTCGCGAACTGGTTCGCCACCATCCAGATCCCCAGGACCGCCCAGCTGCTAGACGAAACGGGCCTGGCGCTTTCGAAGGGAGAGCGTGTCGATATCTCAGTCAAGATCGACCCGGACGGGAAGTTCCTCGTTCACCTAGGTCCGCACGGCTCGGTCTTCCCGGGAAGGCACCCTGCCACGATCAGGTTCAACCTCAAGTACGCCGACCTGGGCAAGGGTGCATTCGAAGGGTCGCAGGTGTGGTATCAGGCCCAGGAAGGCGACGAATGGGGCGCCCTCGAATCGACGCTGGACATTCAGGCCTTCTGGATCGAGGCGACGATCCAACACTTCTCGAACTATGCGGTCGCGTGGTAGTCAGAACCGCGACGATGTGAAAGAGAAAACCTGACATGAGATTCAAGCCACTTCTCGCGTTCACGGTCATCGCAGGACTGACAGCCTGCGGTGACAACACGGCTCCGGACCTTGACGGACTGTCGCTCGCTCGCGGCGGCAACCGCGTCGCCAAGTCAAGTGACACGGGAGGCGACGGGGGCGGCCAAGTGGAAGACCCGATCGCGCTCGAGCCAGAACAATGTCCCTATCCCGACGTGCCCGACGGTGAACCATGTGTGCTCCGCCACGCGACCGACGGGCCACCACTGGCCACCCTCGAGACGAGCTTCGTGGCCGTTCAAGGACGTCGCGCCCAGCTCGATTTCGATTGGAGCGATGGAGAATGGTACGGCAAGGTCATCATTCCTCGTGACGCGCAGCTGCTGGACGCGAGTGGACGGCCACTCGCGAAGGGCGAGAGTGTCCTCATTACCGTCGAACTCGACCCGGACCGATACCTCGTTCGCTTCGGACCCCATGGGTCAACGTTCCTCGGTCGCAATCCGGCACTTTTGATCTTCGATGTGGAACGCGCAGACTTCGGCACCGCGGACCCGAGGGCTACGCGAATCTGGTATCAGCCTTACGAAGGGGATGCGTGGTCGGCTCTCGCATCGACGTGGGACATCAAGAACTGGGCAATCGAGGTCCCCATCTACCACTTCTCCAACTACGCGGTCGCCTGGTAGGCGCACCAGCACGCAAAGAGAGACTACGATGCACCTCAGACAGCTGCTCGGGCTTACTAGCATTGCCATTGTCGCAGCTTGTTCCGACAACACCGCGCCAACCGAGGGTCTCTCTGTGGCTAGAGATGGAGACGGTGGCGGGAAATGGTCGTCGACCGGAACCTACAGCACCGAATCGTCGACGACGACGCTCGACAAGTCCACGGAGACGTTGGCCGGCGACGCTTGTTCCATCCCCAACGGCATTCGGCACGCCACCGACGCGCCAGCACTGGTCACGTATGACACGACCGTGGCATGGGTTGTCGGGAACGAGGACGAGATCGAGATCAGCTATCTGGATCACAGCGGGGATCCCGGGCGACCGTTCATGATGCTTTCGCTCCCTCAAAACGCGGTCCTGTTGGACAGTCAGGGAGCCCCGGTTCCGCCTGGCAACACGGCGTACATCAACATCAAGCTCCACCCGACGTGTTTCTTCGCTGAGTTCCAGCCGCATGGCTCGACATTCACCAACGATGAGCCCGCCGGACTCTGGTTCTCCACGTGGTACGCAGAGCTCGGCGCTGTGAGTAAAACTGAGCTCTCGGTTTGGTACCAACCTGATAGCGCGACTGCGTGGGAAACGCTGCCGACGGTGTTCGAGCGGCGGGGCAACTGGCTCAAGGCCCCGCTGGATCATTTCTCCAATTACGCGGTCGCCTGGTAGCGACGCATTCAACAACGAGAGATACGGAGCATACGGTGAAACCTAAGGTCGCGATCCTGCAGCAATCCGAAGCGTTTGCCGACATCTGGGAGTGGTTGTGCAAAGAGGTGGAGGACGATGTCGAGGTGCAGTTGCTTCGGAACGGGACGCCGCTACGTGAATTCGCGTTGGTCGTGCTCTCCGCCGGCGCCGCCGAGCGCGAAGCGCTCGACTGGCTCGAGCGCAATGATCTGGCACAGCACGTACCGGTGATCGTCGCCGGGATCGATTATAGCCGCCGCACCGCCATGGAGGCCGTGCGGTCTGGTGCGGCGGACTACTTCTCACTGCCCGACGACCTCTCACTCCTTCGTAACGCCGTGGCTGCGATCGCCTATACTCATCGCCATCATGATGATGCAAAGGACGACCTCGGCGGAGACCCGGACCAGTTTATGGAGATCGTGGGTCACAGTGACCACGCGACCAGAATCCGCGCGAAGATTGCATGGCTCGCACGGTACTCGGACGTACCGGTCCTCGTCACGGGCAGTGGTGGAACTGGCAAGGAATCGGTCGCGCGCGCGATCCACACGCATAGCCCCCGCCGCGGGCCGTTCGTAACGGTCGACTGCACCAACCTGACCGGCGACAACCTGGCCGATGAGGTCTTTGGGCGTGCGGCTGGCGCCGATACACCGACGCATGCCGCTAAACCTGGACTCTTAGACGTGTCGGAAGGTGGCACCGCCATGCTCGATGAAATCGGGCGGGCATCGACCGATTTCCAGGACGAACTCCTCGCCTTATTGCGCCGATCCCGCGTTCGCGCGCTTGGTGTGGGTCCACTTCAACGTACCAGCGTCCGTATCATCGCGACCACCTCGCACGATCTCGAATCCGGTGTGACGGACGGGACGGTGCGACGCGAGCTGCTGGACGAGCTCGGCATCATCACCGTGCATCTGCCCGACCTTGTCGAGCGAAGGGACGATCTACCCGCGTTGGCCACGACGATTCTCAAAAGCGTCGCTGCGGAATACCAGCTTCCGGTGTCCCCATTGTCCGGCGAAGCATTGGACCGTCTCCAGACGCATGACTGGCCAGGCAACGTCCGAGAACTACGAAATGTCCTGGTGAGAGCCGCGTTGCTGTCCCCGCCGGGCCAGCTCGTCACCCGTGAGGTGGAAATGGCCATCAAGACGAAGGCGGATCGCCAAGGGGCGCTCACCAGCGCCGAAGGACCACGGTGATGTCAGCCGTGATCGTTGCGCCACCGCACGGAGGCTCCTATGGCAACTGAGCTTCGCTGGGCGCTCGCGCCACTGAACCGAATCACACGACTGGCCGAGTCTGGACAATTCGAGGAAGTCGTGCGCTCGCTACGTGAGCGGCCGTATGGGCAGCTGCAGGGGAGTCCCGAGCTGGCCCTTCGGTTCGCCACCGCGTTGGCGCACGTCGGATCCTCGCTCGAGGCGCATCACTGGGCTGTTATCGCATTGGCTGGCGCGCGGGATCGTGGCGACCGGCCTATGGAACTCCGCGCGCTCAACGTGTGCGGGGGTATCGCGTTCGAGTCCGGTGAGATCGAAAAGGCACGCACGTCATTCATGGAGGCGCGTTCTGCAGCGTTGGACGCCGGCGACTTCGTCACCGTCGGTCGCTGCGCCAACAACCTCGGGATCATTGCGAATCTGCGCGGGGATTTCGAGGCCGCGGTGGGCGACTACACCAACGCCATTGCCGCCTACCAACGCGCACAGCAGCTGCGTGGCGTTGTGGAATCCCACCACAATCTCGGCATCACCTATCGCGAGCAGCGCAAGTTCGACGAAGCGCTCACAGCCGCCGACCGTGCCGTGCACGAGGCGGTGACGATCGACGATACGTCGCTTCTCGCCAAGGTGGTAGCCGGTCGCGCGGAGATCCGCGCGGCGGCGGGCGACCCGATACTGGCCCGTAAAGAAGCAGAGCAGGCGGTGGCGACACATCGCGCGCTTGGTGACACCGTGTGCGAGGCCGAAGATCTGCGGATCTTGGCGCTTGCCATTGCTGCGTCCGGCGAGACGGCGGAGGCAGAAACCGCTTTTCGCGACGTCACGGTACGCGCCAGACAGCTCGAGCGACCACTCCTGCTGGCATCGGCGCAGCGGGATCTCGCTCGACTCTTGATGGATCGCGGTTGCGTCGAGGACGCGGCCTCCATCGCCAGGACGGCGCTTGATGAATTCACGCGCATGGGCGCGGTGGTCGAGGTACGTCGCCTCGAAGCACTCATCGCCAGCGCAGAACGCTCCAATGAAGCTGAATCAAGCTCAAATGGAACGGAGAACAATGCGAACATTGATTAGACAAGACTCGAATACACGCCTCACGATGATCCGACTATGGGTCCTCGTGGCCCTTACGAGTGTGTTGGCGCTCGGGTGTTCCGACGGCGTGGCGCCACCACTCGACGACGTGCAGCAATCGATCGTCGCAGACGCTGACTTCGTTCCAGTCGCCTGGTCGGCCGGCGCCACCGTGGTCTTTACGGGCAGCGGCGCCGAGCGTGCGGACGACGGGATGCTACAATCGGCATCGGTTGTCAGTGGCAACCATGCGCTATCGTTCTGGGCGGTGAGCGGCGAGGCCATCAGCGTTGAAATTCAGCGCACCATCCACAACGGAAATAACGGGTCGGCCTACGAGCCCATCGCCAGACTCGACATCCCCGAAGACGGCTTGTTCAAACGCCCAGACGACAGTATGATCGCTGCTGGCGACTCGGTTTTGATCACCGTTGTCGCTGATTCGTTGGCATCCGAAGTACACTTCTATCCATCTGGCCTCCGATTCAGCAGCTCGTCACCAGCGGTGCTTTACCTCTGGTACAGCGACAAGGGTATGAAGAAGGCGGATGAGGAAGCGTTGTCGATGTGGCATCAGAGCGGCGATGCCACAACGTGGAGTCCGCACGACGCCGAGCAGAACATCAAGGAGGACTGGTTCAGAGCACCGCTCGATCACTTCTCGGGTTACGCGGTAGCGTACTGATGGAAGCACTGACCCCGCTCCAGCTACTCAAGCGGGCCCAGGGCCTCGCTGACGCCGGACAACACGTGAGCGTGTTGGAATGCCTGCGCGGGGTCGAGGACGTGGACGTCGAGCAGACGCCTCCACTGGCGCTGCTGCGCGGAATGGCGCACGCCCGCCTCGGCGACACCAACGACGCGGAGCGATGGGCCTGGGCAGCGCTCCAGGCCGCGCGCGCAAAGGGCGACGATCCGACCGCGCTGCGCGCCAGAAACGTACTCGCCGCGATTGCGCTCGAGACTGGACGGACGCACCACGCGGAACGCTCGTTCGAAGACGGATTGGGCGACGCCAAACGGCAAGGTGACCACGCGACCCTGGGGCGTATGGCGAACAACCTGGGAATCATCGCGGACATGCGCGGCGACTACGGCCGCGCGATCGGATCGTATACCATGGCCCTCGCCGCGTACCAGCAGGGCGGGCTAACGGTCGGCGTGGCCGAGTCGCTCCACAATCTGGCCGCCACCTATCGTGAAATGGGCGACCTCACGAAAGCGCTCCGCACGGAGGATCAGGCCATCAGCGCCGCGGAAGCGTCCGGGGACCGGCGACTCATCACACTGACGCGCGGCGGACGTGCGGAGATCCGCCTGATGGCGGGTGACTCGCTCGTGGCGCATCGTGAGATCGAGCTCGCGATTCAAGAAGAACGTGCCATTGGAGACGTAGTCGGTGAAGCCGAGGATTTGCGCGTGCTCGGATGCACGTTGGCCGCGATGGATTTGGCCGAGGAGGCCGAACGTGTCCTTCGCGATGTGATTCAAAGGGCCGAGAAACTCGGGCGTCCACTCCTCGCTGCGCGAGCGGAACGCGACCTGGCTTGGGTCATGGACACGCCGGAACGGGAGGGCGAAGCCCGGGCCATGGCACGGGACGCTCGGCACCGATTCCAGCAACTCGGCCTGACCAACGAGGTCCGCAAACTCGACGAGTTCCTTTCCCAGGACCGACGTTCGAATCCGTTTATCCGCAGTGAACTCCCCTTCGTCGCACCGCTCGGCTAGGCCGATCGGCGAGGGCACCTCACCCGACCCACCGCACCACACCCGTCTCGAGGAGTTCGCTAGATTTCCTCGTATCCACTGTGTGAATTGACCTCGAGACGTGAGTTGGACATGACCTGGCAACGTACCCAGACAATTGGAACCCTCGTACTCGTGGCCGCTATCACGGCGGCGTGCGGGGGCCAGCGCGTGTTGGTTCCACCCCGTGTGGACCTCGCTCCATACGGCCAAGTGGGACTCGTGACCTTCACGGTCGAGAACGCCCGTGGCTCGCTGCACGAGGTGGCCACAAGGCGGTTTGCGGCGCGCATTTTCGAGGGGCAGTTCGGCATAGAAGTGCTCGAACTTGGCGAGATTCCCCATATCATCGATGCGGCCGGCGAGGGGGAACGCCCGGGTGTACGCACGGCGCGCTTGATCGGTGACGAGTATGGGGTGCCCGCCGTGTTCTTCGGCCACCTTACGGTGTCGGACGTCACACCAAGTGCCGGCGTCGCCAATCTCCGCTTCCCGTTCGTCGAGGCGACCGTGAGCCTCGAGGGTACGGTGCGCCTGCTGTCGACCGAATCGGGTGGCACATTGTGGTCCACCAGCAGCAAAGTCACGGAGAAAGTCGGCGAGGTGGGGATGGTAGACGGAAAGCCCTACTTCGCAGCCGAGAACCCAGACGAGGCGTACGGCAGACTGCTGGACGTATTGATGGACTACTTGACGGAGGACCTGCGTCCGACCTGGCAGAGGCGGTAAGCCAGGCATCATCCACGCGGTCCCACTGAAGGACCTCGCGTGACTGATCGAATCGAATTCGAAGGCGTCGAAGGCCTACGGGTGGGGCGGTTCGGCGGAAGCATCACGTCGACCTGCATCGTGTACCGGATCGGTCGCACGGCCATCGATACCGGCCCGCCCAATCAGTGGCATCGTGTCCGTCAGTTTCTCCACGAGCGGAACACCGACACGGTCCTGATTACCCACCATCATGAAGATCACAGCGGCAACGGCGCACGCCTCCAACGCGACCTGACGGCAACCGTGTTCATGCCGTCGAACGGCGTCGACCTTGTTCGGAACGGATTTCCCCTCAGGCTCTATCAGCGCGTGGTGTGGGGTACACCGAACACGTTCACACCGAAGGCCGTTCCCGATGAGTTGGCGCTTTCGGACGGGTACCGGCTCCGGCCAATCGCGTCCCCCGGGCACTCTCCGGACATGACATGCTATCTCGCAGTCGACCGTGGTTGGCTCTTCACCGGCGATGCGTATATCGCGAGCCAACCGAAGTTCTTTCGTGCTGACGAGAATGTCGTTCAACAGATCGAAACTCTCCACGCACTCCTTGAACACGAATTTGACACCGTCTTCTGCGCGCACCGTGGCGTGGTGCGAAAGGGACGCGACGCGCTGCGCCAGAAAGCCGACTATCTGACGACGCTACGGGAGGAGGTGCGACGCCGCCATGACCGCGGTGAAAGCGTTACTGCCATCACTCGGCATGTGCTTGGCCGTGAGCCCATCATGTCCGCGCTGACGGGGTTTCACTTTTCCAAACGCAACTTGATTCGTGCGTGTCTGCCTCAGACCGAGAGCACCCGTACCTGCACTTCACCCTAAGCGACGCAACGCCTCTTCCGCCTCATCGACGAAGGACCGCAACTCAGGGTCGGGATCGTCCCAGAGCAAGAGGAACTGCTGATAGTGGTCGCGCGCGTCGTTCACGCGTGCCTGCCGCTCGGCGATCCGGCCCAACGCGAGTTCCGCCGGTGCGGTGAACAGCCGATCGAAGTGGCTCGCGTTTGCGAGCGAGCGAAACCACTGGGCCGCTTCGTCGTCGCGACCCCCAATGGCTTCAAGCGCTAGCGCTCGTAAGTAACGGTCCCCTGGTCGGCCTACAATCGGTGAACACATTCCGGCCTGGTAGTACCCCATACTCGGCTGGCGCTCGAGTACCTGGAGTGTCGCACCTACGTCGCCCGACTGCCACGCCAGGTGCGCCTCGAGACTCCGCGACAACGCCACGGCGACCGCCGCCGTTTCTTCAAGGGATGCGAGTGCGGATTGAGCGTCGGCAACGCGTTGAGCGTCACCCAGGCGGGCGGCGACGAGTCCCAGGCCGTACTCGCGCACCAATGGGTATCGCGCGTAGTCGAAGTTGAACTGGCAGGTCTGCAACGCTGGTGATCCGGTGATCGGCGTCCAGCGCAAGAGGTCCTCCCGCAGTACTTCGTACTCGGTCGAAGGCGTCACCGCCCACAACGCTTGCGCAAAGATCACGCGATGCGTGATTCCAAGTGCGGGATCATACCGTTGCGCTTCGGCAAGCTCGGATTTCGCCACCCTCCACCTTCCGCGATACGCACGGTGATAGGCGCGGAAAAGGTGCCCCACTGCCCGCATGGCGGGAGATCGGTCTGGCTCAGCCATGATCGCAAACAGCGAATCCGACGCGGCGAGCTGCTTGCTCCAGATCATCATGTCGACGGCCGTGAATGCCATCGGCACCTCGGATCGCGTGCGATAGTGCCCCAGCAGGCGAGCAAGGCCAGCCGAGTCCCCCAGTGCCGACGCGCGTTGCACCTGGGCGTCGAACGTCTGATTGGCCTCGGGACCGAGCATCGCGAGCCGGCCTGTAATTGAATCGAGAGCCGCCGTGTCATTTTCCCACGCCGCAATCCGATTCAAGTGCACCAACGCTTGGAAATGATTCGGATCGAGCGCCACGACTCTCTCGAACGCGTTCCGAGCGGCTGACAGTGGCCTGCCACGGAACGGACCGAAGTGGAAGTCGATCTCGCCGAGCTGAAATGACGCCTCGAGATCCTGCGGCCATTGGGACGTCACGCTCTGAAAAACAGCCGCGGCGCTCGAGTCGTCTCCCGCTCGCGTCATGAGAAGTGCGACGAGCAGAAGGCTGTCGCGGGCAGATAGACGGTCGATGAGGCGTACCGCCGCATCAGCCGCAGCTTCCACCACATCCGGACCGGGGTTGGTATACTCGGCGGCGATACTGAGGCGGTAGTGCGCAAGGGCAAATTGGCTGTCCGTGGCGACCGCGGCGCGAAAAGCTCCCACGGCCTCCGGATAGAGGCCCCGACGGAAGTAGCTCTCTCCAAGAAGCCATGACTTGATGGCGGGAAGCGACGCGCTCGTGCGGACCGCAACTTGATTGATACGCGACCCGGCCAGAGCGCTTGAAGCGAGCAGCGTCGCGGCGACACTGTCAACAATTGTCACGATCGCCTCAGGATCCCCATCGACCGACGCACGCCCAATCGGATCTGGCTCTCCGTGGCGGTAGAGCGCAGCCCCGACCCTGACCTGGCTCCCTGCGCGGACGACGTCACCGATCACGTGGAGGCCGGCACCGAATTCCTCGGCGAGCGACGCACCCGCGACGGGCGCCACCGCCTGCACCCCACGTTCCGCCACCGACGCAACAACCGCATGAGGATCCACGACGCGCAGGTCGCCCGCTCCATCCAAGCTCGCGCTCAGCAGGCGCATCCATCCTTCGCCGTCGAGCGATGTTGAGTCGGTCGTGCCCTGAACCGCGAACGGGAAGATCACAAGGGACGTCGGCGAAACATCAGCGGCGGGTTCGCCGAACGGGGCCAACACGGCAATGGCGATTGCCGCGGCGGCGGCGACAACGGCCAATGGAATGATCCTCCCCGCTAGCGCGTTTGGCATGGGTGACGCGGCGGACGGTGGCGCCGCGACCGATGACTCGAGTTGATCGACGACGTCCTCTGCACTACTCCATCGCGCATTAGGATCTTTCGCGAGGGAACGCATGATCACGTCGCCGAGCACTTCCGGCGTGTCGGCGCGCTTCCCGGACACCGGTCCAGGATCTTCGGTCATGTGTGCCGCCAACACTTGATGCGGGGCACGGCCCTCGAACGGTGTGGCACCGGTCAGCAACTCATACCCCATGATGCCGAGGGCGTAGATGTCCGCCCGGTGATCGATGTTGGGGTCGGCGGCCGCCTGTTCGGGCGCCATGTAGGCTGGCGTTCCGATGGCCATACCTGCGGTCGTCAAAGCCGACTCCTCAGTCGCCTCTGTCACCGCGCGCGAGACGCCAAAATCCATCACCGTCGCCTGCCGGCCGGCGATCATGATGTTGTCGGGCTTGATGTCGCGATGGAGCACGCCCCGTGAGTGGGCATAATGGAGGGCGTCCGCCACCTGGCCCAGCAGTCGTACGACGTCGTCTATGGGAAGCGGCCCCTCGCGCGCCAACTTCTCACGGAGGGATTCGCCCTCCACGAACGGCATGACGTAGTACACGAACCCGTCGGCTTCGCCCGATTCGAAGAGCGGCAGGATGTGGGCGTGCTGCAGATTCGCCGTGACGTCAATCTCGCGCGTGAACCGATCGACCCCGAGCACGGCCGCGAGTTCTGGCCGCAGCACCTTGAGCGCTACCTTGCGGTTGTTGCGTATGTCGTGGGCGAGGTAGACGATGGCCATTCCACCCGCACCGAGCTCCTGCTCGACACGGTACCTGCCCTCGAGCGCCGCAGTGAGCCGATCCTGGAACTCGGGCATTCAGACAAGCTCACTCGCGTTTGCAGCCCTCGCAACCGCCCATCCTGGCCTACACCACGACCTTCGGCAGCGTCGGGTTGAGGTGCATCATCACATCGTACACTGACCTCCCCGTCGCATCTGCAAGCCCATTGGGTTCGATTGCCCGATCATCAGGCCCAATCAAGGTTGCGATGTCCCCTATGCTCGCACCGGGTTCGCTCCCAAACTCGACAATGGTATGGCTTGCACTGACCGCGCCGATCACTGGGTAGAGACTACCATTGATCAGCACGCGGCCACCTTGCACCGCCTCGCGAGGGATGCCGTCCGTGTGGCCAACTGGTAACGTAGCGATCCACGTAGGGTGTTCGGCGATGTACTGCCGGCCGTAGCTCACACTGTCACCCGCGCGGAGCCGTTCAACACGCACGACCCGGGCGCGCAGACGAACAGCGGCTTGCAGCTCCGCGATCGCGCGTTCGTCACCGGCGTTACTCGGGTAGGCGCCGTAGAGTGAAATGCCAGGACGCACCATATCGAGGTGCGATTCGGGGAAGTGGTAGACACCCGCCGACGAGGCGGCGTGCAGCAGGCCGAGATCGATTCCGTGCGACCGTGCTTCGGCCGCCACCTCTCGGAACCGACGCAGCTGTTCGCGATCGAAGTCCGGATCCTCCGTGAACCCCATGAACGTCCCGACGATCCGGATGTCCGTATCCGCGACGCGGCGCAGCCAGGGAACGGCACGATGATACGGAACCCCCATGCGCGACATGCCGGTGTCGAGGTAGATGTGAGCGGAGGCAGGTCGACCCGCTGCTCGCGCCGCAGCCATGACTCGCGCCGGACTATCGTCCGTGCACAACGCGAAATGCACTCCACGTCTTGCGAGCTCTGGACCATCTTGCTCAGCGAACAGTGCCATGAGCAGTACCGGTTTCCGAACACCCGCATCGGTGAGCGCGAGCGCTGCTTCCGTCTTGACCACCGCGAACCCGACGATCTCTGTCAGCGGTTCGAGCGCCCGCGCGACTTCCACGGTCCCAAGTCCGTACGCGTTGTTCTTGATGACCGCCAGAATGGGACGTCCGCGCGCCAGCCGAGAGAGCACGCCGACGTTATGGCGCAGCGCATCTGGGTCGACCTCGAGCCAAGGATCGTACCGGTCGGCCGGAGCCGTCTGTGGTGACTCCGCCGAAGGTCGCTCAGTGGCAATCGCTTCGCGTGGATCCACGATCGCAGCGGACGCGACACCCGCAACAAAATTCCGCCGGCTAATCGGCATGCAGACCTCCTTGAACCGGAGATGCGAGAACCTCACCCACGGTCGCACTCCTCGCAACCAGCCTCACTCCAGGCTACCTCCGCTCTCCACATTGTGGAGAGAAGGTACTACCATCTCCGTATGCACACCGCGTCACCCGTCGGCCGCGCAACGGCAACGATCGTCCTGATCTCTCTGGGATGCGCGGCTGACGTACGGCTGGAAGATCGCGTTGCGGACTTCGTCGAAGCGCATAACGCCTACTCCACCGATCAGCTCTCCGCGTATGTGACCAACGACGTACGGATCGTCGAATTCGACGGACGGGTGCAGGCGGGCGCCACTGCATTCTTGGCACGCGTTGGCTGGGACTCCGTGAGTTCCACGCAGTGGACTCTTGACTCGGTACGGCTGACCGATGATTCGACCGTCACCGCGCAGTTGAGCGTGACGAGCACGTGGCATCAGCTCCTCGGAGTTGGGACCGTCATCCATGACCGGGCAACCTTCTTGTTCCGCGACGCGTGCCTCGCCGAATTGCGCGTCGGCCCGCTCACGCCGGATAGCCGCGAGCAACTCGAGCTCGCACTGGCGAACTTCCTCGCCTGGGCCCAACACGAATACCCACAGAGGCTGGACCGCATTCGACCGCACGGGCTACTCGATTATCAAGCCCGACGAGCTGCTGACTGGTTGGCACTCATTCGAGAATGGCAGACCGGAGAGCGTTGAAATGGGGTGCCTTGCAGCGTGGATTCATAGTTTTTTTAGAAAAGTTGGCGACCTTTCGAGGATAGCTGGGCCGGGATGATGCCCGGCAGCGACCCAACCTTGCAACTCAAGTAACCCGAGGCACTTACGATGACCTACGTCAACGGATCCGAACGAGCAGGCCGTCTCATTGGCCTCCTCGGCGTGTCCTCCATCTTCCTGCTCGCGGGGTGTCAACAGGCCGAGCCCAACGAAGGCCAGGCCATCTTCGAGCGCACCTGCTTCGCCTGTCACTCAATCGGCGAAGGGCCCAGGGTAGGACCCGATCTCAAGGACATCCATCAGAAACGCGACGCGGACTGGTTGGTCCGTTGGATGCAGGATCCCATCGGGATGGGCCAGAACGATCCGGTCGGTCAGCAGCTCCTTGCAGAGTACAACGGTGTGCCGATGGCACCGCCAAACCTCACGGACGCTGAGATTGACGCGGTACTCCAGTACGTCCGCGACGTGAGCGAGGGCCGAATCACGCTGGTGACGGCAGACGAAGGTCCGATCGACCTCACCGAAGAGCAGTTCGATCACGCGCGGCAGATCTACTTCGAGCGTTGCGCCGGATGTCACGGGACCCTCCGTGCTGGCGCCACGGGCCCGAACATCCAGCCCGAGCGTACCACGCAGATCGGCACCGCTGCCCTCAAAGCGACCCTGAACAATGGGCTGCCTGGTGGCATGCCGCCGTGGGGGCAACAGGGTGTGCTATCGCCCGAAGAGGTCGACCTCATGGCGCGCTATGTCCAGTTGCCGCCGCCCCCTGCTCCAGCCAAACCGCTGGCGGAGATTCGAGAGAGCTGGGAGCTCCTCGTTCCGGTCAACCAACGCCCCACGGCACCCGTCACGACGCGCGATTGGGAGAACTACTTCGGCGTCATTCTCCGCGACGCCGGGCAGGTGGCGATCCTGGATGGCGATACCTATGAGCAGCTGGCGATCGTCCCGACCGGGTACGCCGTGCACATCCTTCGCTCGTCATCGAGCGGACGGTACTTCTACGCCATCGGTCGCGACGGGAAGGTGACGCTGATCGATTTGTGGACAGAGACGCCGACGATCGTCGCGCAGGTACAGGGCTGCAGTGACGCGCGCAGCGTCGACGCGAGCAAGTTCGAAGGCTTCGAGGATCGTTATCTCATCGAAGGGTGTTACTGGCCGCCGCAGTACGTCGTGTACGATGGCCTCACGCTCGAACCACTCAACGTGACCAGCGTGGCGGGGAATACCTACGACACCGACGAACCACTCGACGAGGTCCGGGTCGCCTCGATCGTGGCGTCGCACTACGGTCCCTACTGGGTCGTGGCACTCAAAGAGTCCGGTCACGTCGCCATCGTCGACTACTCGCAACCGAACTTCCCGGTCACATCGCGCATTGCCTCCGAACGGTTCCTGCACGACGGGGGGTGGGACCATACAGGCCGGTACTTCCTCGTGGCAGCCAATAGCCGCAACCAGATGGTCGTGATCGACGTCCTCAATCAGGAGTTCGTCACGAAGTTCGAGACAGGCAACATTCCGCACCCCGGCCGCGGCGCGAATTGGGAAGACCCGGAGTTTGGTTGGGTGAATGGCACGACGCACATCGGACAAGGGCTGTTCGCCGTCTATGGCGCCGACCCCGAGAACAACCCGGAGCATGCGTGGCAAGTCGTACGTAATGTCCCATTCAAAGGGACGGGATCACTGTTCGTCAAAACGCACCCCAACTCGCCGTGGGTGTGGATGGACATGGCGCTGAACAACGAATCCGATGAAGCGCAGCAAGTGTGCGTCTATTCGAAAGCGTCTGGGGAAATCGACCGGTGCTTCAAGGTCGGCGACCGCGGCCGTGTCGTGCACTTCGAGTTCAACCGTCAAGGTACGGAAGTGTGGGTCTCTGTATGGGACAGGCAGGGCGAGCTCGTGATCTATGACGCAAATACCCTCGAGGAGAAGCACCGGATCACCGGTGACTGGCTCGTCACGCCCACGGGCAAGTTCAACGTCTATAACACGGCGAGAGACATCTACTAGTGTAGTGCGGGCCCGCCGGCGTCTGCCGGCGGGCCGCTCCCCACCTCCCCGACAACTGAAGCGTCTGCGATCTCCCGATCGCCAACCCTACCGGAGGCTCCATGCAGTGGTCCCGACTGACAACGACCCTTTGTACCATAGCGACCGTCGCCGCGACCGCGGCGTCGGCTCAAGACCTCACCCTCGGTGGCCAAGTCAGGCCGCGATTCGAACTACGGGATCCGGTCGCCGGTGAGGCCGACGCCTTTACGTCGATGCGCACACGCGCCAACCTGCTGGCAGCTCTCGAGGATGGCATCAGCATCTTCGTGCAGGTCCAGGACGTACGATTGTGGGGCGAGGAAGGGAACACGCTCACGGACTTCAGCGCTGACAACTTCGATTTACATCAGGGATGGGTCGAAATCCGCAGCTCGACAGCAACCGTGTTCTCGGCTCGTGCGGGTCGACAGGAAACGAACTTCGGGGGTCAGCGGTTGGTCGGAGCCGTTGGGTGGACGCAGCAAGGCCGGTCATTCGACGGGCTGCGCCTCGGGGCGGCCGGTGACTTTGGCACCGTCACCGTCGTGGCGTACAAACTGAACGAGGCGAGTACCCCATCGTTTAGTGAGGACTCCGAGCTCGTCGGCGCCTACGCGGTTTTGAATCGCGTCGCGGGAGGTACGCTCGACGTCTACGGTCTCTACGACCGCGTGTCCGGTACACCCAAGACGAGCCGCGCGACGCTTGGGGCACGCCTCAACGGTCGCCAGTCAGACATCGTCTATCGACTCGAGGGATCCTATCAACTCGGGAAGGCCAACGATCTAGATGTGAGCGCCTTCATGTTCGGCGCGCGGGTCGGCACCAACATCGGTGACGCGTCAATCACGGCCTGGTACGACTTCTTGTCCGGAGACGATGACCCAACAGACGGTGACACCAAAGTCTTCAACACGCTGTTCGCGACGAACCACAAGTTCTACGGATTTGCAGACCTGTTTCTCAACATCCCGGCCCATACCGGCGGCTTCGGGCTGCAGGACTTTGCCATCAAGGGATCCGTACGGCCGATCGACCCGGTCAGACTCGCCGTAGACGTGCACCATTTCCGCGCTGCAAAGACCGGCACGCTGTCGTCCGGGCGGTTTGGCGAAGAGATCGACCTTACGGCCGCGTACACCCACACACGGAACTTCACGGTGTCGGGCGGAGCCGCCTACGTCGTCCAGGGACCAGCGTGGTCGGACATCGGCCGTCTCACCGAGAACATGGTTTGGGTCTACCTGATGTTGGACGGGAGGTTCTAGCGGGGACAGTCGCTAGAATTCCGATCGCACACTCAGGATCAGATTGCGACGAGGCTCCGGACGGAAGAACGCCACGTTCGGAGCCTCGGCGTATAACCGGTTGGTCAAGTTCTCCACACCCACCGTCAGCGAATATCGTCGCAGGAGGCGCACGCCCGCCCGCGCGAAGTGCACGGTGAACGCCGGGATGACTGGGCCGACGGGGCTGTTTCCGAGATCGACGTCGTCCCGTTCGCCTTGGCGACGCAGCCCGTACTCTGCCCAGACCCTTCCCTGCGGCTCCGTGTACCGGACGCTAGCTGTGAGCCGACTGGAATAGCTCTCGCCAACGAACACGGTCGAATCGACGAGGTCGCCAGTCCAGATCCGCGTGAAGCCACCATTGAGTGAGACTCCATTCCAAACCGCAACGCCGGCAGCAACTTCGATCCCCGAGAATCGGAGTTCATCGACGTTGACGTTCTGGAATTCCGCGACGCCACCTACACTGTCACCAGTGGGTCGGATGGCAATGCCATTCCTGATCGAATTGCGGAAGAGAAACGCGGTCGCGTGCAGACGTCGTGACCGCACTTTCACCCCACCCTCGATGTTCCAACTCGTCTCCGGTTGGAGCGTCGGGTTCCGCGTCCACCATCCACGTCCTTCCGGCGAAGGGCCGTTGAAGAAACGCTCCACGAGATTTGGAGACCGGAACGCCCGACCCACCGAGCCCACTACATGCACGGCATCCGCAATCCGATACTGGACGTTAGCCGCGCCAACAACCGTCTGATCCGATGCCCGCACCAACGGATCCGTCACGCCGGGGGTAGGCTCCGTGTTCGTCCGAACGTACTGGTACCGGAGTCCGAGCACGGTATGCAGCCGTGACGTTACTTCGATGTCGCCTTGCGCGAACACGCCGAGGCTGTTGAATCGCGCAAACGGGACACGAGGCGTCCCGCGTCCAGTGACGGTGGTCGGGCCAAATCCCTCCCGGGTGGTCGTGCTCGTATCCGTATTCTCCGAGCGATCGCGGAAGAAGTCCGCACCGTAGGTAATCCTGTGCTTGCCCCCCAGCCACTTCCCTAACTCGATTCTGAAGCCGTAGGTCTTCAGATCGGTGTAGTTCTCGCTCCTGGTGGTGATGGTGCCTGGTCCATACCCCACGACGTTGATGTCGTTGAACACCGGAAGGCGGAGGTCAGTGCCCTCATAGCCAGCGGTGATCTTGTCGAAGTCGTGGTTGGGGAAGAGGATTTGAATGCGCGACAGGGCGGAGTCGAGGGCTGCAGGCTCCACGAACCCGAAGCCTCCCTCCTCCTGGGCGTATCGTTCGTATCTCGCGTACACTGTCTGCGACGAGGTAAGGCGATAGCCGAGATAGCCTTCAAGGGTATAGTCGCGGACACCGGTGTCCTCGACGCGCGTTGCACTGTCAAGGGTGACCGCCCCGAAGCTGCCGGTGGGTGCTCGATACGGATCGGCCCTCCGATAGGAACCGGCAGCACGCACGGCCAGCTGCCCAATCGTCCCAGTGAGTTCACCGGTTGGCCGGCTCTGTCGGTCGGCAGTCGAGTAGCGATAGCCGACCGCGCCGCGGATCCCGTCCCCGGCAGTCCAGTCCGGGCGCCGAACGATCATATTGACGACTCCACCGATCGCGTCGGATCCATAGAGAATTGACGACGCACCACGCACCACCTCGTAGCGCTCGACGCGTGAGATATCGACCAACGTGGGCGCCTCACTGCGGTCCTGTTCGCGCCTCGAGTTCCCCAGCCGTACGCCGTCCTGCAGCAGCAGGATCCGCTGTCCCAGAAGTCCACGGATGACCGGGCGGGGCTGACTCGTTCCGACACCAATCACGTCGAGACCTGGGACCTCACGAAACAGGTCGGCCGCGCCGTTGGGGGTTCGCTCGCGAATCATCTCGTCGCCGAGCACGGTGACGGACATCGGTGTATTGAAGACGTCCCGCGCGGTACGGGTGGCCGTGACGTTCACGGGGCTGAGTCGGTAGACCGACGTCGGCCCTTGCACAGCCCCGCGCGCCACGAGCGCCTCGTAGCCCCGAGCTGCCTCCGCACGCACCGCGACTTCAAGAAGGCCTTTCTCCCCAGTCGGCAGCGACACGGCACTCGCCACCAGCACCGTCCCATCCGATGGATCCTCGAACATCCGTCGCAATTGCTGCGTGAGGCGGGAATCGAGACCTGCTGCAATGGGAACGATGACGACCGCCGCGACCGTATCGCGACACCATACAACGAGCGTGGAATCGACCGATGCAAGCTGCTCGGGAGAAGCGAGCGCGAGCGCCTTCGGGCCATACCTCCAAGGCACCTGGTCCGCGACAGCCTCGACCCGATCGCGCAGCTCGGCATTGGCCACGAAAAGCAAACCGGTCTGCGCGTCGACGCGCACCGGCACCATGGCGAACACCACGAACATCATCCACACACGTCGGGTGAGGATTTGCATTGTTTAGTATTCAACTCCTCGCAAATATCGATCGAAGAATGCCGTCGCCCGCCGTACATAATCCAGGCGACTCGCCTCCGTCTGAATCGTGTGCGGCTCGACGGGATAGTACATCACCTCGAATTCCTTCTCGAGTTCGATCAAGCGCTGGACGAGGCGTGCTGCGTCCTGAAAATGCACGTTGTTGTCAACCAACCCATGCGTGATGAGCAACGCGTCCTGTAACCCTTCCGCGTAGTAAATCGGACTCGAGATCTCGTAGGCCTCGGGATCCTCATGCGGAACACCCAAGATACGGCTGGTCCACCCGTCGCTGTAGTGGGCCCAGTCAGTCACCGCCGCTCGCGCGATGCCGGCCGCAAACACTCCCGGGTATCGGAACTGCGACATCAACGTCATGAAGCCCCCGTACGACACACCGTAGATGCCGATTCGGTGGGCATCGATCCCGTGTTCGCGCGCCAGATACTCCGCGGCGGCCGCTGCGCCATCCGCATCTTTGATACCCATCGAGCGAGCGATGTCCGTTCGATAGTCGCGACCAAACCCTGCGCTGCCACGGTAGTCGAAATCCAGTACCGTGTATCCTTCCTGTACGAGATAGTTGATCAGGCCCAGATGGGTCGCCCACCCGTACACCGTCCACCCACGGTGCGCGAACTGTCGGTATCCGCCACCGTGCACGTGCAAGACGGCGGCGCGTTCGGCGTTGGGTGTTTCAGGAGTGAAGAGGGCCGCCCACAAGGGACCGCCGTCCGGGTGCTCGAACGACACGATCTCAGGACGAACGAGCGGGTGTTCGTGGTACTGATCAGTGCCGCTGACAGTTACGCGCCGGCCGGGATCTGAACCACGCGCACTTCGGACAAACAGATCGGGCATCGTGACGGCATCGTCCGAGACAATCGCAAGACGCTGACCATCGGGCGACCATCGCCCCGTGTGCCTCCCACCATCCTCGGTCAAACGCACGAGATCGCCCCCGCCGGCCGGCATCGCGTACAGGTGATCGTCAGCCGGGTGCTCTCGGCTAGTCTGCAACAACCACGTCGAGCGGTCGCGCGAGAGCTGTGCGGTCCGGACTTCCCACACGCCTGACGTCAGCGCGGTCACCGTTCCGTCGAGATCCATGCGATAGAGGTGACTCCAACCCGATCGTTCAGACGCGAACACGAAGCGATCCCCCGGAAGCCATTCGAGGAGCGTTGGCTGAAGACCGCCACCCTGGATGGGCGGACCGCCAATCCACGCGTCGTCGTGTTGATGATCCAGCACGGACGTCGTTCCGCCGCCGAGATCGACCTCTGCGATCCAGAGGTCGTGGTGGTCCTCTCCGAGGAATTGCACGACGGCCCGCGTGCCCTCTCGATTCCAATAGGGGCCATGCGGCCTGGTCTGCTCGCCCCCCGCCTCGGAGAGAACGATCCAACGGACGGTGACGTCGTCGACGGCGATTGTCGGATCGACGGTGACGACACCCAACCGAACCACGTCGCGGGGCTCCCCTACCTTCGACCGGGCGTTGCGCACGTCGGTGTACCCGGAGGCGTCGACGTATTCGACGTATTCTGTCGGGGGCCGCTCGCGTGCGCGCTGTCGGGCCCGGAACGTGACGTACTTCCCGTCAGGTGAGAGTTGCATGTTGTCGACGGTCTGTCCCGCGGGCACGGGGATCGCCTGGGGCCTCATGCGCCTTGCGCGCTCGATGGTCTCTACCCGCTCACGACGCTCTTCCTGTATTCGGATGTGCTGGAAGAGATCGCGTTGTTGCTGCTCAAGCCACGTGGCCGCGTCGGTTAGCTGCGATCGCGTTGGTTCCAGCCGCGCCGCAAGGATGGTCAGGGATCCGTCTGCAATCCCATACCGATACAGCGCTTCGCCGACTTCGAAGTGAATCGCCTGACCGCCCTCGGCCATACGGGCTCGTTGCGCCGATTCGGACAAGGCCACGACGCGTCGGGTGCCGCGATCGTCATAGAGGAACACGGCGCCATCGACGGTCCATACTGCTCGGCGGCTGTCGTCGCTCCAGATGATATCCGTCGCTGGAATCTCGTGGAGGTCCGTGGCAGGCACCTGTTCCACCCAACTGCCGTCGTGATCGGTGCGGTACCACGGATCCACCTGCTCAACATCATCGGACGAAGGTTGCTCACTCCATCGGAAATAGACGACCGAACCATCGGGCGCCCATCGCACATCACGGACACCGAGGCCAAGCCACCGATCATTCCGCGACGCATCGCGTAGCGTCAACGGCCGCACGGTAGCCGTCGTGGCCGTCAGCGTGGATTGTCGAATGGGCGTAGCCTGGCGCGTTTGACCCAGCAGGGGGATGGCACACACCACCGCCAGGGCGCAGGAAAGAATGACACGACGCACGGGAACCTCTCTTCGTGGGACAGCCCAAACCTATCTTTCCATCCCGCTCCTGTCCCCTCTATCCCCTCTATCCCCGCTGCCTCTTCATCCACACATACACCGGCACCCCACCGAGCAACATGAGGAAACCCCAGTACACGGCGTCGCGACCCGCCCCACCGATGGCCCACAACGCGTACACGAATCCGAGTGTCGCAAACAGCGCATCCCGCCTGCTTCCCTTTCCGATGATGATGGCGGCCGCAGAACAGAACGCATACGGCACGAGGGCGGCCAGCGTGGCCAACAGGATGATGAAGGTGTACTGCTCGACCAGCCCGCCCGTGTAATTCATCGCAACGAGGATCGTGATCAACACACTGGACGCGACGAGCGCGAAGACTGGAGTCCCGCGCGGAGAGAGTTGCGCGAAGCGTCGTGGAAAGAGCCCATCGTCTGCCGCCGCGCGGGGAATCTGCCCTTGGATGAGGATCCAGCCGTTCAGGGCACCGAAGCACGCGATAACTGCGCCGGCTCCGACCGCGTACCTGCCGACAGTCCCGAACATCGATTGGGCGGCTTGGGCATAAGGCGCGGTCGACACCGCCAAGTCAGCGGGAGCGATGACACCCATAACGGCGACCGAACTCAGCACATAGATGATTGCGGTGATCACGGTACCGACGATCGTGGCCCGTGGGATGGTGCGCACGGGGTCGTCCACCTGATCGGCTGGGACGGTTCCGGACTCGAGGCCCAGGAAGGCGAACAGTGTGATGGCGGCCGTGGCGGTAATCGCCGAGAACGAGGAGGTGCCACTCGCGTTTAACGGCGTGAAGTGATCACCCTGAAAGAACATGAACCCCACGCTGCCGATCACTACCAAAGGAATGATCTTGAGAACCGTGGTCACAAGCTGGACGTAGCCGGCCGTGCGGACACCTCGGGCGTTGACGGCGGTGAGGATCCAGATGTTAGCCAGGGCGACAAAGGCGGCGAGCCCTGCATTCTCAGCCAGTGCGGGCACGAACACGGCGAGGTAGCCGACCAAGGCGGTCGCGATGGCCGCGTTGCCCGCCCACGCCGAGATCCAGTATCCCCAGGCGACGAGAAACGCGGGGAAGTCACCCAGTCCGGCCCGGGTGAACGCGTACGGACCCCCTGCCCTGGGCACCAATCGCCCGAGTCGCGCGAAAACGAGTGCCAAGATGGTCGCGCCAATTGCGGTGAAGAGCCACCCGAAGACCGAGATCCCTCCAAACGACCCCAAGGACGCCGGAAGGAGGAAGACACCCGAACCGATCATGTTGCCGACCACGAGCGCCGTGGTCATCCACAAACCGATCGTCCGTTTTCGCATCGGTGGCGCTGTCATCCGTACACACTATCCTTGCGCGAATTCCGTGTCCATTTTTCGGTGGAGCCCAGCCGGCATCGCGCTAGGTTGTGGCCATGCTTACGATGACACTACCTCCGGCCCCCGAGATGTACCGCGCGCTCGAGGCGCGCAACGCCGAGTACGACGGCGTGTTCTTCACGGCGGTTCGCACGACCGGGATCTTTTGCCGTCCCAGCTGCAGTGCGAAGACGCCCAAGCGCTCGAACGTCGAGTTCTACCCCAGTGCGCGTGATGCGCTGGGCGCCGGATACCGACCCTGCAAGCGGTGTCAGCCTCTTGAACTCCCGGGGCAACCGCCGCCGTGGCTACAGCCGGTCCTGGTGCGCATCGACCGCGACCCGCTCCGACGCTGGACGGACGCCGACCTCCGAGAAAGCGGCGTAGACCCCGTCCGCGTTCGCCGATGGTTCCAGACACATCACGGAATGACGTTTCACGCCTACCAGCGCGCGCGTCGTGTCGGCCAAGCGCTGGGCCAGATCCGGCTGGGCGACAGGCCCGGGCGCACGGCGTACGATCACGGGTTCGAATCCGAGTCGGGGTTTCGGGAGGCCTTCAAACGGCTCTTCGGCAAACCACCGGGCGAGTCCATCACCCACGACCCGCTGGTCATCAATCGCATCCTCACGCCGCTCGGACCCATGGTCGCCGGGGCAATCGATGACGGGGTATGCTTCCTCGAGTTCGGCGACCGGAGGATGCTCGAACTACAGGTCAAGCGGCTCACCAAGTACGTAGACCGTGACGTCGTACTCGGCGAGCACCGATGGCTCGATGGGAGTACCTCCGGGCGATTCCGTACAGCGAGACACGCAGCTACGACGATGAGGCGAAGGCATTGAACAGACCGAACGCGTACCGTGCCGTCGGTCGCGCCAACGGCGACAATCGCCTGGCCATTCTCATTCCCTGCCATCGCGTGATTCGTGGCAACGGGGAGCTTGCCGGCTATGGCGGTGGGAAATGGCGGAAGCAGTGGTTGTTGGAACATGAGAGAAAGTACTGTTAGCTGTTGGCTGTTTGCCGAGACAAATCCGATCCGCAAGCTGTTAACAGCCAACCGCCAACGTCCTCACCGGTCCCTCTCCACTGCCGGCGAATGCTCAAACACCAGATACTGCATCGCGCCATCCCTCTGCGAAGCCTCGAGCACGACCCGAGACGACTTCAGGCGCACCACCCCCACACGCCCTTCCAGCCACGGATCGATCTCGCCCAGGTCGTCGGGCTTGTCCAGCTCGGCTTCCAAGTCCGGGAGCCGATAGTGCATCGGTACGAACCATCGTGGCTGGATTCTCGCGATCATGGCATCGATAACTGGCGTCGCGAGGATATGATCGACCGCGTCGGCCGGTGACATCAAAACATCTACACGACCCAGGGCATTGGTATTCGATTCTGTAAGCGGCCCGTTGTCCCCAAGGTGCGCGATCCGCAGGCCATCCACTTCGAGCAGGAATATCGTGTTGCGTTGTCCGAACTCCTTGCCGTACGGGTCCGCGTGCTTGCCGGTAATGCCCTCCACTGCGATGTCGCCAATCTCGTATCGTCCAGGCTCGCGGATGACCCGCGTGCTGGCAGACCAGGGTACGGGCATGCCTCGATACTCGCCCCCATCGTGATCGTAGTGCGGATGCGTGACGAGAATGGCATCGGCGTGGATCCCTTCCGGCCAGTCGTATCCGATCCACACCTGACTCGCAAACGGATCGATGAGGACTGAGGATCCACTGCTCGACGTGATCTTAAAGGCTGCGTGCGCGATATAGTCGATGGTCACACGGCTTTCGGGCAGGGAGTCTCTCTCCGCAACCGTCGCTTGGATAAGCTTGTCTAGCTCCGGAAAGTCCCTATCCAGGTGTGCATTGCCGCCCACGTAGATCTTACTTTGATCGCCGCGACGTAAACCGCCACCGGCGTTCTCGCCGTAGCCACCGTACAGCTCGTCCACCACTTCCATTCCCCGACTCACGCGGCCGAACGGGGCAAACCCTTGCTCGTCAAGACGACCGTTGTCTGCCAAGCTGATATACACCTGCGTCGTCCGCGTGTCGGGACCCGTCATGGCGTACGCGATGGTACCGCGCGCGTTGCTCGTGCGTACGGAGTCATCGGGGATTGTCCGGTTCAGCCAGTGTGGCGTCACGGTGGCATCGCCGGGCAGGCCAAACTGCACAATGAAGCCAGGAACGACGCGAAAGAACCGCGAGTCATCATAGAAGCCGTGACGCACGAGGTTGAAGAAACGGTCCGCCCCGAGCGGGGCCCACTCACGCCGCACGTCGATCGTGAAGGTCCCCTTGGTTGTTTGAATACTGACCGCATATGTCGCGGGCGCCTGTTCCTGCCACACTGCCGCCTCCGGGTGCAGCAGTGGATCGCTTCTCCCCATCACGGCGTCCTCCGATGAACCACCGCCACACGCGCTCAGCATGAACACCGTCGTGACCAACGTCGGCGTCCGGTTCACATCTCCGCCATTCGCACTCGCATGCCGTCGAAGAACGACCGGTGGCCTTCCAGGATCCTGTGATAGGCATCTCTGTTCACATCCAGTGTCTCGACACCGCGCTCATGGGTGCCGCCCAGCATAATCCCGTCGCGTCGTGGGAACATGTAGATCCCCGACGCTATGGTGCCCCAGCTGACGCCGCAGCGACGACGAACGACCGTCGAGACAGCTGGCGGCGGACCATGGAGTTAGACAGTTGCACTGCCACGCATCCGCGCCCCAATCAGCACACCCACCGCACCGAGGAACGGATTGACAAAGGCAAGCCAAACCGGTTGCTGGGCGCCGCTCATGGCGTCGAACATCGACAGCGAGTCCGGCCGAGTGCGCACCGGCGTTTCCGGCGCGACCGCCGCGATCACGGCCATCGCCAACCCCAACACGATGACGACCGCCAACAAACCCAAGATTCCGCGTGGGTCTTTCGCGATGGCTTGGCACAGGTACCCGCCCGCAATCGCCGCGACGAGGCCAATGGCAAGGCTCAACAACACCCACGCGAACGACACGTCCCAGCTGTCAGCCCGAAACGAGCCATCGGCTCCGAGCATCATCCAGCCCACGGCAAACAGGATGAACACAACCACGAACATGGTGACGTATCCCGCGACGACAGCGCCGACAATCTTCCCCATGAAACGCTCCTTGTGACCAGTATGCGTAACGGGCCATAAGATGCACCACGGTCGACACCGGTGCGAGCTTTTCGCATTACCTTCCCCTAATATGCCCGCCGACCAGTACGCAACGCTGCTGCAAACGATGCCACGACTCTGGACTATCGCACGCAACAGTCGTCCCACCTATGCGTTCGACACGGTGCAGAGCATTACGGGGGACTTCTTGGAACGCGAGGGCGTGCGCGGTGTGCTGTGGGACGTGGACGGCACCATCATGTCCTATCACGCCAAAGCCATTGACGAAACGTTCGGTCATCTCCACGCGTTGATATCCGCAGATCCCGACCGGCACGCGGTACTCTCCAACTGTGACGAGCCCCGATTTCGCGAACTCGGGGACATGCTCCCGGAGCTCCCGATTCTCCGCGCATACGCAACACCCTCGGGCCCAGTCTTCCGCCACACTCACCGTGGGCGGGACACGCACTCTCACGAGGAGATTGCTCGACTTCTCCAACGTGGAGCACGTCAAATCCGAAAACCCAGCGGAGCACTCGTGCGATACGGCATGGAGATATTGGGCCTCACCGATCCCCAAGAGGTACTCATGGTCGGTGACCAATACCTGACGGACGTGGCATCAGCAAATCTCGCTGGCGCTCGCTCCGTCAAGGTCAGGACCTGGCGACGAGACACGTTTCCGTTTTCGATTCGTACCAGCCAGCGGCTCGAACGGTTGTTGTACCTCGTCATGCGACCGTTTCAATAAGAACACGATTGGACAGCTGCTCGAAGAACACGATTGGACAGCTGCTCGCGCAGGCGGCTATCTTCGGCTCTCATCTTCCCACCCTGTCGGACTGAACCCCATGAATTCCAAGCAGAAGATACTGCTGGGTTGTGCATTGCTTCCGCTGGCGGTCGCACCTCTGCACGCTCAGACGGACGATGCAGTTGACATCATGTCGTCGATCAAGATCATGTTCGATGGACTCGCGGCACGCGACACGGCCATGATGTCGAGCGTTCTGGACCCCGAAGCACGATTGGTGCAGACGTCAACCCGTGATGGCCAGCCCCAATACCGGTCGACCGACATGGCAGGGTTTCTTGCCGCAATTCATAATCCCGACGGCCCATCAATCCGGGAGGACTACTGGCATCCACAGGTTGTCGTGCACGACAACCTCGCGACCGTGTGGGTCTCGTACAGGTTCTATGTCGATGGACAGGTGTCGCACTGCGGCGAAGACACATTCCAACTCGCGCGGCGGGCGTCAGGATGGGTGATTGTCGCCATCGCGGATACCCAGCGACGCGAGGGGTGCGGCTAGGTCGCTAGCCGTCCGGTCGTCGTCGACCTTGGCGGCCTCGGCCAGCTCGACGGAGCTGTTCCGGTAACAGCTCCCACTGCTCGTCGGTCAACACCTCGCGAATGCGGTCAGCCATGTCGCGCACGCGCTCCTGTGCCTCCTGGATGCGCGGTCGAATGGACTCCAAGAGTTGGCGCGGATCGGCATCCGCCATCGCTTCGAGTTCAGCCCGAAGCGCAGTCGCGATCGAGTCGTTCTCCGCGGTTAGCAGGTCACTCATCGCCTGAAGCATCACGCGTTGCGAATCCGCGAGGCTGATGGAATCCGCGAAGTCGAGGACGAGTCCCGCGGGATCGATGAGCAGCGCGGTGAATCGCTCGACAAAATCGTCAGGCGTGAATGCACCAGCACCACGGCCGGCACCGAGGCCGCGTGCGCCGCCGGCTCCACGTGCGCCGCCGAATCCAGCGCCACCGAGTCCACGCCCACCGCCCCCTCGCAACGCCATCAACGCTTGCTGCCCACGGTCTGGGCCGAAAAACGCCCGGACTTGCAGTGACAGTTGGAACGGCTGACGGATCGCCGTCTGTTGGGGATTGGATGCGCCAAAGCGCTCATTGACCGTATAGAGGTATTGCTGCGTCGACTGGTTGAACGCGTCGACCGTCAACAGGGTGGCATCAGGACGCGAGGGCATGCCCCAGCCGGAGAGGTTGTCCGAGCTGTGGAACAGCTCATCGAGCCCACGCAGGAAGTTGATCGTCGTAAGCGACACGGTGACGCGTCGGTTGATGCCCCAGAAATCCGGTCGGTAGTTGAATTGAAGGTCGAACGTCCCCTCCCACGGACCCGTGCAGCTGTTCCGCGAGGCAATCCGTCCCAACTGCGACTCAAGACAATCCCGAACGCTGCCGGAAGCATTATCCAACACCGTTTGCATCCCCGGCAGCACCGCGGGATCGAACACGAACGCCTGATCGTTGCGGGCGCCGTCGCCATTGATGTCAGACCCCACGATCGGCGTGAATGGCGTCCCTGAGTTCAGCCGACCGATGGCCGTAATGTCGAGGGCCTCGCCGAAGGGATACGACACGATCGCGAGGAACGAATGGCGCCGCTCAAAACTCGACCGGGCCCACTCCTTGTCATTCGGGTTTCCGGCCGTTGTGGCACCTCCCAACCCACCACGTCCACCCCGCACACTCTGTGACGTTTGATCGCGCACGTCGGACCACGTGTAGGACGCGTTGAGCACGACCCCGTTCCGCGTCACTCCCCCCAACGACAGGGTGAGCTGCTTGGTCTCCGACGCGTACACCGATGCGACCTCGAGTACCTGCGCAAAGGTGGTGTCGGCGCGTGACCCCACGAAGTTGACAGCCCCGGTATTCGAATTGATGAAGGTGGGATCCACGAACACCGGACGACCCGCTTCCTGCGCGATGGTAAACCCACTGCTGGTGTTCAGATTCAGATCCTGGAACCCATATTGATCGACGCCTCGAGCGTAGTTGGCGCTTAGCGAAAGCCGTAAGATGGAGGTGAGGTTCTTTTGAATACCGAGTGATGCTCGCCACGATTTGGGGGAGCCGTAGTCCGGCGCGAACACGGTTGCAGAGGGCGCGCCGGCCCGAACGGGAGCGGTCGCTCCCTCGCAGGCAGTCGGGAATTGTGCGTCCGGGAGTCCCCAATTCTCCCAGACCGGTGTCGGCACGGACGTACCAATGCAGGTCAGAATTGACTGCGAGTCATCCAAACCCGGCGACCGCTGCGCCTGCGCAACGAGCTGGCTCGACATTGGGCTCCGAAACTTCCCGACACCTCCCCGAATGACGAAGGTGGGCGGCGATCCGAACCCGCCGCCGACGGTCCACGTAAACCCTACCCGCGGGCTCACATCAAACTCGCTCGGGAGCGCGTTGGTTTCGCGTCCGAACGCGACGTCAACCGCAGGGTTGTACGCCGGCGGATTTCCGAATGCCGACCGTTCAAGCCTCAGACCATAGCTGAGTTGAAACGGACGCGTCGGGATCCACACGTCACCCGCATACACGGCAAACTCATAGGCGAGACTACGTCGAACCTCCGGTGACACGACTCGGACGAACGACGCTGGATTGCCGGTTTCCAAATCTCCCAGCGAGTTATAGGTGTAGGTCCCGAATTGGTTGCGCCCTGCTACATCGTCGGTGTTTTCGGCCCGAAACAACACACCCAACTTGAGCCGGTGACGGAGATCGCCGGGGAGCACGGAGATTTCGTCCGCAATCTCGAGCGACCGCACGCGCGCGTTGGCCGGCATGCTCGTACTGCCGCCCATCAACAGCGTGGAAGCGCCGTGTGTTCCGTCGGCCAGCTCGGACGTGACCCGGACCTGTCCTTGTGGCGAGAACTGATAGGGTGTCCCGTCTCGGAGGTTCGAGGAGGCGTACGCCTTGAACTCGTTGATGACCCGCAATCCGAACCGCGACGCTACGCTGGCCATCACGCCGCCGCCGGTATTCCCCTGCTCACCGCTCACGTCGGGAAGGGCCGTGGCGGGAAGCTGCGTGGGCTCCTGTCCTTGGTCACGAATGTCGCCGCGCACCGACACCGTGTGATTGTCCGCTGCGAGCCAATCCACGCGTAGCATGCCCGAGAGCATCGTATTCGAGCGCCCGCCATCGTATCGGTCCGCGACCGCGGCGCCAAGCGAGTCGACGATGGTCGTGAAGCGGTCGGCGGAATCGGGAGACACCCCGAGCCGTTCCAGATCGGCTGCCGTTGCCGTCACCAACGACGCGACCGGAGCTCGCTGGACACGCGCGCCGCCCGCGGCGTAGGCAAACAACCGGTTGTTGATCACGGGCCCGCCAACCCCACCCCCGAATACGTGCTGTGTTGTGCCCTGCGTGAAGGAGGTCGGCGATTCGCCCTGGAAGGCCAAGTGATGATCGCGCAAGGAATAACTGACGGTGCCCTGGACGTTGTTCGTGCCGCTGCGCGACGTAGAGGCCACGAGGCCTCCGCTAAACCTCCCTCGCGACACGTCGTACGTATTCGTGATGATCTGTGTCGACCGCAGACCTTCCTGTGGAAGCTGACCTGACGCGTAGGAAAGCCCATCGAGCGTTTGCTGGTTCGCGTCGGGCCGCTGACCAGCGACCGAAAACGCCGCCGCCGTCGAATCGGTACCCTCGATCACCACCGCACCTGGAACCAAAGCGGCAAGAAGCGCGACGTCTTCCGGATCGAGCGGAAGGTTGGCAATCTGATTCGGGGTAAGGGTCCGCTGTTCGGATCCCGGGGTTGCGCGCTCCGAAGGTGGCGGACGAACCGGCTGTCGTTGTCCTGTGACGACGACCGGATCGAGCGTAAACACCCCCGACTCCATTTGCACGTCCCAGATGAGCCGATCTTCGTCCGCTTGACGCGTAAGCACGACCGTCCTGGGTGATATCCCAACGGCGCGGGCCGTTATTTCGTACTGTCCACCGCCATCTGGAAAGAGAATGACATACCGCCCGCGCGCGTCGGTCGTGGTCCTACGGACGACATCCGACTCCAAGGACCGCGCTTCAATGACAACATTCGCGAGGGGTTCCCCCACCGCATCGACCACGACACCCGTGATGATGTCGGTCGTTACGCCAACTTGGGCGCCGGCGGAGCCAGCGAGCACCAGCGTCACCGTCGCGACGGACATCACATCCCGTACGAGACTGTTCATACTCCTACATACGTGGGGTAGATCGGTTTTGTTAACTCGACACATGAGGTCCGCCACGCGATCTTGTCCCAACCCCTGGACCCGGGACGCTATAAATGAATCGCATGAATCTTCGCCGGCTGGTTGGAGCTCTGGCCGTCCTGCTGTGCGCGACACACACTGTCGCGACCGCGCAGGACCGGCATCAGGTTGCCGAATCACCCAACGGCATGGTCGTCACGGCGCACCCATTAGCCACGTACGCGGGCCAGCAAATGCTGGAGCAGGGAGGAAACGCCGCGGACGCAGCAACGGCGGCCGCCTTTGCTGTGGCCGTCGTGCGTCCCTCAATGAACTCCATTGGCGGTCGCAACCAAATCCTCGTGCGGCTCGCGAGCGGTGAGATCCACGGAATCGACGGTACCACGCAGGTACCGCTGACGTATGACCCGGCCACCGCACCCCGCGCGTCCTACGGCTACGCCACGATCGGCACACCGGGAGCCTTGGCCGGATTGATGCGGCTGCACGGCGAGCATGGGTCGCTTCCGCTCGAGACGGTGATGTCTCCAGCACTCGATTACGCGGAAAACGGTTTCCGACTGCTCCCGGGACAAGCCCGATTCCACTCCAGCTCGGCGGAGCGAATCGCTGAGTCGAATGGCGCGCGCGACGTGTATCTCAAGGATGACGGAACGCCGTACGGCGCTGGCGACCTCCTCCGCCATCAGGACATGGCAGGCACGTTGCGGAAGATTCTTGAGGGCGGCGCCGACGCGTTCTACCACGGCGAGATTGCGGAGGCGATGGCACGCGACATTGAAGCGAACGGAGGCTTCGTCACGAAGGACGCGCTCGCCGCGTATGAGGCCGTGGACGCACGCATCGTACGCGGTTCCTATCGCGGGTACGAACTCGTTGCCATGGACGTACCCGCGTCTGGAGCGATTGCGATTCAATCACTCCAGATCATGGAGAACTTTGAGCGATCCGAATACACGGCCGCGGAGTGGGCAACGCTGACCGCTCAGGCCTTGGCGCTCGCGATTCCCGATTTGGCCAGACTCGGATCCGACTCTGCCGCGCACCGCGCCACCTCGAAGGACTGGGCGGCCCAGCAGGCCGCGCGCGTGCAACTGCCAGTGACCACCGGCGCTCCATCCGGCTCCATGATGCTTGAAGACCACGAGAGCTTCACCACACACCTGTCGGTTGCCGACGACGAGGGGATGATTGTCTCGTTGACGCAGACGATTGGCCCGGCCATGGGTTCCAAGGTCGTGACGCCGGGCTTGGGCTTTCTGTACGCCGTGACGCTCGGTGGGTACTTGAGTGCCGGGCAGAGCCCAGGCGCGCGCGCCCGCTCGGGCATCACGCCGTTGTTGGTGCTCCGTGATGGAGAACCCGTGCTTGTGCTTGGTGCAGCTGGAGGACTCCATATCATCTCATCCGTCGTGCAGGCAACCATGCGGTTCGTGGACGACGACATGACGCTCGCCGAGGCGCTTGCCGCCCCCCGCGTGCATCCGGTCATCGCCGGCGAGGATTTTACGTTCTCGGGAGTCCAGATGCAGACGGTTCCCGGGATCGGCTGGACAAAAGGGCAAACCGACGCGGTCCGGGCGATGGGATGGGAGGTGCGGGAAGCGACGCGCCCCGGCTCGTTCGGCCGGGTTCAAGGCATCTGGTGGGATGCAACGCGGAACGTATGGATCGGGGTCTCCGATCCAGGCAGCGAAGGAACGGCGTTGGGCTCACCGCTCACTCCTTGAACGGCGACTTCGGCGGGGCGCTGCGGGGGGCTGATTCCCCGCTGTCCACCAGCCGTTGTATCTCTTCATTACTGAGCTCGAACGGGTCGCGTTCGTAGATTGGTGCGCGGACGCGGAAGCGTCCCGCGGTATCTCCGGATTCTGGAACCAACTCCCATTCGGACCGCGAAACATCCCGGACTTCCCACGCGCGGCCCTTGCGGTCGACAAATCGACGGTAGCCCATCAGTGACCTCGGCGCAAAGTGGAACTTTTCAAAGATACGTGATCTTCGTCACACTGCACGCCGTGAAACCCGCGCACGATCGGCGTGTTTGATTCTTCGGGGCACAGCGGTAAGTTGCGTCGCCATCACCGGACGGCGTCAAGGAGCGACGGCTGAAACGGATCAATGCAGTCCTTATGGGAATGCTCGCGTGGACAGCCCAGGAGGCCGTGGCGCAAGCCGACCCACCTCGGTTGACCGTGTTTCTGTCGGTCGACCAGGTGCGTGCCGATTTCCTGCGCCGGTTCGGCGACCAGTTCGAGGGCGGCATCGCGCGGCTCATGACCGAAGGTGTCGTGTTCAGCGACATGCGACACGAGCACGCGTTTGCCCGCACGGCGACCGGCCACGCGGTCCTCGTCACTGGGGCACACCCGACGGGCACAGGCATCCCGTCGAATGTGTTTTGGGACCGAACCGAGAATCGCCTCGTGAACGCCGTCGAAGACCTCTCCGTGCAGATCGTTGGAGCACGTGCGGATACGGGGCGGTCCCCGCACCTGCTGAGGCGCGAGGCCCTGGGCGACTGGCTCAAGCGGGCCAATCCGGACAGCAAGGTCTTCTCCGTTTCCGGTAAGGACCGGTCCGGAATTCTCATGGGTGGCAAGCGGGCCGACGCCGCGTACTGGTATGACGGCGATTTCGGGCAGTTCGTTACCTCCACCTACTACGCCGAGTCACTACCGACGTGGGTTGCCGAATTCAACGCCGCAGACTATCCAAGGGCCCTCTTCAAAGATGGATGGACGCGGCTACTCCCCAAGGAAGCGTACGAGCGATCGCGCGAGGACGACTTCGACGCCGAACGGCGCGGGAGAACGAATACGTTCCCACACCGACCCGATACTCGCGACACCATTCTCACCCTGTATGACCAGTTCGCACTCACGCCACTCCTGGACGACCTGACGTTCCAGTTTGCCGAGGAACTCCTCGCGCGCGAAGAGATGGGCGCCGACATGACACCCGACCTGCTGTTCCTCGGAATCTCATCGGGCGACTATCTCGGTCATGAATACGGTCCCATGAGCCAAGAAACGCAGGATTTCGTTCTGCGCCTCGACCGCCGTCTCGGCAAGTTCATGGATTGGCTCGATGAACGTTACGGTACCGACGACTACGCGCTCGTACTCACCTCTGATCATGGCACACCGCTGCTCCCGGAAGAGAACAAGCGGCAAGGCCGGGACGCCGCCCGGATCACCTTGGTCGAGATTCAGGAGGTCTTGCTCCCGGTCTTGCAGCAAGGCCTGTTCGACCTTGAGATCAACATCATCCCGCGGATCACCTTCTTCTATCCCTTCGGTCTCACCATGGCCTTCCCCGAAGGCGCGGTCACCGACGACAAGCTGATTGATCTCCGCAAACGCGTGGCCCAGGCCATCCGTGAGACCGACTGGGCGGCTGACGCTTTCACGTACGACGAGGTCGCCGACCCAGAAACGCGATCCCGTGAGTACCTCGAGGCGTTCCAGCACAACTTTGTCCCGGACCGCGCACCCGACGTGTACGTGCTCTATGAGGAAAATCACTTCTTCTCGAGCGGCATCCCCGTGGACCACGGGATGCCATATGCGTACGACACGCAGGTCCCGCTGATGGTTCGGGTTCCGGGTGTGCCCGGTCACGTCTACGGCGACCGCGTCCGATCGATCGACGTCGCACCCACTGTTGCCGTGCTCTTGGGCCTGACCCCGCCGGACGACATCGACGGCAAACCGATCGCGCTCGAGCCATCCTGAATCTACGGCCGCCGGAAAACGGGCGTTTGGGCCTCGACGTGAAGGCGCGGCAAAGGCGCGACCGCTACCAGGAGTTGGCGCGCGACACGCGTCACCGCTCCTGGTCGCTCGGGCCGACGGTTCTCAACGTCTTCACCCTTCAACCACGCAAACACCTCATCGACGTCTGACCCCTCGAGGGTGCGCACATCGACTTCGGCCTTGTAGTAGAACGACCCCGCAGCGTCCGGCGTGAGAACGATCTCGTACTCCTGCGCCAGCCGTTGGTCCAACAGCTCCCGGTTCGGGAAAATTTCCGATCCTCGGGCGTCTTCGAGCACGTAGCGCTCGCGCACCGGATCGTACAGGATGACGTACTCCCAAATCTGTCCGTCGCCCACATCGCGATCCCACCAGGGTTTGGATTCGCGAAGTTGCACGCGAAACTCCACATACATGGGGAACCCAGATTCCATCGCGCCCAGGAAACGCCCGTCTGCAATGAGGTCCCGAAGCGCTACGACCAGGTGGGGGGAGTCATCGCCGGTGAGCCGCACTTGCACGGTTGGCTCCTGCGCGGTCAGACCTGCCACCAGAACCACGGGGAGTCCAATCAGCAGGCGCAGCCCACGGAGCATCAAAACCGCCGCGCGACCCTGAGCGTAACGCGGACAGGTTCACCGTCCTCGATGGCCTTCGCCACGTAGAACCCCACACCACCGAACTCCACACCGGCCCCGACATCGAAGTTCAGTGACCCCGCGTCACTGCCATCCAGCCAACCCGAGCCGGCGTTCGAGAACAGGACGATGGTAGGACCGTCGAACCAGAAATCGTCGACCCAGTCGAAGTCACCTAAGTCCTGCAGATCGTCGCGTTCCGGCCACGAGCGGCGTGCGAAATAGTCTCCGTCGTCGTCAAACCAATCGAAGTCCAAACCGCCGCGAAACTCACCTTGGAACAACAACACATGGTCGCACAATCCAGTGACGGCCGCGTCTCCGGGCGCACCACATGCGAAGGCACGGAACGCGTAGCCGTTCATCGGATCGGGACCACCCAGCGAGTAGCGACGCTGCACCGGAAGCGGATCTCCCGCGATCCGGCCGGACCACGTCCCACGAAGGCGCAGCTGTGCGTTACGTCCGATCCGTTGATATCGCCGGACATCCAGCGAGCCGCGGTCGAACGCATATCCGACCGTCGGCAACGCGGGTCTCACGGATGTTGGCAGCGCGCGTTCGTTGACGTTATCGCCGGACCCGTGCTCCCACTCGCCGCGTACGTACCACCCCGACCGGCGCGAGTGACGGCCTGGGCGAGAATCGTAGGTCACGGCACCGCGAAAGAGATCGAAGTCGCCTTCATCGATCGTGGGATTGGGCCGCCACACGTCGCTGTTCCGGAATGGCGTCCAGGGATCGCGTTCCGCAATCGAGTTTTCCTCCACATGCGTGTAGGAACCCTCGAGCGTTAGATCGTCCATCGGTACGACCGACACTTCAGCACCGAACCCACGTTGCAGGAAGTAATCGCGGTAGTCGCGATGCCACAGGAACGACGCCCATCCCACCTCGTGGATTTCGAGTGGCCACGGCTGCGTCGGCACGACCAGGTCGTATGCCCGCGCGGTGAGCGTCACCGAATGACGCTGACCGTACCGGAAGCTCCAATCGGCGTTGTAGCCCATGTCTTGCCGATTCGTCTTGAAATCGCCCGCCGTGCGGAAGACGCCGTAGCCGCGCAGCCGACTCTCGAAGTCATCACGTCCCCACACAAACCGCAGTCCCAACCGGAGCGGGAGACCCTCGACGCGGTTGTAGGTGTGACCGAGCCCAATCACGATCGATGAGCCACCGTAGGACCGGAATCTGAAACGCGTTCGCGTGCGCCCGGCGGGAGGGACGGACCGGAGAATGAGGAGGCTGTCGCGGAGCGTCACGTCGACCTGGGCTGCATGGCGGCGCAACGTGCCACCGACCTCCGCATCGATGTCGTCGATCAAGTCGCCACCGAGTACCAACACGTTCCCGTCGATCCGCGCATCTGCTCGAATGATGACGTCGGCGTTGATCGCGACTTCAGCGCCGGATTGAA
>CAMYLY010000009.1 GCA_947259405.1 uncultured Gemmatimonadales bacterium | reverse complement strand
GCTGATCACGCCGATCGCGATGGAAGAGGGGTTGCGGTTTGCGATTCGCGAGGGCGGCCGCACCGTCGGCGCCGGCGTCGTCACCAAGGTCATCGAGTAACGGCGCGGGGTACGCACGACATGGCTGGACAGATCAGAATACGACTCAAATCGTTCGACTACGTCGTGCTCGACCAGGCGGCGGCGGACATCGTCCGCACGGTAGAAAAGACCGGCGCCCAGGTGTCCGGTCCGATTCCGTTACCCACCAAGACGTCTCGGTGGACCGTGTTACGCAGTCCTCACGTCGACAAGAAGAGCCGCGAGCAATTTGAAATGAAGACGCACAAACGGTTGATCGAGATCTTGGATTCGCGTTCCCAGACAGTGGATGCGTTGACCAAGCTCGATCTTCCCGCCGGTGTCGACGTCGAGATCAAGGTCGAATAGTCATGAACGGATTAATCGGCCGAAAGCTGGGGATGACGCAGATCTACAGTGACGCGGGGGAGGCCATTCCCGTTACCGTGATCGAAGCGGGCCCGTGCCCCGTGGTCCAGGTGATCACTACGGCAGACGGGGGCCGCGTGCAACTCGGGTTCGGCGACCGGAAGGCCAAACATGCCACGAAGCCGGTAGCGGGCCACGCCAAACGCGCTGGTCTCGACTCCATTCCTGGCGTGCTCCGCGAGTTCGAGTTGCCCGCCGGCTCAGGTGATAGTCCTGCCCCCGGGGACACGGTGACTGTGGGCATCTTTACGCTGGGTGACCAGGTGAAGGTGACCGGCATATCGAAGGGCAGAGGGTTCCAAGGTGTCGTCAAACGCCACGGGTTCAGCGGCGGTCCGGCGACGCACGGCAACACGCGCCATCGCAAGCCCGGCAGCATGGGTCCCGGAACGGACCCGTCGCGCGTCATCAAGGGCAAGAAATTACCGGGACAGTATGGTGCAACGCGCACCACCGAAATCGGTTTGCGGGTCGAGCGCGTGAGCGAGGATGAGAACCTCTTGTTTGTGCGAGGTGCGGTGCCGGGGCCGACACGCGGGATCGTGCTCATTCGGAAGCAGGGAGGCCGGGGACGGTATGCGTAAGGCTCAATTCTACACCGCGGCCGCGAAGTCGAAGGGGAGCGTGACCCTGCCGGCCGAGTTCGATGGTGTCGTTCATAAGCACGCGCTGTACCAAGCGGTGCGAGCGTTCCGTGCCAACCAGCGTCAAGGGACCCACGCGACCAAGACCCGCGCGGAAGTCTCCGGGGGCTCGCGCAAGCCCTGGCGGCAGAAGGGAACGGGACGCGCCCGGCAGGGAACGACCCGAGCAGCGCAGTGGAAGGGTGGAGGGGTCGTCTTTGGCCCGAAGCCGCGTCAATACCGGATCGACCTTCCCAAGAAGATCCGTCGACTGGCTCGCCAGTCCGCCTTGAACCAGCGCGCCAACGAGTCGGCCCTGGTGGTGATCGAGGGTCTCGAGTTCGAGGTACCGAAGACGCGTGAGCTGGCACGAATGCTCGACAAACTCGGTGTGGGTGCTGGCAAGGTGTTGATGCTGACGGACGGCACGAAGCGGAATGTCGTCCTCTCAGGCCGAAACCTGCCGCGCGTCTCCGTCATGCCGTTTCGCGAAGTGACGGCGTACGATGTGTTGTGTGCGGATGCGATCGTGATCGAGCAGGGCGCGCTCCAGGCCGGCGGCCCCAGCGGAAAAGGCGGGGCCAATGCGTGACCAGTATCGCACGATCGTGCGTCCGGTCGTGACGGAGAAGTCGTCCGCGCGATATGGCTCATTGAAGGAATACGCATTCGAAGCACGCACCGACGCCACCAAACAAGAGATTCGCGAGGCGGTAGAGTCGTTGTTCGACGTGCGTGTCGTCCAGGTCCGCACCCTGCTGCAGCCGTCAAAGCGACGGACTCGTGGACGGTCAGCTGGGCGGGTCCCTCGGTGGAAGAAGGCGTATGTACGCCTCCACGAGGGTGACGAAATCGAAATCTTCGAAGGGTAGTCCGATGGGAATCAGACAGTTTCGCCCGATGACTGCCGGAACGCGGTTCCGTTCCGTATCCGACTTCGATACGATCACGCGCTCGACACCCGAGAAGTCGTTGCTCGAGCCCATTAAGAAGTCGGGGGGCCGCAACGCCAAGGGACACTTGACCGTGCGTCACCGCGGTGGTGGGCACAAGCGCCGGTACCGGCGCATCGATTTTCGACGCGATAAACATGGTGTGCCGGCGAAGGTCACGTCGATCGAGTACGACCCGAACCGCTCCGCGCGGATCGCGTTGCTGACGTACGCCGACGGTGAGAAGCGCTACATCATCCATCCCCGCGGACTCCAGGTGGGGACGGCGGTGACGGCTGGCCCGGGTAGCGACATCAAGGTCGGGAATGCGCTGGCGCTCATGGAGATCCCGCTTGGGACCACGGTGCACTGTATCGAACTGAAGCCGGGCAAGGGGGCGCAGGTGTGCCGCTCGGCGGGCACCAGCGCGCAGGTGGTCGCGAAGGAAGGGAAATACGTCGCGCTCAAGCTCCGCAGCGGCGAAGTCCGCATGGTGTTGGGGACATGTCAGGCCACCATCGGCGAGGTCGGCAACTCCGAGCACGAACTACAGGTCTGGGGGAAGGCAGGCAAGACCCGATGGAAAGGTCGGCGGCCGATCGTGCGTGGTGTCGCCATGAATCCGGTGGACCACCCGTTGGGTGGTGGTGAGGGGAAGGCGTCCGGTGGGCGCCCACCGGTCACGCCATGGGGTAAGGCCGAAGGTCGGAAGACCCGAAAACGGCGCAAAGCGAGCAGCAAACTCATCGTGCGCGGCCGCAAACGCGGCAAAGCCACGAAGTAACGGGGGCGAAAGAACGCCATGTCACGAAGTCTCAAGAAAGGCCCGTACGTTCACGAATCGCTGGCGAAGAAAGTCGCGGTGCTGAACGAGTCGAATGACAAACGCGTGATCAAGACGTGGTCACGGGCCTCGACCATCACGCCCGATTTCGTCGGGCACACCATCGCCGTACATAACGGCAACAAGTTCATCCCCGTGTACGTGAGCGAGAACATGGTCGGACACAAGCTCGGCGAGTTTGCGCCGACGCGCTTGTTCCGAGGCCACAGTGGGAAGCTGGCGGCGGACAAGAAGGCCGCCCCAGCGAGCACCTAGGAGTCCACGGATGGCGGCAAGAGCATTGCAGCGCTGGGTCCGGCAGTCACCCCGCAAGATGCGGTTGGTGATCGATGAGATCCGTGGGAAGGACGTCAACGAAGCGTATGCGCTCCTGCGCTTCTCGAAGAAGCACGCAGCGCGTCAGATCGAGAAAGTCCTGCGATCTGCTGTCGCCAATGCGGAGCAAGATGCGTTGCGCGACAATACGGCTTTCGATATCGACCAGTTGATCGTGTCGTATGCGGTGGTCAACGAGGGACCTACGCTCTGGCGATACCGTGCTGGCGCGATGGGGCGTGCCGCGCCGATCCGCAAGCGGATGTGCCATGTTGAGGTCCGTGTTGCGGCCAGAGAGGAGAACGCGTAGTGGGCCAGAAGACCCATCCGTACGGATTCCGACTCGGAATCATCAAACCGTGGCGATCGCGCTACTTCGCGGGAGCGGAACTCCCGGACCTGCTGAAGGAAGACGATCTGGTTCGGCGGTACCTCAAAGCGCGACTCGCGCACGCCGCGCTGTCCGACATCCATATCGAGCGGAAGCCTGGCAAGATCACGATCACGTTGTTCACTGGTCGGCCGGGCGTCGTCATCGGTAAGCGCGGCGCGGAAGTCGACAAGCTGCGCGACGAGCTCGCCCAGCTCACGGGCAAGGACCTGGGCGTCAACGTCGAGGAAATCAAGCGTCCCGAGTTGGATGCCCAGTTGGTGGCGCAGAATGTCTCGCATCAGTTGCAGCAGCGCGTGTCTTTCCGGCGAGCCATGAAGCGCGTGCTCCAGAGCGCAATGCGCATGGGGGCGCAGGGAATCAAGGTGAAGACGGCGGGCCGTTTAGGAGGGGCGGAGATTGCGCGGACCGAAGGCTATCATGAAGGGCGCGTCCCGTTGCACACGCTTCGGGCTGACGTTGACTACGGTGTGGCAACGGCTAAGACCACCTACGGCACGATCGGTGTCAAAGTCTGGATTTTCAAAGGTGAGGTCGTTGAGGACGCGCGCGGCCGCACGTACAGCACGGGAGCCTGAGTATGCTTGCGCCTAAACGCGTGAAGTACCGCAAGCAAATGAAGGGACGCACGAAGGGCCACGCGACGCGCGGCAACAGCGTCTCGTTCGGTGAATACGGGCTGATGACGCTGGATCCGGGGTGGATTTCCAGTCGACAGATCGAGGCCGCTCGTGTGGCCATGACTCGCGCGATGAAACGTGGGGGCAAGATCTGGATTCGCGTGTTTCCCGACAAGCCCATTACGAAGAAGCCGGCCGAAACGCGCATGGGAAAGGGAAAGGGGAATCCGGAGGCCTGGGTCGCCGTGGTTCGTCCGGGCCGAGTGATGTTCGAGCTTGAGGGGATCACGGAGGACGTCGCGCGTCGCGCCCTCACGTTGGCCGCGGCCAAGCTCCCGGTGCAAACGCGCTTCGTGCAACGAGAGGATATCTAGGATATGGCGTTGAAGGATGCGGAGCGAAAGCCGCTCAAGGGCGGACAGCTCAGAGACTTGGAGGTCCGGGAACTGGCGGACGAACTCGATCGCCTCAAGGAGGCACGGTTTCGTCTGCAATTCCGCGCCGCGACAGAGCCGATCGACAATCCGGCGCAGTTTCGGGTTCTCCGCCGTAACATCGCTCGAATCGAGACGGTGCTACGGGAGAAAGGGAATACACCATGAGTGACCAGGCGACCTCGCGCGCCGGGCGGAAGGTCCGAACGGGCGTCGTCGTGAGCGACAAGATGGCCAAGTCGGTCGTCGTGTCGTTGACGCGCCAGTTTGCCCACCCCTTCTATGGGAAGCAGATCACGCGGACTCGCCGCGTGAAGGCGCATGACGAGCACGGGGCCAAGGCTGGAGATACGGTGCGGATCATGGAGACCCGTCCCATCTCGAAGACCAAGCGGTGGCGGGTGGTCGAGATCCTTCGGCGGGCGAAGTAGGTGACGACGTCATGATTCAGCAAGAATCAGTCGTTCGGATTGCCGACAACTCTGGGGCACGGCGCGCGTTGGTCATCCGCGTGCTTGGGGGCAGCAAACGGCGCTACGCCAGGGTTGGAGACATCGTCGTGGTTGCGATCAAGGACGCGCTCCCGGCCGGGCAGGTCAAGAAGGGTGACGTTGCCAAGGCCGTGGTCGTGCGCACCGCGAAAGAGTCACGTCGTCGGGACGGCAGCTACATCCGTTTCGATGAGAACGCGGCGGTGCTCATCAACGATCAGGGTGAGCCGCGCGCGACGCGCATCTTCGGTCCCGTGGGCCGTGAGCTGCGCGAAAAGCGGTTCATGAAGATCGTGTCACTAGCGCCGGAGGTGCTGTGATGAAGCCACTTGTCTACAAGAAGTCGCGACGCAAGAAGCAGCGGAAGGCGCGCCCGAAGAAGATGCACATCACCAAAGGCGATCGCGTCCGCGTCATCAGTGGCGCGTTCAAGGGATCGGAAGGCGAAGTCATTCGCGCGCTGCCGAAGAAGCAGCAAGTGGTTGTCGACGGCGTGAACGAAGTGACGAAGCACCGCCGCCCTACGGGCACAGAAGAGGGTGGGATCATCACGTTCCCCGCCCCGATCCATGCGTCCAACGTCATGCTGCTCGACCCAAAGTCTGGCGATCCCACACGCGTCCGACGCAAGAAAGACAAGGATGGTACGATCGAGCGTTTGAGCGTGCGCTCGGGACAACCCATCCCGAGGAGTCGATAAGGTATGACTGACGGAAGCGGAGACGGCACGCCGGTAGCCGTGGCGCGACCACGCCTCCACGACTACTACCGCAACAGCGTCCGGCCCAAACTCATGCAGGAGTTCGGGTTTGACAATACGCACCAAGTGCCACGGCTGGAAAAGATCGTGCTCAACGTAGGCTTTGGCGAGGCGCAAAAGACGCCGAAGATCCTCGACTCCATCGTGGAGGAACTAGGTGCGGTGACCGGCCAGAAGGCCGTGATCACGAGAGCCAAGAAGGCGATCTCCAACTTCTCGTTGCGGCAGGGAATGCCAGTGGGCGCCCGCGTCACGCTGCGCAGCGCGCGGATGTACGAGTTCTTGGATCGATTCATCAGCGTCGCGGTCCCACGGATTCGCGACTTTCGAGGGTTCCCGACGAGTTCTTTCGATGGGCGTGGGAACTACTCGCTGGGAATCCGGGAGCAGATGGTGTTCCCAGAGATCGATTATGACAAGGTGGACCAGATCCACGGGATGGACATCACGCTCGTGACGTCCGCGGATCGGGATGATGTGGGAATGGCGCTGCTCCGGGAGTTGGGAATGCCCTTCCGGGGTCAAACGCCGGTTCAGATCGGATAAGGGGGTACGAGAGACGCATGGCCAAAAAGTGCCTGGTAGAGAAGGCGAAGCGGAAACCGAAGTTCCGCGCGCGGGCGTACAACCGCTGCTCGCGGTGCGGGCGGGCGAGAGCCTACATCCGACGTTTTGGGATCTGCCGAATCTGTTTCCGTGAAATGGCGCTGCGCGGGGAGATCCCCGGAGTGCGAAAGGCGAGCTGGTAAATGGGAATGACTGATCCAGTCTCTGATATGCTGACGCGCATCCGCAACGCGTGTGCGGCGGGGCATCGGCGCGTGGACATCCCGGTTTCGCGCTTCAAGACCGAGATTGCCCGGCTGCTCCGTGACAATCACTATATCCAGGATTACAAGGTGCTTGATGACGGGCGCCACGGTTTGTTGCGTTTGTACTTGCGCTACCACGAGGACCGGCCCGTCATCCACGAGGTCCGGCGCGTCTCACGACCAGGTCTGCGACGGTACGTCGGTGCGCGGGAGATCCCGCGTATCAAGAACGGACTCGGGATGGCAATCATGTCGACGCCACGTGGCGTGATGAGTGACCGCGAGGCGCGGCGGGCACATGTCGGCGGCGAAGTGGTCGCCGTGTTGTGGTAGGAGGACCAGATGTCACGCGTAGGTAAGAAGCCGATCGAGATCCCAACAGGGGTGACCGTGACCCTCAATGGCCAGACGGTGGCCGTGAAGGGGCCCAAGGGTCAGCTCGAGCGGACGTTGCCGGACGAAATGATGATCGAACAAGCGGAGAACGAGATCCGTGTCTCCCGGCCGTCCGACGTCCAGCGACACCGTGCGCTGCACGGCCTGACTCGGTCCCTGATACAGAACATGGTCACCGGTGTGACCGCCGGGTACGCGAAGTCTTTGGAAATCCAGGGGGTGGGCTACAAAGCCGAAGAGCGTCCGAAAGGCGTCCGCTTGATCGTGGGCTACTCCCATCCGGTCGAGTATACGGCGCCCGGTGGGATCGAGATCAAAGTCGAGAACAACACGTCGGTGACGGTTCGCGGGATCGACAAAGAGGTGGTGGGACAAGTCGCCGCCGAACTGCGACGCGTGCGGCCTCCTGAGCCGTACAAGGGCAAAGGAATTCGCTACGCAGGCGAGCAAGTCCGGCGAAAGGCCGGCAAGACAGGGGCGAAGGCATGAGGACGATCCGCAAGCCCAAGACAGGCAACGAACGCCGCCGTCGCCGACACGTGCGGGTGCGCCAAAAGGTCGTTGGCACGGGCGAGCGCCCGCGGTTGGTCGTCCGCCGGTCTCTCCGCTTCATCTATGCGCAGATCGTGGACGATACGAAAGGCGAGACACTGACGTCGTACAGCGACCGCCTTGGCGATTTCGCGTTGGAGAAAGACAGGTCGGGGAAGGTTGGGGCGGCATATTCGGTCGGTAAGCAGCTCGCGACGAGGGCCAAAGCCCAGGGCATCACGCGCGTCGTGTTCGACCGAGGGGGCTATATCTATCATGGGCGCGTCCGCGCGCTCGCTGACGGTGCTCGCGATGGCGGGCTGGAGCTTTAGCGATCATGGCGCAAGAGCGAGAACGATCACAACGGAAAGGCGACCGGCGCGACCGGCGTGAACGCGAGTCGGAATTCGTCGAGAACGTGGTCTCGATCAACCGGGTGGCGAAGGTCGTCAAGGGCGGACGTCGCTTCTCATTCACGGCACTGGCCGCGGTGGGGGACGGCGATGGCAAAGTCGGAGTCGGGACGGGCAAGGCGAACGAAGTCTCGGAGGCAGTGCGCAAGGCGGTGGAAGCAGCGCGCCGAGACATGGCCGCGGTCCCGCGTGAGGGCACGACCATTCCCCACGAGACTATCGGCACGCACGGGGCCGGGCGCGTGTTGCTCAAGCCGGCATCTACCGGGACCGGCATCATTGCGGGTGGACCCGTACGGGCGGTGCTGGAGTGCGCCGGCGTGTCGGACATCCTGACGAAGTCACTGGGATCAGCCAATCCCCACAACATGGTGTGGGCGACGATCTCGGGGCTGCGCGGTCTGCTCACGGTTGAAGCGGCCGCCCGCCAACGCGGGACGGAGCCGGGTGAGATCGGATACCGCCCGCGCCAGGAGGTGCCGAGTGCCTAAGAAGGCCTCGGGCTCGAGCTCGAAGAAGACGACGAAGAAGAGTACGGCCAAGTCGGCGGCCAAGAAGGTGAAAGCGACAACCAAGACCGCGAAGACGAAGACCGCCAAGACGAAGACCGCCAAGACGAGAACGGCGAAGGCCAAATCGACCAAGACGGCGCCGAGGACCACTCCGAAGCGCGCCGCGGCAGCAAAGAAAGCGACGGCGGCGACGCCATCGGGAGCGGGGCGTTTGCGCGTCACACAGATGCGATCAGGCATCGGTCATGCGCAGACGTATCGGGCCACGTTGCGCGCGCTGGGACTCAAGCATCATCAGGATCGTGTGGTCGTGGATGACAACCCCACGATGCGGGGCATGTTGTTCAAAGTCCGCCATCTGGTGCGCGTGACAGCCGAGGAGGCGTGATGGCAGAGAAGGACCAAGACAGACTGGGATTGCACAATCTGCCGGCACCGGAAGGCATGCACCGGGAACCGAAGCGCAAGGGCCGCGGCACAGGTTCAGGACTCGGCAAGACCGCAGGGCGCGGCCAGAAGGGCCAACGCTCCCGCGCGGGTGGACGGGTGCGTCCTGGGTTCGAAGGTGGACAGATGCCACTGACCCGCCGAGTCCCGAAACGCGGGTTCACGAATCCGTTTCGGATTCCGTCGCAGGTCGTGAACCTCAAAGACCTGGAACGACTCCCGGGTGAGGACGTGACCCCCGCCGTCTTAGCGGACAGCGGCTTGGTGGGGAAAGCGACCGCGCCGGTGAAGATTCTGGGGACGGGTGAGGTGGCTCGCGCGTTTGTCGTGAAGGGCTGCGCCGCGTCCAAGACAGCGCGCGCCAAGATCGAGAAAGCCGGTGGGCGCGTTGAGGCGTAGCGGATGACCGCACCACGCATTCCCAATCTGTTCGCGGTACCCGAGCTCAAAGAGAAGCTGCTTTTCACGATTCTCTGCTTGGCGGTCTACCGTGCTGGCGCTCATATCGCGACGCCCGGCGTCGACGTCCAGGTCTTGGCCGACTTCATCGCCAATCAGGGTCAGGGAACGCTGTTCGGGATCTACGATATGTTCGTGGGCGGCGGGTTGTCCCGAGCAACCGTCCTCGCGCTTGGGATCATGCCGTACATCTCCGCGTCCATCATGTTCCAGTTGGGCGGGGCGATCTTTCCCTACATCGACAAGCTCCAAAAAGAAGAAGAAGGGCGAAAGAAGATCACCCAATGGACGCGGTACTCGACGGTCGCGTTGTCCATCGGCCAGGCCTACGCGTTTGGTGAGTTTGCCATCCAGCAGGGAGCAGTACCAGCCCCCGGCCTCGGGTTCCGCTTGACCACGGTCCTGACACTCACCACCGGGGCGATCTTCGTCATGTGGCTGGGTGAGCGGATCACGGAACGCGGCGTCGGCAACGGTATGAGCCTCATGATCTTCTTTTCGATCATGGAAGGGTTCCTGCCAGGTACGGGACGAACACTGCAGCTCCTGAATGCGGATGCACTGACGATTCAAGAGCTCATCGTGTTGTTGGTGGTCATGTTGGGCGTGATCGGTGGGGTGATTGCCGTGACCGTTGCTGCGAGGCGCATCCCAATTCAAATCCCACGGAAGGTCATGGGTCGTGGACGGATCCGTGAAGGTCAGAAGACCTTCATTCCCATCAGGATCAACTCCGCGGGCGTGATGCCCATCATCTTTGCACAGTCCATCATCATCGTGCCCGGGACACTGGCAGCGTTTTCCAGCCAATCCTTCTTCCGCGGCATCGCGGATACGTTCCAGCCGGGAACAACGGTCTACTACCTGAGTTACGGACTGCTCATCATCTTCTTCACGTACTTCTACACGTCGATCATCTTCAATCCGCTCGACATCGCAGAGAACCTCAAAAAGCAGGGAGGGTTCATCCCCGGGGTAAAGCCTGGTGCGGCTACGGCGGACTACATCGACGAGGTGCTCACACGGGTGACGTTGCCCGGTTCGGTCTTCTTGACACTGATCGCGCTCTTACCGTTCTGGATCTTTGATGCGTTCGAGGTGCCGTTCTTCTTTGGTGGTACGGCCCTCCTGATCGTCGTGGGCGTGGGCCTCGATACCTGGATTCAAATCCAGCAGCATCTCCATCTGCGACACTACGACGATTTCATGAAGCAGGGTCGGGTGAAGTTCCGCGGCCGTCGTGGTGCACGCTACATGTAGCCTCACCGAATGTACCTCGTCCTGCTCGGTCCCCCCGGCGCCGGCAAAGGTACACAGGGCGCCCTCCTCGCCAAACGTGCTGGCCTCGTGAAGATTGCGACGGGCGACCTGTTGCGGGCGGCGGTACGCGATGGGACCCCGCTCGGCCAACAGGCAAAGGGGTACATGGATAGCGGCCAGCTGGTGCCCGATGAGGTTGTTCTGGGGCTGATCGACGAGGTGTTGGCCGCCCCCGAGGCTCGCCATGGCGTGATCATGGACGGGTTCCCGCGGACCGTGGCGCAAGCCGAGGCCGTGGACCAGCATCTTGATGAGCGACAGTGTGGCGTCGACCTTGCACTGGGGATTACCGTGCCCCGTGACGAGTTGATCAGGCGCCTCCGGGGCCGAGCCGACCAGGAGGGACGTAGTGACGACACCCCCGAGGCGATTCGGGCGCGATTGGGCGTGTACGAGGAGGAAACGGCCCCGCTGATTGCCTACTATAAGGGAAAGGGGATCCTGGCTGAGGTGGACGGGGTTGGAACGGTAGAAGAGATTGCAGCGAGAATAGACGAGGCGTTGGGGCAATGATCACGATCAAATCGGCGCGCGAAATCGAGACCATGGCGGCAGCGGGGAAGGTCCTCGCTGACACGCTGGCATTTCTGGCCGGCCGCGTTGCCCCCGGCGTCAGCACGGCCGACCTCGACGAGGCCGCCGAGGAGTTCATTCGGAGCCATGAAGGAGCCCGGCCGTCGTTCAAAGGACTCTACGACTTTCCGGCGTCCCTATGCACCTCGATCAACGAAGAGATCGTCCACGGGATCCCGAGCCGACAACGCGTGCTGGACGACGGAGACATCATCTCGATTGACTGTGGCGTGTACTTAGAAGGTCTCCATGCCGACTCAGCCGTTACCCTGCCCGTGGGCGACGTCTCACCCGACACGCAACGTCTGCTGGACGTGACGCAATCGGCGCTGGATGCGGCGATCAAGGAAGCGGTCGTCGGCAACCACGTCGGTGACATTGGCCACGCGGTTCAGAACGTAGCGGAAGCTGCCGGCTACAGTGTCGTGCGCGAGCTCGTTGGTCACGGAATTGGGTCCAGTTTCCACGAGGAGCCACAGATCCCCAACTACGGGAAGCCGAAGCGCGGGCCTCGCCTTCAGACTGGTATGACACTCGCCATCGAGCCGATGATCAACATCGGCGGGCGCGAGATTCGCACGCTCGACGACAAGTGGACCGTGGTCACAAACGATGGATCGCTGTCCGCGCATTTCGAGCACACGGTGTTGATTACGGCGAGCGGCCCCCGCACGCTCACCGTAGCTCCCGTTCACGCGCCAGCATAAAGCGTCGCATCGCGGCGCAGTTTCAACCCACGCTAGCGTCCAACACGTCGAGGAGCCATGCGTGTATCGTCGGGTTACCGGCGACGAAGTCTCCGTGGCGGACCACTTCCGGCTTGCCGGCATAGTCCGTGACGCACCCGCCGGCTTCCCTGATAATCAGCGATCCTGCCGCAACGTCCCACGGCGCAAGGTACGGTTCCCAGAATCCGTCGAACCCACCACGAGCCACCTCGACAAAATCTAGGGAGGCCGATCCGGCTCGTCGCACGCCAGCCGTGCGGGTCAGAATGGTGGCAAGATGTTCGAGATAGCGGGGTAACAGCTTCGGGCGTTTGAACGGCCATCCCGTGCCGATGAGCGCCTGCGCGGGGTCGGCGAGCGTCGAAACCTGTAACGGCTCGCGACCCTTCCATGCGCCACCGCCCCTGGTAGCGTGATACACGAGGTCGTGGGGTATGTCCAGCACGACTCCGACGCAGAGCTCCCCGTCGATGGCACCGCCGATACTTACCGCGTACGCCGGATAGCCATGCAGGTAGTTGGTCGTGCCGTCCAAGGGGTCGACTACCCAAACCAGACCCGCGTCGGCCGTTTCAGGCGTGAGTTCCTCGCCCAAGACGGTCGAATCCGGCACACCGTCCGTGAGCACGTTCCCGATGACCTGTTCAGCACCCCGGTCGACATCGGTAACGAAGTCGCTTGCCCCTTTCAAATCCCAGGCGTCTGATCGGGGCCGAGTCTGATCGCGGATGTGCTGAGCACCGTTCCGCGCCGCGTTCGTGGCGACGGTCAGTAAGTCTCCGTATTGCTTCACCTTGCGATCTCCCCGGGTCCGGTCCTAGCTTCCGTCGCAATGCGACGCGTCTTCTCTGGCATCCAGCCATCGGGCGAGCTTCATCTGGGCAATTATCTCGGTGCAGTCCGCAATTGGGTCGAACTGCAGGAGCAGTACGACTGCTATTTCTGCATTGTCGACTACCACGCCATCACCCAGGACTATGATGCGGCGGCGCTGCCCGCCCGCACGTTCGATATGGCGGTGAGTCTGCTTGCCGCCGGTATCGATCCCAGCCACTGCACCCTGTTCGTTCAGTCACATGTGCACGAACACACCGAACTGGCGTGGGTGTTCAACACCGTCACGCCACTCGGCGATTTGGAGCGGATGACGCAATTTAAGGATAAATCCAAGCGTCAAGAAAGCGTGCTGGCAGGACTCCTGAACTACCCAGTCCTGCAAGCGGCGGACGTACTGCTCTACAAGGCGGATCTTGTGCCAGTGGGGGAAGATCAGGTTCAACATATCGAGCTGATGCGTGAGATAGTGCGAAAATGGAACGCGAAGTTTGGGAGCGATGTGTTTCCGGAACCTGAGGCGATGGTCGGCAAGGCACGGCGGATCATTGGACTGGACGGGCAGGCAAAGATGTCCAAGAGCCTGGACAACACCATCGGATTGCTTGACACCCCGGACCAGATTTGGGAACGGCTCCGACCCGCTGTCACGGACCCCGCGAGAGTGAAACGCACCGACCCGGGTACCCCGGAAGTCTGCAACATCTACAATCTCCACAAGTACTTCTCGCCCTCGGACACGGTGACGCACGTCGCTGCACAGTGCCGGTCGGCCGGATGGGGTTGCATCGAATGCAAGCGTGTACTTGCTGACAACATGGAACGGACCCTCACCGACTTCCGGCACCGTGCCGCGGAGCTGCGCGCGCACCGGGAGCGAGTACATGAGATTCTGGACGACGGCGCACGGCGGGCGACGGCGGTCGCCCGCGAAACCATGTTGGAGGTACGGCGGCATATGGGTCTCTTGGACTCTGAGCAGCCACAGACGCCCGAATGAGAGATGCGTGGGTGGCACTCGGCGAAGCACTCCGATTCGACATTCTCGGCGGCTTGTTGCTTGCGGTCGCGCTTGGCGGGGCCATCGGGCTCGAGCGGGAACTCCAGGGCAAGGCGGCGGGACTCCGGACCAACATCCTCATCTGTATCGGGGCGGCGCTGTTCACCCAGCTGTCGATAGCTGTGGCAGGGACAGATGGAGACCCCGGGCGCATAGCTGCCCAGATCGTGACGGGAGTTGGGTTCATTGGGGCCGGTACGATTCTGCACGACCGTGGCCTCGTAACGGGGCTGACGAGTGCGGCCACCATATGGTTGGTGGCCGCGATAGGCGTGGCGATTGGAGCCGGGGCGGCGCTCGAGGCAGTTGGGGTGACCCTGCTCGTGGTCTTGGTCCTGGCCGCGTTGCGGTGGGTGGAGTCGGCCGTCCAGCGAAGATCGATCGTCCAACGAGTGACGATCGAGACACCCGTGGCTGGTGGTCGGGCAGCACAAGTGGCGGAGATCGCGAGCGATGTTGGGCTCCGAGTGATTGAAGTCCATGCGGTGGAGAAGAGCGGCCGGCAGATCGTCACGATCACCGCCGAGGGGCCGTTGGTGAAACAGAACGCGGCTCAGAGGGAATACCTTGCGCTCGCGAGCGACGTGGCGGTTAGGGTAGAGGAGTGAGGCGAGCGGTCATCGACCTCCAGTCCGCTCGGCCAGTCTGGCGCGCCCCCACCAGCACGCTTCAGGCCGTGACGCGTGCTTTTGGGCAGGGGTGGGCAATCGTTGACGTTCGGTCACCTTCGTCCAGCGACGGTGACGGCGCGCAGCCTTCGCGGGAAGCGCAGAGAGCTGCGGTCGGTGCGGAGGTGTACATTGGATGGGGCGTGCCAGCGGCTGTCGTCCGGGCGGCAGGCCCCTCACTTCAGTGGGCGCATACGGCAGCTGCCGGAGTCGGTGCCAGCCTCTCGCCGGAGCTTGCTGAGCATGGTGTAGCCCTCACCAACTCGAGAGGGACCCATGCGGAGCCGATGGCGGATTGGGCCGTTGCCGCGATTGCGTTCTGTGTTCGAGGATTCCACGTGGCCGTCGCCGGGCAGCGCGCGCGACGTTGGCGCAAGGACGCCTTCACAGATGGCACGGCGGCGACCAAGGAGTTCGCTGAGACGCGTGTGGGAATCGTAGGCTTGGGAGGAGTGGGGTCGAAGATTGCCGGTCGCTGCCATGCACTCGGGATGCATGTGTGCGGTGTGCGGCGGCATCCAGCGCGCCGACGGCCACGCGGTGTCTCGTGGGTCGGCGGACCCGGGGCCGTTTCGGCTCTCGCGAAGAAGAGCGATGTCTTGGTGATCGCCGCCCCGCAGACCGCGGAGACGACTCGCGTCGTCGACGATGCCGTTCTGCACGCGTTGCCGCGAGGTTCGTGGGTGATCAATCTCGCACGCGGGGGCCTGCTGGACGAGCAAGCGCTACTCGGGCACCTTGACCGTGGGCACCTTGCGGGAGTGGTTTTGGATGTGCTCGCGACGGAACCGCTGCCTCGCTCGCACCCGTTCTGGCGACACGAGCGGGTGCTGGTCACGCCTCACGTCAGTGGTGTTTCGAACCGGTTTTGGCCACGGGAGACGGACCTCATCGTGGAAAATATTCGCAGGTACCGCCGTGGCGGGCGCCTGAAGAACATCGTGGACCCGAGGTTGGGATACTAAACGTATGGAGAACATCATTAAGGCCGCCGTCGAGCGAAATGCGTCTGACCTCCACATCAAAGCAGGCGACGTGTTCCGGGCTCGAATCGACGGCGAGTTAGTTCCGCTGACCAAGCAACGCCTGTCCCCTGAACAGACCAAGGCCATCGCGCTGAAGCTCATCCCCACTGAGCAGGATCGGAATCGGATCGACCAGATCAAGGACTACGATTGTTCCTGGGGCGCTCCGGGTATTGGGCGATTTCGCGTCAATATCTTGCGACAGCGATCGTCCTTCATGATCGTGATGCGCGTCATCCCCTTTGAGGTTCCGAACTTCCAGAAGCTTGGTCTACCGGAAGTGCTCGGGAAAGTGGCCCTGAGCGAGCGGGGCATGATCCTGGTGACCGGTGTGACGGGCAGCGGGAAGAGCTCGACGATGGCTGCCATGATCAACCATATTAACTCGGCGCTCAATCGACACATCGTGACCCTCGAGAACCCGATCGAGTTCCTCCACCGCGACGTCAAATCGTCCGTGACGCAACGCGAAGTCGGGCCCGATACCGAGAGTTTCGATGATGGGCTTCGCGCAGCGCTCCGTCAGGATCCTGATGTCATCCTCATCGGTGAGATGCGGGACCCGAAGACAGTGAACATCGCCATGAAGGCGGCCGAGACGGGCCATCTCGTGATATCGACGCTGCATACGTCAGATGCAGCCACGACCATTGCCCGCATCGTTGCGATGTTTCCGCCCGAGGAGCAGGAGGTGGTGCGCATTCGGTTGGCAGATTCCCTGGAGGCGGTCGTTGCGCAACGACTCCTTCCGCGTGCGGATGAGAAGGGGAGGGTGGCAGCACTGGAGATCATGATTGCGACGTCGACGATTCGCGACCTGATCCGTGACCGGAACCGTGTTGCGGACATCAAGGATTTCATCGAGGAAGGTCATGACCAATATGGGATGCAGTCGTTCGACCAGCATCTCTTGGAGTTGGTGGACAGCGAATTGGTCACGTTGGACATAGCAAAGGCCGCCGCCTCGGACCCATCCGACTTCGAACTCAAGTTGAAGACGTTTGGGCGCAAGTCGAGGGCGACAAAGAAGAAGAAGCCATCGCGGAAGACCAAGGCTAGCGAGCATGACGCAATGCCCGAGGGGTCCACCGCCGGTGGTTTCGACACATGATGGTTTGACGATGGACCGCCCCGCTGGGCTGCTGGTACCGCTGACAACGCCGTTTGACCCTGCGACTGGGGACGTCGCGCCGATCTCCCTTCGCGAGAACGCCCGCCGCGTGTTGCATGCTGGCGCCGCGGGCGTCGTGGCCGGAGGGTCGACTGGCGAAGCCGCGCTCCTCGACGACAGTGAGTTCGCGCAGGTGATCGAGTGGCTGCGGGATGTGGTGGCAGATGGCCAGTGGCTCATTGCCGGAGCGGGTCGGGAGTCGACACGCGCAACGATCGCGGCGTGCCACGTGGCGGCCGAGCGGGGTGCCGATGCGGTGCTGGTGCGCACGCCGTCGTACTATGCGCCAAGCATCAACGCGCCGGCGTTGGCTGCACACTTCCGTGATGTGGCGGACGCCTCGCCCGTTCCGGTCCTGCTGTACAACATGCCAAAATACACGCACCTCCCGATCACTGACGCTCTCCTGGCCACGTTGGCCGCACACGAGAATATCCTGGGTGCGAAGGACTCCTCGGGCGATCTAAAGAACTTCTCGGCGTTCCGGGAAGCAGCGCCACAGTGGACGATGCTCATGGGGTCCGCAGCCTTGTTCTACGCGGCGCTCGAACTCGGTGCCGCGGGTGCGATCGCGGCGGTGGGTTGTTTTGCCCCGGCAGAGGTCGCGGCCATATGGACCGCGTTCAGCGCTCAGGACAAGGCCGAGGCCGGAGCCAAGCAAGAACGCCTCGCCCCCCTCCATACTGAGATCGTGTCCAAACTCGGTGTTCCTGGGGTCAAAGCTGCAATGGATGCCACCGGCTTTGTTGGTGGACCCGTTCGTGCACCACTTGCGTCCCTTGGGCAGAAGGAACTGGACACCGTGACGAAGCTGCTCAAGACGGTGGGCGTCGCGCCCGTTGACGCGGCCTAGTAGGGCTCGTAACTTTTCCCAAAGGATGCTCCGGTACCCCCGGGGCTTTTTTTTGTGCTCTTCTGGAGGATGGCGCCAGGATGTTCGGACCTGACCGTCGTTGCATTGTCGTTGTGGGTGCCCAGTGGGGTGATGAAGGCAAGGGAAAGATCGTCGACGTGCTTTCTGAGCGTGCCAACTACGTCGTTCGGTATCAGGGGGGGGCGAACGCCGGACACACCGTCGTCATCGGTGATGAGGAGTTTGTCCTACATCAGATTCCGTCAGGCATCTTGCATCCGGAGGTGCGGTGCATCATCGGAAATGGTGTCGTGCTGGATCCCAAAACCCTCCTGGCGGAAATCCACGAGCTCGAAGAACGGAACATCGACGTGCGATCGCGCCTCATCGTCTCCGACCGCGCGCACCTGGTACTCCCGTACCACAAACTGCTCGAACAATCAGCGGAGCGACGACAGAAGATCGGTACGACGGGTCGCGGGATCGGTCCTGCCTACGAGGACAAGTTTGGCCGGCGGGGCATCCGCGTCGGCGACCTGCACGACATGGAACGCCTCCGCGTGACGGTCGGCGAGCGCGTGACGCGAGCCAATCACCTCTTGGAGTTGTGGGGCGCCGAGGCAAGGGCGGACGAAGCGGCACACGTGAGGCTCCTGGAATCCCTCGCACCGGACCTCCTCCCTCTCACGGACGACGCTGGGCGTGCTGCGTGGGAGGCGCTGCGCCATGGCAAGCGTATGCTCCTCGAAGGGGCACAGGGCGCGTTGCTCGACGTCGATCACGGCACCTATCCGTTCGTCACGTCGTCGAACACGACCGCCGGCGGGGCGGCGGTCGGAGCGGGGATCGGACTGACGGCCATCGACGGTGTCCTCGGGGTGGTGAAAGCCTACACGACCCGTGTCGGCAACGGCCCGTTGCCCACGGAGGCGGACGAAACGGGCTCCGAAGCGTTGCGGCGCTTGGGTGGCGAGTTTGGCGCGACGACGGGGCGCCCGCGTCGATGTGGGTGGTTCGATGGCGTGGTGGTGCGGTACGCCGTGCGGGTCAATGGCCTCACGGATCTCGCTGTCACCAAGCTCGACGTCCTCGATACCTTCGACCGCCTGCCCATCTGTGTGGGGTATCGCCTGGGCGGTGAACCGCTGTCTGAGATCCCCTCGAATCCGTATGCGCTGGCCGAAGTTGAACCCTTGTACGAGTACCTCGACGGTTGGCGAGAGCCAACCGGGACCGCGCGAACGCTCGCAGACCTTCCACCGGCAGCGCGCGCGTACCTGGACCGCATCGAGGCACTCTTAGAGACGCCGATCACGTTTGTGAGTGTTGGAACACGCCGCTCCCAGATCATCGAAACGGCGTAGAGGCTTGTCGCCCGGTTAGCTACCTCTCCGCGCTTTTCGAGCGCGCGGCGCCCGCTCCGAGTAGCCTCCGTAGGAGTAATAGGCATAGTGCTGGTCGAGGCGAGCCGAAAGTCCGTTCAGGACGACGCCGGCGACGCGTGCCTTCACCTTGTCGAGTTGCTCAAAAGCCCGAAGCGCCGCGACCTCCTCCGTGCTGCCGGACCGCAGAACGACGACCACCGCGTCGCTCGACGCGGCGGCAACGACCGCGTCGGTCACCGGGAGCACCGGGGGGGTGTCGATGACGATGTACTCGTAGTCGTTGCGCAGCGAATCGATCACCTGGCGCATGCCATCGGATCCCAATAACTCAGATGGGTTGGGTGGGATCTTCCCAGCGGGAATAAGATCCAGGTTGTCCGCGAGGTTCGGGCGGATGACCTCCGCCAGTTGTGCCTCCCCGACAAGGACGTCGGTCAGGCCAGGACTTTGCACGATGCGGAACGCGCGATGCTGTTCGGGCCTCCGCATATCCCCATCGAGCAGGATCGTTCGGCTCCCTGCCGCTCCGAGCGAAAGTGCGAGATTTGCCGCGGTCGTCGTCTTTCCCTCGCCCGGTCCGGGGCTCGTGACTACGATCAGCTGCAGCGGTCGCTCCGCGCCCACGAACGTCACATTAGTCCGCAGGGCACGATAGGCCTCGGACGCGGGCGCGTCGGGCATCAACTCATTCGTGGTGACGACGACGGCGCGTCCCCCGTGCCGGGAGGCGGCCATGCGGGCCTCAGCAGGGATTTGACCGAGGACGGGAACACGTAGTACGCGCTCGACGTCGGCGGACGTCTTGATTGTCTGGTCGAGGTACTCGAGGAAGAAAGCTCCTGCGATGCCAATCAGAAGGCCCACCAGGATACCGAGGAACATTTTCTGGCGGGGGCTGGTGCCGATCCGTGCCGGGGGTGTCGCGCCGTCCAGTACAGCCACGTACGGCCCGAGGCTGGCATTCTGGATCTGCACGAGCTGGTATTGTGACTGCAGCCATCGCGCTGTTTCGCGTAACGTGGACGCGGAGATCTCGATCCGCGCCATCTCGTTCTCTGTGGCCAGATAACGGTTCAGCTCTGACCGAAGCTCCGAGATTCTTTCAGCCACCGCGGCTTCCTGTTGACGAACCGAGACGAGCGTGGCACTGGCCGCGCGCACCAACGCCGCATGCCCGTCGCTGATCTCCGACTCGAGCGCTTGGATCTGCGGGTTGTCCTCCCGGAGACCCTGGGTCCCGGCCATGAGCTTGCGACGATCTTCGTACAGTGAGAGCAGCCGGTTGATCTGAAACGTCAAGGCCTGATTGGTTTGCACCGCTTCGGCGGCCGCGAGCCGGTTGAGCCCGTCGATGTCCCCAAGACGAGCCTCCTCGATGGCACTCTCCAGGGTGGACACTCGAATGCGGGCCGCGATCAAGTCGCGATCGAAGTCCGAGATCTTGACGACGAGCGTTTGCTGTTCGGCAGTGAGGTTGGTCACCTGGTGCGTGGCCTTGAACGCTTCGATCGTATCGAGCACCGCACCCAGCTCTCGCTCGGTCGAGTCGATAGCTCCTTCGATGAACCTCGTGCGCCGACTGATGGCCTGCGTGAGCCGATCGACCCCGTCGCGCTGCAACTGGACCGCCGCCTCGTTCAGCACCAGCGGAACGAGTGATGGGTCCGAACCCGTGTACGAAACGTCGAATGCGCTCGTGGCCGCTCGCACCTGATAGCCAAGGCCGGCGCGCACCGCCGCCGCCGCCTGATCCGGATGGACGATGCGGAACGCATTTGTTTCGGCGCCGCCCTCGGGCGGCAGCACGTCGGCGGCGAAGCCGGGGCCCCGAGCCCTTGCGCCATACGCGCCCGACACGATCGTAGACCCAGCGGCATCGATGATGTCCCAGCCGGCGGGAGGCGGGCTACGGACGACTGTGTAGTCGGCGAACGTCGCCGTCTGGTCTACTTCCACCGCCGTGAAGACGCTGCCGCGGGCGATAGTGGGGTCTACCAGTTCGAGCTGGAGTGACAACTCGTAGACCACCTCACGAGCGAGTGCCTGGGTGGTCAGGACGAGGGCTTCGGACAGCACTGGATCCGTCTGCAGCGCAAGTGGGTCGACGTCGATGTCGTCCGTCCGACCGAACGCGGTCTTCGACGACGACACCTGTAGGGTCAAACTGGATCGATACTGCGGGATCGTGTCGCGGCCCGTGTACCACGCTCCGCCCGCAACGACGATGACCATCGCAACGATGAGCATCCAATGCCGGACGATGATCGCCCAGATGTCCTTCAAGTGGATGTCCCCAAGGGGACTGTGGCGGGCCGTCGCTGGCCGGCGAGAGGCGGCGTCTACCACGGCACAACCGATGGGTAGGTCAGGGTGTGCGTGTGCGGAGTGATGGTGCGACCGGGGACGCTGGAGCAGCGCATACGGGAGGCATGCGCTCTCTTGCATCGGATCTCAGGAGGCGGCCGAAAACTCAGGTGCGCAAGCCTCTGCAGAATGGGTTGACTGTTGCGCTGACTGGTCCGTCGAATCCCTGTTCCGGTGGTGCAAGCTAAAGACGGCCATAGGATTGCGCAAGTCCAATGTTCTCTTAAAGTTACGGACTTCCCCCCGTGGACCGGAGGATCTCTGACTCGCGTACTCGTGCTCGGGCAGGCGTTCAAAGGCTCGCTGGCCGCAGGTGACGTCACGACGGCGCTTCGGCGTGGCGCTGAGCGAGCCGGGGCGACTGTCATCGAGCTGACAGGAAGCGATGGTGGAGACGGGCTGTTAGATGCCCTTGGACCGCGCTTGATCAGGACGTCGACCGCTTCAGCTAGCGATCCGCTCGGACGACCCGTGACTGCGCCCATTGGTTGGTTCGATCCGGCAACAGCCGTGATCGAGTCACGCACGGTGTGCGGCCTGAGCCTGCTGTCCGACCGCGAACGCGACCCCCTCCTCACCAGTACCCGGGGTGTGGGCGAAGTGATACTTGCGGCCGAACACGATGGCGCGAAGCGTATTCATGTCGGCCTTGGTGGGAGCAGCACGATGGATGGGGGTCTGGGGATGGCGCGCGCTTGGGGCTGGGTCCCTCGAGATGCGGCCAACCAGCCGCTGGCTGAAGGTGGGGACGCATTGCAGACCCTGGCCACGCTCGAAGCAGGGAGCTCACTGCGCGCCGAAGTGATCGGACTCTATGACGTTCGAAACGCGCTCTTGGGGGATGATGGTGCTCGCGTGTACGCCGCTCAGAAGGGAGCTGGTCCCGAAGCCGAAGCGCTGCTACACGAAGGGTTGCAGCGCCTGGTCGCAGTCACGCAGCAGTCGGAGCTGGCTGGGCAGACCGGCGCGGGCGCTGCCGGGGGCCTGGGCTTTGGCCTGCTATCGTTTGCGCGGGGACGGCTCCAACCCGGGGCTGCTTGGGTGCTATCGCAGATCGGTTTTGACGACGCGCTCCTACGCGTAAACGGTCTCGTGGTGTCAGAGGGGGCGTTCGACCGTACGTCCCTCCAAGGCAAGCTCACGGGTGAAGCGATGCGGCGGGCCGCGGACCGAAAGGTTCCGGTCGCACTCGTCGCTCCCCATGCCAGTGGGGTCCCCGACGGTATCGTAGTCGAATCGGGTGCGGGTCTCTGGGATCTTGCTACCGTGTCGGCGCGCTCGGAGCGCGCGGTGCGCTCGCTGCTTAAATTGCCCGGTTCCGCATAAGCTGCTCGCCACCCTCGGAGGGAACGTAGGATCATGGCGCAGGATCTGATGGACAAACTGGTTTCGCTCGCTAAGCGCCGAGGGTTCATCTTCCAATCCTCTGAGATCTACGGTGGCCTAGGCTCGGTCTGGGACTACGGTCCGCTCGGCGTCGAGCTCAAGAATAATCTGAAAGGACGTTGGTGGCGTTCGATGGTGCAGGAGCGAGAGGACATCGAAGGTGTCGACGCCGCGATTCTCATGCACCCAACGGTCTGGGAAGCGTCGGAACACGTCAACGCGTTCACGGACCCTCTGGTCGACTGCAAGGTGTGCAAGAACCGCTTCCGGGCGGACGATGAACGCCTCAAAGGAGAGCCTGGGACGCCCGAAGGCCAATGCCCCGCGTGTGGGAACAAGGGATCGCTGACCGCCCCCCGCATGTTCAATCTGATGTTCAAGACGTTCATGGGGCCGGTCGAGGATGATGCGAGTATCGTGTATCTGCGTCCAGAGACCGCGCAGGGAATCTACGTCAACTACCTCAACGTGTTGCAGGCGTCACGGCAGAAGATCCCGTTCGGCATTGCACAGATTGGCAAGGCGTTTCGCAACGAGATCACGCCCGGGAACTTCATCTTTCGCACGCGGGAATTCGAGCAGATGGAGATGCAGTATTTCGTCAAACCCGGCGATGACGAAACGGTGTTCGAGGATTGGAAGGCCCAACGCATGCAGTGGCATTGCGATCTCGGCATCCGGGCATCCAAGCTCCGGTTCCACGAACATGGTCCCGACGAACTCGCGCACTATGCGAAGAAGGCCTTCGACATCGAATACGAGTTTCCATTCGGCTGGAAGGAGTTCGAGGGGATTCACAATCGTACTGACTTCGATCTTCGGCGGCATCAGGAATTCTCAGGCAAGAAGCTGGACTACCACGACGTCACGACCAAGGATCGGTTCGTCCCGTACGTTGTCGAAACGTCACTCGGTGCGGATCGCCTTGCGCTCGTCGTGTTGGCCGACGCGTATCGCGAAGATACGATCGACGGTGAGCAACGTGTGGTCTTGGCGCTGCAGCCGTCACTGGCACCGATCAAGGTGGGGGTATTTCCACTCGTAAAGAAGGACGGGATGCCAGAGATTGCACGCCGCATCTACGATGATCTCCGTCGCTCATTCACCGTCTTCTACGACGAGAAGGGGGCCATCGGTAGGCGGTATCGCCGTCAGGATGAAGCCGGGACGCCGTTCGGCATCACCGTCGACGGTCAAACGAGCACGGACCACACCGTTACGGTGCGTGACCGCGATTCCCTTGCTCAGGATCGCGTCGCCATGGACCAGGTCACGGCCTACCTGAATGAGCGCCTGCGATCGTGAGTCTGGACACGCTGCTGGAGCGTGGAGAGGCCTTTCACGAAGAGCTCGGACTCGAGTACTACCAAACAGGTGCAGGCCTGAAGGCGGAGCCCGCTTTCCAAGCGATTTACGAACGGCATCGTGATCTCACGAGTGAGGACGCGCTCGCCGTGGCTCGGGAGAGTGGCGATCCGGCACTGTACGAGTGGATCGTCGACCTCCAGGTCGGCCGCAGCCTTGCCTCCTTTGACGAAGAGCAACTGCGATGGGAGCAGTCGGCCGCGGTCTCGCTCAGCGGGGGCGACGTGCCGTATCTGCGCGTGCCGGCCGAGCTCGCGAATGCGGAGGATCGTGAGTACCGGATTTCCTTGGATCACGCGAGGGCACGCACGGCGCAGGCCGGGCTCGAATCACTTCGTCGGGATCGGTTTGCGCGCGAGCGCGAACTGGTGGAGGCGTACGGGCACGGCGGATACGTGGATGCGATCACCCGAATCACGGGGATCGATCTCGACGAGCTGGCCAGGAGCGCGCGCCGCTTCCTCGACGACACGGCCACAATGTATGGGGATGGCCTGCGGCGCATGGCTCGACGGCACTTGGGTCGAGATGAGACGGATCTTGTTCGCTCAGACGCGGCGCGCCTCTTTCGGCACAACCGCTTCGATCGTGCTTTCGCGGCTCCACAGATGATGGACCTCGCGGTCACGCAGATGGACGAAATGGGGTTGGATGCCACCAAGGATGGGAGGGTGCGGTTCGATACGGAAGAGCGCAGCGGCAAACAGTCTCGCGCGTTCTGTGTGCCGGTCCGCGTCCCGGACGAGGTGTATCTGATCATTCGACCCCAGGGTGGGCATGGCGATTTTCGGACTTTCTGGCACGAGCTTGGCCACGCCATGCATTTCGCATCCGTCCCGCGCAACCTCGCCTTCGCTGCCCGATGGCTCGGAGACAACTCGGTCACCGAGGGATTCGCGATGCTGTGGGACCATCTCACGATGGCGCCGGGGTGGCTGCGACGCTATACGGAATTGTCCGACGATCAGGTACGAGAACTCGCGTACGAGCTTGCCGTTGGTGAGCTGTTCTTGGCACGGCGGTACGCCGCCAAGATCGACTATGAACTCGAGCTCTACCGTGGGGACCTCGGAAACGCGAGCGTGCAGTACGTTGATCGCTTGAGCTCGGCGACTGGGTTTCAGTACTTGCCTGGCGACGCGTTGCTCGATGTCGATCCGGGGTTCTACAGTGCGCGGTATCTACGCGCGTGGCAGCTCGAGGCGCTCCTCGCCACGCATTTGCGGTCGGAATACGATGAGGACTGGTATCGAAATCCTCGGGCCGGGAAGTTTGTCACGACGTTGATGGAGCGCGGTCAACGTGAGCCCGCCGATCGACTGGCCCTGGAGGTGGCAGGACGGCCACTCGAATTCGGTGACGTGGTAGACCGGCTCGAACCCCTACTCGCGTAGCCGCGACGCACTCCCCTCTGAAGGAGGCACACCCGTGAGCGAACATCGCGAAGCGTTCTCCTCTCGCTGGATCATGCTGCTCGTCATGCTTGGCATGGCGGTCGGCACAGGTAACATCTGGCGCTTCCCACGCATCGCGGCGCAAAACGGTGGAGGCGAGTTTATCGTCGCTTGGATCGTGTTCCTGTTTCTCTGGTCCATTCCGCTGATCCTTGTGGAGTTCGGTACCGGCCGGAAAACCCGGGTCGGTCCGGTGGGCGCGTTCATTCAAATGATGGGGCCGCGGTGGGCTTGGATGGGTGCGTTCGTCGCGTTCGTGGCGACCGCCATCATGTTCTACTACTCCGTGGTGGCGGGATGGACCGTTCGCTACGTGGTGGCCTCTGCGTTGGGGGAGGTACCGGGCGACAGCCCGGGTGCGTTCTGGGAGTCGTACACCACCTCATGGTGGCCGATTCTGACCCACGCCGTGTCCATCGGCGCCGGCGTACTAGTCGTATCGAGGGGCGTGCGAGCCATCGAGAAAGTAGCCCGCCTACTCATGCCCACCCTCCTCGTGTTGGTGGTCTTGCTGGCGTTGCGCGCCATTACGTTGCCCGGCGCGGGCGACGGCCTCTCGTTCCTCTTCGGGGTTGATTGGTCTGCTCTTGGCCGTGCTGAAATCTGGCTTCAGGCTCTGACGCAGAACGCGTGGGATACTGGTGCCGGTTGGGGCCTCGTGCTCTCGTATGCGGCCTACCTGCGTGCCAACGAAGACACCGCGCTCAATGCCTTCATCCTCCCGGCCGCAAACAATACGATCTCGCTGCTCGCCGGCATCATGGTGCTGTGCACCGTGTTCTCGGTCGTACCGGAACTGGTCCGCAATCTTGCGAGCGACCCGGAGGCACTGAGCGCGTTCCCCGCGCTCGCCGAGGCCGTCCAAGGAGGCGCTGCGCTGGGCCCAGATCTCCTGCAGGATACGATCTTTGGATCGGGCAATGAGGGACTCACCTTCATCTGGATGCCGGAATTGTTTGCGCGGGTGCCATTCGGTCGGTTCTTCATGGTGTTGTTCTTCCTTGCCCTTTCCTTTGCCGCATTCACGAGCTTGATCGCGATGATCGAACTCGCCACCCGTGTGTTCATCGACGCAGGTGTCCCCCGGCATCGTGCGATCCGGATCATTGGAGTCGCTGGGTTCGGCCTGGGTCTGCCATCGGCGATCTCGCTGGGTGTGCTTCATAACCAAGACTGGGTTTGGGGGATAGCGCTGATGGTGTCGGGATTGTTCTTCGCCATTGCGGTGATCACCCATGGCGTCAGGAGATTCCGTGAGGAGCAACTCAACCATGCGGATTCGGATGTCAGGGTGGGACGCTGGTGGGACGTAGTGATTGGGGTGCTCGTTCCGCTCCAAGCCGTGGTGCTACTGGTCTGGTGGTTGTACCAGGCACGGGGATGGAATCCGCAAGGATGGCTCGACCCCTTTGGTGAAGACAATGTCGGCACTGTGCTGATCCAGTTCGCGATCGTACTCGTCGTGCTGCTCGCCGCCAACCGGTGGTTGGCGACGCACACGCTTGGCACGCCCGATCGGTCAAGCAGTGATTCCGGATGACGGACCGACCACGTGTTCTCGTTCGGACCCGCGACCTGTTCTTTCGAGCTAGCGTCGAGACGGGGGTGACATGTGCCGGCGGTGTCCCCGTTGCGTCGGGCGACTGTGAAGGAGCCGTGCTGGAGGCGGCGGTAACCGCGAGCGAGGAGGTCGAACACCTGATGGCGCTTGGCACGGAGGTCCTGGTGTTCGCCCCGCACGTCGAGAGCGAAACGCTCAGGGCGTTTCGAGCGTCGGGGGCGAAGGCCGTCCCAAACTCCCAGCTCGAGGGCGCGGTGGCGGATCTGCTCCGTTATCTTGTGACCGCATCAGAGGAGTCGGACACCGAGCATGACCCATGAGACAACCACGAGCCTGACAGGCGCAGAAGTGCTCCAACGCGCGAAGGCTTTCTTTGCTGAGCGAATTCCGCACCAGGCCGCCTATCTCGAACACGAAGGCGACACCTACGCGACATTTCGCGGACAGGGCGGGGAGGAGCTGACCATCGCCGTTGTGCCGGGGTCCGACGGGACGCGTGTGCGCGGGTCGACACTCCTCTTCGACCAGGCGATCGGACGGTTCTTTTCGACGCTGCCGCATGGCACTGCCTGACGGTGGGCACGCCCGTGACAGTACGCGTCTGGGTCACGTCAGTGTGGGATACGATCCTGATCGCCGCGGACGGCGCGTGGACGGTCGCGCGGCTCAAGGAGACCGCGTTGATCGGCGCAACCGGCAAGACCATCGATCCCGACGACTACCTGGTGAAGTTTCGGGGGGCAGAAGTGTTTGATGAGGGGCGCTCGTTGGCCGACCTAGAGGTTCCCAACGGGGCGCCGATGATTGTCCTCCCTCGCCGTCGCCAGCCAGCCACTTAGACCTCCCCCAACAACCGAGGTAACCATCGGCGCTCTCGTCGCCTGGCACCCGTCGTCATTCGAACACGATCCGGGTGCAGGACATCCGGAATCTCCGGGGCGCCTCCGTGCTGTTCTCGATGCTCTTCGGGGGATGGAGCCGGGGTTGCTGCAATGGGCAGAGGCGCGCGCTGCGACCACGGAGCAACTCACGCGCGTGCACCCAGGAGAGTACCTGAACCGGCTCGAGCGGCTGGCGAACGCGGGTGGCGGAGTGATCGATGCGGATACCGCCCTTTCATCGAAGAGCTACGTCGCTGCGATTCACGCTGCAGGGGCGGCCATCCAGGCTACACGCGCGGCCGCGGCGGGTCAGCCGGCCTTGGCAGCCGTCCGCCCCCCCGGGCACCATGCTACTGCGGTGCAGGCTATGGGGTTCTGCCTCATTAACAATGTCGCGGTGGCGGCCTACGAGGCGCTCGAGGCGTTGAGCATGTCGCGCGTCCTCATCGTCGACTGGGACGTGCATCATGGGAACGGGACCCAAGCGATCGTTGAGACCGACCCCCGAATCCGGTATGTCTCCATGCACCAGTGGCCGCTTTACCCCGGGACGGGAGCCCGAGACGAAACCGGCGTTGGGAACGTGTTCAATGTCCCGCTGCCAGGCGGCCTTCCACCTGAGCAGTATGTGACCGAGCTCCTTGGAGCCGTGGAGCGCGCCACGGAGGCTTGGACACCGGATCTAATCCTCATTTCGGCTGGGTTCGACGCCATGGCCGGCGACCCCCTCGCCGCCTTTACGCTGCGGCCCGAGCATTTTGCCACCTGGCTTCAGGCCTGGCGGAGACTGAACGCGCCCATCGCGCTCGTACTCGAAGGTGGGTACGTGCCACAGCGGGTTGCCAGTGCCGCCGTGGCCTCAGTGGAGGCGCTGGCGCACGGGAGCTAGTAAGCCCCGCGCGTCACGAGTAGCTTCTCCAACAATGCCAACGACCGTATCGTCAGCTCATTTCCTGACGATCCTCCGCCCCTGGGGTGCCGTTTCCGAACCCACGTACAAGCGGATGGGGCAGCTCCTCGATGTCGATCCCGGCCACGAGGTGCTCTGGATCGGGACGGGCTCGGCACGCTCGGTCATGTGGTGGGCCGAACGTTTTAAGACCCACATCGTGGGGTTGGATCCAGAATCGGACTCGGTGGAAGTCGCGGAGGCCGCAGCTCGCGCTGCTGGTTTCGCGAATCAAATCGCCTTTCAGGTGGCCCCCGCGCACGATCTTCCCTACGAGGAGGACGTGTTTGACCTGGTGGTGATTAACGCACTTTCGCTCCTAGGTCACGACTATAAGGCCATCATCAGGGAGGCAGGGCGCGTGGCGCGGCCAGGTGCTTCGGTTGTCGCTCTCGTTCCGTCGTGGCAGCGGGAAGCTGATCCAGCCGATGCCGCCCTGTTGAGCCAGCGTCTCCGTTTCACGCCACAACTCGTCGTCGAGTGGCGGCGGTGGTTTCGTGAGGGGCAGATCGGCGATCTGGCCGTGGAGGACGTGGCACCCAACTCCCACTGGATCGAGACGCACTTTGTCGGACTGATTGTGCGGGGTTGGCGGGTGGCACGCTGGCGGGGCATCCGGTTCGTGCTCAGCGACGGTGTTCGCACGCTGCGGCAACTCGTGCACCAACGAGTGCTAGGGCTCTCGATCATCAAAGGGACCCGTTGACCGCGACGATTTGCTCGGTAGCGCTTCCCCTGCCGAGTCCCGATCCCTACAGCTATGCGTTACCTCCGGCGATGGCAGATCGCGTGGTGCCGGGCGCGCGCGTGGTGGTGCCGGTGCGTTCCAGCACCATGATAGGTGTGGTCGTGTCCGTTGCTTCGGGAGATGCGGCGAGCCTCAAGCAGCTCGCGCTTGCTCCGGACCCGGTACCGCTTCTCTCATCCCCCCTTCTGGCACTAGCCGAATGGTTGAGTCGCTATTACGCCACGCCGATCGGGCTCGTCCTCAAGACCATGCTCCCCTCCGGCCTCTGGGGGCGATCGCAGCTTGTCGCCACGTTGGTTGATGAAGCTGCGGCGCCTGGCGGTACCAGTCAGGAGCTCATCACGGCGCTTTCGCGAGCTGGCGGCCGTGCGTCAGCGACGCAACTCCGTCGTCGGCTCCGTCGTTCGGTTTGGGATGCGCTGCAGCGCTTGGCGAGGACGGGAGCGATAACCCTCGAAGCCACCCCACCGAGCCTTGGCCCCGCTGGACAGCACGAGCGACTCCTCGTCCTCACACGGTCCCTACCCACGCTACTGGAGCGGGACCAGGTGTTCGGGCGCGCCAAGGGACAGCGGGCGCTCTACGACGCCGTGGACCGGCTCGGGGGTATGGCGCCGGTTCAACATCTTCGAGACGTGCTGCGGTTCTCGGACGGCGTCGTACGCGCGTTGGTGCAACGCGGTGTTGCGAAGATCGAGCTGCGTGAACTGCTGCGCGACCCCTTCGCGGACGTTCTTGGTGCCTCGCCGCCGCCGCCGAATGACGCACAGCGGTCGGCCATTGTGGCCCTCGAATCTCTCGGGGACGGTGGTGTCGGGCTGTTGCACGGTGTTACGGGGAGTGGGAAGACGTTGGTCTATCTCGAAGCCTTGAAACGGGAGGTCGACGACGGCGGCGGCGCGATTGTGCTCGTCCCGGAAATCGCGTTGACGCCCCAGACCATTGCGCGCGTCCGGGGCATGTTCGGCGAGCAGGTGGCAGTCCTGCATTCCGGTCTCTCGGAGGCGGAACGGGTCGACGCGTGGCGGGCGTTGGTCCGTGGCACGAAGCGCGTCGTGGTCGGTGCAAGATCGGCGGTGTTCGCCCCGGTTCCTGGTCTCCGCGTCATCGTGGTCGATGAGGAGCACGACGCGAGTTACAAACACGGGGAACGACCACGCTACCACGCGCGGGATGTCGCCTTCCGACGAGCACACTTCGAAGGCGCTCGTGTGATCCTCTCGACCGCAACCCCAGCGCTGGAAACGTGGGCGGCCCACGCGCGCATGACGACCGTCACGTTGCCGCAGCGGATTGAAGCACGCCCGCTTCCCCGCGTGGAACTGATCGACCTACGTCATGACCCAAGGGTAAAAGAGAGCCGAGCGATTCCGTGGTCAGAGGCGCTCGATGACAAGACACGCGAGGCACTGAACGCGGGCGATCAGGTGATGCTGTTGCTCAACCGGCGCGGGTACGCTCATTTCCTTCAGTGTCATGACTGCGGCCACGTCTGGGAATGTCCGGCGTGCAGCATCTCCCTCACCGTGCACCGAACGCCGGGTCGCCTGCGCTGTCATTACTGCGGCCACGACGAGGCGGTGCCGTCGACGTGCAGCCAGTGCGGTGGTGAGGCGCATCGCGAGCGAGGGGTCGGGACCCAGCAGCTAGAACGGTGGTTGGCCGAGCGGTACCCGCGTGCACGACTGGCCCGCATGGATGCCGATACGACCTCCCGCAAGTGGTCGCACCGCGACATTCTGGATGCGGTCCGACACCGAGAAGTCGACGTACTGTTCGGAACACAGATGATCGCCAAAGGTCTGGATTTTCCCGGGATCACGCTGGTGGGCGTCGTCGACGGCGACACGGGTTTGCATCTGCCGGATTTTCGAGCGGCCGAGCGGACCTTTCAGATGATTGCCCAAGTCGCGGGGCGAGCCGGTCGCGGCCCCCGAGGCGGTCGTGTCGTGGTCCAGACCCGCGCACCCCACCATTACGCGTTCACCACGGCATCGACCCACGACTATGCAGCGTTCGCGGAGCGAGAGGTTGGTGAGCGACGCGAACCACCATACCCGCCGCACGTGGGGTTGGTCAACGTGGTGGTGAGTGGACTCGAGGAACGAGCGGTAGCACAGGCGGCCATCGACCTTGCCGAGTGGATGCAGGGCCTCGCCTCCAAACACGGCGAAGGGAAGGTCGAGATCGTGGGACCGGCCCCAGCGCCCTTGGCGCGCATCAAACATCGATGGCGGTGGCACCTCGTGCTTCGGTCGCCGGATCGCGGGCTTCTCGGCACAATCATGCGCTATGCGTCTGCCAAGGCTCCTCATGCCGGCCGAGGCCCGATCCGCGTGTCCTTCGATCGCGACCCCGTCTCTCTCCTGTGACCGTCCCGTCCCCATTGCTCGCCTCAATTCGGTCCGGTAAGTTGCCTCGGCCCGTAGGGATGGGTCCCGGCTCTAGGAGACAACCCGCCCGTGACGACCATCACGCCAATCACTTCACCGCCAGATTCCGCCGATGCAGAGAGCTGGCGCAACCCGGCTGTGCTCCGACTCTGAGAGGCTCGTCATGAACACGCTGCTGGGCCCGGACGACCAGGTGCTCGACGCGGCGACCGTGGTGTCCTATCGCATCCAGGTGCTGTGCGTCAACTCGGGCAGATGGGAACGGGCGTACCACAAGGCGTAAGGCGTCGCGGCCTGGGCCTGGGTTGGGCGCAAGTAGCGGACGCCTTGGCTGAACGGGTTCCGGTTCCCGAGCTGGAGCGGATCTGGCTGTTGGCCCCGTTGCGTCAGGAGGGCAGGGAATGGGGCACGGCCGTCATTCTTCGCCACCTGGAAGGCGACCGTCGGCGCGTCTACACAGCGACGTACATGATGACGACCCGCGGTCGAGACCGAGGGCAGGCGAAGATCACGATCGACGAGGTCGGTGACAGTCCGAGGGTCGTCGTGGAAGACGTGGTAGCAGGGGTGCAGGAGCGATCCGGTGATGCTGAGCCGCCCACCGAGATCGATCCGAGGGAGTGGTACCCCGACCCTCCGGAAGGCGGTTCCGTGGAAGTCGACTACCAGGGTGGGGTCGAGCGTCGAGAGGAGGGAGTGTCGTGATCAACGGCGAGATGTTCATGCCCAGCCAGGCGTTCATGACCAAGGGCGTGGGTCGACACAAGGAAAGACTCACGAGTTTCGAGCTTGCGCTGCGCGACGCTCAGATCGCGCAGTACAACCTCGTGCGCGTGAGTTCGATCTGGCCTCCGCATTGCGAACTCAAGTCACCAGCAGAGGGGCTGGGGAGTCTCCGGGCTGGTCAGGTGGTGTTTGCGGTGGTCGCGGAGGCAGCGACCAATGAGCCCTCTCGCCTCGCGGCGTCGGCGATCGGACTCGCAATCCCGGCCGATCCCGCGCACCATGGGTACATATCAGAGCACCATGCGTTCGGGTTGCGTACGGAGCCGGCTGGCGACTACGCGGAGGACCTGGCCGCGAGTATGCTCGCGACCGTGCTGGGCGTGGAGTTCGACCCTGAGCAGGCCTGGGATGAACGGCGCGAGCAGTGGCTGCTCTCCGGCGAGATCGTGCGCACGCTCAACGTCAGCTGTACTGCTGAAGCGGAGGATGACGGGCGCTGGGTGACCGTGGTGAGTGCCGTGGTGTTCTGCGGATGAACGAGTTCCGAGACCGCGGTCGCTTGGAAGGACTCCCGCAGGATCTGCAAGGGCTCCCCTGGGGCCTGCCCGACCCATTTCTCGGCATTCCTCCCGAAGACACCCCGTTCACCACCTCTCCGATCGTGATTCTTCCAGTACCCTATGAAGCGACCGTGTCGTACATGGGGGGAACGCGATTCGGGCCACGGGGGATCATCCACGCTTCGCGATTCGTAGAGCTGTACGACCACGAACTCGACTCGGAGCCGTACGAAACCGGCATCCACACGCTCCCGGAACTCATGCTGCCGGGGACAGGGCCGCAGGATGCACTCGGCACGTTGCGGCGGTGCTACGACGCGCTACTCGATCATGGAAAATTCGTGGTCATCCTCGGAGGAGAGCACAGCCTCTCAGGCGATCCGATACTGGCGCACGCGGAGCGGGAAGAGCTCTCGGTCCTTCAGTTGGACGCGCACGCCGACCTCCGGACCGAATATGAGGGCACGCCGTTTTCCCACGCCTGCGTGATGCATCGAGTGCACGAAGCCGTAAACCTCGTACCCGTGGGCATACGGTCACTGACGGCTGATGAACGCAGCTTGATGCGCTCCAAACGCATCGACGCGGTATGGGGCCATGAGATCGAACTGGGTGATTGGATCGATCGCATTCTCGACCGGCTCGGTCCTACGGTGTACATCACCTTTGACGTCGATTATCTGGATCCGACGTGCATGCCGTCGACCGGCACACCCGAACCAGGCGGAGCATCCTGGTATCCCACGCTAGCGCTCCTCCAACGCGTGTTTCAAGAACGCACCGTGGTTGGTTGCGATGTTGTGGAACTGGCCCCCATCCCGGGGTTGGTGGCGCCGGATGTCCTTGCGGCAGAGCTGGTGTACAAGCTGCTTGGGTTCCAGGCGACGTACGGCTTCGCTGGGAACGAATCGTGACTGCTTGGGGTTATGCTCGGCGATGACAGGCACTGAATCCATCGGGCTTCTGGTCGCGTTCTTCGCGGGGATCTTGAGCTTCCTCTCCCCCTGCGTGCTACCGTTGGTGCCGAGCTACGTCTCATTCATCACGGGGCTTTCACTCGAGGAGTTGGGAGAAAAGCGATGGGCGGCTCTCACCCACGCGTTGCTCTTCGTGTCCGGATTCACGCTGATCTTCATGGGTTTGGGGGCAGGTGCAACGCAGTTGGGCGGATTTCTCCGGGGCCAACAGGTGTGGCTGGAGCGGATCGGCGGACTGCTGGTGATCGTCTTTGGGCTCTACATGTTGGGCGTGCTCAAGATCGGCGCATTCAGCCAGGAGCGCCGCGTGCACATTCAGGACAAGCCGGTGGGATATCTCGGGAGCGTGCTCGTTGGCGTTGCGTTCGGCGCCGGTTGGACGCCGTGTATTGGCCCGATTCTAGGCGCCATTCTGACCTTCACGACCGCCAACGAAGCGACCCTCAGTGAGGGCATGGTGCTCCTGTTTGTCTACTCGCTCGGGCTAGCGGTGCCGTTCGTTCTTGCGGCGCTCGCCGTTGAGAAGTTCTTGGCCTGGTTTAAGCAGTTCCGCCAGTATATACCGCTGGTCACCCGGATTTCCGGAGGAATGCTGATATTCTTCGGCGTGCTACTCGTGACGGGGTACTTCACGTTGCTCGCTGGTTGGTTGCAGGGCCTCACCCCAGAGTTCTTGCGCGAGCGGTTGTAGGGAGCGGGGCACAGGCATCGCCTGCGCCCCCAAGGTCCCATCGGGCGTTACGCCGCCTTTTCCATCTTGTCGTCGTACTTGCCAAAGCGCGCTGCCCCATTGCACTTCGCGCGGTGGTAGAACACCTTCTGTGCCGCGTCAACGTTCTCCGCGTTGCCACTCCACGCATCCAGCGCCGGTGCCTGGAGCGCGCGCCCGAATGAGAAACTCAGTTCCCACGGGTGCGTTCCCAACGCATTCATCGCGTTGAGATGAGCGGTCGCCTCCTGCGCACTCTGTCCGCCTGAGAGGAAGACAATACCGGGCACGGATCCAGGGACCGATCGGCGCAGGCACCGAACGGTGGCTTCGGCGACCTCTTGAACGCCGGCCTGCTCCGGGCATTTCTTGCCGGACACCACCATGTTCGGCTTGAGGCACATGCCTTCGAGGTGGATCCGATGACGGTACAGGTGCTGGAATACCGAGTTGAGCGCCTCCTCGGTGACTTCCTCGCATCGCCCGATCGTGTTGTCGGCGTCCATGAGCACTTCGGGCTCGACGATGGGCACGAGCCCGGCTTCTTGCGAGAGCGCCGCGTAGCGAGCTAACGCGTGAGCGTTCGCCTCGACGTTGTACGTCGTTGGAAGGCCGTCATCGATCGTAATCACCGCCCGCCACTTCGTGAACCGCGCCCCCATCTCCCGGTACTCGGCGAGGCGGTCACGCAAACCGTCCAGTCCCTCGGTGATCTTCTCGCCGTCGAAGCCCGCCATTGGCTTCGCTCCGGCGTCGACTTTGATTCCCGGAATCATGCCGCCGTTCTCGAGCACTTTGGCGAAGGGCGCGCCGTCGGCTGAGCTCTGGCGCAGTGTTTCATCGAACAGGATCACACCACTCACGAACTCGCCCAGGTTCGGCGTCGTGAAGAGCATGTCGCGGTACGCGCGTCGGTTTTCTTCGGTGGACTCGATGCCGATGTGCTTGAAGCGTTTCCCGATTGTCGGGAAGCTTTCGTCGGCAGCCAGGATACCTTTGCCCGTGGCGACCATCGCCTGGGCTGTGGTCTCGAGATTCTTCGTCATCATCGCTCACCCTCGGTGGATTGCAGAACAGCTCGCCCCGTTCTGACTGCTGTTTGACGCCATGCAAAGAGCGTGCTGAAGCTCAGCGTTGACCGCCCACCGGCCAACGTCGACATTCCGACACAATTTACTCAGAGGACCGATGAGCGCAGCTGACTTCCACGATCCGCGACTGACCGAGCAACGGAACCCCGCAACGGCTGATATCGACGTGGCAACGCCACTCGAGATCGTGGAGCTGCTGAACCGCGAAGACCGGCGTGTGGCCGAGGCGGTCTGGGAGGCCCGCGAGGCGCTCGCCACCACCATTGCGCACGTCGAGCGGGCGTTCTCGGGCGGTCACCGCCTCATCTACGTCGGCGCCGGGACCAGCGGCCGACTTGGCGTACTCGACGCCGCGGAATGTCCGCCCACGTTCGGCACGGCCCCGGACATGGTCATCGGGGTGATTGCCGGAGGTGCCACGGCGCTGCAGCGGAGTCAGGAAGGCGCGGAGGACGACCGCGGGGCGGGCACGGCGGCGGTGGCTGACCTCGATGTCGGAAAGGGGGATGTGGTCGTGGGGATCGCGGCGAGTGGCACAACGCCCTACGTCGGGGCCGCGGTGAGCGAGGCGGCTCGCCGCGGCGCAACCACCGTCCTGCTCACTTGTAGCGAGCCGCCGGCCGAGCTGATGCCACGTGTCAGCGAGAGTATCGTGCTCCGGGTTGGGCCCGAGGCGCTCACGGGGTCGACGCGCCTCAAGGCCGGCACCGCCACAAAACTCGCACTCAATGCCATCACTACCGGCGCGATGATCCGTCTCGGAAAGGCCTATGGCAACCTGATGGTTGACCTCACCGCCTTGAGCGAAAAGCTCCACGACCGGGGGGAACGGATTGTGATGGAGATTGGCGGAGTGGGGCGCGCCCAGGCCAAGGAGGCAATCGCAGAGGCATCTGGAAGTGTCAAGATCGCGATCGTGATGGTGCGGTGTGGTGTCGGCGCGGCGAATGCAGCGCAGCTCTTAGCCGATGCTGGTGATGTTGTGCGTGCAGTTATTGGCGATCCACCGCCGATCTCCGAATGAGCGAACTGGCGATCGGCATCATGTCGGGGACGTCGCTTGACGGAATCGACATCGCGCTCGTGCGCGTGGTCGATCAAAGTCGTGTGGAGCTGATGGGGTTCACCTCGCAGCCGTACGATGCGGCCGATCGAAGTCGAATCCGGGACGCAATTGCGGGGGCGGATGCGGCGACGTTAGCCGAGCTCGACATGATGCTTGGAGAGCGGTTCGCCGGCGCTGCACAACGGTTGCTCAATGACCACGCCGTTGACCCAGCCGATGTGTTCGTTGCCGGATCGCATGGACAGACAATCTGGCACGTGCCGGGAAAAGCGAGCCTCCAGCTTGGCAACGCGAGCGTGCTCGCCGAGCAACTGGGCGTCGCCGTCGTCAGCGACTTCCGCAGTGCCGACATCGCGGCCGGGGGCCAAGGAGCCCCGCTTGTTCCGATGGCCGATACCATGTTGTTCACTGATGACGCACCACGCGTGCTGCTCAACATCGGTGGGATGGCCAACGTGACTTGGGTCAAGCAGCAAGGCGCGCTGGACGATGTTGTGGCGTTCGACACGGGCCCGGGAGTCGCGATCATCGACGCTGCGACCCGCGTCGTCGAGCCCAGCGCCACCTTCGATGTTGACGGCGCTCGAGCCGCTGCCGGTACCGCAGTGAAGGAAGTGGTCGCCACCCTGCTCGAGCTTTCGTACTTCGCGCAATCGCCCCCCAAGAGCACAGGCCGAGAGATGTTCGGGGACGAGTTCGCGAAAGACCTCGCCGCCCGTGTTCGGGCCGCGGGTGGGAGCGCCGACGATATCGTGGCTACGACAGTTTCCTTGGTTGCGCGGTCGATTGCCGCCCAGATGACTCGCTGGTTGACGCCGGACGGGGCGGACGTGGTCGTCTCTGGCGGAGGCGCTCGCAACCCCACGCTGTGTCGCGCGTTGCGCGAGGCTCTCGACACTCGTGCCCTGCGCGCGTTCGATGACATGTTCTTCGATGGAGACGCAAAAGAGGCGGTCGCGTTTGCCTACTTGGGATGGCGGACGATGAAAGGCCTACCAGGGAATGTGCCGGCTGCTACGGGCGCGCGTGCACCTCGGGTACTCGGTCAGCTGACGAGGGTACGCTAGCGGACCGATCTGAGAAGCTGCTCGACAAGTGCCGCCGGGACGGCGTATACGATCCGCCCAGCACTCGCAACCTCGCCTCCAAACAGCACCCCGATGACCAACCCTTGTTCGTCGAAGATGGGGCTTCCACTTGCGCCCTGCACGCCGTAGCCGTCGAGCTGGATCAAATCGGGCAGGACCTTTGAGACCGAGCCGGGAATGAAAGTCGTCCGAGCGAACTCATTCGTGCCGGCCCCCGGCAACTCGCTGCCCATGGGGAATCCTATAATGGCGACGGGGTCGCCCTGCGTCGGCGGACCGCCGAACCCCTTCACCACTGGCACGGCGGTCGTGATCCCCTCGGCTCGTATGACTGCGAGGTCCGCATCGGGTGAGGTGGCGAGGAGACGCGCGCGGAACACCTGTCGAGAATCGGCAAACTTGACGGCAATTTCTACCGGTCGCTGGTTTCCGTCTCGCCCGGTGACGAGGTGCCGGTTCGTGACCAATGTCCCGTTGGGCCGGACGGCGAACGCCGTTCCCGACGCGATGCTGCGGTCCGCATAGCGCGCCCAAATCATCGCGACGGTCTGTTGGCTCTCTTCGACGAGCGTGGCGTAGTCGACTTGGGCTGCGGCCTGTTGATAGATGAGGGCCTGCGTCGCGTCAGCTAGCTGTCTTCGTAGCTCGTCGACCTCGACGTCGGTACCCGACCGCTCGGCGCGATCGAGTTGCGCCTGGAGATTCGTGAGGTCGGATAGCGACTCCCGCAATCGTGCCTCCAGACCCGAGACCTGTCCCTGGAGGTCGTTCATGGCCTGGTTGGCCGCGAGCAGGATGCTGTCGGTTCTGGCTCGCATGGCGGCGACTTCGGCGTTCCGGGCTGCTCCCTGGCGCTGCGAGACGACGACGAACGTCGTCGCCGCGCCGAGCAACATGACAAAGGCCGTCAGTGTCATCGCTCGGTGCTTGCGGGTTTGCTTCCCGACCTCTATGCGAATGCGTTCTGCCGTGTTCGACGCCCGTGGTGCGGGGCCGGCCGGCCGTGCTTCGTCGGACTGGCCGGCGGCCGTTGGCCTGGGTTCGCGGCCGGGTGTGACGACGCCCGAACTTACACCATCCTGGGTTGCCGGGATGGGCTGTGCGGGTGCGGTTATCCCGTCCGGTGACCCGTCGGGGACCAAGCGCACCTCGAAGACGGGCCCCTGTGCGTCGCCGAGCCGGATTTGATCCGTGTCGTCGAGTCTAGTGTCAGTCGCAATCTTGTGGCCGTTGACGTAGGTGCCGTTGCGGCTTCCCACATCGCGCACATACCAGTGATCGTCGCGACGCACGATCAACGCATGGCGGGCGGACACCTGGAGGTCCCGATCCGGATCGAACTGGAGGTCCGCCGCAGGGTGACGTCCCAGAGCGATCGGAGACTTGGAAAAGACCTGGGTGTGACCCGTTCGCGCGCCCTTCAGGATTTTGAGCTGCGGCTTCACGTCCTGCTAAAAACCGAAGGTCGCGAAGAAAAGGCCAAGGGCGGTCACGATTGCCGCGAGGCCTCCGGACCAGACCATCTCGACCTTGTTCTCCGGGATCGGCGGTGGGCTTCCGCGATAGATCGGTACCGGTTCCGTGGTGGATTCGGGGTCCAGAAGCGGGTAGACCTGGTGGCCGGCCTCGTCCCCGTCGTTAGGATCTCTGAGCGGCTTGCCGCCGAACCGAGCAACCACGACGGTGATGTTGTCCGGGCCACCGCGTTCGTTAGCGATTTCAATGAGCTGTGAGCAGACTTCGACGAGGTCCTTGCTGTCCTGTGCCACGATCTCGGCGATTTCCTCTCGCGTGATTTGGCCTGTAAGGCCATCAGAGCACAGAACCACGGCGTCGCCTTGGCGAATCTGCTGGTTGGTGAGGTCGACGCGCACCTTGGGATCGGGCCCGAGGGCCTGCAGGATGATATTGCGGCGCTCCGACTTTTCCGCCTCTTCCTCTGTGAGCTCTCCCGCGTCGACCAGGCGCTGCATGAGCGACTGATCCTTGGTGAGTTGAATGCCTTCGCCTTTGCGGATCAAGTAGGCACGTGAGTCGCCCACCTGTGTGAGGTACAGCTGATCCCCCAGCACACCGACGGCAGTCGTAGTCGTGCCCATGCCGCGCAAGTCCGGATGCTCCTTCGCGTACAGGTGGATTTTGTCGTTGGCTTCTTCGACCGCTTCTTTCAACCGGAAGGCGAATTGCTGGGCGCTCGGTTCATCGTCCTTGAGCCACGTGCTCAACAAGTGATCGTAGATCGTGCGCGTCGCCATGTCCGACGCGATTTCGCCCGCCGCTGCGCCGCCCATGCCGTCCGCCACGACCAGGAGTGTGCCATGCGCACCCACGTCGTGTTGTCGGACGTCTGGATGCAGCGACGCGTTCTGGCGCGTGAGGTCGGCCACGATGAAGCAGTCTTCGTTGTGTTCCCGCGTGCGGCCGACATCCGTCTTGCCGAAGACGCTGATGCGTATGCCGGTGTTCTTCGATCCGAAGAGATTCACGGTGAGCACCTGTACAGGGTCTTCGAGTTCGGGTATACAGCGTTCGTCGGATCTAAGCTGATTGCCACCTCCAGCCAACGACAGGCTTCGGTCATTCGGTCTTCCGCGAAGAACGAGTCACCGACTACAAAAGCTGCGAACGCACGTGTCGAATTGGGCAGCGTCCGATCCTGGTAATGTGCTTCTGCCGCCTGCCGCACCTGCTGCGGATCAGCATTGATGCTATCCAACAGCGCCTCAAGCTCCCGGTCCACCTCCGCCGGATCGGCGGTGGTCGCAGGAGGCGCAACGCCCGAATCTCCTGTTCCACCTGTATCCAGCACGAGCGGTTCACCACCCAATTGTGGACTAGCTTGCGTTGTGCCACCCGTCTCGGAACCCGTCGCAACGGGAGAACCTACTCCCCCCGTATCGCCAGCGGCCGATTGGAGGGTCTGCGTCGAATCGTCGGTCCCCAAGGGGGGCTGAATCGATACTGGCTCTGAGGCTCCGTTTTCGCTACCTCCGGTCATCATGACCGCGGCTGTGGTTCCGGCCGCTGCCACAACGAGCACTGCAGCAGCGATTGGCACGACGGGCGTTTTTTTCTTGGTCACCGTTGTTGGCGACGGAATCGGAGCCGGCGTGGCGGGAGTGGTCGGCGACACTTCGGCAGGACGTGCCTGAGCCGGCGTGGTTTGGGTCGGGGCAAGCTGCCGCGTAAAGCCTTTGGTCACCGCCGCTGGAGCGGTGGCATGTTCATCGACCACCGTGGTACTCTCATCGACCACGGCGGTCTGCGCGTCCATCAACTGCGTCTTGGCGTCGGTGTCGAGGGTCGGGGGCGCGAAGATCTCCTTCGCATTCCCAATGGTCAGCCGGACATCGCGAGCGAATTCGTTGGCGTGCTGGTACCGGTCGCCCGGCATGCGTTGCAGCGCCCGATCGATGGCACCCTGCAGTCCCGGCGGATATCTGCCGCCCGGTTGCGCTGCCTCGAGCGTCATCGGATCGTCGGTCAGGCGCTTGATCATCGTTTCTTGCGCGCTCTCAGCCGGGAACGGGAGCGTGCCGGTGACCATGCGGAAGAACACCAGGCCGAGGGAGTAGATGTCGCTGCGTCCGTCGAGGACGTCACCGGACAACTGCTCTGGGCTCATGTATTCGGGTGTCCCGACGACGAGCCCTGTCTTGGTGACCTTCTGGCCCTCTTCGCCGCCCATCGCCTTCGCAATCCCGAAGTCGACCACCTTCACCACGTCCTTCCCGCGACTCTGCGTGATCATGATGTTGTCAGGTTTGAGATCGCGGTGCACGATGCCCAATTCGTGAGCGGACTGGAGTGCGTCGGCGCATTGATCCAGAATGAAAGCGGCGCGTCCCGGCGTGATCATGCTTACGCGAGTCAGCATGTCGCTCAAGGCTTCGCCTTCGATGAACTCCATAGCCAGAAAGATCAACCCTTCCGGTGTTTCGCCAAAATCGTAAATGGCGCACACGTTAGGGTGGTTGATCCGGGCGGCGTTGGTCGCTTCTCGGTTGAAGCGAGCGATGGCATCATGATCGCTGGCCATGGACTGCGTCATAACCTTGATGGCGCTCTTCCGGCCCATTTTGACGTGTTCGCCAAGATAGACGGAACCCATGCCGCCCTCGCCAAGCTTCTTCTCGATATGGTAGTTGCCGCCGATGATACTGCCGACCAGGTCGGCACCTTCGGTCGAGCGCAGCGTCGTTCCGTCGTTGGGACAGAACTTGGTCTCGTCGGGCCACTCGGCGCCGCAGACCGTGCAGGTCTTCATGATGCTTCGACGCGGATCATCTTGTCGCCCACCAGAATGCGCGTGTTGGGCGGTGCAGGTACGTCGCCGCGAGCGGCGACGGCGACGCCGTTGCGACTTCCGGAATCGATGAGGACGAAATCTGCATCTTCCGAGTGTATCTCGGCATGCCGACCGCTCATCGACGGGTCGTACGGGAACACCCAATCGCCGTCCTCGCGTCCGAGAGCGATGTCGCGCCCAGGAGACAAGTGCATCACGTCGCGTTCCGATCCGTCGCTGCGCACCTGCGTCAGCTTGGCGATATCCGCGCTGGGCACCAAGGACCCGAGCCGCCGCGTAGCGTCTCGCTCGGGGGGATGCGGTCCGGGATATCCGAGTCGTCGATACACGAGCACCTGTGACCCCAAGAGGATGCGGTCGCCGTCGCTAAGCCGGTGAGGTTCGGTAATGAACACCCACGTCCCGTTGCGGCTCCCCAGGTCGCGAACGAAGAGCTGCTCCTCCTTGGCCGTGAACTTGAGGTGCACGGGCGAGAGATACGGATCCTCGGCGAACTCCATGTCGGCGCCCTCGCGCCCCAAGGTGGTTTCGCCGGTTTGGAGTGGGTGTCTGCTCAGGGGCTCGCCGGCGTCATCGACGACCACGATCACGTGCTGCGCAGCCGTCTGTGCTGCGGCTTGACTCGGCCGGAGCATGCCGTCCAGACCCTGTCCGCAGGCGGGGCAGTATTTCCGATCTTCGGGCGCGGCCGTCCCGCAACGGGGACAGGCGCGTCCTTCGACGGGTTGAGCCAGCTTCTTGCCGCATGACGGACAGAAGGGAAGGCCCGCCACGGCCGTGCTGCCGCACGTCGAACACACGATCTGCGAGATCGAGCCCTCGGCCCCTCCGCCGGCTCGGTGTACTGGTCCCGTCACGCGTTTGCTCCTCCCGCCTCAGGGACGAATGAAGGACGCCACTTCCCGTTCAAGTCTCGGGCCAGGTGACCTTGCGTTTCAACGGGATTTCCAGCGGCCTGATGGTGGCCAATCTACACCCCGCCTGAGAGCCGGGCAACCGGCTTCCGATGGCGTAGTTCGTTGCCATTGTGTAGGTTCCGCGATCCAACCACCACGGCCATCGATGCGATTTTCGGGCTGTCCAGGACCGGCGGCCAGGCCGCTACGCGTCTGGTTACCAATCGTCGTGCTCGCGCTGTCCCCGTTGCCTGCCGCAGCGCAACTCGACCCTTCCGGTACCTGGAGCACGTGGCAGACGGAGCATTTTCGCATCCATATCCGACGGGAACGGGCGCACCTTGTCCAACGCGTGGCTGATGAAGCGGAACGTGCCTACCGGTTGCTGGCGTCGGAACTTGTCCCGCCCCGAGGCACGGTGGACATCGCCGTGTTCGACAACGTGGACTTCAGCAATGGTGCTGCGTCGGTGTTTCCGTCCAACAAGCTGTTCATCTTCCTCGCCCCGCCTGCCACGGAGCTGGCACTCGCGCACTACGACGAATGGGTTCGCGTGGTTCTGGTGCACGAGTTGACGCACGTCTTCCATCTCGATCGCACGCGCGGGTTCTGGCGCGGCATGCAGTATATGTTCGGTCGGGCTCCGTGGACGTTCCCCAATGCCTATCGGTCCTCGTGGGTCAAAGAGGGACTTGCGACGTACTACGAATCGCGCTTCACCGACGCCGGTCGTGTCCGCGGCGCGTTTCACACCCAGCTGTTGGCGTCAACCGCGACGTCAGGTGTCTGGCCACGGTCTGAGGACGCAACGCTCGTGTCGCCGCGATGGCCAGGCGGGCAACGGCCGTATGCATGGGGATCGCGGTTCTTCGCCAGTCAGGTTACCAGCGGTGGTGACAGCCTCCCGTCTCGCTTCGTGGAGCGGTCAGCTGGCAAACTCTGGCCGCTGACCGTCGGCAGCCCGCTTCAGGAAGCCGGAGGCACGTCGGTGCGCGCTGGGTGGAAACGCATGCGCGAGTCGTATACGCCGCCGAGCGGGACGGGGCTGGCGACGGTGCTCGCCCGCGGGCTACTGTCGCGACCCGCACCGGTGGCGTCGCCGTCGGGGCACGCCCTTGCCTACCTGCATTCCGATGGCCGACGAGATGCAACTGTCCGGGTACTCTTGGCGGATTCATCGCGGACGGCGAGCCATCGGGTCAACGCCGGTGTCCGCATCGCTTGGCACGGCACGTCCCTCATCATCGGTCAGTTGGACTACGCGTCGCCGGCATCGATCCGCAGCCACCTGTACCTGTGGCGTGAACTCAAAACGTGGGAACGCATTTCCAACACCGAGCGCTTCACGTCTCCGTTCAGTAACGGCGCCCGTGTCGGCGGCGTGCGAGTGGAAGACGGTCGGCGCCGACCGCTTTGGCTGGATCCCGACGGCGGTCACGAACCGGTCAATCTTCCGCCCGCCGACGATTGGGGAGAGATCGCGGTGCGTGAGGGTTGGGGAGCGGGCGATGCGCTGCTGAAGGGGAGGCGCGAACTGGTTGTGTGGCCCCTTACCGACCCCAGTGCAGCTCGCCGCGTGACGCTCGGAAACGCATTGCTCTCCGATGTGTCGTGGGCCCCTGATGGAACGGTACTGTTCGTCAGTGAGGTGTCCGGGCTGCCGCAAGTCTATCGCTACGACCGCGGCAGCGACCGTGTCAGTCGATTGACCACCGAGTTGGGGGGCGCTCGCTCGCCACAGGAGCTTCCTGATGGGTCGCTCGTGTTCACGTCGGTCTTTCACGACGGCATGGCCGTGATGCAACTCGCACCAGACCAGCTCGCGGACGCGCCCACGGTCACCCAACCCACTACCTCGATGGAGGTGGCCCCGCGAGCCGCTGTGCAAGAGCGAGGATACAATCCCTGGCCCGCTCTGGTCCCGAAGTACTGGAATCCCGTGCTCCACGTGGAGAGTGAGACGGGCACGTTCCTCGGCGCATTCACGTCTGCTGATGATCCAATCGGTCGCACACAGTACCTCGCCTCGCTTGCGGTGGCACCGAGCACGGGCCGGACGGAAGGTGTGCTCTCCGTCGCGCATCAACGGTGGCAGGGGGCAGCCGTGAACGTTTCCGTGCGGCAGTCATGGTTGGGCTTCGGACTCCTCACCAATGCGGGGGTCGTTCCCTTTGGGGAGCGCGAGCAAGCGGCCACGGTGGGCGTGAGGCTGGCGCGCCGTTGGTGGCGTTCGGGCGCAGTCGTTCGGCTCGCGACGGGCTTGGAACAGTTCTCGCTCTTCGACGAGTCGTCGGCCGGTGCTTTGATCTTCGAAGGACCCACCTCGCTCGCCGCGTCCATCAGTGGAAGCCTGTTCTATCGCTCGCGTCCCGCACTGGCCATTTCGGTCGAAAACGGCGTCCGGCTCGACGCACTGTACGAGCGACAATGGAGTCTCAGGGATGGGGCGTCGTCGTTTGAGACCCGGGGCGCCGTTGCCGGGTTCCTGGGTGTTGGCCTCCCGGGATTCGCGCGATGGGTCCTGGCCCTCCGCCTAACCGGTGGTGGTGCCGGTGGGTCGGCACCGCGGACCATTGCGGTTGGTGGCGAGTCGGGAGACCGCTTCGAGGTCGCGCCGGGATTGATCGTAGGGACCGGGAGGCGGGCATTTGCCCTGCGAGGGTACCCGAGAGTTGGGGGCTTCGATCGCGCACTCACCGCTGTCGCGGAGGCACGGATCCCCATCGCCTTGATCGGTCGCGGCATGCCGATCATCCCCATCGTATTCGACCGGGTTTCGGCTACTCTGTTCTATGAGTTCGGAACGGCCCGAATCGCCTCTGATGGTGGGACCGAGAACAACTTGCAAAGTGCGGGAACCGAGCTCATTGCCGACCTCGGGATCCTGTACGATGTACCCACGCGGGTCCGGGTAGGTGCCGCCGTTCCGTTGACTGATGGACTCGGTGTAAGTAGGGGTGATATAAGGGCTTACGTGACCTTCGGCACCTCGTTCTGAGCCTGGTTGCACAACGAGTCCGGCCCGTGTCGTCCCATGGCCCCTGACTTGCTTGACAGGGTCTGAGGGGTTTCCAACACTTCAGGGCTCGAGAGAGGACGGTCCGTGTACTGTTCACGTTGCGGAACTGAAGTTGCGAATCAGGCAAAGTTCTGTCCGTCGTGCGGGCTGGATTTGTCCACGAGTACTCCATTGGCGCCGACTGATGGGGAACGCAGTGAAGTCAGCGAAATCGACCTCGTTCGCGACGCGCTCAAGAACGAATACGAGATCATTTCGGAACTCGGACGCGGTGGAATGGCGATCGTGTTCCACGCTCGTGAAAAACACTTGGACCGCGAGGTCGCGGTCAAGACCCTACCGTTCTCGCTCGCCTTTGACAAAGAGTTTGTCGAGCGATTCCAGCGCGAGGCGCGAACCGCCGCCAAGCTCGAACACCCCTACATCATCCCGATCTATCGCGTCGGGAAGTCGGGACGCGTGATCTACTTCGTGATGAAGTACTTGCGCGGATCGTCGCTGTCGGAAGTGGTTCAGCGGCGAGGCGCGCTTCCTCCCGAAGAGATCCGCTCGTTCTTAAAACAGACCGCGGGCGCCCTTGGCTATGCGCACCAGAATGGCATCGTCCACCGTGACATCAAGCCAGACAACATCATGTTCGACGAGATCGGTCATGCGATCCTGACGGATTTTGGAATCGCGAAAGCCGCCACGGGAACGCGGCTGACCGGCACTGGCATGTCCATTGGGACGCCTCATTACATGAGTCCGGAACAAGCGCGGGCGCAGCCGCTCGATGGACGCAGCGACATCTACTCGCTGGGCGTGGTGACCTACCAATGCCTCACAGGGCACGTGCCGTATGACGGCGAGGACGCGTTCGCGATTGGATACAAGCACATCATGGAGGAGTTGCCGGTTCCCGAGTTGACTACTCCGGACCAACGCGCGCTGTTCGAGGTCGTCAACGTGATGATGGCCAAAGACCCAACCCACCGATTCCAGACGGCGAATGAGCTCGTCGCGCGGTTGGAGGGGCGGCCGACGGCGGAGATCGATGCGTCCGCGGCTCGGACCGTCTCGGATCTGCCCACGACCATCATGCCGTCTCCGGCGCGTGGGTCGGCCGCTCTCCCGGCGGGTTCGCTCCCGACAACGCCGACGACACCCATTCCGATGGCCGACCCGACAGGGAAGCACGAGCCCCAGCGGGCAAAGGAACGAAAACGCGGCAGCGTGTTGGTCGGCATGTTCCTCATCCTGATCTTGGGCGGCGGCGGCGCGGGAGGGTTCTGGTATTTCTTCATGGGGGCGACGTGGCCTCCGGATTTCAGCCAGATCGGCCTCAATCGGACATCGGCGGTGGTCGCGGATTCCCTCCCGGTTGCCGACTCCACACCCGTCGACACGGCGCTCGCCGACACCGCCGCCGCGGTGGATTCGGTGCCCGTGCCAGATTCGGTTGTTGTGCCTCCACTGCCGACCACCGGTTGGGTGGCGATCGAGGGCCGTCCGAGTGGTGCCGAGGTCGCTATCAACGGGAGTCCGGTGAATCAAGACGTCGTCGAGGTGAGTCCGGGGGCGCAGCGCGTGGTGGCGCAACGCTCCGGATACCGTCCGTTCGATGTGACGATCCAGGTTGCGCGCGGCGATACGGTGCCGGTGACCATCGCTATGGAGCGGATTCCGCAGCCGCAATGTTCGAATCCAGAAGCGGCGCGCTACAACATGAATAACTTCTGTTTCGATACGGCGGCTTCGGCAAATCAAGCCTGCGTTATTCCACTGCAGGGTGCAGACAAACCCCAGCCGGCCCAACTGTGGGTGAGCCTCGAGGACGACGGGAGCGTTGCGACGTTCCGATTCACCCAGCGACCCACCAACCCCAGGTTCGGGGCAGCGATCCAGCGCTACCTTCGTTCTGGGACCTTCACACCGGCTTCCAAAGGCGGTCAGCCGGTCGCGAGCTGGTTGCGGTTGACCTGCCGCGCTCGATGATCGACCCCACAGCCTTCATCGCCCCGGGAGCGCAGGTTCTCGGGGCGGTTTCGTTGGGTCCCCGTGCGTCGGTCTGGTACAACTGCGTGCTTCGCGGCGATATGGAGGCCATCGTGATCGGTGCGGAGACCAACATCCAAGATCTTACCATGGTTCACGTCGATGAAGGTGTCCCCTGCACGGTGGGAGAGCGGGTCGCCGTGGGGCACCGGGCCATTGTCCATGGATGCACGATTGACGACGACTGCCTCGTCGGTATGGGTGCGATTCTGCTCAACGGGGTGCGCATCGGTACCGGATCGGTGGTTGGAGCGGGCGCCGTGGTGACGGAAGGCACGGTGGTACCGCCCGGGTCTCTCGTGCTTGGCGTGCCGGGGCGCGTGGTGGGCAGCGTGGACGATGACTTGCGGAAGCGGATCGGCTCAACTGTTCGCCATTACGCGGCGCTTGCGGCGCGTCATCGCGAGGCCGAATTCCCGGTAATGCGGCCGACAACAGATTTGTGATGTGTAAACTGGTTCCCGGAGTCATTTTGCGGTGCCTTGCATGCACTTGCATGTGCACCCGGCGATTTCTACCTTGACCACCCCGCGCCCATGCTCCGCGAGAGCCGAATCCCCTTGGCGCATTAACTTACGAACGACCACTGCAACCCTCCGGTTTGGAGTCTGAACGCATTATGGGCATTTCGGGCGACACTGGGCAGCACAAAACCCCGCAACTCAACGACAACGCCGTCACGGTTCTCGAAAAGCGATATCTCGTCAAGGACGACCAGGGAGATCCGGTTGAGCGGCCAGAAGACCTGTTCTGGCGGGTCGCCAAGACCATTGCCTATGCGGACGCCCGGTACGGAGCGAGCCCTGGTGCGGTTGAAGCATTGGCCGAGACGTTCTACGACCTCATGGCCACACGGGTATGGATGCCCAACAGCCCGACCCTGATGAACGCCGGGCGCCCCTTGGGTCAGTTGTCCGCGTGCTTCGTGCTCCCGGTTGACGATGCCCTGTCCGATGGGACAAGCGGGATTTACGACACCCTGCGCAACATGGCGCTCGTCCACCAATCGGGTGGCGGCACCGGGTTCAGCTTCTCGCGCTTGCGGCCCAAGAACGACGTGGTGCGATCGACCATGGGGGTGGCATCCGGGCCGGTCTCGTTCATGTCGCTCTACGACGCGTCGACGGAAGTGGTGAAGCAAGGTGGGACGCGCCGCGGTGCGAACATGGGGATTCTCCGCGTCGATCACCCGGACATCCTCGATTTCATCTCGTGCAAGGACGACATCACGAAGGTCACCAACTTCAACATCTCGGTGGCCGTCACCGATGCGTTCATGGACGCCGTGAACGCAGGCTCCTCTTACGATCTCGTCGACCCGCGGTCTGGGGCGGTCGTCGGAGAACTGGACGCGCGAGAAGTGTTCGACAAGGTCGTACACGGGGCGTGGAAGACGGGAGAGCCAGGTGTGTTCTTCATCGACCGCGCGAACGAGTACAACCCGGTCCCGCACCTGGGCGACTACGAAGCGACCAACCCATGTGGCGAGCAGCCCCTCCTAGCGTATGACGTGTGCAACCTCGGTTCGATCAATGTCGGCCTCTTTGCTCGGCACGGTGAGGTGGATTGGGATGGGCTCCGCAAGGCGGTGCACCTCTGTACGCACTTCCTCGACAATGTGATCGACGCGAACAGATACCCACTGCCAGAGATCACCAACCTGGCACAACGCATTCGACGAATTGGGTTGGGTATCATGGGGTGGGCGGACTTCCTCATCGAGCTCGGCGTGCCCTACGATTCGGACGAGGCGATTCAGTGGGCCCACAAGCTCATGGAGTTCGTGGACCGCGAGTCAAAGACCGAGAGTGCACGGCTCGCCGCGGAGCGTGGCACCTTCCCGGAGTGGGAAAAGAGCATCTGGGGACCCGACGCGACGTGTGCGCGCCGCCCCGACGGTCAGCGCGTCCGTCCTGAGCGTAGGTTGCGCAACTGCAACCTGACGACGGTCGCCCCGACCGGGACCATCTCTATTATTGCAGGCTGCTCCTCCGGCATCGAGCCGTTGTTTGCGGTTGCGTTCATGCGGAACCAGGCAGGGGCGTTGATGCCCGACGTGAACGACCACTTCGTTGATATCGCCAAACGCGAGGGGTGGTACTCCGAACAGGTCATGACACGCGTCGCCGAGGAAGGCCATATCCATTTTGACGAAGTGCCGGAACACTGGCAACGCGTGTTCGTCACGGCGCACGATGTAACCCCCGAGTGGCATATCAAGATGCAGGCAGCGTTTCAACAGTACACGGACTCCGCGATTTCCAAGACCTGCAATTTCCCGAACGAGGCCAGCGAATCGTATGTCCGCGAGATCTACGAGATGGCTTTCGCGCTGAATTGCAAAGGCGTCACCGTGTATCGTGACGGCAGCCGTGACATGCAAGTACTCTCGACCGGCAAGACGGCCAAGAAAGTCCAGGAACGGGCAGGAACGACCGATGGGGCTGGCCGCGATCAGAACGCTGAACTCAAGGCCACGATCGCGGAGCTGGAGGCCGAGCTCGGAAGGACGAAGCGGCAACTGCACGAGGTCGAATCCGAGAACTTGCAGCGACGGGCCAAGCGCTCACGACCCGAATTGCTCAAGGGTGCGACTCGCCGCATCGAGACACCACTCGGCACGATGTACGTCACGATCACGGAAGACGACCGAGGTCAGCCGTTCGAGGTCTTTATGAGTCTCGGGAAAGCAGGCGGGGCCCTTATGGCCGACGTCGAAGCGATCGGACGACTGATTTCCTTGGCGCTTCGGTCCGGCATTCCGCTCCAGGAAGTGTACCGGCAGCTTCGGGGTATCTCGTCTGACCGCGTCACCGGCCTGGGCCCCAACAAGGTCCTATCGGTGCCGGACGCGATCGGGATTGCCATCGAGCGATACATGCAAGACAAGCAGGGCGTCCAGCAGGATCTCCTCGAAGCGCCCGCGGAGAAGGATGTGTCTGTGGCCCCTGTCGCACCGCGAGCCGGCACGACGGACAACGGTGAACAGTTCGCGTTCGACGTCGCCAGCGCCGAACAACATGCGGGTGCCTGCCCGGACTGCGGATCGCAATTGGAGTTCGCGGAGGGATGCAAGAAGTGTCACGTCTGCGGCTTTTCGGAGTGCGGCTGACCCACGACCACATGGCCGATAGGTGTGGGGGGGCTCGAGCAGCCCCCCTTTTTGTTGGGCGCCCAGGCCCTCCGCGCTAGATTGGGTATTCGAACAGATCGCGCAGGAGCCGCCATGCAGGTAGAAAAGTGGGCGCGGGCGAAACCGGGAACACATGGACTTAGGCGTGGCGCGTGGTACCCGGTCGTCAATGAAGCGGTGAACTCGATGGTCGTCCTCGACGTGCGCAAGAACAACGTGCCCGTGCCCCGCGACATGCTCGTGTTGCTGGATGGACCGCCCTCGACGTGGACCGTCGTCCAGTGGCATGAGTCGGAACGCGGCGCCCAGCGAGCAAGCGAGGAAATTCTCGGCCTCACCTATGCCGTGTGCCCGGCGTGCCACGCTCGCGCGAGGCTGATTCCGCCGGATGCGGAACGCCTTACCTGTCCCGAATGCCAGGGATCGTTCGACGTAAACTGGAACGACATCGGGTAGGCGTCATTGCCGATCGTCACACGTCGTCAGACCCCTTCCGTATGGATTGGTGACGTTCCAGTCGGGTCGTGCCATCCCATCGTGGTCCAGTCGATGACGAATACGGATACGGCGGATGTCGACGGCACCGTTAGGCAAGTCACCGAGCTCGTGGAGGCCGGCAGCGAACTTGTCCGGGTCACGGTGAACAATGACGCGGCTGCGCTGGCCGTGCCTGAGATCGTGAATCAGCTACGCGGCGATGGGGTCACCGTCCCGATTATCGGGGATTTCCATTACAACGGACACTTGTTGCTTACCAAACATCCGGCGTGCGCTGCTGCGCTCGCCAAATACCGTATCAATCCGGGGAACGTTGGCGCCAAACGGCGCGACGAAAACTTCAGTACCATCGTGCAGATTGCGATCGATCACGACAAACCGGTCCGGATCGGCGTCAATTGGGGATCGCTGGACAAGGCACTGCTGACGGAGTTGATGGACGCCAATGCGCACCGGTCCCCGCCCAGGGACGCGCGGGAAGTCATGTTCGAGGCCATGGTCGAGAGCGCGATGCGCTCGGCAGCGCTGGCGGAGACTGTCGGACTTGGGCACGATCAGATCGTGCTCTCGGTCAAGATGTCGCTCGTGCAGGATCTGGTTGATGTGTACCGGATGCTTGCCCCGCTTTCGGATCATGTGCTCCACCTCGGACTGACCGAGGCGGGAATGGGAACGAAAGGAGTCGTGGCCAGCGCGGCCGCGGTCGGCGTGCTCCTTCTGGATGGCATTGGCGACACCATCAGGATTTCGCTCACGCCCGCGCCTGGCGGCGCCCGTGCCGAGGAGGTACGCGTGGCGCAGCAGATTCTGCAGTCGCTGGGCCTGCGCTCGTTCCTACCGCAGGTGACGGCATGCCCCGGGTGTGGGCGCACGACAAGTACGTTCTTTCAGGAGATGGCCGAGCAGATTCAGGACTACCTTTGCCATCAGATGCCGGTGTGGCGCGGCGCACATCCGGGTGTGGAAGGGATGCGGGTTGCGGTGATGGGGTGTGTGGTGAACGGTCCGGGCGAGTCGAAGCACGCGAATATCGGCATCTCGCTTCCTGGAACGGCCGAAGAGCCCAAGGCTCCTGTGTACGTGGATGGCGAACTGTCGGTCACGCTCAAAGGCGACCGCATCGTCGACGAGTTCCTCGACATCCTCAACGAGTACGTGGCGCGCACCTACCCTGCCGGCGATCCGGTTCCCGCGTCATAACGCGGGGCATCGGTCATGAACGGAGACGCCTGCACGCGGGCCTCCGAGATTCTCGAGAACGCGCGGCACGTTGTCGTGTTGACCGGGGCAGGCATGTCCAAGGAATCGGGTGTGCCAACGTTCCGCGACGCCCTCACGGGGCTCTGGTCCCAATACGACCCTATGGAGCTGGCGACACCAGAGGCGTTCGCCACTGATCCGGGCCGCGTATTTCGTTGGTACTGGGAACGGTGGCAGCGTGCGCGTGCTGCGATGCCGCACGATGGACATCGCGCCCTCGTTCGGCTCGCGATGCATTTCGCGTCGTTGACGATCGTGACCCAGAATGTTGATGGCCTGCATCAACGGGCTGGCTCCGATCCGGTCTTGGAGCTGCACGGTTCCCTGCATGCGTTCCGCTGTAGTGGAGCTGGTCACCCGTGGGATGCGGAGGCCCGGGCGGACCACGCAATGGGTGACACCGCGGATGCCCCCGCGTGTGAGACATGCGGCATGCCGATACGGCCCGGGGTTGTGTGGTTCGGCGAACCACTGCCCGAGGGAGCGATCCAGCGTGCATGGCGGAGCGTCGAACAGGCGGACGCTGTCCTCGTCGTGGGGACGTCTTCGGTCGTCTATCCTGCGGTGGAGCTGCCGCTGGTTGCGCAACGCAGTGGTGCGAGCGTGATTGAGATCAACCCTGATCGGACGCCCCTGTCGAGGGTGGCTGACGTTGGGTGGCTCGATCGGGCAGGCAGGGCCCTCCCAGCGTTGGCGGACCGATTCGATCGGCGCGGAGGAGCCGAATGAGTATCGACCACGTGCGCAGAACGAAAATCGTCGCGACCCTGGGTCCTGCCTCGGCTGAAGAGGCGGTCCTGGCGCAGATGCTGGAGGCCGGGGTCGACGTCATCCGCGTCAATAGCTCCCATGGGGATCCCAAGGTTTGGTCCACCTGGATCGACCGGGTACGCAAGTTGTCGGACGATCTGGATCGCCACGTGGGCATTCTGGTCGACCTACGGGGACCGCGGATACGAGTTGGGACAATGGCTGCGCCGCGGGACTTGGCGGATGGCGCCAAGATCGTGTTCGCCCACGAGGCCGTGGCTACCGGTGACGAGATCCCCACGACCTACGATGCCCTAGCCGACGACGTGAAAGTTGGTTCCCGGATCCTCCTCAACGACGGGCTCATTGGGGTCGAGGTCCAGGATGTCAAAGACGACCGTGTGCATGCCGTCGTACGCCATGGGGGCCAGCTGCTGAGTAGCAAGGGCATCAACCTCCCAGGCGTGCAAGTCAGCGCCCCCGTACTCACGGAGACGGATCGTGAAACGGTGAAGATTGCCACGGATTGGGGGGCCAACTTCATTGGCGTGTCGTTCGTCCGGCGGGCGGAGGACGTCGAGTCCGTGCGATCGTTGGTGCCGGATGGGGTTCGTGTCGTCGCCAAGATTGAGAAAGCGGCAGCCGTTGCCGATCTGCCGCGCATTGTCGAGGCGAGCGACGTGGTGATGGTCGCGCGGGGCGATCTTGGGGTTGAGCTCCCCTTCGAAGAGGTCCCACTCACACAGAAACGGCTGATCGCGCTGGCAAACAGCAGCGCCAAGCCGGTGATCACGGCGACCCAGATGTTGGAATCGATGATTCACAACCCACGGCCGACGCGGGCGGAAGCCTCGGACGTGGCGAATGCGATCCTGGACGGGACGGATGCCGTCATGCTGTCCGCGGAGACCGCGATCGGGCAGTATCCGGTGGCGACGGTGAAGGCCATGGCTCGGATTGTGATCGAGATCGAGAAGTCGTTCAGTGAGTTTCCCCCGCATGCTCGGCAGGCCACGCACCTGGGTTTTGGTGATCGTGCCGGCGTCGACGAGGCGATCGCGTTTGCGACCACCGTCGCTGGAGCGCTGCTCAACGTGCCGGCAATCGTTTGCTTCACCAAGAGTGGGTTCACCGCACGCAAGATCTCCACGCATCGGCCGGAGCCACCCATTCTCGGCTTGTCGACCGAGCCGGAGACGTGCTGCTACTTGGCGTTGGTGTGGGGTGTGTCCCCGGCGCTGGCGCAGGACGTCCCAAGCTACGATGCAATGTTGGGTCGGGCCCGCGAGGAACTCGTCGCCCGCGGCCTCGCGTCGCCCGAAGACCGAGTGGTCGTCACCGCCGGAGTACCGTTTGACGTTCCGGGTACGACTAATCTGGTGAAGGTCGAGTCGGTGTAGTCCGTGCGTCTCACGGTCTTGGGGTCGGGCACGTCGTTTGGCGTGCCTGTCGTGGGATGTGGATGCGACGTCTGTTCCTCGAACGACCCCCGCGACCGCCGGACGCGCACCTCTGCCTTGATCGAACGGGACGACGATGCCCGCCTACTGATCGACACGCCACCGGAACTCCGCCTGCAGATGCTCGGTGCCAAAGTCGACGGAGTGGACGCTGTGCTCTACACGCATGAGCATGCGGACCACCTGCACGGCATCGACGATCTCCGCGCCATCTCCATCCGGCGAGGCGGCCTCGCACTCTACGGCGCGCAGGACACGCTCAATCAGATTCAGGCGCGGTTTGGGTACATCTTCGACCCGGCGGTCCGCCCGCCTCCCGGAACGTCGAAACCTGAACTGGTTTTGAACGCCCTGGCGCCGTGGGAGGAGACGGTCATCGCCGGCTTCTCGGTACTTCCTGTTGAGGTCGACCACGGGGGCACGACCGTGTTCGGGTACCGCGTTGAGAACATGGCCTATGTGACGGACGCCAAGTCTGTTTCCAACAGGGCCGTCGAATTGCTTCGGGGCATTGATGTCTTGGTGCTGAATGCGTTGTTCGAACGGCCGCATCCGACGCATCTTTCGATCAATGAGGCCGTGCAACTTGCCGAGCGAATCGGAGCCTCCCGCGTCTTCTTGACCCACCTGACGCATCGATTCTCCCATGCCGCACTGGAAAGTCGGCTTCCGGACGGTGTATCACCGGCATATGACGGGCTTGCAGTGACGTTTTGACGCCGCCAGTGTGGGGCACTAAATTCAAGCTAAACAAGGGCGTAGAGGAGTTAGGGGCGACAGATGAGTCAAGATGATCGACCGGTCATAATCGTCGAACGTTCGAGTGGAGTTGGGGCGTTCCTCTTCGGCGCGGCACTGGGTGCCGTGGCGGCGCTGCTGATGGCGCCACAGAGTGGCGAGGATACGCGACGCGCGATAGGCGACCGCGGCCGCCGCGTGAGGGATCGCGCGAGCGAAGCGGCCGACGAGCTCGCCGAGCGCGTCGAAGGCAGGTACGAGCAGGCCAAGGAACGGTTCGAGAACGGGTTCGAGTCGGTTCGCAAGACACTCAAAGAGCGCCACGGGGAAGCACGCGAGGCGGTCGACGCGGGCAAGGCGGCCGTGAGCACGGCGCGCGATGAGCTTGAGAAACGGCTGTCGGAAACGCGTTCGCGCCGGAAAGTGACGACGGCGGAAGAGGCTTCGGAGTAACACCCCGAGCCTGACAACACGTTGTCGACACAGCCGAGGCGCGGGTGGGCGTTCTCGCCCAGCGGCTTCGCTCGGCGCGTCCTGATCGGCGCCTACGAAGACAACATTCTCTTCCTCGCGAGTGCGCTCACCTTCGACGCGTTGCTCGCATTCCTGCCCTTCGCCTTTCTCGTGTTGTCCGCGCTCGGCTTCGCCCTGCACGCCGGCGAACAGAGCACGGCGGACATCGTCCAGATCATGGATGCGCTGCTGCCCGGCGCCGGCACGGTGGAGTCACTTACGCGGCTCGAGAGCATCGTCCAAGGCGTGATTGACAGCCGGACCCAGTTTTCCCTTTGGGGTATCCCGCTCTTTCTCTGGCTTGCCATGCGCCTGTTTGCTGGCGCTCGCGCCGCGTTGAACGAAGTGTTCGACACTGATGAGAACCGTCCGTTCTTCTTCGGGAAGGCCCTGGACCTTACCATGGTATTGGCCTCGTTGGTCTTGATCGTGGCCAACGCCGCGTTGACCGTGGTCTTCGCACGTTCGCCATGGCTTGGTCGCTTCGTGTCGGAGCTCTCCGTATTCGCCGTCGGCGTCTTCCTGTTTTTCTTGGCCTACACCGTCCTGCCAAGCCGACCGATCAAGTGGGACACCGCGCTCGTTGCCTCCGCAGTTGCCGCGCTCAGCTTCGAGGTTGCGAAGTTCGGGTTCGCGCTCTATCTGGCGAGCTTCGCGACGTTCGACCGCCTACTGTCGAATGCGAACGCCATCGCATTGATCCTCGGGTTGTTGTGGTTGTACCTGATCGCCTGTGTCTTTTTGGTTGGAGGGGAAGTGGCGGAGACCTACGATTTGATGCGACGCCAACGCGCGCAGCGTGCCATCCTGGCGTGATCGATCTTCGCAGTGACACGGTTACCCACCCGTCGGCCGCGATGCGACGTGCGATGATGGACGCCGAGGTAGGTGACGACGTGCTCGATGGCGATCCGACGACCGCGCGACTCGAGGAACGGGTCGCGCGGCTGTTCGGGCAAGAGGCAGCGCTCTTCTTTCCCTCGGGGACCCAGGCCAATCAGACCGCGGTGTGGGTCCTGTCCGAATCCGGGACGGAAGTTCTCCTCGAAGAGAACGCGCATTTAATCCACTACGAGTTGGGGGCGCTGGCCGCTCTCGCCGGCGTGCAGGCTCGACCCGTAACCACGACGGATGGCATCCTCACCCCCTCCGCGGCTCGACGTGGGTGGCGCCGGGCGTCGCGATTCCTCCCGCGTATAAGCATGATGGCCGCAGAGAACACCCATAACGCCTCTGGGGGTCGCCTCTTGCCGCTCGAGTGTTGGGACGGCCTCGTCCGTCTCGCCGACGAGCGCAGGGTGCCGATCCACCTCGACGGCGCGCGAATCTGGCATGCGGCAGTGGCTGCAGACATACCACTGGAGCGTCTGACGAGAGGTGCGACGACCGTCATGGTCTCTTTCTCCAAGGGACTTGGCTGTCCAGTCGGCAGCTGTTTGGTGGGCGGCCGCGACGTGTTGGGACGCGCGTGGGAAATCCGAAAGCGACTTGGCGGGGGGATGCGGCAGACCGGAATCCTCGCCGCCGCGTGCCTCTACGCGCTGGATCACCATGTAGAACGCCTCGAGGAAGATCACCGGCTCGCGCGGCTGCTCGCGCACCGCCTGACGGACAACGAGTTCGTCTCGGCGAGGGAACCGGAGACGAACATCCTGATGCTCGAGTTGACTGGAGAGATGGGATCGGCTGACGCGGTCTCGCAGCTCGATGCGGCGGGAGTGCGGGTCGTCGAGTTCGGTTCCCGCACGCTGCGTGCGGTGATGCACCTTGACGTTGCCAAAGACGATGTCGAGCAGGCGGCGGACACCATCGCCCGAGTGGTTGACCGGTGACCTCCCCACTCGGGCACGATTGCGCTTTGGATCGGACCCCGGCATGATTGGGTGCCTATGAGAGTCATCGTGGTTGGGGCGGGGGAAGTCGGCTATTACGTTTCCGAACGGCTGACGAACGAACGTCACGACGTCATCGTCGTCGACGTCGATAGGGACCGCTTGGAGTACGTGTCCAGCCACCTCGACGTTGCCGTCATCCAAGGAAGTGGGACGAGTCCCGTTGTGCTCGAGCAAGCCGGGATCGATGGTGCGGGACTCCTGATCGCCGTGACCAACATGGACGAGGTCAATCTCGTTTCATGCATGAGCGCGCATAGCTCCAGTCGGATCGTCAAAGTCGCGCGCGTGTCGAATCCGGACTTCTACGGGCAGGGGCAGCACCTCCATCCAGAGCGGTTCGGCGTGGACGTGCTGATCAACCCTGAGCGCGAGCTGGCGTTGGAGACTATTCGGCTCCTCCAGGCGACCGCTGCCACGGACATCGCCGTGTTTGCCGATGGCGCGGTCCAGTTGCTGGCTCTCCAACTCACTGCCGATGCGCCCATTGCCGGTCGCACGCTGCAGGATGTCGGCACCGAGGAGAATCAGCATTTGCTCACCGTCGCCGTGCAGCGAAATGGGGAGACCTTGGTGCCGAAGGGCTCAACCATGGTGCAGGCTGGCGACCAACTCTATGTGGCTGCGACGGTAGATCAGATTCCGCGGGCGCTCCAACTCTGTGGGCATGAGCGGGCCAGACTCAAGCGCGTGATGATTGCGGGTGGGAGTGTCGAGGCGTTCTACTTGTCCCAGATCCTGCACCAGCACGGCGTGCAGTCCACGCTGTTGGTAGCCGATCGCGCCCGGGCGCAGGAACTCGCCGAAAAACTCGACAAGGCCCTCATCCTTCATGGTGATGCCACGGACATCGAGCTCTTGGAACTCGAAGGCGTGGGAGGCACCGATGCGTTCCTGGCGCTCACCGACGAGGACGACACCAACATCCTGTCGTCGCTGGTGGCAAAGCATTCGGGCGCCAAACAGGTCATCACGCTGGTGAACAAGAGCGAATACGTACCCTTGGCAAGACGCATAGGGTTGGACGCTGCAGTGAGCCCACGACTGTCGGCGGCGAACGCGATTCTCCGCTTGGTCCGGCGCGGGAATGTGACGCGCGTTGCGACGTTCAAGGGAAGCGAGGCAGAGGCGATTGCCTTCTACGTCGACCGACAGGCACCAGTCGTCGGTCGTGAACTCAAGGACATCGATTTTCCCGAAGGGGCGGTCGTGGCGGCCATTGTGCACGGGAAGAGGGTGACAGTTCCACGCGGCGCAGATCGTGTTCGAGCCGGAGACTCCGTCATCGTGTTCGCGCTCCCCAAGGCTGTCAAAGACGTCATCAAGCTCTTTCCGTCGTGAACGTTCGGGAAGTCCTCCACATCGTCGGTGCCCTCCTGGCCTGGACGGCCGCCGCGATGGTTTTCCCAGCGACCTTCGCGGTGAGTGAGGGCCTTCTTCCGCCCTGGGTCTTCAGCATCGGTGTCACGGGATTGGTGGGCGGTGGCCTCTGGCTGCTAACTCCTCGCCGCGTCTCGATCAATCCCCGAGAAGGGCTTGCGGTGGTCGGTCTGGGCTGGTTGGCTGTCGTCGCCGCCGGCATGCTGCCCTTCGTGTTCACTGGCGTCACCGATTCCGTCGCCGCAGCGTTCTTCGAATCGGTCTCGGGGTTCACGACCACGGGAGCGACGGTGTTTCCCGCTGTCGAGGATCTGCCTCGAAGCATCCTCTTATGGAGAAGTATCTCGCATTGGTTGGGCGGCATGGGCATCATCGTCCTTGGCGTAGCTATCCTGCCCCTCATTGGGATGGGTGGGGCGCAGCTCTTCCGAGCGGAAGCACCAGGCATCAGCAGTGATCGACTGACTCCACGCATCGCATCGACGGCCCAGCGATTGTGGGGTATCTATGCCGGCTTTACCAGCCTGCTGGCGCTCATCTACTACAGTCTGGGTATGTCGGCCTTCGATGCGGTCAACCACGCCATGAGCTGTCTCGCGACCGGCGGGTTCTCGACCCACACCGCGTCACTTGCCGCGTTCTCCCACGCCATCCAGTGGGTCACCGTGATCTTCATGATTGCTGCTGGCACCAACTTCACTCTGCACTATAGGGCGCTGACGGGTGAGCCCGGCCGCCTATGGCGGGATCGAGAATGGCGGTGGTATTTGGCGTTTGGCGTCCTCTCCGCGGTGGCGGTGATGGTGACCCTGGGGATGGCGGGGACGGGACTCGGTGCGACGACCGTGCGCGAGAGTGTCTTCAATGTGGCGGCGATTCTCTCCACGACCGGCTTCGCGACGGCGGACTTTGGTGCTTGGCCGGTTTTTGGACAGGTCGTGCTGTTGGGGCTCATGTTCACGGGCGCGATGGGTGGATCGACGGGAGGAGGATTCAAAGTCGTCCGCGTCGCCGTCGTTCTGAAGCACGCGATGGATGAAGTGCGCAAAGTGATCCATCCCCAAGCCGTGCTCGTCACGAAGTTGGGGTCCCGTCCCATTCGTTCGGACGTAGTGCTGAACGTGCTGGGGTACCTCGCCCTGTACATGACCACGCACGCGCTGGGCACTGCCGCGCTGGCGGCCCTGGGCATCGATCTCGTCACGGCGTTGAGCGCTGCGCTGGCGGCCTTGTCGAGTATTGGTCCCGGGCTCGGTGCCGTCGGGCCCGCGGGCAACTACGGTGATCTTGGGGCCAGTGCTCACGTGCTCCTCGCCGGGCTCATGCTCCTGGGCCGACTCGAATTCTATGCGCTGCTTGTGTTGGTCATTCCGGGAACATGGGACAAAGGGGGCGGGCATCTGTGAGATCGCAGAATGCAGAATGCAGATGGCTGACAGATCTGCACTCAGCAATCCGCAATCAGTTATCTTACTCATGCCCCAGGTCCGGAGGGTGCGGGCGCGTGAACCGCGTCAGGACCGTGAAGGTAGCAGCGCTAAGCGATGTTTCGCGCAGCTCCGGGTAACCTGGGGCACTTTTCATATCTCATGAGTCATACTGCTCTCGCCCGTAAGTACCGCCCCAAGCGCTTTGCGGACCTCGTCGCCCAGGAACATGTGGCGGCGGGGCTGACCGGCGCCGTGGTCAAGAACCGCGTGGCTCACGGATATCTGTTGACGGGCCCGCGGGGTGTCGGCAAGACGACCGCCGCCCGAATCCTCGCAATGGCACTGAACTGTGACGAACGCGCGGCGGACGGTGCGAACGCCGGCGAACCGTGCGGGATGTGCGAGTCGTGTTCGCGGATCTGGGCGGGATCGACGAATCTGGATGTCATCGAAATCGACGCCGCCACCAACCGCGGTGTTGATGACGCGCGGCAGCTTCGGGAGCGGGCGATGTATGCCGCCTCTGGAGCAGATCGCTTCAAGATCTACATCATCGATGAAGCGCACATGCTCACCCGTGAAGCGTGGAACGCCCTCCTCAAGATCCTGGAGGAACCGCCGCCACGCGTCGTGTTCGTGTTTGCGACGACCGAACCGCAGAAGATCGCGAACACGGCCGCGCCGGTCATGAGCCGGTTGCAGCGCTTCGACTTCAGGCGGATCGGACCCGGTGCGATCGTCGAGCGCCTGCGGTACGTGGTGGAGGCTGAAGAACTCCGCGCGGAAGAGGATGCTCTGGTGTTGATCGCGCGCGTGGCGCGTGGCGGTATGCGCGACGGGCTGTCGCTGTTGGACCAGGCGCTGGCGTTTGGCGACGAGGACATCACGGCGGAACGCGTTCGATCGGCGCTGGGGTTGATCAGCGACGAGCTCTATGCGGAACTCCTCGACATCGTGGCGCAACACCGCACGACCGATGTGTTTCCGTTTGTCTCCAAGATCGTCGAGGCCGGGGCGGATCTGGCAGAACTCGTGGGCGGTGCTGGCGAAGTACTTCGCGCCCTTATGGTCCGCATTCTGGGAGACGAGCCGGCTGGGTTGACGGACGAGCTTCGTCGTGCCGTGGACCATCATGCGGCATCCTTCGCTCAGGGTGACGTGCTCAGGATGCTCAAACTCCTGGCGGAGGCGGAACAGGCCGTCCGCCGCAGTCCGAACGTCCGGCTTCACGTCGAGACGTTGCTCTTGGAGTGGACGCTGCTGGATCGTACCGTGGAACTCGAGGATGTCATCACGGCCCTCCGCTTGGGCGTCCACGAGTCGGAACGGAGCGCTCCCCCTCGGAGTCCCGAGCGGGCTTCCGCGCGCCAGCGCCCGCCTGCGCCGGCCAAAGCCAGGGCACCGGCGGCCCGTGTTCCCACCGCACCGGCGCCAGGACCGGCGGACCCTGCGTCGACGTCGGTGGAGACGTTGCGCGCGTCGTGGCCCGCGGTACTTGAGGCTGCCGGCAAACAGCGGCGGGTGGTCAGAGAAGCGCTTACGCACGCGAGGCCGGCCACGGTCGAAGGATCGGTCATTACGCTCGACGTTGCCGATACATCCGTCCACCTCGAGGGATTGGAGCGCAACAAGGCGGTGGTGGCTGGGGCGATCGCCACTGTGATTGGGGGAGCGTTCACCGTGGCGTACCGGCCTGCCGAGAGCGGCGAATCCGTCCCGCGATCGGAGGAACCTCAACGGCTGGATCGAGACAAGGATCGGGAGGAACGTCTGCGGCATTACCGCAAGAAAGACCCGGCTTTGGATGCTGTTGCCGAGGCCCTCGATCTTGAGCTCCTCGAGTAGTTGCGGGGCTCTCGTCCACGCTATTAGCTTGCAACTCATAGAGTTAGAAGTCCCATCATTCGAGAGCACATGCCAGATATCTCACAGCTTTTTCAACTAGGGCAGCAAGTCCAGGGTCGGCTCACCCAAATGCAGACTGAGCTCGCACAGCAGACCGTCACCGGGTCAGCGGGTGGAGGCATGGTGACCGTGACTGCCGACGGCCGAGGGCAAGTGCAGTCTGTGAAGGTCGATCCCACGGTTGTGGCGGACGGCGACGTGGAAATGCTCGAAGACTTGGTCGTTGCCGCCGTGGCCGACGCCCAGCGGAAAGCAGAAGAGGTGTACCGATCGGAGGTCAAGAAACTGACCGGCGGCATGTCTCTTCCATTCCAGTTCCCGCTCTAGCTGCGGTGTCAGCGATCGACGAGCTGATTACCGAGTTTGCCAAGCTTCCTGGTATCGGCCGGAAAACGGCGGCGAGATTGACGTATTTCCTGCTGAAGCAACCGACGGAAGCTTCGCGCCGACTTGCCACGACGATCGAGCATGTGGCGGAACGCGTCTCTCCATGCTCGGTGTGCGGCAATCTGAGTGAAGTCGATCCGTGCGAGATTTGCACGGACCCGCGACGAGATGGTTCGTTGCTCTGCGTGGTAGAAGAGGCGTCCGACATCACAGCCATCGAGCGGTCTGGGGAATACCGCGGCCTGTATCACGTCTTGGGTGGTCGGCTGTCTCCTCTGGACGGCATTGGTCCCGATGACCTGCGGTTGCAGGCGCTCGAGGCGCGAGTGGGAAACGGGACGCCGGTCAGGGAAATTATCGTGGCCACCAACCCGTCGATGGAGGGTGAAGCCACAGCGACACTCGTGCGGGGTGTCATCGCGAACCCCGCGATTCGGGTGTCGCGCCTCGCGCAGGGGCTCCCAGTCGGCGGTGACCTCGAGTATGCAGACGCGGTCACGGTGGCTCAGGCACTCACTGCCAGGCGTGAGATGTCGTCGTGAACTCGCGCCTTCGCGTCGCCTTAGTCGCGATGGGATTCGGAACGGTTCTCGGTGCGGTCCTCGCCCAGCATTCGATGGGGAAGCATCGGCGTGACTTGTTCAGTCCACACCCCTTGCGCCGACTGTCCGCGCTGGGCTATCTCAACGGGCGACCGAGCGTCGATGCGGTACGGTTGCTGAGCGATTACGTCTCGTGGGAGGCGCACCCGATGCTTCGGCGGAGAGCCGAAGGGATTATCCGTCGGATGGAGGCAAAGCTTGGCTGAGACTTCAGCTGGAACTTGGTCGCTTGGTGAGAGTGACTACCACCGGATCACCGAGCATCTGCAAGCGTTGCTGAAGGAGTCGAGCGCTCGGTGCGCCCTTCTCGTGGACCGGACCGGGCAACTGCTGGCGACTGCTGGTGAACAGCTGTCCTTCGACCCGACGACGTTCGCGTCGCTGACCGCCGCGGATTTCAGCGCCAACGATCAGCTAGCGAAGATGATTGGCGAGCCGGAGTTTGCGTCACTGTTCCATCAGGGTGAGAAGGAATCGATGTATCTGGCGGATATTGCCCGCCGTGTCATCCTTGTCGTGTTGTTCGACAATCGCACGACGGTCGGGATGGTCCGGTTGCGTGTGAAACAGACCGTAGGCGACCTCAATCAGCTTTTCGAGGAGATGTTCAATCGTGCCGCATCTGGTGGAATGCAGGGGCAGCCGGAATCCGGGCTGCTCGAAGGGGCCGAAGACGAGATTGACCGGTTGTTTGGGGATTAGCGGGAGGTAGGCGTCGGATGTCGATGATCAACTACGCCTCTCGCGAGATCAACTGCAAGCTCGTGTACTACGGGCCGGGCCTCGGCGGGAAGACGACGAACCTCGAGCACGTGTACGGAAAGGTCAATCCCGACGCACGTGGCAAAATGGTGTCGCTCGCAACCGAGACGGAGCGGACACTTTTTTTTGACTTTCTGCCTGTCGATCTCGGAACGATCCGAGGCTTCAAGACGCGGTTCCACCTCTATACAGTGCCCGGTCAGGTGTACTACAACGCTTCCCGCAAGCTGATCTTGAAGGGCGTCGACGGCATCGTGTTCGTGGCGGACAGTCAAGTCGAGCGCATGGAGGCCAACGTCGAATCCATGCAGAATCTCTACGACAACATGTCGGAATACGGGTACGATCTGACGAAGATTCCGTTCGCCGTGCAGTACAACAAGCGAGATTTGCCCAACGCGGCCCCTGTCGCCGACCTCGAGGCGCAGCTCAATCCTGGGTGGCCGATTGATGATCCCTCGCGGCAGAGCCCAGAACCCGACCCGTACAACGATGGGCGCATGCTGCGCGAGCAGGTCGACGGGGAGTGGATCGCTCGCGCACCGTATTTCGAATCGGTCGCGCTCACCGGTGAAGGAGTGTTTGACACGCTCCGCGCAGTCGCGAAGATGGTGCTCAAGACGTTGAGCTGACGCCATCCAGATGACCTGGACGCTTCCAAACATCCTGACGGTTGGCAGGATCGTACTCGCACCGGTCATAGCCCTGTTGCCTTTCTTCAACGGCTACCTGCCGAAGCTGATCGCAGTGCTGATCTTCGTTGCGGCCGCGGTCAGCGACATCTACGATGGACGGATCGCGCGCGAGCGCGGTGAGATTACCGAACTCGGAAAGATTCTCGATCCGTTAGCCGACAAATTATTGCTGGTCGCGTCACTCGTCCCCATCTACTTCCTGACACGCGCCGCCCAGCAGTACCAGATCCCATGGGGGTGGGGCGTGCTCCCCACCTGGGTCGCCATCCTTCTCGTCGGGCGTGAGGCGTTGATGACGATCATGCGACAGGTCGCCAAACGCCGCGGGGTGGTGATCGCAGCAGCGGGAGCCGGGAAGCTCAAGACCATCTTCCAAGACATCTTCCTGGGCACGGCACTAGGGTGGTTCTTCTGGATGGACTTACGCGAAGAGTTCGGACTTGACGTCGGGATCGCCAACGCGTGGGAGTGGCTCCTTGGCGCAGCGATCGCCTTCTCGTTGGCGGTCGCCGTGATTCTCACCGCCTATTCTCTCGGCGTGTACGTGTCGCGCTACCGCGGCCTCTTTGGGGCGTCGGTCAAGCGCGCCGCTGGTGATGGATCTTGAACTCGTAACGGTCGGAAACGAGCTGCTGCTCGGTTTCACCCTCAATACCAACGCTCGTGATCTTGCCCGCACCTTGGCGCCCGCCGGGGTGAGGGTGGTTCGGCATGTCACCGTTGGTGACACCGCCGCCGAGATCCAGGACGCCGTCGTCTCGGCGCTCGATCGCACCGGATTCGTCATCGTGAGTGGCGGGTTGGGTCCCACGGCCGACGATCTCACGCGCGAAGCGGTCGCGGAGGCGTTCGGGCTACCTCTCGAGATCGATCCGCATGTCCTGCGGAGCATTGAAGCTCGGTTCGCCCGGGTCCGGCCGGGACAGCCCATGCCACAATCCAATCGCAAGCAGGCCGCCGTCCCGGCGGGCGCGCAGGTGTTGGAAAACAGTCGTGGGACGGCCCCGGGGTTATGGATCGATCGGGACGGCCAGGTCGTGGTGCTTCTTCCTGGCGTGCCACGGGAGTTGAACGAACTCGTGCGAGCGCATGTGATCCCGCGAATCCAGTCCACCGGTGAGGCCGCGCGCGTGGTCGCATCGCGCGTGCTCCGCACGACCGGGATCAGTGAATCCGCCCTGGCGAACCTGCTGGATGACAGGCTCCAAGCAGTGACCGAAGTCGAGGTTGCTTTCCTGCCGTCGCTCGAGGGCGTGGACGTCCGCCTCACCGCGGCGGGACCACGTACCGTGGTCAGCCTCGCATTGGACGCGGCGGAGGCCGTTCTGCGGCCCGTACTCGGAGCGCACTGCTATGGAACTGATGACGACGACCTGGCCGCCCTCGTGCTCAGCATGCTGCGCTCGCGGGGCGCCTCTCTCGCCGTGGCCGAATCCTGTACTGGAGGGCTGATCGGGGCGAGGCTCACGGAGATTCCGGGGTCTTCTGACGTCTTTCTGGGCGGTGTCACAGCCTACGCGAATGCCGCCAAGATTCGCGAGGTCCATGTGGATTGGGATGTCCTGACAGCTGCCGGGGCCGTGAGCGAGGAGGCGGTGCGGGCCATGGCCTTGGGCGTCCAAGCGCGGTTCGGGGCGACGGCCGGTGTCGCGATCACTGGGATAGCAGGACCTAGCGGCGGCACAGCGGATAAGCCCGTGGGAACCGTCTGGATCGGGGCGGCCATGGCCGGGGATGTCGCTGCCGTGAAACGCCATCTCCCGGGGACGCGTTATGAGGTGCGGCGCCGGGCGGCTCAGGCGGCGTTGGATCTCCTGCGGCGTCTGCTGGCGGACTGAGCGGTCGCCATCCGCGCTGTCAGAACGGCAGGGCGAGTTGGTATAATCCTCGCTCTGTAACCTATGTTTGGAATTCTCGAATCATCAGACACTTGACCCGTGAGACGTATGAAGAGGCACAAGAAGCAGATTCTGGAGCCGGACCAGGGCCAGGTCGACGCCCAGGGGGCGGATCCCGGTGCCGGAGCGGAAGGCCCCTTGGCCGATTCCGAAGAATCGCCGCCGCCACCGGCGGGCGGTGCCGACGGTCCCCTGAGCGAGGGTCTCGAGCTCGTCGAGCCACCCGACCAGGCGATAGAGAGGCTCGAGGAGGAGGTGGGGACGCTCAAGGATCAGCTCCTACGCACCGCTGCCGAGTTCGACAACTTCCGCAAGCGGACCGCGCGCGAACGGCAGGACATGCGCGCCCGGGCCCAGGCAGACCTGGCCCTCAACGTCCTCGAGGCATTGGACGATCTGAATCGGGTCGTGAGCATGGACCTGACCGAGGCATCGACGCAGGACGTGGTGGACGGTGTGGAGATGGTCGAGCGGAAGCTGCTGCAGCATCTGGAGGCGACCGGACTGCAGCGTGTCGGGGCCGAGGGCGAGCGATTTGACCCCAACGACCACGAGGCGCTCGGGATGGTTGCGGCCCCGTCTCCTGATGCCGACGGCACGGTGGCAACGGTAGTGCAGGTGGGGTATCGGTTCGGAAATACGTTGTTGCGACCGGCCAAGGTGCTGGTGCATATGACCACCGCGGACGAGGAAGGCGATTCCTAACCGATGACCGGCGCGAAGGATTACTACAAGATCCTGGGCGTCGCGGACAAGGCGTCCGAGGACGAGATCAAGAAATCCTACCGGCGGCTTGCCAAGCAATACCATCCCGATGCGAACCCGAACGACCATTCCGCGGCCGAGCGTTTCAAGGAGATCTCGGAAGCGTATTCGGTCTTGAGCGACTCCGCACAACGGAAGAAGTACGACAACATGCGTCGCTTCGGGGCCTTCTCCGGCGGAGGGTTCTCGACGCGCAGTCCGGGCGGCGGCACCTCGCAACGGTTCGAAGAATTCGACTTCGGCGGCCTGTCCGGATTCGGCGGACTGGGCGATTTGTTTTCGTCGATTTTCGGAAAGGGAAGCAAAGGTGGGGAGACCGCGGAGCCGATCGAGTCGACCGTCGAGATCCCCTTCCGCACTGCCGTTCTGGGCGGGAAGATCCCGATCACGGTCGCCGTGGAGGAAGCGTGCCCGACATGTGGTGGGTCGGGCGCGGCCCCGGGCGCCAGTGTCGACTCCTGTTCGGAGTGCAAAGGGCGTGGCACGGTCACGTTCGGACAGGGAGGATTTGGCGTAACGCGTCCGTGCCCGGCGTGTCGTGGCCGGGGGCGGGTGGCAAGCGAGTCATGCACGCGGTGCGGTGGCGACGGCTGGGTGAAGGTCTCAAAGCGATTGCTGGTGACGGTGCCAGCGGGGACCGATGACGGCCACAAGGTGCGCCTCAAAGGCCAGGGGCAACGCAGTCGCGACAGCGGTCCTGCAGGCGACCTTCTTGTCACGTTCACCGTCAAGCCGGATCGGTTCTTCTCTCGCGACGGTCTGGACATTCTTTGCACCATCCCCATCAACTTTGCGCAGGCTACGCTGGGGACGAAGGTGAAGGTCCGGACGGTGCATGGTCGCCGCGTCGTGTTGAACATTCCTGCGGGGACACAACCTGGTCGAAAATTCCGACTCAAAGGGCAGGGTGTCGAGAAGAGTGGGAAGAAAGGCGACCAGTACGTCCAGATCGAAGTGGGGATTCCGGAGAAGCTGTCGGCGGAACAGCAGGAGTTGCTGAAGCAATTCGCGGACGAGGTCGGGTTACCGCACTAGGGTCCCCCAATCCAGCGTTCGGTACTGTCCGGCCGAATCTCTCCCAACTGCTTGACGACGAACGTGGCCATCAGGGATGGCGCCGTCCACCTGACTGCCTCGCCCGTCACGGGCGATAGGGTAAAGGCGTAGAACACGTTTGTTCCCTCCGCACCCGCCAAAACGTGCACGCGACCGTTGGCGTCTACGGAGAGGTCCGCGATATACGCCCCTTCGTGCCACGGCCATGCCTGACGCCACCGGAGGTTGCCCCTTGCGTTGTAGAGTGTCAGCGTCTTGTCCGGTATCGTGTGCAACACGCCCCCTTGTGCCGCAACGAGCATCCCGTTGCGCGAGCTCTGTTCCGTCAATGCGAAGGTGGTCAACGAGTCGTCGCGCAACGCGAGCAAGCGACCGTCCACGCTCTCGAGCACCAGCGTGCCATCCGGCAAGACCGCAAACTGATGTGGGACGGCGGCGACGCTGTCGACACCGATGCGGTCGCGTACCTCCCAATCGGCGGAGAAGACGACGATGATCGCTTCCCCATCGACAACGTCGGACACGTACCAGAGTCCACCCGATTCTTGAATGTGTAGGGGGGTCCGGAGGTCCGCAGCGGCGTGCACGCTTATCTCTCCCGTGATGCGATCCCGCACCGTTATTGCCGAGGATCCTTGGCGGGTCATGGCGAGCAGTGAGTCGCCAGCCGCGGCTACGGCGCGTCCGTCGACGAAGATCAGGTCTTCCTTCGGGGCTGTTCCGCTACAGGCCGCCAGGCAAACGACTGGCCAAAGTCGGAGCACTGTCGTGAGCGTCATGGAGTCGGGAAGATTGTGTGACGGCCCGATCCATCCGTTTGCATGAGCTGAACGCCGTACCGGCGGGGGCCCGATGCGGGCGTCTCAACCGAAATGGCGGCAATGCGGCCGCCGTCGGGTGACTGGATGGCGTAGACAATGTTCTCGGCGATGAGCCGACGGTTCCGGCCATCCGCGTAAACCGCGAACAGGTGGGACAATCCGTCCGCCGCGTCCGTGAACAGAATCGTATTACCGTCGGCGGCCCACGTCGGAAACACACCGCCGGTCAGTTTGCGCTCATTCGTTCCGTCCTGATCGACGACATACAGTGTGTCGTGTGCGCCACCGCCCTGGCGATCCGAGTAGTAGAGAATCGCGTCTCCGGTCGGGGACCACTGCGGGTTGAGGTTGTTTCCGGCCTCCCGTGTCACGCGACGGACTCGGGAGCCATCGGCGTTCATCACGTACACCTGGTATTCTCCCTCCCAATTGGAGTGAAACGCAATTCGGTCACCGTTGGGCGACCAACTGGGGGCGCCCCCGCCCTCCGGCGCACTCGTGAGTGCTCGGGCTGAGCCGCCGTTTGGTGAGGTCACGAGGACGTTCGTTGCTCCAGCAACGCGGCCGCCGAACGCAATGAGCTGACCGTCGGGCGACCAGGCCGGGTACAAATGGCGTTGCCCTCCCGTCTCGATAAGCCGCAGGTTCCGACCATCGAGGTCGATCCGGTACAGACGGAATCCATCATCCCATGTCTCGAGCACCGCACAGAATACCAAGGCGCTTCCGTCAGGGGCCCAGGCGATCGACTGGAAGAACGGCAGCTCGGGACGCTGTGCCTGAAGCGTCGGCGGAGCAAGGGCAACCAGAAGTGAAAAGGCGCTCAGTACGCGGTGCATGCTCGTATCCTCCTACGACACGATGACAACCACAACGGGTGTTCCGCCGTCGCTCACATAGAGCGTTACCCACTTCTCCCCGGAACGTTCAACAGCTTCAAGATGACCGAAAACCGTACGGTTGGGCACGCGTCAGTAACGCGCGGATGTCGATCAGGCGATCGGACACATCATATCAGCCCCGCAGCATTGCGGGGATTTGATCTTCCCATGCCCGTCTGGGCATTCGGAAATCGCGACTGAGGTCCCGTCGGGTTTGGTGAGCGTGGAATGGACCAGCTCCTTGCCACACTGTCCGCAAGTGATTGTCCCGACGCTCATGCCGCATTGCTCACACGTGTACGCTGTCATGAAACTCTGCTCGTTGGCTGATGGTTGGATTGGCATCAGTCGTGATCACGCTCCCTAAAGTATCGGGAGGTATCGTGTCTTGCGAGGTCAGCCCATGCGCTCGTCCCGCGCCCGCTTCCTATCCGTGGGGGCCCTGAGCCGCGTCGACGGGCGGGAGATTCCAGGGTGCGGTTAGCGCACGCCGCAGCGCGATGGTCCCTAGCACCAGGAGCAGAGTTGCGGCGCCGATCATGCTCGATCCCGAACCAGTGAGGCTCCACCAATTGGCGATGGTCGTCTGGCGAGCGGCGGCGTGATACGCACGGCTGCGGACGGCGGCCTGCCTGCCGGAAATCAGGTCCTGCAAGGTTGTTGAATCGGCCCGCGAAGTGGCGACCGCGAGGTTGGCCTGCGACTCAGTGATGTCTTGTTCGAAGCTGGCAATCGCGGCGAAATCCTGCTCGAGGAGTCTCGACTGATACCGGTAGACCGGCCACGCGGCGACGAGGATCGCTGCGCCAACGGTCATCGCAATGATCGCTAGGACCCTCATCGGCCCCCCTCGGTAGGAACTCCGTCTCGTTGCCACCTGGTCATGTGGTGACCTCGTGGTGGTGTTCGAGCCATTCGACGCGTCTCGCCTCGATGGTGTCACGCACCTGGCGCTCGCGGTCAGACAGACGCGAGGCACCGGTCTTGATTTCCACGAAGACCACCCTGTTCACGTGGCCGTTGCTCAATCCGTCGAATACGACGAGATCGACGGGGGAGCCGAGGAAACGGACATCCCTGGGATTAAACGCGAAGTTCGGGAGGTAGGGGACCAATTGCTCGTGGGCTTTGCCACTGGTCACGGCCTGACTGCGCTTCACCGCGTCGCGACGGATGGCGCTCGTGTAGCGAAGGCGCCAGCCAAGGTGCACGACATACGCGACGAGGAAGCCGATCGCCACACCGGCAGCCGTGAGCAGGAGTTGGTCAAGCATGGGCGACCTCCCGCTCGGCGGGGTATGGAGCACAAGTGCAAACGGTCATAGTGCACGAGGGTGGAGTGCCTCTATAGTTAGTGCACTCCACCCTCACGATCCAGCTCTTGATGCCGTACTGTCCGCAGGGATGCGGGCGGCTCTTCAGCGATCGCCAGTCTCCACGGTCGTCCTGCCGCCGTTGATGTAACTCACCAGCGCAGCGATCTCCTCTTCGTCAAGCTCGAGGGTCGGCATGATGTTGCCGTTCGCTGATCCACTGCGTGACAGTGCGGGGTTCGCGAGCTTTTGCGCCAGCCAGCCGGCAGGGAACGTGCGCTCACCGAGGCCCGGTCCCGCCTGAACGACTCGGTAATCCGCGAAGGCAGGATCGTCATACTTCGTGTGACAGGTCGCGCACCCCTTGGCAGCGAAAAGCTGCTGCCCACGATCAGGTGGGGACAAGCCAGCCGGTTGGTGCCCGGCGGCGATGACGCGCATCGGCAACAGCTTGACCTTCCACCGGAAAAGATCGGTATCGATGTGGAGCGTGACCTCGCCAGTATCGGTTGGCGTGATGCTGGCTTGGTAGATCGTCGGATCGGCGCCGGGCGTCGCCCGTACCGTGCGGAGGCGAAACAGCTTCGACAGAAAGCCCTCCTCACCGTCGCGCAGTGCCACCGTCGGTTGGCGGTCGTCCAGCAGCTGCCTCCCGTGTTGGCGGATCTTGAACGCGATCGTCGTTTCCTCGCCGGCCACGAGGTATTCAGGAACGTCCAACAGCGTAACGACCGCCCACCCGCCGAACGCGGTTGGGGTGGCCGCAATCAGCACAGTTCCCAGTAACAACACACCAAGTACGCGTCGCATGAGGCCTCCTCCACTTCTGGTCAACAGTCCAATCCTAGAGCCGACTGCCGTCGCCGGCATTTGAGTATTGGACGTTGGCAGGCTGGAATTTCTTCCCTACTCGGGTGCTTGTCACTCAGCCGTCGCCTGGAACTGCTCAAGCTGGACTCGATGGTGATGGTAGTCAGCAATCAAGTCATCGACGGTGCTCTTCACCGTCAGCGACTCGCGCTCGTGACGGACCCCGAAATCGTGATCCCACGCTCCGGGATCAACTGTCCGGAGAAAGGCCGTCAATTCCCCAGTCGAAGCGGCCAGCTTCTCCAGCAGCAGCGATCGGTCCGTATCGTCGATCTCGCGCACCAAGCTAGCGTTCACGCTCGCGTAGTTGGGCCCAGGATCAACGTCGTAGAACGGAAGCTCGCCGCATAGAATTTGGCTCGCACCCCGCACTACATTTCGGTTCCATCCAATCAGGTGAGCGACGATGTCTCGCGCGCTCCAGCTGCCGGTGACGGTTTCGAACAGGCGACGCTCCTCCAACGAGGCGATGGAGTTGGCGAACGCGTCGACGCAGCGCTCGAGTTCGTCGACCTGGTTTTCGACGCTCATGGTCGCCGGTTCACCGCTTTGCCTTCCATTCAACGAACGGCCCATTCCCAGAACCGGCGGGCGGCACGCACCACCAATGGCAGCGTCTCTTCGGACCACATGGGGTTCAGGTCCCGTCGCCAACGTTCGAGCATAGGACGTTCAAGGGCCAGAATGCCTTCCCTGCTCACCCTAGCCGGTGGAGGGGAGAGTGCGGCCAGTCGGTCATACACGGCCGCTCGGAGATCCCCATCCAACCGCTGGATGAGGTGCCACATCGTAATCGCGCTCGGTTGGCGTGCGGTCACGAAGCCCGTGGCTGGGTAGAGCGCCGCAAGAACGGTCTCGAGTTCGGCCATGCCGCCCCCGCCGCGATCCAGTCTCTCGAGCGCCTCGCGGGCCTCGATCGAGAATGCTTCGGGATAGGGTGTCCCAGGTCCGGTGCCAGTGTCGACCTCGGCCTTGAGTCCGGCGGCAACCAGCGATACCCGCTCGCCTTGTCGCAACTCAACCCAACCCGCCGTGACATGAATCCGAGATGCGCCCGTACTGTCGACCTCCATGGTGTAGGCGCATCCCAGGTCGGTCGCGAGGGCGGTAGGAGTCTCCACGAAGAAGAGCCGGGGCGGGGCGTCGATCACCGCATCCAGCGACCCCTCTTGGAGGGACAGTCGGTGCTGCGTGCGCCCTCCCCGATCCAACCGCACCCTGCTGTTGGGTCCAATCTCCGCCGTGCCAATACGACCGACGGCAAGCTGGGCGGAGGAGACCGAGTCGGTGATCAACCACTCGCCCGTCGCGAGGTCGCTTGTCTGCGTGAGTGTCGCGCCAGCGACGGTCGGGACCCCGGTGAGAGGAAGGACCTGCCATTCGTTGGGGGCGCCGTAGGCGCGGAGGACTCCGATGTACGTGCCTCCCACCACTGCAAGAACGACCGCCGCCGCAGCGAGTACCGGCGACCGGACGGGGCGTTTGAACGGTGTCACGGATTTGGCCACCGGTCGGTCGAGTTTCGATCGAATGTCGACCCAAAGCGCATCGGGTGCTTCCGCGACAGGCAGTTGTCGCAGGAGCCGTTCGACGTGTTCGGGTTCGAGCTCGGGCTTCATGCGATTTCTCCTCGTGCGGTCACGTGGGCCGGCGCTAGATGGGCCAGCTCGCGGGCCAGGAATTTGTGTGCGCGGTTCAGACGCGAGGCCACCGTTCCGGCAGACACGCCGAGCGCCTCCGCGATCTCGTCGTAGGAGAGGTCGTCGAAATACCGCAGCAGCACTGCCATCCGCAGTTTGGGGGACAGCCGTCCCAGCGCCTCGCTGAGTTCGCGATTCGGTTCGGCTGGTTCGGTCGGCGCGACGCGCGGATGCATGCTCGACGGAACGTCGCCAAACAGCACAAGTCGCCGACCCCGTCGCAACTCGTCCATGCAGGTGTTGGCGACGATTCGATAGAGCCAGGTGGATACCCTGGCGTCTTCTCGAAACGACCGGGCAGCCCGAAACACCTTCACGAAGACCTCCTGCGTGACATCTTGTGCGGCCTGCTCGTCGCCCTTCAGGTAGTTCAGAGCGATCGAGAACACGCGGTCCTTGTAGCGCTCGAACACACGACGCTGCGCTTCGGGATCACCTTGGCGGCAACCCTCGAGCGCGACTGCGTCGGATTCCGGCTGCGCCACGAGTGGGATTCCCATTTCTGAAAGATTAGACGGGGAGGGCCGGCAATTTCTTCCCTACGCTCAACAGCCTTTCATGTATTTTGGCCGGATGGTCAGATGATCACGCTCATCACGGAGGTCTTCCCCAGACCAAAACACGGAATCTGTCGGCTGGAGGGGTGGAGGATCGCCGCCGCCGCACCACATGTCGGCCGGCTGTTCCGGCCGGAGCCACACACCGTCGTGCTCGAAGCCGAGAATGACCCAGTCACCGTCACCGGTGGTGACGATTTGTTCGAGATAGGGCTCTAGGAACGCGTATTCGTGCAGTGTGCTCACGTCCATCCACACCGGTCGGGCAAACGGGTCCGCCGGCAGCATGACCCAGTTCTCGTCCTTTGTGAGAACGCTCAGGTGAAAGTAGGGGCCGTACCCCCAGTCCTGCAGATAGAGATCCGGCGTGAAGGGAATGGGTTCCCTTTCACTGGGGCGATAGCTCACGGTCAATCCCTGCCCCGGGGTGGCGACGGTCTCGATCTCACCGAGGCGTGGTGCGTCCGCGGACGGGCCGTCGTAGACGGGGACTGTGTGAGTCTTCGGTTGGCGAGCCTCATTGGCGCAGCGTGTCCACTCGTCGTTGGGAGTGGCGTCACGCGCACCACAGATTTGCGTCAGCCGGTTCTCGTTTTCCAGCCAGCCGAGCTGCTCGGTCGTGTACAAGCCGATCCAGGCTGGCACGCCGAGGTACTCTGGTTCCTGTGAGGGTCCCTCTTGCGTCTCCGATCGATCGGTACAGCCGACGACCAGAATCGCGCAGCCGATCATCGTATACGGGAACTTCGGACGGGACGTCATGGGATGTACCTCGTGTGCTCCAAGGCGAACGCGCAACGCTAGCCGCGGATACTGGGCCGACCTGTTTCGAGCACGATGCGAATTCCAGGACGGCGCCCTCGATTGTTTGCGTTGACCCGCTGAACCTGGGCTTCCCAGGCGGCGAGGGTCGCTCGGTTGGCTTCGATATTGTCTGTCAGCGGTTTACCGGGGCGCTTGTCGATGAAGCCGATGATGCCGGCAGCGGAGAATCCCACCGTCAGGGCGACGCGCGGCGTGTCGTTGTCGGTGAATGCCGGTGTCACGACCCAGGACAACGCTGCCGCGCCGAGCCCAAGTCCTAGGCGAACCAACGCGGGTCCGGCGGTGGCGGTCTCGGGGAGCAGGGCGGGGCGGGGTGGGAGTGGCTGCCCGTCCACGGTGGTGCGGCCCAGGCGTACCGGAACGTCGAGGGTCCTCCTAATCCTCCCCCCCCGATCGGTGGATGCAAAGCTCATGACATACAGTGCGCTCTCGAGCGTTGCCCCGTCGTCTCCCGTGCCGTCCCATGTGATCGCCAGGCTGTCTGCGACCTCGTCGTCGTGCAGCGCTCTGACGACGTTTCCGTCTGAGTCTTCGATCCGGATTCGCACGACATGCGGTCCGCTCGGGTACACGCGAGCGGTGAGCCCACCACGACCCGGTTCGAACGAAACCCGTTGCGGTGCCTCGACGGCCACCGCCAAGGTCGCGAGTCGCACGGCATCGAAGGCCCTTGTGACATCCGGCGGGAAGGTGAGTGGATCGAGGCGATAGCGCGGGTCGAGATACACGAGGCGTTGGAACGCCTCACGGGATGGGTTTTGTCTGTTCCGGAAGTGCTCAGCCGCGCCAAGATATGCGAGGGTTGAAGGCACCTCGGCTTCGGACAGGTCGAGGGACTCGAGCGCCCGGCGGAAGAATCGGGCGGCCGCTTCCATTTCGAGCGCGCGATACGCCGTGAGACCGCCATCGAGTAGCTCCCGGGCGGTCTGCGCCGTCGCCGGTGTGTTCAACGAGACCACGACGGCGACGGCGACGAGCGCTTGTCGGATCACGGCAAGGGTTCGAGCACAATGCCCGTCAGCCGCATTTCCTCGCCTGGAATCAACTCGATGCGACGCTCGAACGGTGCGTACCCCTCGCGTTGGATGCGCAGGACATGCTCGCCGGCCCCCAGCGGCAGATTGAGTGCTGGGGTATTACCAGCGTAGGTCCCGTCAATATACAACTCACCCCATGGGTCAGCGCTGACCCAGAGGTGCCCAGGCTCGACCGGTGCGACGGGTTGGGGTGTCGGCCCGATCCCCGCGAAGGAGAGGACGGCCCAGGTCAGAAGCGCCCCTCCAGTAGCACTGGCAGCAAAGGGCCAGTACTTCCGCGTGCGCTGAGGCACTGGTGCAGGCAGGGAGTCCAGCCGCTCGGTGACGGCCTCCGTATCGTGCGTGGAGACGCGCGCCTCCGGCGCCTGCGGCGGTCGCCGCCCACCGATCGATGTGAGAAAGGTGAGCACCGAGTCGAACCGGTCGTCTGGATCTTTGCTCATTGCGCGGGCAATGCCCTGCACCGCGCGGTCAGGCAAGTCCGCCCGGAACTCGGATAGGAGCGGTGGCGGCGCCGTACAATGCATTTGAATAATGTCTGCCACCGAGTCGGCTTCGAACGGATGCCGGCCGGACAGCAACTCGAACACCATCACGGCAAGCGAATACTGATCCGATCGACCGTCGAGCGGTCGGCCGTAGAGTTGTTCGGGCGACATGTAGGCCGGTGTCCCTATGGTGCCACCAGTTTGCGTCAGCTTGGTGTCAGTTGTCTTTGCGACGCCGAAATCACACACGTACGCCCAGTTGTTCTCGTCCAGCATCACGTTGGCTGGCTTCATATCGCGATGCACGATGCCGCGCTCGTGGGCGTGGTAAAGCGCGCTCGCGGTTTGCTCAGCGAGACTGAGCACGCTGTGCAGGCCCAGGCGCCCAAGGCCACGGAGCGTCTCCTTCAGGGAACTCCCCTGGATGTACTTCATCGTGTACCACAGGAAGCTGCTCTCGGTGCCGTAGCGGTGGATTGGCCCGATGTGCGGATGGTCCAATGACGCTGCGATCCGCGCCTCTTGCTGGAACCGATCGGCGGCCAATTTCTCCAGGGCGAGCGACAGGGGAAAGACCTTGAGGGCCACCGGCCGTTTGAGCGCTTTTTCTTGGGCAAGGAAGACGACTGACATGCCGCCGCGTCCGAGTAGTCGTTCGATCCGATACTCGTCGTCGAGGGCCGACCGTACGGCGGCCTCGATCTCGTCAATCGCGGTTGGGCTCGTTTCTGATGGGCTCATGCTCGGCTCCGCCGAGTTCCTTGTCAAACGCGCCACCCAAACTAGCAACTTCCTTGTCAGAAATGCGAGCGATTGGGTAGTTGGGCCCTCCCATGCGGCCCATCTCGGTGCCGGCCTAGATGCGAATGCCCCGCGTCACGCGTCCGCCTTGGCGTACTTGGAGGCACCAGTGAAATGCAGCGAGACGTAGGGTTCGTCGCCGACGACCCAGCTATCACTACGGTGTGAAGCAACCAACATGGAACACCTCATCGAGCAACGTGTCCTGCTCGATCGGCGGCGCAATCACCGGGGCATGGATCGCCTGCCCCTTTGCGTCAACGATCGAAGGAAGCGCTTGGTACATGCCGAGCGCCTCCATCGACCCGCCGCCGATGAATGCTCGGAAGATGTGTGGGATGGCGTTAGCGTGAGTACAATCCAGGGACGCAGCTGACATGAACATGACTTCGAGCTCCAGACGCGGCTGCGTCGTTCCTCGGACCGCCATGTCCCTCGGAAGGTATGGGGGGCTGCCGCCGCGCCCGAGTCTGTAGTACTCGAGTCCTTTGTCCGTAGCCGGCAGACCGCTGAGCCACACCGTTACCGTCTCCGGACTCGTGAAAGACCCGCTACTAAAGCGGAGCTGCGCCACCCCCGGGAATTCCACGACGGCTCCGGCCGGTGTGATGACTGCCACGATGATGGAATCACCCGTCGCTGGCCGAATGATACGCTCCTCCTCCGCGCACCCTAGCGCCACGAGAGACACCGACAGGGCGATCGCGCGGATTGTTCTGGGGCTACGCGCGGTCTGTGTAAAGTGAAAGCTCACGGGTCCTTTCTCCTCTTGCTGCAACGCCGATCAACTCGGCGACAGTAGCTCTCGGTCTTTGTCGGCGTTGAGGCCGTACGACGGGTATCCAGACCTTGTCAGTCCGGTCTGTAGAACGCCCACGTCGTCAATCCCGGAGCCACGGTCGCCTGGCCTACGAGTTCGTAGCCGAGATGCTCGTAGAGAGGCAGATTGGCCGCATCCTCGGTTGTTAGGGTGACACCTTCCGACTGCGGATCCACTCGAGACATAAGATGAACGTGATCGATCAATATGCGGCCCACCCCTGTGCCTTGTGCGGTGCGTCGCACACCGATCATGTTGAGGTGGATGTGCGGGGCGTCTACTTGAAACGGCGCCCACGCTGCGCCGAACGCCTCGTACCTCTCGCGGGCCGCATCTCCAAGCTCCTCCCAAACGCGTTCACGAAATCGCCCGAGTTCCGGTGGGCTCACCCCGTCAGGTCGTGAAACGACCGCGGCACCTTGCAGGTGCCCTGCGTCGCCGACTCCAAGCAGGGTTTCCTGTCGCAGCACGCGCGCCATGACGAAGAGATTGATGAGCGTGGCCAACTGATTGTCGTAATCTGGAGCGTCAGCACCGAGCACGAATCGCATGACGGGGTAATCGAAAAATGACTCATGGAGCACGGCCACCACAGCCGCTACCGCATGACCCAGCTGACGGACCAGTCGCCGTTCTCCTTCCCGAGACAGATGATTCCCGCATTCCGGAATCGAACGACAATGGTTTCCGGATCTCCGGCGACAAGGAGTGCGGTCAAACGGCTCAGAAACGGCAGGTGCCCGACTACCATTGATCCCGCCAGCTCGTCGGCGCCGCGAGCCACGGGCGCAACGTCATCATTCGGTGCGAGTCCGGGTCGGATGCTTACGCCTTGGCTGGGCGTCAGTTCGTCGGCCAACAGTTGGGCCGTCTGTTCGGCCCGGAGCTTCCCACTGTGGTGGATGGCCGCGACAGTGAGGCCGGCATCGCGGGCCCAGCGCGCCATCCGTCGGACGGTCTCCGCACCCTCCGGGGTGAGCGGCCGATCGGGATCCTGGGCTTTGGCCATGGCGTGACCGTGTTGCACCAGGAAGAGTTCCATATCTCCTATGCGTCCCACTCGGTGAAGATCTTTCCATCGATCTCCCACAAGACGTCGTTCACGTGCATGCACGCAGCGGCGTTCAGGTACTCGAGCGCCTTTCCCTCGAAGGCCACAATTGCCGTACCGCGCTCTATTCTCACACCGCGGAAGTACTCGATCAAAGGTCGCGTGCCCGGATCGTGCAAGGTCGGGGACGGGTGTACGTCTCGGATTATTCGGCGAACGGCCGCCGAGGGAACGTCATCGGGTCGTGGCTCAGGCAGCGTCCACGACTCGGCCCGCACAGCGGCGCAGTCGATCTGGATGCCCTGCTCATCCGAGAGGTAAACGGTGATCTGAGCCGGAGACTCTTCCGCACCGGGGTCGGGACCCGGTTCCTCAGATCCGGAGTCGCAACTCGTCAGCGGTGTGAGAATGGCAATCGCGATTCCCACTCGAATCCAAAGGCGTTGGCCCACGATCGTTCCCTCGAATGGAGAGGTCGGGAATCAGTTGTCCAGCTGGAAGCCGTACAGCGCTACTCTCGGTTCCAGCGTGCGTGCGTCCAAGAGAGCTCCAAGAACATAATCCTCGCCCACTTCGAGCACTCGAATATCGGCAGGCACTCTGACTTCACCAATGGCCACGCCCCGACCGTCGAACGCCCTGAGAACGGTCATCGAGTCGCCAGGGAATGACAGGACCACCCAGAGCCGCCCGACGCGATCGAGGTGGAGTCCATTGTGATACGGTAGGTATTCGGGACGGTCCATCCCCATGTAGCGCTCGATGATCTGATTGCGTCCGTCGAGATTCGTCAGAAAGGCCGTCAGCTCCTCGGCATTGCGGCGCACGTGGAGGTCGCTGGGCGTGCGCCGCTTCAGATCCAGGGTCATCGTCGACGCGAGATCCCCCGCAAAATCGTACGTCCGTACCACGGCCGAGTCCGTGCGTGAGACATACACCAACGAGTCCGAGACGGCGAACGCGGTCGTGAACGAGACAGGTCGGTACGTTGCCTCCTCGTTGATCCACTCGATGATGGGTGTTGCCTCGAGTATGGGCGTAGCGTCCCCAATCAATGGGAGTAAGAACAAGGGCGCCGTCATGATGCTGACCTCGCGGCCGCGAATGCGGTCGCCACTGATTCTCAGTAGCACCACCAGATGTCCACTTCGAGAACACGAAAGCCTGGCTGGCGGCCGGGGGAGGTCGAATCGGTCGCGCAACGGGAACTGCCCGACAAAACGGCCGGTCGCGTCCAGGTTGGTGAATCGCATCAGGCTGAAATCGTACACCGTTGCCGTGTCATGCCCGCACTGTCCCAGCCAATTCAAGTTGACGAATTCGTTGGGGCCCTCACCCGATCGACCGGCGGTTCGAATGAGGTTCCCATCCGCATCGAAGAACCGAACGGTGGGCGCCATGCCGTCGGCCACGGCGATGGTGCCGTTGGCAAAGCGTGTTGCCCCTGCGGGATGCTGCAGGAACGCCGTGTCCGCGTCGGCCGGGCGCGGTAGCTCGGTGATCAGTCGGGCTTCGACAAACGTGGTCTGGGCACGAGCGTGGGATGCGCCGACCGCCACAGCCGCGAGAAGCGGGGCCGCAGTGCGTCTCATGGCTCTGTCAGACCGTGCGTGGCCAACCAAGTGTCCCATGAGGGTGACTTTTCACGGTGCCCAAAATGAGGTAGTGCGTCACGTCTGTCTCCTCTGATGCGCTTCGGCATTCCGCCGCCGGAACGACTTCCGACTCATCTGACAAAGGAGCCCGAAAACTGTGTTAGGCGCGAGCCACTCTGTACAGGTTGGCTCGTCCCTGCTTACCAACCAACTGAATTACGTCTGCTTTTCGTAGACAATATGCTATCTTCTGTGCCAGTTCTTTCCGTACCGCTATCGCTTCCGCCAGCTCGCTCGCCGTAAATGACTCCAGCCCCTCTGGAAGAAACGCGAGCCAATCTGCCGGCTCCTCAAACAACCGCTGATCTACGACCTCCACCAGCCGGCGTTCCTCAGTCACCCACCCTCTCCTTCGCCATTGCCGCTTCCCTTCATACCGTCTCACCTCTTCTTCCCGAATCATCAATACTGCTATCGAGAAGTTGCGGTTCGCCAGCAACCGTGGAAAACTCACCATTTCCCAGAACAGATCCTCCTCCCGTCCTCGCTTGGGCGACTTACGGCGTGTGACTCCACCGCTACCGTCAGCCTTTGCCAGTTTGACAATCCATTTCTCGCACGCTATCGGGTATATCAATCGTACCTGATGTGAACGCACCAGAGTTGTCAGCTTCGACTTGATGGACGCGAAACTGCCGGTCTGGATTTCTAGCAATAGACCATCTCGGGCAATATCAATCACAAACCCATCAACGGCCACTTCAAATCGATCGCCCGGTTGTGCGCACCACGCCTTCAGTGATGCGTGCAGTGGTTTTTCATTCAGCAATCCGATGCCTGACATCTTCATCCAATGGTGCGTCGATGGTGCTGGCGCCTAACGGCCGGAGCTGAGCGGTGCAGCAGAGCTGCGCCAGACATGGTAGCGCGCTGAGGCTGCGGCCGCTCCAGCAAGTTGTTAGCGGGCCTCATTGGCGCGCCTCAAGTGGGTTGCACCGCCGAAAGCAATTCATCAAGTCCGTCGGACGCTTCGATCAACTGGCGGAAGCGGCCGACGAACCGTGCCGCGGGTGCCCCATCGACAACGTCGTGGTCGATAGAGATCGTCATGTCCAAGAGCTCTCGTGGCGTGATTTCTCCGTTCACCACTGCGGGCTTCTCTGAGATGCCACCGAGCGTCACCGTGAGAGTGAAATTCGCCATGGGTATTCCCCAACCGGGTCCTCTGCCAAACATCCCAACTGCCGTCACCAAGACTGGGGTTGAGATCTCGCGAGAGAGCCGGGGCACCCTCAGGGCAAACCAGTAGAAGGGTCGCCGGAGGATCCATGGCAGCCATAAGAACCACCGCATGAACCCGGCCTCTGGTGTGTCCTTCGGACTCGCTTGGGCACTGCGAATTTCTGCGTGGATGTCGAGATAACTCTTCTTGTTGACGCCCTTGAGGAGATGTGGGACCGGTGCCGTCACTCCATCGATGGTTCCTTCGAGAAGAACGTTGATATTGACGTCGTCATAGATCACAAGACGGTTGCGCCAATCCTTGTAGGCGTGAAGGTGATCGTTGGATTCGATGGCCCTGGCGAGGCAAGAGATTATGAAAGCGGTGAGGGAAGGCCTCTCTCCAGTCTTGGCATGGTAAGCACGAAAGACGCGCCTGGCGTCGGTGACATCGACTTCTATGAGACCGTGGATGACATGTTTCCGACGCCCGAGGCGTCCGGCATCGATGGAGAAACGCCGATACCGGGGAATAGGGTCTAATCGGAAAGGCCTGTCACGCGATTTGATGGATGCCACCTTTGGACTGGCGAACGGCTCTGCGCCTCAGCTGCGGCGCTATCACCTTGCATACGCAAAGCGCATAAGCCCGCACGGACTCACTCGGACCAGCCGTAGCCGACCGCCAAAAGAACCAAGTAACCCAGCCGGCCATACTGGTCAGCGGTTCGAGAGTGAACACAACAGTCACGGAATCCCCATAGACTGCCCTCACGGCCACGGACTCAGGAATCGTGAACTCCGCCGGCGGGTCAGCCGATACCCGTACGGAGTCGGGGAAATTCGCCGTGAAAAGATGGAGAACCGCCCGCCCGTTTGCACGCGTCGTGTCCGTCCACCCCTCCATGGTCCTCAGCCTATCGGCGCGAATCGTGACATCCGAGACGGACGCCCCGTTAACGGTGGTCGCATCGACGACGATCCAGGTTTCGCCAAAGAAGCCATCGCAGTCGTCGCAGCATCCCGCACCAAGCAGTCCGACCAGCGCTGGGGCGCCAATGCGCAGGGAATGTCGCGACGCCTCACACATCTGCCACCATGTACCGGCATTGACCCCATTCCGGATGCTGGAACTCCCGAAACAGACGAAACCCCGCTCGCTCACAGGCCCGGATGGCACGTACGTTCGACACCGACATACCCAAGCCGGCGTATGCGAACGACGACTCCGTGTGCAATTGGGCTAGCAGCAGCTTGAGGGCCTGCGAACCAACTCCCTGGCCAAGCAGTTCCGGCTCGCCTATGAGGATGTCGATATCCACCAACCCCTCCGGCAGGTCAGTGAGGCGGGCATCCGCAAGCTCCACCGGACTTGGTGTCTGCCAGCAGAGATAGCCTACGGGCGTTCCGTCTACGACGATGACCGCGTGCGCGTCCGGACGGCACTGCACCGCGTGTGCCATCGCCTGTTGCGCGTCTCCCCACCACCTGGCAACGTGCGGTCGGCGCAGCCAGCCGCGGAGTCTGTCGGAATGCAGGCTCTGATCGAAGGCGTCGAGGTGGATTTCTCGCATCGCTCCTCTCATCCACAAGTCTGCCCTACGACTTGCGCGTCACCTATGGGCCGGGCAGCGGACTGTCCGCCGCCGGCGCTTGCTAGGCAACAGCCGGTTCATGCAACCTGTCAAAGTCCCTGCTCGACTCCGCCGTACCGTGGGCAGTACCACACGCTCTTCACGGTGCAGGCAACCGATAGGTAAACTCATAATAGTGTTCACCGTCTACGATGTTGATCTTGAACTCGCCTTCGAGTCCGACCAATTCCTCAGTGCCCGAGTCCGGCACGACGGTCACCGACAGGGACGGTACCCCGCGGTTCATGGTGCCCGAGTGTTGCAGCACGAAAGTCCCTCGCTTTCCGTTTAGCGTACCGGCCACCCACTCGATTGCCACGTAGCCGGCGGACCCATCGGTGCGTGTCATGGCGCTGAGCATCTGACCGTTTGTGCGCGCTGTGAGGTCGCCGGAGATCTGTTTGTCAATTGACATTCGGCCAAGCTTGACCTCGGGGTCGACACCTTCAAACGCCATGGGCTGCAAGGAGACGACAAATGTTCCTTTTGCGGTTTGAGTCATGAGTGTTCCTTGGGCTTGGACACTGTCTAGTGTCAGGGAGAGCAACAGCACGGTGTGCACGACAATGCCTAAACGGTTCATGGCTGTCCTCATGGTCAACGAAACGCGTGTGCAAAGATCGGAACAGTCTGCTCACAATCGGCCGGTGTTAGGCTGCACGCAAGTCAAGAGCGATATGGTGGGCACCAAGGCCAGTCCAGCTTTTACTCCTCGTACTGGCTCTCTTCCGGCGCGTCCGTCGGGCTCTGCAGCTCGTAGCCGTCCGGATCCTCGAGAGAAGCCACCCACATGCCGTTGCCAACAAAGGGGCGCTTCACCGCAACGCCGCGAGCGATGAACTCGCGATAGAGGGCCACCGCGTCGCGGCATATGAAACAGATCGATACGCCGACGCCAGGCTTGTGCTCGGGTACCCAGGAGTCGTGGCCCTTTCCCCCAATACGAGTTGACGGTTCAAGTTATCATGATATATTGAACTACATGTTCAATCGGAGCTTGGTCCTCCCGGCGTCAGGAGTCGAGACCTTTTTCCTCTGGGGTCCTCGGCAGACTGGTAAGACTACCCTGTTGAGGCAGACCTACGGTGACGCCCGTTGGGTGGATCTCTTAAAGGCGGAGGAGTTCCGCCGTTACGTGGCTCGGCCCGAGCTGCTGCGTCAGGAGATCGAGGCAGAACCACTCGATCCTGGGCGTCAGATTGTCATTGACGAGATTCAGAAGGTCCCCGCGCTGCTAGATGAAGTGCATTGGCTGCTGGAGAATCGCGGCCTTCACTTCGCACTTTGCGGCTCGAGCGCCCGCAAGGTGAAACGTGGCGCCGCCAATCTGTTGGGCGGTCGCGCCGTGCGCTATGAGTTGCATGGACTGACAGCGGCCGAGCTCGGCGGCGACTTCGCTCTCGATCGGATGTTGAATCATGGCTACCTGCCACGCATCTATGAGTCGAATCGGCCAAAGCGATTGCTCGATGCGTACATCGCCGGTTACCTGAAGGAGGAAGTCGCCGCCGAAGGGCTGGTGCGCAATCTCCCGACGTTCTCAGACTTCCTGGATGTTGCGGCGCTCAGTGATTGTGAGATCGTCAACTTCTCCAACCTCGCCCGCGAGTGCGGTGTGTCGAGCCACACGACCAAGAACCACTTTGAGATTCTGGAAGACACGCTGCTCGGGAGGTGGCTGCCGGCGTACCGCAAACGACCCAAACGCCGCGTCATCGGTGCGCCCAAGTTCTACTTCGTCGATGTCGGGGTCGTGAATCGGTTGGCGCGGCGGGGGGAGCTGCAACCCGGTTCCGAGCTCTATGGCAAGGCGTTCGAGAACTGGGTGTTCCACGAGCTCACAGCCTATGGGAGCTACCGCGGGCACGACACGGCTCTATCATACTGGCGACTTGCCAGTGGCATTGAGGTGGACTTCGTGTTGGGCGATATGGAGGCGGCGATAGAAGCGAAGTCGAGCGCGAAGATCACGCGGGACCATCTCAAGGGACTGCGTAGCCTGGCAGTGGATCATCCACGTGTGGCTCGGCGAATAGTAGTCTGCAGCGAACGCAAGTCACGTAAGACGGATGACGGCATCGAAATCCTACCAGCCAAGGCCTTTGTGAAACGACTGTGGAGGGGAGAAATCGTCTGATCCCTGCTCCCCCGCTACATCTTCCTTCGTCTCGCCAACAGAACGATTGGAGCCTAGGTTAGGATCTCATGAGCGATACCGTTGCTCGCCTCAAGACCGCCCTCGCCGACGACCTTAGACTCCACCGACAAGTAGCCATCAGTCGATGTTCCTGACCTGAAAGCCAGGCTCGGGGGCGCTTTCGCGCCGACGTGCGCTGAAGGGCAACTCGGTGACGACGTTCTTCAGAACGCGTCGCGCAGCGCCGAGCCGGCGTTTCAACGCCGGAATAACGTTGGGTGGTACCGGTGACTGATATCAGCGATCGTCTCAGCTAAGCTCTCTCCGACCGCTACGCCATCGAGCGGGAGCTGGGTCGTGGCAGGATGGCGATTGTATACCTGTGCCGAGGATCTTGTGATCGCACCGCGGCCGAGCAGCGGCTCCTAGGCCAGGGTTGCTAAGCTTTGCGTTACAAAGTACTCTGTACTCATACAGCTGCCTTGTCAAGGAGTTCAATCCCGTGTCGCTCCTTCATCCCGCGCTCGCGCGGCCCGGTCTCCGCTTCTTCCTCGGCACCGTTGCCCTCGTCTCCATCGCGGCCACCCAAGCGGCCGCGCAAACGGACTCAGCCCTCGCCCAGCGGCTCGATTCCATCGCCGGGCACTGGGTCCAGAGGAACTACGCCGTCGGCATCGTCGCGGCGGTGGTCAAAGGCGACGAAACGCTACTCCACAAATCCTATGGCCGGGCCGACGTCGAGTGGGACGTCCCGATGCCGCTCGATGCCATGTTCGTGATCGGCTCGGTCACCAAGCAGTTCACTGGCGCGGCCGTGCTCCAGCTCCGCGACGAGGGGAAGCTCAGCCTGGACGACGACATCACCGAGTGGCTCCCCGACTTCGACACACACGGTCACGCGGTGACGCTGCGCCACCTGCTCGCGCACACGGCAGGGATCGGCGACTTCACGGAGGCGCGGGAGTTCGGCAGCCTGTCGACGAACATCCGCTTCCCCCGCGATTCCGCGTATGCACTGCAACAGCGGCAACCTCCGCAGTTCGCGCCGGGCGGGATGCAGATCTACAACAACGCGGGGTTCTGGCTCCTGGGGCTCGTCATCGAAAAGGCGAGCGGGATGACGTACGAGGACTACATCGAGCAGCACATCTTCGAACCGCTGGGCATGACGCGGTCGATGTACTGCCACAGCGAGGAGAACATCCCGCGCCGCGCGCATGGCTACTTCGTCACGCGCGACAGTGTCATCCGCCGCGCGTGGACTATCTGGCATACCTGGCCCTTCGCCGCCGGTTCGCTGTGCTCGAGCGTGGGCGATATGGTCACCTGGCTCCAGGCCCTCCACGGCGGCCGCGTACTTTCACCCGCGTCCTACACGGAGTTCATCGCGCCCGGAAGGCTGAACGATGGGACGCCGCTCCGTTATGGCATGGGCCTTCAGGTGGGTCCGGACCCCAGCGGCCTCATGTACATCGGCCACGGCGGCAGGGCCCCTGGCTTCTGGGTCGAGGTGGGTTGGTATCCGGAGGCGCAGATGGGGGTCGTCGTCATGATCAACAACGTCGGCCCGCTCGATCCGCAGGAAGTGGTGACCAACCTCGCCAACGAGGTGCTTGGCCGGACGCCGCCGCCGCCCAAGCGATTCACCGGCGACCCCGCACCGCTCGTAGGCCGGTATGTCGGGCCGGGACGGGGTGAAGAGATGGTCGTCGAGGTGACGGAGACACCGCAGGGACCCGCCTTCTCCATCGACGGTAGGCCGTCGCGTCCGATCCCCTGGATCGAGGGTTTGACGTTCGGCGCCGGACTCCCGCGGTTCATCTTCCGCCGAGCGAACGGCGACAGTGGAGAGGTGACGGAGCTACGGTTTAGTATGCCGGGCGCGCACATGATTCTTAGGAGGCAGTGAGTGATGCGGCATGAGGAAGCAATGAACAAGCACACGCCCGGACAGGCATCGATCTCTCGGTTCCTGGAGTTCGGCTTCATGCTCGGCGGCGCCGTTGCGAGTGTCAGAGCACTCTCCCGCACGACGAACAAGGACATGGTATCGGAGGTGCAGACCATGGGAGGAAACGGAGCAAAAAGTGACGGGCCGGCGTGGAGTCGCTGGGGGCTAGCGTGCTGGGCCGCCGGAGCGCTCATGCTAGTGACCGCGCTGGTGGCAAAGCAGTTCGTGGGTGAACCGAACTGGATCGGCACTCTTGCGCAGACCGGGGCCCTGCTCATCGGCATTGGTATCACTGTTGAGCTGGTATCCAGGACGACCCTGAACGCCGCGTACCGAACCGCCATTGGTCTTGCGCTCGGCGCAGCGGTGCTCCTCGTGTGGGTGAACGGAGCCGTCGGCATCATCGGATCCGAGAACAACAACGCCAACCTCATGTATGGCGGGGTGCTCCTTGTCGGAGCGATCGGTGCCATCATCGCGCGGCTCAAACCCGAAGGAATGGCGCGCGCGTTGTTCGCGACGGCGCTCGCTCAGACGTTAGTTGCCGTGATCGCGCTGGTCGGGCGGTTGGGTGCCCCGTACAGCGGGCCATTTGAGATCATCGCGATCAACGGAGCCTTCGTTGCGCTGTTCGTGGGATCGGCCGTGTTGTTTGCGAAGGCGGCGCGGGGCCGACTCGAAAGGGAGGCTGTCTAACGCACGTCTGCTGATTCTGCCGGCCGGGTGCGGCGTCGTGCGCGGCGACCGACCGTGAGGTTGCGGCGTCACCCGCCGCAGGGTTGCCACTCTAGGTCCCAAAACGGCTGGACTACCTGTAGGGAAACCAGTTGCACTTCATCCGACCCCATTCCGGTACGTCGTTCCGAAGCTCGGGTAGGCCGTACCGAAGCTGAGGTACGCCATCCCGAAGCTTCGGCATGGTGTGCCGAAACGTCACTATACCTGTCCGGTGCTCCTCTTGGGATCGGCGACGCTCTGCCGCGGTACGGCTTTACTAGCATGACGAGTCGCTTATCGATCAAGTGAGCGAGTATGCCCCGCAGCTTCGCGACATCGATCCTGACAGCGCCGATGCGCTTCTACTCGCGGGATGTGCCAAGGTACTGCGAGGGGATTTTCACGGCGCTAGTCAACCCGTCGGCGTACCGAGCGTGACCTCCCCGACGTTCTCCACGACCTCACCCTCCGGGTAGGATCCCCCTCCGCCATCGAACCACGCCATGAGCGAACTCGGAATCTCGATGAGGTGCAGGGAAGTCACAGTCGTGGCAGGAAGATCCAATAGCGGACGCGCCTGACCGAGAACGCGATCGTAGCGGACCACGTCACGATCGTCAGCATTCGGCGACCGCGCATCGTACCACACGCGGGCGCGAAGAAAGAGTCCCAGCGCGAGGTGCGGTACGTACTCGATGTCGGTGCGCCGATACTGCGCGAAGTCACCGGCATAGAGGGCGGTGTGGAGTTGTCGGCATTGGTCGGCTCCCCGGCCGAGCCTGAGAAACAGCCAGTGGTCGGGCGCCGTGTGGAACCCGTCGAACGAGATCTCGAAGGGCTGGATCTGCTTCGCCGCGCGTGCGACGTGTTGCGTCAGAGATTGCCCTGTTTCGGGTATCGGAAAGAGTACCGTGACATGTGGCGCGATTGCGTGGACCGAGGGATCGTGAGCTCGGCGGATCCGGCCCAGTAGATCACTTGCGATCGATGGGTACAGGACGACGGCGAGTGGCATGGGATTCCATGGGGTGTCCGTGTGATTTGCGCAAAGTGAAGGGGAAGGTCAAGGCTCCCGGGAGCTCCACCCGAATCGCTGGCGCCGGGCGCAGTCGGGCAACATCTTGGCGCTAGTGGAAACCGGTGGGAGGTGAACGATGAAGCCGCAGTCACACGTGTTGATGGGTCCTGTCTTCTCCATCGTATTGTGCGCGGCCTGCGCTCCAGAGGCAGGAATGCGGGAACCCGTGGAGGTCGTCGATCTTGGCGCACTCGTCACCGAGAACCTACCCGAACTCGTGTGGGGAAAGGCGATGCTTGCCGCAGCGGGACTCGAGCGCCCCAACGCGTTCGATGTCATCGATTGGGAGTTTGAAACGGGTACCGGGACAGCAACGGGATCGAACGCCTACTACACGCTGTCCAATCATGGCGGCCCGCACGTGGATGCGCCAAACCACGTTAGTGTAGGAGCCGGCCTGGATAGCTATCCCATCGAGGCGTTTGCTGGGCCCCTGAAGGTGTTCGATGTGCGAGACTTCGCGAAGGGCCGTACGGTGCCTCCAGGGGTGTTCGGTGAATTCGTGAGCCCTGGCGACGTGGTCCTCATCTACACGGGGTACTCGCCGCCAACCACGGACGACGCGATGCCCGAGACGATCGCGTTGACCCGAGCCGCGTCGGAGTTTCTGGCGACCGTGCCGGTGCGAGCGTTCGGGACTGATGCCTTTAGTGTGGCATCAATGGATACGACCGCGGTTGACGCGGAAAGCGAAACGGCGAGGGCCGTCCCCATCCACCACTCGTTCCTGTCGCGCGGTATCCCCATCTACGAGCAGCTCTTCAACGTCGACAGGCTGTTGGACAAGGAGAGCATGTACTTCGTCGGCGTGCCGCTGAACATTGAGGATGGTGATGGGATGATCGTACGGCCGGTTGTGTTCGTGTACTAGAAGCGTTGCGGCGCGACCGCACCGGTCTCCATCAAAGGTCCAAGAGGTTTGCGGCGCCCCGTTCTCTGCTATGCGGCCGTCGACGACGCGCTCGACGTTCATGGCGGCCACGGCGCTCGTCTTCCCTGTGGGCTGGACGCCTGCTATTCCTCGCGAGTCTACGGCACGGCATCGAGTAACTCGACGAGTGGCCCCCGCGCCGTGCGCTGCGCATTGTGGTCGGACTGAATCGTGTAGACCGGCCACCCACGCGCGGCGGCGCGGTCAGCGAACTGCTGGAACGCGTCGGTCTCCACGGTGGACTCGACAGTGAGGATGTAGGTGCCCGGCGCGCGCCGACTGGCTGGGGACATGAGCCGCAGTGTGTCTGTAAGGGTGCGAAAAGAGTGAGGAACGTCACGGGGTATGGCCAGCGTGTCGGTGACCCACGGAGGGACGCTCATGCCGTCCCGCACTGTTTGTCGAAAGGAAGCCGCAGAGGAAGAGTCGAACATGCCTAAAAGACTCTCCCCGGAGTTGGGCAAGAACGCATCGACGTAGACGACGTGGCGTATCCGATCCGGTATTCGGTCGGCCGCCCCCGTGATCACCATGCCACCGTAGCTGTGCCCGACGAGCACTACGTCGCGCAGATCCTCCCAGAGAATCGTGTTCACGACGTCGTCCACGTGAGTCGACAGACCAATACTTGGAGAGGCCAGGTGTACCCGCTCGCCCTGACCGGTGAGCGTGACTCGCACGGCGCGATGACCGCGCAGCGTGAGCAGGGAGTCCACGGCGCGCCAATCCCAGCCACCGCCCCATGCCCCGTGGACGATCACGTAGGTGCGCAAGTCGTGCTGTGGCCCGGGTGAGCTGGCGATTCCGCTCACCGCTGCAACGAGGAGAACGAATCCTAAGCGCACGAGAATTCCTCGCGTACTACGATCCCGTGCGTCCGCGGTCCGCGGTCATCCGGTCCCGCCCGGCGACCTCGTGTTGAACATATCGACCACGCACTTCCAATTGCCGTCGGCGTCCTTCTGCCAGACCGCCACGTAGTGGCCGCGGATCGTCATCGTCCCTCCTTCGGGATTCGGAACCGTGAATTCATTCGTGCCCGAGGTCCATCCGAGGTCGCCACTTTCTGCCACGACAACTTCCTGCGGCTGCCAGTTCACGGAAAAGCCGGGTATCTCGAGGCTCGATCGCACGAACGCGAGAATCGCGTCCGTACCCTGTGCCATGGGCGCGTCATTGGGATAGACGGTGGCATCATCGGACCAATATGACGCCATCAACTCGACGTCTGTTCCGGCCGAGGCGGCGGCGGCCCAGGCCTCGTCCGTCTCGCGAAGCGCGGCCCGTTCTGCTTCGAGGTCGATCGTAGGGGCGCAGGCGGTAACAACTCCCAGCAACGCGACGTACGCGGACAACCTTGGGGTGGTCATGGTTCGAAGCTCCATTTGCGACGGTTCGACAAGATGCGCGGACATCCGCTGTCCAGCGACTCGGAATTCTGCCGCCGGGAACCGCAAGGCGCTAGCGAGTGCACGAGGTGCGATGGGCCCGAAGGAGGCTCAAGTGTCTGCCAGAAAGCCATTTGCATTGTTTGGAACCCATTTCCGACAGGCCGTGCCGAAGCTTCAGTACGCTATGCCGAAGCTCCCGTACGCTATGCCGAAGCTTCGAAATGGCTTTCCGAAGCGGGGGAATGGTCGCGGGAGGCAGGAGCGTGCCATGAGCTACGGGCCTCCCAGGATATCCACGCACTACTCGGCCCGCAGACGTCTCCTCATATCAGCGTAAGCAGTCTCGATCAGCTTGATCAGCGACGCCGCATCGACCTCATGTTCGGGCCTGAGCTTCACGTGGCGCATGAATTTGCCAGTGCCTTCTAGCAGACGGTCTGGATCCAAAAGCTCGGCACCATGGAAGAACCCAACGTTGACGTGAGCCTTGAACGCGTTGACGTAGGCGAATGCCGCGTCCGCGATGCACGCGGTCGGATGGCCGTCATGCAAGAGTTCGCGAACATCGTCTCCACGCTCGCGCATGACGTCAAACCAATACCGCGCAATTGGCCCCAGCTCATCCGATTGCTCATTCATCCAACTGTCGATGTCGGGATCTCGCTTGACCGCACTGGGGAAACGCATGAGTCGGTTCACAGGCATCTATCGAGTTACTTCCTACTCGTCTGCCGCCATCACCATATCGGGTCTAGAGTTCTACGCCGCCGAGACGCATGGCTGCGTATGCTAAAGCAAGAGCCCCCCAATACACAAAGAAACCCCAATAGTAGGTGTAGTAGGCAAGCGCTCCACGAGAAGGATAAACGTATTCCTTCTCCATGATCCACAACACGATGTTGATGTACAGAGAAATCGATCCAGCCGCACCCCAAAGGACATAACCCCAGGCATGCCCAAGAATCACACCGATGCTTCCCGAAATCACCAATGGGACAACAAGCAGCCAATCCGCCCAGGCGAACCCCAGAGCGGATCGAAAGTGCGTCTTGTCTCGCCAGTCTTCACCTTTCGCGACCAGGATGTCTTTTGCCTGTTGACTATGCGGCTTTGTTAGCATGACGACTTGGGCCAATACAAGTGGTGCCAAGGTAATCGCACCAAATACGATGAGTACCCAGGTAACGATGGTCGGCTGCAAAGTGGTGCCCTCCAGTTCCAATGTCGCATGCCGTCGAACGTCTCGCGAATTCTGCTGCGTGGTCCACAGGCCCAAGCGACGCGCTAAGGGACTGACCAGCGGAGCGGTGACCATTCACCTCACGCTGAGTTCTGGCCGACCGCATTACCGCCATGAGGGTGCTCCGGCGCTCAACCCGTGTCCAGTTCCAACTCCCGGCGTTAGACTAAGAGCCATGAAGACCGTCGGATCTCACCTCGCCACACTGCTCGAGGGTGGTGCCGGAGTCCGGAGGCGGCTGGTTCCCTTCGGCCGCTACGTCGTCCTCCTCGTCGCGGTGGTCTTGGTGTACGGCTGGCTGTTTCACGTCATCATGGCGTGGGAGGGCCAGAATCATTCCTGGTTCACAGGCGTCTACTGGGCGTTGACAGTGATGAGCACCCTGGGCTTTGGTGACATCACGTTCGAGTCGGATCTCGGACGCCTCTTCAGCTCGATCGTCCTGATCACTGGGGTCATCCTCCTGCTCGTCATTCTGCCGTTCCTCTTCATCAGGATCGTGTACGCGCCGTGGCTCGAACAACGGAGCCGGTCACGCATCAAAGGGCTGCAAGCCGTACCAGCGGAGATTTCGGGTCATGTCTTGATCTGTGCGAACGACCCGATCGCGCTCGGGCTGCTGCAGCGGCTCGAATTAGCGGGTGTTCCAACGTACCTGATCGAGGCAGACCCCGAGCTCGCGATGCGGATGGAGGACGCCGACCTGCCCGTCGTGATTGGCGAGATTGACGCAGTGGAAACGTACAAGGCGGCTCGCGCCGCCAGCTCCCGTCTGGTGTTGGCGAACGACTCGGATACGGTCAATTCCAACATCGTCCTCACGCTGCGGGAGCTATCCGACTCCGTCGCCGTCGTGGCGCTTGCCGACTCTGACGATTCGATCGATGTGCTAGAGCTCAGCGGGGCCACGCACGTGCTGCCGCTCAAGCGGCAGCTCGGCGAGCATCTTGCGAACCGCGTGAGTGCCGGCTCAGCGCAGGCCAACCGGATCGGCAAGTTCCACGATTTGGTGCTTGCGGAGTTTCCGGTCCACAACACGCCGCTCCAGGGCAAGACCATTCAGGAAACGAGTCTGCGCGAATTCACGGGGGTGACGATCGTGGGTGTGTGGGAACGCGGCCGGTTTCAGCCGGCGGCCCCAGATTTCACGCTGTCGCCTCTCTCCGTGCCTGTCGTGATCGGTACGGAAGAGCAGATCGACGAGCTGAACGAGGTGCTCGTCATCTACGACGCCAATCCCAACCCGGTGTTGATCGTTGGGGGCGGCAAGGTGGGACGCTCGGCGGCTCGCGCGCTCCACGCTCGTGGCGTCCCCGTCAATATCGTCGAACGGAACCCCGAACTCGAAGACAAGAGCCTCGGTGTCCCGAACCGCTTCATCGTCGGTGACGCAGCAGACCGGACGGTACTCGACCGAGCCGGCATCGCCGAGGCGCCGACCATTCTGCTCACCACGCACGATGACGCGATGAACGTCTATTTGACCGTCTATTGCCGGCGGCTCAATCCTGACGCGCGCATCCTGACGCGCGTCACGCACGAGCGCAACGTCGAAGCGATTCATCGGGCCGGCGCCGACTTCGTGCTGAGCTATGCGTTTCTCGGCGTGCAGGCGGTGTTCTCGATCGTGCAGGGACGTGAACTGATCATCATGGGTGAGAGCGTCGACTTGTTCTATGTGCCTTGCCCGGATACGCTGGATGGCCAGACACTGGGCGACGCCGACGTGGGCGGGCGCACCGGTCTCAACGTCATCGCACTCCAGACGGACGGTGGGGTCGTGACGCACCCGAGGCCTGATCAGCGTCTGGCAAGGGGGTCAGCGCTGGTCGCCGTCGGCAGCGCGCACCAACGCGAGGCCTTCCGTCGTTTGTTCCCGTAACGCGGGTGCGCACCGACTGCGCGCCATGCGACGCATTCCTCACTCCCATCAACATTAAGCGCTTGTCGGCTTACTGCTTTGACTTGGGTTTCCCCTTGTGCCGGGCACGCTGGCGTTGGGTTGCTCCGGCTTCACGCTTACTGGTGGCCGCCTTGGGGCCGTACGTGACTTCGTAGGATTCCTCCAACCACTTTTGCCAAATGGTTTTGGGAAGCGGCTGCTCCTTCGTGAAACGCGTGGTGACCCATCCCGTCGAACCAATCTCAAATCGGCTCGGATCCTTTGCCGCAAGCTTCTCCGCTTGCGGCATCGACCGTCTCAGCTTGAACATCGCTTTGAATCCTTGGCCCCTTGGCCCTGGGCCGATGAACAGGAAGGTACCGGACCCGGCCTTAAACGAGCTTTGGGTACAAGAGGTTCCCTTCGCAACACCAGGGTACGTGACCGCCTTCTGACGGATGGGATCGGTTGGATCTGGTAGGCTAGCCATTGTCTGCCTGTGCGCATGGTGGTGGAGCGTCTGTCGCGTGCTCGGCAACCAGGACAACGTAGTTCTCGCCATAGGCCTTGGCGCACCTTGGACACGTGGTATACCAAAAATACAGGTTCTTCGGCGGGCGACCCCGTTGTTCCATGAGGGTCGTCACCTCTTTGGCCCACTGTCTCGCCTTGCTGTACGGCCCCTCGAAGGCTTTGGTGAAGAAGACACCGGAAATGCGTTCCATCTGTGCGCCCGGAATTTCCTTTGACACAGCGATGTACACGTCGGCACCCCAGAGGGAGTTCTCGTCGCTGAGCATCAGATGGTCAGGATCCAAGGCGCCCGCAGCCTCGATACCCTGCATGTTCCTCTGCATCACACGGCCGAAGTTCAGAGGCACGTGAAACAGGCTCCGTACCCGGTCTCGTACGAAGAGCTTGTCTTGCCAACTGATCTCTTGGTCGTCCCATCGCGCAGGGTTGAATCGTGGACAGCAACCGGTTTCATTTTTCCCATTCATTTGCCTCGTCCTCACGGTTCCAAAGTGCGGGCGCATTTCGCTGTGAAGAACCCCGCAGGTTGTGGTTCAGTGGCACTAGTGTGGCACTCATATCAATACCTGCTGCTCGTATCGACGACTTCCTCAAGATACGGTGCGTCCTCGTCGGCACACCCGGCCAGTGCGAGGGTCATCCAAACGGATCGGGCAGAAGGTCGCCTCATCGACTTCTCCACCATTTGAGGTTCTCGAGGGGCCGCAGATACGAAACTACGACACCTTGCCAAACGCAGCGATTTCTTCCACGTATGCTGAATCGAACTGCAGCGTCTCAACCAACTGTGATAGCTCGGTCGCGTACGCGGGATTCGCCCCGGCTAGGCCCAACTCGTGCGGCAGGTTGTAGCAGTACGCCTCGACAGCTTCGCTTGTGTCCAACAGCTCCACCCGTACACGTTCTCGTATGTACTCGCGAACACTCGGTTCCGAGTAGAGCGCGCGAGCTTCATGGTCGGCGAGCTCCATCACGATTCCATAGGCGCGACTCGAAGCGGATCGCAGCAATGTTGCTCGCTCGCCGATGTGGATGCGGTAGTCGGGTAGCACTGCTGACCCGATAATCTCTGGGTGAAGACCCTTCTCAGTGAGAAGAGACCGATCCATGAACAGGCCGTAGAAGAAGATCTTGCTCATGGGTTCGGAGCTGTCCGCCTAACGTGCGTTAGGCGGCGACAGGGTCACCAGCACGATGCAAGCCACTGCGGCGACTCGGGCGCGACGACCTGAGCAAGCCATCGGCAACGACCACGATGGGCAAGAGCTGACAACCCTTAGCGCTCAATGCGATGCTCGCTTCGCACGCTGCTAAACGTCATGGCCAACATCTTCCACCCATCCGCTTGCCTCTTGTAGACCTCGGTAACCGTAAACTGGTTCGTTACCTCATTGCCTCGCACCACAGCCACGAGAGTAATGCGGTTCCACAGGATGGCAGTGTCGTCAATAACTTCTACGACAACTTCGTGGACATCGGCGTGCTTGTAGTGGATGCTCCCGCTTCTGATTATCTCGATCTCCGCGGCCGTCCCCCAGGTGCCGCTCATGTGGACAAATCGCGCCTTTTCGTGGAACAGTGCAGCAAGCGTGTCCGCGTTTTGCTCTGCCATCCAGCGCCACTTCATCCTCGAAAGATCCAGTATTTCCTGTTCCGCGTCCCTATCCCGCGGCGTAGTGGAACTCTGCGCCGATACCGGTGCGGAGTTGACCAGGACGAGAGCGACCAGCACGGGAACAATCGGCTTCATTTCAATCACACCCTTTCTTGTGAAGAAACGCGGACACCAGATCCGCAGTGTGTCAGGCGGTGCCCGGTGTGAGGAAGAATCCACCTAGCACTAGGCTACCGGTAAAGCTGACTACTCGCCGCTCGGTGCAAAGGCTGCTCGCCAGAGGCTCGGCGTCGCTTCGCTCAGTTGTTGAGCGGGAGCCGGTCGAAGCTTCCGTGGAGGACGAGGGGCGTCGTCGGCCAAGTAAGGGGCTCTCCCGTCTCGGCATTCTCGCAGTTGCGGACCTCGATGTCGAAGCGGCCGCTGAGTTCTCCTGTCTCAGCCAGCGCACTGACGGTCAGGGTGCCGATGGCCGGATCGGCGGGCTGGCACTGCATACCAATGAGGCGCCCCTCGAACATGAGTTCGAAGGCCACCCGGGTCTCGGTCGACACCCGCCCGTCGCCGTCGAGAACGAGGACCAGCTCCCAGTTGTCGGCACCGAGCGCGATGCGCCTGGGGTCGACGCTGCCGATGGAGGCGCCAGCGCTCTGCGAGTCGAACCCCAAGTGCGCCTCGAGCCCAAAGAGCTGTGGCGGAAGGATCCCGCCGAGCGGCAGGCCGAGGCGCGGCCGGATGATCTGCACCACGAACGCCGGGCCCGACGAAGATCCCGGGACGATCGTGGCGACAGGACGGTCTGGCCGATACGCGACGAGAGAAATGAAAACGATGAGGGCCAGGCCACCCAGCAGCCCCAGCGGGACGAGGATCCACGACGGTTTGCGATCAGGTGTCATCAGTCGCTCTTCGGTCTTGTCCGCCTAACGTCACGCGATTCTGTTGCGCGGCCACGCCGCAAGCTTTCAGGTCCTTGTTAGGCAGCAACAGCGGAACCCACTACCCAGATTCGGTGGCGTCGTGATCGCCGTCGCTATGACGGAACGATCGGTGTGGCTCGCCATCGGCCTTGTGAACGCCGAGCCAGCCGACGTACCTAAATAGCGCAGCCAGGAAGACCGCCGCGCCGGCACCGACCCAAGAGCGGAGCACAGCCGCTACGACGGCGCCAATTGCCAAGACGACGGCTGCAACCCACGTGACCGCCTTGCCCCGCGGTCCCAAGTCTACTCGCTTAACACCAGCCATATGTCGCTCGTCTATCTAACGCCCTGCGAATCACCAGCGGGCGACCCGCCACCAGGCGGGCAGCCGCAGGCTGCTATGGTTGACTTAAACGTGCACAATCGCCGGCAAGCAACCATACACCCGTGGGACGCCACATGCCCAGCGACGTCGGCCTGCCCACCGGGACGCACCGCATGCCTTCTCGAGACGAAAGAGCGCGACGGATCTGAGAGACGGTTCGCCGTGCCTGGGCGCTCCGGTTACAGCTACGGGACCTCGGGCGGAGTATTGGAATTGAAGATGCTCCGCCAAGCACGCCACGTTCCGTCAGCCTGCCGCCGCCAAATCACGATTTCTTTCACGTCCAGACGCACCGGCTCGCCACCAGCAGGGGGGGTGAGCATAGCGGAGACGTGGTCTCGCGAATACGCCCAGTCACCTGCAATCTCGATCTCCAGAGCTTCCGCTGTCATGTCCGACACTCTGTTGGCCGCGTAGAACTCTCTGATCCAGTCGGTTATCGCGGCACGCCCGGAGATGCTCGGGCCGCCGTCGACCATGAAAACGATGTCCTCTGCCGATACGTTCGCCCACGCCTCGGCATCAGCCGCATTGTGAGCTGCGACGGCATCGGCGATCTGGGCACGGATGGCGGCCTTGTCCGCTTCGACATCAACGGCCGGGAAGGACGTCCCTCCAGCACAGCCAACGAGAAAGACCGTCACGAGAATGTGAGAACGCATGGAGCCTCCCGCTTTTGAGGGTGTGCGCCGGTGTCGCGTTGAACGATAGGAATGCGCACGCGCACCCGCAAATCGCGATCCTGTAAGACTCCGAAGGGGAAAGCGAGTATGCTGTGTATTCCTTACAATACGTGCGACGCTCGCCAAGTCCATTTGCCTGTTAGGCGGCTGACCGATCAGCACCGTTGGGCGACAAGTGCCTCCGACGTGATGGTGAACGCTACCACTTTCTGGTGGAAGCGAACATCCCAGTCGGATCCACGTAGGAAGGGTAGCAGATCGATGGGCCTGCAACCGCCAACCGCGGATGGTCGATGAACCTGAACCCAGCTCAACACCCCGGCCACCGCCCGTGAAAGCGGACCAACACCCGTCGAAAGGCCTGTGAGGCACACCAAGCCGTCCGGACGGAGCATACGCCGAGCTTCTCGCAAGGTCGATCGGATGTCCTCTTCCGAGAGCAGGTCGAAGACGTAATTGGAGAGGAAGCGATCACAGGAGCCCTCTGCCTCGCCGACGGGAGGGCCACCCTCGGTAAGGAGCACCGCGGCGCGGGCCGAGTACCGGGCAAGGCGCTGCCGTGCCAGATGGACCATCTTCGGACTCACGTCTACTCCACGATACCGGGCCTCCGGCTGAAGGCACTCCGTGAATAGCCGCAGCGCAAAGCGCCCGGTCCCGCAGCCAAACTCGAACACGGCCTCCGCCGATCCGAAGGCCCCGTTGCGCAGAAGCAACTCGGTAGCGCGATCTTCGTAGAACGCCTGAGAATCCTGAAGCGATCCGATTCGATCGTAGACTCGACGTGCCTCAACGGGCGAGAGCATAGTCGCTTGCTCCAATTCTTCCGGCAGCCGCCTAACGTCCCTGCGTTTGAGCTGCAAACAACCCGCCCGCAGGGCGGGTGGCTTCCCCACCGTAACGATGAGGCTGGGTTGCGCCCATAGCAACGCCTTCCGTCAAAACCGCCCGTGTCTGTCAGCTCCTAACGCGTGTGAAACGGCGCTCGTGTCACTCTGCTTCCCATAGCAGCACGAGCCCACGGGCATAGTCAACAGTCAGGATGAAGCGAGACAGCGAGTCAGAGCCCAGGCTCAGCACAAGTGGCGCCGGCAAACTCGGGTCGATCCCGCCGAGCCCGACGGGCTTCGCGTCGCTCACGTGGAACACTGCCCCTCCCAACTCGATCTCTCCGACGGCAACAGTGTCCGTTTGGCCTACCGCGAGGCCTACACTACGCGCCCACGCTGGATCAACGACGGTGCGGCTCTTGCCCGTGTCCAGCTCAATCAAGACGCGCCGTCCGCGAAACCGCCCCTCGACCACAATTAACCGGGGGTGTCGTGTCGAGCGGATCAACCGTTGTGCTCTACTCGCCGCGCCCAATGCCAAAGTCGAGTTGGCTGCAGCGATCAGTTGCCTTCTGTAGTCCAGTGTGAACCGGCTGCCGGGAAGATCGTCGGGTCCAAAGAGTCCCGTCAGCCGAGGGTGCGCAAACTCCCGGATTGCCACCCCACTCGCCGTATGCCCTAGGACCTCGACTCGCTCGGCCTGACCAACGCGGAACTCCCCAACGAACTCGCCCGAAGAGCTTCGCCGGCGGACGGTTCCTGTCACCGGCAGCTCGAGGCGGTCGTAGTGCTGCGTTGCCACCGTGAGCCCGACCATGTTGCCGGTATCGAAGAGGAGCCACAGTTCTGTGGTGTCGACTCGGACGCGCACATACGGGAACCCGTCGGTGCCCACGCGAATCGGGGAGAGCTCCGCAGATGAGTAGGCGAGTGAATCGAGCCACCACGGGGCCTGCGCCCGCACGGTCTCAGTGAAGAGAGGTGCAATCGCCAGGAGCACGGCGCTGGTATCCAGGAGACGGCGGATGTTCATCTAGCCCGCGCACCGGCCATCAAAACCATACAGGTATTCGTTGAAGTTGGGACACGGCTCCTCCGCCATTGAGGGGCTACCACCGCCGTGGTCTATGAAGCCACGGTCTGCAGACAGGTTCGGCCGCTGCCGGTCGAAGTACAGGAAGGAAGACAGGGGCAGCAGTCCGTACACTACTCAAGGATATCACGTATCATCGCGGGCTCGCGAGGTCCTCCGGCGCGTCTGCCGGAATTCCCCACTCCCAACGCACCCCATGGCAGAACATGGGTTACACCATCGTCGTCCGGACTGGCGCCCACACTGCATTAGCTGCAGAATTCCTCGTCAGTTGAATACAAAGCAGTAACGAGGTGGAATCCGTTCGGTACATATGACTGAGGGAAATCCAAGGAGCCCACGATGAGGTGGTCTGATCAGTACGCTACGGGCGTTGCACGCCTCGACGAGCAGCACAAGATGATCTTCAAGATGGCAGAGGACTTTCGAGAATGCCTCGACGTTGGGCAGGGGGGAACCTATGACATGGTGCTCGACATCATGGACTCCTACTGCCGGCACCACTTCGGCTTCGAGGAACGCTGCATGGAGGAACATCGGTGCCCTGTTGCACAGGAAAACAAAGAGGCCCACGGAAAGTTCGTGGAGGTCCTGTCCGACTTTCGGCAACGTTACGAGCGGACCGGCTACGACCCGGTCGATGCTCGCAAGTTCGTCGATGCGGTAGACCGGTGGCTCTCCGAACACATCTGCCGGATCGACGTGCACCTCCGGCAGTGCGTGAGTGAACGGTGAGTCAGCTCGGAGACTCCTCTGGCGGTCATCGGACGCTCGGGTTAACGCTGCACAGACCATCATCGATTACGTGAGAGAGCGCGGTCAGCCAGCGCGATCTGATCGGTGACCGCTCGATCGAATTCGTTTTGGAGCTCGTCGCGATCCGGGGGCACACCATCCATAGTCATCTGCTTCTCGATCCCGCCCCGCGCCACCTAACGGCTTGTTAGGCGGCGTGGATTGAGCGACGATCAGACGAGCGACTCGAACCCACCGTACGCCATCCGTTTAGCATCAAAACCTGAATTCGATGACTCGATCAAATCCGCCATCCTTGGGTCGGCCGCTACCTTCTCGTTTGCCAGATCACGTGCCTCACGAGAATCGAACACCACCCAGCCGAACACGATGGTTTCATCCTCCGTCGCAGCGACGAGATCGGTGAACGAGCGCGTTCCCTTCAGTTTCAAATCGTCACCGACATATTCGCAGTAGTCGAGTGCGCCATGTTCCTTCCAGATCTCTGCAGCCGCTTCCGCAACACGCTTGTATTCGCTTAGACGATCGCGCGGAACGGGAAAGACGAATCCATCAACGTAATGGGCCATGTCAACTCCGATAGTGGTACTGAATCTCGTGTTATCAGCCGCCTAACGACTTGCCGCTCAGCCGTGAGTGGCGCACTCATATCAATACCGTCCTTTGAAGCGAGCGCGCCCGACAGGTGCATTGGCGTGTTACGACGCGCCAACGTCGAAGTCGCGACGAAGCGCCCACTCGTGGCTCTCATGATACATGCGGCCCTCGGCCTTTGGAACCCGAAGGCGGCGGCTGCCATGGTATGCACCTGTCACGCGACATGGATGTGCCGAATCATCCCATGTGCGATGTGCGAACGGCCGTCCGGCGCCGAAATGAAGCATGCGAGCACGTAGTCGCCGCGGGTCAGGTCGACATCGAGGTATGCCTCGAGCGTGGGATCGAGTGCCGTCACCCCGGCTACTCGACTGGCGGGGGCCGGCCCTTGGGGATCGTCCAGGTACGACAGAAAGTCCGCCATTGTCTTCCCGGGCTCGAGTTTCAGGAGTGCAAGCTCATGAGGCTCCGGGCCGATGTTCTCAACGCGAATCGTGGTTCGTCCGACGGTAAGCGGACTACTGACTGCGAACGCGTAGTCGGTTAACCGAATGACCACTTCGGCTTCGTGCCCCATCGCCGGTTGCGCCGTATCCTCAGTAGGACGAACCACGAAGGGGTGTGTCATGCCACGGCTGAAGTGCGAAACGCCGTCGATCGTGCTCCTGAGGCAGATCCAAGCGTAGCGGCCGGCGGGGAGGTGCTGTATCACCTCCGCCGACGTTGCGTGCGCATCGGCCGCCGGACCACCGAACCGTCGTGCCCACGGAACGCGTTTCACGAAGTCTGTGAATGTCGGTCGTACGGTGCGTGCCGAGGGATCGCCTGCGCCATATGCGTCAAGCAACTCGTGAACGGTCCGACCCGAGTCGAGCATGAGGAGATGCGCCATATGTAACTGATCGCTCTCGTTGACGAACCGGAAGGAGGTGTAGCCGACCACGATCGTGTCGGGGGCATCGAAGCGATAGTCGTGTGCGGAGAGCAAGACGACCGCTGGCTCCATTGGGGACGACCGTCCCTGGGGCCCGTCGTCGGGCACGCAGGCGAGTGCCATCCCGCAGGAGAGGATGGGCAGGGCATACGCCTGCCGGTGCTTATAGAACAAAGAACGCTACCCAACCGAGGAGGAGACCGAAGGCCACGGCGAGTACGCCAAAGACCCTCAGTACTAAGTCCGGCGCTCCAACGATGAGAGGTGCGAGACGTTGTAAGGCCCCGGGTGCAGCAATGAGCAATACGCCACCTGTGGCCGCGATCCAGCCGAGGACCTCGAGCAAACTGGCTGTTTCCTGTACGCCGATAGGGGCTTGCCGGGCCGTGATTATCAAGGGAGCGGCAACCAGGACGAGCCCGGCTAGGCCTAGGGCCCTGAGTCGCATGGGACTTGAAAAGAGGCGTAGGTAAAGATTCACTGTTGCCCGTGGGGCAACGACAAGACCGCCTCGTCCCAAAACAATCAGAGCGGCTAAGAACGCTGTGACGATGGCAAGAGGTTCCAAATGAAGCCGCGCGCTACTCCTTCTTGGAGCCGAACGCCGCCCCGAACGCCGCCCCGAACGCCGCGCCCAGTGCGACTCCGAGCGCTACCCCAATGGCGACGTCTCCAAGGGCCGCACCGAAGGCCGCACCAAAGGCGGCCCCCAGGCCGACAGCTGTACCCACAGCTGAGTTCTTCTCAGAAGGATCAGGTTCCACTAGGCTCAAGCGCGAACGGTCTTACATCACGATCCGAAGCCGCTGCTGGATCTTGATCATGTACTTCTCGAAGAAGTGCTTCTGGATGTCGTTCATATCGAGCTCACGTCCCTGGATGTAGGCCTGCTCGATATTGCTGGTCATGTCGATCGGTGTGCCGGTTGTGATCAACAGCGTGGCCTGCTTGCCTGGCTCGAGCGATCCAACCCGGTCGTCGAGGCCCATGAACTCCGCCGCGTTGATCGTGACCGCCTTGACGGCCTCCTCCTCCGGGAGCCCAAAGGCCACGGCGACGCCCGCCTCGTACCCGAGACGATCGGTGTAGAGCGCGCCCGACCCGCCGGAGATCGCGAACTTCACGCCGGCCTCGTACAGATCTGCGGCACGCCGATAGGCCCCGTCGTACCCTTCGTGAGCCCGGCCCGGCGCAGCCATCGTCGAAGTCAGGATGACGGGGATTTGCTCCGCCACGAGGCGGTCGGCCACATGGATCGCGTCGTTACCGCCGCGGATGACCAACCGGAGTCCTTCCGCTGTGGCCCAGGTGATGGCGTCGTTGATCTGCGCGATCCCGTTGGCCGCCACGACGACGGGGATGTCTCCGTTGAGGGCGGGGATCATCGCATCGTAGCGTGAGTCGGTCAGGACCTCCTCGCCAGCCTCGACGGCATCGCGATACGCGCGGGCTTCCGCGAAGAAGTCCTTGAGCTGCTGCACGCGCTCAGCGTAGGTCGGTCGCTCACCCTGATTCTGTCCGAAGCCTCCGAACCCTCCAAATCCTCGCCGACGCGGGTTAGGATCGGGCCAGTTCACGTTCAGTGCCGCAGCACCTTCCAGGGACATCTCCTCCCAGGTCCAGCCCTCGAGCGCCATCGCCGAGGACATCCCCGAGATGAGCCCGCCTGCCGGCGTGGTCAACGCCGTGAGAACCCCGGCCGAGCGGCTGGTCCCGATATGCCGACTTTCGGCATTCACGCCCAGCTCGGCGCGGATGTTGGGATTGAAGTCACCGACCTCCCGCACGTCGTTCGACATGTCGACGGCACCGATCTCCGAGATGCCCACCGTCGTGTAAGCGTCCACCATTCCGGGGTAGATATGTTTGCCGCTCACGTCGATGACGCGAGCTCCCGACGGAATCGTCACGTCGGCACCGACCGCCGTGATCACCCCGTTGTCGAACACGATGGTGCCATTTTCGATCACGCCGTTCGTCACGGTATGGATCGTCGCACCCCGAAGGGCGATCGGTTCCGACTGCGTCGGCACCGTCATTCTCACCTGGGCAGCCGATGGGCTCGGCGCTACGACGACGGCGAGGGCCAGCACCGCGCCGATGGCGGTGATGCTCCGGGCCACTGCTCGCAATCGGGTTCTTCCTGAGGTCATGATGTGTCGCTCGCTGGTTGTCGTGATCATTGCTCGGTTCCCCTCCCACGTCGCCCGCCGTTCTGGTCATCTTCACTGACCGCGAGCACGGCCTGAATGAGCTGCTGACGTTCGTGCTGCATCTGCTCGCGCCGTGCGGCATCCTCCTCGAGGGAGAAGTACCGCCGGCCGTCGATCCAGGTTTGCTCCGCTCGAGTGAACTGCGAGAGCGGGTTCCCGCTCCAGACCACGAAGTCCGCGTCCTTTCCGCGTTCCAACGAACCGACACGGTCGTCGATCGCGAGCACTCGGGCCGCGTTGATGGTAACGGTGGTGAGCGCCTGTTCTTCGGTGAGGCCGGTGCGTAGGAGCTTCCCGGCCTCCCAGTTCATCCGGCTGGCAATCTGCGCATTGTCCGAGTGGAGCGACACCGTCACGCCCGCCTCCATCAGGATCCGGGCGTTGTACTTCGTGGCGTCGTACGCCTCGATCTTGAAAGCTCCCCAGTCGCTCCACACCGCCGCCGCGACGCCGGACTCGGCGAGCTCTGGCGCCAGCTTGTACGCTTCAACCGCGTGCTGCAGGGTGTGGACCCGGAAGCCGAACTCCTCGGCGAGGCGCACCAGGGCGAGGTATCCGTCGGCCCGATACCCGTGCGACGAGATCAACAGCTCTTGGTTCAGGATGTCGAGGAGGGCTTCCATGCGGAGGTCACGGCGCGGTGGCAGACCCTCGCTGGTCGCCTCCCAGCGCTGCCACTCGCGCTCGTAGTCGCGCGCGGCCATGAAGTGATCGCGGATGATGGACTGGGTCCCCATCCGTGTGTCCGGATAACGGCCCTCGAAGCAACAGCGCTTCGGATTCTCCCCCAAGGCGAACTTCACCAGTCGGGCCGCTCCCTCGAACTTGATTTCGTCGGGAAGCCCGCCCCAGCGCATCTTCACGACGATGCCCTCACCACCGATGGGGTTGGCGGAGCCGTGCTTGATCTGGGCACTGGTGAGGCCACCCGCCACCTGGCGGTACATCCAGACATTGTTGTGCGTGATCACGTCCCCCATCTGCACTTCGGGAACGATGGTCGCGCCGGTCTCGTTCACGCTGCTCACGCCGGAGTGGATGTGGGGGTCGATCATTCCGGGCGTGACGTGCTTCCCCGTTCCGTCGATCTCCACCGCGCCTCCCGGTGCATTGAGGTTCGTTCCAACTTCCACGATCTGTCCGTCGCGGACCAGGAGGTCGGCGTTCTCCAGGCGGCCCTGCGGTCCCTGCGTCCAAACCGTCGCGTTCCGGACGACGACGGCGTTGGGTTGGTCGGGCAGGGAACTCACGCCGTACTCCATCGCGGGCCGGATGAAGGGCAGGTCGACCTCCGGCACCTCGGAGGCCACGGTGCTACCACTGGGGCCCTCGAAGGGTTCAGTGCGCGTGCCTCGGAACGACGGGCTCGCGCCATTCGGAAGGGAGGACCATCCGTAGAACTCGTCACCGCTGACCGACCCGGCGAGGAGTGCGGTGCCCTCGAATCCTAGAAACTCACCGTCGAAGCGAACCTCGATGCGACCGGTCTCGGTCACCACCGAGGCCGACTCGATATCGACTCGTACCCCTTCCTCAACGCGCCCACCCGGCGCGACGTCGATATAGCCGCGAAGCCGGTTCAGCGTGCCTTCGAGTCGCAACTGCGCCTCGAAGCCACCTCGATCACTGGAAGAGATCATCCAGGTCCCGCGCGGGTCGATCTGCGCGGCCCGGGTGACACCGTACACCACCCCATGGACCCACACATCCCGTACCGTGGCTTCCTCGGTGAAGAGATCGCCCTCACTCACCACGAGGTTGGCCACCTTGCCCTCCTCGATCGTCCCGTGCGTGCGATCGATCCCGAGCCACCCGGCCGGGGTCGTCGTCAGCGAAGCGAGTGCGTCCTCGGAGGAAAGCCCACGCGCGACGGCGATGCGTAGGTTCGGAAGGAAATCGTCGATGGCACTCAACCCGTCCGTAGTGATCGCAAAATCGATTCCGGCGTTCGCGAGCGTCGCCGGATTGGCGGGTGCGAGGTACCAGTGCCGCAGCTCGGCGAGGCTGGCGTTCAACGCCGCTTCGGGATCGTCCACATCAGGGGCGTCCGGGAAATTCACCGGCACAATGAGAGGATCGGTGCGCCCCTGTAGGACGTCCACGAGCCGGTACTCGTGGCCGCTGCCGCGAAACCAGGGTGTGAGGCCAAAGGCAGACGCGACGCGGTGGCCGCGCAGGTAGTCCTCTTCCCTCCGACTCTCGAAGAGTACGGGTTGCTGACCCTGGATGACCCGTTCGAGCGCCTCGAGCGCCGCGCTCGTCTCCGGCGGCAGGAAGGCCCGGCCGCTCGCCTCATAGGCTTCCCACGCGCGCTTGTACCAGTCTGCATCCATGAAGGTCTGCTTCATGAGTGCGATCACACCCATCGCGGAGTTGGGATACCGCTCGTCGCCCAGGTCCCCCGACCGCTGGAACCCCATCGACTGGGCGAGGTCCGGACGGAGCACGCGGTCACGGACACCCGCGTCCCCGAGATTGACCACCGAGGCCATGCCGCGGAAGATGCCCTGCTTGGGCACCACGAGCGCAGTTCCGAAGCCCTGCGACCGAACCGCCTGCCGCCGTTCCTCGTCGTCCTGGAGGTTGTCGGTGGTGCTGAACCACGCCCGCACCTGCGGATTCCAGTGCGTCGGCCCGACGTCACCACCCTCGGGGACGGAGTCCATGCCGAGGTTGGCGTGCGCATCGATGAAGCCGGCGTAGATGGTGTGACCCGTCAGATCCCAGACACGGGCGCCGGCCGGTGCATCCTGGTTCCGGCCGACGGACTGAATCAGCCCGTTCCGGATCACGATCGTGGCGTTGTCGATGACCTGTCCCGGAGCCGTGACGACACGCGCGCCCACGAGGGCGTGGTATCCGGTTCCGTTGTCCCGCATAGCCGCGACGGGCTCGGTGCGAGTGGCCTGCTGGGCGTCGAGCCCCGTGGCCAGGAGGAGGGTCAAGCAAAGCGCGGTTCCTGTAGCTCTCACAGCGTACTCCCGGGAACAAATGAAGAAGGGTCGATTGGCCCCTCGTTTAGGGTGCTCGCAGCGGTCTCATGGTAACGAAGAGTCCCTACCGTCGCGCACATCGAAAATCGCACTGGGTGCGCGGTCGCGGTAGGGCGCGGCAGCTCGCGGCCCTTAGACTGCGGGGTTTAGATCCAGCTGCATTGGCTGTGTCAATGTCTGCGAGCCGGGCCGCAGCGGCTCCGGCTCCGAACATGGGCGAAAACCAGCCTTGAGATAAAGGTGCCACGCCGCCGTGTCACCAGACGTGACCCGGAGGACGACGTGGCGGGCGCTGGCATCCCGGGCCCAGTCGTACCAAGGCGTTCAAGAGCATCATACCGATCCCCTGCCGCTGCTGAGATGATCTCCGGTGAGATGGGGCACGTGAGTGTCTGCAACGAAGGCGGATCGCCGGCCTGCTCTGTGTGACGCGGAGCAGGGATCCGGGGTATTCCACAATGGAGCGTCCCACTCATGAGACCAACCACAGTGACCCGAAGCTTGCTAGCTTGCTGCATGAGCCGTGATACGGGCTGCGAGAGGCTTCTTCGGGAGCCGACTAGCAGGCTTCGGGTCACTCCGGAAAGCCAGGAGGCGTGACAATGGAACATGCGAAAATGCGAAAAGCCCTTTGGGCGTCGCCCGTCTTTGCCGCGGTTGTGACAGTAGCGGCAACAGTGTCCGTGGTTACCGGTTGCACGAGTTACGAGCGTGTACCGGTGTTCTCGCCGATCTACCTCAGTTACGCGGAGCTCCGAACGCCGGTCATGGCGGTGGACCCCGTAGATATCGGCACCACCGGCAAGATCTACGTCAAAGACAGCTACATCTACGTCAACGAGCTCTACGATGGGATCCACGTCATCGACAACACCGACCCATCCTCGCCGCAGAAGATTGCCTTCATCCCGATCCCCGGCAACGTCGACATGGCGATAAAGGGCACCACCCTGTACGCCGACAGCTATGTGGACCTCGTCGCCGTTGATATCGCCGACGTGTTGAATGCCGTTGAGGTCGCACGGATCGAAGACGCCTTTCCGTATATGACCCCATCGCCCTGGATCGCGGAAGATTTCGTCGCCGGCAGTCAAGTCGAGGCTCCCGATGAGCGCATCGGCGTCGTCGTGGGATGGGAGCAGACGGGAACCGAGCGCGTGCCCACGAATTTCATCCTTGATGTCGTCAATCAGAACGCGGCCGATAGGGCGGCGGCCCCCACGAGCGCGACCGGCACCGGCGGATCGATGGCCCGGTTCACCATTGTCGACCCCTTCTTGTACGCCCTCCACGATTCATACATCCAGCTCGTGCGGATTGACGATCCCGTCAATCCAAGTCTCTGGAGCACGGTCGACGTCGGCTGGGGTATCGAAACGATCTTTCCGTACGGGGACTACCTGTTCATTGGATCCACCACGGGGATGTTCATATACGACAATACCGACCCTGAGAACCCGAAGCAGCTCTCCGCGTTTGCACACGTCACCAGCTGCGATCCCGTGGTGGCCCAAGGCGACTATGCCTACGTGACACTGAGGGCGGAGAGCTTCTGCGGGGGAGGCGTGAATCGACTCGACATCCTTGACATTAGCGACCTCACGAATCCGCTGATGGTCGAGAGCTACGCGATGCAGGGACCCTTCGGTCTGGGGATTGACGGCGCCACATTGTTCGTGTGCGACGGCGTCGCCGGGCTCAAGGTATACGACGCGACCGACCCCATGAACATTGACCTGATCGCATTCGAAACGAGCAACGAGACGTACGATGTCATACTCATTCCGCCGTTGGCAATCGTGGTCGGTCCCGACGGCCTCGACCAGTACGACTACACCGACGTCGCCACGACTGGGGAGCTCGTGCTTCTGAGTCACCTCGACGTGGTGAATCCGCTGACGACGGCCTCGACCCTGCGATAGCCGGTAGTCGAAGCGCCGGACCGAAGTGACAATTTAGGCCGGGCCGCTCTCCGCGACCGGACGGAACTCGAACGCGTAGACGGTCGCCTCTTCCGTCGAGTTCGAGCTCGCGCAGCGAAAGCCAACCATCTCCCGCGCGTCATTAGCACGGTGGCTATCCCTGTACCGGATGCGCATGTTGACGGCGCTTGCGCCATAGCTTCCTCCGCGCACGACGTACCGGGTGTCGACAGCTCGAGTGTCTGGGGGAGGCAAGCCCGACAGCTGTGGCTCGTGATAGGAATCACGCCACACGTCGGCTAGGAACTTCCAGACGTTGCCCGCCATGTCATAGAGGGCGAGTGCGTTCGGCGGATGTGAAGCTACGGGATCAGGCTCTTCGCGGCCGCTGCCGCTCCACGTCACCACGTCGTTCGACGGCGGGGAAGTGCCCCATGGGAAGATCCTACTTGGATCTCCCCCTCCTGCTGCGTACTCCCATTCGGCTTCAGTGGGCAACCTTCTACCCAACCATTCGCAGTAGCCCTTGGCTGCATACCAGGTGACATAGGTCACGGGTCGATCGAGGTCGGTCTCACGTGGTCCTTCTGGGCTCCAGTGCTCCAAGTACCGACCGTTGTGCCGAGCAGCGTCAGCGGCTGTCCGACTCCACTGCGGGTTGCTCTGCACGAATTGGAAGAACTGAGCATTCGTAACGTCGGTCTGATCGAGGAAGAACTCGTCCACCTCAATCAAATGCTGGGGGAGCTCGGGCAGCAGCATCTCGATGCGCGTAATCCCGAACCGCTCCATGATCTGCGGTAGATCCGTAGAGTCGGTGCCCATGAGGAATCGACCGCCGGGGACTCTGACCGTGCCATCGGGTGCTTCCGCGCCTGCAGGTATCTCGGCCGCCGGACCGCAACCCACGACGAGGATCAAGAGCAGTAGAATCGGGCGGAGCATACAGATCCTCGGAGGCCAATGCTCCTTGGGGCGTGATGTTATGATGCTGCCCACGCGGGCCGCTTCCCAACGACCCTGCAAACAAGCTGCGAACGCAAGCTCTCCAGCACCTTGAAAGGTTTTGTCCACGGTGTGTTCACCATGCAATCAAACCGATTGCCCCCCAGCGTTCGGCAGCTTCATTTGCCTGTTAGGCGGCGCTCATTCGCCAGGCACGTGCCACCGTAGAGACGATCAATGCCACGGACACCATGAACAGGAGGTTCTGGAGCGCTTCCGAGGATCCTCATTGCCTTATCCAGTCAGGCCCGGCCAGGGCAGACATCGCCCGTAGTTCGGCCGGCGGGTTCAACTGAAGCCCTATTGTCTTCTCCAAGGAAGCGGCAAGCCACTTTTTCGCTTGCGTTGGCTTTCCAAGCAACTCGAGTAGATCCCTGTCCACCTCCTCGTTTGACGCCGCGTCGTTGCAGAAGGCATTCAGAGTGTTGGACACAATTTCCATCCGGCGGCGAATCGGTAGCAGGGTTATGTTCCTGCCACACGCTGCAAACGGCTTCTCCGGATTCAGCTTCCCACCAATCGCCTCAAGAACAATCCCGAGATTCTCCACAAACCTCCAGTGGCAGGGCATAAGCATGTCGATGGCGAGGCCCAACGAAAGATCTGCCTTATCGCCATTCTCAGTGTCATGAATGATGGTCCGAACCGTTGCCAGCCAGAAATCTTCGTGTTCCTTGTAGTGTTCGGGGCACCGGTTGCGGTAAGCAACATCATATTCGTCTTCGTTCAGGAGAATCCACACGTACTGTGCCGTTGGATCGTTACAGGATTGCGGCCAATGGATTGCACTTCGGACTTTCTCAATCACCCTCTGGACCTGCCACTCCTTCAACGGTGAGCGATCCCCAAGGCAAGCAAGGAGTCGAGAAGCTGGAACGGTGTCGATAGACAAATCGACCTTTGTGCTTGGACATCCCGCACACCACGCCGAGAGGGACGCGCAGGCATTTTGCCACACTTGTTCGGCAGGGTGTTGCTGAACAGGCGAACGTGTGCCTAGCCCCTTTGGCGTTTCTCCTGCACCGATTGCCGCAATGATGTTGTAGACCCATCGATCGGCTTTGTGATGGCACAATTCGAGACTCGAAATGAGCTCGCGCACCCTCGATACGTCTGGACCGACGGGGGCGACATGTTCCTCCATCCTGTCGATGGCCAGAATCTCGGAATCAGCTTCCAGGGCACAATTACGCCACCATGATCTGCAAGATGTTGCCACAGCTTCTCTTCCCCTGACTCCTGCGCCGCCTACCGTCCCTGCAAATCACCTGCGGGCGACCCGCCGCAGGCTGCTATGGTTGACTTAAACGTGCACAATCGCCGGCTTGCGCATAAAGGCTGTATTCCTTAATCAACGTACGCGCCCCGGCAGGTGCATTTGCCTGTTAACCGGCAGCAACCAGTAGCCGGTGGAGTTGGCATGCGCACTATGTTTCTCCGAGAGGCTGGGCAAAGTGCAACAGGACGCCGGCTGGATCCCAGACATGGGTGACCAGAGCCCCATAACGCTGTTTCCGGGGTGCTTGGGCGCGCGCCGCTCCGTACGATCTCGCTTCTAAAACAGCTAAGGCGTGCCTGTACCAGGCCTCCGCGTCCTCCACGGTTATGTGCAGCATGCAGTTCTCGCACCACTGCCGCTGATAGTAAGCCTGCAAATAAAAGCGGCAGCCTCCCAACTCGAGTTCCGCAAGGTCGCCAGCATCGAAGTTCAGCTTCCATCCCATCGCAACATAAAAATCTCGTGACTCATCGAAGATCTTCGACCCGACGAAAGTCTTGATGTCTGAGGCGTTCAAATTGGCCATGGTAGATCTGCCCCGCGTACGTCCTGCCGCCTAACGGCTCTGCGTTTGAGCGGCGGGCGACCACCCGGCCAGGCGCGCCCTCTCAGCTGGACCTACTCGTATCTATCAGGGCGCTCATATCAACGCCACCCGCCGCGCCCGTCAGCTCCTAACGCCTGTTAGGCAGCGGATCTCGGCTCTCAACGTGGCCGACCAGGGGTTCGTTCGTCCCCAATCAAGTGACTCCGGATGAGCCATTGCCCATCACGCTTGACGAAGACCCGAAGGTGATTCGTCCGCCGCGGTTCCTCCACCTCCCCGCTCGGCAGCTGTTGTCCCACTCGGATGGCACGACTACGCAGTAGCGCGATCGACGATGTCAGGAACTGTAGGTCGTGGTACTCGTAGGTGGTCTCGCCGGCAACCACAAAGGGGAGCTCAAACACCTCCGCCACGAGCGTCTGGATACTGTCTCGTCCATGCCGGCGCATCCCGAAGGCGTTGGTCCAGTCCGCGTCAACTGCGTAGTCACGAACCGCCAGCTCGGGGTCAAGAACCTGCCACGCTCGCTCCCAGTTCTCGACGGCTGACATGATCGCGGCCGAATCGACCGCAACGGAGCCAGTGTTCTGAGCAACAGCCACGCCCGATGCCGTACCTGAGATCAAGAGAGCGAGGGGCAGAAGTCTCATGAGAGTCCCTTTTGCTGAATGTGATCCGCGGCCCAACGTCCTGGAATTCTGCTGCCGCACCCGCCCGCTTAGCAAACCAAGGCGTTACCAGAGATGCCGATTAGCCTTCGCGGACAGCAGCAAATTCCTTGTTGGGCTGCGCACCGATGAGCCTCACCGATCCCCGCCCTGCGCCATCATCGCGCGGACCACACTGAGCACAATGCTGGGACGATCGTGGTGCACCATGTGACCACTACCCTCCGCGATGCTCAGACGGGCATTTTCCGAGAGGTCCAGCCACGCGCGCGACTCCTCGACCCAGAGCTGTCGGTGCGCCTCCTGTTCACCAAGGGCTCCGAAGTCCTGAGAATCCGCCACAATCACAACGAGCGGAGCCGTGTGAGGGAAGCCAGTAAAGTCCCATGCCGAAGGTGACTGGGCTCCCTCACGTTCGAGCCGGACCGCTGCGGGACTGCGTTCAAGACCGATCCGTAGGGCCTGTTGGCGTGCTTCTCGTTCCTCGGAGGTGAGAAGGGCCAGGCGCCGCTCTTCGAAATGCGGCGGGGGGGTATCTAAGATCACGACCCCAGCTACCTGCTCAGGATACAGTGTTGCGTATCGAAGTACATGAACTCCGCCCATGGAGTGCCCGACCAGCACCAACGGCCCGACCAGATTCAGAGCCTCGATAACGGCCCGAAGCTCTCGGGCGATTTGGGTCGGTGTGCGGGGGGACTCGCCCGGTGGGCTCTCTCCCAACCCTGGTCGGTCGAACGTCACAACGCGTGCTCCAGCTGCCAGGCTAGATCGAAGTGGAGCCCACGTCCGAGACGTCTGCCCAGCACCGGCCGCCAGAACGACCGTCACCGGACCTGTGCCCGCGATGCAGGTATGCACGGCGCCCATGTCCAACGCGACGAGCCTGCACTCCCCCTGCGCCGAAGCGGGCCGGGCTAGCCATAGACTCGCCAAGACAAGGGCCCACGGTCCGATCTTCACTCGCCGTACTCTCCCATCTGTGTCACCGCGCCGCCCAACGACTCGGCAAATGACTTGCGAGCGTGCTCGCAGGCCAGGCGCATGTTGTGGTGAACGGATTCATATCAATGCCAGGCGCTCGTACCAAAGACTTCCTCAAGATTCGGGGGGCGCTCGTCAAGTCCATTTGCCTGTGAGGCAGCACGGCGGCTTCAGGTCATTGCAGTGCTGCTTCACAGTTTCTCCGTCCGTCCTAACCGAAAGTTCGATGTGCGGTCTTGGGTCGCCAAGGGTCCTACGGTTTATTGAATCCCGCGGAACTGCTCGAAGTTTTGGCCGCTGGCGAGGAATATCACCGATCCAACGAACAGGCCCACATTAACAACGACCGCGATGCCTACAATTGCCCAACCCGCGACCCGGCCAGAATGCAGATGGTACCCGATGTTAAGGAAACCCGGTGCGGCGAGCGGCAGGTTCTGGATCCCCAGTGCGAGCAGCGACAGCGCCAATCACGCGTTGAGACCGAGCGTCGCTCGCCCGTGATCATTGCTGGACACCAATATCTCTCGGGTGTGATAGATGAGCCACCAAGAGGGGACGGCCAAGGCGATGCCAATCAGGTAGAACATGGGGACAGAACCTTCCAGTGTGGTCAATGCGAGCTTGGTAGTCACGGCTAGGAGGTGGCCAAAAGCCATTGTCCCGATTGTCACCCCGAAAAACAGGTTCATCGCTGCCAGAACCCGACGTCGGGTGGAGAGTTTCGAAAGGCGGTGCCGATAGAGCAGGACGGTGACGGCCAGCAGCGCGAAGCCCATCGACGCCGTCAGCCACTTGCTTTCGTCCACGATTAGCGCGAAGAGTTGATTGATCATACGCCTGGCATCAGTTCCTGAAAGTCGTCGTGCTGCCTAACGTCTCGCGATTCTGCTGCGCGGGCCTCCCGACACAAGCGCGAAGCGCGTACCTACCCGCGAAGCCGCGTCAGTGGCAATCGCCGTTAGAGAGAGCCGCGGGCGTGGAGTCCGACGAGGCTCACTCCGAGCGAATCAGTGATCCCGCGCCTCGGCTAGCTATCACGACCCCGAGATAGCCGATCATGACATGAGCGACGAAGCCCACTGGCGCTGCCACCATCATGTCAGCCACGCCCAAGGCAACCAACCCCATCGCCACGACGGTGAGCGCGCACGCGCCAACGCCCACCAGCGCGACTCGTCGGGACACGAGGTCCCCGGCCTGCAGGCGTGCAGGTCCCCGACCAGCTATTCGTATCTATAGGTGCGCTCATATCAACGCCACTGGCCACGCGTTCACCTCAACAACACTCGTCAAACGGGATCAATGTCGTGCTCGACTTCCGAAGAACGCATAACCGACATGCGAAAGGGCCATGTATCCACCGACAACGAGATTCCAAACGCTGATCGGCACATCGATTGAAGCACGAGCAAGTTGGATCACAATGAGAATCCCAAACCACGCACCCATCAGGCCGGCGGCCCAGCGCGCTTCAGTCCCGCCATGGCGGTACAAGAAGTGCCACAGGAGCACCTCGACGCTAGCAAGAGCGATCGCCCCGCCGTAAACCCGGCCTACATACGGCCCGTAGCGGGCCGCGAATGCACTGTGGTCCATTACCAGCAACGCCAGGACTACCACGGCCACCAACACGAGCACCGCTACCTGGTTGTGCCACCACAACCAGCGCTGCGCGGTGGTCTCATAGGATGCGGCGTGCGCCTGATCCGACATGAAGTGTTGTGATCGCAACGTCATCTACTCCGAAAGCACCACCGAAGGGTGTTGCATCAAGCAGCGCGAACAGTACGGACAACGAGACACTTCAACTTAGGCCGCTGCGCGTCACGTGTTGGCCTGCAACGCTACGTAGACACCGACCGGGTCCCGAATGACGGCGTGTCCGGCCCCTGTTACCTCCCCAACGATCTCACCGCCGCCCTCGCGAACTTGTCTAAGACTCTCCGCGAAGTCGTCGACGGGCAGACTAAGTAACCAGACGGAAGGGATACCCTCAGTGTCGTCATTCATCGGGCAGATTTCCGCCGCGGCGACACCATCCGGTCGCCGCATTTCGCGTCTACCTTCGATGGCGGCAGACGCCGCCGACCATCCGATAACTTGTTCGTAGAATTCGCACGCCGAGGAAACGTCCGAGACCACGAGCGAGAGCCAAGAGATGCAACCAATTCTATCGAGATGACTTGCACCGTTTGATTCATCGACAACGACAGGGATTACGCCGAACGCAGCGCCAGTGGGGTCAACCAGAACTGCCCATTGACTTTGCCCGTCGTCGCCCTTGCCGTGCATCAGCTCCTGGCCTCCGAGTTCGAGTGTACGCGCGGCGCTCGCGGCGACATCGGAAACCTGGAAGTGCGGCATCCATTGCAGAGGGAGGGCTTCGTACTCAGGTGAACGTGCCCCCAAGCCGATGACCGGCGTACCTTGGTTGTTGGTCAGATCGTCTCGCCACAGCGGCGCCGGTCCCGTCGTAAGAACTTTCGAGTAGAAACCGAGTTCCCGCTCATGGTCCGGCACCGCAATATCTGCGCTTAGAACTCCGCCGACGCCGTGGAAGAATGGATTTTGCATGACCACCTCATCTACAGGGTGTGCAAGAAGTGAAATGGCGCCGCATCTACAACCACAACTCAGTCGGTCTAACGGATTTGCAGTTCTGCTGTGCACCACTATGCCAACCGCAAGCGAAGCGCGCGACCCTCACGGGTGCCGCGACAGCAGCAACTGCTTGTTAGGCGTCGCCTCGCGGCGACACCTCTTGGCCGGTGTGAACGGCTGCCACGGATTCCAAGAGAGGCAGCCCCTTCTCCATGAGCGTGTCCAGAGCTGCAGAAACGGCGGCCTCCGCATGCGCGATCGCTATGTCGCGCTCGATCGGCTCCAAACCAGCGCGCAGCGCCTCTAAGTCGCCTGGCCGCTCCAACGCCGGATCGGGAAGATCCCACCAAAGATCAGTTGGTGAGACGAGACTCCCAAGGCGGATGATCGCCTCCTCAAGATCGGGTGGAATCTCCTCGGTGGGGCCGAGGATGATCGACGGCCGGATAGATCCCTCCGGAAAGCGGTTGTGGACCGACCAACCGAGCTCCACCGTGAAAGATTGTCGGCCCTTCGCATCGGGTACGAGCAGGACGAACACCAATAACCCTTGGCCCGCCTCCCAGGCGAAAACGGTTTCGTCCCCGAACAGCAGCTGGGATCGGACCTTCCGAGGAACGAAGCCGGGCAGAAGCTCAGCGATACCACGTGAGAAGCGCTCACGGACGGCCCAACGGTATTCCTTCCTCATCATCGCGTCTCACCGAGCCTATCGCACGCCGAAAAGGGCTGGTCCCAGGCACCGCCTAACGTCCCTGCAAATGACTTGCGCGCATCGACGCTTGCCAGCCACGCGCATCAGTGAAGGTACTCATATCAACGGCAACCACTCGTATTAACGAC
>CAMYLY010000008.1 GCA_947259405.1 uncultured Gemmatimonadales bacterium | reverse complement strand
TCTCACCCGAAAGCCGCCGGGCGACCTCGAGCGCGGCCGCAACGCGTGCCGCCTTGGCGCGCCCCATGCCCGTCACCCTCGCCAACTCGGCTGGCGGGCGTCGGGCGAGCGCTCTGAGCGTCCCCCCACCCATCGCCAGGATGTCCTCGGCCACGCCAACCGCATCGCGCGCGGTCGATCCCGTTCCCACCAGAATGGCGATCAACTCGACGAGCGTCAACGACGCCGGTCCGAGCCGAAACAGCCGCTCACGCGGCCGCTCGCTGAGCTGGACCTCAGCTAAGCGAAGTGTAGGCATGACACGAGGATAGCCGTGCCACTCGGTCGGATCAGGACCCTGGTTTTGCGACGCGTGCCGAAACGTCGGAGCGGGTCAGCTCCGTATACCGTGACATTTCTTGTACTTCTTGCCGCTCCCACATGGACAGGGATCGTTACGACCGACCTTCTGGACCGAGCGGCGCTGTGGTGCGGGCGCCGCTCCGTCGCCTCGGTTCGTCACCATCTGTCCCACAGTAGCCTCGGCTGGAGCCGCCACGGGCACAGCCGGCCCTCGCCTTCCACCGGGAACCATCAGGTCCGACTCAGCGGCCGGCTCGCGTGAGGCCACCGCCTCGGGAGGCGGTCGCATTGGCCGCTGATCGGGGGCCCCACCCGTGATTTGCACCTGAAACTTGAAGAACCGCTCCGTGAACGTGGATTTGATCTCAGCCATCAAGTCCACGAACATGTCGAAGGCCTCCTTCTTGTACTCGATCAACGGGTCCTTCTGGCCCCAGGCACGATACTGGATTCCCGAGCGCAAGTGATCCAGCTCGAACAGGTGTTCCTTCCATTTCTCATCAAGTACCTGGAGCATCACGTGCGATAGGAGCCGGTCGACGAGGTTGTCGGCATTGTAGCGTTTGGCCAGCTGCTCCCAGGACGCCAGTTTCCCTTGAAAGGCCGCATCGCCGGCCAGCGTGAGTGTGGTCGCCAGTGTGTCAGTGTCCGGGACCTTTTCAGCATTCCTGAGCTCGGGGGCGGAGACCATGTACCGCATCATGAGTTCGCCGGCCATCAGGTCTCGGTCCCACTCGTCCGGGATTTCGGCCGCGTACCCTGCTGCGTATTGCTGGAGCGCTTCCTCAATCATGCGAACGGCTTCGGCCTTCAGCTCCTCCCCACCCTCCAGCGCGAACAGCCGAAGCGAGTACACGACCTCGCGCTGCTGATTCATTACGTCGTCGTAATCCAGTAGGCGCTTGCGTGCCTGGAAGTTCTGATATTCGACGCGTTTTTGCGCGCTCTCAATCGCTCGGGTCACGAGCGGATGCGTGATGACCTCGCCCTCTTCAGCGCCCGTGCGATCCATGATCTTCGCGATGCGGTCCGAGCCAAACAGCCGCATGAGATCGTCTTCGAGGGACATGAAGAAGATGCTGTCGCCGGGATCGCCTTGACGCCCTGACCGACCGCGCAATTGGCGATCGATCCGACGCGACTCATGCCGTTCCGTCCCGATCACGACGAGCCCGCACGGCGGGTCGTCGTCACAGCCGAGCTCCTTGATCTCCGCGCCCGAGAGATCCGGGGCCTCGACCGACTGGCCGAATGGGGCCAGCCGGGCCTTGATCCCGCACACCACGCACCGCTTGACCTTCGCACCGAGCTTGATGTCGGTACCACGCCCCGCCATGTTCGTCGCAATCGTCACGGCGCCAGGCTTACCTGCTTCCGTCACGATCTCGGCCTCGCGCTGGTGTTGCTTGGCGTTGAGGACTTCATGCTTGAGACCGCGGCGCTTGAGCATGCGCGAGAGCGTCTCGGACACTTCAACACTCGTAGTACCCACCAGGACCGGGAGTCCTCGCTGGTATTGGCGTTCGACCTCTTCGACCAACGCCGCGTACTTCTCTCGGCGTGTTTTGTAGATGACGTCGTGGCGGTCGACCCGTCGGACCGGGCGGTTGGTTGGAATGACCATCACTTCGAGCCCGTAAATCTCAAAGAACTCTCCTTCCTCGGTCTCGGCCGTGCCGGTCATCCCCGCCAGCTTGTCGTACATCCTGAAGTAGTTCTGAATTGTGATGGTGGCGAGTGTCTGCGTTTCCCCGCGCACCGTCACACCTTCCTTCGCCTCGACGGCCTGGTGCAACCCGTCGGACCACCGTCGACCGGGGAGGATGCGACCCGTGAACTCGTCGACGATGAACACCTGGCCCTCCTGCACGACGTATTCGACGTCCTTCTCGTACAACGCGTGCGCCTGCAGCAGCTTGTGGATGATCTGGAGCTTTTCGCTCTTTTCGGCGTACTCCGCCTCGAGTTGCTGCCGCTGCTCGAGCTTCTGGTCGGTCGTCAGATCCTCGTTCTCCTCGACCTGACCGATCTCGACCGAGATGTCGGGGACCAAGAAGAGGTTGGGATCGTTCGGGCTCATCTCTTCCACGCCCCGATCCGTCAGGTGGACCGCTCGCCCACGCTCGTCCAGGACGAAGTACAGCTCTTCCTCGATGTCCTGGAGCTTGCGCTGAGGGGCTGGAAGCTTCCGGTCGGCCACTCGGTCGAGCTCCACCCGTTGCACCAGCTGCTTCATGCCGGTTTCTTGCAGGTCCTTCATGAGGCGCTTGTTCTTCGGCATGCCCAATTGCGCTTGGAACAGCTTCACCGCGCCGTCGTAGGACTCGCCGTCGTCGGCCAGCAGTTTCGCCGCGTCCGCAATCACGCGGTTGACCACGGCGGTTTGTTTGCGCACCAAGCGCTGCACGCGCGCGTTGAACTCGGCGTATTTCTTGTCCGATTCGTTGCCAACCGGTCCAGAGATGATCAGCGGCGTTCGCGCTTCGTCGATGAGAATCGAATCGACCTCATCGATGATCGCGTAGGAGTGCGGCCGCTGAACGCGCTGCTCAAGCGAAAACACCATGTTGTCGCGGAGGTAGTCAAACCCAAACTCGTTGTTCGTCCCGTACGTGATGTCGCACGCGTACGCCGCCCGGCGCTCCGGCGTCGACGGCTCTGTGTCGTCGAGACACCCTATCGTCAGTCCCAAGAACTGATAGAGGTGTCCCATCCACTGCGAGTCCCGCCGCGCCAAGTAGTTGTTGACGGTGACCAGGTGAGCCCCGGCGCCCGGGAGGGCATTGAGATACAGCGGGAGCGTGGCCACGAGGGTCTTGCCCTCACCCGTCGCCATCTCGGCGATCTTGCCCTGATGGAGCACCAGGCCGCCGATCAACTGGACATCGTAGGGAACCATGTCCCATTCCAGCTCATGCCCGATCACCACGACCTTGGACCCGAGCAGGCGTCGACATGCCTCCCGCACCGTGGCAAAGGCCTCCGGGAGGATCTCGTCGAGAACCTCGGCGGTCGCCGCCTTGAGTTCGTCTTCGAGGTCGTTCACCTCTTCGGTCAGTACATCACGTTCGGCCGGGTCGGCGCACTCATGCTTGGCCGTGCGTTTTTGGTCAAGTTGGCTACGCAAGTCACCGAGCCGATCGTCGAGGATGCCACGCAACTTGGCCGTTTGCGCGCGGACCTCGTCGTCGGAGAGCGGACTCAGTTCCCGCTCGATCTCCAGGATTCGGTCGACGATGGGCTGGATTCGCTTGAGCTCCCGGGTAAACCGAGTGCCAAAGACCTTGGTAAACGTCTGCTTGAGCATCACATCAATCTTTCGCTAACCGATACAAACCATGGTCCCCGATGTACGCCTCGACTGACGTGGTCACGAGACCGGTGATGGCCTCCCCCCGCCCAACGCGGTTCCGAAGGTCGGTAGCCGACACATCGACCGCTGGCACAGGGACAACGCAGTCAACGAGATCGTTGCTGGGTGCCTTGGCCCCGGGTCGGGTGAGCACCGCGATGGACGCCAGCTCGCGTAGGCGACGGGCCGAGCGCCACGTGGGCAGCGCATCTGCCGAATCTGCTCCAATCAATAAAGTTAACGCATCGTCCGGGAACGTCGCCCGCAGGTCCTCCAACGTATCTATGGTGTACGATGTCCCCCCTCGCTCAAGCTCCCGCGCGTCGACCACTAGACGGGGGGAGTTGCCCACCGCCAACTGCAGCATGGCCAGCCGGTCCTTGGGTGGCGCGAGCGGCAGAGGCTTGAACGGTTGTCGGAACGCCGGAATCACGTTGACCACGTCGAGATCGAGCGCCTTGGCAGCGGCTTCGACGACGGTGATGTGGCCTAGATGAACGGGATCAAACGATCCACCGAATACCCCGCGTCGCACCAAGGACTCAGGACCGGGGCTCAGTCTCGCAGAGATCGGTCACGTCCGCTACGGCTTCGGGATAGTACCTCGCGAGGTACCCACACATCTCGTTCTGTTCTTCCTGATACTCGAGCCGTTGATAGATCTCGATCAGGCGAACGACCGAGAGTGGTGCGAACTCGCTTTGCGGGTAGTTGGCCACGACGCCGCGAAAATAGATGATCGCCGAATCGTACGCCCGGGCGCGGATGTAGTACGTCCCGCTTCCGTACTCCTTTTCCGCCAGCCACGACTCGATCTCCGCGATGCGTAGCCGAGCTCGCTCGGCCGCCGGTGTTCCCCGAAATCGCTGAATCAACTCCTGATACGTCGCAATCGCGGTCTCACCGTAGGACGGGTCCAAATTGGGATTGCGCCACATCTCGCGATAGGCATCGCCCGCTCGGAGCAGCGCATCCGGTGCCAACCGGTGTCTGGGAAACTCATCCGTGACGCGTCTGAAGAGCCTGGCAGCTTCGAGGTGCTGTCGACGCAGGAACAGGCACTCCGCCTGGAAGTACCGCGCTTCAGCTTGTTTGTTGTCTCGGGCGGGGTAGTCCCGCTGCACTTGGACGAACGCTGCCTCGGCGAAACCGCAGTCACCAACCCGGAACGACGCCATGCCCGAATCGTACACCGCTTGAGGCGTCGGATAGCCACTGAAGTTGTATTCGCCTGCAGAACAGGCCGCGAACACCAGCACGCACGCCGCCATGCATTGCCATGACATGCGAGAGTGGTACCCTCGGGACGGCACGCGTTCCCGCCTACCGTGGAATTCGACGAGATGCATCGCTGATGGACCGTAGGCGCTGGTCAGCGATGTCATATAAGGAATCGCCCGGGGCGAGTCCATCCATCGCCTGGACAAGGGCGTCGACGGCCCCGAAGTAGTCCCCTTGCGCCAACATCACGTCTCCAAGGCCAATGTAGGCAGCGCGAGCCTGCGGAGTGTTGCCCGAACCCGCAACGGCCCGCCTGAACCACCGTTCTGCATCGGCGGGAGAGCCAGCACGGAGCGCACGACGGCCCTCCGCCAGGGCACACAAGGACAGCTGGCCCCGCGCGCCCGCCACGACTCTTGGATCGCGCTGTCGCCGCACTAAACTCTCGAACACTGGGACAGCGCTACGACAACGACCCAGGCGGCGCAATGAAGAACCGTAGACGAACATCAGTGAATCCTGCGTGCGCGCGTTGGACGCACCGGCCGCAGCGAACGTGACGAGATCCAGCGCGTCTTCGGTAAGCTGCTGACCCTCCAACGAACCGGCCAGCTGCCCAGCGAACGAACCGAGCGCTCGCCCAGGCGCGACGTCATTGAGGCCGGCGATAGCCAGACCCAGCGCGCCCCCGTTCGCGTCTTCGATGGCGCGATCGGCAACACGCACAAGTCCATCCGCAGCTTCGTCGCGCCGACCCTCTCCCCCAGCGAGCGCCAGGGCGACGTACTCCTCGGCGGCCGCTTCCAGGGCGCCGCCTTTGAGGGCCGCGATGGCGGCCTTCGCCCGCAGATCCGCATTCTCGGGATCCAGCACGAGGGCGAGGCGATACTCGACCAGCGCATCTCCGAATGCGCCGTCGACATAGGCCTGATCCCCCACCTTCTGATGATTCGGCGCCGCGCGAAGGCAGCCAGCACAGAGCAACGCGACGAGGAGGACTCGGTTAGACGCGAACACCACGGGAGACCATGTGGAAATACGATCGAGCCCGCACGTCGTCTGGGTGTTCGGACAGCAGTCCCTCGAGTATCGATCGGGCGGTCGTGGCGTCTCCTGACAGGTAGCATGAGAGCGCATACGCCGACTTGGCCGCAGACGAACCCGGCCGAGCGTCGACTACTTGTTCCAGTTCTTCCCTCGCCTCGAGCGAGCGCCCCGCGTCGAGGAGGTAACGCCCGAGCTTGTACCGAAGATCGTGGAACGTCGGCCCCAGCTCCAGCGCCACGCGGTATTGTTCGATTGCCTTGTTCACGGCACCAGCCAGCGCGTACGCATCCCCAAGTGCGGCGTGGAGATTCGCAAGCTTGGCCGCATGATGGATCGGCACCCCGCCGCGCTCGCCACCACCGCTCGCCCGAGCATTCTCAAAGGACGCGCTGGCCTCCTCTTCACGACCGAGTTCGGCCAGCACGACTCCGCGATGCACATGGGCCTCGACGTACTTCCCGTTCAGTTCGAGCGCCCGTTCGAAGCACTCGAGTGCGCGTTGAGGCTGCCCGACCAAGTGGTAGGACAGTCCGAGCAGGTGGTGCGCGTCCGCAAACGCGCGGCCCTCGTGGACGAGTTCATCGAGCAGGTGGATCGCGCCGTGGTAATCGCGCAGCTCAAAGTGCTGCTTGGCACGGTCGAGTTGCTGGGCCGAGCTAACTTCCATTTGTCTCCTTATACCATCGAACGAAGTCCCGGATACCGTCCTCGATCGTCACTTGGGGATCATATCCCAGATCGCGACGAGCCTTGGAAATATCGGCAAAGGTGCGTTGTACGTCACCTGGTTGCATCGGGACCTTGTCGATGGCTGGCTCGACGCCCATGGCATTCGCGATTGTCGTCACCAGCGCACGAAGGCTGATCGATCTGGATTCCCCCAGATTGAAGATTTCCATCCCGGCCCCACCTCGTTCGGTCCATTCGATCGCTCCCATTACCCCTCCGACGATGTCGTCGACGTGGGTATAGTCTCGCTCGGTCGAACCGTCACCGTACTGTTGGATGCGTTCTCTGTTCGCCAAGAGCCGCGTGAACTTGTGGATTGCGAGATCAGGACGCTGCCGTGGACCGTACACCGTGAAGAACCGTAGCGAGGCAATCCGCAGCTTGTGCAAGTGGACATAGACGTCACACAGTAGCTCGCCGGCTCTTTTGGTCGCCGCATAGGGAGAGATCGGACTGAGCGCAGGTGCGTCTTCTCGAAACGGCACTGGCGTGGCGTCCCCGTAGACCGACGACGAGGAGCCAAAAACGAATCGTGACACCCCCGCCCGCGTCGCACAATCGAGGAGCTGCACAGTACCGTCGATGTTCACTGACGTGTACACAAGGGGCTCGTCTATACTCGGACGGACGCCGGCACGTGCCGCAAGGTGCAGGATCACATCCACATCGTTCATGAGCGGTCCAACCGTATCGCGGTTCCGGATATCGCCTTCGACCAGTTCAAACGCGGGCGATTCAAGGAGGGGAGCGATCCCTTGTTCTTTAGTGGCGCGGTCGTAAAATGGGTCGAAGTTGTCGAGACCGACGACCTGGTAGCCCGCTTCCACGAGCGCGGCGCTACAGTGACTACCGATGAACCCAGCAGCGCCCGTGACGAGTACTCGCTCAGGCACGGGAGAGTTGCTGCTCAAAATACGGAATGGTCTTGGTGAGACCGTCACGCAAGCTGACGTGAGGCTCCCACCCGAGCGTCTCCGTGGCTCTCGTGATATCGGGCTGGCGCACTTTCGGATCGTCAACCGGCAAGGGCTCGAATATCAACTCGCTCGAGGACCCCGTGAGTTCTAGCACGAGCTCGGCCAGCTGGCACACAGTAAACTCGCCTGGGTTGCCAACATTCACAGGCTCTGCGTCACCATGGAGGAACAACCGAACGATACCATCGATCAAGTCGTCCACGTAGCAAAAGGAACGACTTTGGTTGCCATCACCATACACGGTCAGTGGATCTCCCCGCAGTGCTTGGACAATGAAATTGGACACCACGCGTCCGTCACTCGGGCGCATCCGTGGTCCGTAGGTGTTGAAGATCCGGACGATCCTCGTATCGACACCATGATACCGGTGATACGCCATGGTCATCGCCTCAGCAAACCGCTTAGCCTCGTCGTAGACTCCTCGAGGCCCGATGGGATTGACGTGCCCCCAATAAGTCTCTGGCTGCGGGTGCACCTGTGGATCCCCGTACACCTCGGATGTGCTGGCGAGGAAATACCGAGCGCCTTTGGCCTTTGCGAGTCCAAGCGCGTTGTGGGTGCCCAGCGATCCCACCTTGAGCGTCTGAATCGGAAGCTCGAGGTAGTCGATGGGACTGGCCGGCGACGCAAAGTGGAGCACGCCGTCGACGTGACCGTCAACCGTGATATAAGTCGATACGTCGTGATGGATGAACGTGAACCCGTCCCGTCCTTCCACATGTGCCAGGTTCGCCATAGTACCCGTGATGCAGTTGTCGACCCCAACTACCGAATGCCCATCGGCGACAAGTCGGTCTGTCAGATGTGACCCAAGAAACCCGGCGGCACCGGTCACGACGAGTCTCATTGTCAAACGGTTTCTCGGCCGATCGACGCGTACTTGAAACCGTTCTTGCGCATGCGGTCCGGCTGATAGAGGTTCCGGCAGTCCACCACGACGGGGTCGGCCATCGCTGCTTGCATCCTCGCGAAATCCGGGTTTCGGTACTCAAGCCACTCGGTCATGATAACGAGCGCCGCAGCATCCTCGAGGGCTTCGTACGCATCTTCGCTGTAGCTTATCTGATCACCGAAGATCCGCCTCGCGCTCGCGATCGCCTCAGGGTCGTGCGCTGACACGGTCCCACCGCCGTCCAAGACCGCGCGGATCAAGTCTATCGAAGGACTCTCGCGCATGTCGTCGGTCTTTGCCTTGAACGCCAGTCCCCACACGGCGACACGACGCCCCTCAATGTCCACATTGTTGACGAGTTTCTCGAACGCCCGGTGCTTTTGGCGATCATTCACGGCCAGCACAGCTTTGAGGATCTCGAGGGAAACCCCGAACTCTTCGCCGGATCGGAGGATCGCCCTGACATCTTTGGGGAAGCAAGACCCGCCAAATCCAGGGCCCGGAAACAGAAACGCCTGTCCAATCCGGGCATCACTGCCTATTCCCTTGCGAACCAGGTTTACGTCGGCCCCTATCATTTCACACAGCTGGGCCATCTGGTTCATGAACGAGATTCGCGTCGCGAGCATTGCGTTGGCGGCGTACTTCGTCAACTCGGCCGACACGATGTCCATAAGCACCATCGGGTTCCCCGTCCGTACGAAAGGCTCGTACAGCACGCGTAGCGCCTCGGCCGCCACCTCGGAATCCACGCCTACCACAATGCGGTCGGGCTTCATAAAGTCGTCAACAGCACCGCCCTCCTTGAGAAACTCCGGGTTCGAGCAGACGTGAAACTCAACACCAGCGTGCTCGGCGATCTTCGCCCGTATCTTCTCCGCCGTTCCCACCGGTACTGTGCTCTTCGTGGCCACGACCTTGGGCCGATCCATGTTTAGGCCGATGGTCTCCGCCACCGCGAGTACATGTTGGAGGTCAGCAGATCCATCCTCGTCCGGCGGTGTTCCGACGGCGATGAAGACGACCTCCGCGTCCCGAATTGCATGACCAACATCGGTCGTGAACTGCAGTCGTCCGTCACGCTGATTGTTGACGACGAGCGGTTCGAGACCTGGTTCGTAGATCGGAATGTGGTTTCGCTTCAGGGCATCGATCTTGTCTTCATCGACATCCGCGCAAGCAACATCGTTCCCGGTTTCGGCCAGGCAGGCGCCCACAACGAGTCCTACATACCCGGTGCCTACAACAGCGACCTTCACGAGAGACTCTCCTCCAATACGTGGCGCGTATCGACCACGCGTCGCGCATGGTCGCGTACCACTGCCCAGTTCACTTTCGAATGATCCGTCGTGATGACGACGCAGTCGGCTGTGGACAAGACCTCGGGCGTGAGGTCAAGGGACTCGTACACTACCCCCTCATCCGTGAAGCACGGCACATGGGGGTCGTGATACGTGATGACGGCTCCTTGGTGTTTGAGCAGGCGGATGACGTCGAGCGCGGGACTCTCGCGCAGGTCATCAACGTCTTTCTTGTAGGCAATGCCGAGCACCAGTACCGTTGCACCGCGCACGGACTTCGAGTCCGCATTGAGCTCCTCGGCCACCTTCCGCACCCAAAACGCTGGCATCTCGGAGTTGACCTCACCGGCAACTTCGATGAAACGCGTCTTGTAGTTGAGCCCCCGCATCTTCCACGCAAGGTAATGGGGGTCAATCGGAATGCAGTGTCCTCCAAGTCCCGGACCCGGGGTAAACTTCATAAAGCCGAAGGGTTTGGTGGCCGCAGCCTCAATGACCTCCCACACGTCGACGCCCAGTTTGTCGCACACAATCGTCATTTCGTTGGCCAACCCGATATTCACGGATCGGAACGTGTTCTCGAGAAGTTTGACGAGTTCTGCAGCCTCGGGGGACGACACCGGCACCAGCTGATCGAAGACTGGTTGATACAGCGCGGCGATTACTCGTCTACACGCCTTCGTAACCCCACCCAGGACCTTCGGCGTATTTCGAGTCATCCACGCCTTATTACCCGGGTCCACCCGCTCGGGACTGAAAGCCAGAAAAACATCTTCGCCGACTCGGAGACCGCGGACTTCGAGCCGTGGAAGCAAGAGCTCGCGCGTCGTGCCCGGATAAGTGGTACTCTCGAGGACAACGACCTGGCCTTTGCGCACGGTGTTGGTCACGGATTCCGCCACGGCTAATACATACGACACGTCTGGGTCCTTGGTCTTGGACAAGGGCGTCGGAACGCAAATCGAAATGACATCGACTTCGTCGAGTCTAGCCATTTCACCGGTTGCCGCGATGCGACCATCTTTGACCAACGAGGCGAGGCGTTCAGAGCTGACGTCTTGAATGTGCGAGGCGCCAGAATTGACCGTACCGACAACGTCGGGATTCACGTCGAACCCAAGCACCCGGTACCCGGCGCCGGCGATCTCGACAGCCAACGGGAGGCCTACGTACCCGAGGCCGATCACGCCGAAGGTCGCCGAGCGATCTTTGGCTTTTCGCAGAAGTTCTTGTTCGATTGACATACGGTCACGCATCTCCCGAACGGGCCTCAACCGCCTGCCCATCTCGCTTCATCGACTCCGTTGCCGCTGCGAGAATTCGCACCACGGCGACGCCCTGTTGTGTGTCCACTCTCGGCGTGGCTTTGCCCGCTGCCACCTGGACAAAATGCTGCAACTCGGCCCGGAGCGGCTCGACGTTGGGGACACGAGGGATGGCGATATCCCCCTCCCGAATCGCGAGGCTCTCGCCATACGACGTGTAGTCGGGTGGTCGGTCGATCCCGCGGTCGAACACCTTGAGCTTCTCGCGAGGCTCCATGTCGTCAAACACGACCATCTTCTTCGATCCCACCACCGTTAGGCGCCGCTCCTTGTGGGGATCCAGCCACGACATGTGCATGTTCGCAATAACCCCACTTGGATAGCCCATCGTCATGAAGACGATATCCTCGATCCCCGGCTGCAAGAAGCTGCGCCCGTTCGCCCAAACTCGGTTCGGAGCGTCCCCCAGCAATTCCAGCGCCACTGACACGTCGTGCGGGCCGAAACTCCACAGCGCGTTCTCATCCGGACGGACCTGACCCAGATTGACCCGCTGGCTGTACAGGTACAGAATCTCACCGAGTTGGCCCGCTTCTATCAGTACTCGGAGTCTCTCGACCGCCGGGTGAAAGACCAGCAAGTGGCCAACGACGACGGGCACCTCGTGCCGGTCGGCGAGCTCCGCCACACTCTCGGCATCGGCAATCGATAGTGCGAACGGCTTTTCCACCAATAGGGGTAGCCGGCGTTCGATCACTTGTACCGCCAACGTGCTGTGCGAGGCCGCCGGTGTCGCCACGACGACCGCGTCGCAACGATCTAGAGCATCATCTACCGAACTCGTGACATGGACGGCTGGATACTGACGGGAAACGGCGTCGCGCCGGGCCACATCGATGTCGCACACGACAGCGAGGTCAACGGACTCGAGAGCGGCGAGGGTCCGCACATGGTTGCGACCCCAACCACCCGCGCCAATGACACCCATTCGCAGTGTCATCCGTAGAACACCCCAATCATTTCGGCCACGTGCACCTGTTGGCCCTCCGCCAGCTCGGGGTGTACGGGAAGCGAGAGCACCTCTCTGCACGCGCGCTCCGATTCAGGCATCGATCCGGAACGGTATCCGAGGCGCGAGAAACACGGCTGCAGGTGCAACGGCTTGGGATAATAGACCGCGCACCCTATGCCGTTGCCTTTCAAGTGATCGCGTAGATCGTCGCGCCGGGGCACCCGGATCGTGTATTGGTGGAAAATGTGTTCATTCGCAGGATCTACCTGTGGCGTTCGGACCTCCTCGATGTCCTCAAACAGCGTCTCATACCGTGCGGCCCGCGTGCGCCGCGCCGCGTTCCAGTCGTCAAGATGAACGAGCTTCCGAAGGAGGACGGCCGCTTGCAGGGTGTCCAGCCGCGAATTGGTCCCGATCTCGTCGTGATGATACTGCTTCGCTCCACCGTGCGTTCGGAGTCTTCGTAGTCGGTCAGCGCGTGCGCCGTCGTTCGTGACAATCATACCGCCGTCCCCCCACGCACCTAGGTTCTTGCTGGGGAAGAACGAGAAGGCCCCCGTCAGCCCGAAGCTGCCGGCGGCCTTCCACCCCCCGGACACTTTTCGCTTGGCCCCGATGGCCTGTGCCGCGTCTTCGATCACCGCGAGATCGTGACGCTCCGCGATCACCAACAAGGGTTCCATCGCAGCCAGCTGTCCGAAGAGGTGTACGGGTACGATTGCCCGCGTCCGATCCGTCACCGCCTCCGCTACCTGCATCGGATCGAGGTTGAAGGTCACGTAATCGATATCGACGAACACCGCCGTGCCGCCCGCATTGTGGATGGCCCCCGCCGTCGCGAAGAACGTAAACGGGGTCGTGATGACTTCGTCCCCTGGCTGCAGGTCCAACGACTGCAGGGAGAGCAGCAACGCATCGGTACCGCTGGCGCAGGCGATGCCTTCGGCCGCGCCGCAATAATTGGCCAGGGCGGTTTCGAGCTCTTGAACAGGCGCACCCATGATGAACGCCTGGCTCTCGACCACATCCATCATCGCCGGCACCACTTCGTTCTTGATCGCTTCAAACTGGGCCTTAAGGTCCAACAGGGGCACGTTTGTCGTCATCGCAAGTCCTTGGGAGGCCAAAACTTACCGGTCCGCCGCGTCAGGGTCAATCGGCTGCCCCGCCTACCTCGCCCCCGACCATCTGGACTTCGAGCCTCAGGTCAACGTCGAATCGGCGCCGAACACGTTCGCGGACCGTGTCGATCACGCGGCGAACGTCGGCCGCCGTTGAGTGACCGATGTTCACGATGTAATTGGCGTGTTTGGTGGAGACTTGGGCCCCGCCTTGTGTATAGCCCTTGAGGCCTGCCGCATCGATGAGCTGACCCGCCGTTCGCCGCTCACCGGCAATCGGCCGATTCGGGTTCCGAAACACGGATCCGCAACACGGTTCATTGAACGGGGTCCCGCGCTGGCGCCACCGAAAGTGCTTGCGAATGTCTTCCTTGAGCTCGAGGACGGGCGCGCGGGCAAGCTGCATCGAGCATCCGACCACGATCGCGTCTCGAATTCCCGCATCGCGATAGTGCCACGGGAGGGCATCCGCCCCAATTGTCTCTCTTCCTCCACCGAGTCGGACAAGGTCGATTCGACGGACGACTTGACCGAAGTCCTGTCCGTGCGCTCCTGCATTCATGTAGACGCCACCCCCAATCGTGCCGGGAACGCCGATGAGTCGTTGGACGCCGGACCAACCGGCCTCAGCCGACAGCCGAGCCAATCGCGGCGTTGGCAGACCGGCCCCGACCGACCACAGACCAGCCTCCTTCGATTCTGCTTCAACGTGTTTGAGATACTTGCCGATGCGGATCACCACACCGTCGTACCCCGCGTCAGCAACCAGCACGTTCGATCCAAATCCAAGGGCCACCCATGGTAGCCCATAGTCCACGCAAATCTCGAGTGCAGCAGCCACATCATTGGGTGACGCCGGTTCGACGAGCACGGCGGCCGGACCACCAATCCGATACGTCGTAAAGCGGGCGAGTGGGACGTCAATCTGCACGTCGCCCGCGAGCGATGAACGGAACGCCTCGACCGCCCCCTTGAGATCAGGGCTAGCGCGCGATCGCACCTGCGTCCTGCGGGACCAATCTTCCGGATGCCACGATCTCGTGCCACTCCTGGAGCGACATGACAGCCCGTTCCCCGCGCCGGGTCGCGAAGATCGCATCGCAGGCGGCGCGGGCCGCCGAGAGCGTGGTCATGTACGGGAGTCGCAACTGCAGCGCGGTTCGCCGGATCTCATAATCATCGCGCAGCGTCAGTTTCCCCAGCGGCGTATTGATGAGGAGATCGACCGTACCACTCACCATCAGGTCACGGGCGTTCGGTCGGCCTTCATGGATCTTGAGCACCTCACTGACTGGGATCGCGCTCTCACGGAGGAATGCCCCAGTTCCAGACGTCGCATAGATCTCGAATCCCATCTCGCATAGGCGTTGGACGATGGGCTGCACCATCGGCTTGTCGTTGTCATTCACCGTCACGAAGACAGCGCCTTCGTGCGGCAACGCCGCATCCGCAGCCATCTGGGCTTTCGCGAATGCCATGCCGAAGCTGTCGGCGATTCCCATAACTTCCCCCGTCGACCGCATCTCCGGTCCGAGAACGGTGTCGACATTGGGCAGCTTGGAGAAAGGAAAGACCGCTTCCTTGACGGCTGCGTAGGGGACCCTTACCTCGTCGCGCACTCCGAGTTCGTCGAGGCTCATCCCCATCGTGACACTCGCTGCGATCTTGGCGAGCGGAACCCCCGTAGCCTTGCTCACGAACGGAACGGTGCGTGAGGCGCGAGGGTTGACCTCGAGGACATAGACCACATCGTCTCTCACGGCGTACTGCACGTTGATCAAACCAATCACCCCGAGCGCTTTCGCAAACGCCTTCGTGTGTTCCCGCATTTGGTCGACGTGACGTTCCTCAAGAAGGTACGGCGGCAGCACGCACGCCGAATCGCCAGAGTGCACGCCAGCATCTTCGATATGCTGCATCACCCCACCGATCACACAACGTGTGCCGTCGGCGATCGCATCCACATCCGCCTCGAATGCGTCTTCAAGGAACCGATCGATTAGGACGGGGTGCTTGGGTGACACGCGCGCGGCGGTTTCGAAGTACCCGCGGAGCGACGCCTCATCGTACACGATCTCCATCGCCCGACCGCCCAAGACGTATGACGGTCTCACGAGTACCGGATACCCAATCGATTCAGCGATCTCCACCGCGTCCTCCACGGCGGAGGCCGTCCCGTTCGGTGGTTGCTCTACACCCAGCACTCGGGTCAGCTGCTCGAAGCGTTTTCGATCTTCGGCATCGTCAATGGATTCCGGCGACGTGCCGAGCACCGTGACGCCCGCTGCCTGCAATCCCTTCGCCAGCTTCAAGGGCGTCTGTCCTCCGAGCTGGACGATGACACCAGCTGCACCCTCCAAACGGGTAATCTCGAGCACATCCTCCAATGTCAACGGCTCGAAGTACAGCTTGTCCGAGATGTCGAAATCCGTGGACACGGTCTCGGGATTCGAGTTGACCATGATCGTCCGGTACCCGCGTTCGCGGAGCGCCAGGCCTGCTCGCACACAGCAGTAGTCGAATTCAACGCCCTGGCCGATGCGATTTGGACCACTTCCCAAGATCACGACCGCTCGTTCACCCAATGGCTTCGATTCGTTCTCGTCTTCGTAGCTCGAATAGTAGTATGGCGTGGCTGACGGGAATTCCCCTGCACAGGTGTCCACGACCTTGAACGCGGGATGGATGTTGAACGACCAGCGCAGCTCCCGAAACTCCCGTTCGTCCATTTCGCGCATCGCCGAAAGTTGGTGATCCGAAAACCCGAGCCGCTTCATCACTCGGATCTCCGCGGCGTCGACGATCGAGAGCCCTTGGAACCAGTCTTCGTATTCGACGAGTTCTCGCAGCTGGTGGAGGAACCACGGGTCGACCTTGGTGAGGTCGGCGACTTCTTCGACAGTCAGTCCGGCGCGAAAGGCGCGCTTGATTTGAAAGGGACGTTCAGGTGTGGGTGTGTGCAACACCGCATGAAGTTCTTCCACGTCACCTGAATCGAGCCCATCATCGGCTGGACGAACTCCGATTTCCCAACCCGTCCGATCGATCTCGAGCGCACGAATCCCTTTCTGGAATGCTTCCTTGAACGTGCGTCCGATCGCCATCGACTCGCCCACGGACTTCATTTGCGTTGTGAGTCGGTTGTCGGCGGACGGGAATTTCTCGAATGCGAACCTTGGGAACTTCGCAACGACATAATCCAGCACGGGTTCGAAAGAAGCTGGCGTCGTCTTCGTGATGTCGTTGGGCAATTCGTCGAGTGTGTATCCAACCGCGAGCTTGGTGCCGATGCGAGCGATCGGGAATCCCGTAGCCTTGGATGCGAGGGCCGACGACCGCGAGACCCGAGGGTTCATCTCGATCGTGATCATGTCACCGGTGGCCGGATGAATCGCGAACTGGATGTTGCACCCTCCCGCAGCGACGCCGATTTCGCGAATGATCGCGATTGCCGCGTTGCGCATTACCTGGTACTCGCGGTCCGTCAGGGTCATCGCCGGGGCGATCGTCACTGAGTCGCCGGTATGCACACCCATCGGATCGAAGTTCTCGATCGAGCAGATAATGACGACATTGTCACGACAATCACGCATGACCTCAAGCTCGAATTCCTTCCACCCAAGAATGGACCGCTCGACAAGCGCAGTCCCAACTGGCGAAAGGTCCAACCCTCGCGTAACGAGCTCTTCGTACTCGTCACGATTGTACGCGACGCCTCCACCGGTGCCACCCAAAGTGAACGAAGGCCGGATGATGGCGGGATATCCGATCACCTCAATCAGCGCCATCGCCTCGTCGTGCGAGCCGACGACCTTGCCGTCTGCCACCTTGAGGCCGATGCGCTGCATGGCGTCGCTGAACTCTTGACGGTCTTCCGCCATGCGAATGGCACGACGATCGGCGCCGATCAGTTCGACACCGAACTCATCAAGCGTGCCATCCTCCGCGAGCGCCAACGCCACATTCAGCGCCGTCTGTCCACCCATCGTTGGAAGGAGCGCGTCGGGCCGCTCACGTTCGATGACCCGAGTGACCCACTCCGGGGTGACCGGCTCGATGTAAGTTCTATCTGCGATCTCCGGATCGGTCATGATGGTCGCAGGATTGGAGTTCACCAGGATGACCCGGTATCCCTCCTCCTTGAGCGCGTGTACGGCCTGCGTGCCGGAGTAATCGAACTCCGCTGCCTGCCCGATCACGATCGGCCCTGACCCTATCAGCAGAATGGATTCGATGTCAGTCCGCTTGGGCATTTACTACCTCAGCCAGGATGTCGTCGATGCTGACCCGCGGTCGCCACCCGGTTAGTGCATTCAGCTTGGACGCGTCACCAACCAGGTATGGGATGTCGGCCCGTCGGACGAGCGAGGCATCGACCTCACTCACGACCCGGTAGCCGACAAGCTCACTGAGTCGATCGAGGATGTCCGAAAGCGCGTAGCCCTCTCCTGATGCAACGTTGTAGACTTCGCCGGACACCCCCTCCTCCATGAGCGCCAGGTAGGCCTCCACCACGTCGGAGACGTGCAAAATGTCGCGCACAGGAAAGAGGTTCCCGACGGTGATGGCCGGCGCGCCCACCTTCTTTGCCATCGCGAGACGTTCAGCGAACGCCGGGATGACAAAGCGGCGGTCCTGACCCCGTCCGGTGTGAGGGAACGACCGGGCCACTATCACCGGCGCGCCCCGGCGTCGGTGCACTTCAAATGTCGCGAGTTCGCCCGCGAGTTTCGATGCGGCGTATGGAGACCGTGGTTCGGCGAGCTGAGTTTCTTGAATGGGTGCTTCGGTTGCCACCGAGCCGTACACCTCCGCCGTCGACACATAGAGGAAACGGGCCGCATCTCCCACTTCGCCGTAAAGCGCGTCCAGGAGGCGCACCGTGCCGATCGCGTTCACGTCCCAGGCCTTGGCAACGTCCTTGCGGGCGTCTCCACCGGAGGCCATCCCCGCCAAGTGAATCACCCGATTGAAGGGACCCTCCGCCACAAGTTCCCGAACCGAGTCGGCTATCGTGAGATCACAGGGTACCGTTCGGACTCCCTCGAACGCCGGTGCATGGCCGAGTACCCCCGCCACGACCTCATGACCCGCATCACGAAGGGATGGAACGAGCCAGCGGCCGACAAAACCGTTGGCGCCTGTGACGAGTACCTTCACGCCCCTTGCCCGAGCCTCTCCAGATCAGAGTCAACCATCATCGCAATGAGGCTCTTGAAATCGACCACCGGCCTCCAACCCAACTGTTCACGGACTTTCGTCGGATCCGCCTGGAGAATCTCCACCTCAGCAGGTCGGAGGAGCGCGGGATCAACCTTCACGTACTGCTCCCAGTCCAGGCCAACGTGCGCGAACGCCAGCTGGACGAACTCCCGAACCGAATGGGTCTCTCCCGTTCCGACGACGTAGTCCTCCGCCGCGTCCTGCTGCAGCATGCGCCACATGGCATCTACATAGTCACCGGCATACCCCCAGTCACGGCGTGCATCGAGATTGCCGAGCGTCAGATCCTGCACCAGGCCCAGCTTGACCCGCGCAACGCCGTCTGAGATGCGACGCGTGACGAACTCTAGCCCGCGTCGCGGTGACTCGTGATTAAACAGGATTCCACTGACGGCGTAGAGACCATACGACTCGCGGTAGTTCACTGTGATCCAGTGACCGTAGACCTTCGCCACACCGTATGGAGACCGAGGATAGAACGGGGTGCGCTCCCGCTGCGGTGTTTCGACCGCGTTTCCGAACATCTCGGATGAACTCGCCTGATAGAACCGCGCCTCCGGATGCGCCAGCCGGATGGCCTCAAGGATGCGCGTGACACCCAACGCCGTGAACTCACCGGTCAATACCGGCTGCGACCAACTGGTCGGGACAAAGGATTGCGCCGCGAGATTGTAAATCTCGTCTGGCGTGACATCCCGGATAACACTCGTCAACGAGTGCTGGTCCAGAAGATCTGCAGGCGTTACGGTGATCCGATCCAAGAAGTGTCCAATGCGTTCGTAGGAGTCGTGCGACGTCCGGCGCACGACCCCCACCACCTCGTACCCCTTCTCGAGTAGGAACTCCGCCAAATAGGAGCCGTCTTGACCGGTGATGCCGGTGATAAGGGCCCTGGGCATCGATCTTTTCCCTCGCCATCGAGTCGGCCCCGGGGTTGTCCCAAGGCACTGTCACAACTAGCTTTATCGCTTCACAAAAGCGGCGACTCCAAAGGTATTCAAGTCATGGCTCGAGTGTGCGACATCTGTGGTAAGGGACCGGCGTTCGGTAACCACGTAAGCCACGCGAACAATAAGCGGAACCGACGCTGGTATCCCAATCTGCAGCGTGTACGTGCCGTTGTGGATGGGAAGATCAAGCGCATCCGCGTCTGCACCCAGTGCATCAAGTCCAATCGGGTCACAAAGGCCCCGCAAGGCGCTGCCGTCGCACCGTAAGCCGGTACACCCTCCGCCAGAGATCAAAAAAATGGGGACCACAGGTCCCCATTTCCGTTGCAGAACGGTCCGCGACCCGAATCACTCCGAGAGCAGCTCGATTCTCGCCATCTCGGCACCGTCGCCTTCGCGATGTCCGAGTTTGACAATCCGCGTGTACCCGCCGGGGCGCGTGGCGAACCGGGGTCCCAACTCGGTGAAGAGCCGCCCGGACACGTGGCGATTGCGGATGTCCCGCTCCACCTGACGCCGGGCATGAAGGTCGCCCCGACGAGCGAGCGTGATCAGTCGCTCTGCAAACGGACGCAACTCCTTGGCCTTGGCCACGGTCGTTTCGACACCATCGTGCTCGAACAGCGATGTCGCCATGTTCCGCAACATGGCCTTCCGATGCTGTGACGTCCGGCCAAGCTGACGGCCCTTCCGACGATGCCGCATGACTACGCCTCTGCACCCTCTTCGTCACGAGTGGAGCCTTGCATTGGCTCAGCCGTTGAGCCGGGAACGGGCTCAGTCGACAACGCGAACTCGGCTTCCGTCGCTACGGCCATCCCAAAGGCGAGATCTTCCTTCGCCAGCATCTCTTCAATCTCGGTCAGCGCCTTATCCCCGACATTCTTGACCTTGAGCAGATCTTCGCGCGTGTACCTGACGAGGTCACCCAGTGTACTGATGCTGGAGTTCTTCAGCGAATTGATGGACCGCACCGACAGCCCGCAGTCGTCAATCGCCTTCGCGAGAAGGTCGCGCAGTTCGGCATCGTCCGTGCCGTCAGATTCTGGTTCCTGCGCCGGAGCCATGGGCACGCGCCCAAAGTCGAGGAAGTACTTGAAATGCTCCTGCAACAGCGCGGCAGACTGCGCCACGGCATCCTCAGGCGACACTGCACCGTTCGTTTCCACCGACAGATGGAGGCTGTCGAAATCGGTGCGTTGCCCCACACGGGTTTCTTGAACCGTGAAGTTGGCGCGGCGAACCGGGTTGTACACCGCATCGATCTGAACAACGTCGACGGGCATAGAGCGGTCGACCTCGTGCTGAGCAGATTCCACGTACCCCCGTCCTCGCCGGACGTACAGCTCCCCCGAAATCTCTTTGTCTTCCTGTAGGACGAAGAGGAGATGGTCCGGTTGTACGATCTCGATACCCGACTTCCTCGACCACCCCAGGAATGGTCTGATGCTCGTGGACAACGCCTTCGAGGCGGAATGCCCACACGGCACCACCCGGCAGGGACGAAAGCAGCATGCGCCGCAGAGCATTCCCCAGCGTATGCCCATATCCACGCTCGAGCGGCTGGAGTCGGAACTCCGCCGTGAACGGGAGGTCTTCTCGCTTCGTCATTTCGACCAGATGAGGTCGAACAAGTCCTGAAAGATCGATTGGCATAGTAGAGTCTATTTGGAGTAAAGCTCGACGATCAGTTGTTCCTGTGCGGCGAGCGGTATCGCATCACGCGTGGGGATTTCTGTCAGTTTTCCGCTTGCTTTGTCCGCATCGACCGTGATCCACGCTACCGGGACGGCTCGGGACAGGGCCTCGAGCGACGCCCTCACCGAAGTGAGGTCCTTGCTCTTGTCTCGAATCTGCACTTCGTCTCCGGGCCGCACGGCATAAGAGGGAATGTCGACCGCGTTGCCGTTGACCTCGACGTGCCGGTGGCGGACGAGTTGGCGCGACGCCCGTCGGCTCGGCGCAAACCCCATCCGATAGACGACATTGTCCAACCGTGTCTCCAAGACCACCAGGAGATTGTGACCCGTCACGCCTTGTTGATGCCGAACTCTCTCGAAGGCATTGCGGAACTGGCGTTCGTTCAAGCCGTAGGTCCGCTTCACCTTCTGCTTTTCCCGGAGCTGCTTCTGGTACTCCGAGGCCTTGCGACGACGGCTCATTTGCTGGCCGTGCTGCCCCGGGGCGTAGGCCCGCCGTTCCACCGCACATTTCTCAGTGAGACACCGAGTGCCCTTTAAGAACAGCTTCGTGCCCTCGCGGCGGCACAGCTTGCACACCGGTCCAGTGTATCGCGCCATGCTAGACCCGCCGCTTCTTCGGAGGCCGGCACCCGTTGTGGGGGATCGGCGTCACATCACGAATCGACCGCACCTCGAGCCCGGCCGAGGCCAACGCCTGGATGGCGGACTCGCGACCGGCACCGGGGCCCTGCACGCGAACGTGCACACGTCGGACGCCCAGCCCATACGCCTCGCGTGCACAATTCTCAGCGGCCACTGTCGCCGCGAACGAGGTCGACTTCTTGGATCCCTTGAATCCCGATTTCCCCGCCGAGCCCCACGTGATGGCGTCGCCCTGCATGTTCGTGATTGTAATGAGCGTGTTGTTGAACGTGGCCGTGATGTGCACCATGCCCTCGGCCTCGACGACCTTCTTGGCTCGCCGCGGCTTGGATTTCTGATCCGCCATTCTACTTCTTCACCGCTTTCTTCTTCCCGGCAATGGCCCGTCGCGGTCCCTTCTTGGTCCGCGCGTTCGTGTGTGTCCGTTGTCCCCGCACTGGCAGGCCGCGGCGGTGGCGAATGCCACGATAGCTTCCGATATCCATCAGGCGCTTGATGTTCATCGCGATTTCGGTCCGCAGGGCACCCTCCACCTTCACCTGCCGCTCAATAGCTTGGCGAAGACGCGCGACTTCAGCATCTGACAGGTCGCGCACGCGCGTGTCGGAGTTCACGGCCGTATCGTCCAGGATGCGTGCCGCGGTCGATTGACCGACGCCGAAGATGTAGGTCAGCGCAATCTCGACGCGTTTTTCACGCGGGAGATCGACACCTGCAATCCGTGCCATGTCCTATCCCTGCCGCTGTTTGTGTTTGGGATTGCGCTTGCAGATCACCCGCGTCACACCCTGGCGGCGAATGACCTTACAGTGCTCGCAAATCGGCTTGACGCTCGAACGGACCTTCACGCCTGTCCCCTGACTCGATGATTGGAACCGAGCCTCACAATATAGAAGTCAGGTAAACCGAAAGCAAGCCACGCTTTAGAGGAATCTCAGGGTGTGATGCGGACCTCGCGGAGGCTCCATTCACCCCCCAGCATCCGGAACCCCAGAAAGACCGTCACCGTCCGCTTCTCCGAGGTGCCTCGGACCACGTACACCCGGCTCATTTCCGCATACGCATGGTCGTCGGCGATCTGCCGGGCCGCCCGCAACGTGAACTCCAGCTCCTCGGCGTCTTCGAGGTACTCCGCCAGGAGCCGCGAGGCCTGGCCCGGTTTCAGCGACGCGGAGACCGCGATCCCCGGCAAATGGAGGCGCACCGTATCACTCTTCGAGACGAGTGCCGACACCTGGTGCGCAAGCCATGCCTCCCGGGCGCGCTCCACTGCAGCGTCCAACGTGGACTGGGCAGAAACTGGCTGGGCCGTCCCCAAGACCAGACCCGCGGCCGCAATCGCTATTCGAATCCTCATGTCACTGCCTCGCACAACTCCTCATACACTTGAACCGGGTCTTTGGCTTGGTAAATGGGTCGCCCGACCACCAGATGCGTGGCCCCAGCCGCAATCGCCGGCCTCGGTTCGCCGGCTCGCCGCTGGTCGTCCCCAGCGAGCGCCCGGGGTCGGATACCCGGAACCACGACCCAGAGATCCGGCCCAACCGCCTCCCGCACTTCCGCCACTTCTTCGATCGAGGTGACCACGGCGCCAGCCCCAGCCCCCACAGCCATCCGGGTCAGCCTGACAACCTCGCCCCGGATTGGGCCACCCCCGATACCCCCGAGGGCCTCCCAGTATTCCGCTGGATCGAACGACGTCAGCACGGTGACCGCGGCCAGTCGCATCTCTCTCGACGCCGCACGGGCAGCCTCGATCATGCGGGCCCCGCCGAGCGCGTGCACGGTTGCCAGGTCGATACCCGCGTCCGCCGCAGCCCGCGCCGCCTCGGCGACCGTATTGGGGATGTCGTACCACTTGAGATCGAGAAACACCCGAAGCCCTCGGTCCTTGAGCGCGGTCACGAGCCGAGGACCGGATCGCACGTAGAGCACGGGACCCAGCTTGACCCACCGTACCCCTGGGAGGCGGTCGACCAGTCTCAATGCCTCATCCGCATCTGCGAGGTCGAGGGCAACGACGATCTCAGCCATCCGCTTCCCACGCGTCAACAAGACGCCGCGGTACCCTGGGGTCCGCAAGCGCCGCGGTCCCGACCGCAACCAGGGAGGCACCGGCATCGAGGTATCGCTTCATATCGCCGAAAGTCCGCACCCCACCAGCCCCGATAACAGGCAAGGCTGTCACCTTCCTCGCCGTTTCCGTCGCCTGGATCCCCATTGGAAGGAGCGCCGGTCCACTCACACCACCACGCCCGAATCCCAGGCGCGCGCCGGCCAACCGCGACGGCTCACCATGTTCATCGCTTGGCAACGTGTTGACGAGCGTGAGACCGTCTGCTCCTGCCTGCTCGACCACCGCGACTGTTCGTGGGAGATTCGGCAGATTGGGTGCGAGCTTGACGATAACCGGAAGCGTGGTCGCACCCCGCACCTTGCTGGTTAGCGCGGCCAGGATTCGATCATCCGCCCCAAACTCCTGCCCGCCCTGTTCGGTGTTGGGACACGACACATTGATCTCGAACGCCACTGGAACCGAGATGCTGCTCAGGCCATCAACCACCCGCACGTAGTCGCTCACGGCGTTGCCGACGACGTTCACGATAACCCGGGCTCGGCCGAGGTGCTCTCCGAGCCACGGGAGTTCTCGAGTCGCGACCTGTTCGAGTCCGGGATTCGCCAGGCCAATCGCGTTCACCATCCCCGTCTCGAATTCTCCGACGCGAGGGGGCCGGTTCCCTGAGCGGGGCTCTGGCGAGACCGCTTTGGTCACCAGACCACCGAGCCGGTCGAGAGCCATGACCCCGGCTAGCTCGCGCCCGAAACCCGCGGTTCCGGCGGCCAACAGCACTGGGTTTTGAAAGGTCGTGCCAAAGACGGCGATGGGGTTCCGAGTGGTAGCCGTTCTCACCGATGATCGCCGAGCAGCCTGCGCTCGTATTGGCGCAGGTACTCCAGGATGCCGTCGGCAATCGCTTCACCGAGCCGCTTTTGGTTCGCACGCGCCGAGAGGAATTGTCCGTCTGACTGATTCGTGGCAAATCCGGTTTCGACCAGCACCGCCGGCCGAGTGGCCGTACGCAGCACGATAAAGCCGCGGCTTTGCCGAGCACCCTTATCCCCACCAGGATGCACCCGCGTGCCCTCGCGTTGGATCAACTCAGCCAGCTGCGCCGATTCTCGCAGGTGCTCGTTGGTTTGGAGGTCCTTCATGATGAAGGCCAACGGATCGTCGACCACTGCCGCGACGTAGTCAGCTTCGTATCGAAGCGCTTCGTTCTCCATCTGGGCAACACGGGTGGCTTCCTCGGTCACGGCATCACCGATGAAGAAGGTCATCATCCCCCGAATGTTGCGTTGGCTACGTCGCGGCATCGAGTTCACGTGGATACTCACGAACAGGTCACAGTCGGCCTGACACATGGGCGCCCGCTCGTAGATACTGATGAGCGTGTCGGTCGTTCGGGTCATGATGACCTCGACACCGCGCCGCTCCAGCGCCGCCCTGATGTCCTTTGAGATCGCTAGCGCGACATGTTTCTCCCGAACGCCGCCTGGCAGATAGAGCCCTGGGTTACCGTCATCCAATCCACCGTGGCCTGGGTCTAACACCACCGCGTGGTGAACGCGGAACCCGTTCTCACGCTCCCGATCGGTCGCGGGCTTGAGCCCTGAACCGGTAGGGACAAACGCGCCGCTCGGGGAACTCGACACGATTCGCGTGACGCGAGCCTCTTCGAAGCGGGCGGAGAACGGGTCATATCGGTAGCCTTCGCTAAACAAGCGGGGCACGGCTTCCGCCAGCCACTGTAGCGGGACGAACAAGGTGTCACGCACCACGTACGCCCCTCCCACGAGAGGTTGCACCCTCCCATTGAGCTCCATGACGGGTGCGCCAAGAAGGAAACGGAACGGCTGGCCCGCGAAGGTGACCACGGCCCAACTGTCCTCCAGGAGACCAGTGACGGGCAGCACGCGGGCCAACGACGGGGCTGCGAGGGCGGGATGCCCAAACTCAACCGCCACAGGGATCGCAGTCTCCCCGCGCGCGGTTGCAATGACCACAGACGAAGGAGCTGTTGCCTCGGCCGGTCCCGTTCCGATCGCCACGAGCGCCAGGAATGCACCGACGTTCACTTGCGCCTCCCAAGAGCCCGCTCGGCTTCGCGCTCCGCCGTGCGTCGCTTCAGGTCTTCACGACGGTCGCGGACGTTCTTCCCTCGCGCCAACGCAACTGTCACCTTGGCCTTCCCATTCGAGAAATGGACGTCCAACGGCACCAGCGTCAGGCCTTTGCGCTCGAGTGCGCCGATGAGCCGCCGGATCTCACGCCGATGCATGAGCAACTTCCGTGGCCGGTCAGGATCATGGTTCGCATATCCTCCCCGTTCGTACGGCGACACATTCATCCCTTCCAACCACACCTCACCGTTGCGAAGAGTTCCGTAGGCCCCTTTGATGCTGACCTTCCCGTCGCGAATAGACTTGACCTCGGTACCGGACAGCACGAGACCCGCCTCCCAGGTTTCCAGGATGGCGAAATCGTGGCGGGCCTTCCGATTACGGGCCACAACATGGCCGGATCCCGACTCCGGCTGGGAGCGTTTCGACACAGGCTAAGTTCAAGATAGGAAACAATTTGGGGTCGGTCAAGCACGCTGTTGACCGGGGCCCGGGGCCGGTCTATATTGCCGGGCCTCACGCCGGACTTCACGAGCGATGGCCGTCGCCTTCGGGCCGCGTCACACCGCTCCTGCCGAAGTGGTGGAACTGGTAGACGCGCTGCGTTCAGGGCGCAGTGGGCGCAAGCCCGTGGGGGTTCGAATCCCCCCTTCGGCACTCGATCCCTGCTCCCATCGCTAGTATCTCGCCATCCCAGGCTCGATTTCCCGAGCCCACGCTTCAATCCCGCCAGTGACGTTTCTGACATCCTGGAAGCCCGCAGCCCGCAGGATCTCCAGCGCACGCATCGAACGCACGCCAGTGTGACACAAAGTCACCGTCGGCTGACTCGGATCGAGCTCCTTGAGCCGCGCGGGCAGCTGACCCAGTGGGATCAGCACCGCCCCGTCGAGGTGGCAAATCTCCCATTCTCCTGGCTCACGAACATCCAGGACCACCACGCTTTCCCCATTCCCGCGTCGTACCGCGAGGTCGTGGACGTCGATCTGATTGTCCCGCTGGGCAGGCACAGGCGCGAGCCCACAGAAATCATCGTAGTCGATCAGCTCAGTAACTGATGGTCGTTCCCCGCAGACCGGGCATTCCGGGTCGCGGGTAAGACCCAATTCGCGAAACTCCAGCTTGAGGGCGTCGAACAAGAGTAGGCGCCCGACGAGGGTGTCTCCCGCATCAAGCAATAGTTTGATCGCCTCGAGGGCCTGGATGCTGCCAATGATCCCTGGGAGAACGCCAAAGACCCCAGCCTCCGCGCACGACGGGACCGACCCGGGCGGGGGCGGCTCACGGAAGAGGCAGCGGTAGCACGGTCCACCCTGGGCTCCGAAGATCGACGCCTGCCCTTCGAATCGGAAGATCGCGCCGTACACATACGGCTTGCCCTCAAGCACGCACGCATCGTTGACCAGATACCGCGTCGGGAAGTTGTCGCTCCCGTCAAGGACCACGTCGTATTGGGCAACCACCTGGCGGGCGTTATCCGAGGTCAGCCGGACGCGGTGCGCGTGGAGGTGGACGTGGGGATTGATGTCGGCGAGGCGTTGCCGAGCTGACTCGATCTTGGGCATGCCGACCGCACTGGTCCCGTGCAACAGCTGACGCTGCAAGTTGCTGACGTCGACCGTGTCAAAGTCGACCAAACCGAGCGTCCCCACACCGGCCGCCGCGAGGTACATCGCCGCAGGGGACCCGAGGCCACCTGCCCCAATGACGAGCACTGAACTGCGGCGCAGCCGCTCCTGCCCCTCGACCCCGACCTCCGGGAGGATCAAGTGGCGGGAATAGCGCAGAATCTCTTCTTGGCTAAGAGGCATGCTACCGAGCCGGGACGTTGCACTTCGCATATTGTGGAGCAGCGTCGTTCGCTGCCGCGGAGCTACAGGCGCACGAGCTCGCGCACTTCGGCTTCCGGACGCACGAGATCGGCCACGCTCACACTGCCCAGAAACTCGTCGATCCGCTCGCGCAGTTCCCGCCACACCGGCCGCAGCGAGCACTCGGCCATGGGCCCGCATCGCTTGTCGTCGATTGGACGCACGTCGCAGTTCACTTCGAACGTTCGGTGCTCTGTTGCCGAGAGCACGTCATGCACGCTCACATCTCTCGCATCGCGCGCCAGCACATATCCTCCTCGAGCTCCCCGCCGGCTCTCAACGAGATCGGCGCGGCGGAGTCGAAGGAGAATCTGCTCAACGAACTCTACTGGAAGTCGCTCGCGTTCCGCGATCTCGCGAGCTGGCGCCGGCTGTGTCCGACTGCGCCCGGCCAAGTGTACGGCCACCAACAGCCCGTATTCCGCCCAAGTCGTAACTCGCATGTGTCCACCCCTCCCAACTCCTAATATCCTATGCGGAATTGCGCGCCGCAACTGCCTCAGGACCCACCGGGCACACCCGGCTCGGTCATGGCCCGGAGATCCAAGACCCGCGCAAGGTCTTCATCACTCAGCAGCTTCTTCTCCGTCACGAGCTCCCGAACGGTCATGTCGCGTTCGACCGCTTCCTTGGCCAATTCGGCGGCGGCCGCGTACCCAATCCGGGGGGCCAGGGCTGTGACGATTGCCGGGCTCCGCTCCAGCCAGTAGGCCGCCTGACTCGGATTCGCCTCGATGCCACGCACGCAGCGAGCCGCAAACACGCCAGTCGCCGATGTCAGTGTGTGCATGGTGAAGAAGACGTTGTGCGCGATCACCGGCATCATCACGTTGAGTTCGAGCTGACCGGCCTCGGCGGCGGTCGCAACGGTCACGTCGTTCCCGATGGCTTGGTAACACACCATGTTCACCATCTCAGGGATCACCGGGTTCACTTTCCCAGGCATGATGCTCGAACCGGGCTGGACGGCCGGAACCGCAACTTCCGCCAGTCCCGTGCGCGGCCCTGATGCCAGGAGTCGAATGTCGTTCGCGATCTTCGAGAGATCGGTGGCATACGTGCGCAGCAGACCGGAGAACGATGCCACGTCCCCCATGGACTGCATCAGCTGAATACGGTCCTGCCCTTCTCGCAAATCAAGCCCGGTGAGTTGCCCAAGGTGGCCAACCATTGCCGCCGGATATTGTGGCTCGACATTGAGTCCTGTTCCGACGGCGGACCCGCCGATGTTGAGGTCGGCAAGCCAATCTGCGCCTGCGACTAGTCTGTCGCGGCTGCGGGCGACCGTATGCGCGAACGCGCGAAACTCCTGGCCTAGTCGAATCGGTGTGGCATCCTGCAGGTGCGTGCGGCCCGCCTTGACGACCGCGTCGAACGCATCTGCCCGATCATCAAATGCCCTCTCTAGCTCCGACAAGGCTGCGGTGAGCGCGGGCAGTAACGACAACGCGCCGAGACGGATGGCCGTTGGGATCGTGTCGTTCGTGCTCTGCGCCATGTTGACGTGGTCATTGGGATGCACCGGCACATACGTGCCCCGCTGCCCTCCCAACAGCTCGTTGGCCCGGTTCGCGAGCACCTCATTCACGTTCATGTTGTGAGAGGTGCCAGCCCCGGCCTGATACGGGTCGACCACGAAGTGGCGTCGGTGCTGCCCCGCGAGTACCTCGTCCGCGGCTTCGATGACCGCGTCCGCCAGTTCGCCGCTTAGCCGACCACTGTCGCGGTGCGTGACGGCCGCAGACCGTTTGATCCACACCATTGACTCAACAAACACTGGCAAGGGCCGCAACCCAGAGATCGGGAAGTTCTGTCGAGCGCGCTGCGTCTGGATCCCGTACAGCGCCCAAGCGGGCACGGGCATTTCGCCCATCGTGTCCCGTTCGATCCGTGTCTCGCTTTGGCGCGTGACATCGTCGTGACCGTCGTCGGTCGTGAGCCACGAGTCCATGGTCCCTCGCTAGTCGGAGCAGTCACCGAGCGGGTACACGAACCGACAGTTGGCACAGGGGTTCTTGCATCCCCACGGTCGCGAAGCGACGGGGAACCCGCATCGGAGGCAGCGAAGAGTGTTGGAAGCGACAGAGGGGACGGATGGGACAGCCATTACTGTCCCATCCGTCCCTTCCCTCTGTCCCCGCTGTTTTGTCATACAATGCGCGCCGCACCCGTCAGGAATGGATTGCCGCGCCGTTCCACGCCGACGGTCGTATCCGGTCCATGCCCGGGGTAGACAACTGTTTCGTCCGGAAGTGTCATGAGCTGGTCGCGGATGGAGGCCAGCAGGGTGTGGAGGTCACCGCCAGGCAGATCAGCCCGTCCGATGGACCCCGCAAACAGCGCGTCGCCCACAATCGCAATTCCATGCCCAACGAACGCGACACTCCCCGGGCTGTGCCCAGGTACGGCCCGCACCTCGAACTGCAGGCCGCCCACGCTGAGCTTCTGCCCGTGGTGCAACTCATGGTCCGGAGTCGGCGGCGACTGGACGGCCACACCAAGCCACGTGGCCTGTTCCGCAGCCCGATCGTAGAGGACGCGCTCGTCGGGGTGGAGGTAGACGGGCACACCGGCGCGTTCCACGGATTCCCGCACGCCGGCGATGTGATCGACGTGCGCGTGGGTGAGCCAGATCGCGTCCAACACGAGCGATTCCGTGTCGATACGACGGAAGAAGAGATTGACGTCCTCACCTGGATCGATGAGGACAGCGTGCCCAGACTCCTCGTCACCAAGGATGTAACAGTTCTCCTGAAACGCCCCGTTCGTCAGACAGACGATCTTAGCTCGAGGCAACGGCCTCCCGTTCATCGGCAGGCGCCGCCTTCTGGTGGGCCCGATCGGTCAAATACTTCTCGACCGCAATGGCCGCAGTGGTGGCGTCGCCGACCGCAGTGGTGATCTGCCGCGTCAACTGCACGCGCAGATCGCCCGCTGCAAAGAGGCCGGGGATCGAGGTCATCATATGGTTGTCGGTCACGATGTAGCCACTCGCATCATGCGCAAAATGGCCTTTGATCAGGCCCGAGTTCGGCGTGAATCCAATAAAGATGAACACGCCACCCACCGTGAGCGTGGAGTGCTCACCACTGACCGTGTCATTCAACTTGAGCCGGGTCACGCCTCGCGGCTCCCCTTCGACCTCCTCGACCACTTTGTTCCAGATGAACTCGATCTTGGGGTTCTTGAACGCGCGATCCTGGAGAATCTGCGACGCGCGCAACTCATTGCGTCGATGAATGATGTACACCTTCTCCGCGTACCGCGTGAGATAATCCGCTTCTTCCACGGCGGCATCGCCCCCACCGATGACCGCCAGCACCTCGCCCTTGAAAAACGCTCCGTCGCAGACGGCGCAGTACGACACGCCGCGACCGGCGTATTCTTGCTCGCCCGGGACGCCGAGCTTGCGTGGTGTGCCTCCGGCCGTGAGGATGACCGCCGGCGCATGGTATTCCTTGCCAAGCTGCGTGGTGACGAGGAACTCGCCATTGGGCCGCTGCTCGATAGCCTCCACGGTGTCCATCACCACCTCGGCGCCGAACTTCTTCGCGTGCTCCGTCATGAGCCGGGCAAGCTCAGGTCCTTTGACGCTCTCAAAGCCGATGTAATCCTCGATCAGATCGGTGTTGAGGAGCTCGCCACCGGGAAGGCCGCGCTCGATGAGCAGCGCGTTCAACATACCACGCCCGCTATAGAGGGCTGCGCACAGGCCCGCTGGGCCTCCGCCAACGATGATCACGTCATACGTGGTCTGCACTGATTCACCCATGTCGCCTCACTTCAACGTCAGTCGGGGCGCCGCCCCGCACGCTTCGAGCGCGCGGCGAAGCTGACGGCTGAACCGCTCGGTTTCGAATTCCACCGCCGGGTGCTGCATCCCGGCGAGTTTGTCCAACGCTGCTCCCCCAACGACCCGCACGCCATGTTGGTTCCCGCGGTCGCGGTGCAGCAGCGCGGCAGCCGCCTGGATCAAACCCTGGAGAACGGTCGCTTCGCTTTCATCATCGACCGACCGCCAGATCGCCTCGAGCGCCTCGTGCGCTTCCCAATACGCCCCGCTATTGAACAGGTCGATCGCTTCCGCAGCGCTCGCAGCCCGATCGATGGGCTGATCGGATCGGCGTCGCTTGGGCCGTTTCGGCGGACGTCGAAACATAGCTGGCTCGTGCGCATCGGGCACGGGATTCACGCCTGTCGGGTCGGGAGCATGCGACCGCCATCAACGACCAAGGTGGCTCCTGTCGTAAAATCCGATTCGATCAGGTAAAGCACGGCACGTACGACATCTGCAGGCGAGCCGAGGCGCCGCAGCGGCGTGGTGTCCACGATCTGCGCTGCCTCCGCATCTCCCCAATCGTCGGGAAGCAGCACCGCACCGGGCGCGATGGCGTTCACACGCACGTCGGGAGCGAGCACTCGCGCCAGCCCCTTCGTCAGGACATCGACGCCCGCCTTGCTCGCGGCGTGGGGGAGGTAGGCTGGCCATGCCTCCACAGCTGAAAGATCCGAAATGTTGATGATCGTGCCGCTCGTCGCCCGCAGCGCGTCAGCCGCCCCTTGGGCCACGAAGAAGTACGCACGCGCATTGACCTGGAGGACCCGGTCCCAGTCCTCGGCCGTTACGGAGCCAAACGGCAGGCGGATCATCACCGACGCGGAATTCACTACGACATCGAGCCGACCAAATGCAGCCGCGACATCGCGAGGGAGTTGTTCGGCAGCCCTCGCGTCGCGCAGTTCGGCCTGGAACGTCTTGGCATTTCCGAGCTGATGGGCGAGTGCCTGCGCATCGTTCGCTGAGGTGTTGTAATGGATGGCAAGTGTTGCCCCCTTTGCGGCGAGCGCCTCAGCGATCGCGCGTCCCACCCGGCGCCCCGCGCCAGTGACCAGGGCAACTCTGCCATGCAAGTCCATCAGTCGAGGTGGGGCAGACTCACGTCTGCTCCGGGCGCGCCACGCGCCGAGAAGACGACGCGTCCAGCTCGGTGGACGAGGACAACGCTCCGTTGGATCCGTCTCCCATCGTCCTTGAGTGCTCCATACGCTGCTGCAACGGACCGATCACGATCGCTCAGCAGCGGGAACGGGAATTTGAACTTCGCGGCATACTTGCGGTGGCTCTCGATTCCCGCGGGGTTAACGCCGAACGGCCTGACACTCTTCTTGCTGTACTTTTCGATCTCATCGCGCACGGCGGAGAGTTGTTTGTTTCAGCCCGGCGTGTTGTTGCCCGGGTAGAAGATCAAAAGGACGTGCCCCTCATTGAGCATCTCTTTCAATGAATGCGTTTCCCCATCCGACCCCTCGAGTTCGAAGACAGGTGCTTGCTCGCCAACACCAACCAGTGGTTTCACCCTTTCCGCTCCCGTGCTCGAATGTTCGCAACGTCGTCCAGGCGTTCCAGCCAATCCGCCGGAATCGTGACATCTCCAAGCGCCCGATACGGTCCGCCGTGGTCACCGTGCCAATCTGACCCACCGGTCATCAACATTCCCAGTGCGGTCGCCAGACGCTCGATCTTGGCCGTTGTGTCTTCATCATGCGAGGGGTGGCGGACCTCAACGCCGTCGACCCCCGAGTCTTTGAGCCGTCCGAGCGCCGCTCGCGACGCACGCCGACCCAGATGTGCCGCCGAGGTGAGGCCCCCGACCTGAGCCACAAGCGAGGTGACCTCTGAAACCGCGGGAAGGTCTTTCGCAACGAAGGCCGGACATCCTCCTCCAATGTACCGATCAAAGGCCGTCTGGACATCCGGAACGGTGCCCGCGGCCACCAGGGCTCGGGCCACGTGCGGTCGGCCCACGGCTGCGCCGTTCGCCTGGCGCATCACATCGTCGAGCCCGATCTGAACGCCGTGGGCGTTCAATCGGTGAACGATGGTGGCCCCGCGCTTCTCCCGGCGCTGGCGTTGCTCGAAAAGAAATGCATCGAGCGCACGATCGCCAAGCGGGAGGAAATAGCCCAAGAGGTGCATCTCACCCCACCACACCGACACAGAGAACTCACAGCCGCGCACGAGTCGCAGTCCCTGCGACTCACACGCCTGCGCAGCATCCGGGATCCCCGCCAGCGTGTCATGATCGGTCAACCCGAGGACCGACAGTCCGGCGACGGCCGCACGTGCTACGAGCTCGGCCGGGTCGCAATCTCCGTCTGAGGCTGTGGAATGCGAATGGAGATCAACGAGCGTCACGCTCGCCCAGACCGACCATACGCGACGACTGGGCTCGTTCTGGCGGGTTGCGATTCCTCGAATAGTCGTGTGAGGTACCGATCACTGAGATCGGCAAGCGCGATGTCCCATGACCGGGCCCCGAGCGGTGAGAAGCGGGTGACCCGCCTGACGCGCTCCGGTCCCGTACCCTTCTCGAACACCAGCCCAAATTCGTCTCGGTCGTACTGGCTCACCCGACCGGACGGGTACACGTTCCACGTTTCACCGTGAATCTCGATCGAGCGGCGAGCCATCAGAGCGATCCTTCGGCAAAGTCTTCGAGATCCGCCTTCACGTCGGCCATAAAGCGGTCGGCGTCGGCGCCGTCGACTATGCGGTGGTCGTACGCGACGGACAGCATACCCATTGTTCGAATCGCGATGACATCCTGCCCATCATCCAGCGTCAGCACCTTGGGACGCTTCTCGATCGACCCCACGCCGAGGATCGCCACTTGGGGTTGGTTGATGATCGGAAGGCCTACGTAGGATCCGAACCCACCTGGGTTGGTGATCGTGAAGGTGCCCTGCTGCACTTCGTCAGGATTCAGTTTCTTGGTTCGGGCGCGCTCCGCGAGATCAGCCACCCGCTTGGCCATGCCCAGCACCGAGAGTTCGTCTGCGCCCTTGAGGACGGGCACGATCAGGCCCCAATCCAACGCTACGGCAATCCCGATGTTGATCTGCTGGCGGTAGATAATGCTGTCGCCGCTCACCGACGCATTGAGCACCTTGTGTTTTCGCAGGTTATCTGTGATTGCTTTGACGATGAAGGTGAGATACGTGAGCTTGGCACCCCGTCGTTCGTAGTCGCTCTTGTGCGCGCGACGCAACCCCGCGATGTGCGTGTAATCGACCTCGTACAAACTCACGACATGGGCCGACGTCCGACGGGAGAGCACCATATGGTCAGCCGTGAGCTTGCGGATCCGGCTCATCGGCTCGACAACGTCCCCCGACCATGGCTCCACCGACGGGTGGGCGACCGTCGAGGGCGCGGACGGAGTGGCGCCCGGAGACGGAACAGCCGCCGGTGCCGCGCCGCGCCGATCGATGAACGCCAGGATGTCCTTCTTCGTTACGCGACCCGCGTGCCCCGATCCAGCGACGGCGCTGAGGTCCACCCCGTGCTCCGCAGCAATGCGACGCACGAGCGGAGTCGACCGGGTCCGCAGCCGCTCTTCTGCCGTCTCTTCACGACCACCGTCAGTGGTTGGCCCAACCACCGGCCCCGGCGCCGCACTGGCGACGGGCGCTGCGACGGGGCGTGACGCCTCCGGTGCCGGCGCGGGCGCGGGAGGAGCCGCCGGAGCAGCGTCCGCCGGTGCCGCCTCCCCACCACTCGGCGACGCGGCTGCGGCAGCATCGGTCTCGAGCACGGCGACGACCGTCTGCACCTCGACCGTCTCTCCTTCCTGAACCTTGATCTCGGCGAGCACTCCACTCGCAGGTGAGGGGATCTCTGCATCGACCTTGTCGGTCGAGATCTCGAGAATTGCCTCGTCGCGCTTTACCGCATCGCCGACCTGCTTGAGCCAGCGAGACACGGTGCCCTCGGCAATCGACTCACCCATCTGCGGCATGATTACGTCAACACGGGCCATCGCGTCGCTATCTCCCCACACCCGCCGTGGCAGGATGAAACGGTCCGGATTGCACAAATGTGCCTACGTCGAAACGGCGGTCCGGTCCCACTATGCCTGCATGAATCGCATGGGAATCGGCACGCCGGATTCGAAATGGTACTATGTGATCTGGCCGACCTATAGACGCCGACCGTTCTTTAAGATACCCGCGACCGCACGGATCTGCGAGCAGGTCATCCGCCGTGCGTTGACCAGACAACGCTGGCGCCCAGACCAGATTGCCGTACAGCGCGATGCCGTACACGTGCTGGTTCATGGGCCAGCCGATGCCGTCCGAAGCAGCGTCGAACTTACCCTTCGCCTCTGGATCACTGATGCCCTGCGCCGATCACCGGCCGTACCCTTGCCTCGTGGTCCGGTGTGGGGACAAGGGGCGTGGTGCGGCGTCGTCAGCCGTGGGCGAGCCATTCGAACCGTTCGGCAACGCGTCGCACGCATGGCTGCCTCGGCAGGTAGTGTGAGCGTCGCCGAGATTCTCTCGAACAGGCCAGCGTCAATACGCCAGCAGCCACCGAGCCGCCGTCACGATGTCGGCGGTCTGGGGCAAGACATAGTCCTCGAGGGTCGGCGCATACGGTAACGGTGTATCATGAGCGGTCACGCGCCTAATGGGCGCGTCGAGCCACTCAAACGCCTGCTCATTGACCCGCGCGGTAATCTCGCCGGCGACGCCGCCCGTGCGCGTGTCTTCGTGCACGATCAGCAGCCTGTTGGTCTTCTTGACCGACGACACGATGGCTTGGTCATCCATCGGCACCAGCGTGCGAAGGTCGAGGACCTCGATGCCTGCTCCATCCTCATCTTCGAGCTCCCCCGCCGCCTCGAGCGCTTTCCAGAAGACCGCTGACCAGGAGACGATCGTGAGATCGTTGCCTTCCCTGGCCACCCGTGCCTTGCCGATCGGGGTGACGTCGTCCGCGCCGTTGAGGTCCTCTTTGATGCGGCGATACAGATACTTGTGTTCGAAGTAGATCACCGGATCGTCATCGCGAATCGCCGCCTTGATGAGCCCCTTCGCATCGCGGGCCGTGGCCGGGCACACCAACTTGAGTCCCGGCGTATGAAAGAACGCCGCCTCGGGCATCTGCGAATGGAACGGTCCACCCCGCACATACCCCCCCGCGGGCCCGCGAACCACTAGCGGCGTCGACAGGCCGGCCCGATATCGAGCCGTGGCCACGTAGTTGGTCAGGATGTCATACGCGCACGAGATGAAGTCGATGAACTGCATCTCCGCAACTGGCCGGAACCCCATGTGGGCCGCGCCGGCCGCCGCACCAACGATGGCCGCCTCGCTAATGGGGGTGTCAATGATGCGATCGGGGCCGAACCTCTCGTGAAACCCGTCCGTGACCTTGAACGCCCCACCGTACTCGCCCACATCCTCGCCCAGAATGAACACGCGATCGTCTCGCTCGAGTTCCTCTTCGAGTCCCTGTCGGAGTGCTTCGAGATAGGTGATTTCAGCCATCTAGACTCCGGAACCACAGTGGGCCTCCATCCACGGTCCGGTCCGCGTAGACGCCACCAAGCGCCGTCGCGCCGGCTGGGGTGCTCGCCTCTTCCGCCTCTGCCACCGCTTGGTCGAGCTCGTTAGCAACGCGCGCGTCGATCTCGGTGATGTCTGCTGGCGTTGCCCACCCAGACATCTGGAGAAGGTCGACGTACCGCTCGACGGGATCTCGCGATTCCCACTCACGGATCTCGTCCGGCGATTGGTAGGACTGGCTGTCGTGTTCCGCGTGACCTTTCCGACGGTACGTCACGGCTTCGATCAGCGTCGGGCCTCCACCGTTCCTCGCTCGATCGACGGCGTTCTTGGTCGTGGCGTACACCGCCAACACATGGTTTCCGTCCACGGTTTCGGATGGCACTCCGTATGCCCGCCCTTTGTCCGCAAGTCGCGCGACCGCCGTCTGTTTGCTGGTTGGAGTCGAGTACGCGTAGCCGTTGTGCTCGACAATGATCACCAAGGGGACCTTTTGTACGGCGGCGAAGTTCATCCCCTCATGGAAGGCTCCAGTGCTCGTCGCCCCGTCACCGACGTAGACCAGCCCGACGCGTGGTTCACTCCGCATCTTGAACGAGAGGGCGATCCCAGCCATGACGGGGACCATATCGCCGAGATGCGAGATCTGTCCGAGGTAACCAAGATCCAAGTCGTTGAAGTGGATGTTCATTTCTCGGCCCGCCGTGGGACTGTTGGCCTTGGCCATATACTGGCGAAGCACTTCGACGGGCTTCGCCCCTTTGACAAGCATCGACCCAAGGTTGCGGATCAGCGGCGACAGGATGTCCCCAAACTCGAGCGCGTAGGCACTGCCCACACTCTCCCCCTCCTGCCCAAGGGACCGGTAGAGCCCACCGATGACTTTGCTCTGTCGGTAGAGGTTGACGAGCCGCTCTTCCAGGCTCCTCGTCAGCTGCAGGTAGTAGTAGATCTCCAGCAGGCGGCCCTCGGTGAGGCCACCAGGTATCTGCACTGGCACCGTGGCGCCAGCGCCCATCTTCATCCCTCGACCTCGGCGCCGTATCCGGCACGCTCGACCGCCGACTTGAGGTCATCGGCGCTCGCTCGGTTCTCGTCGTAATCCACTTCCGCTTTCATCTCTTGCAGATCCACCATCACTGCATACACGCCTTTGACGCCACGCAGCGCCTTCTCCACCGTCTGCTGACAATGTCCGCAGGTCATCCCTGTCACGCGCAGGTGTAGGGCCGCCATGAGTCAGTACGCGCCACGGACTTCGTGGTCCGGGTGGACCCGGGTGTGGACCACGCTCAGGAATCTCTTGGCCACCTTGTCGACCTCACTTTCACCAACGTTATCCGTCTTCAGCGTGATGAGCGTATAATGCCCGCCCTCTGGTTGGACCGTAAGCGTAATGCGGCCGATCCCTCCGTGATATTCGCGACGCCGCCGGTCCGACGCGGCAGCCGTGAGGCGGCCACCAAAGTAACGGTCCGCTTCCTCCAGAACCGCATCCGGCGCGATCGACGAGCGATGGAAGTATTGCATCGTTACGTACTATCCCTCCACAAGAGCCGGTGTGAACCGTCGGAGCCGCAAGCTGTTTCCGACAACGCTGAGACTCGACAGCGCCATGGCGGCACTGGCGATGATCGGACTGAGGAGCACACCACTGAACGGATAGAGTAATCCGGCCGCAATGGGAATCCCCAGCACGTTGTAGACAAACGCAAAGAAGAGATTGGACCGAATCGTCTTCATTGTCTTCTTGGACAGCTCGATTGCCGTGACCACACTGCGAACATCGCCACGCACCAGTGTCACATCCGAAGCCTCGATGGCCACGTCCGTGCCCGTGCCGAGTGAGAACCCGACGTGGGACTGCGCCAGCGCCGGGGCATCGTTGATGCCATCACCGACCATCGCCACGGTTCTGCGACCGTCGACTTGCAGGCGACGGATCTCATCGGCCTTGTCCCTCGGGTCCACTTCCGCAATCACGCGTTCGATGCCCACTTCCTTCGCCACCAGGCCGGCGGACACCTTGCTGTCACCGCTCAGGAGATACACGTCGAGGCCCATGCTCTTGAGCCGAGCAATCGCGTCCTTCGCCCCCGCCTTCACCTCATCTGCCACGATGATGAGACCCTGAACCGTGTCGTTCACCACGACCACGACCGGAGAGCGACCGGCAAGCACATGCCGGTTCGCTTCCGCCGACAGATCGGCAAGATCGAGGCTTCGCTCTTCGGCATGACGCACCGAGATGACCTCGACTAGGAACTTCCCAACGACGCCCCGTGCCCCCCTGCCTTCCATGGCGACAAACCGTTCCACGTCGGGGACCGTCAGCTGTCTGCCCTTAGCCGCGCCCACGATGGCGGCGGCGAGTGGGTGCTCCGACCGCGACTCGACCGCAGCCGCGAGCCTCAGGATGTTACCTGAATCAACGACAGAACCATCTGTCTTCTTCTTGCCGACCACGTGCGTCACAGCAGGCTTTCCGGCCGTGATCGTGCCCGTCTTGTCGAAGACGATCGTATCGAGGCGCTGAATGCCCTCGAGGGCTTCCCCACCCCGAATCAAGATCCCGTGCTCGGCCCCCTTTCCCGTGCCAACCATAATGGCCGTCGGCGTCGCTAGGCCCAACGCGCAAGGGCAAGCAATGACCAACACAGTGACGAGCGCAATCGTCGCAAACACGAATCGTGGGTCGGGCCCCACGAGGAACCACGCGACAAACGAAGCAAGCGCGATCGCAATCACGATCGGCACGAACACCCCAGCAACCCGGTCGGCCAACCGCTGGATGGGAGCCTTGCTGCCTTGTGCTTCTTCCACCAGACGAACGATCTGCGCGAGCGCCGTGTCCGTGCCCACGGCCGTCGCCCGGAACGTGATCGACCCCGTTCCGTTCACCGTACCCCCGACTACCGAATCACCCGATCGTTTGGCGACCGGCATGGGTTCACCGGTAAGCATCGATTCGTCGACACTCGTTTCGCCACTGGCCACCATGCCATCAACCGGAATCGATTCGCCCGGTCGTACGACAACCGTGTCACCGACCACCACCTCTTCGATCGGGAGCTCGAGATCGTCACCCCCGCGCTGCACCGTCGCGACCTTCGGACGCAGCGCCATCAGACTCCTGATCGCGGCCGACGTCTGGCCCTTCGCACGCGCCTCGAGCAAACGCCCGAGCAAGATGAGGGCAATGATGGCACTGACCGCCTCAAAGTAGACATCGGTCGGAAGGGCCGCGCTCCGGAACACCCACGGCAGGAGGGTCGCAATGGCCGAGTACAGAAATGCGGCACCAGTCCCCACGGCAATCAGTGTGTTCATGTCCGCCGTGCGATGGCGTAACCCGCTCCGCGCCCCCACGAAGAACTGACGACCGCTCCACAACAGCACCGGTATCGTGAGGACCAACAGCGCGAGCTTCAACAGCTGCGGGTCAGACTCCGCAAACGCATACAGCCACGGGAGGCCACGTGCCAGCAGATCGTTGAGTGGTGCCACCAGACGCGCCACGAGGTCAGCGCCTTTCGCATCCATCCCGCCCATCAGCGGCATCGACCCAACCATCGTGACCACGGCCACGAAGGCGGCGAGGACGAACTTCCATCGCAGCTGCCGGACTTCAGCCGCGCGCCGGGCTTGCTCTCGCTCGACAGGGTCTTCGGCAGCGATGGGTTCGCTCACCTCGAAGCCGGACCGTTCCACGGCAGCCTCGAGGTCCGCCGCCGTCACGAGTCCCGGGATGTACTCCACGCGAACCTGCTCGGTCGCTTGGTTCGCGGACGTCGCGAGCACCCCTTCCAAGGCCGACAACTCGCCCTCGAGCGCTGCGACGCCACTCGCGTAGTGGAGTCCTTCAACGGGGAACCGCGCGGTCGCCTTTGCGCAGTCATAGCCGACATCACGAATGGCGCTCACGAGGTCAGCAACGCGCGACTGTCCGGAGGCATCGACGCGCACCGTCGCTTTGCCGGTTGCGAAGTTCACCGCGGCTTCGCGGACGCCAGGTGCTTCCTCAAGGCGCCCCTGCACCGTGGCGGCGCAGGCCCCGCACGTCATCCCCTCGACAGGCAGCGTGACGCGACCCTCAGCCATGCTTCGCATGCCCCCTCCCGAGATTCTGGCGTGCCGCCTCGCGACCGACTTGGGCGACAACATGCCCCTTCAAGATCCGCTTCCCACAAAAGAACGGATAGTCGCCGGGGTCTTTCGGTGTGAATGAGACCGGCGTGGTATCGAATGCCGTGAGCTCCTGATCGATTCCGAACTCATCGAAGACGACCCGCTCCGAGCACTCGGCCGTTTCGTCGCGGAAGAACAGTAGCCGCACCGGTCGCCCCGCCTCGACGAAGACTGTGGCGGGATCGTAGCCACCCCGAACGCGAATCTGGATTTCCTGCACGCCACCACCCTGAGCCGGCGGCGCTTCCCGGGTTCTGGTCTTCGGACCCAGGAAGAACCACACCTCGCCGACGATGAGCCCAACCCCGACAACGATGACGACGATATCGAGCACCGAACTCAGGCCGGCTGGTGTTCGTAATACTCGATGCCAAGGTGCGTGATCTGTTCCTCACCCATGAGCCACCGGAGCGTGTTCTTCAACTTGGTTTGCTGGATGAACAGATCGTGTTCAGGCGCAAGCCCCGGCGCCGCCATGGGGCTCTTGAAGTAGAACGAGAGCCATTCTTGAACACCATTCATATCAGATCGCTGTGCCAGATCCAGAAACAACGCAAGATCGAGGACCAACGGTGCGGCAAGGATCGAATCGCGACACAGGAAGTCGATCTTGATCTGCATCGGGTAGTTCAGCCACCCGAAGATATCGATGTTGTCCCACCCCTCTTTGTTGTCGCCGCGGGGCGGGTAGTAGTTGATGCGGACCTTGTGATAGACCTCGCCGTACAGATCCGGATACATCGACGGCTGAAGAATGTCTTCTAGGACCCCGAGTTTGGATTCTTCTTTGGTCTTAAAGGACTCCGGGTCGTCCAACACCTCGCCGTCACGATTGCCCAAGATATTGGTGGAATACCACCCAGATAGCCCAAGCATCCGCGCCTTCAGCATTGGCGAGATGACCGTCTTCATCATGGTCTGGCCCGTCTTGAAGTCTTTGCCGCAGATCGGGACACCCTGTTGCTCTGCCAGCTCCCGCAGTGCGGGCGCATCCACCGTCAGGTTGGGAGCACCGTTGGCGAACGGCACGCCTTCCTTGAGACTCGCCCACGCATACAACATGGATGGGGCAATGGCCGGATCGTCCTGGTCCATAGCTGCCTCGAACGCCGCCAAGGAATCGTGAGCCGGTCCCGGCTTGATGAACACTTCGGTCGAAGCACACCAGATCATGACGAGGCGCGTGCACCCGTGTTCCTCCTTGAATCGGCGGATATCTGCGCGTAGCTGGTCGGCAAGCTCGCGCTTGTTTGCGCCGGTCTTGACGTTCGAACCCTGTAATCGCTTCACGTACGCGCGGTCGAAGACTGCGGGCATTGGTTTCACGGACTCGAGAAAACCCTTGATCGGCTCGACATCCGCATCGTTCAACACACCGCCGACCTTGGCCGAGGTGTATGCGTCATCGGGGATGGGATCCCACGCGCCGAAGACGAGATCCGAGAGTCCGGCCAACGGCACAAACTCCGAGATCAGTGGCGAGCGTCCTTCGGTGCGCTTCCCCAAGCGAATGGTGCTCATCTGGCTCAGGGAGCCGACAGGTTTTGCCCGCCCGCGGCGCACGGCCTCGACCCCCGCCACAAACGTCGTCGACACCGCGCCCAATCCAACCAATAACACGCCGAGCTTGCCGTCGGCGGGAGCAATCGTCCTTGCGTCAGCCACTCCGATATTCCTTTCGTCCTCAGTCCGTCATGGTTGTGCCGCCCACCGTGACTGCGTGGCACGGCTCTTTGCCCGAGTGATCCGGTACACGTGTGCGATGCGCTGGCCGATGGTGATGACGGACGTGATGGCGAGGATACCGACCAACGCAAGGAGCAGAAATCCGTTCGGACCCGCCCCGAAGAATACTGTGGGAATACCCAGTCCGAGGATCCGTTCCGCACGCTGCGAGATCCCTACGGTGCAATCCAGGTCCAGCCCCTCGGCCCGCGCCCGGGCGTACGACACGATGAGCGCCGCTGACAGTGCGACCAGGGTAATGACTACCGCGGGAGTTGCCCATCGCTCGGCCACTCCGCCGGTGTTGAAATAGAGCAGGATCCCTCCGAACAGCGCCGCATCTCCAACCCGATCCAATGTCGAGTCGTAGAACGCGCCGAACCTGGTCGTACCTTCACCACCGCGGGCGACGCGCCCGTCCAGCATGTCGAAAATCCCGGACACCAATAGGAGCGCCCCTCCCCAATTCGCGGCACCGACGGCAAAGGCACACCCGGAGCCGAGAAGCACTCCCGTCCCCATCGTCGTGAGGAGGTTCGGCGACACCCCCGCTTTGATCAAAGCCTGGATCAGCGGCTCCAGAATACCTTCGAAGGCCCGCCGGAGCGGTGGTGGAATCAATGACATATCAGGTTGGTGGCGAAGGTCGTAAGTATACCTGTGGCGGGGGGTTGGGGCCACCCAAACCGGGGACCACGGCCGTGGCAGATGCTAGTCGTAGACGAGGAATCGAGACCTCTGTTCCCGGAACCGTCTCAGCGGGTCGGTCCAACTCGCAATCAGTGGTTCCACCCCCGCGCCCCCCGAAACAGCGGTCCACACGTCTGCACTGCCGATCAACTGACCAAGCCTGCGTTCGTTCACGGTCAAGGAGTCGCCGTGTACTGCATGAACGGCATCGAACACCATGACCGCGGTCGCAACCGGATCGTACTGCGCGCGATCTGTGACGCGGAATCGAAGCGCCTCGAGGATGTGACCATCGTACTTGCCATCGGGAGGGTCAACGGGCGTGATCGCCGTATCCGCGATGTCGACGCCTCGAAGCAGACCAACCCGGGCTCGCACCTCGGCGGCCGAGAGCCACGGGGCAGCGACGACTCTGAACGCCACGTCAGTCCCGCGACCCACTGATAGGTTGGTGGCTTCGAACAGCACCAAACCCGGATAGTGAGTTGCGCTCTCCAGATCGGGCATGCTCGGAGACGGGCGAATCCAGGGGAGCCCGGTGGCGTCGAACCACTGTGATCGCGACCAACCACCGCTAGGAACCACGCGGACATCCGCCCCCAGTCCCAGCTCGGCGTTGCCCCAGACCATGAGCTCGCCGAGCGTCATGCCATGGCGCTGCGGTATCGCGAGCATCCCAATCATCGCGTGCCGAACGGCGGCTTCTCGGATTGGCCCCTGCGCGTGAGTCCCACCAATTGGGTTTGGACGATCCAAGACCAACACCGGGATGTCGGCCGGGGCAGCTCCCTCGGCTGCGCGCAGTGCCGTGGATATGTACGTATACGGTCTACCTCCGATATCTTGAAGATCGATGAGCAGCAGGTCGATGAGCGCGTACATCTCCGCTGTCGGAGCACGAGTCTCCCCGTACAAACTGAAGATTCGGATCCCCGTCATCGCCTCCGTGGTATCCGAAATCCGCTCTTGATCCAGCAGGCCCTGGTACCCATGCTCCGGGCTGAAGATCGCGGTAACTTGGACGCCGGCGTCGAGGAGTCGGGCGAGATCGGAGACCCCGTTGGCGTCAACACCAGTTTGATTGGTGAGCAACCCTACACGCCGATTACGAACGAGATGCATCGAGTCGCGGAGCAACACATCGATACCTGGACTGACCAACTCCCCGTCGCTCGCGGGTGGCGCGCAGCCTGTCAAGGCCAACACCGTCGCAACCGCGAGTGGCCTTCGCCTCATTTGGCCCTCCTCTGGCTTGGGCTGGTGTTCGTCATCGCTTGTGCTCGACCCCCTGCCGACGCGCCAGTTCCCATCGTCATCCCGGACCCGGTCAACCCAACCGCTCCAGACGTGCCCGCGAAAGCCGTGCGCGCAGACAAGATACACGTTGATTCGCTGCTTGAGACGCTCTCGACGCGCGAGAAGGTCGGGCAACTGCTCATGCCGTGGTTACTCGGCGACTACGCACCATTCGCATCGGAACAATTCGACACACTGAACGTCTGGGTCGACTCCCTTGAGGTGGGCGGCATTGTGATCTCTGTCGGCCCGCCGTTCGAGGTCGCCGCCAAGCTCAATGAGCTTCAACGCCGATCCACACTGCCGCTGGTGGTCGCTGCCGATCTCGAGTGGGGATTGGCCATGCGGGTGCGAGGAAGTACGGCATTCCCCATGCCCATGGGAATCGGTGCGACGGGCCGGACCGCCGACGCGTACGAGATGGGACGCATCACGGCGATCGAGGCACGTGCGACGGGCATCCACTGGACGTTCGCGCCAGTCGCCGACGTCAACAACAATCCAGACAATCCTATCATCAATACGCGGTCGTTCGGCGAAGATCCTCAGACCGCCGCGGAGCTCGTGGCCGCGTTCATCCGCGGCGCGTCGGAGCACGGCCTGTACACGACTGCGAAGCATTTCCCCGGCCATGGGGACACCGAGTCCGATTCGCACATCACATTGCCGGTCGTCGCGGGATGCTGGGATCGATTGGATGCCGTTGAGCTGGTTCCGTTTCGCGCGGCAATCCGTGAGGGTGTCACCGCCGTGATGACCGCGCATGTTGCGCTTCCCTGCCTCGACGGTGACATCGGCGTGCCCGCCACCTTGTCGCCCCAGATCATGACGGGCGTGCTGCGGGACTCCCTTGCATTCGACGGATTGGTCATCACCGATGCCCTGGATATGGGAGCCCTCGTGGCAGAGTACGGCGCGGGCGAGACCACCGTCCGAGCCTTCCTGGCTGGCGCCGACATGCTGCTCATGCCGTCGCACCTCACGGACGCACGTGACGCAATGGCTCGCGCTGTCGCCACGGGTCGAATCTCGATGTCGCGCCTAGACGCATCGGTGCGGCGCGTGCTCGACCTCAAGGAACGCGCTGGCCTCTTCGAGGCCCGCACCGTGCCCCTCGAACAGATCCCCGAGGTGGTGGCCAACCGCGACTTCGCGGACTTTGCCGATCAGGTCGCGGCTCGATCCCTGACCTTGGTGCAGCGAGGACCGCTCGACCAGTTTCGGGATCTTCGGGGACGTGTGTCGATGGTGGTCTACGCGAACGAGACGAATCTATCCGCCGGCTCGTCGCTCGCCCGTGAACTCCGCCTCCTTGGCGACACTGTCCAGGTGTTTCGGCTGTATCCCGCTTCAGGCACGCTGTCGTATGATTCGGCGCGCACGGTCTTGAGTAGCGGCGACCGCGCCCTCTTTGCCGTCAACGTGCGTGTCGTGTCCGGACTCGGCCACGTGGCCATGCCCGATTCGTTGGTGACGTTGATTCAGATGGCCCATGCGAACCAACCAACCGTGCTAGCCTCGTTGGGCAATCCGTACCTACTCCGCCAGCTTCCCGATTACTCCGGTGGGTATCTCATCGCGTGGGCAGACCTTCGCAGTACCGAGCGTGCGGTCGCCCGTGCCCTGTCAGGGGGGGCCGCCATTACGGGCACGCTCCCGATCACCGTCGGGGAACGATACGCGCGAGGATTCGGGATTTCTGTCGCCGCGGTTGACCGCGCGGAGTCGAATGGGCGCGCTGGACCGAGCGATCCATCGCGGTTCGATTCGCTGCGCACATATCTCGAAGCGCAGGTCGAGACCGGCGCCTTCCCCGGGGGTGTGCTCTTTGTCGGCCATGAGGGACGCATCGTCTTCCGCACGGCCTTCGGGCGGTATGGCGTCAACGACGCGAGGCCGGTAACGGATTCGACCGTGTACGACCTAGCCAGCCTTACGAAAGTGATTGGGCTGACCACGGCGTGCATGATACTGGTGGCGGACGGTCGTCTGGATCTCGATCAGCCCGTCGCAGCATACCTCCCAACATTCGCGGCCGGTGGGAAAGACGCCGTCACGGTTCGGCAACTGTTGTTACACACATCGGGCTTGCCACCGTGGAGACCTCTCTATCAAGAGACCGAGACTGCCAATGCCGCGATCGATTCTGTGATGGCGACCGCGCTCGACACCCTCCCTGGGGCGCGCTACGCCTACTCCGACCTCGGCGCGATCACGCTCGGGAAGGTCGTCGAAGCCGTCGCCGGGGTGACACTCGATCGATTTCTGCGTGAGAGGCTCTTCGATCTCCTTGGCATGTCGCGTACGCGTTTCCGCCCACCATCGTCATGGCGCGAGATGATCGCACCAACCGAATTCGACCCCTGGCGTGGACGGACGATTCTGGGAGAGGTGCACGACGAGAACGCAGCACGACTCGGCGGCGTATCGGGACACGCGGGTCTGTTCTCCAACGGGCCCGACCTCATGCGATTCGGCTTCTGGTTGGCGGACGCGTATCACGATAGGCTGAGCGCGCAGGCCCCTGTCTACCTCCCGAGCCGCATCGTGCGCGAATTCACCTCGCGACGGGACGACCCTCACGGTTCCACCCGCGCGCTGGGATGGGATACCCCTTCCGACGAGGGACGGTCATCGGCGGGTCGGTTGATGTCACGCCGGAGCTACGGCCACACTGGGTTCACGGGCACGAGTATCTGGACCGATCCGGAGCGCGACCTGATTGTCGTTTTGCTGACGAATCGGGTCCATCCGACTCGGGACAATCTGGCTATCTCCCGCATCCGCGGCGAGGTCGCTGATCTGGTGGTCGAGGCGCTCGAGCGGCAGTAGCCGACCCAGCCTCTAAGACCTTCTACGACAACGGGTTAGGTCGGAGCGTTGACACGGTCGTGGGGACCTCCTAATATCCGAGTCCACTGGAGGGTAGAGCATGACCACAGTTCAGCGACCGGAAGTTCAGGTCGACGTCGTTTTGACCGGAGAAGCGGTCACGCAGATCCGGCAGTTCATGGCTGCCGAAGACGTTCCCGAAGAGACCGCGGGTCTGCGCGTCGCCGTGTTACCGGGTGGATGCTCGGGATTCAAGTATGGACTCAACATCGAAGAGCAACCGCTCGATGACGATATCATCCTCGAGCGGAGCGGGCTCCGCGTGTTCGTCGATGCGTTCAGCGCACAATACCTGAACGGCACAACCGTCGACTATGTCTCCACCATGCAGGGCGCCGGATTCACGTTCACCAATCCAAACGCCACGGGCGGATGCGGTTGCGGTAGCTCGTTCACCGTCTGACCGCGGCCGGGCAATCTTGAGACGCTCGATAGGGCCTGCACCACGTGCAGGCCCTTTTCCTTTGCGTAGGCGGTCATGACGCCGATCGACTACGGCGTGATGCTGGCCTATTTCGGGTTGGTCATCGCCATCGGAGTCCATTTCGGCCGACAACAGAAAGACGCTTCCGACTACTTCTTAGGCCGACATACGCTGCCATGGTGGGCGGTCATGCTTTCTGTCGTAGCCACAGAAACGTCCGCCCTGACGGTCATTTCCGTACCGGGGATCGCGGCGCGCGGTGATTTCACGTTCCTCCAGTTGTCGTTCGGGTACCTCATTGGGCGGATCGGGGTGGCCGCCTGGCTGCTGCCGGGGTACTTCGCTGGCGAGCAAGAGACGGCCTACGTTCGACTTGAACATCGCTTCGGCGTGGCCACGCGCCGCAGCGCCGCCGGGATCTTCATGGGAATTCGCGCCGTCGGCGATTCGGTGCGTGTGTTCGCAACGGCCATACCGCTGGCAATCATTCTTCAGGCACAACTCGGGTCCAGCGAGCCAATCCGCCGGTATGTCGTGGTGGCCATTCTGGTCGTGGGTATTGTCACCCTGCTCTACACGCTGCTCGGCGGCATCAAGGCCGTCGTGTGGGTCGACGTGGTACAGTTGGGCATCTACGTCCTTGGGGGAATCGCCACCATCGTCGTCGCGGCGTCGCTGGTCGGCGGACTCGGCGCCATCGTCGACCGAGCAATGGACGCCGGTAAGCTCACCACATTCAATTGGCCCGTATCGTTCACCACCCCGTATTCCTTCTTGGGCGCGGTTCTGGGAGGCGCCCTCCTATCCGCGGCCTCACATGGCACGGACCACCTCATCGTGCAACGCTTGCTGGCCACTCGGAGTCTGCGGGCCGCGCGACGTGCTCTCATCGGCTCCGGCATACTCGTTATCACGCAGTTCGCGCTGTTTCTCTTTGTGGGCACAGCGTTGTGGGCCGCCGGAGCGGACGATCTTTCACGAAGCAGCGATCAACTCTACCCGCGCTTCGTGCTCAGCGACCTCCCGACCGGCCTCGCTGGAGTGGTTGTGGCTGGCTTGCTCGCCGCGGCCATGAGCACGGTAAGTTCGTCACTCAACTCGCTGGCATCCGCAACCACGCACGACTTCTATGCGCCCCTGACGAAGACGAAAGACCCCGAACAACTCCTCCGTTTTGGCCGGAAGGCCACCGTGGGCTGGGCTGCCGTGCTGGTCGGCATCGCCCTTCCGTTCCGGTCCACCGAGCAACCCGTGGTCGAGATCGCCTTGTCCGTGGCGTCCATCACCTATGGATCGCTCCTTGGCACCTACATTCTCTCCGCGCTGCCCCGCGTGCGACAACGCGACGTCATCGCCGCCATGTCCCTGGCCGCCCTCATGATGGTAGTGATCGTGCTGGTCAACCCACCACCATTCACCGGGCTCGCCTGGCCATGGTACGTGCCGCTCGGGACGACGCTCACGCTTGCGATCGGATTGCTCGCCAGCACCGTGCCCCAAAGGACCAGGCTCGCATGAAGGTGGTGGCCGGTGTCGACGCCGGGGGGTCTACGACCGTGGTCTCCATCTCCCCGGCTAGCACCGCCGAGGTGCTGGCATCGCACGTGGGAGGACCGGCGCCCCTCAGGCCCTCTTCGATCCAACAGGCCGCAACCACCATCGCGGCCACCGTGGATCACGCGATGGACGGGCTCACCGGCGCTACGCTCGAGCGAATGGTCGTGGGCGCGGCGGGAGCGGGTCGTGAAGAAACGCGGAACGCGCTTGAGGTGGCACTCCATGAGGCGGTCGGGTGTCCAGTGCGAGTCCACACGGACGCCGAAATCGCGCATTGGGCGGCCTTCCACGGCGAGGTGGGGACGCTGTTGGTCGTGGGTACCGGCGCCATCGCACTCGCGCGAGACGCCATCGGCGGGTGGCACCGAGTGGGAGGGTACGGGCCGGCCTTTGCTGACGAGATCGGCGGATTCAACATCGGCCGCAGCGCGCTTGCCGCGGTAGGTCAAGCGCAGGACGGCCGCGGACCCATGACCTTGCTCACTGACCACGTCATGCGCCTTGCGGGGGTCGAGAGCTTTGAGCAGCTGGTCGCGTGGGCCAGTGATGCCGGCTACGACGATATCGCGTCACTTGCCGCGGTGGTGACGCATGCGGCATCGGAGGGCGATTCGGCTGCCGGCGCAATCTTGGGCGCGGCGACCGGACACTTGGTAGCCTACGCCGACCGCGCGATCGAACTCAGCGGCGGCTCGTCTGCGCCAATCGCTCTTGCCGGTGGCCTCATGGAGGAAGGCTCTCCGCTGCGAGACGCTGTGATCGCCGCATTGCGCATTCATTTGCCCGACGCGACGGTGCTTACGGACATGATCGAGCCCGTGCGTGGTGCCTTGGAACTGGCTGGTTCGATCCGCTAGCGATCCACGGCAGGCGCTACCGGTTTGCCGACGAGCATCACGAAACCATACACCGCACCGCAGCCTACCAGGACCATCACGATCGCCGCGAGCGGTCCCGATCCGAGCGCCAGATTCAGGATCAGCATGACCACGATCGCGACAAACGCAACGAGCATGGCGTAGGGAAGCTGGGTGCGCACGTGGTCTACGTGGTCACATCCGGATGCCATCGAGCTGAGCACCGTGGTGTCTGAGATTGGCGAGCAATGGTCTCCGAAGATGGCGCCGGCCAGCACGGATGCGATGCTGCCGAGGAGCGCCCCGGTGGCTGCTCCTCCATCGAGGTTGGCGCCGAGGGAGACCGCGAGTGGCACGAGGAGCGGAATCAGGATAGCCATGGTTGCCCACGACGTGCCGGTGGCAAACGCCATGAGCGCTGCAACCACAAAGACGGTGACGGGCAGCATCGATACCGGCAGTCGCTCAGAGAGAAGGCCGGACAGGAACGAGGCTGTCGACATCTCGCTGGTCACCTGACCCAAGGACCACGCGAGCGTGAGGATGATCATGGCAAGCAGCATCGCGCGCATGCCGCCGGCCAACGCTTTCACTGCTTCGGTCAGTGTCAGAATACGCTCGGTGGTCGCCAAAGCAACGGCCGTGATCGCGCCGAGCAGCGATCCCCATAGCAGCGTCGCAAATGGATCGGCGTTGTTCAGGACTTCGCGTGCACGATCGGCGAAGCTGAGTGCTGCTGCGTCTTCGACACCCTGCATCCCCGTCCACCACAACCCGGCAAGCACCGTCACGATCACCACGACCACTGGAACCACGCCGTTCCACCATCGGAGTGGAGTGCCTTCGGGCACCGCACCGAGTTCACTTTCCATGTCCGCGGCGAGCTGCGCTCCTTCGCGATAGACCCCACCGCCGGACGCCGCGCGTTGTTCGGCGACGCGCATCGGACCGAAATCCCGGCGCGTGATGGCAAGCAGGGCGACGGCGAAGATGGCGATGATGGGATAGAACAGGTACGGGATTGAACGGATAAAGATGCCAAACGGTGATACGTCCGCCAGCTGGCTCGCCAACTCCGGGTCGCCCACCTGTTGTTGCGCCGCGAGCTGGAGTCCGTCACCAATGAGACTGATCTCGTATCCCACCCACGTGGAAACGAACACGATCGCCGCCACCGGCGCGGCCGTTGAGTCAACGATGTACGCGAGCTTTTCTCTGGAGACCTTCAGGCTGTCCGTCAGGGGGCGCATCGTGTTACCGACCAGCAGCGTGTTGGCGTAGTCATCGAAAAAGATGGCGAGCCCGGCTAGCCATGTGGCTACTTGTGCCCGCCGCGCGTTCGTCGCCAGTGGCGTCACGGCATCGACGATGGCCTGGGTCCCTCCCATGCGCGCCATGACACCCACCATGCCGCCAAGCAGCAAGGAGAAGATGACGATGGCTGCATGATCACCGTCGGCAAGGGCCGGCGCGATGAACCGGTCGACGGTCATGAACATTGCGGCCAACGGATTGTACCCGGCAAGGAACAAACAGCCCAGCCACACTCCCGCGAACAAGCTGGTCACGACCTCCCGAAAAACGAGGGCGAGGAGGATGGCAATCAGCGGAGGGAGGAGAGATACCCATCCCGGGAGAAACGGGGGATCTGCGATCACGACGGCCGTTCCCGCTCGCACGGTAAGGGGGAGCTGCGCGCCGTCGGTGATGACGAGCTCCTGCAGGACGGCTTCGCCGATGGGAGGAATGACGCCGGACGCGAGAACCTGCCCGTCCGCTCGCGAGAGGGTAAACGGGAGCGAGTCGAGCGACGCGGGCGCCCGCACCGTTACGGCGAATTCGATTCCCGATAGCACCGTCGCCGGTGCCTCGAGTTCCAGTTCCTGAGCAGCAGCGGCGGGTGGGAGCATCAGCGCCGCTAGCACGACTAACCGGTTCTGCACTCGCCACTCCTCCTAGTCTGGGCCGCGCCGAAGAAGCACGGCGACACTCTTAGCTGCGTTCGGAGATCGGATGCGTCAAGGGTTGGAGGGAACGACAACGGGCGCGAGTCCCCTAGAGGACCTCGCGCCCGTGCCACCTGTCACCAGATGTTGCGACGCGACTAATTATCCGATGCCGCCTCCGGTGGCGTAAACCCGATCACTTGCACACCGGCGCCCCGCGCCAAATCCATGACTTCAATCACGTCTTCGTACCTCCTATTCGGCGCGGATTTCACGAACAGGATCTTCTGCGGGCGCACGTCGTAGATCTGATGGAATCGCGCATCGAGCTCACCAATCGTGGTCGGCTGCCCATTGATCGCGTACGCCCCGTCCTGCGTCAACTCGATCACGATGTTGTTGCTCGGTGTCTCGCTCTGCTCCTGGTCTTGTCGTTGTTCGGGCGGTACCTGAGCGTCCATGGCCTTCCTGGACAGGGGTACCTGCATCATGAAGATGATGAGCAGCACGAGTAGAATATCAATCATAGGGACGACGTTCGGCTCCGATGTGAAGCCGCCGCCTTCGCCAGTTGGGACCGAGATACTCATAGCGTTCTACCTCACATTCGAGAGGAATCCACCCGCGGCTTCATCCTGTTGTTGTTCGGTGATGGCGGCGAGCACGCGAACGCCGGCCCGGCGCGCCATCTCCATCGCCTCTTGAATTTCCCCGAACTCCAACGTGCGATCCGCTTTGAGATAGAGAATCGCGTCCTTCGTGCGGTTCTCATAGATCCGTCGAAGGTGCTCCTCGAGCACATCGGCCCCGATGCCCTTGATGTTGGTCCGATTTTGTTCGTCCTCGGCAAAGGCATCCGTCACGTAGTAGTTGCCGTCTCGGTCGATACCTAGAACGATGTCTTCAGGTTCTTCTTCCCTGGTTTCGACGTTGCGCGCCAGCGGCATCGAGGCCTGAAACCCCGAAGAAATGATCGGGGTCACGATCATGAAGATGATCAGAAGCACCAACATGATGTCGATCATCGGAACCACATTGGGTTCGGACTTGACGCTGCTTTCGCCGCCACCTACGGACATTCCCATAGCGATCTCTCCTTAAGAAGACATCAGCAAAACTGGCAAGCGGATCGTGAGGACTACTTGCTCACGTGACCCGTCTGGGCAGCCTGCTGCGTCTTGAATTCCTTCGTAAAGATCGAACGTCCAAATTCGCTCCCGACACTCTTGATCAAGAAGTCGATCAACTCCTTTGACGTGTAGGTCATCTCGACCGTGAGGTTTTCGATCTTCGTCTGGAAGTAGTTGAACAACCACACCGCCGGGATCGCGACGCCCAGACCAAAGGCCGTCGTGATCAAGGCCTCGGCAATACCTGCCGACACCGCGGCCAGACCACCGGAACCCGACGTCGCCATACCGGTGAAGGAGTTCACGATACCCATCGTGGTCCCCAGCAGACCCACAAACGGCGCCGTGGATCCTACGGTGGCGAGGACGCCCGTTCCCCGCTTGAGTTCGGACAGCAAGATCAGCATCTGGCGCTCGACCGCCCGCTCAGCCGAGTTGATGTCAGCACTGGTCACGGTCGCCCGGTCACGCAACAGCGGCTTCACTTCGGCGAGAGCCTCACCGAGCACGCGCGCGACGTGGGAGACCTTCTGCTTCTCCGCCAACGCGATGGCGTCATCGAGCTGCTCTTCCTGCAGGAAGCGCGCAAACTCGGGGGCAAACTTCGCGGTCTCCTTCTGGGCCTTCCGGAAACGGAACCACTTCTGAATGCCCACAGCGAGCGAAAAGACCGACATCAGGCCGAGGAGAATGATGATCCCCTTGGCAAACCATCCGGCGTCATTCCACAGATGTAGTAATGAAACTTCCATGGCTAAACCAGGCCTCCCTAGAGTGTTGATTCGCCGAGGCGTTTCCCCGACGTCTAGAATTGTCTCTGTCTATGTCAGGCTCTGACCCCCGATGTTCTCCCTCGTTATCGGTTGCGGAGCGTGAACACCACTGGCATTTGCACCAACACACGCACGGAACTCGCACGCACCTTCCCGGGACGGAACAGACACCGTTGGATCATGTCCCGGGCGGGTCCTTCGAATGCTCTGTGCGTCGAACTCATGACCTCGATCGTCTGCCGAGTCACGTGGCCATCCGGTTCGACGACGAACTGCAGGAGAGCCTGTCCCTCGATGTTGGCCTGCTGCATCATGCGCGGATACTGCGGGACCGGGCACGACAAACGCTCAGGCGCCTCATCGACCACAGCTTCCGCAAACACCTGGCTGAGGTCGACCGGTCCAGTGCCGCCTTCGACGCCCGAGAATACGCCGCCTTCCACACCAACACCGGTGTAGTCGCGCGGGTCAAAGCGCTCGTTCAGATCGACGGGAGGGATCTCCGTAGGAATGTCGACAGGCGCCATGAGGACCTGGAAGCCCTTCGGCGGCGGGTTCAGCGAGGTGATTACCGGTGGCGGAGGCTCGTCGGGCTGCTCTTCTTGCTCCGGCTCCGGCTCATCCAACGTGAGGACGATCGTGTCCATACTCATGGACTGCACTTCCTCAGCAACCTGCATGGTGGCATACACCGCACCGATGATGACTGCAATCTGGAACACCGACGAGAAGAACAAGCCCCCGATCGTTCCACTGACATCGCGACGCCCCTTGCGATTCGACTCAACCAGGACATCAAACACGGTCAACCTCCAATTCCTGATGGTGACGTGGGCGGTAACCTATTCCTGTGTACACCATTCGGCTAGGCGGATTTAGACAGGAGGCTGCCGAAAAGATTACAGATTGATGACAAAGCTGTTACGAGTCGTCCGCGGCCCCGTCCGCATCAGATTCCGGGTTGAGCGGGAGGCGCACCGTGAAGGTCGTTCCTTTCTGTGGACGGCTCTGCACCTCGATCGATCCCCCATGTGCTTCAGCGGTCCACTTAGAAATGGCCAGTCCCAGGCCTGCCCCGGCCCGAGCGCCGGTTCGGGAACGGGCCACATCCGCCCGCCAGAACCGGTCGTAGATATGGCGAAGGTCACCAGGGGCGATGCCAATCCCGGTATCCTGGACCCGTAAGACCAGCATCCCGGCCTCGACCTCCGAACGCACGGTAACTGACCCACCTGCGGCCGTGTACTTCATGGCGTTGGTAAGGAGGTTCATGACCAGCTGGCGCACACGGCCCCGGTCCACCCGCATCATGACGGGATTGCGTGGAACGGCCACCTCGACGTCGACCGACGCCTGCTCGCCGAGGAAACCTGCGGTCTCGGCCAGCTCCATCAGCAAGTCCCGGAAGTCGACGTCGTCCAGGTGAAGCGGCGCGCGGCCCTCGTCGACACGGGCCAGCGTCAGCAACGAGTCGACCATCTCCGTCATCCGGTTCACTTCGAGGAGAATCTCCTCCAAGGTCGCCATGACGTCTCTCGGGACCTCAGGGTGCGTGATCGACCGTTCAATTCCCGACCGCAACACGGTCAGCGGCGTCTTGAGCTCGTGGCTCGCGTCCGCCGTGAAACGACGCAAAGTCACAAAGCTGGTCTCGAGGCGACCGAGCATGGCGTTCAGCGTCAAGGTCAGTTTGGCAAGCTCATCGTTACGGTGTGGCGTCGCGAGTCGGCGATGGAGGCTCCGCCCGTCACTGATGGCCTGCACCTCGTCCACGATGTTGTCCACCGGAGCAAACGTCCTGCCCGAGAGGAAGAACCCGAGCACCCAGGAGGCCGCAATCACGAACGGTGCGGTCAGAAGCATGGAGGAGATCAAGCGCCCGGGGCGCAACTGGACAGATGCGATTCCAGCCGCGGCCACGACCGCGACCACGGCCGGAACGTTCTCGAGGAGCGCCGCAACGTCGGGAGAGAGCGCCAGGCGGCCTGTCTGCGGGTCGAGGGTGGTAATTGCATCACGGGCTCGGTACGCCTCCCCGAGGATGGCCGCGATGAGGTCGGTTTCGAGTCTGACAAGGCCCTCGAGTTCCGACAGCGAGCTACTGCGCTCGACCGTGTAGACGATGATCCCGAAGATGAAGATTGTGGCGCCAAGCCCCACCGCGTACCAGACGGCGATGCGACCGCGGATGGTCTGCACTGCCTACTGTTCCTCGAGCACGTACCCGACACCTCGAACGGTATGAATCAGCCGGCGTTTCGAGCGTGCGTCGATCTTCTTCCTGAGACGGTTGATGACGACATCGACGATGTTGGTGCCGGGATCGAAGTGGTAGTCCCACGCGTATTCCGTAATCAATGTTCGCGAGAGAACCCGGCCGGGGTTGCGCGCCAGGTACTCGAGCACCGCGTATTCCTTCGGTGTGAGCTCGATCTTCATGCCGGCTCTCCGGACTTCGTGGCGCCCCGTGTCGACTTCGAGGTCCGAGACTTGAATCACGGGTGGTGCGATGTCTTTCGGTCGCCGTCCCAGGGCTTCCACTCTCGCGAGCAGCTCCTCGAAGGCGAACGGCTTCGTGACATAATCGTCGGCGCCACTGCGGAACGCCTGCACCTTCGACTCCACGGCGTCCTGTGCTGTGAGGACGAGGACTGGCGTCGCGACCCCTCGATCGCGGAGGGTGCGCAGGACCTCGACCCCCGTTAGTCCCGGCAGCCGAAGATCGAGTACGATAACGTCGAAATGGGCATGGGAGGCGCGGTCGAGCCCCGTCTCTCCGTCCCCGACGAGTTCGACGTTGAACCGCTGCTCCTCCAGACCGCGCTGCACGAACCCGCCCACGGTGTTGTCATCCTCTACGACGAGGATTTTCACCCCAGTGCCTCGTGACTCAGCGTCGGGAGAAACACTCGGAACTCCGAGCCGTATCCGAGTTGAGAATCGACCGTGACACGTCCCCCGTGTTCCTGCACGATGCCATAACAGATCGACAACCCCAACCCGGTGCCGCGCCCAGGTTGCTTGGTCGTGAAGAAGGGCTCGAAGATCTTCTGTATGTCTTCGTTCGCAATGCCGGCACCCGTGTCGGCCAACGAAACAATCACCTCGTCCAGCCGCTCGGGGTTCCGCGTGGTACGCACAGTGAGCGCCCCTTTCCCCTCCATGGAGTCGATCGCATTCAGCATCAGGGCCAGGAAGACCTGGATGAGCTGCTCGGTGTTTGCGCTGATGGTGGGCAGGTCTCCGGCAGGCTCGTAGACCAGGGTGATTGCCTTGAAGCGATCGTGATGCCGCACGAGGAAGAGCGCATCTTCCACCACTTGGTTGACCTGTGCGGCTTTCTTCATTCGAGCTTTGGGCCGTGAGAAATCGAGCAGGCCGTTGACGATCGAGTGACATCGGGAGAGTTCGGACTCGATGATGCGCAAGTACTCTTCAATCCCCGTGCGCGCCTGTTCGGGCAGTTCGCCGCCGCGCAGGCTGAGGGCCTCGACGCAGGCACCGATGGTCGCTAGGGGGTTATTGATTTCGTGCATCACCCCTGCGGCAAGCTGTCCGACGGCCGCAAGCTTTTCCGTCTGAGCCACCTGCTGTTGCACATCTTTCCACTCGGTGATGTCTTCACCGATCGTGATGACGTGCGTGACCTCATCGTCGTCAACCCGCATGGGAATCTTGGTGAGTCGGTAGTAACGCCGGTCACCCGAGGTCTCCGACGTAACCTCCATGGCTTCCAGCTGGCCCGTTCGAAGCACACGGTCGAATTCGCGCTTGAGCAGCGAATGCGGCTGTCGGTGCAAGATGTCGAACACCTCTCGACCAATTGCCTCCTCGCGCACGACGCCCTGCGTCCCAGTCTCGCGTTTGCGGTTCCATGCTTGAATCCGATAATCGCGATCGATCACGTACAGACCGACGGGCAGCGAGTCGATGATTTTGGCCGTAAACCGGCGCTGCGCTTCGATCTCTCGTGTCCGTAAGGCCACCTCGCTCGCGAGGTCTTCCGACAACTCGATGGCGGCAAGCAGCGGTGCTACGACGTTGGCCACGATTTGCACGACGCGAGTGAGCGTCTTTGCCGACGGCGAATCCGGGACCGTGGCCTCGAGGAGCCCCAGCTCCTCGCCTTCATGCGCCAGTGGATATCGAAGCAACCAGTGTGTGCCACGGAACTCTTCCAGTCGAGCACCTGGCTCGACACGTATCTCGCCGGAGGGCCGGTCATTGGGCGCCGAATACCCTTCACCGACGACGGCCCGGAAGTTCGCACCGTCGAGCGTTCGGACCCAAATACGCACCGTATCCGTCTGGAGCCCGCGGGCCAACGTCCCAGCAACCCGTGCCAACACCTCTTCGGATCCGAGGCCCGCGGCGAGATACGCTGCCACTTCCGCGAGTAGCTCGAGTGCAGGGGTATCGAGTGGCTGGTCTGGAGCCAGGTCGGGAGACGCACCGGAGGTTGTCATACGAGTGAACGTAGACCGACCCGGGACGCCGGACAAGGTGATATCCCGACGTCGTGAGATACACGCTTTTCAGAGGTAAGTTGCACCGGCCACGTCACTTGTGCTTCACCGGCCCGGTGGTCTAATTATGGGCGCGAGTTCATGGATGACGACGACCGAATCTTAGCGGAGGATGAAACGCGATATGGCCTACGAGTTGCCCAACCTGCCCTACGGGTTCGATGCGCTCGAGCCGCATATTGATGCGCGCACGATGGAGATTCACCACGGAAAGCACCATGCCGGATACGTGACCAAGCTGAACGGCGCACTCGAAGGGTTTAGCGATCTCATGGGAAGATCAGTCGATGACCTGCTGCGCGGGTTCAGCGACCTTCCTGATGGAGTCAAAACCGGTGTTCGGAACAATGGAGGCGGGCACTCGAATCACTCATTGTTCTGGACAGTGATGTCGCCGGAGGGCGGCGGCGAACCAGACGGAGAGCTTGCCGCCGCGCTCGCAGATGGTTTTGGCAGTTTCAATTCATTCAAGACGCAGTTCTCTGACGCTGCAGCTACTAGATTCGGATCGGGATGGGCCTGGCTCGTCGTGGCCGGGGGCTCCCTCGCCGTCGAGAGCACTCCAAACCAGAATTCTCCGCTCATGGAGGGGAAGACACCAATTCTGGGGTTGGACGTTTGGGAACACGCCTACTATCTGAATTATCAGAACCGCCGGCCGGACTATGTCGAGGCGTGGTGGAACGTGGTGAATTGGGACGAGGTTGGCAAACGCCTCGCCTCGGCCAAATAGAAACGCCCGCTGCCGCTCCGTGGGCCCCGCTCGAGCGGGGCCCACTTCGTATGGGCGCGGAGCGCGAAGCCCATTATCTTGGTCGCGATTCGACATGAGAGCGCCACCCGTGCCAAACGCCCGTGTGCTGCTGCTGTTTTTGCTGGCCTTAGGAATCCCGGAAGCGGTGCGAGCGCAGACCGCGTTGATCGTCTTCGGTCATGGCGGCTATTACGGACCGCTTTCAGATCTGTCGGACGCGAGTGACGACATCGCTCCGCGATTCGGGCTCGGCGGCGGATTCGGCCTGCAGCTTGGCAATTCGGTCGCGATCCGGCTTTCCGGGACGTTCGTCACCACGCGCTACCGAGGAGATGCGCTCGCCGTCTCCGATTCGTCGATGACGCGTACCCTGGGGATGGCTGAGCTCCAGGCAGGGTGGCCCGGGACATCCACGATCGTCCCCTACATCCTCCTCGGAGCTGGGGTGGTGCGATCAGATTTCGAGGATCCGTCGGTGGAAACCACCCTGTATGCCGCCGGTCGGGTCGGAGGTGGAATCAACTTCGTCTCTCCAGTTGGCGCGTTCTTCGTCGAAGCACACATGACGGCCTATCGGTGGACGGGTGTTCCGTTCTCGAAGACGCAGTTTGATGCGGCAATCCAGGCCGGATTGGCGGTGGCGATCAGCCTCGGCGGGTAGATGGAGGACCGACTGACGCGAAGTCGCGTCGTCGCTAGTTTTGAACGTTCGGGGCGGTAGCTCAGTTGGGAGAGCATCGGCTTTGCAAGCCGGGGGTCGTGGGTTCGAATCCCATCCGCTCCATATAGGTGGGTAGGACGGACGGGAGGGCGGACACAACCATCCGACGGGTTACGGAATATCTCCTCCATGCGGAAAATCCAGGCCCGTGAGCCCGACAACGGTTGCCGTCAGGATCTCCAGATCGATGGTCATCAGACACGACTGAGTACTGCTGGCGTAGTTGGTGGCGTAGAGAATGTCATTGGCGTCGAACATGATGCCCATGATCTCCCCTCCGGCGCAGACCCCAGAAATCGAGCCGAGCAAGGTCGTGGCGCCGGTGGCCGGGTCGACCGTCCAGATGTTGTTGGACACGGTCGCGAACAGCACTCCCGCCGAATTGAACGCGAGATCCATATTGAGCCCGATCCCGGTGCTGCCGATCGATACGGCCGTGCCGAGCGCCTTGTCGATCTGGTAGAGCAGTTGATCGTTGTACCCGATGCCATAGAGGTTACCCGCGGCGTCGAACTCGAGCGAGATCATGGATGTGCCAACGCCCGAGCCGATCGTCGTGGCGACTCCCGTCGATAGGTTCACCGTGGCCAGCGTGGCATTGCCCGAGAATCCGTTCACCAACGTGTAGAGCGTGCCGTCCGTGTCGAAGGCGGCGGCCCACCCCTGAGAGAATCCCGTGGCTCCTACGGTCGTGCCGCCGCCGGTCGCGGGATCGATCGTGGCCATGTCCAGACCGTCATTACCTGTAGACCAGATCACTCCCGGACCGACGACGGTCGCAGTGGCGGAAACGTCCGTCTGCACCCCGGGGAATCCCACGGCTTGGACCGACACGGTCTGTGTGCCCGAGGCCGGGCCAAGGGACCAGAAGAAATACGCCTGGCCAGCCTGGTCCGTCACGGCGGAGTTCGGCGTCACCGTACCCCCATTCGCAGGAACGAACTGCACGGAAACGCCCGCGACGCCCAACGCATCGTTGCCCCGGACCTCGATGACAACGGAGTCGCGCAGCAACGCGCCGGGGCGGGCAGTCTGCCCGTCACCCGATGACACGGCGATAGTACTGGGTCTCGGCTGAATCGTGACGCTGCCCGTGTCGGCATATCCGGTTAGCAGCGTGGCGACAACCCGCGCTACGCCTCGCGACGCCCCGACGACTTCGCCACGATACGCTGGTGGAGCAAGGGTCGTGGCAGCGGCTACCGCCCCATCGAGTGACGTCCATGCGATCGGAGTTCCGGCAATGGGTTGCGCCAGACTGTCTAACGCCACCGCCTCGAGCAGGAGTGGATCGCCGGCAAAGGCATTGGTGTCCGGCGTGAGGATGCGGACAGCCCGGGCCTCCATCCCGACACCTTCGTAGACGAACGGGAGATCGATCGCCGGCACATCCTGAACTCCACCCACACCCGGCGTAACGGATACGGGCCCCGCCCGGAACGCCGTGTCTCCGGTTGGCGTAACGAGTTGAGAGTTGAGCAAGAAGCTCTCGTCGGCGAAAAACATCACCACGCTGACCGAGAGATCGACCACCGTGTCGCCTGGAAGCACATCGACCACCGTGTCGACGACCAGGTCTCCATCGTCCCCGCGGTCGAGGGTGACGCGGGCCGCCGCAAGCGGGACGATCCCGGTGACCGCTGCGTCAAAGGTCGGTACGACCTGGAACCGGCCAATCAGCAGCGTAGGTCCCGCATCGCCGAGACAACCCAGGGTCAAAGCCGTGACTATGACCGCAGTCACGGTCAGACGAGACCGCATAGCTTCGGTCCCTCCATAACGAGACTGCCTACGCCGTTGAGATTGTCGCGTGGGCCTGTTAACCGCAAGCGTCGCGGCGGCGACCCACCACCGGCGGGGATGGACGGAAAAGCCCCGCCGGGTCGATGTCCAGCGGGGCTTGCCAACTCAGCGGGGCGGCCTGGACGCCCCAGCGCTCACCTAATCGCTTGCCGCGACCCGGTCCGCGCAGAAGTAGCCTTCCACGCCCGAACCCATGAGGCCACTCGACCAAGACCCGCCGAACCGGTCACCTGAGCCCCAATTCACCGTCATCGCCGTGTAGGCACCGTCGAACTGTGTCTGACTGCGGCGGTTCAACTGTGAGCCTAGGCGTACGGTGAGCTCCAGCCCGGGATCCGTGTGCCTCTCGAGTACAACGGCACCCGGCATCATCGGATCGGTCGACCCAAGACTGCCCTGTGTCACGGCGTTCACCGCCGACAGGCCGATCTCGGCCGTCCCGTATAGGGGCGTCGCAATCGTGCGCATGGCCGCGCCCGAGGGCACCGTGAGCTCTTTCATATCGTCAGCGTGTTCCATGAGCGTGAGACTTCCGGAAACGTCGCGCCCTGCGCTGTCGCCGCTGGTGGCGTAGAGCCGCAGCGTGTATTGCCCCGCGAGCCCCGCGACGTTGAAGTCATGCGGGAGAATGCCTTGTGCCGGCTCGCACGCCGGGAGCGCTGGCTGCAATTGGTCCTCGTCACCGGCTCCGCCGCCGCACGCGACGGTGGCTCCTACGGTCGCAGCGATCGAGACAATCCCTAATCGTTTCACCAGTTATCTCCAGGCTTCGCGTTGAGTGTTCCAACCATCATCGGGGCCGAATGATGCGAACGATACGTCCGGAAGGATCGAGGAATATCCTCGGACCCCACCAGATGTCGTCCACCATCGTTCTACCGCCGAAGGCTCCGGCGAGCGGTGCTACTGGGACAAAGGTATAGGCATCAGACCCCGCATAGTTCACGACGTACCCAAGGTCGCCCATCGACGCGACGGACAGCTTGGAAAGGAGGTTGGCAAACCCACTATTGAGCGTCGGGGTCATCAGTTCCGTTCCGTTAACGGCTTCGCGCCAGTGTGCGTTCAGGCTTCCCAGGCCGTACGTGGCATTGTCGTTCTCGACGGGCACTCTGGAACCGCCGCCGTAGCTGCCTCCCCCAAGCTCGTTGAACGACTCGATCGCCTGTGGCCCGTCGAAGTGCGTGTCGACGATGGACGCCGGAGCCGTGTCCGATTTCTGCTGCAGGAAACCGAGCGACTCCCACAGGGTGCCGAACCCGAGAACGTGGCCCATCTCGTGGAGGATGACTTCGTCGAGTTCTCCACTCGCTTCCAGACTGCTCAGATCTGACGTGTCGAAGAACATCGTACCAAGCACGGGGAAGTTCGATCCCGAGCGGAACGCACATGGCCCCGCCCGTCCGAGAACGCCCCCAGGACCGTCGATTCCCGTGAGTTCCGCGTAGATGACGAGGTCGTCGACAGTCTCCGTGATGGCCGGCTCGGACCCACCGCACCAGCCGGGATTCATGAAGTCCACCGCTTGCGAGGCAAGGTTGCCGTAGATCAAGCGCTCCCACTTCACCTCGGCACTGTCGAAGGCTTCCTGCTGCCCGGCTGTCGGCGTATTGATGAACCGAACCTCAATATCGAACTCCGCGGTGGCACCTGTGGCGGCGAACGTCACGGTGTCGACACCCGCCACACTGGCCTCTAGGACGTTCGATCCGGCGCTTGGCCCGAGAATCCAACTACCCAGCGTCGCGACACCGCTCCCGTCACTCACGGCCGTCCCACCGACGACACTTCCGCCGCCCGAGGTCACAACAAAATCCACTGTCGCTCCCGGGAACGGACTTCCAACCAGGTCCGTCACCAGCACCGAGATCGTGTCGTTCACCCCGAAGCCAACGAGGCCTGTCTGACCATCGCCGCTCTGGATCGCGACCGAACTCGGCTGGGCCGCAAGCGAGGTCGCCGTGAACGTCGCGGGTGAACCAGTGAGACCCGTAGCCGTTGCATCGACGGTTTGGGCACCAATCTCTGGCCCGAGCGTCCAAGTCGTGGATGCTTCGCCATTCACCCCGGTCACCGTCGAGGCCGTCGTCCCGCCACCCTCGAGTGAGCCGGTCCCACCCGTGATGGTGAAATCCACGCTAAAGCCATCCACCGCGTTCCCGTACTGATCCACCACCTCCGCTACCAGGGGATCCGAAAGCGGGTTGCTGCTCTGTTGGCTTTGGCTATTCCCGGAAACGATCGCGAGGTCCGTTGCGACATCATGGTCTGCGGTGGCAGTGAACGTCGTCGTGCCCGACCCCGTCGTGGGCGATGCTTCTACCTCCTGCGTGCCGGACGTTGTCCCCAAGGTCCACTCGGCTGCCGCTTGCCCTAGGGCGTCACTGACGACCGTGTCCGGCGAAACCGAACCGCCACCCGACGTTACAGTAAACGCCACGGAGATGCCCGCCATCGGGTTGCCTTGTGCATCCGCCACGATCGCCACAATCGAGTCCGGAAGCATCTGTCCCACGACCCCTGCTTGCGCATCGCCACTTGCCTTGGTGACCTGACCAGGCACCTGCGCCACGGTCACCTCGACCTCGGCGTTCAATCCGCCGGCGGTGGCCGTTACCGTGTCGACGCCATCGGCGACCGCCGTGACTAAGCCCGCGATATCGACCGTAGCCGAACCATTGCTCGTAATCGCCCATGATACCGTCTGCCCGCTCATGACGGAGCCGTTTTGATCACGCACCGTTCCCGTGAGCTGCTGCGTGGCTCCGAACGCGTCGAGATCGACGGAAGACGGGCTCACGACAAGACTCGTCGGGACCGGGTCACCACCTCCTCCTCCAGGGCCAGCGGATTCCTGGCAGGCCACAGAGACGGCCGCGACAAGTGCAACACTCAACGCTATGACACGTTTGGAACGGGCGGAGGGCGTCATGTGATCTCCATCACAATTGGGGAACGGCAAACGGTCGTCTAAAGTGCGAAAACAATGGGTAAATAGCCAGCCATCGCCTACCGAAGATTCTCGGTGAACAACTTGAGAATTCGGCGGTATTCATCGGTCCAACTTGTCGGATGCTGGAATCCGTGACGCTCGGCCGGATAGATCGCGACCTCCCAGTGTTCCTTCCCGAGCTCGATCAGGCGCTGCGCGAGCCGCACAGTATCGTAGAACAGTACGTTGTCGTCCACCATACCGTGCGCCATCAATAGGTGACCCTCTAATCCGTCCGCGAAATAGATCGGCGACGACCGCCGATATGCCGCGGAATCGGCCTGCGGTTCGTTCAGAATGTTGGAGGTATACCCGTGGTTGTAATGCGCCCAATCCGTCACGGGCCGGAGAGCAGCCCCCGCCTTGAATACGCCGGGGGTCGTAAACATCGCCATGAGGGTGATGAATCCCCCATAACTCCCACCGTAGATTCCAATGCGGTCGGGGTGCACACCCATCTCACCGACCAACCATCTCGCACCGTCGACCTGATCGGTCAGGTCTTTTCCCCCCATGTGCTGATAGATGGCCGTTCGCCAATCGCGGCCGTGGCCAGCGCTACCGCGATAGTCGATGTCCAGCACCGTGAACCCGCGCGACGCGAGCAAGTGATGGAACATGTATTCCCGGTAATAGCTGGACCACCAGTTGTGCACGTTCTGCAAGTACCCGGCGCCATGCACGAAGATGACTGCCGGACGCTGCCCCGCCGGTGCGACATCACCCTGCGGCCGATATAACCGTGCCGGAACACGCACACCGTCGCGAGCCGGAATCATCACGATCTCGGGTTGGATCCAATCGCCGCGGCGCCATTCCTCAGACGTACTCTCGGTGATCTGACGTTTTGCGCGGCCCGCCCTGTTTTGTTGCACGTAGAGCTCGGGCGGGTGGTTGGCGATAGAATACGAGATAGCGAGCCACCTGCCATCGGGCGACACGGCGACACCCTGTCGCCCAGCGCCGTCGGTTACCCGCGTCATTGTCCCGCCGCTAACGGGCATCGTGTAGAAATGCACGTCGGCGAATCCTTCCTTGTTGGCAGTGATATGCCACTGGCGCCTATCTGGGGACATCTCGGCGTTGAGGACTTCCCACTCACCGTCAGTCAGCGCCGTTGGGGATCCTCCACTCGCTGGCACCGTGTACAGGTGTGCCCACCCCGTCGCCTCGGAGCTGAAATAGACGGTTTCACCATCGGGCATGAACCCGGCCGTCCCGGAACTTGGCCCGGCCAACCATGCGGCATCGTGATCGTGATCGATCACCCGCTGCTCCAGTGACGGCAGATCGACTACCACGTACCAGCGATCTTCATCGTCGTAGGTCTCGATGCGAACGAGCGCGTGGCGAGAGTTCAGAGAGACGGCGACGCCGCTAACGCTCCGATCCCCTTCGCCTACGTCATCACCGACGTAGGTGACGTCACCGGTCGCCACCTCGAGCACCGCCGCTCGGGACGAACCCTGCGCATCGCCCACCTTCGTCCGTCCCTCGTACGTATCGGCATACCCATCTTCAGTGATCCAGAGTGGCATTTTGATGCGTTGACCGTCTCGCGCCGGCTCGAAGATCGTCATCAAGATGAATGCGCCATCCGGCGTTGCCTGGAGGCCGCCAACTGATTTCCCTTGACCTGGGTAGAACGGGAGCGGCGGCGTGGTGTCGCGCGATACACTTCGGTTCCAGGGTTGGTTTTGGATGTGATCCTCGCGAATGACCTCGAACAGCTCTTTCTGCTGATCGACCAGGAACTTCTTTTGACCGGTCGGCTCCGAAGGATCACGAGGAGGATCACCCCGCCGGATGTCGGTGAGCTGCTCGAGCAGAGACGTCTCCAGATTCATACGAAACACTTGGCCATCCCGCACAAACAGGACAGAGCGCTCGTCGGCGCTCCAGATAGCACGAGATTCCGTCCCAGGCGTCTTTGTCAAATGCCGCATGCGCCCGTTCTCCCGAAGCACGATGTCGCCGCGGAGCGAGTAGAGCGCGCGTCGACCATCCCGCGTGCGGAGCCCTGACCCTGTGATGATGGTGTCCGCATCCGCATCCTCCAGGCGCTCGGGCGTCTCCTCCTCGGGGCGGATGCGATACAGCGTTGCGGCGGTATCGATGCCCGGCTGTTCCCACATGAAGTAGATGTAGCGGCTATCGGGGGACCAACTGAACCGCGCCCCGCCGCGGAAGAAACCTCCGCCGAGACCACGTGGCGCAGACCCGATCAGCTCGGGCCCGCGCATGATGTTCTCGACGGTAAGCTCGAATTCCTGCGCGCTGAGTGGTGTCGCGAGCAGCATCAGTGCACTCGCGACGGTCATCGGAAGACGCATTGTTCACTCCGGTTTTTCGAGAGACCTGCTGTTTGGATAGGAACGGAAGGAAATGTGGGGCGGTGGCCCAGCTACGGCCACTCGCATCGTTCCCTATTCGCTGGGTCTACTGCGCAGGCGAAATGCGGAGCGTGATACCAGTGGAAGGCAACGCATCAAACGTCCGGGTAGCGGCTTCTTGAATCGTGATGGCGTAGGCCGCCGCGAGTGCCACATCGGGCACCATCATCCGGAGCACTGTACCGGCGCTGAGGTCGCCCGTTACGATGCCACGCACCTCGGCCGCCGCGACCCGCCCTTGGAACACGGCGCAGCCCGAGCATCCGGCCGTCAGTGACTCGATCGTGGCGGGTTCCGCTGACCGCACCGTGAATTGAATCGCGCCGAGATCGGTTCGAGACGTCTCCAGCACGATGTCGAGCTCGCCCGCGGTTGGGCCGTCGGAGCATGACAGCAGGCTTCCAGCCACGAGCATCGCACCGACCATCCGAACGCGCTTCATGGCTTCCTCCCTATCAGCGCTCGGGCCTGCGGGAGGCTCGCCGCCGCCTGCATCTGTCCCGTCGCTTCCACCCACGCGAGGAAGTCGCCGACATCGAACCCGCCGTTCTGATTACCGATGAGGTCCAGGAACGTCTTGTCCGATGGTGTCAGCACGCTCGTGATGCCGAGGATGTCATTGACGACGTTGGTCAGGGCGAGCGTCGGTGTCGTGACTGTCAGGTTCACCGAGACTGTGTCGCGCTGTAACCCCGACACGACTAATGCGTCGAACGTGTAGCTGCCAGAGTCGGTCGGGATGCCCGTCACCAATCCGGTCGGGACGAGCGTGAGGCCAGGCGGAATCGTGCCCGATACGCGCGTCCACGTGAACGACCCGATTCCCCCAGCCGCCACCAGTTGATGGGTGTACGTGGCCCCCATTACCGCCATCGGCGGCGACGGTGGAGCCACCACGAGGGGAGCCGCGAACACGGCGGTGAGTACCTCCGGCTTGTTCATCGTCAGCGCTAGCGTATCACTGGACGACGTGGTCGTCCCCGTCCATCCCTCGAAGACGAAGGACGAATCCGTGAGCTCTGCCACGAGCGTCACCGTCGACCCCGCGCTCAGAAATTCCCCTGCTGGATCGACGGCCTCGACCACGCTCACGGTGCCACCCCCGCTCGACGAGGTCGCCTGGAGCCAGTACTCGGCGTCCAAGTTTGCCACAATCGTGTCACCCTTGGCGTCGGACGTGAATTGATGCACGCGCGGCTGAGCGTTCGACCACGACACCCACGTGAAGCGTCGGAGGTTGTCTCCAGTCATCTGGACCGAATCAATCGACAGTGTGTGGGTGTCACCCGTATTCAGAAACTCCCGTACGTTGTTCGTCGGGACCGAGTCAAACTCGAAGCGGGCAAGCGTATCTGACGCGGTGATCACCGTGCGGTGGGAGAACACGATCGAGACGCGGACAGCCCCACCCGGCGTCACCTGCGTAATCGAATCCACCAGCACGCCCGTCGGGTCTCCCGCGTTGGTGTTGCTACTGGGATTCGAGTTCGGTCCGAACCGCGAGTTGCCCGTACCACCGGGAAATGGATCCTGATCGTCTCCCCGGCTGGACGAGCTGAGTGACAAGTCGTCGCGCCCGTCGGCTTGCTCGAGCGCGATGCCGTGCGGGTCAATAGCGTTCACCGCATTGATGACGAACGGGACGAACCTGGAGCTGATCAACGCCGAATCGATGTGCCATATCAGGAGCCCAGGCCCCCACAGATGGGCATCCGACCCGATACGCTGCCGGTTTTCCAGTTGGAAGTATTCGTTGGTTCCTGGGATCGGCAGGATGTAGGCAGTGTCGGATACGGCGACCGGGCTGATCTCGAACGTGGTGTCGTCGGCAATCACCACCTCGGTGATCCACCCCAACTCGGCGCGCGACCACGCCATCATATGCGCCGGGCTGAACGGCTCGGAGAAGTTGCCGGTGCCCATGAGACCCCAGTCGCCAATCCCAGCGGTGCGAAGAAACGTGTCGTACAGGTCCGGCAGCAGCCACACGTGCCCCGTTTCGTGGGCGACGATCCCCATCGATTGCGGCTGATCCGGCGTGCAACCCGCGTCCCCGCCCTGTCCACCCTGGATGATGTAATCACGAATCCCGACGGTCGCCCGCTTTCCACTGCCAGACGAGTCACTAGTGGATATCCCCGACACGCGGAAGCGGTGGGCCCAGATATTGTCAGCGGCTTCCGGTCTCACGAGCCCACAGGACCCATCCAGCTCAGGATGCAGGATCACGAGGGCGTCGACAAACCCATCATCATCAGACGTGTTTGGTATGTTGTCCGGCCCGTCGTTATCGAAGAGACCCCAATCCATCTGCGGGTCGGCAGCGAACACGGCATCGCTGATGAGGAGACTGACACGGCCGCAGGGGCCCAGTCCGTTGCAGCCCGGTCCGCCTTCGTAGAACGTGTCGTCGGACCCCACTCGGACCCAATCCACAACGGTGCCGTTCACCGAGAGATTCCCGGCCGAGATCTCGTCGTAGTATGAATGGACGGAGTAACAGGGTGTGGGCGTACAGGAACTCGGATCGTGCGCGCCGAAAAGTCGGAAATCCATCGTGTCGCGCGGGAGGTTCACCGCGGTGGCCACGGAGTCGGTGTTGGCAAAGACCACGAGCAGCGCCGGCATGTTGAGGTCGCCGGAAATCGTGGGGCCGGCTGCCGCCGATGCCCGCAGGGGCACCCCGCCTCGCAGGGCCGGCCGGCGCCGCGCTGCCGCCTCCTGGGCGCGGCGGACCCATCCACCCTCACCGCTGAACTCGAAGGCGCGAGGGTTAGCCCGCTTGGCGGCGTAGTAACTGGGCGGAGGCCGTCGGCCCCGGATGAGCCCGAGCATTTCAACATCTTGTGCCGCTCCAGGGGTCGACCCCGCTGCCAGGAGGAGCGCCGTGCTCAGAAAGATCCCCAAATGGGCTCTACCAGTTCTCATGAACGCCGGAATCCCCGTTTCATCGCCACGCAATAAACCAACTTAGCTGTCCCCCGTCTATGGGCGGTGTGGCACAGCTCACGGTCGCCGGAATTGCGATCGACCCATTCCAGCGGTTATCCATAACCCCAATGCAGAGAAGGAGTTCCGCCGGCATCGCCGGAGGCACCACTCGGCCAGCCGGGCCTCATCTGGGTCTTGTGCGTGGGGGCGGCCATCGGTAGTCTTGATGGTCCGTTTGCAGTGGTGTGGCGGGCAGTATCCCCTAGCGACGTCGAGGCCGCGTGAATACACACACCTTACAGCAGATTTCGCTGCTGAATAAGTGCAACAACTTCACTCGCGCACGCGAAATCCAAGCGGCCGGGCTCTATCCGTATTTCAAGCCGCTGACCGACTCGGACGACACCGTCGTCACGATCGAGGGCAAGGAACGGCTCATGATGGGGTCCAACAACTACCTGGGCCTCACCCACCATCCGAAGGTTCTTGCGGCCGCGCGTTCGGCGCTCGATCGGTTTGGATCCGGATGTACGGGAAGCCGCTTTCTGAACGGTACACTTGACCTGCACGAGCAACTCGAGGTTCGCTTGGCGGAGTTCTTTGGAAAGGACGCCGCACTGGCATTCAGCACGGGATACCAGGCCAATCTCGGTCTCATCTCGTGTCTGGTGGGACGCGGTGACGTTGTGTTCATCGACAAGCTCGACCACGCCTCGATCGTGGACGGAGCCAAGATGTCGTACGGGGACACGCACCGATTTGCCCACAACGACCTCACGCAACTCGAGCGACTGCTCCAGCGACACCAAGACCGCGGCATGATGATCGTGGTTGACGGCGTCTACTCGATGGAAGGTGACATCGCTGATGTGCCGGCGCTGCTGGAACTCGCGCAGCGGTACGGGGCCGTTCTTGCGGTCGACGACGCCCACTCCACCGGCGTGCTCGGCCCGAAGGGTGACGGCACCGCCGCGCATTTTGGCGTGGCAGACGAGGTCGACATCGTCGTTGGGACGTTCTCGAAATCTCTCGCGTCCATTGGTGGTTTCGTGGCGGGATCCGAGAACGTCATTCACTATCTCAAGCACCACAGCCGCCCGTTGATATTTAGCGCCGCGCTCCCGCCGGCCAACACGGCCGGGGTCCTCGCCGCGCTCGAAATCACCGAGCATGAGCCTGAACGTCGTGAACGTCTCTGGCGCGTGACCAAACGCTTCCAAGACGGTTGCCGTAGCCTTGGGTTCGATATCGGTCCGACCCGGACCCCGATCATACCTGTGTTGATTGGCACCCTCCCCGACACGTTCGCGTTTTGGCGGAAGCTGTTCGACGGTGGGGTGTTCACCAACCCCGTTGTGCCACCTGCTGTGCCGCCGGACCAGTGCCGGCTGCGCGCGAGTGTGATGGCCACGCACACGGATGATCAGATCGACCAGGCGCTGGAGATCTTCGGGAAGCTCGGCAAGGAGATGGGCGTCATTTGAGCTCGTCGCCGGTCGTGCGGCCAGTTGAATCGGCCGCTGACCTCGAACGCTTCATCGCTCTTCCCTACCAGCTGCACCGTGACGACCCGTTGTGGGTCCCGCAGCTGCGCATGGACGTCCGTACCCTCCTCTCGAAGTCGAAGAACCCCTTCTTTGACAGGGCGAACGCCGAGTATTTCGTGGCTGAACGTCCCGCCACGGGTACGTCCAGCTTGCCGCAAGCAAAGCGCGACAGTGCTACCTACGAGGTCGTGGGGCGCGTGGCCGCCATCCACAATCCGGTCCACAACAAGTTCCACCAGGATACCGTCGGGTTCTTCGGTTTCTTCGAGTGCGTCGACGATCAAGCGGTCGCGGATGCGCTGCTCGACGCGGCCGCCACGTGGGTGGGACAGCGCGAGGCAACGGTACTTCGCGGACCGACCTCGTTCTCCACGAACGACGAGTGCGGCGTGCTGATCGAGGGATTCGACACGCCTCCCACGATCCTGAATCCCCACAATCCGCCGTACTACCAGGCCCTCATCGAGAACGCCGGATTCACGAAGGCCAAAGACCTCTATCAGTACGAAACCGTAAACCCCGAAATGCCCGACCGGCTGCTTCGAGGCGCTCGCCTCATTGCGGAACGGAAGAACATCACGCTTCGGGCTCTCAACAAGAAACGGTTCGATGAAGAGGTCGAGCTCATCAAGAAGGTCTACAACAACGCCTGGGAGGCAAACTGGGGCTTCGTCCCGATGTCGGATGCGGAGATCGACCATCTCGCCAAGCAACTCAAGCCGGTCGTGGTTCCGGATCTCGTGGTCTTCGCCGAACGGGAGGGGGAAGTCATTGGGTTCGCGGCGGCGCTCCCTGACCTGAACGTCGCCCTCAAAACGAACCCGTCGGGCCGCCTGTTTCCCGGCATCATCAAGATTCTCCTGGCCGCCCGGAAGGTGACCCGCATCCGCATTCTGCTGCTTGGGCTCCTCAAAGAGTACCGGAAGACCGGAGCCGACGCCCTGATGTATCACTGGATTTGGGAGAAGGGGTACGCTCTGGGCCATCGGTGGGCGGAGGCCGGGTGGATCCTGGACGACAACCCCGCCATGAGTAACGCCCTTGAGCGTATGGGCTTCAACCGCTACAAGACCCTGAGGTTATACGACCGGGCGTTGTGAGGGTCTTCGTCACCGGCGGAACCGGTTTTGTGGGCTCGCACCTCGTCGATGCCCTGCTCCAACAGGATTACGAAGTCTTTTGCCTTGTTCGCTCTGAGGCGAAGGCCGCACGCATCTTCCCCGAACGCCGCCCCCAACTGATCGTCGGGGCGCTGGCAGACGGCGACGCGATTGCCGAGGGCGTCAGGGACGCTGACTACGTCTACCATGTGGCGGGATTGACGGCGGGCAAGAATCGGCACGAACTGTTCGACGTCAATGCCGAGGCCACCCGGCGCGTCCTTTCCCACGTCAAGCGTGCAGCAGCCGGCCTTCGGCGTTTCGTGTACGTGAGCAGTCTGGCCGCAGCCGGCCCCAGCCGACTCGGCACTCCACTCGATCAGTCACATCTACCGTCGCCGGTCTCTGCCTACGGCGAAAGCAAGCTTGCGGGCGAAGAGATCGTGCGGGCCTCGGGAGTACCCTGGACAATTGTGCGACCCCCGGCCGTCTATGGACCGCGCGACGCGGAATTCCTGCGCTTGGTCAAACTGGCACGGTGGCCCATGCTCCCGTTGATGGGGGATCCTCACCAAGAGTTCTCCTTCATCTACGTCACGGACCTCGCGAGCGCGCTCATCCACGCGCTGCATGACGCCGCTGAGGATCGCACGTACTTCGCGAGTCACGTCGAGACCGTTACGAGTGAGAACTTGATCGGTCATATCAGCCGGGCCGTGCGCGGACCAGGGCGCGCACGACCCATGCTCGTGCGTATTCCCGGGGTCGTCACGCGGCTCGTTCTGGCCTCAACCGCGGCCGCGGCCAGACTGTTCGGCCAAGCGACCGTACTGAATGCGGACAAGGCCAACGAGTTCCTGGCCGAGGCGTGGACGTGTTCGCCCGAGATGCTGACGCGGGATACCGGCTGGGAGGCCACCGTGCCGTCGACACAAGGCTGGGAGACCACCGTGTCGTGGTATCGACAACACGGCTGGCTGTGACGTTCGTCGACCGCCTCCTTGGCGGTTATGTCGCGGTCGTCACTATCATCATTATCGTTCGCGGCGGCCTTTTCGACTGGGACATTTGGCTGCTACTCACCGCCCACGCCCTGTTCTTCGCGATGCTGTGGATGTTCACGAAGCTGGGGCCGTCACATGGAACGGGCCAGTTCCTCCACGCCTTCTACCCGGTGCTGCTGCTGCTCGCGTTCTATGGTGAGATCGGTGTTCTCAACATGCGCGGTGACGCCGCCGCGACATACGCCAACGACCAACTCATTCAGACGTGGGAGCTCGCTGTCTTTCGCTCGCAGATCTCCTACGAATGGATTCGCCGAGCCCCATCAGTGTTCTGGTCGGGATTGCTGCACTTTGCCTACTTGCTGTATTACCCGATCCTGGTCCTTGGGCCACTCGTGTTGTGGGTGGCTGGTCGCCAACGGGGAGCGCAACGCACCATCCAGCTCATGATGATGGCCTTCGTCCCCTGCTATTTGACGTTCCTACTGTTCCCAGTGGCTGGTCCCAACTGGGTCTTTGCGCCGCCGAGCGGCGGCGTCCGAGAGGTCTGGAGCGCACGTATCGTGTACGACGTGCTCGACGCCGGATCGTCGTTCGGCGCGGCGTTCCCGTCATCCCACGTCGCCGCGGCCGGTGCTGTCGTGCTGGGTGCGTTGACCGAATGGCGGCGGTGGGGCATCGTGCTCGCGGTGCCGACCATGGTTCTCTTCGTTGGCACGATCTACTGTCAGATGCACTACGGCGTCGATGTTCTGGCTGGCCTGCTCGTGCTGGCGGGGGTAACGGCGTTGCGAAGCCTCCGCGCCGCCTAGTCGTGCTCGTGGTCGCTTGCGGCCGGGGCCGCGCCCGCCGCAATCACGTCGAACGTCCCAAAGACTTCTCGCATGTAGTGCGCACGATCGAGGGTGTACAGCTCCAATGTCTTGTCCGCCAATGGCCACATCCCGCTGCCCTTCTGCATGAACACCCCGCCGATCACGCCCATCCCCCCACCGGGAATGGTATCTGAGGTCGCGTTGACGTAGGTGACGGATACCCGATAGGTGCGATCACGATGTAGTCGAACGCCACCTTTCCGATAGAGCCGTCCAAGGGTGACACCGACCAGCGTCCCGTCATCGTTAGTGATCGGCAGTCCCTCCCAAATCACCTTCCCCGACGTCACGTCCTCGAATACCAGGCTCTCCGCGTTCTCGTGCATGTGCCCACCGAGCGCCATCAAGCGGCCGTCTACCATAGGGCTCGCTTCGTAGGACCACGTGTGACGTCCCGGAGGTAGATCGAAGGACTTGTCCCCTGCTGGGAACGCGACATCGATTTGGAATGGGAAGACGTTGAACAGCGGCCAAGGCCGGCCTGCCGGCACGTAGTCGAGCTTCACTGTCACGACCACGCCCGTCAGCGAATCGGCCGTCGGGTTGTGCATCATGGCCGTCACGACCATTCGCGTCCCTGCAGGCACCGGATACCCCATCAGCAACCCGGGCATCCGCTGCGAGCCCGTTTCCTTTCCCACCGCGAGCATGCGCTGAGAGATGGGCAAGAACAGCTCGCGGTTGTCAGGATTGATGATGTTGAGATGATGCAGAAACTCACTCGATATGAGTTCCCCATCTCCGTCCCGGACCTCAAAGCTGAATCCGGTGAGATACACCGACGCAGGGGCTTCGACCGTCGTCACCGGTGCGTAGACCGCCCCGGCGTGCGCATCGTGGCCTCCACCCATGTGCCCCATCTCGGACGCCGCCCTGGTTCCAGCAGGAAGGTCGAACGGCCCGACGACGACCTCGAACGCGCGGGCGTCCGGATCGTTCACGATGTGCACGCGCGCATCCTGGGCCACCACCGGAGCAGCCTGGAGAACGCCCCCAATCCCAATCACACTAGCGCTCATCACGAGTCGACGCATGACCTTCCCACCCCTCGAGAATCTGTTAGAAAACAATTTCACCCTACTGAGAATGCAACCCTGGGCCACACCAAGAAGCAAGAAGAGCCGCTCGCGGCGAAACCCCGAGCGGCCCAAGGTCCTGCCGAACGCCGGCTACTCCTCGATCGTGAGCGTCGCCTTCATGCCCAACGCCTCGTGAGGCGTGCAGAAGTATCCGTAGTCCCCCGTCGGCGCTCCCGCGAACGTGACTTCGTAGGTGTCACCAATCTGCGTCATCAATCGGCCTGCCATCGGGCCGATCTTCATCGCATCGGACGCGAACGCCTGGGTCAAGAAATCACCCGCACCGGCGGGGACCTGGTCGGCATAGAACGCGACATTGTGCGGCGGCCCACTCTCATTGAGCCAACGCACCGTGTCACCAACCTTGATCGTCAGGGTTACCGGTTCGAACACGTAGGCTCCGGCATCGGTCAGCTTCATCGCGACCTCGTGGACCGTCCCTGTACCCGTTGCGGCCGGCGCCTCGGTTGTCGCAGCGGGGGTCGTTTCCGCTGGAGTGGATTCCGCGCCTCCAGATTCACCACCACCACAAGCAACCCCAAACACGGCCACCGCCGCCATCAATTTCCGCATCGATTTGGACCTCCGCTCAGATGTATATTTGGTGTTCCCTGGAAAACCTTGTGAAACAGTTCACAAATGTAAAGTGGGTTGCCGCAGAGGGAAGTGGGATGCGGGATCCGTGATCCGCGGGCATTCGTCCCCCTGCGCTGGCCGTCCGCCGGGAAGGGCCGTAAGCCATTACATGAAAACATGTTACATTATCCCCGCAGCGCGCGGAGCAGCGCCACGCGAGCTGGTGGGTCACCGCTGATGCCGACCCCTCCCGACTGCCGTTCGCTCGGCCGTCAATGTCAGGATCTGCAGGTCACGGTACGGGTGGCGGACTTGGCCGACGATAGCCAGACGCTGCAGGATGCAGCGGCAACCTGGATGCTTGGTCACACGGAACGCATCACGTTTGGGACGGCGTACGTCGACGGCGACGAATTGCTCGTCGACGCAACGCTCCACGCGCCATGCAAACATCTCCGGCTCGACGCCGACAATCGCACGGCGACGTGCGGAGTATATGGATACCAGGGACGCGTCCCGCGTTCGACGCAGAAACACGATCAACGACCGACCCTGGACCGTGGCGGCGATCGCTACCAGGTTTTCTACAAGCGGCGGAATCGCGTTCTCTCGCTCCCGCTGAAGCGGGCGGCACGACGGGCCCTTCCAGTGACCAACACCGACAATCCGTGCGCAACGGCGCCATGCCGGACGGCGGACAACACGCGCGGGTCGGCGTGCTGCCGCGATCTCACGCTCGAGTTGGCTCTCACGGAGGCGGAATCGGAGATGGAGGCACTCCTGCGTGCTCGGAAGTCGCCTTACTTGTGCAAGGTGAGTCGCGAGGATGACGAGACCGTCGAGTGCGAAGTGATTTCTGCGTGCGGGTATCTTGGAACCGACGGCGTTTCGTGTGTATTGCACGATCGACTGTTGCCCAATGGCCGAAACGCGAAGCCGTCGATATGCTACGAGTGGCCCGACCTTGGTCCAGATGACACTGGGCACCCGGGCTGCGCGTTCATCTAGACCCAGCCGACAATCCCGGAGACGTCGATGACTACTCCCGAGATTCTTCCCGCCGATCTCGCTCGTGCCATCGAGGGTGGCGAACCAATTCACGTGCTCGACATACGCGCTCCGTTCCGCCTGGCGTCGGGCAAGATCGATTTAGTCGCGGAGGACCGGTTCTACAACATCGTCGGGTCGCGGCTCGCAACGATGCGGTCGCCTTCCGATCTGGGATTGGATCCGTCCATCCCCGTCGCCGTTGTGTGCGGTCACGGCAACAGCTCTAAACCGGCGACCGAATTCCTGAACCAGCTTGGCTACTCCGCTCGTTCGGTACGCGGAGGCATGGCCGCATGGATGCAGTTGGAGGTCGTGCGGACATTGACGCCGCCGGAGTCGTTGGACCAGTTGCGGCAATTCGATCGTGTCGGCAAAGGAGCGCTCGGGTATCTGTTGGTGAGTGACGGCGAGGCGTTGGTGATCGATCCGCCGCGGAATCTACGCGATGTTCTGGCGGCAGTCGACGAGACGGATGCGGCGCTCGCGGGCGTTGCCGAAACGCACTGCCACGCCGATTACATCAGTGGGGGGCCAGCGCTCGCGCAGCGCTTCGGCGTACCGTATTACCTCCACCCGGCTGATGCGATCTATCCATACGATGGCACGCCCGGGACACTCGAGTTCGATCCCCTCTCCGACGGGGGAACGATCTCGTTTGGGCGCGCTCAAGCACGCGTGATCCACACTCCTGGCCATACGGAAGGCCACGTCACGTATATGGTCGACACCGCCGCGTTCACGGGTGACTTCATCTTTGTCGCCTCGGTGGGGCGACCGGATCTGGCTGGAAAGACCTCGGAGTGGACGACGACGCTTTGGGAGAGCCTGAGCAAGGCGTCAGCATGGTCGAACGACGTCATGATCTACCCGGCTCATTACAGCGCCGACGCCGAACGCAACACAGACCGTACCGTCGGGCGGTCGCTGGGCGAGGTCCGCAAGGACAACGAAGCGTTGCAGCTCGATGAGACCGAGTTCGCCGCGTGGGTGCACAGCAAGGCAGGGTCGTTTCCCGATGCGTATCGAACCATCAAAGCGGTGAACGTCGGGCTCATGCAGGTCGACGACGGGCAGGCCGACGAACTGGAGGTTGGAAAGAACGAGTGCGCCGTGGCGTAGTGGCTAGAACGTCACCGTCATGATGAACTCGCCTTCGACCTTCAAGCCACGGACGGTATAGGCGGGATAGAAGACCCACTCCCGCATTCGATCGAGCAGTTTCTTCCGGAAATTCGAGTCCTTGATGGCGGGAGAAACCTCGACCTTCGTCACTCGACCCCGGCGGTCGACCCAGAAGTGGACGGTGAGCTCGACCCCGCGGATTTCTTCGGGGGGATCTTCGAAGGGGTAGACAACGGTGCGGGGCTCCGGCGCGTACACGTCGCCACCATCACCGCCAGAACCGTCTCCGACCCCACTCCCAATCCCTTCACCCTCTCCACTGCCAGTGCCCCCTCCCGAGCCCGTGCCTTCACCCGGTCCTTCGCCGGTACCTTGGCCGACACCCAGACCAAGCGACTCGAGGGTGATCTCCTGCCCCACGGCATCGACCGGTTCCTCGACAGCGACCTCGGCCACTGGGAAGGTGAGTGCATCCTCCTCGACCACTGGTTCGGGGGGTGGTGCCTGCTCTTGTTCCCGGGCCACGGCAGCCATCCCTGACGCGGCCGCCGGTGGCAGGTTAATGAACTGAATGTCGCGCCCACCACCGCCTCCGCCACCGCCGCCAGGTTCACCGGGATTCCCCATGGCGCGCCGCGCGATCACGGGCCCCAGCACGATGACAAGGATCAGCACGAGGTGGAGGGACACCGACACCACAGCGCCCTTCTTTCGCGGCTTGGCCAATGCCGGGAGCCTGCCTTGAGGGACGGTGAGGCGGCCATGGAACTCTCGTGCGAACAGCGAGACGTCAACCTCGTCCGGACCACCCTTCCCCGTCCCGTGCGCCTCCCGCCAGGCGCGCTCGCGCTCCTCATGGAAGCGGCGCTCACTTTCGAGCTGCGCCAGCAGGCGCTCCCGTTTGAGGCGACGGCGCTGTTCCCGCCATTCCTCGGGGGTCATCTCCCCGGCGGGCTTCTGGGGTGCGCGTTCGCTGGCGTCTTCGGTCATCTGTTCCGACGCAGATTCTCTTTGAGCCTCTCCACGATCTCGGGCTCTAGATAGAATACACGTTCAAAGGCGCCTTGTGTCGAGCTTTCTTCGGCACCCACCGCATTGAGGAAGGCGCGGCGATACCGGGTGGCCATGACGGGGGCATAGAATTCGAGCAACATCGCCCCGCACCGGACGGCGGCTCTACGCTCCAGATCCTCGTGAGCGTCTTGGTCTCGTGTGAATCCGCGGAGAGTCTCCGCGTCGATGATCAAGAAGCACAGCTCCTTCAGGAACGCAAAGGCTGACGCGTCCGCGTTTCCGTCCGTGAGCGGAAACATCATCGCTACCACCTGATCGTCCGGCTGGAACGGATCCGGATCAACGATACGGCCCTCAGGCCCCACACCGGGCGTGGGCATGGCCAACCCACCCGACAGTCGGCGTTCCTCGAGAAACGGCGCCAGCGAAGGCGAGATCTGTCGATCCCAGAGCTCCTGAATCGAATCATACTCCTCACGATTTTCCTCGTACCACTCATCCCAGTAGTCCCGATAGAATAGCGTCCACTCTTCCCGCATAGCTTCCACCACCTCCCGCAGCACGCGTCGATCGCCACCGCTCTCGAACGCCTGGGTGAACAGCGCCACGGCGTACCGTGCTTCGGGCGATTCCACGTTCGCTTCCCCAGGATTTCGCTCGGCCACCGCCATCAGCGCGTCCATCATCTCCTCCGGTTCCGAACGCGAGAAGTACACGGGAACGAAATGCAAGAGATCCCGGATGGGATGCCGCTCCATCAGCTGGCTTCGCAGGTTGTCATCGATCGAATCGAGGGGCGTCGGATACACCCCACGCTCACGCTTGATGTCCCGGATGTACGTCGCGTATTCGGCACTGTACATACCGAGGGGACCCGGTTGGTCGGCCTGAATCACGGCAAAGGTGTGATACCACAGGTCGGCCTGTGGCTGCGGGCGAATGACCCATCCGAAGTTCGTCGAGCGTGTGCGGCCTGTTCCCGCACGCTGCGCCACGGCCGGGGGTTGAATCAGCTTTTCCAGCGCCTGCTCGAGCCCGTCGTCCAGCGGATACGCCTCGGCGAGCATGCCGGGAACCGGACCGTCACCCTGCCAGAGGGCCAGATACATCTCGTCGTAGGCAGGCCGTAAATGGCGCAAGTGCGTGTCGAGGATCATACTCCCGCACCGGGTCGCCCCATTGCTCGAGGCGTCCTGGCTGGCCCGCACACCCGGAGCTCGCATCGCATTGTTGACAACCGCATAGCAGATCTCGTGGAGCATCGCAAACGGGACAGCGGCCTCATCGCCCGGGGAGTGAGGAAGCGCAACCGCGACCACGTTGTCAGATCGGCTGGCGGGAACTCCTTCATACATTCGACCCTCGGGTCCCAGCGCCTGCGACACGAGCGCCGTCCCGCCGTCCATCCGTTGGCTGGTCAGGAATCCCTCGAGCGCAGGCTCGAGCTCTTCCATCCACAGATCCCGCGCGGCCGAGATGGTCATCCGACCCTCGGCCACGCTGGCCTCCCAGTGTTCCGCGAAGAACACCTCCCATTCGTCTTCGAGCAGTTCGACGAAGTCCTTCAATCGATCACGCTGGCTGCCGCTGCGAATGCTGCGGGACACGACCGCTACCCCGGGTCGCGTCACCCGATTCACCAGTGCGGCATCCTGCGTCTTCTCGTCCGCGACCGCCCGCAGCGCTCGGAGAAACTCCTCGGGCTCAGCGTCCGGGAAATACAACGGGAGGAAGTGAAAGGTTTGAAAGGCCTGATCGTCCGCCAAATCCTCCAGAAGGCTCTCTGCCTCTTCATCGAGCCTGGTGGGATACAGACCCCGGGCGCGTTTGGCCTCAATCACACCTTCGGCGTAGCCGGGGGCATAGGCCCGGATCTCAGGACCCGCGCTCAACCCGACCAGCGCGAGCCCGTGGAACCAGAGATCGGCAGCCGCACTCCGGCGGATGGCCCAGCCGGTCGATTGGGCTTCCAAGGACCCGGGTAGGACGATCACTATGGCGACAATCGCAAGCAGTGTAATTCTTTGTGGCTTAAACACTTGTGACACTTCCCCTCAAACGATTCTGTCTTGGTTAATAACACCCTCGTCATGGGAGCGTGTTCCCATACTCGACCCATCCCTGTCCGACGTGTGCAAGTCCGGACCCGTGAAACGTCCTCCATGTCAGAAACAACGTACTCGGGAGCATACGATGAAGACGACAATGACGTTGCTGCTGACGCTGGCCCTGGCCGGTCCACTCGCTGCCCAAGGGTGGATCGAGGTTCTGCCTGACCGCCCGGGCTCGGGAGTGGTGAAGGTCCGGACCGATGTATCCGTGGTCGTGGTAGGCAGAGTGGCCCATGTGGAAGTGGAGGAGTATTTCCGCAACGACGGAGGACGGCTTGGAGAAGGAGACTACATCTACCCGTTACCGGGGGAGACCGTATTCTCGAATTTCTCGCTCTTCCAGGGTGACGAGGAGCTGCGCGGTGAGACCATGGACGCCGAGCGGGCCCGCGCCATTTATGAGGAGATCGTTCGGCGAAAGAAGGACCCGGCGCTGATCGAGCTGGTAGGACATGGACTCATTCGTGCGCGCGTATTCCCTATTCAGTCGGGTGAGACGCGGAAGATCACCCTCCGCTATGCCCAGATGCTGGACCGCGCCGGCCAGGCGCTGCGGTTTCAGTACGCTGGCGGCGGCTCGACCCGGTGGCGTGTCGGTGAGAACGGCCGCACGCGAATGCAGGCACAAGGCGCGCGAGCGCCCATGGCGTTCACGCTTCGTACCGATGGCGCTGACCGATTCGCCGACCCCTTCTCGCCCACCCACGCGGTGACAACCCGGCGCACGGGTGACCAGCTCATCGTGCGGCCTGAGGACGAATTACTAGGTGACTTTTCGCTCTTTCTGCCTTTTGCCACCGATCAAGTCGGGATCACGGTGGCCACCCATCGACTGGGCGAAGAGGACGGCTATGCGATGCTGTCGCTGTCGCCGGGACGCATCGATGGTACGGTGACCCCACGCGACATCACGGTCGTCCTCGACATCTCCGGATCGATGTCCGGCAGCAAGCTCGGTCAAGCCAAGGAGGCCCTGGCGCAGATGCTCAGCACCCTTGGGGCCCGCGACCGATTCCGTCTCTTGGCATTCTCGAACTCGGTGCGACCGTTCCGCCGCGAGTGGAGTGCGGCGCCCGAGGCCCGTCGCGCCGCCTTGGATTGGATCGACGACCTTCAAGCGGACGGTGGGACCAACATCGAAGGTGCATTGACAAGCGCCTTCGCCGCCGAGTCCGATGCGGAACGGCTACCCATCGTCGTGTTCGTGACCGACGGTCTTCCATCAGTAGGCGAAGAGAACCCTGAGGTTCTGGCCGCACTGGCCGATGAGCATCGCAGCCGTGCGCGTGTCTTTGCGTTTGGCGTGGGACACGACGTCAACACCTATCTGCTCGACCGCCTCTCCGAAGCGGGTCGCGGGAGTACTGAATACGTGGAACCTGGCGCGGACGTGGAGCAAGCCCTGAGCTTGCTGACCGCCAAGGTGCAGCATCCGGTCCTAACGGACATCGAGATTGCCGACACTCCAGTAGAGCTCTACGATCTCTATCCGGTGACATTGCCCGATCTCTTCCGGGGAGAGGAGTTGGTCGTGTTTGCACGGTACCGTCCGCGTCGTAATGACGTGACCGGGGAGATCGCCATCACTGGTCGGCGCAACGGTCGGCGTGAGGACTTCTCGACCACGGCGGGGTTTCCGATAGACGCCGCCGCCAACGACTTCATTCCACAGCTCTGGGCAGCACGGAAGATCGGGTACCTGACGCGGGAGATTCGCCTGCGCGGTCACAACGACGAACTCGTGGAGGAGATCCGGCAAACGGCGCTCCGCTATGGACTCTTGAGCGAGTACACGTCGTATTTGGTGCTTGAGCCCGAGATGGTGACCGCTAACCGACCAGGAGTTGGGCAGAATTTTCAGATGGCACTCCCAGCTACAGCTCCCAGCGAGGCCACCGGCGCAAGCGCCGTAGCCGTCGCAAAGCAGAGCGCAGCGCGACGCGTCGTCCGGGTTGCGGGGGACGTGCGCGACCTCGATGAGGAAATGGAACAGCGACTGTCGACCGAAACGCAGCGCGTGGTGGCCGGTCGGATCTTCCATGAATACAACGGTATCTGGACGGATGCTGGTGCCAACGAACAGAATCCTGTCGTCCGGATTGCCCCGTTCAGTGAGGCGTATTTCGCGGTTCTGCGAGCCTTGCCGGAACTCAAGCCATACGCCACCGCGTTCGGGACAGTCGTGATCGCGGGAGAGCGTCTTACCATCGCGCTGACGGCTGACGGCAAGGCGACATTGGACAGGGCTCAGATCTCGCGCCTAGTGCGTGGTTTCCGAGGTCACTAAACTCCGCACCGTGAGTGTAGACTGGGCAGCCGTGTACAGCGCGACCTTCGAGGACCTGGTCCGGTTTCTGTACCGCAAGGTGTGGGATCCGGACCGGGCCCGTGACTTGGCCCAGGAGGTATTCGTGCGCGGTCTCAACGAGAACCCGGACAACCCACGAGCGTGGGTCTTCACGGTGGCGAGCAATCTCGCGCGCGACGAAGCACGGACAGCGATTCGGCGGCGCCGGCACCTTGCTCTGATCAAGTCCGAGACCAACCCACACGCACGCGAGAACCCGGAAGAGGACCTCGAGCGCCGGGAGCAGGTAAGCGCCGTGCGCCGCGCCCTTGATCAACTGTCCGAGCGGGACCGCGACGTCCTCTTGTTATGGGACGCTGGGCTCGACTACGGCAGCATTGCCGCCGAAACGGGGCTTTCGCCCAAGGCGGTCGGCACGACCCTAGCACGCGCGCGACGGAGATTGGTCGAAGCGCACGGGAAGCTGGAGGGAACACATGCAGCACATTGACGAAGGATTGCTGCACTGGTACGTCGACGAGTTCGACGGAGTGGCGCATGCGAGCCTCCCCGACGAGCTTCGTGAGGCAGTTGCGCACCTCGAAACATGCGAGACGTGTCGTGGGCGGCTTGGCGAGGCCCGGTCACTCCGGGATGGGGCGAGCACGATCTTGTCCGGTGCGGAGCCCCGGGTCGATACACCGCCATTCGACGCGGTGGTGAGCCGCGCCAGAGACCAGCGGCATGATCGCGTGCGGATTCGATGGGTCCGTCGCTCGCGCGCACTGGCCATGGCAGCAACCGTCGTACTCGCGGTTGGTGCCGGTTGGATGCTCAGGTCCCGTTTCCCGGACGCGCCCGTTTCGGATTTGGTGTCGGATCCCATGGAAGCAGCGCAACCGGCCGAGCAGTTCGCGTTCGAAGACGCTGCCCGCGAGGCCGATCGTGTGGAGCAGAACCGGACGCAACCGACACCAACGCGCGAAGGACAACAGGAAGCGGTGCAGAACCTCGCTCTACCCGAGGCGCCACCGGCGGTGGCGGCGGGCGCAGGCGAGCGATCCGCTGACTCCGTGGCACTACGTCAGATGGCACAAGCTGCTCCCGAGACCGAGCGCGTGCGGCGCGCCGAGGAAGCGGTGGCCCAGCCCGTTGCAGCCGACGTCGATGTCGTCGGCGCGTTTGCGACAGAGCAGTTCCGCACGGTGACGATGGATTCGGTTCGCGCCGCGATGCTCGCCAAGGCGGCTGAACCTGAGCGGCAAGACGCACCGCTGGAGGCCCGGAGGATGGCGGCCGGGCTCGATGAAGAACCCGCGTGGGTGACCGTCGATCGCGCGACCGCTGAGCAGGCTTTTGGACCGTTGGCAACCATCCCGGCGGCGACCATCGAGTCCTTTCAACTCGGATCGCAGTTTGGCACGACAGCAGTCACCATTCGGCAACGGTTGGGAACAACGGAGATCACACTCCTCGAGTGGCGAGGGCAGCTTGCCAACGAAGCCCCGCTCGGACGCGGCCTGGCGTCGGTCGCCGACGTCCCACCCGGAACCGCGCTCCTGGTCCGCACATTGGGCGATCTGATCGTCGCGGTGCGAGCCGATCTTCCAAGCGATTCGCTCAGCGTGCTCGTCGCGACGCTCGAGGCCAACTAGGCGGCTACGCCGCCGATAGCTCCTCGAGCGTCGCGACCGCCCGGCGCAGGTGCGGGATCACGATCGACCCTCCCACCACCAGCGCCACCGAAAACGCCTCGAACAACTCGTCGTTGGTCGCCCCTTCTTCGCGGCACCGAACCAGATGGTAGGTGATGCAGTCATCACACCGCAGTACCATCGAGGCCACCAGACCCATGAGTTCCTTCGTCGCCACATCTAATACCCCGGCCTCATAGGTGCGCGAGTCGAGCGCGAAGAAGCGATTGATGCTCAGGTTGCCAGCGGCGAGGATCGCGTCATTCATCTTTTCCCGGAAATGCCGAAATTCCTCAAGGGTGTCTGAACGATCAGGCATGACGGCTCCTCCATCGCAGTATCCATGGCTGCGTCAAGGGAATGGACAAAAAAAACCCGCAACGATGGCGTCGTCACGGGGGGGGAGGCATCAACTCGTGCGTGTTCTAGTGATGGCCCGTTTCCAGGGCGCGCGCCACCCACCGCGGACTGACCATCGGGAAGGTCCGCGCAAACAAGCCATGGGCCAGGAGAAAGAGCCCGAGAAATCCGACGCTGACACCGACCTCGGGAAGCCCAAACACCGGCGTTTCGATGAGGGACGGTTGCACCAACAGGTATCGCTCAAGCCACACCCCCAGCAGACTGATAATCACAAAGAGCGTGAACGTGACCGGTGTGATCTTGGCCTTGACCCAGATCAACCCCCAGAACGGGATGAGGAATACCATCAGGCCCACGACGATCGCGATGGGTTGCCACTCACCCCACAAGCGGAAGAAGACGAAGGACGTTTCCTCACGTAGGTTGCCGTACCAGATCACAAGGAGCTGGGAGTACATGAGGTACGCCCAGAATACCGAGAAGCCAAACACGAGCTTACCGAGATCGTGGAACTGATGCGGCGTGATGATCGCGGTGAGGCCAAGCTTGCCACGCCAGTACACCGTCAACACACCCAGCATGGTCAAGCCGGTCAGGAAGGCCCCCATAAAGAAGAAGGCCCCGAACAAGTTGCTGAGCCAGTAGGGCGCGAGCGACATCACCAAGTCGAACGCAATGACTGTCAGCATGTAGGCATAGACCAGGATCATCGCCGGCGCCAAGATGCTGAGCCGGCGATCCACCGCCGCTTCCTCTTCCGCCGTTCCCGAGTACCCACCGAGCACGCGGTCGTAGACGGTCCGACGCCAACCACTCACGTGTTCCTTCAACTGGTAGAGGTCGGGTTTCAAGTTGTTGCGAACGAACGCCGCGGCCACTCCAAAGAGGACCAGCAGTGCCACGAGGTCACGCCAGAACACCCAGGACACCGTCAGCCATTGGCCACGGGCCGGCGTCGGATGCTCGATCCACGGGAACAGATGGTCGCGTCCGAGGAAGATCACCAGGAAACAGATCAACGAAATTGGCAGGAATGCAACGCCTGCCTCCGCAAACCGAATGATCGAGCCGGCCCACCGCGCCTTGGTCGCCTTCTGAATGGCGGCGAAGAGAATGCCGCCCATGGCAATGCCCGTGAAATACAAGAAGTTGATGAGGAACATCCGCCACGCACGACCCGGGTCATCCCCCGTCAGCAGGAAGGCGAACAGCCCCAGCCCAACGACAGCCAACGCGGCGCCAAGCAGCACCAGACCCCGGGCCGGCGCATCGGTGCCGCGCTGGTACATCGCGTCGCGATCGTGCGCACTCATTGTGCCACTCCCTGCAAGACACGCACATAGTTCACGATGTGCCACCGATCTTCCGGCGAGATCTTGCTTCCGTATTCCGGCATGAGGGCCCCGAACCCCATCGCGATCGTTCCGTAGATCCAACCATCAGTGTTTTGTACCTGCGCATCGTCGAGCAGATTTCGCACGGAGTTCGCAATCGCAGGCGCAACTGGTCCATTGCCACTCCCGTCCGCTCCATGACAGAGCTCGCAGTAGATCGCGTACCGATCTTCGCCCCGCTCGATTGACGCTGCCGTGCGCTGCATGGGGTTTTGCAGCTGATCGAGCACGGGACGGTTGCTCGGAATGGCCGCCGGCACGACATCGGTCCCCGTCACTGGAACCGTGCCTTCCACGGGCTGCAACGGCATCTTGTACGGTCCGATGGCCACGTGTTCGCGCATATTCGAGAACCACGGTACCAACGCGATGACATCATCGGGGCCAGGGAACCGCCTCGTCGCTTCGTTGCACCCGGCAAGCACGCCCGCGAGGAGCATCAGGAGCAGTCTACGCTTCAAGACGCACCTCCGCGGCACCGCTCGATTCCATGAGGCTCTTCACGGCATTGCGGCGGTCAGGCCTGCAGGGAACGAAGATCCCGATCATGTCATCGGTGAACCGGCCGTCGAAGGCCGCCGGCTTGGCCGTCCGCCAACTGTGGAACACCACCCCGGCCAGCGTGGCGATCGCGCCAAAGAGCACAGTCAATTCGAACGCGATGACAACATAGGGAATCACCGAACCGATCGGCTTTCCGCCCACCACGAGCGGCCAGTCGTACGACATCCAGAGACTCATCCAAAATCCTGTCGTCACTCCCGCCAAGCCCCCTAAGAGCGTCCACATGCGCACCGGACTGACCTTGTGTCCCACCGCGAGCTCGATCTCGTGATTCGGCACTGGCGAGTACACGGTGAAGTCCTCGTAGCCCATCTCCTTGAGCTCCCGAACCGCATCGGTTGCGGCATCGATCTGCCGGAAAGCCCCAAGCACACCACCGGGATGTCCGCTCATGCGTGCGCGTCCTTCTTCCTTGGCAGCGGAATGATCTCTTTCACCTCAGTGATCGATACCGTCGGGAAGTTCTTAGCGAACAACAGGAACCACATAAAGAACCAGGCGAAGCTGCCGGCGAGAATCGCAAACTCGACCCACGACGGTGTGTAGTGGCCCATTGCGTAGGGTTCGTACTCGAACGACAACGATACGACGATGATGACGAACCGTTCGAACCACATGCCGAGGTTGACGAAGAGCGACAACACAAAGAGAGCCGGTATGCTCCTTCGGATCTTCTGGAAGAACAGGAAGAACGGCAGGAACATGTTACAGGTGATCATCGTCCAGGTCGCCCACCAGTAGTCCCCGAACGCACGGTTCCAGAACGAGGCACGCTCGAACGGGTTCCCGCTGTACCACGCGATGAAGTACTCGATCACGTAGGCGTACGCCACGATCATGCCGGTCAGCAGCAGCAGCTTTGACAAGTTCTCGAAGTGCTCGACCCGAATGTAGCGCTCCATCTTGAACGCTTTGCGGAGCGGCACGATGAGTGTGATGACCATGGCGACACCCGAGTAGATCGCGCCGGCGACGAAATACGGCGCGAAGATCGTGGCATGCCATCCGGGCACGATCGAGACGGCAAAGTCCCACGACACCACGGAATGCACGGAAAGCACCAATGGAGTGGCTAACGCCGCCATGTACAGGTACGCGCGCGTGTAGTGGCGCCACTGCTGGTCCGTGCCGCGCCATCCCAACGCCGTGATCGTATAGAGCTTCTTCCTCCAACCCGTCGCCTTCTCACGAATGGCGGCAATGTCGGGAATGAGACCGACGATCAGGAACAGCGTACTGACCGTGAGGTACGTTGAGACCGCAAACACATCGAAGACGAGGGGCGACTTGAAGTTCACCCACAGCATGCGCTGGTTGGGATACGGGAACAACCAATAGGCGTACCAGATCCGCCCGACGTGAATCAAGGGGAACAGTCCGGCCGTCAGCACCGCGAACACCGTCATGGCCTCGGCGGTTCGGTACACCGACGTCCGCCAAGCCGATCGGAACAGATACAGAATGGCCGAGATCAGGGTTCCCGAGTGCGCGATTCCCACCCAGAAGACGAAGGTGGCGATGTATGCCCCCCACATGACCGGCGGCGTGTATCCCGCCACGCCGAGACCCATCCGGACTTGGTACAGGAGCGCGATGACGCCGACCGCAAGCACGCTGAGAACGAAGCCGAACAGGATGTACCACGTCTTCGTGGGATTGCCGAGTGTGGCAAAAACGTCCCGCGTGACGTCCGCATACGTCGGACGCGTGGTCGGTTGCGGGGGAGCGGCGGTCGCCATCGATCTACGCCTCGGCCACGTTCCGCACCTTCTTCAGATACGTGATCGCGGGTCGGGTGTTGAGTCCTTCGAGCACGTGATAGCCGCGTTCCTCCTGCGAGAGCTGACTCACGCGGGAGGTTGGATCGTTGAGATCGCCAAACACGATGGCGTGTGACGGGCAGGTCTGCTGACATGCCGTCATGATCTCGCCGTCCTCCAGTTCGCGATCGGCGAGCACCGCTTGGTCTTGCTTCGCCCGAATCCGCTGCACGCAGAAGGTGCACTTCTCCATGACGCCCTTCGTACGCACCGTGATATCGGGGTTGAGTTGCCAATTGAGCGGTTCCGGGAAGGCGTGGAACGGTTCGCCTTCCTTAGCGAAATCGAACCAGTTGAAGTAGCGCACCTTGTAGGGGCAGTTGTTTCCGCAGTACCGCGTACCGACGCAGCGGTTGTAGATCTGACCGTTGAGACCGTCCGGCGTATGGTAGGCGGCATAGACTGGACAGACCGGCTCGCATGGCGCGTTCGTGCACTGCTGACACGTCATCGGCAGGACGCGCGTCTCCAGCGGTTCACCGTGCTCCCCGCCTTCGAAGTATCGCTCGATCCGAATCCATGACATCTCGCGACCGCGGCGCATCAGCTCGGGACCAACGATGGGAATGTTGTTTTCCGAATGACACGCTGTCACGCACGCCGAACATCCCGTGCAACGCGACAGGTCGATGGCCATGGCCCAGCGCGGGTTGTCCGCGGCATAGTCGCCTTGTTCCATCTCCTCGTACTGCGACTCCTGCCACGCGTCCAACACCTCTTCGATATGCTCGGGCACGGGCGCCGCGTGATCCGCGTGCTCCTCTTCGTGTTCCACTTCTCCGGTCAGCTCGCCGAGTAATACCGCCTGGGCGATCCCGCGGCCCATCTGCCTCGAACGGCCTGCGTTCGTGGCGAGCATCTGGTGCCCACGCGTCTTCACCACCGTGGCGGTCGCGTAGAAACTGAGCCCACCAAATCCCGCGATCTCCCCGGAGAGCAGCGAGTATACGTTTGCGCCCGTCCCCTCGGCGTACCGCCCAAAGCTCGTGTGACCCTGGCCGAGGGGCATCGCAATCGTGTCGGGGCGCACGCCAGGGTACAGGAACGCCGGCGCGCTGACCGTCCCGTTGGGTGTCGTGACCTCGAGGATGTCGCCGTCGTGAATCTCGTGTTCGGCTGCCGTCTCCGGATGCATCTCGACCCACGTACCCCACGTGATCTTCGAGACCGGGTCAGGAAGCTCCTGGAGCCACGGCCGGTTTGCGCCGCGCCCGTCGTGAATGGCGAGGGATGGAAACGCGATCAGCGTGAAGTTTTCTCCCGTGGCCGCATTCCAGACTGGGACGTCCGTGAAGCTCGAAGCTCCGGTTGCCAAGCGTACCTGCTGCGCGGGCGCGTCCGCCCACACGCCGCCCGCCTGCAACGAGGCGTTCCAGAACGCGGTGAAGTCGCGGCGATCGCCAAGCCGTTGTTGGAGCGTTCGCCACTCTCCCTGCAAGTGGTCCTTGAACGTGGCCGCCTGAGTGACGCTGGCCATCCCACCACCCATCTGCTGCGCGACCCGAATCAGCACGTCACCCGTCTGGCGTGTGTCGAACACCGGCCGCATGACCGGTTGCTGCAGCGCATGATGGCCGGTCCGAGGTTCCACATCATTCCATTGCTCGAGCGGGTCGTGGTCCGGGAGAATCAGGTCGGACAACGCTGCCGTTTCGTCCATGAATCGTGCGAAACTCACCTTGAATCCGACCTGCTGATACGCGTCGGTGAATCCGGAGGCGGCGGGGCTCGCGAACACCGGATTGGCCGCGTGAGTAAAGAGCACCCCGACCTGTCCGCTCCCCATCGCCGACGCCAGTCGCGCAACTTCCTGATATCGGGAAGCGCCTCTGGCCTGATCCGCATCGAAGCGCACCGTCCGACCAATGTTCCCCGCCACGTAGTTCAGGAGATTGACCGCCTGCGCCGTGATGTGCGCTTGCGAGTGCTGAGCAGCGACCCCACCTGCAACCGCCAGGCTCGCTTCCGCCGCAAACTCCCGTGCGAGTCGCCGAATGGTCTCGGCATCGACTCCGCAACGATCCGCAACCGCATCAGGTGTATGCGCGTCAATCAACCCACGGACGCGGGAGATGTCTGACGGCACAGTCGCGAGTTGCCCGTCGACGATCGCGTTGGTCATCGCCAACGCGATCAGCGCTTCCGTACCTGGAATGGGCGCCACCCACTCGTCCGCGTTCATGCCGGTCATGCTCATACGCGGTTCAACATGAATGAACTTGCCCATCCGGCCTTCGTGGAACGCATGCCCGTCGGCAAAGTCGCGGGCGTGCTGGACCGGGCTTAACCACGTCTCGAGGAAGTCTGTGCCGAACGACACTACCACATGGGCGTTGGCGAAATCGAAATGAGGGATCGCATCAATCCCGAAGATGGTCCGGTTCGCATGGCGGAGCGCCTCGTACGCGAAGGGCTCGTACACGACCCGCGGGTTCGCGCCGGCGGCCGCGAGCCACGCATCGATCATCCGACCGAAGCTCCCGGTCTCGCTCCCACTCAGGAACCACACTCGCGACGGGTCCACCGACCCCAGCTCGCTGACCACGCGTGCGATGGCATCATCCCAGGAGATTGCTTCCCACCCGTCAGCCGTTCTCGCCATCGGCCCACGCACCCGGTCTGGGTTGTACAGACCCTGCAGCGAGGCTTGACCTCGCGAACAGAGCTTGCCGCGGTTCACGGGATGGTCCGGGTTTCCTTCGACCTTGACGGCGCGGCCTTCGCGCACGCGAACATGAAGACCGCAGCCAGCTTCACACTCGCCGCAAGTGGACGCATACCATGTCGCCACGCCCGGCACTTGATCCTGCGGCGGAACCAGGTAGGGGACGAGCTTCTCGACCCGATCCGTTGAGCAACCCGAGAGCGCAGCCGTGCCACCTCCGGCGACTCCGAGGACCTTGAGGAAACGTCGGCGGTTCATCCCATCAGACATGCCGGTTCCCCATCAGTAATGACATACCGTACAATCGCGGCTTGCCTCGCTCTCGATATGGCAGTCCAGACACCACCCCATCTTCAGCGTGGCGAATTGGTAGACCTGTGGCATTTCATCGACCGGACCGTGGCACTCCATGCACTTCTCCGCTGCGTCAAGCCCCTCAAACCGTCCCTTGTCCGAGTTCACATGGCGGTGGTGCGGAAACCGAACGAACGAGCCAAGCTGGTGAACCTCGACCCATTCGATCGGCCGGCGTTCGGCCACCGCTGTTTTGAGCTTTTCCACCTCTGGATTCCCGGCCCCCGCTATGAGGTGACACCCCATGCACGTCGACATGGTAGGGAGACCCGGATTCGCGCTGACTTCGGCGGCGAAGTGACAATACCGGCAGTCCATCTCGAAGTCGACGACATGGACGTCGTGACGGTAGAAGATGGGCTGAACCGGGCCGCGCAAACTGGCCGTGTCAACGTCGACCGGCACCGTCGCTGACGATGTCTGGGGATTCTGGGCCGAGCCAGCAGACGCAAAAGCAGCGACCACGACCGATGCGGCGACGCCCAGGAGGACTGCCGAGAATAGTCCGGCTCGCTTTTTCACGTCACAGCCCTTGTGGCATCGACCGCTCCATCTAGCGGGCGCACCCCACCTGTGGGAGGTGCCTCTCAGTTACCACGTTCTCTGACTGAAACCGCTAAGACTCGGCCTTTGAGGGGGTACGAACGACCAAATTCGGTCGCGGCCGCCAGGTAAGATAGTCGATGACCGAGCCAACACAACCGACCTCAGGCCCCCTTCCGTTCGTCGCGACCGGCCTCGGCCAGGTCGAGGAACCGCACGGCGCTATCCGCCCGTTCCAGTCGTCCCGCCTCGTGCAGATGTTGCATCCAAACGACAAGACCGTCGTCGGGGTGGAGGAGCAGCGTGTGCAATGCCCTTCCGGTCCGCGAGCCAGCCCGAGCCAGATACTGGGATAGCGGGAGCTGGAAGTACGTGTGCACTTGGCCATTCTCGCAGCCGCGCAAGGCATACTCGACCATCACTCTGCCCGAGCAGATATTGCCGGTCGCGGAGAGCGGAGGGAGCGGGACGCGCGCTGCCCTGAGCCGGTCGAGCACGGCGAGGTTTCGAGTGCTGAGATCCCAGCCGCCGTACGCCACTTTGCGTTCTCGATCGAACAGCCGGTTGAACACCACGAGGTAATCCGGTGCGGACGCCGCGGCCGCACGAACCATCTCCACCTGAAAATCGTCGTCGAATACGGCGTTCATCAACTTGAGGCCTAGGCGTACTCGATTCGCACCCGCCTCTCGGATCCAGCCCGGGACCTGTGACACCCATTCGAGCACGCGATCACGGCTTGCCGCCCGTTCATCCCCCGCGAGAGTCGGACTGAAGTCCTTCTCCAACACCATGGACCCGCCACACCCCACGTCGCCCCACACGTCGAGCAAGCGGGATGTAGTGAAGCGATACTCGTCGAGTAGCGCATTCTCGCCAAGATCTGGCAAGTTGTACTTCACAGAAGGGACGATGGGAATGTCATGCGGGTTGTCGAGCTGCATGGCATCGGCAAAGAACGCGAGGTAGTCCTCGAACGACCCCCCCCAACCACGCCCCGACCAGGTAACCGTCCAGCCCACCCGGCCGTCGATGGCCTGACGTTCTTCGACAACCATGCGCGTTTCGGGGCTGGCCCACTCTTCCATGCTCCGTGAGCCATCTGACGCCTGAGCAATGACGGTCTTTAGCACGACGAAGGCGATTCCATCCTCGACATCGGCCTCGACCTGACGCCGAGTGCACGACAACTGACCCGAGGCCTTGCCGAAGGGGTGCGAGACCCGGATCCCACCATAGCGCGCCGTGACGTCCACCCCGAGTTCGTCGCGTATGGCGGATGGCAGGTCGGCGGGCGGTGCGTCGCGAGTGCGCTCCAGCAAACCTTCAAGACGGGATCGCCAGACGGGTGACACAGTCGGGTGCGACGGGAGCGTCACGATCGGCGGAGGTTCGCGACTGCCTCGTGGACGCGCAGACGCTCGTCTTTGTGCAGAGAGGGTCCGAACGGATCCAGCATCCCTTCCTCCAGCACACCATCAGCCTCGAGCGCCCACAGCATCCGTTGAACATACCCGTCAACCGGCTCGGCGAACGTGACAGCGGCGAATTGGTCCATCGCCCGCGTAAGCTCTTCGTACCGAGCTCGGTTGTCGCCGGCATGCGCGTCGGCGAGGTCGACCATACAATCGGTGCAAGCGGCGGCCATCCCAATGAGCGCCGCGTCCGCCCCCATCTCCAACGATTTCCCGAAGAACAGATCTTCGCCGGTGATGCACAAGCGGCGGTGCGCGTGCGCCAGCGACGCCACCTCGTGGAACCGTTGGGGGTCGTCGAGGGTCGCCAACTTGATTCCCACCACGCCATCGATCGCGAGCATACGCTCCACGCTCTCGTTCGCGTAGGCCATTCCCCCTGCCGCGTCATGGAGATAGAACGCGATCGTGGGGACGCCGACGGCGGCCACAGCTTTGTGAAGCGCCACGGCGCGATCCTGCGATTCGGCGGTGCGCCGGAACGGCGCAGGCGGGTACACCAAGACCGCGACGGCACCCTCTCGCTTCGCCCACTCGGTCATCGACACCGTGGCTCGGATGACCGCATCAACGCATGCGGATCGCTCCATCGGGAGGGTCACATCTGCGGACGCGCCAACACCCAGCACCAAGTCGATCCCCGATTGTCGCCACGTGTCGACCACCACCTGCCGCTGCTGCGGCGTCAGATGCAGACCTCGTCCGGTGTGCACGCCCACCGCCACGGCAGGCACACGTTGTTCGGCCATCCAGGCTGCGTACGCTGCCAATTGCTGCAGATCAATGGTCGATCGGTCGCAAAACGGAACTGGAACGGCCGGGATCACACGGCTACCCCACGTCTCGATGTCCTTCACCGAGCCAGCACCCATTGACGGAGGTTCCCCTCCTGAATAGCGTCGCGGTCTTCCTGCGAGAGGTCGAGAAGATCGAGCTTGGCAACCGAGTTATCCGGGATGCGAAGGGGCATGCCCGTCCCGAACACGAAGTGGCCCGCCCCGACGGTCTCCAGCAACGTTCGCAGATGCTCCTCCGGAGGTCCCCAGATCCACGAGATATCCCACAAGACCCGCTCCCCTTCCGTCTCCGTGAGCCCGAAGTGCACCTCTTCGATGAAACCCTTCGGCGCGCCCGAGATCACGAGTTTCACGTCCTCGCTGATCCGCGCCAACGAGCGCACCGCGGCCGCAGGCAGATCTGTCGCCGTGTCGAGCCGGTGCCGCTGTCGCAGGTCCTCGAAACACACCGTCAGCACCAGAGGCAGCGCTTTCGCGGCACAGGAGACCGCGAGGTGCCGCATTTCCGCTCCCTGTGGGTCCAGTCCCCAATACGTGGGATACGCACGGACCGCGGGAGCACGCTGGTGGGCATCGAGTTCCGACGCAAAACCTGGCAAGCCCGGGTTAACCGCTGGAACCGGCCGCAGGCGCTCGTGATCGCTGAGGATCCTCACAAGATCGGCATTGCCTGGTGAGGGGTCCCTATAAAGGAATGAGGGGAGATGCCCGACCCATGCCTCCGCGATCCCCAAGCGGTCCATCTGGCCGAGCAACCACTTCGGGGTTCCGCGACTCACGTGGCGGAACGGAAACGGTCCGACGAACGCTGCGACGTCGACCGTCACCCAAACGCTCCGGTCGGAAACAGCTTCAGCGCGTTCCCACTACGGATCAAATCTCGCGATTCCCCGTCCACCCGACTCTCGAGATAGCGGAGCTTCCCCCAACCAGTTGCCATTGTAAGGTCCGTTCCGAAGAGCATCCGCTCCGCACCAATCGTCTCGAGCGCCCACTCCATCATGTCGACGTCGACGCCACTCCCCGAGATGTCGATCCACAGGTTCGGGACGTCGCGCGCGGCGCGCAGTGTGTGCGCCCAGTCACCACCACCGCCGATATGCGCCACGATGAACTGCGTCTCCGTGTGGCGGAGTGCTAACGTGGCCAATTCGACTGTGTCCGATGCCTCCTGGTTGGGCCAATCGCGTTGTCGGTGGTGCCATATGTGGTGAAGAACCGGCACACCTGCGTCGCCAGCGCGCTGCGCGATGGGATCGAGCAGCGGGTCATCTGCTCGCCGGCTGGCCGCGAGTTTCACGCCAATCATGCCCCCGTCCAGACCCTGGTCGATCTGGTCGAGTGCATGATCGGCGAAGTTGGGATTCACCACGCAGTATCCAATCACCTCGCCGTCGTGCATGCGCTGCAAGCTCAGCATCGCCGCGTTTGCGTGCTCAACGTCGGTAGGTGACGGGAAGTAGGTCGGGGATCGATGCCCCCACGTGCCGAGGATGGAGGCAACGTGGGCCGTGATGCCCATGCGTCGTCCCGCCTTCAGGCGCGCCGCGTTGCGCTCCTGCCAGTCGGCAAGCCCAGAGCGTTCGGTATAGAAGTGGCCATGCACGTCGATCAGCATTGTGACACCGCGCCCAGAGCGTCTTCGAGGATCGTCCCAATCCGATCGATCACTTCACGCGAGTGCGGCAGCGCCACGAAGTTGTAGGCGTTCCGCTTGAAGAGTAGACCACGCTCGGCAGCGGCGACGCTCACCGCTCCGGAGAGTTCTTCCGTTGCGAAGGTGAGGTAGCACATCTGCGGCACGCCGCGCACGCCGGTCACGATGTCACCGTACTTTCGCGCGAGGTTCGTGAGGCACGCGAACAGACCGGCGCCGGATTCGGCCAGGGCGTTGACGACCGCTTCGGCTTCAAACACGTCGAGCACCGCGCTCGCTGCCGCCAGTCCGACGAATTCAGTGGCGAGCGTCGACGATATCCACGTGGTCTCGACGCTCGCCCGCAGATGTTCACCTCCTCCGACCGCCGCGATAGGATACCCGTTTCCCAATGCCTTGCCCACCGCAACGAGATCGGGCACCACGTCCATCTGCTCCGCCACCCCACCGCGCGCGATGCGGAATGCCGTCTTGATTTCGTCGAACACGAGGTACGCTCCGGCACGCGTGGACGTTTCCCGAAGCGCGGCGAGCCATTCGGCCGTAGGTGCTTCGTCGACGACTGGCTCGACGACAATACAGGCGATGGGACCATCCTCCAGCACCGCGCCTTCGAGATCCGCAACGTCGTTGAAGCGAATCTCCCGTCGCAACGCCTGAACAGCACTCGGGATCCCGGCTCCGGTCTGACACCAATCCAGCCAGCCGTGGTAACCACAGGTGATGATGCGCTCCCTGTCAGTGGCGGCTCGTGCGATCCGTACGGCAGCCGCCACCGCCTCTGCGCCGGTCTTGAGAAACCGCACCCATGAGACTCCCGGAAGCACCGCAGCGAGTTTGTCGGCGACCTCACGCTCGAGCTTTGGCGCCAGCGGTCCCACGGCCCCAGCGCGTGCCGCGTCGACCGCGGCCGACGTGACTGACGGATGCCCATACCCAAGCGCGACCGCTCCTAACGCCATGATGGTATCGATGTATTCACGACCGTCGACATCCCACACACGACATCCCTCCGCCCGGACCATCTGGGAGGGCATCGCGTCATCGCGACCGTACAGCGCGACCGGCCGCTTGCTGCCCGTCGACGTGAACCCCGGGATCGTCACTCGATTCCCTGCCGATGGAGGTAGTTGCCGACTTCGAAGCACATGGCCGTGAAGAGCTTCGCTTCTCGGGCATCTATCGGTGTCCGGTGCAGGACCTCGCGGATCGTGCGCATGATGTGCTCCGGATTTCGCGTCTTGAAGAACTCGATCTGCTCGAGTGCCTGTTCCGCGATTTGGAAGAGGTGCTCGAGTTGCTGGGCCGTCGCGGTTTCGGCGTGTCGACGTGGCGTCTTCAGATCCCGCGCGCCACGTGCCAGGGACAGTTCGTAGGCCATGATGGTAAAGGCCTGGGCCAAGTTGAGCGACGGATACTCAGCGTTGGTTGCGATCGTTACGGCACGGTGGCACCGGTCCAGGTCCGCGTTGGACAGCCCGCGGTCTTCCGGGCCCAGCACGATTGCGACTCGCCCGGAGGCCGACTCCTGCAGCGCCTCGACCGCGCCATCGCGAGCCCGAGTCACATTACGTTTGGCTGTGCGTTCGCGTGCCGTCATACCGATGACGAACGTGCAGTCGGCGAGCGCCGCGTCCAATGTGTCGTACTGCGTGACACGTTCGAGCACATCGTACGAGCTGTGGGCGATGCCCTCGATCCGATGTTCGTCGTACTCCTCCGGAGCCACCAATCGGAGATCGAACAGCTCGAAGTTCTTCATGGCACGGACGACACTCGCAATGTTGACGAGATCCTGAGGTTGGTGAAGTACGATGACAATACTCACACGACCTCCGCATCCAGCGCACGTACCGGTGACTCACGATCGCCTCGAAGGTAGACCCACCCTCGACCTCCGGACAGGACGAGCTGACCGGCCCTCCGCTCCCTGTTGGAGTACATCTCGTTCACGACGAATTCGACGGGAAACCGCTCGCCCTGGTCGAGCGGCGATTCGAACACGCAAGCCATGACGACCGCGTACCCCTGCGAGGTGGTACACCATTGCCCCGAAAACTCCGGAACGGCTGGCGCGTTCGTATTCAGCGACACGCAACGAACGTCGTGGGAATTCCTGTCCGGAACCCCCAAGACACCAGACCACGCATCCCGGCCGACGTAACACTGGACTCCATCAGAGTGAATATCCGCCTGTTCGTTGTCGAGCCGAGGGTTGGCGTCGTCGGCACCGCGAAACACGAGGTCTTCTTTGACGACGTCCACGGCAAACACAACGGCGTGCCTGGTGACGGCGACTGCGGCGCGGGCACGAACGCTGCGCGACGCGTCATATGGCATCTCTGACTGACGGTAGTGGTCGATGCCAAGCGCATGGACGTATTGGGACGGTATCCGCGCCAGCCACTCCTCTGGGGCTGGGACGTCATCGAGCCTGGGAACCGCCAACACCCGGCGCGGCCTGGGCCGTGGCCGAGGCGGCGTGTGCGTGTGATCACGCCTTCCGTCGAGAACGATTTCTCGCCCCGATGCCTCTCGGATGGTGACCCCTGAATCCGCCAGTCGAATACCGATATCACCGGCCGAACATCGAACGCGAAGCTCCCCGTGGACCCACTCTACTTGGTCGAGTCCAACCCCACGCCTCGCGTACACCTGTCGCCACGTGCCCGACCCCTCGGCACGTCGCAGGACAAACGGTTCCGGCTCTCCTGGTCCCAAGGCGAGATTCGGCGGTCCGAGACCTTCCGCACGACTGATGGTCTCTCGTGGTCTTGGTAGTAGCGCGACGGAGGCACCGCCTTCGCATGCCTTCAAACGCAGGGGATCATCCATCTGTGCGACACCCCCGCGCAGGTGGATCGGCAACACAACCATCGTGTCGTCGCTCACGTCGACTTCGACGGAATCGACGATGACGTCACCGCCAACGACGACGGTGCGTTGAACGCGACTGCCCAACCCGAGGACATCGTGTCCCACCGCACGGCACCATCCCCATCCGTCTGCGGCATCAGCGGCTTGGCACGCTCCCGTATGGTTCAGCTGGCCGAGCTCGGCGACGGAAGGCCCGTTGTGCGCAAGCGCGCCCCGATACCAATGCAGCGAGGCATCGACGTACGAACCCGTCCCGGGGTCGACACATACGGGGTCGCCCAAGAACAGATTGGCCTGCAGCATATCGGGATGCCCGTGCCCACCGCGGTCGCCTCCGGTGTCGACACTGACGTACGTGTCCGGCGTGGGGCGAACGATCGTCACGCCAGCGTGATCGAGCACTCGCACCGGCTCGTTGGGCAGGCGGCGCAATGCGGGTGATTCAACGCGCATCCAGAGCAACGCCCGCCATCCAAGTTGATCCCTCGTCACCTTTCCAGGGGGGCGATGCACCTCGTGCTCGGCGATCTCGACGAACCCCCGGTCTTCGGTGTGCGAATATTCCGTCGCGTAGAGATCGGCCAGGACGTGTTCAATCCGTGGGTCACTCGTGCGCGCCCAGCCAACTTCCCATAACTCCGCGAATCGCGGCTGCGCTATGCTCACGCCAAACGGTGCATCGCCCCGGGCAGGCACCGTGCGATCCGGATACAGCGTATGAATCGGCGTCACGTACATGCGTTCGAGCTTGGGCCCCATCACCGCGTCCGCGTAAAGGTCGCGTTCGGTGCACCGGATTAGCTCTGCAGCAAGCTGCATCCCGCGCAGGGCGAAGAAGTGGTAGTTCTCACCCTCGAACCACAAGCCGTCGTCGGTGACCGCAGTCGCAAGCTGCGCGACAATCCCATGCCGGCCTGCTACGGCATGTTCGATCAGCGCCGCATCGCCCAGGAATAACCCTGCAGCAATCATCGCCGTGTTGTTCCACACCTGACGATTGGACCACCCTTCATCGAACTCACGGATCAGGCGGGCCGATTCGGCAATCATGCGACGAACGCGGTCGTCCGGCTCACTCGGGCTTGCGCACAGGTCTGCCGCCACGGACAGTTGCGCGAGCCAAATCGACTCGAGGTAGGTCGAGAAGAACACACGCGTCGGCCCGAGAACGTTGTCGCGATTGGGGAGCGTTGCGTAATGATCGGCGTAGTCGCGCAGCAGCTGCGCGCCCCGATCGGCCAGCGCCGGCTCACCGGTCAGACGCGCCAGCAGTCCGAGCTGCAGAATCCGTTCTGAAAGCCAGAGATGGTACCACCACCGCCAGGTCGCGTCATGCTCGGCTCCCGTCACCGCGGACCCGCACATCGGACACACATGCGTCGACGGGCTGAGGGGATCGAACTGGAGACGCGTTCCGTCGTCCGGACACGCACCTCCCCGCGTACTGAGGCGGGCTTTCCCCGGGATTGGCGGGATCGAGCCGTCGAGTACGGGCTCCAAGAACGTGAGGAGTCGCCCCCGGAGCCGCTGGAGGTTTGGGCTGCGAGCGATGTCGGACTGGCGACGACGGACGGTCTCGTCAGTGAGGACCATCGTCGCCATGCTCCCAAACGTTGACGCCCTCCATGGCGAACGTCGTCTCGAGGACCACCCCACCCGCGCGCCTTGCGGCATCACGGACCGCGGCGCGCGACGCTCGTGGGCCCAACACCAGGAGGCACCCACCCGCACCGGCCCCGGTCGCCTTGACACCCCACGCGCCGGCCTCGCGCATGGCAGCCTCGATGGCCTCGCTCCGTTCACTGGCAATGGTAGGATGGAGCCGCCGCTGGGCTTGCCAGTTTTCATCGATGGTCGTCGCCAGCGATTGCCACTGCCCTGCCTCGAGCTCTATAGCGGCACGATCCGACAGCTCCCGCATCGTGGATAGCGCGCGCAAAACCTGTGGGTCCTTGTTGCGATAGGCGTCCCAGACATACGCATGCGTGGCAGAGGAGAAATGCGACTGACCCGTATAGACAATCGTGGTATGGCATGCAAGATCATCCGCGGCCTCTTGCGTCACCGATAGGCGGCGTGCCTCGACTCGGTCGTCCCCAAAGTCATAGCGTTGAAAACCGCCGAGCGCCGCAGTCAGTTGATCCTGTCGCCCACCAAGGAGCCCGAGCTCCTGCGTTTCGAGCATGAATCCCAACTCGGCCAACGCGCTTTCGTCGTATGGCTCACGCCGGCAGTGCGCCAATACGGCCACCAGCGCCACGTCGAGGGCACCAGACGCACCCAGACCAGATCCACTTGGCGCGTCCGACCGTGACAGCAGCTCGATTCCCCCGGTCACAGGCAGCAGGTTGAGCGCGGCTTTGTGGAGATCCAATCGCCCGTCGTATCGGATGAAGCCCGACGACTGATACGTGACCCGCTCCCCAAGGTCCTCAGCGGCGAACTTGATTTTCATGCCGCCAAGGAAGGCGTCTACGTATGCGTAGAGGCCGACCGCGGCGGCCACCACCGCCCCCGTCTCGCGAGCCGCGTATTCCGGCACATCGGTCCACCCGCCGGTGAAGTCGACGCGCAGCGGTGCCTTGGCGTGTACGCTCATTCTCGAGCTCCTTCCAGACGCCATTCGTGCAGATTACCGAGCTCGCCGCGGAGATCCGGTGTGGTTTCCCGGAACCGCGCCGCGACACCTTGGACGCCGCGCGCGTGGTAGATCCACGTCGCCGGGGTGTCTTTCCCGAGGACCTGCTGGGCACGGGCCCACCCGGCAATGATGTCACGCTCCCTACTCGCGGTCCGCGCATTCGCCACGGCGTCGTCGAAGTCTGCACTCGCGTATCCCGAGTACGCCAACGGCCCGCCGTCGCTCCCGAACAGTGCGGCCACATACCCGAGAGACAGATCGCCCGGGATCCCGCTGATCACGGCATCGTATTCGCGATCGGGGCCCTGCGCGGTCGCAAGAAACGTGGAGAGCTCGAGCGGACGGAGCGAGATCTCCACACCGATATCTCGAAGCTGTGCCTGCAACATCTGCTCGAGTCCGAGATCGCCGCTCGTGACCGTCATCAACTCGAACGCGAACCGCCGTCCGTCGCGCTCCCGAATCCCATCCACTCCCGTGCGCCATCCTACACTATCCAGCAACTCTCCCGCGCCCTGGGGGTCGAACGGCACGTCCGGGATGTCGCCGTACCACGGGTGTTCGGCAGACACCGGGCCGATCGCTGGGTTGCCAAACCCATAGAGATAGCCGTCGATGATTGCCTGTCGATCGATGGCCATGGTGAGCGCGCGGCGAACGGCCCGTTCGTCGAACGGCGCTCTCCGCATGTTCCAGAACACCCCGGTGGCGAAGAGTATCGGGAATTCGACGACCCGCAGTCGCGGATTCTGTCTGACGAACGCTGCATGCGCGTGATTGATACCGGCGAAATCCAACTCGCCAGATGCCAAACCTGCCAGCTTGGTCGTGGCCTCGTCCACCACGACGACCACGAACCGGTCGATGGGTGAGCGCGGGAGATCGGCGGGAAATTCCGGGTTGCGTTCAAACACCCACCGCTGGTTTGGGAGGTACCGGACGAACCGAAATGGCCCGTTACCCACAGGGTCGCGATTGAACTCCGCGCGTCGCACGCCTGCCGGCTGGACATCCTCGAATCGGTGCGCCGGTAGCACTGCAAGATCGGTCAAGACATCCGGGAACACTGCCTGGCGGGTCGCAAATCGTATCTCGACGCGGAACGAGTCGAGCGCGCTGATTGAGATCATGGCGCCGAGGTCACCCGCCCGGGGGTACCCGGTCTCCGACGTGCGGGCGAGTTCCAGCGTCCGCACCACGTCCGTGGCGGTAGTAGGGACGCCGTCTTGCCATCGCACGTCGCGCCGGAGGTCGAACGTAACCCTTGTCCGGTCGGCATCCCATCGCCAGGTCGCCAGTCGAGGCACCGGCTGCAGCAGCGAATCGTAGACGGCGAGCGTCATCAAGAGCACGTGTTTTTGGACGGCCTTGGCAAGAGGATGTACGGTGACGAGCGGATTGATGGACTGGAGATCCGCGCCGGATGCATACACGACGGTGGTTCCACGATCACCCCTCCCCACGGTACACCCCAACACGCTAGCAGCCGCGGCAACGGCGACGACCCTTGACGCTCGGTAACTCCGTGAGCGACCGTGGGGCATGCTTCGACCGATCGGCCGCCGGCTCCTCGTGGGCGTCGGAATTGTCTTCTTCGTCGTTACGCTCACGTTCGCGCTACTCAACCTTGCCCCGGGTGACCCCGCGAGATTGTGGGTGGCCCCTGACGCCGACCAAGCCACGCTCGATGCGGCGCGTCAGGCCCTGGGCCTAGATGCACCGCTCGCCTTCCGATACGTTAGGTGGCTTGGCGCGTTCGTCCAGGGGGACTGGGGTACGAGCATCGCCATGCAGCGGCCCGTGCTTTCCGTCATCGTCGACGCACTTCCCTACACCCTCCTGCTGACCGCCGCTTCACTGTTCGTAACATACGTTGGCGGGATTCTCATCGGGGTGTTCCAGGCGATGCGGCACCGCTCACGACTCGATACCAGTCTGACCGTTGCGACGTTGTTCGTGTATGGGATTCCGGCCTACTGGCTCGCCGTCATGTTGGTGCTGCTGTTCACCTATCTCCCCGGCCGAGCTGGCCTTCCCGCCATCTTGCAGTTACCCGCGTTTGGCGCTCAGGGGCTGGACGCGGAATTCCTGTCACCCGTGGGTCGCCTCGTCGACCGAGTCAAACACCTGGCACTGCCACTTACGACCTTGGGATTGATCGGTGCGGCGGGAACGGCGCGGTTCGTGCGCGGCGCGGTGCTCGACGTGCGGCGACTGGATTTCGTCCGCGCTGCTGTGGCCAAGGGACTCCGATCGAGCCACGTGTCGGGCCGGCACGTCCTGCGCAACGCGCTCGTTCCGGTAGTAACCCTGCTCGGCCTTTCACTTCCTGCGATGGTGTCCGGCACCGTTTTTGTCGAGACGATCTTTGCGTGGCCTGGGATGGGACGCGTCATGGTCGACGCGGTGCTCGCTCGCGACTATCCAGTGGTCATGGCGACGACCGCCATGTTCGCGTTCCTCGTGGTGCTGGGAAATATCGTTGCGGACCTCGCCACCATGGCTGTGGACCCTCGCATTCGAGATGTCGCATGAGCGGCACGCAGCGGCTGCGTACTGACGCGCGCGCGCGCTTCGGCGTCGCCGTGATGGGCGCGTTCGTCATTGTGGCGGTAGCGGGACCGCTCCTTCACAGTGTCGATCCACTGGTCCAGCGCGACGTCGTGCAGACGCGCCTCCTGCCACCACTGGCCGTGGATCATCTTGGCGTGCGACACTGGTTTGGCACAGATGCGCTTGGCCGCGACATGCTCGCCCGTCTTATTCATGGCTCTCGCATCAGTCTCGCCGTTGGCCTTCTCTCGATGCTCGTTTCCGTCGTCCTGGGTAGCGGAATCGGCATCATCTCGGCGGTGTGGGGCGGCGCGCTCGAGCGCACGTTGATGGGATTCACAGATGCCGTCCTCGCGATGCCACGCCTCGTGCTCCTGCTGGCGCTCGTTACGCTGTGGGAACCGAGCCTCTGGCTCACAATCCTGGTTCTGGGCTTCACGGGTTGGATGAGTCTTGCCCGGCTGACGCGAGCCGAGGCGAAAGGCGTACTGGCGCGACCGTACGCCGTGGCGGCTACCTCCGCGGGTTCGGATCGATGGCGCCTGCTGCGAAGACACGTCGTCCCCAACTCGATGACGCCGGTGGTTATCGTCGCGGCGCTTGGCGTGGGTAACGCAATTATGCTCGAGGCCGGTCTGTCGTTCCTTGGCTTGGGGATTCCAGCACCGGCGCCGTCATGGGGAAACATGATCGCGGCGGGTCGGAACACGCTCATCAACGCGCCGTGGGTGGCAACGTTTCCGGGCCTCGCGGTCGCGATGGCAGTGATCGCGTGCAATCTGTTGGGCGACGGCGTGCGCGACGCCCTCGACCCGAAGCGTTCGCCCGGCTACTGAATTCCGAGCTCGTCGCGAGCTGTCTGCGGCATCAGTGGAATCAGCAGCGTGATAGGGACGGCGAAACTCAACCCCGTTGCCTCTGCCAGGCCCGCGCGGTGGACCGCTACCACTTCTCCCATCGCATTGAAGATCGGACTCCCACTCGAGCCTCCCGTGGTGAAACCGTCGAAGTTGATAACGTCGTTCGTCACGCGCGAAAAGATCCCGGCGGCCATCAGGGTACGAACCGTTTGCGTCGCGTCGAGCGCGTTGCCCAACCCGGCCGGGAACCCAATCAAGGCAGCGGGGGCACCTTGCCGCACTTTGGAGCCCGACCAATCGACGTCGATCACGTGCGGGCCACCGTAGTCTTCGATCCGCACCATCGCCAGGTCGGGTGCGTTGTACGGGGCCACCATGACCACGTGCCCGCGAAGCGGACGCTGCTGGTCTGCCATCGTCACGTAGACTGAGTCGGCTGTGACGTCGTCGCGCTGAACGACATGTCGATTCGTGACCATATACCCTGACCGCGTGAGTACGAACCCCGTCCCGTCGAAGATCCCGGTGCCAACGAACGCCGTCACCAACCCGATCGCCCCTTGATTGGCCTGCGCGACAGCCGCGAGATCCACTTCCCGGACCGCATCGAGCTGAGAGCTGATTCTCGCGCTTCGTTGCTCCGCGTCGCTGAGCGCCCGTTGGAGGCTGTCGAGAAGTACGCTAGGCATCTGCGTTCCGGACGCACGCGTCAGCTCGGACCGGAGCCGCTCGAGCTCGGCCTGCGCCGCCCGTTGTACCGAGTCCCCGGCGACCAATTGCTCCGCCATCGAGCTTTGGGCGCGCCGAACGGCGGCTTCCAGCGATGCCGTCCGCTCCTGCGCCGTCTCCAGTGCCACTCGGAGCGACTCGACGACCGCGGATGGCGCGGACCCAGCACTCGCCTCCTGGAATTCCTGGCGTAACCGATCGTACTCGGAGTTCGCGGACGCGCTGATGGAATCCGCGATCGCCGCGATCGCCGCCCGTTGCTGCTGTTCGAGTGTGACCGCTGTCTCACGCACGCGTCGCTCGCTCCACCAGTAGATCCCACCCACGGCAACCACCAACACCACGACGGCCGACCACACCACCACCCGCACACGGTGTGCAGACTTCCGCTCGGTGTCGTGGAACATCTCTTTGAAGAACACCGTGGCGCCCTTCCCACCGAAACTCCTCCGTGGCGCCCCCATTCCCTCCAGGACACGGTCGACTTTCTTCGCCGCGGCCGCACTTGCCTTCGGTGGCGGTGCCTCGGGTGTATCACTCGGCACAGGCTGCTCCGGGCCCGGCACTTCGAGAACGTCCACGCTCAGGTTGGGCCCTTGGTCGCCCAGCTGGACGTAGTCTCCCGCGTTGAGCTCGACGTCGCCCAACACCGGCTCACCGTTGAGCAGCGTGCCGTTTCGACTGTGGGCATCGCGAATGACCACGCGTCCATCAGGCTTGAGCAGAATCTCGGCGTGCACGCGGGACACCGACGTGTCACTGGGACCAATGGGACGGAGCTCGCATTCTTTCCCACGTCCCACCCGGATCCGACCGCCCGTCGCCTCCCACCGCTCGCTACTGCGGGATTCCACGACCACGATGCGAATTTCCTTGGCAACCGGAACGGGGTCAGCGACCGGCTCCGGCTCCGCCTGGACCGGTGTTGCCTCAACCGGCTCAGGTTTGGGCGGGGGTGACTCGGGAGCAGCGGTCGGCGGCCCGATGTGTGGTGCTGACGACGCGGGTGGCGGTGGGTGCGATTCGGGTGGTGGCGGCGGCTGGGGCATCCGAGACGCATCCCATTCCTCCGTGGCTCCGTAGGCCGACATGGGAAGCGTCGCCTCATCCGGATCGATGAGCGGTCGTGACTCCTCGATCGTCTCTTCGTACGGCACGTCTGTCAGGGCCTCGATCCGAAACGCCGGACCACGTTCCCCAAGGCGGATCGTTTGCCCAAGCTTGGCTGGTGCCGGCACATGCGCCCTTGCGGGCACGTCGTCGATAAACGTGCCATTGCGACTACCCAAGTCCTCGAGGTGCCAGGCCCCGTCCTTGTCGAACAGCCGGAGATGGTACCCGGACACGACCTCCGATCCGGCTCCCGAGGGCACAATCTCACAATCCGGCGCTCTTCCAATCCGCACTTGGTCCTGCTCGAATTCCACCAGGTCCCCGGACGTCCGATCCGAGAGTTTGAGATACGGCATACGGACGGAACTTACGATCCATTGGGCCGTGACGAAATACGTGGAATGCGACGAGTCACAGTTATCTTTGGCAACTATGGGTCGCGCCTCCCGTGTCTCCGGTCAACTGATTTCCGACGACGTGGACGCTGTCAAGCTGTTCGGCCAGGTCGCGGACCTCTTTCAAGGCGTGTTCGAGCCGCTGCAGATTATCGCGGCATCGGAAGAGCGAGCGTTGTTCGTGGCACGCGACCTGGTGTTGCGACGTCGTGTGGCCCTCCGCGTGCACCTGGACCCCACCGCGGCTTCCCGGTCGTGGTTCGACCGGGAGACACAACTCCTCGCCGCGCTCGATCACCCCGTGCTCCGTCCTATCTTTTCGGCCGGCGCGGTCGGCGACTGGATGTACCGGGCATCCAAATGGATAGAAGGCGAGAGTCTGGACGTCGCGATTACTCGCGGCCCTCGCCCGCTCCCCGCCGTGCTGCAGCTCACCCGCGACCTCGCCGGTGTTCTAGAGTACGTGCACTCCCAACGTATCGTCCTGCGACGCATCGTTCCGGCGTCGGTCATGATCCAACTGACGCAGCGCGCCGTGCTCACCGATCTCCGGTATGCCAACGTGCACATGGATGTGGCGCCGCCGGCTGCGGAACCCGACGTGGCCATTCCGTTCATCGCTCCCGAGATTCGTGCTGGTCACGCCGGAGAACCGCATAGCGACATCTTCACTGTGGGCGCGCTGCTGTACTTAGCAACCACCGGACAAGCACCACCTGAAGACCCCGCGGCGGTGCAGTCGCCCAAGGGGCTTCGGCAGGCCTGCCCACAGGCCTTGGAGCGGATCATCTGCCGGGCACTGGAAGTGGCGCCGCGTGACCGGTATCACACGGCCGCGGAGATGCTCGAGGATCTCGTCTCGGACCTGGGGGAATACGACGTTTCCTTGCCGGTGGTTCCCGAGCGATACGCGACAGACGATCCAGCAGCATGGGAAAAGCTCTTGCGCCGCGCGCTCGGCGATGACTATGAGTTACTCGGCGAACTTGGGTCCGGCGGGTTCGGGCGTGTGTATAAGGTGCGCGATCTTGCATTGGAGCGTGAGGTGGCCTTGAAGGTGCTCCACCCGTATCTCACGGTGGACCCCGCCGTCGTCGAGCGGTTCCAACGCGAGGCACGCACGGCGGCGTTGCTGACACACCAAAACATCGTGAACACCTTCGATATTGGCGGTCGAGCGGGGCTGCAATGGTACACAATGGAATACGTCCATGGACGAAGTCTGGACCGCATCGTGACCCAGGATGGGCCGCTTTCCGTCGATCGGGTCTTGCGCATGTTGCTCGAGGCGCTCGAGGCACTGACGCTGGCGCACGCGCGGAACTTCGTGCACCGCGATCTCAAGCCGGAGAATCTCCTGATTGAAGGTGACACGGGAACGGTGCAGATCGCCGATTTCGGTCTCGCTCTCGCCCTCGGTGGCGAACAGTTGGCCGGGGCCCACGGCCTGACGGGCCGCTCCGGCACGCCGGCGTTCGCCGCGCCCGAACAGCTGCTCGGCGAGCCGGTGGATCACCGCGCCGATCTTTACTCGCTCACGCTTTCCGCGATCTTCGCTCTCACCGGTGAGGTACCATTCACCGGTGCATTAGAAAGCATCGCGGCGCGGCAGGCCGCTGGTCATCTTCCGCAGGTCAACGATTATCGGAATGACGTTCCGGCTCGCGTGCTTCGGACCCTGCATCTCGGTGCCGCGCGCTATCCGGACGAGCGGTTCGGCTCAGCGCAGTCATACATCGCGGCCTTGCGCGAATCCACCCGTTCGAGCGGTGGATTGCTCGCACGCCTGTTTGGATAACTCTCGAGGAGACCGATGCCCCGGTTAGCCTTGGCACAACTACCGGCGCGAGACGATGTTACGGAAAACCGTGACCAAGTCCTCGATGCCATGCGCCGTGCGGCGGCGGCCGGCGCCAATGTGATCGCCTACCCGGAACTGGCGCTGTCAAAGTTCTTCCCGCAGCACGAGCATCATCCCAACGCTCGCGAATTTGCTGAGACGGTGCCCGGCCCAACGACCACGCAGGTCTCTCGTCTCGCGAAGGAATTCGGCCTGGTCACCGTGCTGAATTTGTATGAGGAGGCTGAGACCGGTCTGTACGACAGCTCACCCGTGATCGACGCGGACGGCACGCTTCTCGGCGTGACGCGCATGGTCCACATTACGGATTACGCGTGCTTTCACGAACAGGCGTACTATACGCCGGGCGACCGTGGCGCACCGGTCTACGCGACGCAGGCGGGTCGGATCGGCGTGAGTATCTGTTACGATCGTCACTACCCCGAATACATGCGCGCGCTCGGCGTCGCCGGCGCTAACCTGGTCATCATTCCACAAGCAGGCGCCGTCGACGAATGGCCCGACGGCATGTACGAGGCGGAGGTCCGGACGGCGGCATTCCAGAACGGGTACTTCGCCGCTCTCTGCAATCGGGTCGGAGCAGAAGAACGACTCACCTTTGCGGGTGAATCGTTCGTCGTCGACCCCTCAGGCCGAATCATCGCACAGGCGAAGCGGCTCGAAGAAGATCTCTTGGTGGTCGACCTCGACTATGCCGCATGCGCCGAATCACCAGCACGATCGCTCTTTTGGCACCACCGTCGCCCCGAGTTATACGGGGACTGGCTCCTTTGACGGCCGCGGGACAGTCTTCTGAATGCCACTGTCGATGACTTCGGTGTCGACTTGCCCACGGCGGGTGAAGTGACGCAAGAACCAATCGTCAAAATCATCGAGCAGCGAATACATTACCGGCACCAATACCAGCGTGAGGAACGTCGCGAAGGTCAATCCAGCGATCACCGCGATCGCCATCGGGCCCCACCACGACGCTTGTTCGCCGCCCCAAAACAGTTCGGGTGAAAGACTGGTGAACAGACCGATGAAGTTGAAGTTGAGCCCAATGGCCAACGGCGTAAGGCCCAACACGGTCGTCATCGCCGTCAACAACACGGGTCGAAAACGCGTCTTCCCGGCCTGGATGATCGCCTCGCCACGTGATAGCCCGTCGCGGTGCCTGAGAATATCGATGTAGTCGATCAACACAATGGCATTGTTGACGACAACGCCTGCCAGACTGATCACCCCCACCCCGCTCATGATGATGCCAAACGGCATTCGAAACACGATCAAGCCTATCAGCACACCTACCGTCGACAGCAGCACCGAGCTGAGAATGATGACGGGCTTGGTCACGGAATCGAACTGCGACACCAGAATGAAGCCCATCAGGAAGATGGCGGTGAAAAAGGCGCCCATCAGGAACGCTTGTGACTCCTGTTGCTCCTCTTGTTGCCCGGCGTAGCGCAGATCGTAGCCACTGGGCAACGAGGCTTCGAACTCAACGAGCAATTGCTGAACCTCGGCGAGCACCGCATTCGCATTGTATCCCGAACGCACGTCCGAGGTGATGGTCACGACTCGATCGAGATCCTTCCGCAGCACGTCGCCACTCCCACTGCCGACGCTCCAGCGCGCCACAGAGGAGAGGGGGATCTGGCGACCCTCGTTCATGATCGTGAGATCGCCGATCGCGCCGAGATCGTCGCGATACTGCTTCGCGAGTCGGACCGTGATGTCATACTCGTCGTTCCCATCGCGGAATTTGGATGCCTCGGTACCGTTGATCGCGCTGCGCACCGTGGTACCGATGTCCATCGTCGTCAGGCCGTAGAGCGCCGCCTTCTCACGATCCACATCGATCACGAGTTCTGGCCGACCCAGGCTCATGTCGCTCTCGAGCCCGTCGAGCTTCGCGAAGATCGGTGAGTTCTCGAGGGAGGCAACGAGCGCGTTTCCCAGCTCATTCAACTCGTCCGTGTCCTGGCCGGTGATCTCGATGGCGATCGGGGCACCGGTCGGTGGGCCCATGGCCATGGCCTCGACCGACACCGTCGCCCCTGCGATTCCCGTTCCCACCGTTCGGCGGATCTCCTCGAGCGTCGCAAAGGCGTCGTACTGCCGGTCCTGGAAATCCACGAAGTTCACAGCGACCGTGGCCAAGTGAGTCTGCTGTCCACCACCACCGCCATCGGCGGACACCTTACTGCCAACGGTCGAAACCACTGACGCGAAGTCGGCGGCACCGGGCAAGGCCTGCAGCTCGGATTCGATCCGCGTGACGATCGCGTCGGTCTCTTCCACGCGCGTACCGATCGGCGCTTCGACCTGCACGTACACCGTCGGCGGCGGGATGTCTTCCGGGAAGAACTCGATACCCGGGCTGAACAGCCCGAACAACATGACGGCTCCCACGAGAGACGCCGCCGCCGTACCCATCATCACGAAGCGACGCTTGAGCGCCGTCCGGAGGAAGCGCTCGTACCGCTCGATGATCTTCGGAAGGCCCTTGGTCATGATCCAGTGTCCCGCCGGATGTCCCACATAGTGGTGGAAGGCGTAGACGGCGGCGCCCGTGGAAAGGAGCAGAATGGCCGTGAGCGGATTGACGGTGACCAACACCAGCAGCACAGCGATCGACAACCCGATGAGCAGGTTGCGCACGGCGGCCGGCATTGCCACCGGTGCGTCCTCTGTGTCCAACATGATGGAGCACAGCGTGGGCAGAATCACTAGGGCCACGAACAGCGACGAACTCAGCGTAATGATGAGCGTGAGTGGCAGGTACTTCATGAACTCACCCACGATGCCCGGCCAGAATGCCATCGGTGCAAAGGCCGCGAGGGTCGTCGCCGTCGACGCGATAATGGGCATCGCGACTTCCGCTGTGGCGTACTTTGCCGCGTGCACCCGGTCGAACCCATCCTCGCGGAATCGGTAGATGTTCTCGACCACGACGATGGCATTGTCGACCAACATCCCAAGGGCGAGGATGAGGCTGAACAGCACGACCATGTTCATCGTAAACCCCGCGATTTGGATGACGCTGAACGAAATCAGCATCGACAGCGGTATCGCCAGGCCTACGAACGGCGCCGTGCGCACACCGAGCACGAATATCAGCACCGCCACCACCAGGAGCAGGCCCGAGATGATGTTGTTCTCGAGGCTGCTCACCATATCGTGAATGTCTTCCGACTGGTCCGACGTGATCTTGATGACCGTCCCCGGCGGCAGCGTCGGTTCCGCGTCAGCAATCGCCGCTCGGACCGCATCGGCGGTTTCGATGATGTTCTCACCGGCTCGCTTGACGACCGACAGCGTGATGACCGGGCTCGTATCGAGACGCGCGTACGTCCCACGTTCTTTGAACCCAAAGTCCACGGTGGCCACATCCCGCACGTAGATCGGATACCCATTACGGGTCTCGATCACGATGTCCGCGATCGGCGATGTTTCGGTGAACTCACCGGGCACGCGCACCAAGTACTTCAGATCGCCGACGTCGATCGACCCACCTGGAACTGTCACGTTCTCATTCCGGATCGCGCTGATCACGTCTTCGAACGCCACTCCGTAGAACTTGAGCTTGGCCAGATCGACATCCACCTGGACCTCGCGTTCGAGTCCTCCAGCGAGCTGGACTTCGAGCACACTCGGGATCTGCTCCAAGTCATCCTCGAGATCTTCGGCTACCTCGCGCAGCCGCACCAGGCCGTACGAGCCCGAAATGTTCACCTGCATGATCGGGAACTCGGAGAAGTTGATCTCGATGATCACCGGCTCTTCGGCAGCCGGCGGTAACTCCGGCTTTGCGATGTCCACCTTTTCGCGGACCTGCTGGAGCGCTTCGTCCATGTCCACGCCAGCATCGAACTCGACGGTGATCGACGAATACCCCTCGACCGAGGTCGACGTGATGTTCTTGACGTCCCCAATCGTGTTCAGCTCGTCTTCCATCGGCTGGGTAACCAGCGTTTCCATGTCGCGCGGCGCCACGCCCGGATAGATGGTATTGACGATCACCATCGGGATGACGATTTCCGGCGACGATTCCTTTGGCACCCGCAGATACGACGTCAATCCCATAATGATGAGAATGAACGTCAGCACGATGATGCTGGTCGGATGATCGATCGCCACCGACGTGAGTCGAAATTCTTTGAACGTCCCTTTCCCTTCCGGCATCACGACGTTCCTCCACTCGACACGATTCGAATCCGACTCTGGTCATCGACCATCCGATGGCCCAGGGTGATGAGCGTGTCGCCTTCGACCAGCCCCGACGCAATCACCACCCGGTTCGCCGACGATTGGCCCAGGGTGACATCGCGCGCCAGCGCGACGGCCCGTCCATCGACCTCGCCGGCGAGAAACACCTGGTACCCCGTCTCCGTTCGCACAACAACGTCCTGCGGCACCACGATCACCTCTTGGAGACGGTCGAGCTCAAGCTGAACATTCGCGACCATGCGCGGCTTGAGGGCGCGATCGGGATTCGCCAACAAGATCTCGATCGGGACCGTCCTGGCGCGTTCGTCGACGGACGCGCCGACGTAGCTGATCGTGCCCGGAAACTCGCGCCCCGGGAACGCGTCGAGAGAGATCCGCGCTGAATCGCCGTGCTGGACGGAGAGCGCGTACCGCTCGGGGACCCCGCCGACCACTTTCACCTGACCGACGGAGACAATTCGCGCGGCCGGAGTACCGGGAGACGCCATTTCCCCGAGGTCGAGAAAGTGATCGTCAAAGACGCCACTCACGGGGGCCCGGATGGTGGTCCGGGCTAGTCGCGCCTGCAGTGTACGCAGCCGCGCACGGGCCGCATTGGCGGCGGCCCTGGCTTGCAGGAACGCAATCTCGCTGCCAATGCCCTCGTCTTCCCAAAGCTGGCGTTGACGTTCGAATTGCTCGTCCGCAATCTCGAGAAGCGCGCGAGCCTCATCGACATTAGCCGCCAACACCTCGTCGTCGATCTTCATGATCGCGGCATCCTTGGCCACCCACCGGCCCTTGACGACATAGATCTGGGTGATGGGACCCGATTCCTCAGCCGCCACCGTCACATCGTGTAGCGCTTCCACCTCGCCCGTAACTCGCACGAAGACGATGAAATCGGTCAGCGTGACCCGCGTCACTTCGACATTGATGATCCGAGCCCCCTCGGCGCCTTGGCCATCCGACTCCGGTGCAGACGTCTCCTCCCCATCCGCGGGGGCGCAAGCCGTGACCGCCACCAGTGCCGCAGCCGATATCCAAAGCCGGGGCCCCACCCACAGTATCGATCGCATCGTCGTCCTCATTGTCGGTCTCCAAACTGCTGCCCCAGCTCACTCAGTTCGGCTGGGGCCGTTCCCAGTGCCAGGTCGAGCAGGGACCGCGCAGTCAAGTAGTCGTACACTGCTTGGGCATAATTGAATTCAGAAGTCCGTAGCGCGAGCTCAGCATCCGTGACCTGCAACTGCGATCCGATACCAGCTCGATATTCCGCTGTGGCAATCTCGAAACCCCGTTGGGCCTGGGCAACCGCGGCGCGTTGACTCGTCGCGCGCTCGCGAGCCTCCACCACATTGTCGTGCAACGTCCGCACCTGCTGCACTGCTGAACGCTCCGCGCGAGCGAGCCGGGCCTCGGCCTGCTGGACCGTTGCCTTCGCTTGCTCCACACGGGCAAACCGCGAGAACCCAACGAAGATCGGGACCTCCACACTGAGGCCGGCGATGGCTGACGTCGCGGAGTTCTCGAAGAACGACGGGCTGCCGTTTTCCTGTGCCTGCATGTTCCAGTTTGAGAACAGGGAAAGCGTCGGGTAGAAGTCGGCACGTTCCACAGCCAGCCGTGCCTCGTCGAGATCGACGTTCCCGCGCAGCTGTCGCAGATCTGTCCGGAAGCGGTCCGCGACCGCCAGCAACTCCTCGGCATCCGTGTTCTCGGCACCTGCGGCACCCGCCAACGCCACCAATTCCCGGTTATGGCGGTCGTTCGCCGCCAGGTCATCGAGGTCGACCTCGTTCAGGCGCCCGACCAGCTCGACCGACGTCGTCGGGTCCATCCCCAGCTCGACCAACAGGAGGCGTCGCGTTTCCTCGACTACGTTCGCGGCGCGCGTGGCCTGCGCCTGCTGATTCGCCAGCTGGACCTCGAAGCGAAGCACGTCGTAGCTCGACCCAAGACCCGCGCGGTTCATCGCCCGAGTCTCTTCCAGCGTCTCGGTGATTCGCTCGACGCTCTCCGTAAGTCGCCGGAGATCCTCCACCGCGAGCAGCGCGTTGAAATATGCCTGACGCACTGCGGACACGACCTGCTGCGCCGTCCCGCGGTACCGCTCCTCTTCGATGTTCCGGAATCGGCCGGCCGCACCCAAGCCAATAAAAGCCTGCGCCTCGAACAGAGGCTGGCTCACCGCGATACCGGCAGACCACGCGTTGTCCGCACCGAAGCGGACGGGAATCACGTCATTGGGATTCGCGTTGGGATCAAGGAAGATGGCCGGCAGAAACGCCACCGGGACCTTGAAATTGCGCGTGTACGACGCCGAGAACCGGATGTCCGGCAGCACGCTCCCCCACGCCTCTCGCACTTGTTGGTTCGCCACGCGTAACGCGGCTTCGGCCACCAGGAGGTCCTCCGAATTGCCCAATGCCGTCTCGATCGACCTGCGCAGCGAGAACACCTCGGCCTGCGGCTCCTGGGCCACCCCATTCGGTGCGACTGTGCCGAGAATCGCCACACCCATGAACATCGTCCGCACTCGTTTCATGCCGCCTCCCCATCCCGCTCAGCCGCCAGTGTGGGTTCAGCCGGTGCGCGGATGCCGTCGCGCACGAGAGGCTGAAACGCGCGGAACAGATCCAGCGGCTCGGTCGGGATACCGGGAGCACTCGACTGACTGCACTCATCGATCCGACAGGCGAGCGCAATCGTCATGATGCCGTGCGTCACACTCCACAAATACAGCGCAGCCAATCCGGGATCCACCGGTCGCATGGCGCCGGACGCGATGGCATCCTCAACTGCCTGTCGCAGAAGATCCCAACCCCCGCCCTCAGGGAGATCCTCGAGCGCGCGGGGGTCATCACGTTGGATAGAAAAGAGCACCTTGAAGTACGCTTCGTTCTCGGTGGCAAACTGCAGGTAGGCCTCGCCAAGGGCCCGGACTCGGTCAAGCGACCCCCTCGGATGCGTCGCTGCGGCCCGCTTCAGGTACGCGCCGAACCGGACGAACGCTCGACCTACGACCTGGCGCACCAGGTCATCCTTGTTCTCGAAATAGTGATACAGCGCCGTGGCGCTGACCCCGACCCGCTCGGCAACCTGCCGCATGGAGAGACTCCCCAGCCCACCCTCGGCCAAGAGATCGCGAGCCGCTTCGATAACCTGGCTCTCGACTTCGGCAGTTCGGTCGGGATCGACGATTCGTGGGGTCATAGCCTATCTGCTTCCTTTATAATGGGTTACGCCATCCTCTTAACAGCGTTAAGCCAAACAAACACCGTTAAGCTAACACCGTTAATACGACGACCCCGTGCGGAAGGTTTCGGGGAGTCAGACGGAGGCCCCGAGCGCGCGCGCAGCGGCTTCGGCGGAGTGCCATCGCTTGCTTGGCTTCTTGGCCAGACACTGGTTCAGGGCGGCATCGATCACGTTGGACACTTCTGGACGCCGGTCGCGTACCGATGGTGGCGGGTCTTCGACCTGCATGACCAGGACGTCGTGGGCTGCTTCCGCCGTGAATGGCTTCTCGCCAGTCAACATCTCGTAGCCAACGACGCCCAGGCTGTAGATGTCAGCCCTATGATCGACGTTGGGATCACCGACGGCACGCTCAGGGCTCATGTACTCCACCGATCCCACGATCTCACCGGTGAGGGAGATGGTCTCGCCCTTGACCGCCAACGCCTTGGCGATCCCAAAATCGACGATCCACACGTGACCGTCTTCCTCGATCAGGATGTTGGCTGGCTTGATGTCGCGGTGGATAATGTCGTGTTGGTGCGCGTAGGCCAGCCCTTTGGCGATCTTCCCGAATATCCCGACGGCTGTCCGGACGGCGAGCGGCCCGTCCCGCTTGATGATCTCCGACAGGGCACGCCCACGTACGCGCGGCATGGCGTAGTAGACGAGCTCCCCCGCGTGAGCACTGAACAGGATAGGGAGGATATTCGCGTGACGCAGGGTCGCGACAACTTCGGTCTCGCGACGGAACCGCTCGCGCATACGTTCCTTGGAGAGCAGGCTCGGGCGCATGACCTTGACAGCGAGATACTCGTGCCGGACAACATTCCGCACCGAGTACACGACCGCGAACCCACCGCGACCGAGCTCGCCCAGCACGGAGTAGTCTGGTCCCAGGGCCAAGGAGAGGCGTTCGCCTGCGGTGGCATCCCAATCAGGATCAAGATCGAGACGGGTCCCGCACTGCACACAGAACCGTGCCCCGATTTCGAGATAGACGTCGCACGAGGGGCAGTTGACGAGCATGGACGATTTAGATCGTGGACAGCGGCATGAGTGAGGGCAAAGGTACGATCTCGACGGCGCGGCGCGGGGTCGCCTTGCTCCTGCCCGGAATGACGCTGAACGCGTCGATCTTCCCGCCGTTCCCCATCGAGACCCTCGGTGTCGACTTTGCCGGCCTTCGCGAACCCATCCAGGAAGGCATCCCAGGCTACGTGGCGCGCCTGGTCGAGACGCTCGAGACAATGGAATACTGGAGTGCCGACCGTCGGTACGTGCTCGCCCATTCATTCGGGGGGATGATGGCCCTCCAGTGGTTGGGCACCTCCGGGGCTGCGCGATCCCGTGTTCACGGCCTCATTCTCCTTGGTACCACCGCCGGACCCATGTATGACCGTGCCCGCCTGCGGGTGTTCGCCCTCGGCAAGCGCACCGTCCGTGTCCCGGTCGAGACCGTGTTCAAAGTCTGGGACCGCACGGCCGTCATGCACCTTATGAAACGCGTCATGACCGGCACCTTGGAAGCCAAACGCGTGGACTTTCAGCGCCTGCCAATCAAGTCCGACATCGTGGTTGACCTCGCCGGTTGGCGGAACACACACCTGCAAGCGATGCGCTCCTTCCGCGACGCCATGCGCGGGTTCGACGTCCGGGACCTGCTCCCCAACATCAGTGTTCCCACCATCGTCCTCCACGGTGGACGAGACTCGTTCTTTACGGAGGAGACAGCGGCGGAACTCGCCAACGGCCTGCCGAACGCTGAGCTCCGGTTGATCCCCGACGCAGCTCACCTCATATCGCTGACGCACGGCGATGCGGTGGTGGGAGCGTTGGAGGAGTTGAGAGGTGCTATCCCTTCTAGCCCCACTATCCCTTCTGATTCATTGCCACCGGAACAGTCGTAGGGCCAGCACAAAAGAGGCGATCGCCCAAAGCGTGAGGTTGCCGAGCATCCAGACGAGTGATGTCGCTGCCGCCCCGTCAAGCATGACGGCACGGAGCGCGTCGTTGAGCGCCGTGAGGGGAAGCGCCTTCAAGAACGGCTGCATCGGATCGGGGAAGTGGGAATACGCGAAGAAGACCCCCGACCCAATCCACATCGGCACCATGACGACATTCATGAGCCCCGACACGCCCTCGATGGTGCGAGCGCGCGATGCCACGAGCAACCCGAACCCCGCGAACGTCACTGCACCCAAGAAGACGACCAACGTCAGTGTGATCACCGACCCGCGAAGCGGTACCTGGAAGACGAGCAGGCCGAAGGCAATGACGGCGGTGACTTCCAGGACGAGGAAGACTAACCGCGCCAGCATCTGGGCCATGAGGTACTGTGACTTCCGCATAGGAGAGGCGATGCAGCGCTTCAGCAATCGCTGCTGGCGGGTTTTGACGATGCCAAACCCCACGCCCCAGAGTCCCGTTCCCATGATGTTGAGTCCCAAGAGGCCCGGGATCAGGAAATCGATGTAACGCGCCCCGCGTTCACGTACCCGCACATCGCGAATCGACACCACGTCGCGTCGTCCCGCCGCTTCCTCCAGCGCATTCACCACCACGGCGCGGGCGAGCTCGCTCTCGGCGCGGGTCGAGTCGTAGCGCAACGTCACGGGGTCGCCCGCCGTGACCACCATTGCGACGCGCCCGCTACGTAGTCGCCGTTGCGCATCCCCACTGTCGAGCACCACCGGTTCGATGTTCGGTGCCGCGCGCAGCGCCGCATCGACGTCGCCGTGGCCGTTGCCCCGCTGCACGGCGACTCGCACCGTCTCGGCGCCGCGCGCCTGGAACGCGAGTCCAAGCGCGAAGGCCAGCAGAACGGGGAACGCAAACACCCAGAAGATGGCCTCCGGTTCGCGCAAGAACTCGCGAGTGCGCCACAGCGTGAGCTGCACGAGCGAGTTCGTCCGCAGATCAATCATCGCGTAAGTGTCGCCCGGTCAGGGCCAAGAAGACATCTTCGAGGGTGGCGTGGTGGGTCGTCAGCTCGCTGAGGACTGCCCCGCGATCTTCCAGGAATTTCATCAATGCGGGTACCGTCGCATGGACAGTCGAGACCGTCAATCGTGTTCGTTGGTCGTCGTGGGTAACACGCTGCACACCGGGGAGACGCTCCATGGTGTCGGCGGGCATCGGCGTCCCGTTCTCGAGCGCGAACTCGACAACCTGTTCGGCCCCCAACGAGGCGATTAACCGGGAGGGTGACCCGAGGGCGATGATCTTGCCGTGGTCGATGATGGCCACGCGGTCGCACAGCTGTTCCGCCTCTTCCATATAGTGTGTCGTGAGGAGGGTCGTGCCACCGCCCCGCCGGAACGTCTCAACAACGTTCCATAGCGCGTGCCGTGCCTGCGGATCCAGGCCAGTCGTGGGTTCGTCCAGAAATAGCAGATCTGGTGAGCACACCAACGCGCACGCAACCGCGAGACGCTGCCGCTGCCCCCCGGAGAGGTTTACCACGAACGCCTCGCGTTTTTCCACGAGTCCGACCGTCTCCAAGACCTCTTCGACCTGCGACCCATGTTTGTAGAAGCTTCGGAAGAGCGTCACGACTTCTTCGACCTTGAGCTTCTCGGGGAGTTTGGTTTCCTGGAGCTGCGTGCCGATACGCTCGCGAAGCGCGCGTTCGTCCGTGCTCCAGTTCATCCCCAAAACCTCGATCGTTCCCTCATCGGGAGCGAGAATGCCCTGGATCATCTCGATCGTCGTGGTCTTCCCGGCGCCATTCGGCCCGAGCAGGCCGAAGCACTCGCCGCGCCGCACGTCGAGGTCGAGGCCCGCAACGGCCGTCACGATCCCATAACGCTTGACGAGTCCAGAGCACGAAATCGCTGCGTCATTCATAGGTCCGCAATCAATGGGCAGATCTTGGCGGATGCAAGCGGTGCTTCCACACAACGCGCAACCGCGGCACTTTCCGTCCATGCGAAGTGCGCTCGCGGTTGGCATCATCGTGTCGGCGTGGGTCCTCCTCGTCGCGGACGTCGAGCCCGTCCCGACCTGGTTCTACGTGATTGTGTGGTACCCTACCCTCGTCCTGTTCGCCGACCGTGCCGCACGACGGTCCAGCGAGGCATCGATGTGGATCCGGCCGCGGGTGATGCTCCCGATGCTTGCATGGTCGGTACCCATTTGGCTGCTCTTTGAGGCAGCCAACTTCAGACTGCGCAACTGGTATTACGTGCTGTTACCGGCCCACCCAATCGAGCGGTGGACCGGTGTCGCCCTTTCGTTCGCCACCGTTGTGCCGGCCGTGGTGCTCTCGAGCCAGCTCTTCACGCGGCTCAGAGGGCTCCATGGACCACGGGTGCGCATCACACGTCCTCAGCTGCGCATCGCAGAACTCGTCGGGCTCACGACCGGGGCGATGGCACTTGTGTGGCCATCAATATTCTTCCCACTGATCTGGGGAGCGGTGTGGCTTCTGGTGGATCCCTACGTCTATCGCCGCTGCCCGGACTGGTCACTGCTCGGGGACCTCGAGCGCGGCCGTTGGGGACGCGTCGCGAGCCTGTTGGCCGGTGGGCTGCTGATCGGATTGCTGTGGGAGTTCTACAACTACTGGGCGCGCGGAAAATGGATCTACACCGTGCCGTGGCTTGAGGACATCAAGCTCTTCGAGATGCCGCCCTTCGGATTCCTGGGATTCCCCGTATTTGCCCTCGAAGCGTGGACGCTCTTTCACGCGGTGTGTGTGATGGGGCTGGCGCAGGCGCCTTCGGACTCACCGGAGGGCCGGCGCCCCGCGCGCCCACTATGGATCCGACTCGGAGCCGTCGGCCTGGCAGTCACGTTCTCAATCGGCACGCTGCTCGGCATGGAACGCCTCACGATCAGCTCCACCGTTCCACGCCTCGAAGACATCCCCGTCGGCAGCGCTGAGCTCGTGACCCTGCGCGGCATGGGCACGGAACACGCAGGAGCCCTTCAAGGACTCGAGATCCGTACGGTCTGCGCCCTGGCCGCAGCCGAGCCCACGACGATTTGGACCGACCTGCATCGCGACCGCGCCACGTGGGACCGCCCCACGGAGGCAGAAGTCCGCATCTGGGTCCGGGCCGCCCGCAGGCAATGCCCCGGCGACTGACCGCTTAGGTTATTACCATGTTGGCCACCGTCGTACGCATCTTGGTTCTGCTCGCACTCGTGTGGGGAGTCGTGGTTCTGCTGGCCTGGATATTCCAGAACCGGCTTGCGTTCCCCGGACCCAACAGCCCGGAGGCCATCCCTGCCAGCGTGGGTCTCGACGACGGCGAGCTCGTGACGGTGAGGGCCGACGACGGCGTGACGCTACGCGGCTGGTATCTACCGCCGCCGGCCACCGTTGCTGTTCCCGCGCCAGCCGTCATCTGGTTCTATGGCAATATGGAAACGGTGTACGACTTGGCCGCGAGCGTGCGTTGGCTGCGCCCACCCGCTGCGGCACTCCTCGTGTTGGATTATCGCGGATATGGCATGAGCGACGGCTCGGCGACCGAGTCGGGCCTGTATCGCGACGCCGAGGCCGCATGGTCCTTCCTCACGACACGGCCGGAGATCGACACGACGCGCGTTGGCGTGTACGGTCGATCGCTGGGGAGCGCGGTCGGCTTGTACCTGGCCACCGAAAGGCCTGTGCGCGCCTTGGTCCTTGATTCCCCCTTCACGACTGGGCGCGCGATGGCCGGCGAGCATTACCCGTTCGTTCCAGGTGCGTTCCTGACGCTCGAGCTCGACAACCTCGGCCGCGCGCGTCGACTCGCCATTCCTTTGCTCATCTTCCATGGTACGAAGGACATCATCTCGCCGGTGGCTATGGGCGAGGCGATCGCGGAAGCAGGTAACGCAGAGGAGTTCATCCGCCTCGAGGGGGCGGGACACAATGACACGTATATCGTGGGAGCGGACGCGTACCGGGATCGCCTTCACGCGTTTTGGCAGGACCACCTCGGTGTGGGAAGCCGCTAGCTACGCCGCTTCCGGGGAGAGATGCGGATGGCGTGAGTCATCGGGGACGCGGAAAGCGAGAATTGTCACCAGGCCGACAACACCGCCCGCGAAGAAGAACGGCACTGCTTGTCCCACCCCCTGATACGCCGCCGTTGCCCAAAGCGGCGCGATGATGCGCGACACGGCCCCGAACGCCTGCTGCACGCCGAGAATCTGACCCCGTTCTTCTTCGGCAGCCCGGTGCGTGACCAGCGCCGTCTCGCACGGAAACAAGAGCGCCGTGCCAATCGGTACGAGCCCCATGAGACCGGCCAGCAAAATGACGTTCTGCGGCAGCGGGATCGTCACCAATCCCAGTGCCAACAAGACGGCGCCCATGCGCATGACCCGCGTTTCCCCGAACGTGTCGACCATCGCACCGAGCACCAGTGCCCGCATGACGAGGCTCAGCGCACCGAAATACACGAAGAAGTATCCTATGGTCTTTTCGCTGACGCCGAACCCATCCTGGAGATAGAACGCAAGCACGGCGGTCATCGACATGAACCCGAGCATGCCGACCGTATAGATCCACACGAGTCGCGCCACATCCCCGAATGGATGCAATAGGTAATCGAACACGGTCCCACGTATCGATCGGCGCTCCTTGTGCGGATCCGCTTTCGGCTTCGATTCGGGAAGCCACCGTGCAGCGAACGTGATGTTGATCAGCACGAAACCGACGGCGATCAGTCCCGGCAGCGCGGTGCCAAACGTCGGGAGTGCGACAGCCGGACCCGGCTCCGTAAAGGCGAGCGACGCGATGGCCGGGCCAATCATGACGCCGGCGCTCGTCGACGCGGACAACCATCCAAGGGCGCGGGCCCGGTCCCGCGGCGCCGACACGTCCGCAGCGTAGGCTTGCAGCACACCCGTCGTACCTCCACCGATGCCCTGCACGAGCCGCGAAAGGAACAGCCACCAATAGCTAGTGGCGAAGGCGAACACCGTAAACGCGACCCCGGCGATGCTAAGACCGACCATGATGACTGCCCGTCGACCGTACCGATCCGAGAACCGTCCCCACAGCGATGCCGACGCCAGTTGTCCAATGAAGAAGATCGCGATGAGCGGTCCGAGCATCCAATCTTCCGCGCCCAGCCGCCTGGCGTAGAACGGCAGCAGGGGCAACACCATCCCGAATCCGATCATGTTCACGAACGCCGTGGCCATGAGGGCGGACAGGCGTTTGACGGTCGGGTTCAACGGTGGCTTCCCTGTCTGTTCACGATTGCGGATTCGGCGCTTCCCCGCCCCGCCGCCTGAAGGTGCTCAGCACCACACCCACCACGACTACGGTGACTGCCCCTACGACGTTGTGCCAGAGAAACGATACGTCCGGCGTACCGAAGTTGACGGCGGCCACCGCACTCATACCAGCGATCAGCCCCACAAAGCCCGCGAGTCCCGTGGTCCAGGGCACCATGGCGAGGAGGAAGACCCCAAGGATGGACCCGTAGAAGAACGACCCGAATCGATTCACGACTTCGATCAGCGACCCAAGCGAGACGGCGAAGGTCGCCACGATGCAGGCAAAGAGCCCCCAGAACCCTGCCGCTGCCTTCGAGACAAAGAGATAGTGAGCATCGGTCGCCTGTGGCCGAACCCACCGGCGATACAGATCGATAGCCGTGACACTCGAAAGGGCATTCAACTCCGCCGCCACGCTCGACATGGCGGCCGCCATGATCGCCGCGATGAAGATACCGACAAACCCGATTGGCAGCTCGTTCAGGACGAATCGGGGCATGATGTAGTTCACATCGCGAGGCGCATCCCCGACCTCTCGCGGGGTCTCCCCAGTGGCTTGGTCTGCCATGGCCAGCGCCTCGAAGCGAATCGTCTCCGCCTCGGCTTCCCGTGCCTGAAAGGACGCAATGGCCGAACTGAGGGCCCCATCCTCGCCGCTCGCCCTCGCGTTGGCCACAGCTCGCGCGGCACGTTCGCGCCCATCGAACGCCTCAGCGTACCGCGCTTCAAGCGCCGCGTAGGCGGTCGGCTCCTCGGCTCGCACCCGCTGCTCGTGTGCGGGATTGAAAAGGAGCGGAGGAGTCTGGAATAGGTAATACACGAAGACCAAGACGCCGACGATGAGGATGAGCGCCTGGAGGGGGATCTTCCAGTACGCGCTCATGAGGAGGGAACTGCGCGCCTCATCCACCGATTTGGCGGCGAGATACCGCTGCACCTGACTCTGATCGGTGCCGAAGTACGACAACATCAGAAACGTCCCGCCGATCACGCAGGACCAGAACGTGTACGTCTCGTCGAGATCGATGGAAAAATCGAAGACCTGCATGCGACCCGTCGCGCCCGCGATGCGCAGCGCATCATCAGGAGACACGGGCATCTGCACGACCAGCACTACGACCACGGCAAGGAGCGCCATGACGATCACGACCATCTGCTTGACATCTGCCCAGGCGACCGCTTGCACCCCACCGATCATCGTATAGACGACCGTGGGAACGCCGATCAACGCCACGGACCACACGACGTTCAGCCCGAAGATCGCCGAGAAGACGACCGCCGGTGCCCCAATGATCACACCGCACGACATCCCGCGGGACAAGAGAAAAAGCACGCTGGTGAGTGAGCGCGTCTTGGCGTCGAAACGGCGCTCGAGGTATTCGTACGCCGTGAAGACTCTGGAACCGTGGAGAAACGGCACGAGGGTCACGCCCAAGAGGACCATCGCCACAGGTAGCCCGAAATAGAACTGCACGAAGCGCATCCCGTCCGTCGCGCCCTGGCCCGTCGTTCCAATGAGCGTGATGGCCGACAGCTGGGTTGCCATGACCGACAACCCGACTACCCACCACGGCAGACTGCGGTTGGCGACCAGATACCCTTCGATCTCATCGGTGCGCTTCGAGCGACGGATCCCGTCCCCGACGACGTAGGCGAGGTAGCCCGCAACAATGACCCAATTGAACCAGTGCACGACTTCGGCTATCCGCCGTACCGCGCTTGGAGGATCCAGAGAATGACGAGGGCAACGACTTGCGCGGACATCACGCTGATCAGTGTGACCTTGAAAGTGGACGGGCGTGTGTCCCCTTCGGGCTCTTCGCGTCTTGTCCCGTTGGTCACCGTGTTCCCAACGCCAGGAGATTCATGAAGAGTCTGAACGCTCCGATCGCCCCACCGGGAAGGGTACGGAAGAAGCTGATCCCGCTGTAGACGTATGTGCCTTCACCGTAGCTCGCGACGAGCAAGCCGCCGCGCACCGGGGTCATCCGCGGATCCTGCATCTCCAAGAGCGGTGTGTATCGCTCGTCCCACTCGCCGGCGAAGTAGAGGCCACGCTCCTGTGGCCAGCCCTGCCAGTCCATATCGCCAATGGCATTGGGTTGCGTGAGTACCGGGTGTTGCGGTGCAAGGACTGCCACTGGAGCCGTTTCATCCGTAATTCGATCGTGGGGTCGGTTGATCGAGAGCGGATACGGCGCGAATTCGCCCCGGACGAATTGATACTGCTGGTATTGAACGATCAGCGTTCCACCTTGCTCGACATACGCAAGGAGCCGTCCGTTGTGTTGCCTAAGGGCTTCGCTGGTCTCGTACGCACGCGGTCCGATGACGACCACGTCGTACGACGCCAGATCTCCACTCTCCAAGTCCAGCGCGCTGAGAAGCTCCATCTCGAGACCGATGCTCGCCACCGTTTCCGGAATCCGATCCGACGCCCCGCGCAAGTAGCCGATGCGCCGACCTGTCGGGAGCGCAATGTCGGCCACCCGAATGGCCGCCTCCGCAGTCCGCACTGCTGTAATGGGGTTGATGTGCTCGTAATCGACGACGTCGATCGCTTCCGAGTAGACCGCTCCACCTGCTTCAACTTCCGCACGCAGGATGAGGCTACTTCCGGTGTCGCCCGGAGGACGCTCCACGTTGAAGACCAAGATCTTCGTCTGCCCTGCGTCGACCAGTGAGACGGACCGGGGCGCCGGCATTGGCCATCCGCCACCGGTCACCCGCACCTGCGCGCTAACGGCGCGATCCACATTCGACGTCACGGCGACGGTGAACGGTATTGTGCTGGGGCCATCCACCCGCCAAATGACGTTCGGTGGATCGATACGCACTTCGATCGGTGGGACGACGCGAAGGGGAAGCCGAATCTCTCCAATCGCCTGATCGCGAACTCGGTACGCGACCCCCCGCTCGAGGCCAATCGTCTGCCCCGCCACCCCCACCGACAGCCTGATGCGGACGGGCGGCCCATCATCTGGCATACCCAGAAGGTTGCGCGGCACACCGGTCCAGTCATAGAGTTCGCCGCTTCGGGGACGCGCAAGGAAGTACGGCTGTGTGGACCGCGTGTCGGCGGGCACGGGGACGGCGATCGTGAACTCTGCCTCGCCTCCCGGCTGGAGGACTTCGGACTGCTCCGAACGCTGCCACTCCCACCCGTGCACCGTCACCGCACCGGCGCGCACGCGCATGGATCCCGCATTGTAGAGCCGAACGGTCACGTCGACCGTATCACCTGGCACGACCGTTTCCACGTCCACCGTCGCATCCATCACCAATCCTGCCGCGATGGCCAGCGCCCGCTGCAGCAGTGCTTGACGGTCCAGCGGCACGTGCTCTCGTCCGGCGCGGTCGACCGCGTCTGCGAGCGGCGCTACGGCGTCCGCCATGCGGGTAGGGTTCACCGACGCGCGCAGCGAGTCGGCCAGCCTCGCGACCCAACTGGTGTCCTCGGGTACGCCGGCAAAGAACTCATCGTCCCCCGCGCCGGTGCGGTCACCCAACAGAACCATTCGGGCCACCGAGGGCCCGATGTTCTGCAACACCCCCATGTCCTGGGATCGGTGTTGGCTCCGGCTGGCCATCGCGATCTGGTGAAACGAGCGGCCGGAGCGGGGATCTAGCGCCCCCGTTTCCATCTCGAGCGGATCCGTGACAGCGCCAAATCGACGCGACAGGAAGAGCTTGTGCGGCGCCCACACTTCCAGCCCTTCGTCCAGGGCCAATTCCGAGAATCGAGTGGCTTCGCCTGACACTTCAAAGGCGCGCCGCGCCATCACGCCGGACATGGTGTGTTGGCCGTGGCCGTCACGCTCGGTCCCTGACCAGACAGCAATGATCACGTGCGGTTTGAATCGTCGGACCACCCGCACGACGTCCTTGAGTACCGAATCTGGATGCCACTTCGTGGCCGTTTCATCGTAGGAGCGCGAGTACCCAAAATCGTACGCGCGCGTAAAGAACTGTTCGGCCCCATCGACCCGTCGCGCCTCTTCGAGTTCGCGCGTGCGTAGAAGGCCGAGCCCAATACCCAGCTGCTGTCCGATGAGGTTCTGGCCACCTTCGCCTCGCGAAAGCGAGAGATACGCTGACCGCACGCCAAACCCGCGGGCGAGCAGCGCAAGCAGCCCGGTGTCTTCATCGTCGGGGTGCGCACCGATCATCAGCACGCGGCGGTGTTCTTGGAGCTGCTGGAGAACTTCGTCGAGCGCGATGAAGCCGCCACTCGACGCCGGTACATACTGTGCCAGCGCCGGCATTCCTCCGCCGCCGAGACACAACGCGAGGATCGCGAGCGAACTACGTAGCTGCACGCGCGACAACGATGCTGCGGAGACGTTCGGCGCTCGGGTCTTCGGGGTCGCCGAACGGACGCGGGTGACCACCTGGATCCATGAGAACGGATGGGCATACGAACTCCACTCGGCGCGCGCTCATCCGCTCCTGCACGGATCTAGTCGACACCGGTGCGCCGGTCACGACGCTTGCCGGCTCCCCGGTCCGGATGAACTCGACAGCAGCCAGGACCTTCCACGGGGTCGTGAGGTGTCCGTCGACGATTACGGCATTCGTACCGGCCACCGATCGCATTGGGCGTTGACCCCGGAAGAGTAGGCGCTCGGTCTTGATCGCGCGTCGCGCCCGGTCGATGGAGTCGGCGAGCGCGTCGAGCAACGAGAAGCGCGGTTCGAACTCGGGATCGATAACCGCCCTGCCGTCCTCCGCTACCGCACCGATGATCCCCAGATGCTCCATCCGCACGTGAGCCGCGATGATGACGTCGAATTGGCACCCCATTGCCTTGGCCGCATGGGCCGCGATCTCCACGCCCGTCGGCGTCACACCCAGCAGAAGCGTGGGGTGCGTGGTGCGCTGATAGAGTTGCCTGCCCAACTGGGCACCCGCTCCCGATCGGGACGGATAGAGCGCTTGAGGTTCGCCGCCGTTGGTCATGGTAGCAGCGAATATAGATGGAAACGCTTCTCGACCGATAGACGCCGAGGATTCGACCTCCCGTGCCCTCCCATCATGGAGTCACACCTGGGGTGAGAAACCGGGCCAACCACGCGTAGGCTTCGGTCCACCAAAGCTTCTGGTTCTGTGGGCGTCCGATCCAGTGGCCTTCGTCCGGGAAATGGACGAACCGCGCCTCGACTCCCTGCCGCCGGAGCGCCGTGAACATGCTCATCCCCTGGGTATCCGGGACCCGGTAATCGAGCGCCCCATGAATCACCAAAGTCGGTGTCTGGAAATTCTGCGCGAATCGGTGCGGCGACCACTGCTCGTAGAGGGTGCGATTCTCCCACGGTGGGGCCCCAAACTCCCACTCGGGGAACCACAGCTCCTCCGTCGCACCGTAGAACGACTCCAAATTGTAGATCCCCGCATGCGAGATCAGCGTTTCGAAGCGGTCCGAGTGGCCGTTGATCCAGTTCACCATGTACCCGCCGTAGGATCCGCCAACGGCGCCGATTCGCGTCGAGTCCACAAAACGGAAGCGCGAAGCATGCTCGACGCCTGCCATCAAGTCGATGTACACACGTCCGGCCCAGTCCCGTGACACCTGGTCAACGAACCGCTGTCCGAAACCGGTTGACCCGCGAGGGTTGAGCAGAACTGTGACATAGCCGCCCGCGGCAAAGGCCTGTGCGTTCCACCGGGGGTGGAAGCTGTCCAGCCAGGCCCCTTGGGGGCCGCCATGAATCATGACCAAGAGTGGGTACCGTTCACCCGCACGGAACTGCGGCGGTCGGACCAGCATCCCATGCACCGACCGCCCGTCAGCTCCAATCCACGATATCTCTTCTGCCGCATGCATGACCACGCCGGCGAGTCGCTCGGCGTTGAAATCCGTGATCTGTCTTGGCGTCCCGCCGGTCTCGAGCGACAGCGTGTACACCTGCCCAGGGCGATTCATCGCATCATTGATGAACGCGAGTTGATTGGTGTCACGCGCGATCGAAAGCGATCGAGTGTTCCCCCACCGCGACAGTTCCCGCAAGCGACCGCTGTCATCGATCCGGAACAGAACATGTCGTTGCATGTGTTGTGCGGTAAAGACGATCCCGTCAGCATCCGGCAGCCACGCAAACTCGGATACGGACTGCAGGAATCCTTCCGTGAGCTCAGAAGTGGCGTCAGTGGCCAGATCACGAATCATGAGACGCCACCGGTCGGATTCGAAGCCCGCTCGCGTTTGTGAGAGGAATGCCAGTCGCGTCCCGTCCGCGGAGAACGCCGGATGGCGCTCACCGCCGCGAAATCCGTCTGTGACCAGCTGTGGCTCACCTCCGGTGACGGGTACCTCGTACAGGTCCGTATTGGTGCTCCACGCCTGACCGTTTCCGGTCTTGGCCGTGAAGACGATGGTTTGGCCATCGGCGCTGAACGCGTAGTCACCGGCGCCACCAAAGGGCGGCGGTGGCACGTGATACCTTACCCCAGGGAGGAGATCGATTGGCTCCCCCACCGGGACCGATACGACGAACAGATGCGAGCGCCGGCCGTCGTCCCAGCGATTCCAATGGCGGTACAGGAGGTCATCATAGACACGGGCCTGGGAGGGCGCCGCCGACCGGCGCGCCAAGCGCTCAGCGTTGCAGTCGTCGTCTGCGCATCCCGGAAACACCATCGAGGTGAACGCAAGCTGGAGCCCGGTTGGAGACCAGACGATGCCATCAGCACCCGTCGAGAGACTGGCCAGCGTCCGAGACCGGCGCCGCCCTACATCGTACAATCGAACCTGCGTTGCACCGCCTCGCGTCGAGAGGTACGCGATCGACGTACCATCGGGTGACCATCGGCCGTGACGCCCTCCGAAACGACGTTCCGAGACCTGACGTGCAGGGCCGCCCGCGGAGGGCACCATCCACACGTCGGTGGTGCGCGTGTTCGCGTCGAGGTCGGTGGTCGACAGCGAGTAGGAAATCCACGCGCCATCCGGCGAGAACTGCGGGTCCGACACATGGTCGAGCAGCAAGAGGTCGTCGATCGTCAAGATCCGCGAAGGCGTTTGGGCCCCCGCTGGGAAAGCGAAGAACACGCATACCAGGCAAAGCGGGAATCGGAGCTTCATCGTCATATTATGATCGCCATCTGAGGCCGGAATGTTGAACAATCCCGAGGGGTCGCGCAACGGCTTCCCAGTAGCATTCGGACACGTAGGCCACGCATATTAGTAGATAAGGAACCCAACGGTAGCAGCGTGGGTTGACCAAGAAAGTGCAATGTCTCTCACTCGAATTCTGGACATAGATCACAATGGCCACCGTCACCGAAGGTTCTCCGCAAGCCACCGACCAGGACCAGAAGCATGTCACGGAGCAAGAGGCCCGGAAGGTCGCCGAGGCGGCACGTGAGTCCGAATGGAAGGCGCCGAGTTTTCTTCGCGAGCTGTTCGCCGGAAGGCTCCTCCTGGACCTGATTCACCCGTTCCCACGCACTCAAGAGGACGAGCTCGAGCGAGCCCGTCCCTGGTTGGAGGATCTGGACAAGTTCCTCGCCGCCAACGTGGACGCCGAGGAAATCGACCGCACGTACAAGATCCCGCAACACATCGTGGACGGCCTGGCAGAACGGGGTTGTATGGGAATCAAGATCCCCCAGGAGTACGGCGGCCTTGGGTTCTCCCAGGCCGTCTACAACCGCGCGATTGCCGTATCTGCGTACCACGAATCGTCCATCGGCGTGCTGTTGTCGGCGCATCAGTCGATCGGGGTGCCGCAGCCGCTCAAGCTCTTCGGTACACCCGAGCAGAAGAAGAAGTACCTGCCGCGCCTCGCCAAGGGCGAGATCAGCGCATTCGCGCTCACCGAACCCGATGTGGGCAGCGACCCAGCGCGCATGAAGACGACCGCAACGATCACCGACGACGGCGCTGGATTCCTCCTGAACGGCGAGAAGCTCTGGTGCACCAACGGCACAATTGCCGACATCATGGTCGTCATGGCCCGCACGCCGGACAACCGGATTACGGCGTTCATCGTCGAAGGCGACTGGCCAGGCGTGGAGGTGGCCCATCGGTGCCACTTCATGGGCTTGCACGGCATCGAGAACGCGCTGCTGCGTTTCACCAACGTTCGGGTGCCCAAGGAGAACATCCTGTGGGGCCAGGGCAAGGGTCTCAAGCTGGCCCTCATCACCCTGAACACGGGGCGTTTGACCATTCCCGCGACATCCGCGTCGGCGGCGCGTGCGTGTGTTGGCTGGTCACGCGAGTTTTGCCAGAGCCGGGTGCAGTGGGGTCACCCGATCGGGAAGCACGACGCGATGGCCCAGCGCCTAGGGGCAATGGCAGCGACCAGCTTTGCCATGGACTCCGTGGCGGAGTTGGCGGCACTGATGTCAGACCAGGCGCGTTTTGACATCCGCCTCGAGGCCGCAATGGCCAAGATGTGGAACACGGAGCAAGGCTGGGAGATCATTGATAGCGCCGTGCAGATCCGGAGCGGGCGCGCGTACGAAACAGCCACGAGCTTGGAAGCACGAGGCGAAACGCCCGTGCCACTCGAGCGCATCATGCGGGATTTCCGCATCAATATGATCTTTGAGGGTTCCAGTGAGATCATGCGGCTCTTCATCGCGCGGGAAGTGGTCGACACACACCTGAAGGTCGCTGGCGCGATTGCCGACCCGGAAGCCTCACTCGGCGACAAGGTGGGAGCGCTCTTCAAAGCAGGCTTCTACTACGCGTGGTGGTATCCGTCCAAGTGGTTCGGATGGGGCCGGTGGCCCCGTTACGGCGAGTTTGGCAGCCTGGCCAAACACCTGCGGTACGTGAATCGGACCTCGCGCAAACTCGCTCGGACGCTCTTCCATGCCATCGTGCGATTTGGGCCCAGACTCGAAAAGCGGCAGTCCGTTCTGTTCCGACTGGTCGAGGTGGGTGCCGAGCTGTTTGCGATGAGTGCCACCATTGCTCGCGTACAGATGCTCAAGACGAGCAAAGCACCGGAGGAGCGATCGCATGCGAACACCGCGGAGGAGCTGGCCGATCGCTACTGCCAGATCGGGCGGCGGCGCATCAAGAATCGGTTCTCCAACGTGTTCAACAACGACGACGTCGCGATCTACAAGACGGCGCAACGTGTCATGGCCGATGAAATGCGCTGGCTGGAGTACTCGACGGACCAAGCGTGGAAGTAGGCCTGTCCGCTCGGCCGCCCCGAAGCTCGATGTGACAGACCACTGACGTGGGGCGGGCGCTCCGCCCGCCCTTGCGGCTCCAGATTCCGGCCATCCTTGCCACTCGCCGGTCCCGGCGCGACTTTTGCGACCCCGTTCGTCGACTATCAAATGTGAGCCGTCTATCAGCGCTGTCGCTCAGACTTCGCACAGACTCCTAGCACCTGGGCTCATTGCGGTCACGATGGCTGTGACCAGCTGTCTGGACAACACCGCACCGCCCAAACCGCTCGTGGGGCAGTTTGCGATCGTCCCGACCATCGACGCGGCGGTCAGCGGCATCGTTCCGCTCGGCGCCACCCAGGTCGTCCTCCGACGCACCAGCGACAGTACGATCGCGCTCGACACGCTGGTCCAGATCCAACCCGCCGACACCGCCGTGGATCTATCGCTCACCGTCGTGATGCTCTCGCCGTCGGACCAGTTCTGGTTGGAAGTCAGCCTGCTGGAACCCGATGGCACAGTCGCGTTTCACAGCGGCCCCGACCTCGTGTCGCCGACCACATCTGGGAACGCCTCGACACCTGTTGTGCAAATCACCCTTACTTACGTCGGGGTGGGGTCGAACGCGGCAGGAGTGCGCTACGTGTCGCCAGACACGACCATGTCGATTGGGGGAACCCTGACGCTGGTAGCCGAGGCCTTCGATTCGGCGATGGCGGCCATCCCCGGCACCCCAATCGGATTCTCGTCCCTCGATCCCGCGGCCGCGGTACCTGTGGAGTCTATCCCGCAGGTTCTGGGCGTCTCGGCTGGCAACGCCCGGATCGTGGCCGAGTTGCTGACGGGTCAGCGAGACACATTGAATGTGCTCGTGCGGGCGCCGCCTTCGGTGGTCGCGGTGCTGTTCGGCGACGGCCAGACTGGCCCCGTCGCAAGCGCCTTGTCTGACTCCGTCGTTATCGAGGTCCGCGGCAGCGACGCGCTGCCCGTGGAGAGCGTCGCCGTGACGTTCACGCCGTCCGCCGGATCGGTTCTTCCGACGAGCGACACGACGGACTCGAACGGGCAGGCATACTTCCGGTGGACACTCGGCTCGGTCGCCGGCGCGCAGACCGTCACCGTTAACCTGCCGGACTTCGGCGGCGTCCAGGGAACCGTGAACGCAACGGCAGTGCCCGGCCCGTCCGCGTCGCTCGCGTTTGTCACGCAGCCAAGCGATGCAGCCGTCGACGCGGTGATCGCCCCGCCGCTCGAAATCGAGATCCTCGATGAGTTCGGCAACCGTCGCACCCAGGACAACACCACCGACGTCGATATCGCCATCACCAACGGCACGGGCGCGCTGGGGGCGGTGCTGAGCGGCACTACCACGAAAACCGCCGTGGGTGGGCTGGTCACGTTTGACGACCTGCGGATTGACTTGGCCGGCACGGCCTACTCGCTCGACGCGCAGATCACGAGTCTAGTGCTCGCGACCTCGTCGACCTTTGACGTCCTCTCATCGAGCGTCAACATCTGGACCGGCCTTGGCGACGGCGCCACGTGGGGCGACGCCGCCAACTGGTCGAGGAACGCGGTGCCCGTGAGCACCGACAGTGTAGTAATCGACTTGGCGGGTGCGAATATCGCACTCAACACGTCACCAACGGTCAGTTACCTGATGTTGGGTGGACCCAGTGGGACGCAGACGCTCACGCACAACGCCAACGTCCTCACGGTGACAAGCCTAATGACCGTAGGACCCAACGGGATATATGCGTTGGGCGGCGGGACGTTCACGGGTGCCGGTGATCTGGTCGTGGATGGAACGTTGAACTGGAGCGGTGGGCTCCTGAGCGGGACAGGCACGACCACCGTCTCCAACGGCGCAACGTCGACGTTCACGGGGGCGTCGGCGAAGAACGTGGGCCGAGCCATCGCGGTGAGTGGAGTGACGACGTGGGACCAGGGCCTTCTGCTTTTCCGCAACGCGAGCGTACTGACCATCAATGCCGGGGCTCAGTTCAACATTGCGGGTGACCTGGCAGCAGACCGTCTTACCGCGGGCAATGGCGGCAGCATCGTCAACAACGGACTCGTGCAGAAAACAGCCGGGAGCGGGATCGCATCCGTGAACGCCGAACTGGGGTTTGCCAACTTCGACTCCGTGCACGTCGCCAGCGGAACGCTTCAGCTCAACAATCCCGGGACGGGTTCGAACATCCACAGCGGGACGTTCGTATTCGGCAGTGGTGCGCAGCTGCAGGTGAACGACGGTACGCAGGTCTTCAATGGCGACCTCGGCGGCGGCGGTCGGTTGCTCCTTACCGGGGGGAATGCCGCCTACAACGCCGGCGTCGATATCCCTGACCTCGTGCAGATCGGTGGCACGCACACGTTTGCCAATACGGTGACCTTCTCGACCCCGCTGGACAGTATCGTGCTTACGGCCGGGATCCTCACCTTGGACGTGACCGCCGTGTCGGCTCCACATTGGCGCGTGACGAATGCCGGCAGCACGCTCGGTGGTACCGCTGATTTCGTCGTAACTGACTCGCTCCACTGGAGCGGCGGGCTGTTGAGTGGGCCCGGTACGTTGACCTACGTCGCCGACTCGGTGATGGGGACCTTCACAGGCCCCGGTGCGAAGGACGTGGGCCGAGCGAACACGTTAGACGGGGTAACGACCTGGGATCAGGGCCTTCTGATCTTCCGCAACGCCAGTGTGCTGACCATCAATGCCGGCGCCCAGTTCGACATTGCGGGCGATCTCGCAGCAGACCGCCTTACCTCGGGCAATAGCGGCAGCATCGTCAACAACGGATTGATGCAGAAGACCGTCGGGAGCGGGATCGCATCCCTGAACGCCGAAGTTGCGTTCACCAACAACGGCCTCACGGCGGTGATAGTCGGAACTCTGCAGATTGCCTTCGGTCTCACCAACAACGGCACAATCCAAGTCGACCTTGGCGCCGTTCTGGATCTCGATGGCACTGGCGATCACAACGCGGGCGCGGTGCTTCGCGGAAACGGCACAGTCGACGTCCGGGACGTCTCTGGTGGCGCGTTTGCCGGATTTGTCACACCGGGGACGTCGGCCGGCACGCTGACATGGCTTGGAGATTACGAACCCGATCCAGGTTCGACACTTGTGTTCGAGCTCGAGGGGAATACGCCTGGGACCTTCGACGTTCTACAGATTGGAGCGCAGACGACCGGGCTGAACACATTCGCTGGGACGCTCCAGATCGACACGCTCAACAGCTTCGTGCCGGCTGCGGGAGACAGGTTCCCGGTCATGACGTTCCTCACACGCACAGCAGGGTTTGCCGCCGTCACGTTCCCGACACTCTCCGGCATCACGTTGGATACGCTCTGGACAGCCGACGCCGGTGGGCTCGTTGATGTCGATACACTCTACATCGTGGCGAGTAGCACGCCGCCGCCCTTCAACGTCGTGACGTGGGACGCGTCGCGTGGCGGGGCGTTCTCGCTCGATCAGGGCGCCGAGTTGACGGATGCGCGCGCGTCCCTGGTGAGCGCCTTCCCGGGTGCCTCCATCTCCAGCACCAATACCATTTCGGCGGTGAACCTCGCGGGTGCGGACATCGCCGTATTCCAATCGGTGTTCTCGACGGGTTCCCCCATATCGGGATTGACGGCGGCCGAGCAGGACGACCTGCTGGCTTTCGTGACTGGTGGCGCGTGTGCGATCATCCTCACTGACAACGCTGGGATCTTTGGCACGGTCAACAACCAGCTGGTCAACCGGTTCGGGATGGTGTCCGGTGGTACGGGCTCGACCCCGATCACGGTAACGGTAATCGATCCCACGGCGAGCAACGTCACGAATGGCCCGTACGGTCAGGTTGCAGCGTTCGATCAGGCCGGGTACGGCGCCTTTACGACCGTGGGGCCGAATGCGACGACCCTAGCCGATAATGGGTTGGGAAGCGCCCTGTCGATCATCCCCAATGGCGCGTTGGGCGCAGGGTCGGGCGGGGTAATCATGTATTCAGATCTCGACGCGTTCTGGAACGACGCCGGCGGCGGGTTCTTCTCAGCGAACGAGGTCCTGTGGCGCAATTCGATCGACGCCTGTCTGAACGGTGTCACGGTCACTACGGCGCCCCCCGGCCAAATCCGGTGGGCTGGTGCAGTGAGCGGCAACTGGAGCACCGGATCGAATTGGGTCGGCGGCGTGGCTCCGGGCCCGCTCGACACGGCCGTCATCGACGTCGCGGGTACGTACACGGTGACAGTGAACTCGGATCAAACCGTGGGGTCGTTGGTCGTGGGTGATGGCGTCACCAGCACTCCGACACTCCTCGTCGACGTCGGGACCGCGGGCGCGCCCGGCGTAACACTCACCGTCAGCGGAGATGTCACCAACGCTAGCACCATCAGCCTCGATGACAATTCGAGTAACGCAGGCAACGCAAGTCTGGTGGTGACTGGTGGGGTGCTGAACAACGTGGCCACCGGCCTCATCAACGGGACCGGCGGTGCGACGGACGTGCGGCGCGTCGATGCCGAGTTCCCGAATAACTTGGGGACCATCGACGCCAGCGAGGCGCTCACTGTGGGGAACGCGGCCGTACCGTTCGTGGCCACGAGTGTCGGCAACGTGCTCGACGCGAGCAACGGGGCGCGGACGCTCACCATTCTCGGCAGCTCGCTCAACTTCGGCAGCAACACCACGCTGCAGGGCGCGGGCACCTTCCAGTTTGGCGGGACCGTGACCTTGGCGAGCGATCTGACGCTGCCCGCTGGCCCGACACTCTACAACCTGCAGGGTAGCCAGACCGTCAACGGGACTGGGCGCTTGATCCAGCAGGGGCCGCTGACGCTCAACAGCGACCAGCTGGACGTGCCACTCCGCGTGGAGGGCACCACCACGGTCAATGGCGATGTGGTGATCAACGACTCCGTCGAGGTCATTGCAGGGGCGACGCTATTCCTCGATGTCGGGACCTTGGGAGCCCCCGGGGTGACGCTCACGGTGAACGACACGGTCATCAACGCGGGCACCATCACGCTCGACGACAACTCGAGTAACGGCGGTTTGGCAAGCTTGGTGGTCCCGGTTGCCACCGGTGTGCTGCGGAACCTGGCCACGGGCGTCATCACCGGCGCCGGCGGCGCCACCGACAATCGGATCGTCGCTGCCGAGTTCCCCAACCATCTGGGGACCATCACGGCCAACGAGAACTTCACCGTTGGGAACGCGGCCGTATCGTTCGTGGCCACGAGTGTCGGCAACGTGCTCGACGCGAGCAACGGGGCGCGGACGCTCACCATTCTTGGTAGCTCGCTCAACTTCGGCAGCAACTCCACGCTGCAGGGGTCGGGCACCTTCCAGTTCGGTGGCACGGTGACCTTGGCGAGCGACCTTACGCTGCCGGCCGGGCCGACACTCTACAACCTGCAGGGCGCTCAAACGGTGAACGGAAGTGGGCGGCTGATTCAACAAGGCCCACTCACACTCAACAGCGATCAGCTGGACGTGCCACTCCGCGTGGAGGGCACCACCACGGTCAACGGCGATGTGGTGATCAACGACTCGGTCGAGGTCATCGCGGGGGCGACCTTGTTCCTCG
>CAMYLY010000007.1:94967-185693 GCA_947259405.1 uncultured Gemmatimonadales bacterium | reverse complement strand
CGCGGTGGCATCGCCATCGTGACGCCGCACGTCAATGCCCGTCTGGTGTTTGGACAGCCGACGTATCCGGTTCGCGTCTACGACCCGTACGATCGTCGCCCGCTCGCACCTTGGGAAATCGCGGCGCTGCAGCATCGCTACGAACGCGAGCTGTACAAGGCGTGGCGGAAGGAACTCCGTGCCTATCAGCGTGACGCGCGGCGCGCGCAGAGAGCCCACCGCAGGGACGTCCGACGTGCGGAACGAGACTTCCGCAAATGGCTGCGCGAGAGAGACCGGCACCGCAGGGGTGGTCGGGGACCACGTCGATAGCTGGCTCGAGTCGCAGCACGGGAGGCCGAGGGGCAATGCTCCTCGGCCTTTGTTTTGCCACTGACGCTAGCTGAGTGCCACTCGCCCTTCTCGAAGCGCTTCGTCAAACACCGCTTCGAGCGTGGGTTCGATTCCCCGGCACCCGTCGACCACACGAGCCGCCCAATCCAGGTACTCAGCGCGGCGCTCGTCATCCCAGTTCGCCGGTGGTGTGTATGTGACGTCCCGGACGTTGCAGATCTTGTCCGCGATCTTGAGGCGCTTGGCCTTCTCCGACCGCTGCGGAGCGTGATCGATCTGTTGTTGCTTCCGGACCGCCTTGGGAAGCGACTTGTCATCCGTCAGTTCCCGTACGAGCCCGGCGACCTCGGGGCCGAACTCTGTTTCGAGCTCACCGAACGTCGTTTCCGTATCCTCGACGGTATCGTGGAGGATCGCGGCGAGGAGCGTGGCTTCGTCGTGGACACCGGCCTCAACACTGAGCACGCGGGCGACCGCCATCGGATGATTGATGTACGGCGAGGCGTCGGAGTCCTTACGCCGCTGGTCGCGGTGCCTGTTGGCAGCAAACGTGAGCGCGCGGAAGAGGGTCTCGGGGTTCATAGATGCGTGTCGCGACGATGTCTCTGGCTAGGGATTCGGGTACCCCATGCGGCCCACCAATGCGACGAACCGAGGATCGTCACGAAGTGGGTCGAAGAACGGCCACACCAACAGGGAAATCGGTCCGGCCCCCATGCCGGAATCGACGTGGCGCTCCACCCACTCGATGGCCGCGTCGTGGTCTCCCAGGGCAACGAAGACCGTCGCGACGTGCAGCGCGAAATACGCACTCACGCCGTCGGGTCCGCCGAAGGACTCGATATCTCGGTGTATGAGTGCTCGAGCCTGGGATGTCTCACCGGCAACGGCAAGCGGATGCGCCAACCCTAGCGTGCCACCCCACCAGTCGTCTCCCATGGTCCCGCCCGTTTCGATTGCTGCGTCCACGTCACCTTCGAGAATGTCGAGTAGCACCAGCAGCCACTGTGCACGCCGAAACTCGGCCCCTATATCGAGCGCACGTTCAAACTCCTCACGGGCCAGCGCGTACTGCCCCGCATGCATGTAGGCTGCGCCGAGGTCGGCACGGATGATTGCGGACAACGGGTCCAGATCGCGTGCTCGAGACAGCGACCGAATCGCCTCGTCGTGCTTGCCAAGATGGGACAAGAACCATCCGAGAAAATGATGCCCAATCTCGTAACCAGGATTCAGTTCGACCGCACGCCGATAGGCCGCTTCCGCCGCCTCCCACTCCCGTTGGAGAAAGAGAATCTCTCCGAGGGACGTGTACGCCTCGGCCAGGTTGCTGTCGAGCTGGAGCGCCCGCTCCGCGGCTTCCTGTGCGCGGGGGATACCCTCTTCGGCGCGCATGAAATCGTACTGCGTCGCCAGGTTATACGCGTCACTCAATCCGGCCCAAGCCTCGGCGAAACTCGAATCGATCGCGATCGCGTTGCTGAAGGATTCGATCGCTCCCGTGAACCCTTCCGCCGACCGTCGATTCCATTGCACTCGTCCGAGAATGAGGAGGTCGAGCGCCTCCGGATCCACGGTTCTCGCTTCGGCGAGCCGCGCTTCCTCGCGCGGCGTCAGCACCAACGCGATGCTGCGCGCGATGTCCGCCGTGACCTCGCGGTGCAAAGTGAGGACGTCCGCGAGGTCGTCTTCGTACTCATCATTCCACAGCGTTTGTTGCGTTGCGGCGTGAATCAGTCCGACATTGATGCGCACGCCACTTCCTACCAATAGCACCGACGCATCGACCAGTGCGTCGACGCCCAGTTCCCTGGCGATCTCGGGCAAGCTCAGATCGCTGTCCTGATACCGCATCACGGACCGTCGTCCGATGACTTTCTCGAATGCCGACAGGTGTTCCAACTCCGAGATCAGCTGCGCATGCATCCCCTGGACGAACGCCTCCTGTTCCGGATCGCCCGAGAGGTTCTCCATGGGCAGCACCGCCACCGAACGCACCGAAGGCCCCCCGCCGAGAAGCATCGAGCCAATCACGCCGCCAACGGCGAGCACGGCGACGGCGCTCCCAACCACGCGCCACGAACGGGCCGCGGGCGCGCGCGCGCCAACGTGGGCCGGCTCCCGTTCGGAGAGCGCCGACGAGAAGGCCGCCGCGCTGACGAACCGATCCACCGGCGTCTTGGCCAACGACTTCAGGACCGCCACCTCGACGTTCGCAGGTACCGCGCCCCGCACCCCTGACGGGGGAGTCGGTTCTTCCGACAGCATGCGGGCAATCACCGCCTGCGCGGTCGTACCGCTGTGCGGCGGATCACCCGTGAGCATCTCGTACAGCACGGCTCCCAACGCGTACACGTCGGACCGGCCGTCCACCTCGACGTCACCCGTCACCTGCTCCGGGCTCATGTATTGCGGGGTGCCGACCGAGACCCCGGTTTCGGTCAGCCGGGGGCTGCTTTCCCTCGTGGCCAACGCGATGCCGAAATCTGCCACGACGGCCTGCCCGTCTTGTAGCAAGATGTTCTCGGGCTTGATGTCACGGTGCACCACGCCGTGTCGGTGGGCGTAGTCCAAGGCGCTGGCAACGGTCTTCGTAATCGCAATCGCGTCGTCAATGGGGAGCCGATGCTCGGCATTCATCTTGTCGCGCAATGTCTCGCCTTCGAGGTACGGCATGACGTAGTACAGGAGACCGTGGGCCTCACCCGAGTCGTGTAGCGTGAGGATGTGTGGGTGCTCGAGATTCGCCGTGACGCTGATTTCTTGCAGAAACCGGTCAGCCCCGACAACCGCTACGAACTCGGGACGCAGCACCTTGAGGGCGACGCGCCGATCGTGTTTCCGATCTCGAGCCCGGAAGACCAGCGCCATCCCGCCCTCGCCGAGCAGGCGCTCGATCTCATACCGAGCGCCGAGGGCTGCGGCGAGGCGTTCACGAAGGTCCGACATGCGGAGGAAGATGCGAAGTCCAGTCCGCCGGCGCGAGTGAGGCCGGTTCCGGGAACATCCCTGGTGCGCCTCCCTGGGAACGAGGAATCCTGAGCGATGAGACGACGCGCCGGCGCAGCAACGGTCGTGATCTTCACCCTGTTCGCGGCCGCATGCGGGGATGCGACTGCTCCCGAGGTGTTTACACTCGAGGTGCGCGTCCATGTCCTGGAATCGACGTTTGCCCCCCTCAACGCCAATTTGTCGGATGGAGAAGTCGCGTCCCTCTTCGACGAGGTCAACGCGATCTGGAGCCAGGCCGGCATCCAGTGGGCCGTTGGCGATATCGTCCGCGAGCCAGCACGCAACGCTGAAACCTACGAGGCCATCCTCGCGGGAGGCGTGCTTCCGACGACGCAAACGCTGAGCACCATTCTCCCGCTCGACAACCTGACGAATGGTGCATGGGACGTCTTCTTCGTCGGAACGTTAGGCGGTCTCGCCGGGGGCATCTACATGCCGGGCATCCCCGCTGTCCTGGGCGCGGAGTTCGATCCCACCGGCAACCGGGACCTGACACAATCCGGACCGCGGATCCTCGCTCATGAACTTGGGCACTCGCTCGGGATGGGACACGTTCCATGCACCAGTGCAGGGAACCTGATGGCTCCAAACTGCCCACGCGGTGTCCGCACGCGGCTGACGGCAGAGCAGATCACGGCGACACGCGTGCAGGGAGAACGCGACCGGCCGGTCACGTTGTTCTGAACGACGGCGAGCCCTTCGTCAGGCCCTTGCGCCCTCCGCCCTCCGCCCTCCGGACACTTTGACATTGACCCCGACACGGTCATGTTACGTCCCATGACCGAAGTCACTAGTAGACTGTCGACCGCCCTTGCCGGTCGCTACGAGATCGAGCGGGAACTCGGCGCCGGCGGCATGGCGACCGTCTACCTGGCACATGACGTCAAGCACAGCCGTAAGGTCGCGCTGAAAGTTCTGAAGCCCGAACTCGCTGCGGTGATTGGCGCCGAACGGTTCCTCAACGAGATCAAAGTCACCGCCAACCTGCAGCACCCGAACATCCTCGCCCTCTACGATTCCGGCGAGGCGGATTCGTTTCTCTACTACGTGATGCCGCTGGTCGAAGGCGAGAGCCTTCGCGAGCGATTGGACAAGGAGACCCAGCTGTCCGTCGATGCGGCACTGCAGATCGCCCAGTCGGTGGCTGCCGCGTTGGGTTACGCACACCGGAATGGAGTCGTGCACCGCGACATCAAGCCGGAGAACATCCTGTTACATGAAGGACAGGCCTTGGTCGCCGACTTTGGCATCGCGCTCGCCGTGAGCCACGCCGGCGGCGCGCGGTTGACCGAGACGGGGCTGTCGGTGGGCACACCTCACTACATGAGCCCCGAACAGGCGATGGGCGACCGCGAACTCGACGGACGCAGCGACATTTACTCGCTCGGCTCCGTGACGTACGAGATGCTCGTGGGCGAGCCACCACACACCGGCCCCTCGGCGCAGGCCATCATCGCGAAGATCGTGACCGACGTTCCGCGACCCGTAACGGACGCTCGGCCGTCGACACCCGATGCAATGGCCGCCGCCATCGAGAAGGCACTCGAAAAGCTGCCGGCGGATCGCTTCGCCACGGCGGAGGATTTCTCGAAAGCGCTCACGAGTCCGGTCGCCACGACGCGTACCCGGGCAGCGGCTCAACCGCGACGCGTTGGGCGAGGCCTGCTCGTCGCCGCCGGCGTCGTGGCCGTCGCCGCGTTTCTTCTGGGAAGAACGACGGCTCCACAAGGTGCACAGACGTCGACGGCGCGCATCGCGCGATTCGCCATCCCAACGCCCGAAGGCAACATCCAAGGAAACGCGACCGCCGGGTTCGTCGCGATCTCCCCGGACGGCAACCGCGTCGCGTACGTCGTCGAAACCGCGACGCAAGCGGACGCCGTGTTTGTCCGTCACCTTGGCAGTCTGACGGCGACCCCTGTCCCGGGGACGGAAGAAGCCGGATCACCGGTGTTCTCACCGGACGGGGAATCCATCGCGTACCAGAACTGGGACGGTTCCGTACGGCGTGTGCGGCTGGACGGAGGAACGGCGGAGCGCGTCGCCGGTGGCGGCTTGTGGGACGTAACGTGGAGCCCCGATGGGTCGATCCTGTTGGGCGCGTTCGGCTCCATCGGGTTCGGGGGAGCCCGACTCTCTGCTGGGTACGGTGGAGAGGCGAGCAGGAGGACCGGCTTTGGAGGCATCCTTCGAGTCCCACCGGTGGGCGATCCAGAGTTGCTCACGGTCGTGGACACGACCCGCGGGGAAATCGGGCACTACTTCCCGCAGGTACTCCCGGGTGACCGCCATGTGCTGCTGGCGGTTGTGAGCCGACCCTACATCGGCGGAACCGATATCGCGATCATCGATCACGAAACCGACGAGCGTTCGGTCCTCGTTCCCAACGCGGTGCGCGCTCGCTACGTGCCAAGTGGCCACCTCGTTTGGGCGGAAGACAACGGGCGACTCCGAGCCGCCCCGTTCGACTTGGGAGCCCAGCGTCTTGGCGAGCCCACGATCACGCTCGCCCAGGACGTGAGTGGTGCGGCCCAACGCGGCTTCCCACAATTCGATGTATCGGACGCGGGCGACCTCGTGTACCTCCCGGCCAAGCCCCGCGAGCTGGTCATAGTCGACCGCGCAGGCCGAGCTACCGTGCTCACGGATCAACAGCGCGTGTTCCACAGCCCTCGCATATCGCCGGATGGACGCCTGGTCGCCGTTGATATCACTGACCAAACGGGCCGGTTCATCTGGACGCTAGATGTCACGGACGGCACGCTGCAGAAGGTCACGTTCGAAGGCAACGCCAACGATCCCGTGTGGTCACCCGACGGGCGCTACATCTCGTTCGGGTCGGTGCAGCAGCCTGGTGACAAACGCGGCGTGTCGCGAGTGCGGGCCGATGGAGCCGGAACACCGGAGATGATCTTCCACACGCCCGATCAAGACCGCACGCCGGGAAGCTTCTTCCCTGGTGGTGACTCGCTCGTCTCGATCGCGATCAGTCCCCTCGGTTGGCAACTCGAAGTCGTGCCGACGGGGGGTACCGCGAAGCCGTCGGATCTTCCGGGTACTCGGCCACAACACGCGTGGCCCGCCGTCTCCCCAGACGGGAAGTGGATCGCCTACCAGTCAGACGAATCGGGTGTTCCAGAGGTCTACGTGCGCCCGATCGACGGCAGCACCCGCACGCTTGTCTCGCTCGAGGGAGGAGTGTCTCCGGTCTGGCACCCATCCGGTCGGGAGCTGTTCTATCGCCACTCGGTGGGAACCACGGACGTCCTCGTGTCCGCCACCGTTGATCCCGGCCCACCGTTCCGGGTGACCGATCGTATGGAACTGTTTTCGACCGGGGACTACGAGCTCGGATCGCCCCATGCCAACTACGACGTCCACCCTGACGGGGAGCGGTTCATAATGCTTCGGATCGAGGGCGGCACGGAACTCGTGTACATACAGAACTGGACCGCGCTCTTCGACGAGCAATAGTGGCTACGCTCGCTGCGGTACCCGCACGACGCCCGCCAGCACGGCACCAACAAACGGTAATGACAGCGCGAACAGGCGAAGCCCCAACAACCCGTCGCCCCCTACCCCATCCAACGCCAGGAGCGCCAGGCCGCCACACACGAGCGCCGCGCCCGTGACGAGTCGCCACGACGGTGCCCGAACGCCGACGCTTCCGCGCTCGAACCTCCCGAATAGGAGCGTGAAGGGCACAAGCGCTACGACGTAGACGAGCATCCAAAACGGCCGGATCGCCCACCACGCCCCACTGCCCGGCTCGAGCGTGAGCCCAACGTTGCCAGCCAGCAACGACAGTCCAACGACGAGTGACGACGCGGTCAGGTGCCAGAGGAAGATGGTCATGATCATGCCGTTGACGAGCACCGTCGCCGTCCACGGAGTCGCGCGACTGAGCCAATGCCGAGCGGGCCCTTCCAGCGAAAGCAGCAGACCCGTCTGCACCAGTCCCAACGCGAGCATCGGCAGCTTCGGCGTGAGTGAGTTGCTCACGCCCTCCCCGGGAACCGTCACCATACTCAAGGGGTGCGGTCCAACCGTGACCATGAGCGCGAGCGCGACCGCGCCAAGGACTGCCCAAGGCAATGCTGTACGAGGACCCGCGATGCGACCCTCTCGCCACGCGTATCCCAACTGATGCACGCTCAACCAGATGAACACGTAGTTCGCCCACCCTACGACTTGCAGATCCGCGGCAAAGAACAGCGTGTCATCGATGACCGCCGCAACCACCAAGAACCAGAACGACGCCATCCCAAACCGTTTCCACGCTCCATACGTCAGCGGGACGAGCACGACGACCATCACGTAGACCGCCAGGAACCAGGTCGGGACGAGCGCCATCTGGGATCCCGCCTTGATCATCCGTTGGTCGACACCCACCTGGTAGGCCACCGCGCCGATGATCGCCCAGGCGACGAGCAACGGGATCACCGGGCCGATGAGTCGCTGCAACCTCGTACTCAGCCATTCCGCGTAGGGCTTCCCGTCGCGCTGCGCCGCGCTCCATGACACGCCGTTCGAGTACCCCCCAACGAGAAAGAACACGGGCATCACCTGAAAGACCCACGTGAGCCACTGCGTCCACGGACGCTCCGCCAGCATGTTGCTGAGCGTGAGTTCCCCGGCATCGACAAACGGCGAAGCCACCAACCAATGGCCCGAGATCACGGCCATGATGGAAACGGCGCGCAAGAAGTCGACGTAGCGGTTGCGCGATTCCGGTGTCTTTGCAGCTGCCGATGCAGCTTGCGACCAGAGCGTCATGGGGTCTTCCGACTGAAGAGATTCACCAACGCCTAGAGGCTTCTGCCGATCTCGGCAGCCGACCGGAGTCCCAACGCGACGAACGTGAGTGTGCCGTTCGCGCAACTCGCGGTCACGCACGTGGGCGCACCGATCACGAAAAGATTCTCGTGATCCCAGGTGCGGCCCCAGCCGTCGACCACGCCGCGTGCGGGATCGTCGCTCATCCGGCATCCGCCACATGGGTGATCCTGGAAGTCACTCATCCCCGTTCGGAGGATCGTTCCGTCGCCCGCTCGCGCCATTTCTCCGAGAAGTGCCTTCAGCGTTTCCTCGGTCTCGCCACGCAACGCACGCGAGCCCTCGTGATCCTGCCACTCGAGCTTGGGATTGGGATCACCCCAGGGGGTCGAGCTATCCGCGTCCAGCGTAAGCCGGCTATCACGCCCGGGAAGCACATCATAATAGGCGCGCACGCGCGCCGCGCCGCGTCGGGCTCGCGATCGCCAGTCTCCTATCATCGCATCACCTAAAAGGAGCGCACCATCATCGTCGCGGAGTCTTGGCTCGCGCCCCACCGTCGACTCCCAGATGCGGAGATCGTGTCGCAGATACGAACCCGGTTGCTGCGCCATGAACTGATGCGACATGAGGCTGTGCTGCGCACTCATGCCCGGGAACAACTCCAACGGGAGCTCGACGTACGCCGAGACATTGCGATGCCCAGCGAGGTAGCGGCCAACCAACCCCGAGCTATTGGCGAGCCCGTCGGGGAACCGCTCGTTCGCTGAAAGGAGCAAGAGGTGCGAACTCCACACATATCCTCCGGCGATCACAAACGTACGGGCACGGAATTCAACGGGCTCATCCGGTGCATCACGATTGACAGCGACCGCGCGGGCGATGCGGTCGGTCCCCTCCTCGAGCTCCAGCCGCCTGACGACGGTGCGGGTCACCAAGTCCACCTTCCCGGCCTGCCGGAGTCGGTTCCATGTGAAGTCCGGTGAGTACTTGGCACCGATCGGGCAGATCGGGAAACAGGTGTCGTTACGACAACACACGGGCCGCCCGTCGTACGCGATCGAGTTTTTGGCCGATGGCTGGCTCCAAAACGCGATCCCCATGCGCTCTCCCCACTCCTTGAGCTGCGTGAGGTTGTACGACAACGGCAACGCCGGCATGGGATACGCCTGCGACCGCGGATCGAACTCCGCAGGGCCCTGTTCTCCCGCGACACCCATGCGGGCTTCAGCTTCTTGGTAGAAAGGGTCGAGGTCGTCGAACGAGATGGGCCAGTCGTCACCAATGCCATACAGCGATTGCACACGGAAATCCTCAGGACTGAACCGCGGTGTGACGCCACCCCAGTGCATTGCGAGCCCTCCCACCTGCATCGATCGTGACTGCATACCGTCGGCCATCATCCCGTCGACGTGATCGTCGGTCCACGGGCTTTCGCCGTACTTGAGATACCGCTGCCGGCGGCGAGCGCGCTGCTCGAGCGGGTCCGAATCGTTCCCGGCTTCGATGACGGTGATTGCGACGTCGTACTCCTCTGCCAGTTTCTCGGCCGTGAGAGCCGCCGTGATCCCAGAGCCGATAACGCAGATGTCGGTCTCGTGGATGGTCTGGCGGGCGGATGATCGGTTCATGACGCCGCGGGACGGTCGTCGACCGTCGAGAGGGGTCGGCACTCGCGTGGGTCGATACGTGCACCGTAACAGAGGTTCGCTGCTTCTGGACTCCGGTAGAAATGCGAGAGCAACGCCACAGCGACATGCGTAGCGTTCGACGGGGTGGGTAGCGACGACGGCGTATCGTCCGCGAGCACCGGTTCCACGAGGGCACGGCGACCTCCGACATCCACCTCGGCGAATGGTGTGCCGAATCGCTCGACGGCGGCGAGATCCAGCCCAATGAGCTGTTGAGCCCACCGCTGACCCGGATGCTCCGGCGCATGCTCGATCTCCGCACTTCCGTACCCATGCAGCAACTCCGTCCCCTCGCGATAGGCCGCGACCCATCCCTCGAAATCGCCCGTCACTCGCCGGACACCGTCTGGTCCGAGCTCCGAGGGGAGCACGGCTTCTCCGAGCGCACGTAGGGTGCGTCGGTCGAGTCTCGGATTCACCTGCGACCCCGAGGCACATGCGGCCCCAATGGTGGGAGCGAGACCACCGAGCGTCGCGAAGAAGCGTCGTCGTTTCATACGGCTAAGATGCCTTGCGTACCCGGTACCTGCCAGCGAAACGTTCCGCCTTGCCCTCGTCGGTCCAAGAGGAAAATTCCCGGTAGACACCGTAAGGAGCATCACCATGTTCGCGCGCCGCCGTCCTCCACTCGTGCTGGTTCTCGTGACTGCCTGCTCGTCGGCAGCATCGATGCAGCTCACTCAGCAGGATTTGGCCGACCGCGTCCAACAGGCCATTACGCTCGACGCCTTGGAGACCAAGACTAGGGCGATCGTGGAGTTCGACCGATTGGGTGGAAGCCCTGGCGAGAACGCCGCGATCGATTCGGTCGTCTCGTGGCTCCGGGCGGACGGCATTCCCGTCGACGTGCACGAGTACGACGTCTGGGCGAGCGATCCCAAGAGCGCCGCCGTCGATCTGATCGGGCACGACATCGACCTCGAGACCATCACGATCGCGTTCTCAGCCAGCGGCAGTTCCGAGGGTCCGCTGGTCGACATGGGTACGTCCCGTAATCTCCCGCCCTTCGAGTGGGGCACCGGTGAACGCGTAACACTCCAGGGCGATGTAGACGCCACGCCTCCCGCATCCAACGTGAGTGGCGCCATCGCCGTGATCACCGGGCGGCCCGGCGGAACGACGACGATGCGTCTGCAACTCATGGGGGCCGTGGGCGTCATCTTCGTGAACCCCGAAGAACGCCTGAACGATCTCACGGTCACGACCACGTGGGGTAACCCGTCGCTCCGATCCTATCACCGATTGCCCGAGATTCCCGTGGTGCACGTGTCGCGTTCGGGCGGTGAAGCGATTCGCGGCGTCATGGCGAATGGGACCGTTCGCGCGCGCATCACTGCGGAACTCGACAACCACTGGAAGCCCGTGCGCCTCCCCGTTGCCCGCGTGATGCCTGAGGGGAACGACGGCGCGCCGTATGTGCTCGTGGGCGGGCACATCGATGGCTGGCATACAGCCGGTACGGACGAGGGCGCGGCTAACGCGGCAATGGTCGAGTTGACCCGCGCGTTTCACGCCAACCGTGGGTCTCTCCAACGCGGGCTGCTCATGGCATGGTGGCCCGCGCACTCAAACGCCCGCTACGCCGGATCCACCTGGTTCGCCGATCGGTTCTTCGACGAACTGCGCAATCGCGCCGTGTCCTACGTCAACATGGATGCCATTGGAATGATCGGGGCGAGGCTTTGGGACGCCTATGCCAGCCCAGCCCTTGAGCCGTTGGTCCGCGCAACGGTGTTGCCAAAGGAGGATGAGGAGTTCACCATCGGCCCAGCAGGACGGAATTCCGACATGGCGTTCAACGGCGTCGGGCTCCCCTTGCTGATGGTGATTCACAACCGCCTTGATGAAGACGAGGGATGGTGGTTTTGGCACACGCCGGAAGATGACATTACGAAAGTGGACTTCGACATCCTGAAAACCGACGCAGACGTCCATGCGGCCTTCTTAAGCGAGATGCTGGCTTCGCCCGCGTTCCCCCTCGACCTCGTCCGAGAGATCGACGCCTTCGGCGCGGCGATGCAAACTCGGCAGGAGCAGGCGAATGGGACGCTCGACTTCGGCGAAGCGCAGCGCCGGCTAGGTGAGCTGCGACGAGTGGCACGCGAGCTCCAGGTCATGATGGCGACCACCCCGAGCGCGGAACTCGATCTCACGGCCGTGCGCATGCTCCGGCCGCTCAACCGCATTCTCTACGACCCATTGAGTCCGTTTCATCCGGATCCAAGCTTCAGCCGCGGCTTACTGCCTGGATTCGCGCCGGCGCGGATCCTTGCCGAGGACGCTGAGGACAGCCATCGCTACAACGTCGCGATGACGAGCATGATGCGGGAGACGAACAGGCTCCTGGAAGCGTTGCAGACGGCAGTAGAGGTCGGTAAGGCGGTAAGGCGGTAAGGCGGTACCGCCCTACCGTCCTACCGCCCTACCGCCCCTCAAGACTCTTCCGGGCTTCGCACCCGTGAGGGACCCCTCCTGGATCACCGGGACACCGTTCACGATCACGTGCACCATGCCGACTGAGTACCGGTGCGGGTCCTGGTACGTCGCCAGATCCTGAAGGCGATCGTAGTCGAACACGACGATGTCGGCAAATTGCCCCTCGGCTATCGTGCCACGCTCGACCTGACCAAACCGTTGGGCCGGCATCTCGGTCATTTTGTGAATCGCCTCTTCCAGCGTCAACACACCAAGTTCGCGGACGTACCGCGCGATGACACGAGGGAATGCGCCGTAGCTGCGCGGGTGTGGGAACCCCTGTCCGTACCCGATGGGATCGCCGTCCGTTTCGAACATCGCCAGTGGGTGTTGCATGACACGGATCACGTCCGCCTCGTCCATCACGTGGTAGATGGCCGAGAACCCTCCGGCGATCTGCAGCTCAATGAGCAGTGGGATACCTGATTCGTCGTTGTTGGGCAATCCGCGATCGCGCGCGAGGTCCCACAGCGTTTTGCCGTCGTACTCCGGCATCGCGCGAATCGTCCTGAACTGGATACGCCGCAGGTCGTTGCCGGTCCATTCGTGGCGCAACCGGTCACGCATCCCCTCTTCCACCCTCGGTCGCACCTCTGGATCCTGAAGGCGTGCGCGCAATGAATCCCTACCGCCCGCCAATGCCCATGGCGGAAACACCACCGTGGAGCCGGTGCTTCCTGCCGTATAGGGATACAGATCGTGCACGACGTCGAGTCCGGCGGCGTTCGCCGAGTCAATCATGGCGAGCGTGCGCTCCGTCCACCCGAACTGACCAACACCCATCGCCTTGTGATGTTGGATCTGTGCGGGGATTCCAGCTTCATCGGCGACACGAATCACTTCGGCGACCGCATCGATCAACCCCCTGCCCTCGTCGCGCATGTGCGACACGTACACCCCGTCATACGCCGCCGCGACCTTGGCCAATTCAATTACTTCCTTAGTTTCGGCGTAGTTGGCCGGGACATAGAGCAATCCGGTGGAGAGTCCCAGTGCTCCATCCTGCATCGTTTGTTCGACCAGTGCCTTCATCTCCTCGAGTTCCGCCGAGGTCGGCGCGCGGTCGTCGAAGCCGAGCACCTGTTTGCGCGTCCACGTGTGACCCGCAAAGAACCCCACGTTCGGCGCCATCTCGAGAGATGCCAAGTATTCCGCGAACGGCATCGGTTGATCGCCACTGTGGAGCGACGCCATGATCGTCGTCAGGCCTTGCCACAAGAAGTTCTCGAGCAGTGGGCGGTCGTCGACGGACGTCTGAATATGTGCGTGGTTATCGATGAACCCCGGAGCGACGATCAGGCCTTCCACATCGATGACGGTGCGCGCAAGCGACGGGTCGATTCCCTCCGGGTACGCCGGCGCGATGGCGGCGATGCGGTCACCGGAAATCGCGACGTCGGCGAGCCGCCCGGCCGCACCGGTCCCGTCGATCACGGTGCCCGCACGGAGCAGGATGTCGTACTGGTGGGAAGTCGCCTGAGGTGAGCATGCGAGAGCACCAAGGGCAGCAAGCGCAAGTAGGCCTTTGGAAGGGCGAAGGGCGAAGGGCGGAGGGCGTAGGCCGTTCATTGTGGCACCGCGGCGATCGCTTCGATCTCGATCTTCACGTCATTGTGCAGATCCCGCGTGGGGACGACGCTACGGGCCGGCTTGTGGTCGGCGAACATATCGGTGTACACCTCGTTCACCTGGCCCCATAGCCCGATGTCGGAGACGAATACGGTGACCTTGATGACGTCGTTGAGTGATGCGCCCACCGCCGCAAGCACGTTCGCGACATTCTCGATCGCCTGCCTGGTCTGATCCTTCACCGACTCCGACGGCACTTGGCCGGTGCGCGGGTCGAAAGGTAACTGGCCGGCCGTGAACACCAGCCCGTTGTGCACGATGGCCTGCGAGTAATGGCCTCTCGACACCTCGTGACCGAGAATGTCCTCACCCGAGTTGATATGTGAGATGACGGACATGTGATTGTGGTAGGGGAGTTGGAGCAGGCGGGGACAGCGACCATCGTCCCGGTCACACAACGCGGTGAACAGCTCGCCCGTCGTCTCCACCAGGTTGCGCTGATCGAACTCGGCAATCACCAACAGCGCAGGGACACTGCTGTTCGCCACGTGTGAGACAGCCGACCGTGACGGATACCGCGCCGATTCATCTCCAAAATACAGACGGATGCCGTCAAGGCTCACGTCGTCCGGATCCGACTTGATCGTATAGCGACCGCTCACCAGCACAACGCCTGACACGCCAGGCCCGTCGGGCAGATGAAACCGTCCGTCGAACGCGTACGTCGCAACGTGCGTCGCGCCGGCTGAATGACCCATCATGAACACCCGATCGGGATTTCCCCCATACTCCCGCGCGTGCTGCTGCACCCATGACACGATACCCCGCATGTCTTCCGCCCCGGACGGCCATGTGACCTCCGGCGCCAAGCGATACGTCGCGTTCACGACGACGAGCCCCTGCCGCGCAAAGTAGAAGCCGACATTAGCGTACAGATGCTCGCTGATATCCCGGTCGCCCGAGCGATACCCCCCGCCGTGCACGTACACGAGCACGTCGGCGTCACGAGTGTCTGCGGGACGATAGACATCGAGGCGGTGTCGCTCGTGGTCACCATACACGTGGTCTTTCGTGACCTCAACGCCCGCCTTTGGCGCTTGGGCGTGCAGCGTGTCGTAGATCTCGGCGGTGCTGACGTACGGGTTCCCAAAGCCGATCTCGATCAATTGTCGTTTGATAGACTCCGGGGTGGGCGTCTGCGCAGCGCCCACGGTCGTGACGAGGACGGCCGCAACGAGTGCGGGACCCACGTGTCTCACCGTACGGGGACGGCCGGTGTGTCGCATTTGCCAAAGATGCCCGTCATCCCAGAGGCCGCCAGGTACCGCTCCCTTTCCCCCTGCGCCCTGCATCCTGCATCCTGCCCCCTTCACCCCTCCTTCATCCTCAGTTCACGACCCTCGTGCACAGCCCTCCGTAGTATCCATGAACCCTTTTCACGAGTACCCGATCATGCGCACGCTTCTGTCCTTGACTGTCGCGATACTCTTGAGCGCGAACGCCACGCTCGTGTCCGCCCAGACCTGGCAACCCGCGCGTCCGATTCCCTACCCCGTCGACATGCCCAAGGCCTTCGAGCAAGCCCTGGCCAACGGCACGCGTAGCCACACCGGGGCGCCCGGCCCCAACTACTGGCAGCAGTGGGCGGATTACACGATCGATGCACGCCTCGATGTCGCACAGAAGAAGCTCGCGGGGACCGTCGGCATCGTGTATCACAATCGCTCCCCGGACTCGCTCACCGTCCTCGCGCTCCAGCTGATCCAGAACATGCACGCGGAAGGCGCGGTCCGAAACGAACCGGCCGAGGTAACGGGGGGTGTCGACGTCACCCGTGTGGAAGCGCAGGGTACGGCGTTGCAGCGCCTGACGGGTCGCCAGACGGGAGCGGGGTATCGCGTCTTTGGCACGACGTTGCAGCTGCGGCTTCCGAATGTGCTGCTTCCAGGTGAAACCGCGACACTCGAGGTCGACTTCGCGTTTGCCATCCCTCAGGCGGGCAGTGGTTCACGCATGGGGTGGAGCCGCGACAACCTCTTCTATCTGGCGTACTGGTATCCGCAGATGGCCGTGTATGACGACGTGGTCGGCTGGCAGATGGATAATTTCTTGAGTAACGCTGAGTTCTATATGGGCTACGGCAACTACGACGTGTCGCTCACGGTACCGGAGGGCTGGCTCACAGTCGGCACCGGCGACTTGCTCAACCCCGATCAGACATTGCCGTCAGAGATTCAACATCGCCTGCGGCAGGCCGATGCAAGCGACGCGGTGGTCCACGTCATCACGGAAGACGACTTCGGCGCCGGTACTGCCACGCGCACCTCCGACTCTGGCTACCTCACCTGGCGTTTTCACGCGGACTCCGTACGTGACGTCGCGTATAGCATCACGCGCGAATCGTTGTGGGATGCCTCGCGGACGCCGGTCGGCGACCGCGACGGCGACGGGGCGACCGAGTACGCCCGCGCCAACGCGATCTATCGCGCGTCTGCACCGCGCTGGCAGCACGCGTGGCGCTACGTGCAGCACTCGATCGACTTTCTGTCACGGTGGACGGGATTCTCCTATCCGTACCCACACATGACGGCGGTCGAGGGAGAGGACATCATGGGTGGGGGCATGGAGTACCCGATGATGACGCTGATCGGGCCCTACACCCAGCGGTCGGACACCGGGCTCTACTCGGTCACCGCACATGAACTCGCGCATATGTGGGTGCCGATGATCGTCGGGAACGACGAGCGACGGACGGCCTGGATGGACGAGGGCACCACGAGTTTCAATGGCTCCGCGGCGAGCAACGAGTTCTATCCGGGGCGCCGGTGGGACCTCAACAACTATCAAGGGTACCTACAGATCACGACCGGTGATGCCGAAGGACCGATCATGACCTGGTCCGACTTCCACAATAACGGCTGGGCCTACGGTACGGCATCGTATAGCAAACCGGCGACGATGTTGTGGACGCTCCGTGGTCTCCTCGGCGAAGAACGGTTCGCCCGCGCGTACCAGACCTATATCGATCGCTGGGCGTTCAAGCATCCCAAACCCTGGGACATGTTCAACACGTTCAACGACGTGAGTGGCGAGAATCTGGATTGGTACTGGCGCGCATGGTATTACGAGACGTGGACGCACGATCACGCCATCGGGGACGTGCGCATCGAGGGCAATCGCGCGACGATCGTGGTTCAGGATCTGGGCCGCGCCCCAATGCCGAGCCGGATCACCCTCACCACGACATCCGGCGAAGACGTCACGGTGGAGATTCCCGTTGAGACATGGCTCTCCGGCCAGACCACGGCGGAGATCCACGTCTCGACCTCATCGCGCGTGATCAAGGTGGAGTTGGACGCCGCACAGGTGTTTCCGGACGTGAACCGGCAGAACAACGTTTGGGAGAGAACGTAGAGGTCGGTAAGGTCGTAACACAGTAAGACGGTAGGGCGGTAGGACGGTAAGACGGTAAGACGGTAGGAAGCCTCATAACGGCTCTTGAAGACCGTCCGAAAACCAGGGCAACTACCTGCCTGAGCAGCAGTTACACCGCTTGGAGGCCATTTCGGAAGGTGGTTCCGTGGCTTCGTGACGCCGTGCCGAAGCGTCGGAACGCCCACCTGATCCGTCGCCACGGCTAGGCATGGCCTGCCACAATGGGACCCCGGCGGGGTACCCATTTCGATAGCGTCCCCGTGCTCGAGCAGAAGACAGCCCTTGTCGTCGCGCGGCCGCGGGGACAGTATCCCCAGCCCCCCTCTCGTGGAGAAACGTCATGCGTCTCGCAGCACTCGTACTCGCTTCATCAGTCATTGCCACCACGGCCGTCGCCCAGGACGCCGATCGCAGCGTCGCGGACGGCGGTATCAAGGTCGATGGGTGGCACGGACGTATCGACCGCCGGCCCATGTCACAAGGCAGCACGGTCAACGACTCGAAGTTCGCCGCGGCGGCGGAAGGGTTCCGCATCTCGGTTGGACCAGCTGGGATCTTCTGGAACAACGCCCACACAGCCTCTGGCAGTTATGAAGTCACGGCGACCTTCAAAGAGCATCAGATGGCCTCCTCGCATCCGCATCCGTACGGCATGTTCATCGGCGGTGCCAACCTCGAATCGGACAACGAGACGCTGCTGTACTGCATCGTCTATGGGACCGGCGTCTACTCGATCAAGACGTTCCACGGCTCGAACGTGTCGACCCTGGTCAACCGTGAAGAGCACGCGGCCTTGAACAAGGCTGATGCGAACGGCGAGTCGATCAACGAGATCGGCTGGCGCGTGCTGGGCGACCAGGTCTCGTGTGTGGTAAACGGCACCGCGGTGAAGACGCTCGACCGTGCCGATGTCGTGGGTGCAGACAAAATCACGTCAACGGACGGAATCTATGGGATTCGCGCGAGTCACAATCTCGAGTTGACCGTCACCGAATTGGCCGTCAAGCAGCACTAGAGGGCCGTCTCCCGACCGCGAGGAGCGCCGTCCTGCATCCGCAGGGCGGCGCTCTCACGTTTCGGCATGGTATGCTGGTCTCACCAGCGACGGGCGCGAAGCCGCAGGATTGATGCCGCCTAACCGGCTGCTGGCAGGCGAGCGACGATCTCGCTCGTGCGCCCTCCGCGGTGTGATATCTTCCCAACTCCTTACCGGAGCATCAGATCAATGTTGGAACTGCAACAACATGACGAGATCGACCCCCTCTGCCCTTTCTGCGACACGCCACTGTCACAGCTGTGGTTTAGCGAGCTGCGCGGCATGATGGGCAAACGCTACGTCTACTTCTGCCCGCATTGCGCGAAAGTGATCGGCATCTCCCATCGCAAGGGATTCTGGATGGGATGACGCCACCTAACCCTCGTTGCCCAAGCGTGGATGATCGACGTACCTTAGAAAAGCGGAGGGGATGTCGTGAGCTACCGTTTTGCGTTCAAGCCGAAGCAGGCGCTCGTACTCATCGAGTTCGAGGGAGCGATCTCACCTGAAGAGGAATTCGCAGCTTTCACAGCGGTCGTGGAGGATCAACGCCTCAAGCCCGACTCGGCAACTCCAAGGTCGGCCTAGTCGTGCGCGCCGACTACGATTTCGGCATGTTACGGATGTTCGAGCAACGCGGCAGCGACAAAATCCCACCTGGGTTCATAGTATCTCGGTCCCGAGACGAGATCTGTGGTTTTCTCGGCGTCGCCCCGGCCGATGCGGAGTGGCCCGACACCTAACCCCACACGTGACGTGACTCCCACTTGAGCCGCGTCGCCCTAGACTGCAACTTCGCCGCGTGACAACACCGCTCGAGGTAGCGTACCATGACCAGACCCAACCCCACCCCCACCTATCGCTTCGCCATGATGGCTGTCTCAGCCCTCGTCGTGTTCGCCGACCTTCACGCGCAGGACGGTGCCGATAACCGCATGACCTTCGCCCTCGCCGGCGACGCGATCATCACGCAACGACTGTCACCTTTTGACGAACCCGAGTTCATGTCGATGATCGAGGTGATCCGCAACGCCGACCTCGCGTTCGTCAATCTCGAGGTCCTGTTCCACACCTATACCGAGGGGTACCCCGCGGCACACTCGGGTGGCACGTGGATGGCGGCCCATCCCCGCATCGCGCACGAGCTGACCTGGGCGGGCTTCGACATGGTGAGTCTGGCCAATAACCACACCATGGACTGGGCGGCCGGCGGCATGCGCGCGACGATTACCGCGCTTGAAGCTGCCGACCTCACCTATGCTGGTGCGGGCGAGAACCTCGGGATGGCACGTGCGCCGGGATATCGGGAATCGCGCGGCGGACGCGTAGCCCTGATCTCGGTCGCGTCGACGTTTTCCGACGAGGATCGCGCAGGCGCGCAGCGTAGTGACATCCGTGGCCGCCCCGGCCTCAGTCCCATTCGCTACAACGTGACGTATCACGTATCGCAAGAGAGCATCGACAAGCTTGAACAGGTGGGTGACGAACTCGGCCGAGGGTTCAATCAGACCGGTGACCGCGTACGATTCCTGGGCGACACGTTCGTGGCATCGAGTGCGCGCGGACGCAAGACGACCGTGCACCGTGGCGATCTGGCCGAGGTCGTGGCGGTAGTGGCAGACGCACGACGTCAGGCCGACTGGGTGATCGTCACCAGCCACAGTCACGAATCGGCGGAGTCACGACACGTGCCAGCGGAGTTCATCGAGGAGTTCGCACACGCCGTGATCGACGCGGGCGCCGATATGTGGGTTGGTCACGGCCCGCATGTGCTGCGCGGCATCGAGGTCTATGGGGGAAAACCGATCTTCTACAGCCTGGCAAACTTCATCTTCCAAAACGAGACGGTCGAGTTGCTGCCCGCCGAGTTTTACACGAACCAGGGGCTCGATGCCAATGCACCGCCAGCTGATGGGTTCGACCGACGGAACGAACGAGCGCGCGGGGGCGGGTTCCCGAGTGATCCCGTGTTCTGGGAGAGTGTGGTTGCCTCACCGACTTTCGTGGATGGACAACTCGATCACATCCTCTTGCATCCAATCACGCTGGGGCACGGATTGGCTCGGGCACAGCGCGGACGCCCGGTGCTCGCGGATGCCGCCACGGGTCGGAAGATCATCGAGCACATCGCAGAACTCTCGGAGCCCTTCGGCGTGACCATTGTCTACGACCGCAACAGGAACGTTGGAGTGATCCGCTGAACGTCGTTGTGGCTGCCCCAAATGCCTGACATCCCTCAAGCGTTTGCTCATGCTCTACGGGACCGCTATGTGATAGAGCGCGAGCTCGGGGTCGGCGGGATGGCCACGGTCTACCTGGCCCGCGACACTCGGCACAATCGTCACGTCGCCATCAAAGTCCTCAAGCCCGACCTGGCGGCATCGCTCGGGGCGGACCGGTTTCTGAAGGAAATCGAGATTGCGGCGCGCCTCACGCACCCCCACATCGTCCCGCTCCACGACTCGGGAGAGGCTGCGGGGCTCCTGTACTATGTCATGCCGTTCATCGACGGGGAATCGCTCCGGAAACGCCTCAACCGGGAGGCGCCCCTGGATGTGCGGGAGGCGCTCGAGATCACCGTCGACATCGGGAATGCCATCGGGTACGCGCATCGCTTGGGCGTCGTGCATCGGGACATCAAACCCGAGAACATTCTCTTCTCCGAGGGTCATCCCCTCGTGGCGGACTTCGGGATTGCGCGAGCGGTCAGCACAGCCGGCGACGCGAACCTTACGCGTACCGGCCTCGCGGTGGGAACACCGGGGTACATGAGCCCCGAACAGGCAACCGGGCAACGGGATCTCGACGAGCGGGCAGACGTGTACAGTCTGGGCTGTGTCCTCTACGAGATGCTCGTCGGCGAGACACCGGGACTCTGGCCGACCGAAGAATCCATCAAGTTCCGCCGCTTCACCGACCTTCCCGGCGGGCACCGCGAACGGTTGGACGCCCTCGACCACCACATCGAGTCGACGTTGGTGCGCGCGTTGGCCATGCGCCCACAGAACCGGTTTGCGACGGTCGACCTGTTCCTCCAGGCGCTCCAGGCCGAGGGGAAGGACGCACGGCGATACAGCGATAACGAGGTGCAGGACATTGTCAGGCGCGCGGCTGAGGAACAGGCCGCGTTTCCGACCGAGAACGGTATGTCGATCCGGACCGTTCAGCAGATCGCGGCCGACGTTGGAATCCCGCCGGAACGGGTGGAGCGGGCAGCGCGAAACTTGGAACGACGCGAACCGCCACCCCCACCAGCGGCTTCCGGCACTGCCGAGGTCTGGCTCGGGAGTTCGACCGTGATCGCGCTAGAGCGGGTGGTGGAGGGGGAAGTAGACGCGTCAGTCTACGAGGAGATCGTCGATGAAGTCCAGGCAAGGCTCGCGACGGTTGGGCAGGTGGGCACATTGGGCCGGTCGCTCACTTGGAGTACGGCGCATTCCGGCCAGGGCGTCGGGCGAGCCATCCAGGTGCGGGTGACGGCGCGCGCGGGGCGGACGAGTATTCATGTGCAAGAGCGAACGGGCGAACTCGCCGGTGGCCTCTTCGGAGGAATCATAGGTGGCGGCGGCGGCGGTGGCATCGGGGCGATCATGGGCATCGGCCTCGGGGCCCTCGGTGCGGGACCGTGGATCGCCGCGGTGGCGGCTGGATGGGTTGGCGGGATGTACGCCTTGGCACGCGGTATCTTCAGCTCCGTATCTCAACGCAGACGCACCGAGCTACAGGGCTTGATTGACCGCCTCGCGGCGATCGGGGCCGAATCGGTCAACCGGTTCGACGACGGCGAGGCGCGCCGAGCCCTGCCCCGATAATCCAACATGACCTTGATGCAAAGGAGACTGGCAATGAGCATCCACCGCACGTGCATGGCGTTCGGGTCCCTCGCCCTTGTCTTGCTCGCAAATTGCGCCCCGAGTTCCGATTCTTCAGACAACCACTGGCCCGAGCTTACCAGCAGCATACCAGTGGATGCTGACCTCGAAGAACACATCACGTCGCTGCTCGCCCAAATGTCACTCGAGCAGAAGATCGGCCAGATGACGCAACCGGAGATCCAGTACATCACGCCGGACGAGGTTCGCGACTACCATATCGGTTCCGTACTCAACGGAGGCGGCTCCTTCCCCGGCGGGGCCAAGTACTCGAGCGTGGCCGACTGGCTCGCACTGGCCGATGCGATCTATGACGCGTCGATGGACACGTCGACGGGCGGCCTCGCGATCCCCGTCATATGGGGCACCGACGCGGTGCATGGCCATAACAACGTGATCGGCGCGACGCTGTTCCCACACAACATCGGCCTCGGTGCCATGCGGAATCCGGATCTCATCGAGCGCATCGGTGAGATCACGGCGCTGGAGGTCGCCACGACGGGTATCGATTGGGACTTTGCGCCCACCCTCGCGGTGGTACGTGACGACCGTTGGGGACGCACCTATGAGGGCTACTCCGAGGATCCTGAAATCGTCCGGGACTATGCCGGCAGGATGATCACGGGCCTGCAGGGGCAGGTCGGTACCGGCCAGTTCCTGGACGCCTCTCGTGTCGTCGCGACGGCCAAACACTTCGTGGGAGACGGCGGTACCGATGGCGGCGTGGACCGGGGCGATAACCTGTCCACCGAGCAACAGCTCGTGGGTATCCACGCCCAAGGGTACTTCCCCGCCTTCGAGGCCGGCGCTCAGACGGTCATGGCCTCGTTCAACAGTTGGAACGGGCAGAAGATGCACGGCAACCCATACCTGCTCACCGAGATTCTCAAAGGCCGCCTCGGCTTCGATGGATTCGTCATCGGCGACTGGAACGGCCACGGGGAGGTGCCAGGGTGCACCAACGAATCGTGCGCGCAAGCCGTCATCGCGGGCGTCGACATGATCATGGTTCCGGAAGACTGGAAAGCCATCATCGAGAACACGATTGCGCAGGTCCGCGCTGGAGAAATCGCCGAAAGCCGGGTCGACGATGCCGTCCGCCGCATCCTACGTGTCAAGATTCGGGCGGGCCTGTTCGAGAAGGGACGACCCTCGTCACGCCCGCACGCGGGTGACATGTCGTTGGTAGGAGCCCCGGAGCATCGCGCTGTCGCGCGCGAGGCCGTGCGTCAGTCACTCGTGCTCCTCAAGAACGATGGCGGCCTCCTCCCGCTCGCGCGCGACCTCGACGTGTTGGTCGCAGGTGACGGGGCTGACAACATCGGGAAGCAGTCAGGTGGCTGGACCATCAGTTGGCAGGGCACGGAGAACACCAACGCGGACTTCCCGGGCGCCGCATCGATCTTCGCTGGCATCGAGGCGGCAGTATCGTCGGCTGGCGGTCATACAACCATCAGTGAAGACGGCTCCTTCACGGGACAGCCGGATGTCGCCATCGTCGTCTTCGGCGAGAACCCCTACGCGGAGATGATGGGGGACCTAGAGACGCTGAGCTTTTGTGCCGAGAACAGCGAGAGCCTCGCCATGCTCCGTCAGCTGAAGAGCCAAGACATTCCGGTGGTGTCGGTCTTCCTCAGCGGCAGGCCACGCTGGGTGAATGCCGAACTGAATGCGTCGACGGCATTCGTGGCTGCATGGCTCCCAGGGACAGAGGGCGCCGGCGTGGCTGATGTGTTGTTCCGTGACACCGTAGGGCAAGTCAACCACGACTTCACCGGCAAGCTCTCATTCAGCTGGCCCAACGCGCCGATGCAGACACCGCTGAATCGCGGAGACTCGATCTACGAGCCACTCTTCCCGTACGGGTTCGGTCTCACGTACAACGATACTGATTCGCTGGGCGACGACCTGCCCGAGCTCGAGTGCCCGAGCTAAGACGGAGGTGAGCGAGTCGACACACGAGTGGTGGCAGAGTGCGGTCGTCTACGAGATCTACATCCGCAGTTTCAAGGACACGAACGGCGACGGCGTAGGAGACCTCGACGGCATCACGGAGAAGATCGACTATCTAAGCGAGACGCTGGGCGTCGATGCCCTCTGGGTCACGCCGTTCTACCCATCACCGATGGCGGACTTCGGATACGATGTATCGGATTACCGTGCCGTGCACCCGCTCTTCGGCGATCTGGCAGCGTTCGATCGGCTTGTTGCCCGCGCCCACGAGGCCGGCCTCCGCATCATTGTCGACTTTGTCCCGAATCACACGTCGTACAAGCATCCGTGGTTCACCGAATCTCGTAGCGCACGCGAGACCGCGCGCCGCGATTGGTACGTGTGGCGGGATCCCAGACCAGATGGCTCGCCTCCCAACAACTGGCTCAGCGTGTTTGGCGGCTCGGCATGGGAGTGGGACGAAAACACCGGCCAATACTACCTGCACTCGTTCTTGAAAGAGCAACCCGATCTCAACTGGCGGAACTCAGCACTGAAGTCCGCCATGTACGACAACATGCGGTTCTGGCTCGATCGGGACGTCGACGGGTTTCGACTCGACGCCGTGATGTTCATGATGAAGGACCCCGAGGAGCGCGACAATCCGTCCAACGAGGACCAGGCTGCCCTCATGCACAAGTCACTGGGTGCGTACGATGCCCAGCTGCATCATCACGACCAGGGCCACCCGGACATCCATGGCGTCTTCCGCGAAATGCGGGCCGTGCTCGAAGAGTATAATGGGCCACGTATCGCGCTTGGCGAGCTGCACATCTACGACCCGGTGAGACTCGTCGCGTTCTACGGAGAGCGCATGGATGAGTTGCACATGCCGGCAAATTTCGGTCTGTTGAAAGTCCCGTGGACCGCTGCCGGTGTCCGCGCACTGGTCGACAACCTCGAAGCCGCGTTACCGGATGGCGCGTGGGCTAATTATGTCATGGGAAATCATGACGACCAACGCATGGCCTCGAAACGCGGCGAAGAGGAGAGCCGCCAGGCGGCGGTACTCCTCCTCACCTTGCGCGGATCGCCGACCCTTTACTACGGTGACGAGCTTGGCATGCGAGAAGCCGAGGTTACCCCGAACCAGATTCGGGATCCGTGGGGCATCGCCGAACCACACTTGACGCGCGATGGGTGCCGCACACCGATGGCATGGTCACCATCGCAAAGTGCGGGCTTCACGTCGGCGGATGAACCATGGCTCCCGCTCAGCAGCGACTGGGCTGATCGGAACGTCGCATCCCAACTCGACGACCCGGACTCATACCTGAGCCTGTATCGACGGCTGTTGACACTGAGGAAGCAGTCCCCTGCACTTCGCATGGGAACCTACCGAGCGCTGGACGCGGGGCCCGAGCAGTGTTTCGTCTACGAACGCATGCACGAGACCGAGCGCGTGCTGGTCGCCATCAATTTCTCGTCCGAGCCGCGCTCGATCGATCTCGCCGATTTCCACGGACGCATCGCCGTATCCAGTGACCGACCGCGCGAGGGCGGCACCGTTGCCGGTTCTCTCGCACTCGGCGCCCACGAAGCGTTGATCCTCGTGTAGCTCCCGAGCAACTCACAATCCGATTGCCGCCACCTCCTCGCCGGAGACACTCGGCATGGCACCGTGCTTCGTCACGACGAGCGCGGCATAGCGGTTCGCGACATCGAGCGCTCGCTCCGGGCTGGAGTCACGAATGAGTTGATGGGTCAGGGCCGCCGTGAAGGCGTCACCCGCCCCCACCGGGTCACCGGTAGTCGTATCGACCTCAAGCCCGCCAACCGACGTCACCCCATCAAGGGTCACCATCGAGGCACCGTCGCGTTCCCGCGTGACGCAAACTGATCGCACACCCACGTCCTCGATCAACCACGGGATGAGCGTCGGCCGATCGAGCAGCTCCGCGAGCTCGCCGATTTCTGATGCACTCATCTTGACGACGTCAGCGAGCTGCAAGCTCGATTCGATGGCGTCGGCGTCGATGAACGGCGGACGAAGGTTCACATCGAAGACGACCAGGGTCCGTGCGAGCGTGTCCATAAGCATCTCGCGAATCGCCGCGTGGCTTGTTGCACTTCGCTGCGCGAGTGACCCCACGCAGACGGCATCTGCCGAATCGAGACGTCCACGGACTTCTGAGTCCGCCTGGAGGTAATCCCATGCCACGTCTTCGACAATGGTGAACTCTGGTTCGGAGTCCTCGATCGTGACGGATACCGTTCCGGTGGGTTTATCCGAGTCGCGCTGCACGAGTGCGGTATCGACCCCACGTTGAGTCAGGAACGCGAGAAGTTCATCGCCCAATCTGTCTTTGCCGACTCGTGTGACAATGACACCCAGGTCGCCGAGCTGGCTGGCGTGGTACGCGACGTTGCACGGCGCGCCACCGGGGCGTCGCTCTTCCGGAAACAGGTCCCAGAGTGCTTCCCCAATCGCAACAATCGCTTTAGGCGCCGCAGACACGTTTTGAATCCCTCGCGCTTCCTACCACCATGCAATCACGACGAGCGTGATGAGCACCAGCATCGCCGCGGACTGATATCGATAGTTCTTGTACCACGGCAGAGCCGCGAGCGCGGGAGCTTCCTCCGCCAACAAGGCAGGCGACCAGGTCAACGTCCGAACGACGTTTGCATCCGGCTCCTTGGTCGCGAGACTTGCCACCACGAGAGCGGCCAGGGCGATCCCGAGAAGGATCGGTGCGACGTAGAGGAAGTGAATGACCGGTGTCCCGGCGGCTGCCATCGTGGCCTGGTCCGGTGTCAAGGCCTGCGTTTGTACGATGATGACTTCCGCCAAAGCCAAACCGAAGATGACCGCAGCGGCCAGGTGTCCTACCACGAGCGCCGCGAACGCCCCGTTCCCGTTCGCACGCTTCCAGAACACTCCCGCGAAGAAGCACGCGACGATGGGCGGCGCGAGATACGCGAGCATCTGCTGGAGGTATGTCCAGATGTTCGGGAACTTGATGATCTGCGGTGCCCAGAGAATCGCGAGCGTCATGAAGAAGAAGGTCACGATTCGGCCCGCGATGACCAATCGGTGATTCGGCACGTCCGGCTTCAGCTTCTTGATGAAGTCCATTGTGACAAGCGTGGATGCCGAGTTGAGCGTCGAGTCGACGCTGGACATGATGGCCGCAACCAACGCGGCGATGATGAGTCCGCGAAGTCCCACCGGAAGCAGGTCAAACATCAAGGTTGGAAAGATCAGGTCGGGATTCGCCGCCAAGTCGGGATAGTCGGCAGGTGAGTACAGGAGCCGACCGAAGATGCCCGGCAACACCATGACGAAGATGATTGGGAGTTTCAGGAATCCAGCGAAGAGCGCACCCCAACGTCCATGGTCGAGGTTCTTGGCCCCGAGCGCACGTTGCACCATGAACTGGTTGGTCGCCCAGAAATAGAAGCCCAAGAGAAACACACCGGTCACGAGCCCGGGCCATGGTAGCACCGGGTCTGACGCCGGCCGTACGATGGACAAGTCGTCTGCAGGCACCGCCGCCACGACCGCCGACCACGAGCCACCAATGGCTTCAAATGACAGGAACGCCACGAGCGACGCACCGATCAACAGTAGCACTGCCTGCACGGCGTCCGTGTACACCACCGCTTTCAGACCACCGGCGATGGTATAGACACCTGCCACGATGCCAAGCGCCACGACGGACTGCCACAACGGTATCTGTGGGTAGATGATTTGGACGACGAGCGCCCCGGCGTAGAGGGCCGCGGCCGTGTCGATCACGATATTCATCATGACTAACAGCGCGGAGAAGTAGTACCGCGACCGCTGGTCGAACCGACGCTCCAGAAACTCCGGCATCGTGTATACCCGAGTCTTCAAGTAGAACGGGAGGAAGAACACCAGGAACACAATGAGGATGAGCGCAGCCATCCACTCATAGTTGTAGACGGAGATGCCGGAACTGAACGCGGCAGACGACAGGCCAACGAGCGTACTGGAGGAGACGTTCGATGCGAACAGCGAGAACCCAATGAGCCACCACGTCAACGTGCGACCCGCCAGGAAGTAGTCATCCGTTGTCTGCGTCCGCCGGGCAAAGTAGAACCCCAGCGAAACGATGAAGACGACGTACAAACCCACCATCACCAGATCGGGGGCCGCGAGCTCGAATTGTGGCATGCCTACCTCATGAGAGCGATGCGGGAATCGCGTCCGCGAAACTGTCAGCCTACCGTCGAGAGCGCAAGCATACGTTGCCCGCCCACGCTACCTGTTGTAGCTGATCCTGCAAACCTGCCCGATGCTCACTCTCTTGGGAGCCTCTCCAACAAGAAGCGCACAGCGAGATCGGTGAGATTCCAGAGTTGGATATCGGAACTCACACCGTATCGCATCGGTCGGAGTGTGCCATTCTCGATTCGGTAGGACCATAGCTCGTTGTGCCTGAGGTTCGATGCGTCAACCGCCTCTCGGGTGGTCTCGAGGATCTCTCGCAGGCCAGCGACATATTCGCGGAACGACTCACTGTCATCGCGCAATTCGCCGTTCTCGTCGTAGGCCGCTTCGATCTGGTGGGCTAAGCTCAAGAACACGAGGTTCACCTCCCTGCCCCAGACCACACGCGGCGAGTGATAGGCGTCGTCCCGGAACTGCTGCTGCACGCTGGCGCTCGCGTACGCATCGTTGACCACGACCGGCCCGAGTCCAGGCACGAACAGCCCGACCGGATACGGTCGTACGAGCACGTCCAGCATTTCCAGCACCGTGGCCGGATCGGCCTCGCCTCGCAGAATCCGCTCGGTATAGGGTTCAAAGAACAAATCGGTCGCGACATCCGTGTTCGCACCAGCAATAGGTCGACCGAGGGAATCGAGCGATAACGCCAGGAATGCCAGAGGCCGTGGATCACCGGACTCGCGCAATCGCTCGCTCCAGTAGGCGCGTTCGCCACTCTGCATCGACGCAAGCATCGCGTCGACGCGCCGACGGATGTCGGCGGGATCGAACCGCACCTCGAAACGGCGCCGCGCGCCGCGCCACGTCTCGATCGCTTCTCGCAACCGTGATGGATCTCGAACGTACGTCTCGAGCATGGATCCATTGGGGGACGCTCGTGACACGAGATCCTCAACGTTGAACCCCAGCTCTGCGAGCGCCTGCAAAATGCGTTCAGCTGCCTCCAACGCCTTCGGAACCCAGACCACGTTGACATCCATGGCATAGCGACCGGCGCCGTAGCCCACACGGCTGTCGCGCCAGCTTCCCGGGAGCCACCCACCTTCATCCCGGTACTGGAAAGCCACCATATTCGCCGTTATGGGCTCCTCGGCATACGCGCGGGAGAGGCGAGCCACCAGCATGAGGTTGGTGACGAACACCTCCAAATGAGACACATCGTTCGCAAGCCGTTCGTTCAGAAAGCGCCGCTTCCGATCGCCCGGAACATCCGGCCGTGCGAGATAGCGATCGACGAGGACTGCAAGCTGGAAGTCGTCGTCGATCATGCGGTAGTTCTCGAGCACGCCCTGCGGGTTGGCAAGCAGCGTTCGGGCACGCTCGAGCACATCGTCGGCCGCCGAGGGGTCGCGGTCTCGCACCTCTTCCCACTCGCGGATGACACCGTTGTACTCGGCCGCCCGCTCACGGATTGCCTGACCCGCCAGCGCCTCCTCATGACTCACATCGCCCGTCGGGGCGATCTTGCGAATCACGCTGGCAATCACGCGTTCCTGGAGGTCGACCGACGACACCGGTTCCAGCATCAGTGCGGCCATCATCATGTCGCGTCCGAAGTAGGTCGCGTAGTTCGGCATCGAGGCCATCAGCTTCTCCTCGAAGCTCAACAGCTCCAGGCCGCGCACCTCGCGTTCGAGTCGTCGAAACGCACGTGCCTCGGCATCGCCTCCGGCCTCCGCCGCGTTCCGCTCGCGCACGAGGAACTCCTCAAACGCGTCGTTGAATATCCTGCCGCGTTCGAGCGGCGTGAGTGTGGGGAAGTCGCTCGTGGCAATCACCTCGAACTCGAGGCTGGCGCCTGACCTTGCTGCGACCGAGATTGAATCGCCGTCGAGCGTTGCCGTTGACACCTCCGCGTCCCCACGCAACTCGAGTGTTATTCGGTTCCGGCCGTCCATGCTCATGTGTTCAACCAGCACGGACCACACACCGTCGCCCTCGGTGATGCTGAGCGTCGGTGTCAGTCGACTACGCAGCCCGTCGAGATCACCGGCACTGAGGAGCGAGAGATGCCGCTCTTGTTCGTCGGCTGGTAACCGCTCTATGCTTTCGACGAGTTCCGCGAACTCAGCAAGGACGAACTGTTCGTCGTCATACGCTCGCTGGTCCCATTCCCAGTATTGGAAGTCCCGCTCCTGCCGCATGGTGCCGAGCACAAACCAGCCAATGGCCAGCGCGTTGGACGCTGACGTGAGTCGGTGCCGCATGACGCGCGTTTGCTCGTCCCGCGACACAATCGCACCCGGCCCACCCCAGTCGAGCACCACGGGGGCACCCGATGGATCACGGATCGTGAACGATGCGCTCGCATTTGCCGCATCAGCCCAGAGATGCACCACGCGGCCCCGGCGCGTATCGAGGTAGACCTGGAGGACGTTGCGATCTGCATCTCGGAAGAAGCGGGTCGTGTACCCTTCGTACGCTGCGGGGTCGTCAACGCCTGCTTCTGGAAACGCTAACTGTGGGGATTGCTCCACGCCTGGCGGCACCTGACATGCCTGGAGGAGACCCAACACAACGAGGACAGTTGCGTGTCGCAGCACCCGTGTACCATCCGAGATCGTGTGTGAAAGGATCGCTGACCGGCGATGGAAATGTACGTGGCTTGCACGGCGCATGCGACGGTCAGTCGCATGCTTGTGGGAGTGCTGACGCTGGACTAGGTTGAGCGCCGCACCCCATGGAAGGCCTGTGATACATGTCGAAGCTACGAGCCGCTCTCACCGTGATCATCGCCGCGCTCGTGGTGTTCCCGCACGTCGCTGTTGGCCAAGACGGGGCGGCGGCCGAACCGGACTGGAGACGGAGCGGTGTTTGCTACGAGATCTTCGTCCGCTCGTTTTATGACAGCGATGGCGACGGTGTGGGTGACCTCCGCGGCTTGATCCAAAAGTTGGACTACATCAACGACGGCGATCCCGCCTCCCAGCGCGACCTCGGCGCCACTTGCCTCTGGCTCATGCCGATCTCGCAGTCACCCAGTTACCACGGCTATGACGTCACAGACTACTATCGCGTGGAGCGCGACTACGGGACCAATGAAGACTTCAAGTTGTTGATGTTCGAGGCCCACAAGCGCGGTATCCACGTGCTGGTTGACCTCGTGCTCAATCACGCCTCCGGCGAGCATCCGTACTTCAAGGACGCGTTGCTCAATCCGAACTCGCCATACCGCGATTGGTTCCTGTTCCTGCCGGAGCATCCGGGGACCCTCAACCCGTGGGGCGGCGACAACTGGCACCGGTCCCCGGTCCGCGACGAGTACTACTACGGGTTCTTCTGGGGCGGGATGCCGGATCTCAACTACGACACTCCCGCGGTGCGCGAGGAGGCCAAAAAGGTCGCGCGTTTCTGGCTCGATGAGATGGGCGTGGATGGGTTCCGCCTCGATGCGATCAAACACCTCTTCGAAGTGGACGGTACGGTGGAACACGCACCCGGTACGCACGAGTTCCTCCGAGAGTTCGGGGGATACGTGCGTAGCATTGCACCGCACGCCTACACGGTCGGGGAAGTGTGGGACTCGGTCGGGGCTATGCTGCCGTACTATCCTGATCAACTCGACGGACACTTCGCGTTCGAGGTGGCAGACGCCATCTTCGAAGCGGTTCGCACCGGATCGGCCCGCAACCTCTTGGCTCCGTCGCTGCGCCTGCAGCGGGAGGTGCCACACCATCGCTGGTCCCCCTTCCTCCGTAACCACGATCAGACTCGCACCCTCACTGAGCTGGACGGCGACGTCGCGCGCGCAAAACTTGCTGCGACGGTTCTGCTCACGATGCCGGGACTCCCGTTCGTGTACTACGGGGAAGAGATCGGCATGACGGGCACCAAGCCCGACCCGCGACTCCGCACCCCCATGCACTGGAAGCAGGAGCCAGGGGTAGGGTTTACCGATGGATTGTACTGGGAGCCACTTCAACCGGATTCGTTGATCGCGAACGTGGAAGCGCAGGATGACGACGCCAACTCGTTACTCAACCTGTATCGGCGCCTCATACACCTGCGGAGTGAGCGTTCGGCGCTTGGAGTCGGAACACTCGTGCCACTTACCGCGAGCGACGGTGCCGTGGCAGCGTACCTGCGACGCAACGGTGACGATGCGGTGATGGTACTGATCAACTTGGGGACACAACACCTTGCGGACGTCACTGTCTCGTCGGAGCGAGACGTGATGCCGGCTGGACGATACGACGTGCGGAGCCTACTCGGAGCGGCGGACGGTAGATCTTTGACTGTCAGGCGGAGCGGTGCCATCGATGGTTACGCTCCCCATGCTGAGTTGTTGCCGCTCGCAGGTCACGTCTTCGAACTCACTGGACCGAGCCGGTAGCACCCGCCACCTACCCGAGCCGCAGACCTCCCCGCGTTACCACCTGCACGGCATCGTCCGCCGCGCGCGCGGTCAGCGCTATGTAGGTGAGCGACGGCTCCTGACAGGCCGCAAACTTCCTCGAAAAACGCTTGGCGCTCTTAGGCCGCGCAGGCCAACGGTGCAACGATGGTATCCGCCTGCTGCATCGCGCGTTCCTGCGCGCCGAACGCTAGGGCAACGCCGTTGGTCCACCCGAAGCCATCCTGCGTGGGGTACTCTCCGCCCCCAGCGCGGCGGCTCAGATCGACGACGTCGTATTTCTCCGTCATCTTGCCCGTGGCCTTGTAGGTCCGGCGGTTGAGTGCGAGCCAGCGCTCGCGGGCCGATTGCGCCAAGGACGCGCGGTCGTAGCGGCAGAGCCCCTGGACGGCGAGCCACTGCAGGGGCGGCCATCCGTTGGGGGCGTCCCATTGCTGGCCCGAAGCAATGAGGGTCGTCACGAACCCACCGGGTGCGAGGAAATCGCGCTCAAGCCGCGCAGCGACCGCCACACCCTGCTCCGGCGTCGCCAGCCTGAAGTAGAGTGGCGCTGCGGCTGCCAGGGTGGGCCGGTCGGTCACGCGCTCTCCAGTCCGCCACCGCACGTCGAAGAAGTACCCCTCCTCGGGGTCGTAGGCGGCCTCGAGCAGCGCACCACGACGGTTCTCGGCCGCCAGAGCAAACTGCTCTGACACCTCACGGTCACCCGCCTCGCCGCGATAGGCTCGGAACGCGGCGATCGTGCGCTCGGCGTGGTACAGGAGGCTGTTCAGGTCCACGGGGATGAGGTCGGTGGTCTCGAGCGACCGCAAGTCGTCCGGATCACGCATCCAGCGGCTCGAGAAGTCCCAGCCACTCTCCGCTGCGGCGCGGATGTTCCGATAGAGTGCCTCGCGCTGCCCCTCCGGGAGCGACTCGCCTAGTTCGTAGTCCTCGCGATGGGATTCGGGCCGCGGCTCTGGCCGATCGTCCCAATATCGGTTGAGCAGTGACCCGTTGGCCAAGCGCACGACGCGGCGGTGCGCCTCGCCTGGTGCAAGGTCGGCGGCGCCATCGAGCCAGAACGCGTATTCGGCCTCGAGCGCATCAAGGTACTCCAGGGCCTGCACCGTATCCGTTGCCGTGGCATAAAGCCCGACCATGGCAGCGAAATACGGCGGTTGGCTCCGGCTGAGGTAGTACGTGCGGTTGCCGTTCGGCACGTGACCCACCGTGCGGACCAGGTAGGCGAAGTTGTCGAGCATGCTGTGGACGAGGTCGGTGCGCTCGCTTTCGACCAGCCCAAGCATCGTGAAATACGAATCCCAGTAATACACCTCGCGGAAGCGACCGCCGGGAACGACATACTCGTTCGGCAACGGGATCAGAGACGAGCTCTCGTCCGTAGCATCCGGCGACCGAACGAGCCCGGGCCACAGCGCCCGCACATGGGCCTCCATGGAGCGTGAGATGTCGCTCCGGAAGCTCGCGCCAAAGGGCTGGGGCAACTCGAAGTGCTGCTGAACGAAAGTCGTGAGGTCAAATCCCGACACCGCCCGTGCATCCGTGTACAGCGCTCGGATCTCGTCCGTGGCCATGAGCGGGCGTGCATCCACGAACGTCTTTGAGTCGGAGAAGAGCCGAGCCATCTGCACGTTATGAAAGAGTGGGCCCAGATCGCGGGACGGATCGTACCGCGCCACCGCGCGGTCGACCTCACCGGACTGGCATGCGCCAAACAGGCCGACCGCCACACCGACGCCGAGAAGGCGCACCCAGCGCTCACACGTCATGATGAAAGACTCCGTCGCATCACGAGAAGTAGATCCACACCAAGCCGACGAGAGCCACGAGCACGCCAGTCAACACCCGGTCCCTCTGGCGCCACGCCGGGTTGGACTCTGCCGGCGTTGTCGGCTCGGTGGTCGCGAAGGTCAGCCCAGCCACCTTGGAGGCGATCGGCGCGGGGGTCATCAAGCTGACGCCCACCAGGACCACGGTACAGATGGCAAAGAGCAGAACCGCGAAGTGGAGAAAGTTGATCTCCGCGTACGTCTCGAGGAATCCAACCTGGAGCGACGGGACGATTTCGACCACGAGTCGCCCCATACCCAAGACAAATCCTGTGATCAGGGCGGCCATGGCGCCGTGTGCGTTGACCCGCTTCCAGCTGATGCCGATCAGGAACACCGCCGCAATCGGGGGCGAGATATACGCTTGGACGCTCTGCAAATACTGGTAGAGCTGTCCGGAGATGAGCTTCATGAATGGAATCCACAGCAAGCCGAAACCGACGAGCACCGCGGTCGTGGACTGTCCCACCAACACAAGGCGCCGTTCGGACGCTTGGGGGTGCAGTTTCTTGTAGACGTCGAGCGTGACGAGCGTCGAGGTGGAGTTGAACACCGACGAGAGCGAGCTCATGAGTGCCGCCAGGAGACCCGCCACGACCAGTCCGCGCACGCCGATTGGCAAGAGTACCGCAATCAGCGTCGGAAGCGCTTGGTCTGGCGCAGCGAGTTCCAGGCGATCTTGTTGCGACAACGCGTAGGCAATCACGCCAGGGATGACGAAGATGAACAGCGGCAGCAGCTTGAGGAATCCGGCGAAGACGGTCCCGCGCCGCGCGTTATCCTGATCGTGGGCCGCCAGGACGCGCTGCACGATGAACTGATCCGTACACCAATACCAGACCCCAAGGATGGGCGCGCCGAACAGGATGCCGGTCCACGGAAAGTCGGGATCCGCCATGGGCTTCCACAGGGTCAGAAACTCGGGTCCAACCGTCGTGGTCAACGCCTCCCAGCCACCCAAAGCGTTCAAGCCCAACAGCGTGACCGCCACAGCGCCCCCAATCAGCACGAACGTCTGCAGCAGGTCCGTATAGAGCACCGCCCTCAGTCCACCGAAGATCGTATAGATCCCGGTGACCACGACCACGACGAGCGCGCCCGTCCAAAAGTCGATCCCCATGATCGCTTCGAAGACAATCCCTCCGGCGGCGATCGTGACAGAAATCTTGGTCAGGACATAGCCGACGATAGAAATCACGGCCAGGTACCACCGGGCACCCGAGGAGTACCGTCGTTCGAGGAACTCCGGCATGGTGAACACACCGCTCGACAGGTAGAACGGAACGAACACCCAACCCAGCATCAAGAGAATCAAGGAGGCCAAGACCTCGAATTGGGCGACCGCGACGCCGCTCGCCGCACCGGTCCCGGCCAGCCCGACCAGGTGTTCGGACCCGATGTTCGACGCGAACAACGAGCCACCGACGAGGAACCACCCGGCGTCGCGACCGGCCAAGAAGTAGTCCTGCGACGTGCCGCGCGTCGCCCGCTCTCGCATCGTGGCCCAAATGGCGACCCCGAAAACCAGCGCGAAATACAGACCGATCACCACCCAGTCCACGCTCGCTAGCAATCCCACTGGCATCTCTCCGGCTCAAGATCTGTGGCAGAACCTGCCGAGTATACGTCGCGGTCCTTCAGCATGCCCCAACCCGCGGGGTCAGGGCGTGCGGAGAATCTGTAGTCTGTTGTCGTTGCGCGCGACCACAAGGAGTCGCGCACCTCCGGCGCGGCTCGCCAATTCGAGATCCCGTACCTCCCCGCGGAGGACCAGGTTGCTCCTCTGCATGTCGACCGGTGTCCACCCGCCCGCTCCATCACCGAGGAGCAATAGCCCGTAGCTGGCGTCGTAACGACCGCGCACGGTCGGCACACCGAAGAAATTGCCGGCGACCACGACGTCCGCATTCCCGTCACGGTCGAAGTCTTCCGGAAGCACGGCGTGGACCGGTGCAAACTGGGCCTCGGTGGGCAGCGGCGCGAGTCGAAAGACTCCGTCGCCATCGTTCCACGCGACCACACTTTCGAACCGGTACGCCTCCAGGAGCTCAGCGTCGCGCAGGACGGATCGCGGGAAGATTTCCTCGATGCGGCTGGCACCGAAGTCGGCGTACGACGGATACCGGTCGCTCAGCGCCGGCACGGCGCGCAGGACCTCGTCGCGACCGGCGATTGGGTAGCTCACCGCGTTCTTGTAGAACGTGAGGAAGTGTTGGGGCGTGCCCGACCCGGCAAAATCATGCACGTAGAGGCGTGCTGGTTCTTCAGGTGAAGCCTGGATGAACGAGTTTCGTCCGAGATTCCCAAGGATCAGGTCCGGACGACCGTCGTCATCGAGGTCAGCTACCTCGATCGTGTTCCACCATCCCGCGGTTTCAGATAACCCAACCTCCGCCGTGCGTTCGACGAACCGCCCTTCCTCTTGCCGGAACACACGCACCGGCATCCATTCCCCAGCGACGACCAGATCCAGCCCTCCGTCCCTGTCGTAGTCTACCCATCTGGCGGACGTCACCATTCCGGCCATGGCGACGTCGGGCGCGAGGTCGGACGAGACGTCGCGAAAGTGTCCGGTCCCGTCATTCTCGAACAGGTAGCTCCTCGGACTCGCACCGTAGCGTCGCGCCACGACTCGGCCACCCACGAAGAGGTCGACGTCACCGTCGCCGTCGAAATCTCCTGGCACCACGCACGAGCCGTTTTGGTAAACCGCGGGAAGGAGGCCTTCGAATCGACGGAACCCGCCACTGCCATCATTGAGGTACAGGCGATCGAGCAACGCTGGGCGTTCGCCCCAGAACTCGTTTCCGCCACTCACCACGTAGAGGTCCAGGTTTCCGTCCCCGTCGGCATCGAAGAACGCCGCGTCCACATCTTCGTTGATACTGTCGAGACGAAACGCCGCTTCGTCGGCGGGCCAGAAGGTTCCGTCCCCGCGCTGCACCAAGAGCTGGCCGGCCTGCCACTTGGCACCACCAGCGTACACGTCGTCCAACCCGTCGCCGTTCACGTCGCCGACGGCGAGCGCCGGTCCCTCGGTGGAGAGCTGATGTGGAATCAGCGGCTCGCGCGTGTAATCGAAGAACTGGTTCTCCTCGTGCCGATACCCGAGCGCGAGTTGGTCCGTGATGTCATCAAACGTGGATTGGCCCGCGCCGGCATTGTAGGCGTATCGGCCAGCGGCCTCATCCTGCTCGAGCGTGAGCGTCTGGTCGACCGACACGTCCGTGACGACCTGATACCGACGATCCGGCCACACGACCAGCACGGAATCGACGACCGCTGAAACCCCGAGGCCAAAGTGCAGTCGCGAATCCACAGAGGATTGGAAGCCTCGCGTAGGTATCTGCTCGACGAGCTGCGTCACGCCATCGTGGGTCACAAACACCTTGGCGCCAATACCAGCCGTGTTGCGGCCTGCGCCGCGTAACTGCACGGCGAGGTAGTGATGATGGTTCACGGTCCGGGCGAGGTTGCGGTAGATCGACGCGGGGGCCCGAACGTTATTCACGACCAGATCGAGCGCACCGTCGCCGTCGAGATCCACATACGCCGCGCCGTTGGAGAATCCCGGTTCCGCCAGTCCCCAGGCGTCAGCCATGTCCGTGAACGTCAGATCCCCGTTGTTGCGGAACGCGTAGTTCGCGAGCGGCACGTGCGGCATGCGCGCGAGGACATCCTCAAGAACGTCTTGGGTGAACCCCTCTTGGAGCAGCGCCTGGACGGGGCGCGCGGCCACATAGTCGATAAAGTCGAGATCGTTCGGCCGCCGAGGAATCCCGTTGGTGACGAACAGATCCTTGTTCCCGTCGTTGTCGAGATCGGCCCAAAGTGGAGTCCAACTCCAATCCGTCGCGTGGACTCCCGCGAGGTACCCAATGTCACTGAAGAGACCGTGACCGCGGTTCAGCTGGAGCGTGTTGCGCGCGAACTGATGATGATACCCAGCTTCCTGTTTGAGATTGTAGACGGTCATGTCCTCGGCGTTGGAGGACGTCTTCAGAATGTCCTCGCGTACGGGCAACATGTCGAGCACGGCCAGGTCCGGCCGGCCATCGTTGTTGAAGTCCGCGGCATCGACCCCCATGGACGACTTGCTGGTATGCCCTGTGGCCGTGGCGATGGATTCGGTGAACGTGCCATCGCAGTTGTTGAAATAGAGAAAGTCACCTTCGTGAAAGTCATTGGCGACGAATAGGTCCGGACAGCCATCAAGATTCACGTCGGTCGGCACTACCCCGAGTCCATAGCCTTCGACCCCGCCGTAGATGCCGGCCGCGTCGCTGACATCGGCGAAACGGGCGCCGTCGTTCCGGAACAGCCGGTCGCCGGCTTCGGGGTGGCGATCCTCCCGCAGCGGGTTCCAGGCGCTGCCGCGAATCTCGTGGGTCGAGTGGTTCAACAGGTACATGTCGAGGTCGCCGTCCATGTCGTAGTCGAGGAAGGCGGCCTGCGTGGAGTATCCAGTGTGTTCGAGTCCGTACTCGGCGGTGCGGTCCGTGAACGTGCCGTCACCATCATTCACGTAGAGCACGTTGGCTCCGCGAAGGCTGAGGTGGCTCACCGTGGAAACGTAGATGTCGAGGTGCCCGTCACCGTTTACATCGGCCATGGCGACACCGCTCTTCCACCCTTCCGCGGTACCGACGCCGGCCAACTCCGTGACGTCCTCGAACTGAAAGTCACCGGCGTTTCGGTAGAGGCGGTCGGTCCCGAGGTTGGACGTGAAGTACAGATCCGGGCGACCGTCACCATCGACGTCGCCGGCCGCGACCCCGCCACCGTTGTAGTGGTTCAGGTAGTTGATGATGTTGAACTCGGGCGTGTCGGGAACGTCATTGACAAACGTGACGCCGGTCTGGTCCGCCGGAAGCGATTCAAACAAGGGCGCGGGTCGCTCACCCCACGAGCAACCCATCCCCAGGATCGAGGCCCAGGCCATGAGCGCGAAGGGGTAGCGCACCGAGGGAGCCCGACGACGCCGTCGCGGGTTCACAGCCGCGCTACTGCACCGGCCGAATGCGAATGGCTTGCCCACCGCCTGGCGCCAGCACGAGTGTGAGCTGCGACCGAAAATCCACGATCCCCTCGGAAATTGCCATGGCGTACGGGGTATGGAGCCAATGCGCCCCCGGCCCGTCCGCATACACCTCGGCGACGTACCGCTGTCCTGGTGTCAGGAACGAGAGCGAGATGTCCATCGTGCGAGCTTCCTCATCGGTGATGGCCCCCACGTACCAATCATCGCCCCCGCGCTCCTGGCGCGCGACGACCACGAAGTCGCCGATCTTCCCGTCGAGCACTTGCGTGTATTCCCAGTCGACCGGCACGTCGCGAATAAACTCAAACGCTGGCTGGCCTTCGTAGTTTTCTGGCAGATCGGCCGCCATTTGGAGCGGTGAATAGAGTACCACGTAGAGCGCCAGCTGTTTGGCGAGGGTCGTGCGAAGGCGCGACTCTTCCGGTGCCCGCGGAGTGCCGTTGGCACTTTCGATCATGATGTCGAAAACGCCCGGCGTGAAGTCCATCGGGCCGGCCAGCATCCGCGTGAAGAAGAGAATCGTCTCATGCTCCGGCGGGTTGCCTCCCTCACCCGACCACGCGTTGTACTCTTGTCCCCGCGCACCTTCGCGCGTCATCATGTTCGGGTAGGTCCGACGCTCGCCCGTATCTTTGATGGGTTCGTGCGCATTGATCATGATACCGTGGCGCGCACCCGTCTCGATCACGTTCCGCCAGTGCCGCACCATGTACTGCCCGTGGTGGGCGTGGCCATCCCGCGTGACGTCACCGACGTACCCGGTTTTGACCGCGTTCATTCCAAGCGACGCGTACAGGGAGAACGCATCCTCCAACTGTGCTTCGTAGTTCTCGACGCCCATAGACGTCTCGTTATGGCCGATCAGTCGGACCCCACGCTCCCGCCCGTAGTCGGCGACCGCTCGCATGTCGAAGTCAGGGTACGACTCGATGAACGAGAAAAGATCGCCGTTCACGATCCAGTTCCCATCCCACCCGACGTTCCATCCCTCGACGAGTACGCCACCGAACCCGTTTGCCGCCGCGAAATCCATGTAACGTTTCGTGTTCTCCGTCGTCGCACCGTGCTTGGGCCCCGAGCTCCACGTCATCTGGTTGATGTGCATGCCCCACCAAATGCCGATGTATTTCTGCGGCTCAATCCAGTCGGTGTCCTCCAGCACGTTGGGGGGATTCAGATTCAATCCCAAGACTGACGGGGCTAGGTCCGCGGCGCGGTCGGCCAGCTGAATAGTCCGCCACGGTGTCACGAACGGGGTCGTGCCACGCACCTTCACTCCGTCGTTCCAGGGAGCCAACGTCGCGTGCAGCCGCCTGTCACCGGCATTGGCAACGTTCATGGCTGCGTACTCGACGAGGTTGGCTTCATGGATGACGATGTGGAGCCCGTCGTTCGCCACAAAGGTGACTGGCGTGTGCACGGTGTCGAGCATGCTGACCGGCGAAGCCGAGTACAGGAACTCGTAGCGGTTCCAACGGTTGGCCGGGATCCACCACGCCCTGGCGGCATCGGCCAGATGGAATTCCGTCAATTCTTCAATAATCTCGAACGCTCCGAGGTTGGGCTGTGCGGGCAGCTCGTAGCGGAACCCGATACCGTCGTCAAACACGCGAAAGACCACGGCAACGTGTCGTGTCGCTTGCCCGGACTCGGCAACCTCAAGGCGCAGTTCATTGTGGTGATCCCGCACCTGTGCGACTTCGCCCCACACCTGGGTCCACGTTTCATCGACCATCTGGCGACCGGTGTCCACGATACGGAGGTTGTCCCTCAGCGGAGCCGCTCCCTGGAATTCGAAGCCGAGGCGCGAAGGGAGCATCACCAGGCGGCCGTCCCGGGCCACGCTATAGAAGAGCCCCCCGTCGGTGATCTCGACGGTCACTTCGTTGCGACCATCGGGCGATATTACGCGGTGCCGGTCTTGAGCGGCGGCAATAGTGGGCAGTGCCAGTGCGATGGTCCAGGTGAGTCCAACGAAGCGAGCCAAACGTCCCATCCTCATGCGTCTCTCTCCCTGATCGTGAGTCCCGGCCCCACGCGGGCCGGATTGAACGTCGACGTGGGCCGTGGGGTATATTCTAGCATGGCGATATGTCGGGTTCCGGTCGCGGTTGCCTCAGTTGCAGTGCTTCTCTTAGGATGCGCGGGATGCGCGCGCGGCGCCGGAACAGAACAGCCCGAACCCGAGAACGCTCCTGAGGAGACTCCCGGGGAGGCCACGCCTGACCGAGCGGTCACCGCCGAAGATATCGACCGCAATCCTGGCGAACCCATCGAAGAACACCTCATGCGGCGGTTCCCCGGCGTGTGGGTGGAGCGATCCGGGGCGAGCATCAAGATCCGGATCCGAGGTACGAGCACCATCCGCGGCAACAAGGAACCCCTGTACGTCATCGACGGTATCGCCGTCCGGCCGGGACCAAACGGTGCGTTGTTCGGCATCAATCCGTACGACATCGCCAGCATCCAGGTATTGACGGACCCAACCGACACGGCCATGTACGGCGTGCGAGGCGCCAACGGCGTCATTGTGGTCAAGACCAAACAGTCAGATCGCTGACGGCCGTACCGCACTAGTTTCCCCTCTCTTCGCCGATCTGAAACACGAGTGGCCTGTCATTGTTTCGGGTGACGATCACAAGATCCCGACCTCCAATCCGGAGCCGTTGAATGTCGCGTGCCTGGCCCGTGACGACAAACCCACTCTCGGTTGCGTGGACGGGAGTGAGCCTTCCCGCTCCATCACCCCCACGTAGCAGCAAACCGTAACTGGCACTCATCCGACCAATCTCCGGCTGAAGTCCGTCAAAGTTTCCTGCCATCAACAGATCGAGACCCGGCTGACCATCGAAGTCCCCGGGGAGGATACCGTACACCGGCGCGAACTGGGCTTCGAGCAGTAGTGGTTCGAGCGTAAATGTTCCACCTCCGTTGTTGCGCACGAGCGCAGTCGCCAAGGTGTATGCTCGTTTCACGACGGCGTCTCCCAGCTCCTCAGGCCCGAAAATGTCAGATACGGTCTGGCGAGCGTACGTCTCGTACATGGGGTAGCGCGCCTTCAAGTTCGGAAGGGTATTGAGAAGCGGGTCGCGCAGCGCCAGGGGGTAGTCGACGCCGCCTACGGATTGGGACACGATCTGCTCGGCGAATCCGTTCCGATCGAAATCCTTGACGTACATCGTCAATGGTTCGGTCTCAGATGCCCGGAGGCGAGAGTTCAACCCCAGGTTCCCGACGACGAAATCGATCTCGCCGTCACCGGTGAAATCGCCGACGACGATGCGGTTCCACCACCCATGGCTTCGTTCGAGTCCGGGAGGGTCCAGGCGCTCAAGCCTACCGGTGCCCGTGTTGCGGAAGATCGTGATGGGCATCCATTCGCCCACTACCACGAGATCCAACCGCGCATCGCCGTCCACGTCCGTCCAGAGGGCGTCCGTCACCATGCCCACCCGTGCCAAGTCCGGCGCGACGCGCTCCGTTACGTCGACGTACCGGCCGAGGCCATCGTTTTGGAGTAAGACGCTCCTCGGATCGAGACCGTAGCGCCACGGCACGACGCGACCGCCCACGAAGAGATCGAGATCACCATCCCCATCGATATCAGCTGGGACCGCGCGAGATCCACTGACGTTCATGTTCGGCAGGTACCCACCTGCCTTGCGGAACGTCCCGCGCCCGTCGTTGAGGTACAACCGATCCTGCAAGGCCGGTGCGAGATCGGAAAATTCACTGCCTCCGCTCACAACATAGAGATCGGTATGACCGTCACCGTTCGCATCGAAGAACGTGACCCCGAGGTCTTCCGAGATCTTATCGCGCTCAAATAGGCCGCCATTCGTGCTGACGAACGCGCCGTCGCGCTGCTGCACCAGGAGTCGCCCGGCCTGGTCCTTCGCCCCTCCTATGAACATGTCGTCCAGGCCGTCGCCGTTCACGTCTGCCACGTCCATGAATGGACCTTCCATAGACAGCATTTTGGGCATCAACGGTTCACGGCGGAAATCGACAAAAGCGTTCTCCCGATGCACGACATCGAGTGCCATGCGCTCGGTCACGTCCACGAGTTTGGGCGCAGGCGACCGCTGGGGCGCGGGAGGCGTTGCCGTGGACTCAGCTTGCCGGACCGTCAGACGCTGGTTCACGGGTACATCAGACAGCTGGCTCACGCTCCCGTCCGGCCATTCGACCGTGAGCGATGCAATCGTGTCCAACGCGCCAACCCCGAACGTCAGAACATAGTCCACGCTTGACTGGAACCCGCGCGCCGGCATCAACTCCTGCACGAACGACCGATCCCCACCCCGTAACGTGACCCTCGCACCGATTCCAAACCGATTCAGGCCTTCACCCTCGAGGAGAATGCGGAGGGAGCCATGATCTGACAGGGCGCGCGCGTTGTTCCGGAAGATCGACGCCTGCTCGTTCACATTGTTGACCACGAGATCCAACGCGCCGTCGCCGTCCAGATCACCGTAGGATGCTCCGCTGGAAAACCCTATGTGATCCAGACCCCAGGCGGCGCTCGCATTGGCAAACGTGAGATGCCCACTGTTCTGGAACGCGTAGTTGGCCAGGGGCGTCGACGTCATGACTTCGATGAGCCCGAGAAAATCGACCTGCTCCCCTCGGGCCGCTGCCCGCATGGTCTCCTCGTCAGCCAGGAACGATACGAAATCCTGGCCCGTGACATCACCGAGGATCCCATTGGTCACGTAGATGTCCTTGTGACCGTCCAGATCGAGATCGGCGATCAGCGCGCTCCAGCTCCAGTCCGTGCGCGCCGCACCCGCCAGCAATCCGATCTCGCTAAAGGTGCCATTGCGATTGTTCCGGTGCAGCATGTTGCGCGTGAACTGGTGGTGGTAATCGTACGCCAGCCGCGTCTGGTAGCTGGCCCATGTCTCGAAGGTGGTTGTGGTCTTGAGTCGATAATCATCTTCAGGGAGCATGTCGGTGACGTAGATGTCGAGCCATCCATCGTCGTCGACATCTGCCATGTCCAGGCCCATCGAAGAGAGACTGATGATGGGCATCTGCTGGTCGAGGCGCTCGGTGAACGTTCCATCTCTATTGTTCAGATAGAGATAGTCCCGTTCGAAAAAATCGTTTGAGATGTAGATGTCAGGCCAGCCGTCGCGGTTCACATCACCGACGGCCACGCCCAAGCCGAACGCAATTTCGCTGCTGAAGATGCCGGCCTGCTCGCTGACGTCGACGAATCGGTCGCCATCGTGCCGATAAAGGCGGTCACCACCTAACGCGTTCCGCGTGTTCCGGATGTTCTCGAGTCCGAAGCTACTCACCGGGCGAGGGGAGTTGTTCAGGATGTAGAGATCGAGATCCCCGTCACGATCGTAATCAAAGAACGCGCCATGAGTAGAAGCACCCTCGTCGGCAATCCCGTACTCTGCGGCCATTTCAGCGAAGGTCGGAATTCCGTCCTCGTTCACGCCTTGATGGATATAGAGCTCGTTGGCGCGGCGTTCGCCTTCTTCGACGCCGGCATAGCAGAGGTAGATGTCGAGCAGTCCGTCTCCGTTCACGTCGACAAACGTGACACCGGTCGTCCAGTCACCATCATTGGCGATGCCGGACGCCCGTGTCACATCGCGGAACCAGAACCCGCCTTCATTGACGTAGAGGAGGTTGTCACCGAGGTTGGATGTCAGCAGCAGCTCGGGCAGGCCGTCGCCGGTGAGGTCGCCCACGGCCACGCCACCCCCGTTGTAGTAGTTCCGGTAGGTGAACACGTTGAGCGCGCGCGTGTTCTCGAGTCGATTCTCGAAGCTGACGCCTGTATAGGCCGGCGGAAGCTCCGTGAAGAGCCGGTTCTCCACTGGCGGTACGTCGCCAACCCGACCGACAGAACGCGTTTGATCCGATCCGGAACACGCCACACTCGCGCCGAGCACGAGGAGCGCTGGGCGGTTAGGGAGGGAAAACCAACGGCCTGCTCTCGTGCCGAGAGCAGGCCGTGGCATCGACGTCAGCAGGATCCCTCCTCGATATCAGTACCCGGGATTCTGTGTGAGTTCGGGGTTCGCATCCAACTGCGGCTGCGGGATCGGCATCCGCACGTAGTGCGGTGCACTCGCGGCCTTGAACGACCACGCATCCGTGAACTTCCCGTGTCGAATCAGATCCTGGCGCCGCTTGCCTTCCGCGGTGAGCTCGAAGAGACGCTCTGCCAAGATCACGTCACGGTCGACTGCCCCAAGCGGTTCGTCGGGCTCGAACGAGCGCGCACGAATCATGTTCACGAGCGCGAGCGGATTACCCGTCCCGCCCTCCAGTTCCGCTTCCGCCTTGATCAGGTAGATCTCGGCCAAACGGAAGATGGTGTAGTCGTTCCCGTTGTCCTGGGCGACGTGGTTCGGGTCCGGCGGCCACTTCATGACCCGCGTGCCCTCACCCTCACCGGCGGCGGTCTCATCCAGAATGTCGACCGTGAACACGAGCGGTGTCACGTCGTCGCGTTCCGTGACCGGCAGACCACTTTCGATGTTCACCTGTGGCCCTTCGAGGAACACTGTCCGTCGTGTGTCGTCTGCATCGAAGGCATTGTATGTCTCCGCAAGGGCGGCGAATCCGTTCCAGGGGTCGGGATTGAACTGCCGGTAATGGAGGGCCCTCTGAATCATGTTGAGACCCAATCCAGCTTCTGGTAGGAAGTTGACGACAAAGATGTTCTCCGGCGAGTTGAAGTTGTCCGGCGCGAAGTTATCGTGGAAATCGCTGGACAGGGTGTACACGCCGGAGTTGATGATGCGATCGGCGACCGCAATGGCGGCGTCGCACGCGGTGCCGCCACCCACCGTCACGCCTGCACACGAATTATACGCGGTTGCGTTCGGCGTGTCCGTCGTGAACACTCCAGCGTTCAGATACAGGCTCGCCAAGATGGCGTCGGCCGCTCCTTGTGTCATACGCCCGTAATCCGAGGCTGGCCACGAGGCCGGCAGGTCCGCACGCGCCGCCTGTAGCTCGGCGTCGATGAAATCGAATACCTCACGCGCCGTGTTGCGCGGCCGTGCTTCGATGGTCGTCGAATCCACGATCGGCACACCACCAAACATGTCCAGCAACATGTAGTAGTAGTACGCCCGAAGCCCGCGCGCCTCGGCCGCGATCGCCGCTTGATTCGCCACTGTCACGTTCTCCAACGACGCGAGCAGCACGTTGGCCCGGAGGACCCCGCGGAATGAATCCGTCCAGATGCGGTTGACGTCGTCGAGCCCGGACGTGCTGTTGGCGCCCCACGTGTGTTTGTGGATCTCCAACCACCGGCCATTGTCGAACCAGTCGCTGCCACGCGTCGGCACGATCATCTCGTCTGACGTGACTTGACTCATGTTCCAATACGACCACAGCATGCCGTCGACGTTCAGTTCGTGATAGACCGCCGCCAGCCCGCCGAGCACCTCTTCTTCATTTTGATAGAAGTTCTCGGGCGTGATCGAACTCGTCGGCGGGATATCGAGGTCGGTACAACCTTGCACGAACATCAGTGCAAGGGCTGGGAAGAGGAGACGCAGCGTGTTGCGCGCCCCTCGCCCAATCGAATGTTGCTTGCGTGGTTTCTTCATGATATTCCGAGGGTTGCAGGGTTCGCAATGTCCTTCCATCTGTGCCGTTCGGTGGGCATGCGCCCGTGTCGTTGAGCCCCGCATTAGAACGTCACCTGGAAGCCGGTCGTGAAAGTGCGCGGCCTCGGATAGCTGAGGTAATCGACGCCGCGGGAGGCTAAGCCAACAGCCGAGTGGACCTCTGGATCATAGCCCGAATAGCCCGTGAGTAGGAACAGGTTGTCGGCCGACACGTAGATTCGAGCCGAGCGCTCGGTGCCTATGAACTCGGGCAGGTCGAAGTTGTAGCCAACCGTGATGTTCTGGAGGCGGAAGAACGAACCGTCCTCGATCCATCGTGACGAGTAAATGGCAGGCTGGGAAATGTCCGTCGGGTCCGTCAGCGCTTCCCGCAGAAAATTCTTGTTCTGTAGCGCGTTGCTCTTCGTGGAATACACCAACGACGTGTTATTGAATACGTCACGGCCCTGTTCCCAGCGTGCGAAGAGGCTCGCGTCAAACCGGCCCCACCGCAGTGCGCTGCGGATCCCCATCGCGAAATCTGGGTTGGCATCACCGATCGGAACGAAGTCGTCGCCGTCGGGTGCGGTGGTTTCGCCGACCAACGTCCGGGCAGTCTCGGCACCAGTCGCGTCGCGCGTAACGTCATAGTCATTGAACAACTGCCGGCCGGCAGTGTCGACACCCACGAACTCGGGGCCGAAGAACGTTCCTAGCGGAGAGCCAGGGATGATGCGCTGTGAGCGCTGACCTGATTGACCCTGACCGCTCACGCTGGAGGTCGTAATGAACAGGCGGCCACCAAGGTCTTTCACTTCGTTCGACTCCGTGGCGAACACGAGGCCAACATCCCAGCTGAGGCCCGGGCGATTCGTGAGCACAGCATCGAACGTCGCCTCGATACCCTTGTTCGAGACCTCACCGATGTTCTCCAGTCGCGTCGTGACGGCGGCCGGCTGCGGCACCACCACGTCCAACAGCAAGTCGGTCGTGTTCTTGACGTAGTACTCCAGACTGCCGGAGATGCGGTTGTCGGCGAACCCGAAATCCACAGCGATGTTGAACTGCGACGTCTTCTCCCACTTCAGATCCTCGTTCGGGTTACTCGTCGGCGCCACGCCAACTACGGGCGTCTGGCCAAACGGATACCGATCGCCAGGACTCAACTGGATCAGGGACGCGTAGGCCGGGACGGCCTCGTTCCCCTGGATACCGTACCCGCCCCGGAGACGGAGCTCCGAGAACGGCGAGTTCAGCATGAAGTTCTCTTCCCCGATACGCCACGACGCTGAGAAAGCCGGGAACGTGGCCCACCGGTTGTTGGCACCGAACCGCGACGAGCCGTCATGGCGGAGCACGCCCGTCAGGAAGTACTTGTCCGCGAAGCCGTAGTTGATGCGAGTGAAGAACCCGACCAGGCGGCTTTCCTCGCGGAACGAAAACGGCGGCTCCCGCTGTGCACCGGCGCTCAGGTTGTCAAACGTAAATGCGTCGGTCAAGAAGTCGCGCGACTCCGTGCCGAACAGATCCGTGGTGTACTCGTTGTACTCATATCCGCCGACGATCTCGATATCGTGCCGGTCGGCGAACCGGGCGTTGTAGGTAGCCAGTCCCTGGAACGTCACACCCGTGAGTTCGCGAGACTCCTGGCGCGCACGTCCATTCCATTCGGCACCGACCGGACTTTCCTTGGGGAAGTAGGTGCGGCGCGTGCTCTCGCTGCGGTCGACCCCGAACGTCACCTGTCCCTGGAGGTCGTTGGTAATGTCGACCTGTGCCCGGAGGTTCCCGAGGATTCGCGTCGAGCCAGCGAAGTCCAGCAACTGCTCGGCCAACGCGACCGGGTTTCGCACCGATTGGCGCCCGGAGCCGATCTCGTTGAAAACCATCTCGCCGGTGGCCGTGTCCGTCACCATCACCGGCTGCGTCGGGTTGAAAATGACCATGTTCTGCAGTACGTCACCTTCGAAGCCACCTTCGTTTTGTGCCGACACATAGTCATTGTCGACGTGGGAGGCTGTCAGATTGATGCGCAGTTGGAGCCGGTCGTCCCAGGCATAGTGGGTGCCGTTCAGCCGCCCCGTGTACCGCTCGAAGCCACTGCTGAGGGCGATCCCATCCTGATTCATGTAGTTGAGGGACGCGCGGTACTGCGTGGACTGCGTCCCACCAGAGAACGCCAGGTTGTGGTTCTGCGTGATCGCCGAACCGAGGACCTCGTTCTCCCAGTTCGTGTTCTCCGTCCCGAGGGACGTGAGGCGTGACGCTGGCAGGTTCCCGGCATTGACCTCGTCCTGGATGTACTGCCGGTACTCGTCGCCGCTCAACAGGTCAAGCGACTTGGGATTGCTCGCGGTTGACAGATAACCATCGTACTCAAAGACCGTCCGGTCTTGCTGACCCTGCTTGGTCTCAATCAGGATCACGCCGTTGGCAGCGCGGGCACCGTAGATGGCCGCAGCTGAGGCATCTTTCAAGACCGTGATCGACTCGATGTCTTTGGGGTTGATGAGGTTGAGCGGGTTTCGCGCCAACCCCGGCGACCCTCCGACACCGATCCCGCCGGGCTCGACTTGCGCGTTCTGAATTGGCACGCCGTCGATCACGTACAACGGGTCGTTACTCGCGCTAATGGACGTGCCACCCCGTACCCGAATCTGGACGCCGGCGCCCGGCTCACCGCTGTTCTCGGTGATGTTGACACCGGCCACTCGACCCTGAAGGAGATCGTTGGCGTTCGTGACCACTCCGACATCAGCCTCCTCCGAGGAGACCGAAGCGATCGATCCGGTGATGGCCGCACGGCGCTGGGCACCGTACCCCGTCACGACCACCGCGTCCATGACGACGACCGCGCGCTCGAGCGAAAACTCGACGGTGACGGTCTGCCCGGCATTGACGGTGACCTGCTGGGTGATCGGCCCGTAGCCAATGACCCGAGCGGTAATCTGTTGCGTTCCGACGGGGACGTCGGTGAGTCGGAACAAGCCATCCGCTCCGGTCGTGGTCGCGCGACGCGTGCCCTCGACGGACACGATGGCCCCGGCTACGACCTCAGAGGTCGTGGCATCAATGACTCGACCACTGACAGTCCCAGTCTGCTCTTGGGCGGCCAGAGGGGCCGACCCAAATATTCCTATAAGGAATACGAGTAGGACCCTACGAACATATGACATGCGTCTATCCTCCAACGAGTTAATAGTTGGGATCATCACCCTAGGCTATCGCCCCGGCATGCACGAAAATTCACGATTGTGTGAAGGTTTCCACAGCGCACTGACGATGTCAAGACGCTCGAATACGGTGACTTGGACCCTGACAATTGCGTCAAGAAGTAGTCGTTGAACCGAGGTCGCACGGTATGGCTGCCGGTTGAGCGGTCGGGCCAAGACCCCACCCACGGGACCCCGATTCAGCGCTCTTCGATCCTTCCCTACTTCCTCATGACTTCTTCACATTCTTTGGGCTCTCTTGCTCCGTGGAGTGCTTTCTGGGAGGGGTGGATGCCGACCATCGAACTCACGTCCGAGCAAGCCGAGATCTTGGCCTACGCGCTCGAAAGCTACGTGTCAGACCTACGCATGGAGATCGCCAGCACCGATCTCAAAGACTTCCGGGACGAGCTCAAGCACCGGAGAGAGACGTTGGATGCGGTGCGGGCGCAGTTGATTGCGGACTAACATCGCAGATGAACGAAAGCAGATTGGCGGCCGATCTTGAATAGCGGTGCGGCCACAATCTGCAATTGTCAATCTGCAAATTGATCCGGCAGTCGCACCGCGGGACCCGCGCCCTCCGTCGACATCCGATCGACGTGAAGCAAGTACTTCCCCACGCCCGCCGCGCCTTGCATTAACCCCGTCTGAGCGACGAGTAGCTCCGGACGGACGCGGTGCTCGGCCTGCGTCCACATGCGGCCGCCATCCACACGCGTCTCGCGGCGCAGGATGTCGGCTGTTATCCGCTCGGCGAACGCCTTGTATTCCGCTTTGCCACTTTCCCGATAGGACGTGAGCATGAACTCGCCGACGCCGGCGTCCCCACAGCACTGGCTGATGTTCTCCCAGAATCCCGGCGTGCGCCTCTCTGGAATACCGCTTTGCATGATCCCGCGGGCGCCGCGGTGAATCCAGTCCCCCCACTCGGCATCCGCCGTCACACGGTGGAGGCGTTTGAACAGGCGGTTGGTTCCGACCGGCCCGTGACACCAGGACAGGTAGAACAAGTCCTCGCCATCCGGCTTGTGGTGGTAGATGCGATAGCCACCGTGCTGCATGGTCGCGATGGACTGCAGATACCGCGCAGCTTTCACGGCTGCATCGAGGAACGCCGGCGCTCCCGTTCGCTCGTGGAGCGTGACCAGCGTATAGGCGATGCCGGCTGTGCCGTGCGAGAAGTTGGGCATCTCGCGGGCGTAGCCCGGCCACATGTCCCACCGGATCCCGGCGTCCGTATCGATCGCGCGCCCCAGGAGTCGGCGTCCCGCACCCACCGCCGCGTTCAGTGCACGCTCGTCACCCCACTGGTCGTGGAGGTAGAGCAATCCGAGCGCGGTGCCAGCGGTTCCGCTGATGATGTCGTTCGATTCTATGGACCCGTCACCGGATCGGAACGGCCATGCGACCCCGTCACCCAGGCGTTTCTGGTTGCCGACCAGCCGATCCAGCACCCGCTCAACGTTCACGCGGTGCTCGTCGCGACCCGTCACCCGGGCGAGCTCAGCGGCAACGAACCCGACGCCGGCGAGCCCGGTGTACAGACCTGCCGCATCGAGGTCGTCGATCTGACCCAGGATGTGGTCGACCGCGGCAGCGGCCGCCGCCAGGTAGTTCTCTTCCTGCGTGATGTGAAACAGCTCCAACGCAAACGGGACGACCCCGGTCGCATCCGTGTAGAGCGTCACGCCCAGCCGATCGGGGGCGAGCGGGTCAGCCGGCCACGTGACTCCTGACGCCGTCTCGATTCTGGAGGCGTCGATCCAACGCCATGCTTCGAGAGCCGCGTCGAGGTACGGTCGGCCTTGATCGAGGTCGGCCCACTTTGGCACGCGAAATACTGAGGGGATACCCACAGCGGTCGCCGCGCCCATGGTCGTCAGGAAATCTCGGCGGTTCGGATGCCCACACATGGATCTCTCGCGGCCAAGCCTCATTCAAATGTGTACGAGCATTGGCACGTGTCTAGAGGGCAGGCTGGCGTGTGGGCGAGTATGCGGTCAGAATACGGTGTCCATCTAGGCGCCTGGCCGCCCGACCGCCCATGACCAACGCTTTCGCCATCGACCTCTTTCATGAGCTGCGACTCACACAGGGGAACCTCTTCTTCTCTCCTCACAGCGTCGCCGCTGCGCTCGCGATGACCTGGGGCGGAGCGAAGGGTGACACCGCGGGGCAACTGGCGACCGCACTCCATCTTGGCCCGGACCCAACGGTGGTACACGAAGGGTTCACCAACTGGCGACAGGCGCTGGTGTCAATCCGGGACCAGGGCGAGGTCGAACTCTATCTGGCGAACAGCCTTTGGCCCGACCTTCGGTACCCGCTAGTGGAGAGGTTCCTGGATCTCGCCCGCAGGTACTACGGCGTGCTCATCACGGGCGTCGACTACGGTGACGAGCAGGCGGCGCGTACCCAGATCAACGCTTGGGTGGAAGACAACACCAACCATCGGATCACGGACCTGGTGGCTCCCGGCGACCTGAGTGACCTCACGCAACTGGTGTTGGCCAACGCGATCTACTTCAAGGGAAACTGGGCGCATCAGTTTGATATCGCGGTCACCCAGGATGAGGCGTTTCACTTGCTGGATGGGCAAACGGCCGTCGTGCCGCTCATGCACCAGAAGCGCCAGTTCTTCTACGGGGAGACTCATCATCATCAGGTGTTGACGCTTCCGTACGAGGGGTACGGGCTCCAGATGCTCGTGATCTTGCCGAAGGCCGTCAAAGACCTCCCCGAACTCGAGGCGGATCTGTCCACCGAGAGTCTCTCGCGATGGACACAGGGACAGCACGAATACGAGGTGGACGTCTACCTGCCTCGCTTCACGTTCGCGACGGACTACGAACTGAATCAGCCTCTCAAACATCTGGGGATCACCGACGCGTTCAGTCCGAACGCCGACTTCACCGGTATCGTGCGTGAAGGACCCTTCTTCCTCGACCTGATTGTGCACAAGGCGTTCCTCGCAGTCAACGAAGAGGGGGCGGAGGCCGCGGCGGCGACGGCAGCCACCGTAACCCGGGGCGGCTCACCTGGTGGACCGGTAGTTTTCCGCGCCGATCATCCTTTTCTTGTGTTGATTCAAGAATGGGAGACGGGGCGGATTCTCTTTATGGGTCGGGTGGTGGACCCGAGGGGATAGCGGACTGCAGACTACAGATTGCGAATCGCAGATTGAGCGGCAGTCGTGCTCCTAGTTCTCGCCGCGCTCGCGCAAACGCCACAGGTCATTCCGGCACCGCAGCATTTTGAAGCGGGTGACGGCGCGTTCGCTATCGGCCGCGCGGTCGAGGTGACGACGACGCCCGAGGATGATCCCGAGCTCGCGAGACTCGCGAGGCTGGTCGCACAGCTCCTCGGGGGCGCGACCGACGCGCGTGGGCGGTCGGGCGGTCGGGAGGTCAAACTTCGAATTGACCCAGCTGCCTCCTCGCATCCGGAAGGCTACCGCCTCATCGTCACCCACGACTCGATCACGGTCTCGGCGCGCACCGGCGCTGGGATCTTCTACGGCATTCAAACGCTCGCACAACTCGTCCCGGGTGACCGGGCGGGTGCGATTCCCTCCGTCTCCATTCGCGACACACCGCGGTTCGGGTACCGGGGGATGCACCTGGACGTAGGCCGGCACTTCTTCCCAACGGAGTTCGTCAAGAAGTACATCGACCTCATCGCGATGTATAAGATGAATACGTTCCATTGGCACCTGACCGAAGACCAGGGATGGCGGATCGAGATCAAACGGTATCCGCGGTTGACCGAGGTAGGAGCATATCGCGCGGAAACGATGGTGGCCCGGAACTTCGACCCGTACGTAGGCGATGGCACGCCACACGGTGGGTTCTACACGCAGGATGAAATTCGCGACATCGTCGCCTATGCCGCCGAACGCTACGTCACGATCATTCCTGAAATCGAGATGCCGGGACACGCATTAGCCGCGTTGGCCTCCTACCCCGAATACGCGTGTACCGACGGTCCGTTCGAGGTGGGGACCATCTGGGGGGTGTACGAGGACATCTACTGCCCTACGGAAGAGACGTTCGCCTTCCTCGAACATGTGCTCGATGAAGTCATGGGTCTCTTTCCGGGTACCTACATCCACGTGGGTGGCGACGAGGCACCCAAGACCCGATGGGAAGAGAGCGCCGTCGCCCAGGCAGTGATCCGCCGTGAGGGGCTCTCAGACGAACACGAACTCCAGAGTTATTTCATCCAGCGCATAGAACGCTACCTCACCGCACACGGTCGACGCCTCATCGGATGGGACGAAATCCTGGAAGGCGGACTCGCATCGCAAGCCACCGTCATGTCATGGCGCGGGACCGATGGCGGGATCGAAGCGGCACGTATGGGCCACGACGTTATCATGGCTCCCAATAGCGACGTGTACTTCGACTACTACCAATCGGTCGACCGCACCGCTGAGCCACTCGCCATCGGCGGCTACACGCCGCTCGACGACGTCTACGCGTTCGAACCCATCCCTGACGAGTTGTCGGAGACCGACGCCCAATACATCCTCGGCGCACAGGGGCAACTCTGGACTGAATACATCAAGACGGAAGAGCACGCCGAGTACATGGTGTTGCCAAGGATGGTGGCGTTGGCGGAGGTGTTGTGGTCGCCCAAGGCGACTCGCGATTGGGAGTCATTCCTCCGACGACTTCCCAACCAGTTCCGCAAGCTGGATTCGCTTGGGTACAACTATCGCGTGCCCGATGTGGAGATGGGACTGGTGGGACGGACGGGGCGGAGCGGACAGGCGATGGAGGATCTGCTCACGCTCGAGAATCGTGTGACGGTGATGATGGAGGCGCCGGTGGATGGGCAGATTCGCTACACGACGGATCCCTCCCTCCCCACCATGGCATGGCCGGCCTATCGCGCCCCTGTAGAGCTCCGTGTCGACACTGGTGCGGTGACGGTGTATGCCCGCCTAATCCTTGATAGCGGCAAACCGGGTGCGTTACGCTCGACCACCTTCCGCAAGGCAACATTACGGCCATCTGAGGCGATCGACGCAAGTGCCGTGATCCCTGGGCTCGAATACGAGTACTTTGAAGGCGAGCTCACGTCCGTCAATCAGATCACCGATATCGCGCCCACAACGCGCGGGATCGCAACGAACGTCGCGTTCCAGGGCGTCGAGCGGGAGGAGCAATTCGGCCTGGCATTCACCGGGTTCTTTCGTGCGGAAGAAGATGGGATCTACCGGTTCACACTCACGTCCGATGACGGGAGCCGGTTCTGGCTTGCCAACGTGTTCCGGCTCGACAACGATGGATTGCATGGGACGATGTCGCGGTCGGGTTCGGTCGCCTTGGCCCGTGGGTTCCATCCGATTCACATCCGATACTTTCAAGCTGGTGGAGGACGGTCGCTACGGCTTTCCTATCAGGTGGATGGTGGCGATGAGAGGACCCTTTCCCAGTCGCTATTCAGACAGCCGTAGACTGCAGGGGAACGATTGCGCATTGGCGCAGGCCGCGGTGGTGGAACGCGAACCGGACGTTGTGGTAGAACCTGAGTCTCCAATCAACCAGGGTCCTGACAAGGGCAAACCGATGAATCGAATCTCCCTCCCGCTTTCGATTTGCATACTCTTAGCGCTCCCGGCTGCAGGCGTCGCGCAAAATGCCGAGCCGACGCCGATCGTTGCAGGCGAGCAAGTCACGATCCACTCCAAGATCCTCGGGGAAGACCGCCCCGTATTCGTCCACCTTCCGGATGGCGCCGACCAAACATCCACCGCGTACCCCGTGCTTTACCTGCTCGATGGTAACGCGCACTTTCTACATACGGCTGGCGTCATCCAGTTTCTGTCGAGCATTGGTTACATGTCGCCGATGATCGTTGTCGCCCTGCCCAATACTGATCGCACGCGCGACCTCACACCTGCCCTCTCGTCTCCAGATGAGAACTTCCCTACGGCCGGCGGCGCCGACGACTTCCTGGCGTTCATCGCCGACGAGCTGATGCCGTTTGTCGAGGCCAACTATCGCACTGCCCCGTACAACGTGCTGGTGGGCCATTCGTTTGGCGGCCTGTTCGCGGTACACGCCTTGCTGACGCGACCCGAGGTCTTCAATGCCTATATCGCCATAAGCCCGAGCCTCTGGTGGGACAACAAGGCGCTGCTAGCCAAGGCCGAGGCGTTCTTCGACGTTCGTCCGGACGGCGAGGGATATCTGTACATGACTGTCGGCAACGAGGGCGGTCGCATGCTGGCGGGAGCGTGGGGATTGGCCGGCATCCTCGAAGAGCACGCGCCCGACGGATTCACGTGGCACTTCGATTACATGGAGGAGGAAACGCACGGGTCCATCCCCCATCGGACCACCTACAATGCACTGGAGTCGCTGTACGCCGACTGGCGCCTCGACAATCCGGGCGCACTCTTCGACGAGGGTGGACTGGAAGCTCTCGACGCCCACTATTCCGCGATCTCCGAGCAGTTCGGCTACGAGATTATCACCCCCGAAGCTTCCGTCAACAGCATGGGGTATCGCTTGCTGGGCCAGAACAAGGCTGATGAGGCCATCGCTGTGTTCCAGCGCAACGTGGAGGTGTATCCATCGTCCGCCAACGTCTACGATAGCCGGGGCGACGCCTACGACGCGGCCGGACGACTCGAGGACGCCCGAGCCAATTACGAACGGGCGTGCGCGTTGGGCCGTGAGACGAACCACGTGAACATGGCCGTATACTGCGCTAATCTGGAGCGGGTTCAGGAGAAGATGGGGAGATGATTGCAGATTGACAATTGCCGATTAGATGGATCGCTTCTGTTGCGACCAATGGCCACATCCCGGCATCTCAACCATTAGTACGCACCCACAGCCGGTATGAACCGCAAATCTAAACTCGCAACGGTCGTCACCGCCGCGGTGCTTTCTGCCGCTGCCGCCACCGTCCCTTCTTCTTCGCCTGGACAGTACGCGCGAGCCGCCGAGCATCATCTCCATATTCGCAGTACGGCTGGCGCGGACCTGCAAAAGGAGATGGAGCGTCTGCTCGGTGGCGGACGACCAGACGAGGTCAAGTTGGCGACGACTGCCGACGAGGCCATCGCCGCGCTGGACGCAGCTTCGGTCGAACGGGGTGTTGTGCTCTCGATTGCCTACATGTTCGGCTCGCCACTCCTCGAGCTCGAGGACGAATACGCCAAGGTCAAAGCCGAGAACGATCATGTCGCCGAGCAGGTGGCGATGTTCCCAGACCGCCTCATTGGCGCATGCTCGGTGAACCCGCTCGCGGACTACGCGTTCGAAGAGATTGAGCGCTGCGCCGACGACCCGCGGCTCCGCGCCCTCAAGCTCCACTTAGCCAACTCGGACGTTGACCTGCGCGACCCTGCGCACGTCGCGCGGCTTGCCTCGGTCTTCCAGAACCTACAGCGACTTCAGCTCCCCACGGTCGTCCACGTCCGCAATGGGGAGGAGTATGAAGCCGAGGACGCGCGGATCTTCGTGCGCGACGTGCTCTCGCAAGCGCCTCGGCTTCCAGTGCAGATTGCCCACATGGCGGGATGGGGAGGGTACGACTCGTCGACGGATGCTGCACTTGGCGTGTTCGCGGAAGCGCTTGCAGACGGGCGGCTCAACCCGCAGATGATCACCTTCGATGTAGCCGCGGTCGTCTTCCAACCAGAAGCGGCCGGAGCGGATACTGCACTCGCCCGCCAGGTCCGCGAGAGCAACCAGACACTGGCCGAGCGCATCCGACAGATCGGCCTCGAGCGCGTGGTCTTTGCGACCGATTGGCCGTCTTGGCCGCCAACCCGGGACGTGCGGCTCAAGATCGATCAGAACGCTCGGCTTCTCGAGATGGCGCTACCACTGCGGCCTGAAGAGCTGGCGCAGATCTTCGCGAATGCGAACGTGATCGTGACGCGACGCGGATTGCGGGATTAACGACTACAGACTAACGAGTGCAGTTTGTACACCGAGCAATCTGCACTCCACAATCGTTAGCCTGCCGTTCGCACCTGTCTGTCACCCCCGTCATCTCGCGTCCGCGAGGGCCAGGCGTATGAACACGTTCAGTTGCTCGAGCGTTCGCTAGCAGCCCAATCATCCCTACCGCAATATCGGTCCGGCCCAACGCCACAATGAGCCGTTGCGAGTCACGCTGAAATCCAAGGTGAGAAGATCTGCGCCCTGGCGGTGAGGAGCAACCACAGCGCCACAAGCGGGCCTCGAGCGATGTTGCCGCCTCTGTCTGGAAGGTCTACCTTAGCCGAGAGAGCGGGTCGCGTGGTCCGGCTTCCCCCCTTCGGCCGCCCACCGCCCGCAAGACGAGGGGAGGTGGATGTGCGTTATACGAAGCTGCTCCGGGTTCTCGCGGCAAGTTCATCCTCACAGTGGTTGCGGCCTATGGCGTCACGGCGTGCGGCGGCGGTCTCGAGTCGTGCCCGGGAAACATCTGCACCAATTGTGCGGCATCGGGCGATTGTGACATCACCTGTCGTGCCGACGAGTTCGAGTTCTGTGGGAACTTCGGGTTCTTCGAGGATCCCGACATGCGGTGTGCGTTCTGCGATTCGCGCGAGGATCCGTTTGCCTCGCGCGTGCCGACAGGACCGTAGAAGGATCGCAGATTAACGATTGGCGATTGCGGTTGCAGATTGAGCAGTGCCCAATCTGCAATCGCTCATCTACTTTCGTTCATCTGCCATCCATCCCTCGGCAGGGAGACTCACAGTCCGGCGAATGACGACGCCGAGCGGCCCCCGCACTTTCGAGCCGTCGCGCCTGGCGACTGCCGACCCGGACGTTCGTACCGTCAGGCGGATCCGATTCGTCAGCGCGGTGTTGGGGTCGGCTTTCTTGATCGTCTGGATCGGCAGCATCACCGTCTCGGGCGACTTCGCGTCGGAGTTTGCGAGCCCCTGGCAATGGGGCCCTGCGTCGATAGTCGTGTTGTCTTCGCTTGCGGTGTATCTCGTGGCCGCCCATGGGACACTGCCTCCCACAACAATCATCACAATTGGCCTGGTCTACGAAGTCGTCATGAGTTTTGGACTCGCGGGCGTACAGTACTTCGGCGCATTCGAACGCATTCCTGCTGAATACATGAGTCGAGACGTGGTTGGTATTTCGATCGTCGTGATCTGGGTGCTGACCTACACCGTACTCGTCCCGGCGGTACCATGGCAGGCGTTGATTGCGCTCACCGTCTCTATGGCGTCGGTTCCACTGATCTATCTGGGATCCGTAGCCGACGGGGCGGCCCCTCCCCTGCCGACAACCGAGTTCGTCCTTATCTTCGTCACGCCATATGCGGGGACCGTGTTGGCCGGATACGTCATTGTCCGAATCGTGCACGGATTGGGTGAGCAAGTGCGTGAAGCCCACCGTCTGGGAAGCTATCACCTCGATGAGCGGATCGGACACGGCGGCATGGGCGATGTGTGGCGTGCGTCGCACCACCTGCTCGCGCGCCCCGCGGCGGTCAAGCTGATCCGCAAGGACGCGTTCACCACCCATAGCTACGACGAAGCCGTGGCGCGGTTCGAACGTGAAGCCCAGGCGACCGCAACGCTGCAATCACCGCATACGGTCGAGCTCTATGATTTTGGCGTCGCCGACGATGGCACCATCTACTATGTGATGGAGCTACTGGAAGGGACCGACCTGGAAACGCTCGTGGAAGGCCACGGTCCCCTCCCCGCCGGCCGCGTCGTGCATGTCCTGCTCCAGGTATGCGCATCACTGGAGGAGGCACACCGTCGAGGCTTGGTCCACCGGGATATCAAGCCCGCCAACATCGTGTTGTGCCGGGTAGCATTCAAGCACGATTTCGTCAAGGTGCTCGACTTCGGTCTCGTGAAACATCGGCTGGACACACGCGTGGACGGCGACCTCGTGCTGACCCGAGCGGACCACGCCGCCGGTACACCATCCTACATGGCGCCGGAGCAGGCGCTCGGTGAGCCAGTGGACGGACGTTCCGACATCTACTCGTTGGGATGCGTGGCGTACTGGTTGCTGACCGGATGTGCGGTGTTCGACGCGAACAACGCAAATGCGATGTTGGTGGCGCACGTTCATGATCCACCGGTACCACCGAGTGAACGAAGCGAGCTGTCTGTTCCCCCGGCCCTCGAACGGGCTGTGCTCGCCTGTCTTGCCAAGAAACCCGAACAACGACCCGACGCCACATCCTTGGCCGCCACGCTTCGCGGTATTGGATTGGATGAACCGTGGACCGCCGAGCGGGCAGCGGCCTGGTGGGAGCGAAGATGACAGATTGACGATTATCGTCAATCTGCCATTCGCTCCCCGCGATCCCAGCTATCTACCAGCCAGCTCGCTCACGATCCGCTCCACCCGATACATGTGTCGCAGAGCCTCGAGAATTCCCTCGGCGCGCACCGACACCGACCGCGCGACATCGGTCGTGTAGATGAAGTCCCCGGACAGGCCCTCGATGTTGCTGTCGAAGATCAGCCCCACGACCTCAAGGTCGGTGTTGATGACCGGGCTCCCCGAATTGCCGCCGGTGATGTCGTTGGTCGACACCATGTTGAGTGGCGTGCTCATGTCAAAATCCGCTGGCGGTTCGAGCCAGCGATCCGGCAGCGTCCACTCGGGGGTGCCGAGATGCGAGTAATAGCGGTCGTACATGCCGTAGAACGTGGTCCACGGTGGTGCCTTGGTGCCGTTGTAGTCGTACGGGGCGACCACACCGTCGGCAATGCGCAACGTGAACGTCGCATCAGGTGGGAGATCGGTGCCGTAGACGTCGAACAGCGCGCGGGCGAGCTGCGCGTTGAGTAACGCCTCGTCCGCCTGAAGGGCATTGAATCGACTGCCGGCCTCCTGGAAACGCGGCAGGACGGATCGTACGAGCGTGAACGCCGGGTCGTCGCTGGCGAGGCAGCGTGCGGGATCATCCAATAACGCTTGACGTGCGTTCAGATCGGTCACCCAGGGCGACCCTTCAATGATGGCCCAGGCGGCTGGCTCAGGCTCCATACCATTCAGAGCTGCGGTGACGAACGGATCACTCGCGCGTGTCGATCTCGCGCGCTTCGAGCTGGGCACGGAATTGGTCCAGCTCATCGCCGGACGCACCCTGTTGAACGGCGGTGGCGTATTGCAACATGCCAGCCGCCGTCGCGAGGGTTCGCGACCGGGTCGATCCATTGAAGTTGAATGCCACGACGGCGGGATATACCTCCGCCATCGCTGCCCGAATATCTGCGATCTCGTCCCACACGTCTTCATATGTCGCGGCGAGCTTGGGGTCCTGCATGACGGCACTTTGGAACTGCTGCTCGAAACCGAGCTTCCGTCCCATGATCTCGGGATTGTTCAGCGCCCTCTCGCGCCCGCGGTAGAGCTTGAGACTGTTCATCCACCCGAACCACTGGTTGATGTACTGGGGCCTCGTCTCGGGGTGATGATCCATGAAGTGCTCGAGAATCGTGGTGCGGCTCTCTAGCAAGCGAATCGTGAACGGCTCGCGGAAATCACGGGCGAACTCAAGCTGCGCCATCGTGCTGAGCCGCTCGGTCGAGCCCGGGTTCCCGATCACGAACACCGCGTCATCCACCTGCGCCCCCGCCTCGCTCCAGCCAAAGTGGAACTCGGGTTGATACGGTCGCCCGTTTTCGTAGACGCGCAAGAACGAGGCGTCCACGACATAGCGCGGGTAAGTGAAGTTGTCGTAGTCCCCGCCGAAGTACCCGATCTGCAATTCGGGAACGAACACCAACCGTACGTCCTCGTATCGCTTGAAGCAGTAGAGCGAGTACTTGCCACCCTGGTAGAGCGAGGTGATCGTGCAACGGAGTCCCGTCGCGGCACTGGCACTGTCGCCCACCGCTTCGGCGCGCGCCTCCCGTTGCGCGATGAACTCGGCACCACGCACCGCCGGATCGACGGCGTCCAGCACCAACGGCGTCACGTCCTGCATGGTCACCATTTGGTCGACCCACAGTCCCGGGACACGACGCTCATCCTCAAGCGTCTCGGCAAAAAACCCATTCGTCAGCAGGTCCTCGCCTTCCCGGGTCACCCGTGAGGTCGAGCCCCGAGCGCAATGATGGTTGGTCAGCACCAAGCCGTTAGGCGACACGAACGACGCCGTGCAATTGGGCAGGCGTAGCGAGGCCATGCGGACGTGTTCGAGCCACTCGTCGGTCGCGGTGAAGTCGTACGCCTCCTGGAAGTACGCCACAGGCGCATTCTCGAAGGTCCACATCTTTCCCAGATCGAACCGGCCCGGTTCCAGCGCGGCAACCATGTCCGCTTGGGCAACAACCACCGTATCCACCGGCATCGCAAGGGGCATCGCTGCCTGATGCGTCGTGGTCGCCCGCGAGCAGGCACCAACAGATAGCAGCACGGCCCCTCCACCTAGTGCAAGTATCGCTCTCTTCAGCATCCTGACCTCCTCGGGATTCACCTTCAGAGTCTATCGATTGGATCTGTAAACATCGGAGGGGGATTCTGAAGGAGATGTGAAGAATTGCAGATCAACAATTGCAGATTAACCGCTATGCAGATCGGTGGCGCTTGAACCCCTAGGTCCGTCCACTACCTTCACGCATAGACGCGCGACAAAGGAGGTCCCATGAAAACGCGTTTAACCCTCCCGTTCCTACTCGCGGCGGTGGTTGTCGGTCCCGGCCCGCTCGTGGCCCAAGGCCAGGAACTCGGACAAATGGCGTCAGTCACGACCTGGGAGATCGAAGCATCCCATCTCCCGCACTTCATGGAGGTTGCGACCCAGGTGACGGAGGCGGCCAAGAAAGCCGGATTGCCCGCGGAGTACGGATGGACGATGTGGCAGAAGCAGAATACGATCACTATCGTCGGCGCATTCAATCGGGCCGAATTGGATGATCCCGATCATTGGATGAAGCAGTTCGCGGGCACCCCGGGTGAGGGTCCGCTCATGGAAGCGTTCCAGGCCATGGAAGGGATGGAGATCTCGCGAAGTTGGAACGAGATCCACCAGGGCCTGCCGGCGTGGACATACCAACCAGAAGGCTACGAGTCCACCACACCGCCTCAATACGTGCACGTCTTCGAAGTGTGGGCCAAATCCACCATGTCGGCACAGCAGGAGATGAGCGCGGTGATGGGCGACATTGTCGCGTTCTGGAAGGAAATCGAGTACCCCTACCCAGTCTGGGGGAACGTCGTCCGGTACGGCGAAGCCCGCTACATGTTCGTGATTCCTTACAGCGACCCCGCCACATATCACGGGGAAAAGAGTTTCCAGGCACTCATCGAAAACCATATGGCCGGTGACAAGTGGCAAGATCTCGAGACTCGGCTCACCGCCGTCATGGTACGTGGGGATGACTCACACCATCAGTTCCTGCCGAACCAGAGTTACGCCGGACCGGGGATGTAAAGAAAGAGACTGTTGATTAACCGATTGCAGAGTGCAGATTTGGTGTCGCTAGTCTGCATTCGTTAATCCGCACGCTCTTTGGCATAGTCTCCCAACACTTCCATCACCGCCCTCATCCCCTCGCCCGACACGACGTGTCCTCTCCCCTGGGACGCATCGAGGTCGCTTTGAATGAAGACCTTGGTGTCACCTTTTCGCGTCACGTAACCGTACATGCGAATCTCAAGATCGCCGTCATCGGGATCGCTGTGATCGAGCAGGAGTCGGCTCAGCTTGACGCCATGCATTACACCAAGAATGAGCCGGTGCACGAACGGCAGCTTGTTGGGGCCCACCGTCGGGGCCATGCGCGGGTTGCTTTTAACGCGCTCAAGTTCGTGCCAGCGTTTGGTAAACCCGTTGGCGAACCCGCCGAGGTCACCGACCGGAAAGCTGAAGAAGAATCGATTTGAGTTGAAGGAACTCTTTTGATGATAACTGAGAACGAGATTGTGCCGGCCCTTCCGGTCGTACAGGGCCAGAGAGAGATCCTCGGTGTAGAAGCTGCGGTCGTCCGTGGACACAACGCCCCAGTCCTTGACCAGGTCGCCAAAGAAGGTCTGTGTCAGCTGTGCTTTGATTCGTCCGAACATGGGGTCAAAGGCAGATTCACGACTGTCGATTGACGGGTGCAGAATCTGGCGCAGGAGCAAAACTACGGTAGTGCGCTAAAATCCCACCGACCATTGACTTACGCTTGGAATCTGGGTACCATTCGTGCCCGGCAGTCCGCGTGTTTTCCAGGCACAAAGCGGATCTTCGGCGGGATCCAGCCTTCGCGCTGTTCCCGCCTTTTTTCGCCGCCCCGCCGGACTTACCTGCCACGGAGCCCCACATGAGTCACGCCATCGACTGTTCCACGATACGCTCTGTTCTCCTCGCCGACGGATGGCACCGCGTTTCGGAACACAGTTTCACCCTGAAGCGCTACGAATATGTGCAAGGTGCCGAAATCCGCCATACCGCTGGAGCGGATGGTGTGTGCTCGACAGCGTTCCAATTTGCGGATGAGGCTGGATACGTTCTCAGTGGGCCACTCACGTCCATCCTCGCGAGTCAAGCTCATTAAGGGGCTCGATGTGGCCTCGAGCCCGGCGCGGTCGGTAGACACTATTCCATAAGAAACAAGGAGTCTGGATCATTCCTGCACGACGCAATAACTCGGTGAGTTGGAACAAGCAGACGTATAAGGACCGATTCGGGAACGAGTGGTCCGTCAAAGTCCGGAAACCTTCGGGAAAACCTCGCCGCGTGTCGTTTCGGTGTGGCGAGTTCGAGTTGGTCGCCGACGAACTCGAGACGGATATCGACAGCACGCCCGTTACCGCCAGTCGGCTAAAGGACATTTTCTGTGACGCGGAGCGGGTCCTCAAGCACGACGGGGAAACGTGGTATGTGGGCTACCGCAAGCGATCTGGACGGGGTGGCCACAACCAGGCCGGACTGCATACGCGGTTCCGCTCCGAGAACGGCGAGGTGCGGTACGCGAAGGGGATGCTGCACTTTCGGCACATGCCCAGCGACGCGCTGAGCGAGCAGCTCGAGGCCGCGAGCGTCACGGCACGAGCGAGTCGGAGCTGATGGCAGCTTAACCAGGACAGGTTAACGATAGCTGACCGATCGACCGCCCGATCTATCAGCAATCTGCATTCAGTGTTCCTGAATCACTCGGTCTTGATCCGCCAAAGCTCGCTCACGCATTCGCGCAGCGACATGCGGTCCACCCGCGCTTCCACTAATCCCTCACTCATGCCCTCGAGCGTGCTTTCCACAACCGCACCCACACTTTCGGCGATGCGTTCCGCCTCCTCTCCACCCAACTCCCGAGCCTGTTCTTGGCCGGCATCGCTTGCGTCTTCGATGCGATCTTTGGCCTGAGCGATCAGCTCTTTCTTGAGCATCCCACACGGACGCACGGATCCATACATGACCACCGGCACGGCGAGGACCACGATGAGGACGAAGAGGGCGAGTTTGATGAGTTTCTTCATAGTGAGGACGTTACTGCGAACGCCGTCCCGTGCCAATGCCTCATTCGACCACTCCCCCCCCCGGGGTGAGGCAAGCGATGGCGACGCGCGGCTTCGCGGCGTAGTCTGCCCGGTCCACTCACCAAGGTCCATGACTCACCGAATTCCGCAGATTACCGTAGTGATTGGCGAACATGTTCATCGACGCGCTCGTGCAGTGGAATCCCGAAAGCAACGCCGTCAACACCAATCTCCGCTTCAACCTGATCCACCGCCCCTTGTCCAATATCTATCTCGTCTACAACGAACAGCGGTTCACGACGGCGGGATCCCGGCACCGGGGCGGAGCCTGATCCTCAAGGTCACGCAGATGCTCGGCATCTAGGCCGGTATCGGTACGTTGCCGAACCGTCCTGCCCTAGCGCCTCTGCAAAAAGTGCAATAGCACGGCGCCCATCGCGCGCGCGCCGACGAAGATCGCTTCTTCGTCCGCGACGAAGTCGGGACTATGCGGCATCCCGACCCACTCCTTCTCCGCGTTCGACGTCCCCAGATAGAACATGACGCCCGGGATCACCGACTGTAGCCTGCCAAAGTCCTCACTGAACATCGGGGACATGGTCTCGACCATCGTCACCCCCTCGACGCCAGGAGCCGTCTCCAAGCGTTGGATCGCGAAACTCGCGAGGTCGGGATCGTTCGTCACCCCGGCGACCCAATCCTCCTCGTAGGCGAGGGTCGCTGACACCGCATCGGAGCTGAGGCGCTCGAGCCCCTCCCTGATTTGGCCTTCGGCAGCGGCCGATGCCTCGACACTTGCGGTCGTCAGTGTCGCGTTCACCACATACGTACCGTTCCGGGGAATCGGTCGACCGACGTTCACGGAGATGAAGTCGTCTGTGGTCGCCGCGAGCGCGTCATCGGGGCCAACTGTCGCGACACTGCGTACAAGTTGTCGCGCCTCGGCGGCGGCGGCCTCGGCTCCGGTGCCCCGTAGCGTCACCACGACGCGATCGCGACCTGGCAACAACGCGCCGAGTGACGTGGCGAACTGTCCCACCTGCATCGGGGCCGTGTGATAGGCGAACATGGCCGCCGGGCGCGCATCGCGAAACATGTCGTCCTGCAACATGGCACCCGCACCTGTTGCCGACTCTTCAGCCGGTTGGAAGACGAACATGACGGTCCCGGCAATGTCTAGCCGGACCGTGGCAAGCGCCTCGGCGAGCGCGACGCCGATCGTCGTGTGTAGGTCATGCCCGCAATGGTGACGCACACCCGGCGTCAGCGAACGGTACTCGGCCGGATCGTGCGTGTTGGTCTGGACGGCATCCATATCAGCGCGGAAGGCGACCACGGGACCCGGAGTCTTTCCCCGCAACAGCGCCACGACACCATGTCCCCCCACACCGGTGCGCACTTCCAGACCGAGCCGTCGCATTCGGTCCGCGATGACGCCGGCCGTGCGTTCCTCGTTGCCCGACGTCTCGGGGTGCATGTGAATATCACGATGTAGGGCGATGATGTCGGCTCGGATTTCCCGCAAGCGTGCGTCGATGGCGCTCTCGACGCCGCCCGGTTCCTGGAGACCATGGGCCACGCCTGCCTCGCTCGCCGCCAGGAGTGCAACCACCGACAGCGCACAGGCCCCGCGCAGCGTCCGGAGGAGCTTCGTCATAATTCTCGCCAGCCCTTGAAAGTTGGAGATGCTACACGTCACTTGTGCCCAATGATCCGGGTCACCCTTCAGGTTGGTCTCCCGGGTTTGGCTGCAATTTGAAGCTCACCGGCATCAGCGCGAGGACGCGTACCGGGCGCCCGTCGACACGTCCGGGCAAAAAGCGACATTCCGCCACCATAGATTTGGCCTGCTCTACGAACATCTGGGCTGCCACATCGGTGGCGCTGCTTGCCGTGACGGCGTGGATCAACGCAGACTGGACACGCCCGTCGGTTTCGATCACGAATTCCAGCAATACCTCCCCCTCGATGTTCGCCTGCCGCAGCAATGCCGGATATTCGACGGGCGGGCACGACACCGTGCTCGGTGGCTCGTCCACGGCGTCCTCGGCAAACACGTCCTCAGCCTCGAACCCCTCGACGACCTCGTCGCACACATCATCGATCGCACGTCCCATGCCGACGCACCACACGACCGCGCGAATCTTTAGACTGTCGGGGTCCGTGCTCCTCTCCAGGAATATGTATGTGTCGTAGCGGGACACCTGCCCTTCGGTCATCAGTCGTACGCGGCAACCTGATCCCGCGAGCCTTTCCAGACGCTCGACACCAGCGAGCGCGTTCGGAAACGCGGCATACTCCACACACGCCGCCTCCGCCGTGTGCGGCCCGCTGTACCGCCCCACAATCACCTCAGCATCGCCGACGCTCACCTCCACAAGGACGATCGGCGCCACGATACCTTGCTCTCGGAACACTCTGATGCGTCCAATCGGCGGATTCTGCACCGCCTCGAAGCCAGCAGGTGTGGGGATACTGAATCCCACACTGCGCGCGCGGCAGGGGGCCGGGCACGGGTCTGGGAGCGGTGGGGTCTCGACTTGCGCGGCTACAGTTACCGGTGAGACCAAGAGCAAGGCCAGAACCACTTGCACTGCCATCCGCTTGTGCGATATCCGACCCCACATCGCCTGCTCAGCGGACTCTTGATCAGCGACGTCGTCGGTGATGTCGTCCATGAGCACACAAGATAGAGCGCGCCCCAACCCCGCGCGAGTGGAGCCAAACGTGCCGCTGCGATATCGCAGGCACTGTAAGCTCGCGACCCGCTGATCCACGCCCCATCTTATTCCTAATCGCCTCCCGACCATCGGAGCATCGGATGAGCACCGGCAGACGAGATTTCCTGAAGACGTCGACCGCGGCCGTCACGGCCGCTGGGCTCGGTGGCTGCGAACGCGGAGACCGATCTGTGTCCGAGCCCCGTACACCCCGGCGCCTGCACCGTGAGCTTCTGCGCGCCATTGGCGATGCGGTGTTGCCCGGTGCCATCGGTGCGGATGGGCGGGAGAAGGCCATCGTTGCCTTTGAGGTCTGGCTGCAGGAATTCACGCCGAATGCGGAACTCGTGCATCCATATGGCGGATGGGAGGTCGCTTACGGACCGGAGGACCCCAGTCCACGCTGGGCGGAGCAGCTCGACGATCTCGAGCGTTTGGCGCGCCAGCGATCGATGGCCTCGTTCGGTGAACTCTCCCGCGATGACCGCCGCACCTTGATAGCGGACGCGATCGAAGACGCGGGACCAGGATTCCCCACTCCGGCCGAGGCGCAGCACGTCGCTGTGGCGCTCATGGCTCATTACTTCCGGTCGACCGAAGCCACGAACCAAGTCTATGGTGTAGCGATCAACAAACTCCAGTGCCGAGTCATAACGACTGCCGGCGAGAAGCCACCGGCATTAGGCGGCTAGTCCGACGCGTGACCACCATCGAGAGCGACATCTGCATCATCGGGTCCGGTATCACGGGGATCCTCGCCGCCGAACGCCTATCCGAGCTGGCCGACGCCGACATCGTGATGGTGGAGGCCGGCAGTCGCTCGACACCGTTTTCAAATCGCCCGGAACAACGACGCCGGTTCATTGCGTACGGTGAGAACCCATGGAAGGACGATCACCTCGACGACCAGGGTGGCTATGGACTCATGTACCGGTCGATGGTCGTGGGTGGGTGTGCGATGCATTGGGACGGGGCCTGTCCGCGGTTTTCGCCTGAGGACTTCCGCCAGCGGTCGATGTACGGCGTAGGCACCGACTGGCCGATCAGTTACGACGACGTCGAGCCGTACTACCAGGACTTCGAGGAACGCATCGGGGTCGCGGGGGAGCAAGGTCCGCCGGAATACGATCCGCGATCGAGACCTTACCCGCTTCCACCGCTCCCACTCTCGTACAATCTCATTCAACTCAGGGAATGGGGTGCGAACGCGGGGATCCCGTTTTGGACGCAGCCATGGGCAAAAGCGACGGAGCCGTATCGCGGACGCGCCGGGTGCCAGCGCTGTGACACCTGCCACGTGTGCCCCACCGGTGCGAAGTATACGCCGGATGTGACGCTCGATCGGTTGATCGATGACGGCGGGCTGCGATTGATCAGTGGGACCTTGGTTCGACGTTTGGAGGTCGACGACGCGTCAACGCATATTACCCGTGCCGTCGCAGCGGATCGTCACGCCCCCGATGAATCCGTCGAGTTTCGCGCGACGACGTTCATCCTCGCCGGCGGCTATGCGTGGAGTCCCCATCTGCTCCTGCTCTCGTCGAGCTCACAGTTCCCGAACGGTCTTGCGAACAGTTCCGGTTTGGTCGGGAAGTACATGACCGGCCATCCGTACATGAGTGCGCAGATCGAGCTACCGCTCGAACTCTACCCAGGGATCTTCTCGACGAGTTCCCTCCTGTCCCGGATGCACGCGAGACCGGGTCCGCTCGACCGCTACGTGCGGCATGACTTGCGAATCTGGAACACGACCGTGGAGCGGCAGGCGCGTTTCAGAGACGCTACCGGCGTCCTGCAGTTCGGGGACGACGTGATGGATGATTGGCGTGCGCGCACCAAGCAAGCGACGGCACGGGTCCGCGGGTACATCGACATCATACCAGATCGGGACAGTACCCTGGGCCTCGATGCCTCGGCACGCAACCAGTGGGGGGACCCGCTCCCGAGAATCGAATTCCGCGACGCACCGGAATCCGTTGCCCTCCGCGATCATACGCACGAGACGATGCGCACCATCTTCGAACACATGGCGCGCGCGGGAAACGGGAGGGTGCTCAGCACGTTCCGCTCGACCACCATGGAGCATCCGGGTGGCGGGTGCCGCATGGGCGAGGATCCTGAGACTAGTGTCACCGATTCCTTCGGGCGGACGCACGATCACGACAACCTCTTCGTGATCGGCGCACCGACGCTGGTATCTGGGGGGTGCGCCAATGGAACGCCCACCTTCTGCGCGCTGTCGTTGCGCTCGGCGGAAGAGATTGCCCGCGCATTCCCGTCACGATGAGCGTCGGGATTGCGGATAGACCTATGCAGATCGCGGAATGCAGAACCGGGTGCGAGTCTGCAATCTGTGATCGCTAATCTGCACTCTGCACTCTCCCAGCCCACAGTCGTTCGATATGATCGATGACCACGGGATACACAATTAAGCGCCGAAACGGATCGATCAGCGCCATGTAGTACGGCGTGATATCTTGGGTCTCCATCACGTGCACACCCACGATGAGGTGTTGACCGTCGTCGGCAGTTTCCAGCGACATCGACAAGAAGGCCTGGACCGTGCAGTTCGTAATCTCCAGTAGCGCTTCCCGCTCGAAGATGTAGACAAACCCGTGCTGTTCCGGCGCGCGGACCGAGCGAGCACGGTCCGCCTCGGACAACCGATGCACGTAGGACGTCGCGGGATCGCTGCAGTCCTGCGCCTCCCATCGAAAAACCCAGCCGAGCAACGCGCGCGTGGCTGCTAAGGCGGCGACCGCCGCGTTCGGGGGCTGGATGAGGCGATCACCCAAGACCGCCCCGACCTCGCTGATGCTCAGGTCCGACTCAGCCCCTCGTAACCTGATCGACCACGTATCGTGCAACGGGACGTCGGCCAACAGCGTGTGCGCTCGAAGGGGCTTGGCCTCGAACTCATCGAGTGGGAGCGGTCGGTAGCCGCCCAGCAGCAGTAACCACAGAATCACACCGTTGACCGTGGCTCCAGCGGCAATGAGGCCGAGCTGCAGAAGCCGACGCTGCGGTGCGGAAGGCAGTTGTAGCCTAGCGGCGAACGCACATGTTAACGCCGCGAGCGCCACCCACGGCGCGAGCGCCATCGGTCCCAGCAGCGCGCCGCTAAGTAACGCACCCACGAGTAGCCAAGGCAGAGCGGCTCCCCACTTCTTCCCGACCGTGTCCTCCCTGACCACAAGTATCACGGTGGCAAGGGCGACAATGGCAATATTGGCCAGGAACACGCGCCGGATGGAGTGGGGATCGGAGAACGTGAGCGAGGCGACCACGGCCACCACAACAATGGTGGGACCGACGTACGGGATCAACGAGGTTAGCCGGTGCTTCACGATTCACCCCCGAATGGCGATGCCCCTCCAATCTGTCTCGTAATCAGCGCTTCGCAATTCGAGGCCGCTTTAGCCAGCAGGGTCGGTCTCGAAACGGTGCACGGTGACTCGTTTCGGAGCACCAGTATCTCACCAGAATAATGTCAAGTCTTTTGTACGGTGGGTCTTACGAATGGCGTGGTCGTCGGAATGAGAATTGCTCTCCAGCAGGGCAGATCGCGTCGGTTACCCTCAACCCACAGACGATTTCAGGAGTCCCCATGCACTACTCACGTGCGTACAGCTATCGGATGGCGACCGTAGCCGCCTTGACCGTATTCACCACGACCGCTTGCGACACCAACGGTGTCAACGGCCCCGGCGATGGGGGGCTGACAGGGCTTGCGTTCTCGCGAGCGATCACCATCTCCGAATTGGACTCGATCATCGGCGAAGGGCCAGCGCGCGTCGAGGTCGAACTGCGCGCAGGAGAACTCGTCGCCCGCGAGGTGGAGATCGAGACGCCCGACGAGCTCACCGACGACGAGAAGATCGAGAGTCGCATCACGGCTATCGCGGCGTCGAACGGACAAGGCACGGCAGATCTAGCCCTCGCCGGTGGCTTTACGGTCGCGTTCACCTCGTCCACGGAGTTTGAAGGCAAGGATGGCGAAGACCTCACGCTAGGCGAGTTTGTCACCTACGTGGAAGACGAACTGGCCGCAGGTCGCGAGCCGGTTGTAGAGGCGAAACGCCCGGCCGCCAGCCCACCCCAGAATCCCGGCGATGCCAGCTTCACGACGAGCAAGTTGGAGCTGGATGACGACGAGGATGACGGCGAAGACAAGCTCGAGCTCAACATCGACGAGGATAACCTGACCGTACTGACAACGCCGCCGCCCGACGCCCAGCTCGAGGTACTCGGCCTGATCATCGATATCGATTGGACGAATGGTGTCACGGAAGTCGAGCAAGAGGACGAAGACGCCTCGAATGAGCGCAAGTTCAAGGACATCGTCGCAGCAGTCGACGTCACCGGCGGTACGTTCACACTCCAGAACGGGATCGTAATTCGAGTGATCGACCGGACCGAGATCAAACACAGCAGCCACGGCCTCGAGTCGCTGCAGGCAGTATCGGATGCGATCGACGCTGGCTTGCGTGTCCGCGCCAAGGGGAAGGCCGTCCCCGACGAGAGCGATCCGAGCATCCTCGTCGCCGTGAAGGTCAAATTCAAGCTGACCGACCACATCTCACTCGAGACGTTCATCGACGCCATCGAGAGTGGCCCGGTGCGGGTCGAAGTGTCGCTCTTGGCAGACCAACTGGTCGCTCGCGAGGCGGAGATCGAATCGGACGACGAATCGAACGACGAGGAAGAAATCGAGAGTCGGATCACGGGCATCAGTCGATCCGGGAACGAGGGAAGCGTCGAGCTGTCCCTCGGTAACGGCTTCACGGTCGACTTCGACGGATCTACAGACTTCGAAGGGCCTGATGGTGAAGACTTCACCGTCGACGATTTCGTTGCCTGGGTGGAGGCGGAGTTGGCCGCAGGTCGGCGGCCGGCCGTCGAGGCCAAACGCCCAGCACCATCGACGCCGCAGGACCCCACGGACACCGACTTTCTCGCCACCGAATTGGAACTGGATGACGATGGTGGCAAAGACAAGATCGAGATCAACATTGACGGCGATAATCTCGATGTACTGACCAGTCCGCCACCGGATGCGCAACTGACGATCCTGGGCCTCGTGATCGACATCGACGTGACCAACGGGATCACGGAGCTCGAGTTGGAGGACTAAGTCTTGGGTGGGTGGTGGCTGCCGCGCCCGGCCCACGCAAGGCCTCGCATGACGAAAGCCGAGGGGGGATCTCGTCCCGCCTCGGCTTTCGTCTCTCTCGCTGATCCGGCTGCGTCTCCGCACCCGGTGCGACAGCTGGTACTACTGCACGAGAATGGGCTCGCTCTCGCGTCGCAACCGGAGTTGCAACCGCGAACCCGCCAAACCACCCGCCATGCTCACTTCGTTGACGCGCGTGATACGGATACGTTCATCAGACCGCGCGCGGACGTCACCGGCAGGAATGGTATGACTACCCGAATCCAGGATGTCCTCGGCCTGGTATTCGCGCGACTCCACGTCGGCACGGAAGCTCTCTGAGGGGCGGCTCCACATCACGAGCAGCGGCTGGTTGGCCGGCACCGTGTCCGTGAGAAGCGGGTTGTCGATCGTGTGAACGCCGATGCCTCCGACGCGGACGTTCTCGACCCGGTCCGTGTCCGCGACGACGTTGAGCGTGTAGTCTCCGTCCGCAAAGCCATTGATCGTGGCGGTGTAGTCGCCTGAGCCGGGCCCCGTCTCGAACAGCGTCGTGGTCCCAGTGGTGCCGTTGTCAATCGTCACGGTCGCGCCGGATACGGGAGCGCCTTGCCCGTCCCGCACCTGGACGTCCATCACGGTTTCCAGACCGCCGACGATGTCTTCGCCGTGGATGTCGGCAATCACGCTCAATGTTCCAGTTCCCGTGCCGGGATCGTTGCGGTCGACCGCGGGCCCCGTGCCGTCGCCACACGCCAACAGTACGGCGGTGGATCCGGCAATGAGTGTTCTGACTCGATGTGCCTGCATGTTCCCTCCATTCGTGCGACGGTGCGGCAAGGACCTTCCTCGGCCGCACCGACACGTGGTCATTCGTAACCTTGTCCGTCGATGCTGTGCGCCGAGACGAGACGGTACGACAGGTGTCCCCGCCCAATCGCCAGCGTCGACACCAAATCATTATGCCAAGGCCAGTTAGGCTGCCGTGAGGTCGGTCACACTTCTGTCGAATGCCATAGAACACGCGGTTGTGGCGGGTTGTGCGATTCAGCGGATCCGGAGGTGCCTGCCTCTCTTGAAGGGCACCTCGCCGACATCGATCACCGGCTATAGCTGCTCCCGTCCCCTGCGGGAGCTTCCCATGTGGACATCTCGATTCCGCCAATCGGTGCTTGCACTGCTTGCGCCGTTCTGAGCGTCGGTACCGCCACCGCCCAGGACAACAGCCTCGCCCGCACGTATGAGGTCACGGCAAAACCCGGGTTGGCGGCCGAGCTCGAGACCGCCATCATGCAACCCGCCCAGTGGCGCGAGGCCGTAACGTACCGATTCCGGCCAGACCTCTCGGTGCTGCCGAACGAGGCGGGCGCTTCCCAGTTCGAGGAGATACAAAATGAGCGGTGCAGTGGGTAACACCCCACCGCACGAGGCCCGGACTCGAAGTCTCTCCCCCTTGGCTCCCCCGGATCCACCGAGGTATCGTTCACGATCCACTGGTCGCGAGGAATCCATGAACTCGAGAATCGTCGCCGCGCAGCGCCATCTCAGGCGTGCGCTGCTGCTGTTTGTCGGTCTCCCTATCAGCCAGGCCTGGGCGCAGAACGGCGCAAAGCCTGTCACCATTGACGACTACGCCAAGTGGCGCACGATCCAGGACGCGAGAATCGCCGGCAACGGCCAGTGGGTAGCCTACACGCTTCGATACAGCAACACCCTCCAGCACGATTCCAAACCGGAGATCCGGATCCGCAACCTGGAGTCCAACCAGGACGTGGTGATCCCGCATGCGCACGGTGGCGTGTTTTCACCGGACTCGCGCTGGATCGTCTACCAGATCGATTCCATTCCGGCCCCCAAGAAAGGCGACGACGATTCGACCAATGCCGATACAAGCGCGACGCAGGATTCGACGCGGCAAACCGCCACGCCCCCAAGGATGGAGTTGCGCGATTTGAGCACAGGACGCACGCAGTCGTGGGAGGGGATGCAGTCGGCGACCTTCAACATGACGTCCACGCACCTTTTGCTCCGGCGCCGGCCTGAATCCGGCGGTCGGGGGCGCGACAATACTGAATCCAACGGCGTGGACGTCGTGCTTCATACGCTCGCGGAATGGCGAAGCCTACACCTCGGCAGCGTTGGAGACGCGGTGTTCAGTCGGCAGGGTGACATGCTGGCGTACGCCGTCGATGCCAAGGTGCGCGATGGGAATGGACTGTTCTTGATGGATCTCGATGACAGCCGCGTCAGGGCGATCGACAACGACACACTGATTTACAGCCGGATCCGATGGAGTGACGACGGCGACCGCGTCGCGGCGCTCAAGGGACATCCGGTCGAGAAGAAGCGCGAGCGCAACAACACCCTCGTCTCGTTCGCGAATGTGCGCGAGTCGTTCGACCACGCGCCAACCATGGTCACGCTCGATCCCACGGCCGACGGCTTTCCGGAAGGGTTCGTCATCAGCGAGCGCGCGGCACTCACGTGGAGTGAAGACGGTCGACGTGCGTTCTTCGGGATCATCCCGCAGACGGCGGCACCCGATACAAGCAAGCGGCCGAGTCGAGACTCGGTGGCCAACGTGGACGTGTGGACCACCCAGGACGAGCGCGTGCAGTCGGTACAGATGATCCAGGCGAACCGCGATCGCAATCGCACGTTCCAGCAGGCCTTCGACGTAATGAGCGGCCGATACATCACCCTGGCGGATTCCGCGATGCGCACCGTCCAGATCGCACCCGATGGCCGGTGGGCTGTCGGCATGGACGACCGTGCCTATATCCAAGACACGGCGCAGTCACGAGCGGATATCTACCGCGTTAACACGGCCACGGGTGAGCGCACGTTAATGCTCAAGGGGCAGTTGACTGGGTCGCACGAGTTCGGCATCACGCCCGACGGCCGTCGTTTCGTGTACTGGGACGAAGACCGATTCAACGCGTATGATCTCGAGGAAGGCACCACGCACACCTTGGCCGCTGGTGAGAACGGTGAGTTCCTGAATATGCAGTGGGACTATGTGGGTCCAAGACCTTCGTACGGCGTCGAGGGATACGCGAGCGATGGGAGCGGAGTCATCGTTCGCGAGCGGTACGACCTCTGGCTCTTGCCATTCGGCAACGGCGAGGCTCGGAACCTAACAAACGGGGAAGGTCAACAAGGCGACATCCGATTCCGCTACGTGCGTACGGAACCTATCGACTCCGCGGCACCGCGCCGCGTGCGGACCGGACGCGAGATCGATCTGCAGCGACCGGTGACGCTGTCGGCGTTTGGCCATTGGTCCAAGAAATCCGGGTTCTACCGGCTGGAAAGCGACCGGTTGCGGGAACTGGTCTTCGAGAACGCCCGGTTCAACACGCCCCGCCGGGCGGACAAGGCAGACCGCTTCCTCCTCACTCGGCAGACGTTCAGGGAGTTCCCCGACCTGCTGGTGTCGGGTTCCTCGTTTACCAACATGCGGAAGATCAGCGACGCTAACCCACAACAGGCTGAGTACATGTGGGGGCAAACGGTGTTGTTTGACTACCAAAACAAGGACGGCGTGCGGCTCCAGGGTGTGCTCGCGTTGCCTGACGGTCACCAACAAGGCGAGCGACGGCCGATGATCGTGACGTTCTACGAAAAGAACTCACAGAATCTCCACCGGTACCCGGCACTACGCCTGATGACTGGCATGGGGTCGTTGTCAGTCGAGGCCCTGAGTCGCGGGTACATCACGATGTTAGCCGACGTGCACTTCCGCACCGGCTCGTCACACAGCGATATGCTGGAAAGCGTCGAGGCGGCCACGCGCAAAGTGATCGAGATGGGATACGCTGACCCCGACCGCATTGGGGTGCACGGGCACAGCTACGGTGGCGAAGGAGCAGCATTCATCGGGTCGCGGTCCAAGATGTTCGCGGCAGTGGGCATGGGCGCTGGCGTGACCGACATCGAGGCAGACTTCAATCAGAGCTGGGGCTGGTCGTACCAAGTGTCTGCTGGGAGCGGGGCACCTGGCAGCGATTATTACCTCTTCGGACAGGGGCGCTGGGGCACCACACCGTTCGACGATCCGGCGCTCTATCGGTTCGAAAGCGCGATCACGCACGCGCGCGAAACGGTAGCGCCGATCCTCATCATGCACGGCACCGCCGACCCAATCGTCGACTTCAGCGAGGGCATGAACTTCTACCAGGCGCTCCGCTACAACGGGAAGACCGCCTACATGCTGGCATACCCGGAAGAGGGACACGGGCTGCGTGGGCTGGCTAACCGACGGGATCTCACGATCCGATACTTCGAGTTCTTCGATCACTACTTGCAGGGGAAACCGGCACCCGAGTGGATGACCGACGGCGTGCCGTTCCTGGTCAAGGAGTCGAGTCGTGCACGCAACTGACGTCTTGATGAACGAGCACCGCGTAATCGAGCGGGTACTCGACGCGTTGGAGAAGGGGATCGAGCGCATCGAAGCTGGCAACCCACCGGAGCCGCGGTTCTTTCTGGACGCGGCGGAGTTCATGCGCGGCTTTGCCGACGGATGTCATCACCACAAAGAAGAAGACATGCTCTTCAAGGAGATGGTAGCGGCAGGCATGCCGACCCATCAGGGACCAATCGCGGTGATGCTGACGGAGCACGACCAGGGACGTCGCTACACGAAGGCGATCCGAGAGGCGGCCGAAGTCTGGCAGGAAGGTGATGAGAGCGCGTCACAGCAGGTGGTGACCGCGGCCCGTGGCTATATCGGACTGCTCCGCGCGCACATTCAGAAGGAGGACAACATCCTCTTTCCGATGGCGGAACAGGTCATCACTGGCGATCGCCAATCGGTGTTCGAGAAGGAGTTTGTGGCGGCGGAGGAGGAAGAGGCGCAAGTCGGCACGTGCGTGAACTTCGTTGTGCTGGCCGAGCAGCTCGAGCGGGAGGTGAAGTAGCCTCAAGCCTGGTCCCGCACCACCTTGGAGAGGGCAACGTGCCCACCTCGCCCTCGCAGCACCCAGACGCATCTTCGGTCCGTCAACCGGGCTGGGTGTGCGGAAGATGAAACTGCGGGAGCGGTACGGAGGCTGATCACTGATTGGCGGCGGACGCGCATCGCTCGTCGCGACGTGCCGGCGCCGATAGGCGGATCAGCATCTGCCATCGTCCCAAAGAACAGCCGTGTAAACACCTCATGCCCTTCAGCTGTACTGTCATTGAAGCAGCCATTCAGCTAACTCTGACGCGATGCGCCAGGACAATGCACCAGACCGTGAACTGGTTGTCGAGGCACGTGCGGGCAACCGCGAGGCCTTTGGGACGCTGGTCGTCCGGTACCTTCGGCCGGCCCTCGCGGTCGCGTGGGAGTTCGCCCCCACGCGGGACGACGCCGAAGACCTTGTGCAGGACGCTTTCCACCGCGCGCTGCGCGCCCTGCCCTCGTTCGACGAGACCCGGCCGTTCCGGCCGTGGTTCTTCACGATCCTTCGGAACGTCGGTCGGAACGCCGCTGAACGGCATGCGCGGTGGACATCCGTCGCTATTCCCGACGAGTTGCCGAGCGACAGTGCGGACCCTGAGGATCTCGCGCATCGCGCGCACCTTCGGGAGAGCATCGACCGTGGCCTCGACATCCTGTCGGCGATGCAACGTACGTGTTTTCGGCTCTGCGATATCGAAGGATTCGACAGCACCGAGGTCGCCGAGATGTTGGGCATGAATGCAGCAACCGTCCGCACCCATCGGCATCGGGCCCGGACGACGTTGCGCGACGCCTTGCGTCACCTGAATGAGGAGAAAGGGGCGTAGATGAGTAACGAACTGGGCCGAAGCCAGCTCGAACCCCGTTTGCCAGACGACCCCTCCTATTGGCAGCACTTGGCCGCGCGGATCGTCGACTCGGCCGAGCCGGTCCTGCGCGAGCACCGTAACGTGCAGGCGTGGTGGTATCCGCTCGCCAAGTGGAGCCCCGCGATCGGGGTCGCCGCGGCGGCCGCCGTCGTCGGTGCCGTCATCGTCGGGCCGCCGGCCGCTCCCCCTGCGCCCATCACGTTCGAACAGGTGCTCGGGCCCGACGATCCGGTGGATCAGGCGGTCGTCGAACGAGCGGACATCTCGAGTATTTCGACCATCTTGCTGGTCCAAAGTGGAGGTCAGGAATGAGTGGGATCACTCGAGCGGGTTTCGCTGCTGCGGGACTCGTCGTCATTGGAGCTGTGTTCGGCGTGTTGGGCACCCACGTGTGGCTCGCGCACGCCATGCACGCACCAACCACCGAACGCACTCACGAAGAAGCGTTCTTCGACATGTTGGGATCGCTGTCTCTGACGGACGGGCAACGCCACGCCGTCGATGCAGTCCTGGATCGGTACCATGCAAAGCTCGAAGGGCATCTGGCTCCCGTACATCCCGTGCTCGCGGCCACCATGGATAGCGCACGCCGCGAAATCGAGACGCTCCTCGACACCGAACAACTCGCGGCGTTCCATGATTGGATCAGTGTCGAGCACGAACGCCTCGAATCGGGTTCCACTCCCATCATCCATCATTGATCGCGAGGCAGCAAATGAGAGCGATCTCGATCATCGCACTGATTCTGCTCGTCGGATCCGGCGCGTGGTTCGTGACGACTGGCAACGACGACTCCAGTGCGGATCGCAGCGATGACGAGGCGCAGACGGCACTAGTCGCCCGACGTGATCTCCGCGCGACCGTGCTCGCGACTGGGGTCGTCCGTCCTATGGTAGGGGCGGAGGTGCGCGTGGGCTCCCGCGTCTCGGGCGTACTCCAACGTCTCTACGTGACCGTGGGCGACCGGGTGCGGAAGGGGGAGCTTCTCGCGCAACTCGATTCGACCGAATTCGCGGCGCGTGTCACCCAGGCCGAAGCCACCCTCGAGAACGCCCGAGCGGAACACGCCTATGCTGCACAGGAGTACGCGCGGGCCGTTGAGCTCCGAGAAAGGGAGATAATCCCCGACGCGGAGATGGACGTCATGGAGCGGCAACGGGACGTTACGGCGTCCCAGGTTCGACAAGCAGAAGCCAATCTCGACCTAACGCGCATTCAACTCGGGTACACCAAGATCTCCGCACCAATCGGGGGCGTCGTGGCGGAGGTGGCAACACAGGTGGGCGAAACGGTCGCCGCGAGCTTTGCGTCACCGACCTTCGTCACGATCATCGATCTGGCACGCCTCGAAGTCTGGGCCTACGTCGATGAGACGGACATCGGACGAGTCGAACTCGGGCAACGTGCCCTCTTCACGGTCGATACGTATTCGGGAACCGACTTCGAAGGGACAGTGACGGCTATCCGCCCCATGGCAGAGATCCAGGACGCCGTGGTCAACTACATCACCGTCGTCGAAATCTCCGCCGATCATGGCAAGACGCTCCGGCCGGAGATGACCACGACCGTGAACATCGAGCTCGAACGTCGCGACGACGTGATCGCGATCCCCAATAGCGCGGTCCGAAGGGACCGCAACGGCACCTATGCTTTTGTGACGCAAGGCGCGGAACGCCTTCGGAAGAACATCCAATTGGGCTACCGCAGTCGCGAATACACCGAGGTCGTCGACGGCCTCAACGAGGGCGACCGCGTCGTGGTCGGAACCATATCACAATAGGAACAGGACACCAGCGAAGGGGCGCATTCCATGAGCATGATCGACGTGAAGGGCATCCATAAACACTACAAAAAAGACGCTAACGTCGTCCGAGCCTTGGATGACGTGTCGTTGGCTATCGATCGCGGCCAATTCGTGGCGATACTCGGCCCATCGGGCTCTGGGAAGTCGACGTTACTGAACGTACTAGGCCTGCTGGACCGATCGGACAAAGGGACGTATCACTTGGACGGTCGCGACGTGAGCAGCTTCAGTGCTGACGAGCTAGCGGCGATCCGGAACGACAAGGTCGGATTCGTCTTCCAGTCGTTCCATCTGATGCCCAAGACACCTGCCATCGAGAACGTCGAGTTGCCGCTGATCTACTCCGATCGTTCCGATCTCGCGGGCCTCGCAATGAAGGCGCTCGATCGCGTGGGTCTGGCAGACCGCGCGTCGCACATACCGAGCGAGTTGTCGGGTGGACAGCAACAGCGCGTCGCGATTGCCAGAGCCCTGGTCAACACGCCTGATCTCATCCTTGCGGACGAGCCGACCGGGAATCTCGACTCGCAGTCGGGCCTAGAGATCATGGAGATTCTGCAGAGTCTGAACGGCGAAGGCGCAACGGTCGTCTTGGTCACGCACGACCCCGAGTTGGCTCGTATGGCGAGCCGACGCGTGGACATCGTCGATGGGCGCATTGCGCGCGACGAGATCATCGACGAGCGTCGCGACGCGCGTGCGGCACTTGGCGCACTCGTGGGCGCCTGAGAAGCGAGGACGAGATGAAAACCAGTCGAGTTATTGGCAGCAGCCTCCGCTCCATGAATCGAAACAAGTTGCGGACGTTCTTCATGATGCTGGGCACGCTGATCGGTGTGACGGCACTTACGGTCGTGATGGCCCTGGGACAAGCAACACAGGGTGAGGTGTTACACGGCATCGAACGCATGTTTTCCGGATCGACCATCCTCTTGAACGCCGGTTCCGGCATGATGGAGGGCGGACCGCATGGTCCCGGACCTGCCACCACCTTGGTTCCTGGGGATATCGCGGCCATCGAAACGGAGATACCGGCCGTGGACGTAGCGGACCGGTTGCAGGGTGCCGGCAGCCGCGAGGTCGTGTTCGAGGGACGGGTGAGCGACCTCTCAGTGCTCGGGCATTCGCACACCTCCCCCGAAGTCTGGAACCGTGGCGCGAGTCGCGGAACGTACTTTACTGAGGACGACGTCCAGGCTGCCGCCCGCGTTGCGGTCATCGGCACACGAGTGGCGGCAGATCTCTTCGACACCGACGATCCCATCGGTCAGCAGATCCGGATTGGCACCGTACCGTTTACGGTGGTCGGCGTGCTGGAGCCATTCGGCATCGACCCGCACGGCATCGACAAGGACAATGAGATTCACGTTCCGTACACCACAGTCATGCGACGGCTCCGGAACGTGGACTACATCGCCGCGGCGAAGATCATGGTAGACCCGCGCGCGGACCTCGACGCCACGGTCGAGGCCATCGAGGGGTTGCTCCGAGAGCGGCACCGGCTGGCCCCGACCGAGGACAGCGACTTCCACATGATCACACCCGTGCAGGTGCAGGCGATGATCGAATCCGCAAACACGACGTTCGGGGTATTCCTTCCCATCGTCGCGCTCATTGCGATCATCGCGGGCGGCGTCGTGGTCGCCAACCTCATGCTGTTGTCGGTCAACGAGCGCAGGCACGAGATTGGACTTCGCAAGGCCATCGGGGCGCGGACTCGTGACGTCTGGTGGCAGTTCGTCCTGGAGGCGACGGCCATCACGACGGTTGGAGGGATTTTAGCCATCGGCATTGGCGTTGTCATTCTGCAATACGTACGGCTCCACGGCATCGCCAACTTCGCCTTCCCATGGTCGGTGACGCTCATCGGACTGTCCATTGCCGTCGTCGTCGGCCTGGTGGCCGGTGCATTACCCGCCCGCCGCGCGGCCCGCATGGATCCGATCGATGCCCTGCGATGAAGTGGGTCCGCAACATCGCCTTATCGCGAAAGGCGCTCTGGCGCCATAAGACGCGCACCGCGTTGGCGCTGACGGGGACGGCCGTCGGTGTCGGAACGGTGCTCGCTATGGTGGCCGTCGGTGAAGGGGCCGAACGCGATGTGGTCATGCGAGTACAGGCGTTGGGCCGCAACATGCTGGTGGTCAACGCCGCACCCGTGGAACGGCGCGGCGGCCGAGCGTACGTGCGGGGGGCGACGGTCGAAACGCTGACGCTCGCGGACGCGTCGGCGATTGCCGACCAAAGTGGATTCGTAGCGCGGGTTGCGCCGTCGCACGATGAAACCAAACAGATTACGGCTCTCGATCTTTCGACTACGGCAACGGTGCGGGGCACAACGCCCGAGTACCAGATCATTCGCGCGTTTCCGTTGGCGGCGGGACGGTTCTTCACCACCGAGGAGAACAGGGCCGGCTTACGCCTCGCCGTACTCGGCGATCTCATCGCCGAACGGTTGTTTCCGGACTCCGATCCACTGGGACAGGTCGTGCGCATTGGACGGGTGCCGTTCGAGGTGGTGGGCGTGCTGGCCGCCAAAGGCATATCGGTGGACGGCGCCGCTCAAGAGGACAACCAGGTCATCGTGCCAATCAAGACCGCCCTCCGGCGAGTGTTCAACGCCGACTATCTCAAAATGATTTATCTCGAGGCGACCAGCAGCGCGCTCATGGATGAAGCGGAAGAGGAAGTGGCAGCCGTTCTTCGGGACCGGCATCGCCTGGCGCGTAACGGTCGCGCAGACGATTTCAGAATTCAGAACCAGAGGGTCGTGATGGAAGCGGAGCTGGCCACGGTCACGTCGTTCCGCACCATGATCACGGGGATGGGAGCCGTCGCGCTCGCTGTGGGCGGGGTTGGTATCCTGTCCATCATGCTGCTGTCAGTTCGAGAGCGGCGCTCGGAGATCGGACTTCGGATGGCAGTGGGCGCGCGTCGGACCGACGTCTGGTTTCAGTTCTTGATCGAAGCCCTTGTCTTGGGTGGCGCGGGCGGATTCTTCGGACTCGCTCTGGGATGGGGTGCCTCATGGCTCGTGTCAGCGTACACCCAGTGGACGGCCGTGGTGACGCCCACCATTATGGCGATTGCTACGGCGTCGGCCCTCACGGTCGCGGTCGCCTTCGGCGTGTACCCGGCGTTCCGGGCAGCAGCGTGGGATCCGATCGAGGCGTTACGGACATAAGGAGGTCACGTACACTCACGCTGGTGGTTGTTGCGGTAGCGCGGCATGGCACAGAGCGGCGCGGCGGGTGACTCCCCACCGCGCCGCTCACCACACCGAAGGTGGTTTCGCTTCGCTCAAACGGTCACCAACCGTACGGGAGCGTAGGTCACGAAGGTCACGACGCGCATCGTCGTACGTGCTCTGACAATAACGATCTCTTCCCTCGTATTCCGCTCTCGAGCACCTCCGCCGTGGATTTCGACCATACGATGCATCATGGCCTGTGAAAGCGCTGTGAACGCAGAGTGAAACCCCTTACTCTCGCACGAACACCCGCACGTACGGCAGCGCCTCGATATCGATAATGGCGCCGTTCGTCATGACGAATCCGAGCTTCCGGATATTCGCAATGTCTTCCAGCGGATCGGCCTCGAGCAAGACGAGGTCGGCGCACTTTCCTACCTCGACTGTTCCTACATCGTTCAGCATGTTGGCCGCGAGGGCGCCATTCTCCGTCGCAGACACTAATGCCTGCATCGGGCTCATGCCCAGCTCGACCAGAGTTAGGCTCGACGATACTGGTCCTGAAGGACGCGAAAAAGCCGAAGCAGGGATCTCCCGCCTCGGCTCTCTCGTGGAAAGGTCGTCGTCTGTTACCCGCCGAAGACTCCCTCCAGCACATCGACGATCAACCCCCTGGCTTCAAGCAAGACAATGCGGTCACCAAAGATCGTCACCTCGAATTCGGCACCTGGATCCCGTGGCGGCAGCTGCTGCACGAGCGCCGGCGGCAACTGCCGTTTCGCAATGCCCGGAGGCAACGGTTTGCCCCACTCGAGCCGCTTCACGATCCCCGGCGGAAGTGGCTTCACCTCTATGGGGTGATCGGCGAAATAGACCTTGATGAGGTTGAGCTCCATCGAGGTAAACCCTCGGTAATCATCACGCGAGCGCCGGTCGTTCCCCTGCGCCTGAAGCAGCGCGGGCACCAGCAAAAGGGCCACTAGGGCCACGAGACTCTTCGAGAACCGCGACATACTGCCACTCCGTCCAAGGTGATGTCTCTATTGTCGCAGTTTGCTCTGATTGGCTCTGTAACCTAGGTCACAGAATACCCCGCCAGACAATGTCGACCGATGCGTTCTTGTACCGTAACACATGCGGTACGGTCCCACCGTGCATCGCCACCCAGTAGGCCCCACCAGCCTCGTCCGGCCCGGCGATTGACGACGGCACCTTCGAAGAAAACTCCAGCCACCTCACGTTGAATGGCGCGCCGTCGATCGATGCCGTGAACCGCCCATAAATCGACAACACGATTCCCACAACCGAGTGTGCGTGCTCCGAAAACGTGTACCCCGACCAGAAACGGCACTCCCGCACCCGAAACGAACCAGTGATCTCGTGGATCCGGCTGCTCTGGTGCGCGGGAAGATTGTCGCAGATTCGGACCATGATCGTGCTACACCGAATGGATCCGGATGTGCGGTTGCTATCACCTTTCTCGCTGCTGACGCCGGCGCCCGACGGCAGGATCTCTTCTTCATCAGCGTGACGCAAACAACAACTCTAACTATGGGGTGGCCTCAGAACCTTGGGACGTCAGTACTCCAGAACCACGTTGAAGACGGACGAATCGACACCGATGATGTCTCTAAGCTCGTCATGGACGGCGATGTGGACACGGTCACCGTATCGCTCCAACCGTTTCAACAAGCGTTGCAGATGACCGTGATGCGCATCGTTGAGGGCTTCGATGCGGAGCGTGATTGACGCGGATGTGTGCTGCAGCACCTTCTCAAGGTGACGAGCAGCGCGCTTGAAGAACCGGCGATCGAGCCACCCTCGCATTGATACAGAAAGGTTCGACACGGCATCCTTCGCCTCCACCAACGACACCTCCAGGGCTCCCCGCGCCACGTAGCGACGGAGGGATCGTTCAATCCGATCCCGATGGCGGCGCGCGGCCGTGCGGAGTTCATCCACGCGCTCCCCGTAGTGCCGTTCCACGTAGTCGCGCATCGACAGCCCTAGGATCCAGTCCTGCACCGCAAGCGGAATGAACCGTGGTTTGTGAAACGGAATCGACCGGAGAAAGTGGAACGTCCGCGACACACCTGCGGGAAGCAGACCGCGCACCAGCAGGCGGTGTAGGATGCGGATTCGGGCAACCCAGGAGTCGCCACCGGCCACGGGCGGCTCGCCGATGAATCGCATCTTGTTCCTGATCCGCGCGGCAATGTTGCCGTAGGCCATCAGCCGCGTATAGAGTCCACGATACCGCTCGATCATCTCGTCGTACTTCATACGAAGCGGAATGACGTTCGTGCCTTGCCTGGTGTTGTCGCTGTCGTTGGCTCCGGCGAGCAGCCTTCCCTCCTTTTCGAGGCGGTAGTACAGGGGCGTTTTCGGCAGTGCTGTCAGCAGGCCGACCATGGCCCCTTGGATACCTGACTGCGTGATGAAATGGTACTGCTGCTCGAATGTGTCAGCCGTGTCGTTGTCGAAGCCAACGATGAATCCGCCGAGCACTTCGATCCCACTGGCGTAGATGCGCCGCACCGCGGATAACATGTCTTGCCGCGTATTCTGGAACTTCTTGGTCTCGAGCAGACTCATGACGTCCGGCGACTCGATGCCCAGAAACACCCAGCTGAAGCCGGCGCGCCGAAACAGTCGCAGCAACTCGTCATCTTGGGCGAGGTTCACGGATGCTTCGGTCCCGAAGCGGAACCGGAAGGCATGCTGACGCTGGTATGCCTCCAGGAACCGTAGGAGCTCTTTCGCGGCCCGCTTGTTGCCAATCAGGTTGTCATCGACGAAGAAGACGCTGCGGACACCGAGCGTCCTGAGCACATCCAATTCGGCGCCGATTTGGCTTGGCGACTTCGTTCGTGGCCTGCGTCCGAACATCACGATGATGTCGCAGAACTCGCAGCGATACGGACAGCCGCGCGAGAACTGCATGCTCACTGCCCGGTATCTGTCGAGCTTGAGAAGGTCGAAGCGCGGAACGGGTGAATCGGCCATCGAGACAATGCCTGCCTCCTGATAGGACTTCTTCGGTCTTCCTGCCACGAAGTCCTGGCAGAACTCCCGCCACGTGTATTCCGCTTCACCCGCCACCACGCAGTCGGCAATCGAGTCATAGGATTCGGGGCACAACGAGGCATAGCTGCCGCCCGCGACCACGAAGTACCCCTGGCGGCGGTAGTAGGTCAGCAACTCCTGCTGGCGCGCGAACTGAACACCCATGCCGCAAATGCCGACGATGTCGACCTGCGGCGCGAACGGGATGGATTCAACGTTCTCGTCGACGATTGAAACATCCCAGTCTTCTGGGCAGAGAGCCGCAAGTGTGGCGAGGCCCAGCGGCGGATTCAAAGCCCTCTTGCCGGGCAATACCGTGTCCACCGCCCACTTGAAGCTCCAGAAGCTCTCTGGGAACCGCGGATTGATGAGCAGTATTCGGGTTTCGGTCACTGCAACAGAAGCTCGCGATGCGGACTCGAAGTAACAAGCCTCAAACACGAGGAAAACAGTCAACATTCGTGGCAGTAAAAGGCCACGTTCCCTCCCTACGGCGAGTCCTCCGGCCTTGGGAGAGAGTCACACTTGACAGGAGACCCGTTCCGCGTCTATCCTAGCAATGTGAAAAATTCCTTTCGGATGACCCTCGATGACTGACCCAGGCAAGCTGAGCCGCCGTGAGCGTGAAATCATGGACATCGTCTACCGCCTGGGTGAAGCCGGAGCCCACGACGTGGCCCGGCAGATGCCCGACGGCCCTGGTTATGACTCCGTCCGGGTCACGCTTGGAATCCTGGGAAAGAAGGGTCACGTAAAGCACAGAAAGGACGGCCGCCGGAACGTCTACTCCCCCACCCTCCCACGCGAGCGCGCGACCAAGCACGCGGTCAAGAACCTGACGAAGACGTTCTTCAAGGGGTCGCCCTCGAAGGCAATCCTGAGCATGCTCGACATGTCGTCCACTCGACTCACTGAGAAAGACCTCGACGAGATCGCCGAGTGGATCGAGAATGATAGGAAGTCCAGATGATATACCATTTTGCTATGCTGATCGGCGCTGACATCCTGTTGAAGGCGACTGTCATCCTCCTAGTCGCCGCCTTCGCTACTCGACTGACGTGGTGGACCTCGGCAGCCATCCGGCACGCCATCTGGAGCCTGGCACTCCTGGCGCTCGTGTCACTGCCGATCCTGGAAGCGGGTCTTCCGTCTTGGAGACTCGACTCGCTCGTCGGGCCAGCAACGATCGCAACACCCGCAGCTCCGGCGCCCGCCACCGCGGCCCCCATCAACGTCGTGGTACCGGCGCACGCCCAGGTACCGGCGCAGACGATGCCGGCACCCGCGTCCGAGTCTCCATCCGAGTCCCTTCTGTTCGGCGGGCTCTTCGTCTGGATCGCAGGCGCCATCCTGATGCTTGGGCGCTTGGCGATTCACAAGGCGCGCGTTTCGGGTATCACGTCCCGCGCGACGCCTGCAGATCCCCATGTCGACGAAAAAGCGAAACACATCGCTCGCGAGCTGGGGTGCCGAGATTCTATCCGCGTTCTCGTGAGCGACGAGATCACGATCCCCGCGTCGTGGGGTGACCTCCGACCTGTCGTGTTACTGCCAGCGAACGTCGACTCGTGGACTGCTTCACGATTACAGGCAGTGCTCGTACATGAAGTCGCTCACATCGTGCGGCACGACTACGCCATTCATCTGATCTCCGAGATCAGCCGGTCCATCTATTGGGTCAACCCGCTCGTCTGGGTCGCCGCGAGACGGAGCGCCGTTGAACGCGAGCGTGCATGTGACGACGTCGCCGTCAGATCGGGTCTCCAGCGAGACGTGTACGCCACGCGTCTCGTGGAGATGGCGCGTCTGCACCTCTCCTCCGGACCTCCAGCGGGGGCACTCGCCATGGCAACACGTTCTGGATTGGCCGAACGCGTCCGCGGGATTCTCAGTCGGTCGACTGACCGTTCGCCGGTCGGCACCGTTCGACTCGTCGTGATCATGATTCTCACCGCCCTTGTCGCGATCCCGGTTGCTTCGCTCCAGGTCGTGCACGATCGCTCGCCGACAATGGAGGAACTGCTCGATGACCTTATGAGCAGCGACGCGAACGTCGCGCGACATGCTGCGTGGTACTTGGGCGAGCGCGAAGACCGGATGGCCGTCCCAGCATTGATCGACGAGCTGCACGGCGCTCATCCCGACGTGCGCCTCGTGGCTGCGTGGGCCCTGGGAGAGATCAAGGATCCCGGGGCGATCGACGCGCTGGCAACGTTGCTCGACTCGGGCGATCCGTTCTTGCGGGAGATGGCGACGCTATCACTGGGCGAGATCGAGCACCCCGACGCCGTGCCCATGCTCGTGAGCGCCGTGGACCAGGACCCAACCCTCGGCACCGCCGCGATATGGGCACTCGGCGAGATCGACGACGAGGGCGCCGTGCACGCGCGGCACGCCGTTCGCGTAAAGGTCGACGTTCCAGTCGGTGCGCACTTGCAGGTGTGGACCGGTGGCTACGCTGTCGAACGCGATGTCACAGTCTCACGGGACGTGGACGAACTGATCGGGCAGCTCACCTCGAGCTCTGCCCGGGAGCGCCGTGCGGCCGCACAACGACTCGGAGTCTTTGGTGCCTACGAAGCCGTCGATCCCCTGCTCGACATGCTACGCGATCCGGAACCGAGCGTACGCGCCATGGCGGTGTGGGCCTTGGACGAGATCAATCCGAGTCGGCACTAGCCCTTCCATGGACCTCACACTGATACGGGCGCGGGTGGTCTATGCTCATAACTGAAAGATTTCTTTCGGTTCGACGGTTCGTACTGAACGTGATAGTCACGTGCGTGCCGCAGACTGCATTTGCCCCCCTTCTGGCGCAGAGCACGCCATCCGATACCATCCCCGTCCCCGCCGTCTCCATCACGTCGATATCCGACGCGGTCACACTGGACGGCATCCCCAACGAACCGTTTTGGCAATCCCTAGATCCGGTGCCACTCACCATGCGTGAACCGTCTCACCGTGCGCCACTCACGGAACGCACGGAGATACGCATCGCTCACGACGCGTCGTATCTCTACCTGTCGGGACGGTTCTACGATTCCGACCCGAGTGGCATTCGCGTGAACTCGATGTACCGCGATCAGTCGCGCGGAGACGACATCTTTGGGATCCTGGTCAATCCGTATGACGTCGACGGCGTTGCCG
>CAMYLY010000007.1:0-94905 GCA_947259405.1 uncultured Gemmatimonadales bacterium | reverse complement strand
CCCGCCGACGCACAGGCCGGATTCAACGACGATTGGAACACCTATTGGGACGTTGCGACCCGACAGACGGACGAGGGATGGTTTGCCGAAATCCGGATTCCGTTTTCGAGCATGGGATTTCAGGAGAGCGCGGGTCAGGTGCCGATCTCGTTCACGACGTATCGCTACATCGCACGGAAGAACGAACGCCAGATCTTCCCGGACATCGCGCCCGAGTACAACTACCTCCGCGCGTCATTGTCCTACAGCACCGTGCTCGAGGGTATCGAATCGAATCGTCCGGTCTACGTCACACCCTACGTGCTGGGGGGCGCCGGTCAGGTCAATGCGTTGGATCAAGTCACCGCCGGGTACGAGATGCAGACCGATCCCGAGACCGAGGCCGGGTTGGACGTGAAATACAACGTGACGGACAACCTGACGCTGGACCTCACCGTCAATACGGACTTCGCCCAGGTCGAAGCGGACGACCAGCAGATCAACCTCACGCGGTATCCCCTCTTCTTTCCAGAGAAGCGCCAGTTCTTCCTCGAACGTAGCGGCATTTTCGGTTTTATGACCGGCGGCCCGACCCGTCTGTTCCATTCACGCCGCATCGGCCTCGTGAGCGGCGAGCCGGTACGCATCCTCGGTGGTGCGCGACTCGTTGGCCGCACCGGAGAGTGGGACGTGGGCCTGCTCAGCATGCAGACCGCCGAGAGCGAGCTGCTTCCCTCTGAGAACTTCAGCGTCGCCCGCCTGCGGCGTCGTGTGATCAACGACAACTCGAACCTTGGTGGTATGGTCGTGACGCGCTTCGGTACCGATGGTTCGTACAACATCGGGTACGGGCTCGACAGTCGGATCCACCTGTTCGGTGACGACTACGTGACGCTGCAGTGGGCGCAGACCCTCGACGACGAGATCATCGACAACAGCGGATTCCGGTTTGGCCACGCGGGCCTCGCGAGGGTGACATACTACAAGGCGCGCTCGCGCGGTTTCACCTACTGGTTCCAGGGCCGGTATCAGGGCGAGGACTATCAGCCAGAGATGGGGTTCATTAGCCAGCAGGACATCTCGGATTTCTTTTACTCGCTCGCCTACTTTCACTATCCAGAGGGAGACGGCCCGTTCCGGCGTATCGACCCCTTCCAGCTCTTCGGCAATGTTGTGCTACGTAACAGCGACGGCAGCGTCGAATCGGCGTTTGTAGAACACGATTTCGACCTCAACTGGAAGTCGGGTGCGAGTCTCGGCCTGGACATCGAGCTGTATTATGATGACCTCCGCGAGGTCCTGGACTTCCCGGCGAACACCACCGTACCAGTGGGAGGCTACACGCAACCCCGATTCGAATTCGACTTCAACATGGCTCCTGGTCGACTGGCGCGCGCCAGCTTCGGCGGTGGTGTCCAAAGGTTCTACGACGGATTCCGTGCCAACGTGTGGGCCGGTCCACAGTGGAACATCTCCAGGCATGTGGGACTCAACGCACAGTACGGCTTCGATCATGTGCGGTTTTCCGGCCGCGGCCAGGGCTTCGATTCTCACCTGGTGCGGCTCCGATCCAACTTCGCTCTCAATACGAAGCTCTCAGTCAATGCCTTCGTACAGCTGAGCAACACGAGTCACCGGATGGCTGCGAACGTTCGGTTCCGATACAACTTCCGGGAAGGGAACGATCTCTGGATCGTCTACAACGAAGGCTGGAATCTCGACCTGGACCGAGTGGACCCGAGCCTTCCCCGCACGGCGAGCCGAACGTTGTTGGTGAAGTACACGCATACGTTCGCGAGATGAGGTTAGGATACGGCGGACCGAGCCGCTGCCAGAACGCCGTGCATGCTTCTATGAGGGAGGTCAGCAGCGTGATGACCGCGCTGTAACCCCGTCTTCACTACCCCTTTAAGTACGAAACGCCACGCTTGGGGTAGATGGCCCGCAGGGTGCCTAGCGGATCTCTTGTCTCGGCCATGGAGAACCAGAAACCGCCATGGATCCCGAAACCACAGAAGCGTTCCTCGTACTGGGCAAGTTGACTCTGATCATTGGTGGCGGGTGCGCCGTAACGATGGCGACCCTTTGGGCTCTGGTTGCAGGCCTCATCAACTTCGTCCAACGAAGGGAACGCTTAGATGAATTGATGCCTCTGTACCAAGCAGGCACCATCGCGAGGAAGCCGACCATTGTGAACGTGCACAAATTACCAGGACACGGGACGTAGCCTCGCGAGCTGACCGCCCACCGTAGCCCCCTTCATCTCCCGTTCCCGACGCTGCAGGCTCGGCTCGACGCCGGCACTCTGCAAACTCCTCCCCCGCTATCCGACCGTGTTGCCGACCTACCCCTCACTCTGACGGCCCCCCGTCAGTTCTGCCACGACTTCCTCGAGTCCAACCGGTTTGAGCGTGACCGACCGAAGCTCGATGCCACTGAACGACGCGGCGACGCGGTCGAGCGACTGTCGCTCCGGGAGCCACACGGCAACGGCAGCCAGCGCCGTCCGGTGCGTCAATCCCAGTTGATCGGCGCGGTCTCGCACCGCCCCCAAATCCCCCGCATCGATGATTGCGAGTTCCGCGGCAGCCACGTGTCGCCGTAGCTCATCCATCGATCCCTCGGCGACCAGGCGTCCCTCGTGGATGATTCCGATGCGATGGCACAGCGCCTCCGCCTCTTCGAGCTGGTGCGTGGTGACAAGCACCCCTGCACCATGGTCGGCCGCATCCCGCACCACCCTCCAGATCCGGTGCCGGGATTCGCGGTCGAGACCCACGGTCGGCTCATCGAGTATCAAAAGGTGAGGTTCGTGAAGCATAGCTGCCGCGATATGCAGTCGGCGTTGCATGCCACCGCTCAAGAACGAGACGGTCGTGTCCGACCGATCCTCGAGCCCCACTTCCGCAAGACAGGTTCGTACGCGCCGGGCGCGGCCCTCGCCATTCAACCCATATAACGAGGCGAAGAACTGGAGATTCTGTTCGCTGGTAAGATCTCGATAGAGTGCCACTTCCTGACTGGCGACACCCACACGCGCATGAGCATCCGGCGTTGCCGCACCGCCGTTCAGCGTCACGGTGCCAGCATCGGGAGCCAGCACGGCACACGCGATGTTGATCAGCGTGGTTTTCCCAGCGCCGTTCGGTCCGACGAGCCCATAGACCTCGCCCCGCCCGATCGTGAAGCTCAGCTCGGACAGCGCTCGTCGTTCGCCGAACGTCTTGCTCACACGATCCACACCCAGCACCGCCGTCATCACAGCACCCGCTCCCGCTGCAGCATCGCGCGGTAAGACTGCACGCCGAGCGCCTGCGTTACCCCAGCGAAGAGTGCAAGGAACACCAGATGGTCGACGATCGCCGCCACGCCGAGTCCCTGCGCCGACACGGCATCCATCGCCTCGTTCATGTGAAAGATAGGGTTCACTTGGGCAATCCGGTACAGATAGTCGGGCAGCATTGATGCGGGAAAGAAGGTCCCGCCCAACACCAGGAGGGGGACGCCGATCGCGGAGACGGGGCCATTCACTTCCTCGGTGCGTTTGGTGAATCGCGAGCCAAAGACGAACCCCAAGCCGACGTACGACGCCACGCTGAGGAGCACGACGAGAGCACCAAGGACGAGTGACCCACGGTACACGCCACCAAAGGCGTACGCAATGCCGTATACGATGACCGTCTGGCCTGCGGCAACGACCAGAAACGCGAAGAGCACGCCCATGAAATACGAGGCTCCGGAGAGCGGCGAGAGCAGCAGCCGCTTGAGCGTGTTCCGTTCGCGCTCCGCCACGATTGCAGCAATCGGCCCGCCCAGACAGCTGAAGAAGAACGCCGCACCGATCAGGATACTCGGAGCCATGTAGTCGAAAGCGTTGGTCTGCGTGTCCTGGCCGCTGTAGATGAGCCCGAAGAGCAACAGCATCAGGCTCGGAAACAGCGCCCAGAAGATCAGGCTACGACGTGTGTGCCTCAGTTCCTTGAGGATGCGCTGCGTGACGGTCAGTGCGAGCATGAAAGCCACGTGGTGTTCACGCCTTTACGTAGCATGGACGCACAGGGTTTCGGCAACCTTCAAATGGCTAGCTCTTCCACGGCGTCGCCGAACCCACGCACCCTGAATCAGGCCATCAGTCTCAGGGCGATATCGGGGACGATATTCAAGACCACGAGTGCGAGTCGATACTGCTGAAACACGCGGAAGAACGTTGCTTTCGCTTTTTCGTTGGTGACACCAAAGATCTTCGCGTTGATCCCGCCAGCTTATTCGTGAGCAACGCCAAAGAACACCCCCGTTGTCGTTTCTCGCCTCATTCTCCAAAGGCGTCGGTGACATCCGTTGGAAACGTACGAAGTCCGTCTACGGCATCCGCGGAATGATTCGGTACGCGTTGCCGGCGTAGACCTTCTTGAGGACTTCGTCAGGTAAGTCCATCCCGTACAATTTCCAGAAAGCGTGATAGTCACGGTAGTAATCGAAATATTCATCGGCCGTTTCGAAGACACGCCAGTAGTACGGGTACTCGTTCGGTCGGAAGGAATCCTTTCCGAAGAGGATACGATCCTGATACTTCACGAAGAACTCGCGCGCCGACCGCGGCTGCCGACCGAGGTCATAGAGGATTGCCCCAGCTTCCGCATGCACGTTGGGGTACCGATCGAAGAGTTCGCCGAGTCGTCCCAGATCGTTCGCATACCAACTCAGGTGTGCCAGCACCCACGTCGTGTTCGGGTGTTTGGCGAGAAGTCGATCCCGTTCGGCCATGAGGTCGTCGAAGCTGGGGAACCGTGACCGGTCGTTGAACCGTCGATTGCGGAACAACGCCATCTCGAGCCAACGCTCGTTCTCGTAGTCGAGTGGTTCGAAGAACTCTGCAGGGTCGCCCGTGTGAATGAACACGGGGATACCAAGACGCCCCGCAGTCTCCCACACGACATCCAGTTCGGGGTCATCCATCGCGAGACGCGACCCGTCGGCTTTTTGGGTCCTGAGGCCGAACCCCTTGCCGATCTCGCCGATCCCCACCGCGCCGGCCGCCACATCGGCTTCGAGTTGCGCGGCGATACGCGCACCTGATCCCGGCTCGACGTTGCGCAGGTCGAGCGACGCAAAGAACACGAACCGATCTTCGTATCCGGCAGCTTTGACGGCCTCGATCTGATTGGTCAGTCGCTCGCCGGAGCTGGGGCGAGCCTGGACCATCACCTGGATGTTCAGCGAATCCATGGCGGTGATGACGCCTGTGATGGCCTCTGGCGACGACAGCCGCGGTGGATGGCCGTGGAAATCGACCACGGGGAACTTGGCCCGCGGTACTGGGTGTACCGGCACGACCAGGGTCGATCGCGGCGTGTACTCGATGATGCTCGGGGGAGGAAACTCGGGTTGCCGATCTTGTGCCATGCTTGCAGTGGACACGAAGGCAATTCCGAATAGCGCGGCAAGTCCCACTCTCAGATCCAAATGACGCATGAATTCTGTCCTCTCGAAACCGGGGTATTCCGGCGGACAAACGACGGCGGCGTCACCCAAAGTGACGTGGAGGGCAGCCAGTGACTCCTACAATCTACTCGGAGCGCGTCTCCGGCCTCCGCATCCCGCAGGATTAGCCAGCGGATTGCGCGGCCATCGCGAGGTCAGCGGTTGGCGTGAGACCCATGTGGGTGCGGAGCGCACCGATCTGCCCCATGTGATAGGCCTCGTGCCACACGAAGAACACGAGCATGTCCAACACCTTCTTCTCGCCGTGCGCGCCATCGCCGGGCATCGGGGCCGTCATCTGCTCGTCCGTCGCCGTGTCGAACGCCGGCGTCAGCTTCTCCGACGTCGCATTCCATTGGGCCACGAGATCACCGATGGACGGGTAGTCGTGCCTATCAGTGACGTCATCCTTGAACCGCTCGTATGGGTTCTCCTGCTGGTGTCCCAGCAGCCCCATCATCACGTATCGGTAATACAGCAAGTGTCCCAACAGCCATGCGACCGATGGCCCTTCCGTGTCACGCGCACGCGTGCGTGCCAGCTCGTCGGTCAGGTCGCCCGTGACGGTGTTGACGATGAAGTCGCTGAGCTTGAGACTGGCCATCATCGGTACGTTCATGCCGCCCATGGTGTCCTCGCTACGCTTGAAGTGTTACGCGGACGCGGTGCTTCATCCGTTCGAGAGCGTCCGATCTCAGCCTAAGATGGATTGCCAGCGGGTGTTTGGCGAGCTCGAGGGCGCGCATCGCCCTTGAGGGCACGTTGGCGCCGCAGGCGCCGCCGAGCGATGGCTTCAGCCATCGAAGGAATCGACCCTCCGCGGTTGCAGCTGGCCGCTAGCGCGCCACCACCCCTAGCCACATCTTTGCTCCCTCAACCAACCAGGTATTCCACCACCCTGAGGTCTCGATGCCCCGCATCCCTCCCCTGCTTGCACTGTCCCTCTTGCTCGTCCCGCCCACGCTCGTCGCGCAGACCATGCGTTCTGACGCCGCCGTCACGCCGAGCATGCTCGGCTTTGGGACCGCCGTCGCCGTGTCCGAGGGACGCGTGTTCGTGGGTCGCTCACAGGAATTCACGTCCTTTGCGATGCCGTCTGATGGACCTGGGTCGGTCCATGTGTTCGAAAGTGAGATGGGCCACTGGTCGGAGATGGCCACGTTGCGCGTGGACGGACTCCCGAGCGGCAGCGCCTTCGGGTCCGCACTCGCAGCCGAGGGCGACGCGGTGCTAATCGGCGCACCGAGGGCGCACGACGCGCGTGGCGTAGCCTTCCTGTTCGAACGCGAGAACGGCGAATGGCAACTCGCAGCTCGATTCGACCCCTCCGCGGCCACGGCAGGTGACAGCGTCGGGTTTGCGGTCGATCTGTCGGGCGACGTGGCGCTGGTTGGCGCGCCAGGCGGTAACGGTGCGGTCTACGTGTTCCGCCGGCAGAACGGGCAATGGATCGAAGCTCAACGGTTGACCGCACCGGAAGCAATCGACGAACAGCGATTCGGTGCCGCCGTCGCGATCGGCCACGGTGTTGCTGCAGTCTCGGCGCCCGGGCCGGGGCCCGCATCGGCCTTAGCCGGGTATCTCGGGTTTCCCACCTATCAACCCGGCACCGTGCACGTCTATAGCATGGGTACCGCCGCGTACACGCACGAGGCGGTTCTGAGTTCACCGGACACCACCACACGCTCACTCGGCATCTCGTTGGCATTCCTCGATGCGAACGACCCCGTGCACACGCTGATGGCCGGTGCACCGGTCAGTCGACAAGTGGTCGGATTCGTCAACATCAACAACACCTGGCGGGGACACGACCCGATGACGCCGTCCGAGCGATCAGGAAGCTTTGGTGCATCGATCGCCATCAGCGGTCTGGACATGTTTGTCGGTGCTCCTGGAAGCCAAGCGGTTTGGGTGTTCCCCGTCGAAGGTATGGCGGGAGACGAAGAGGCCATCGCACCCGACGCGACGTTTAGCATGATGCCGACGTTCGGCACCAGCGTGGCGGCCGACGGCAACGTCGCCGTGATCGGTGCGCCTGGTGAGGACTTCTTCGAGGGTGTCGGTTACGTCCTCACGCACGATGGCGACCGTGAGTGGTCGCTGGCATCGCGAGTGATCGACGACGCCAGCCAGGTCGCCGCCTTGACGGGAGCCGAATCGCGTTGCGAAGACGGCGCTGCGGCCGGGTTCGACTGCAACATGGTCGACCTCGTCTCCTACCTGCCGTCGCGCGATCTCGGCGCCGATCGCGGCATCTGGATCAGCGACGTGTGGGGATGGACCGATCCGGTCACCAGTCGGGAGATCGCGATCGTCGGCCGCATCGACGGCACGGCGTTCGTCGACTTGAGCGACCCGACCGCTCCCGCCTACCTCGGCGAACTCCCGCTCACTGAAGGGGCCACACCCAACTTGTGGCGCGACATGAAGGTCTACAACGACCACGCGTTCATCGTCGCGGACAACTCGGGCCGACACGGTATGCAGATCTTCGACCTCACCAGGCTGCGCGACGTCACCGCACCACCTGTCACCTTCACGCCCGACACGACCTACTTCGAGATCCATAGCTCGCACAACATTGCGATCAATGAGGACGCCGGGTTCGCGTTCACCGTCGGCAACAGTGCCGGCGGTCAGACATGCGGTGGCCAGGCGCACATGGTGGATATCCGCGACCCAATGAACCCTACGTTCGCCGGATGTGCCGGACCCGAGTCCACACACACGCATGACCTCCAGTGCGTCACATACGATGGCCCGGACGCCGACTATCGCGGTCGCGAGGTCTGTTTCCACTCTGCCGCCGAACTGCTCGGCATCACGGACGTCACCAACAAAGACAGCGCCACCGTCATCGCGACGGCCACGTATCCAAGCCTCGTGTATGCGCATCAGGGATGGCTGTCGGACGACGGGCGCTACTTTTACCTGAACGACGAGTTGGATGAAGTGTCGGGACAGGTCGACCGCACCCGCACGATGATCTTCGATGTCGAAGACTTGGATGACCCCATTCTCGTCAACGAGTACCTGGGAGAGACGGGCGCGACGGATCACAACCTCTATGTGCACGGCAACCTCATGTACGAATCCAACTACGTGGCGGGGTTGCGAGTGTTGGATATCTCGGATCCGGAGAACCCGGTGGAGGTCGGCTACTTCGACACCGTGACGGGCAGTCCCAACGCGGCGGGTTTTGCCGGTTCGTGGAGCAACTATCCGTATTTCGCGAGCGGGATCGTAGTGGTCACAAGTATGCGTGAAGGGTTGTTCGTGTTGCGACCGCGGCAGCGGACCTTGGTACCGTAACAGGCGGTTGGACGGGAAGGCGGTAGGACGGTAGGAGCCGGGGCTGGAGTCCGTGCTACCTCGGCGTTCGTCTGCGGTCGCTCTTGCCCCTGCGTCAGTTCCGAAGCGGCAAGTTCTCGATCACCCACACGTCGCGCGACGCGTCAATGTCCGTGCACACGATGCGCGACAGGTCCATGGTCGCCGAGATTTGAACGAGCCCGCCGGTGCAATACGCGTTCAGGTTCGCCTGGAGTCGCGCTCGTCCCGTCGCGAGCGACACGCGCCGTACCCCCGCCAGCTCGCCTCCAGCCGTCTGGCTCGAATAGCCGATGTCGAGCGATCCGCCATCACGCCACGGTTGGAGCGACATCTGCGTCCAACCCACGAACGCGGAGGTGGCAGCCTCGACCGCTTCCGTCATCCACGTGAGATCCCACACGTCGAGGACCTTGGTCCAGCCGGCTTGCAGATCCGAACGCGACACGAGGTGCAGCTGATTGAACGAGCCGCCGCCTCCCGCATACCAATGCGACAACAGGGCGAGTGAATCGCCGGTCGGAGATATCCCGATACCCCAGCCTTCGGTGATGGGCATGGGGACATCGAGCAGGCGCTGCTCCTGTCCGTCGAGGTCAGCCCACCACACCCCGCCATCGAACAGAAACGCCATTGCCCTGCCGTCGGGTGCCCAGGCGTACGGCGACGCTGTGGGCACGGATGAGAGTTGGCCCACGCGACGCAGCCCGGCCCCATCGCGGCCAACCACCGTCAACGCGTCCGACGAATCGACCTCGATAAAGGCGATGCGACTTCCATCCGGAGACCATCTGGGATGTCGTTTTCCCGTAGCGGTCCGCGTTATGGCACGGGCGCCGCCCCCGGCGGTCGACTGCACGTACAGGTTCAAGCCGCGAGCGTCCTCCTTGATGTAAGCGACATCACGTCCATCACTCGTCACCGTCGGGTGATCCTGGTGCCCCGTACCCGTCTCGAGCCAACTGGCGGCGTAGCGTCCATCCGACTGGCGGGTCAGGGTGCGGAGCCTGTTCCGTACCCGGTATCGGGTCACGATCGCGCGGCCGTCAGGTGTGACGTCAAAGTCCATATACTGCCCCCAACCGGGTGGCTGCATCCCTGCGACCAGCTCAGTGGGGGAACCACGCAACTGTCCCGTGCGCGGATCGATGTCGACCTTGATCAACCGGTCATCGCTCGGGATTACGATGGTCTCGCCGTTCTTCAGCCACCGAACCTGTGGCCAAAACGGCGGTGTCGGCACGCGCGCGGTGTCACGAACGACCCCGGCGCGGTCAACAATCACGAGATTGATTCCCGCACTCCAGTTCCCCACCCAGTTCACCATGGCCAGCCAGTCGCCGTCGGGGGACCACCGAAGATCCGTGGCCGGAAACGGCAGCGGCCGGCTCGTCACTTCACGGGTCACGAGGTCGAATGTCTGCCACTCCAGATCCTCCTGAGCTCCCAGCCCTTTGGGGAACCGAATCCAATCGACCGTGTCAGTGCCGGGTCGATAGCTCACAGCGGTGATCATACCCGGTGCGAGCTTTGTCGGTGCCCCGCTCACTCGGGGAACGAGGTATAAGCCGTTGAACTGCGTATCAGGGAAGGCCGCTGTTGCGAGCACGCTCCTTCCATCCGGTGCCCACTGCAGATCCCAGAACCACATCGGGTAGTGTTCCTCGCCATCCGCAAACACACTCGTACCTCGAGTGATGGGATCGCCACCGTCGACTTCCTGAATGAGGAGCTCTCCTCTGCATTCCTCACGCTCCGGACACCGAGTGATCAGGTACGCGAGCCATTCACCATCGGCGGACAATGACGGAAACGATACCGTGCCATCAAACGTGACCTGTCGCATCGTCACGCCAGCACTATCCACTTGAGGCGATCCCCCGAGCGTCACGGCCGCGAGCCACCCGACGAGCAGTCCACCGAGCGCCCCTGCCCCGACCAGGAATCCCCGTTTCGGTGCCCTCGCGGTTGCCGGTGCCGGACCAGCAAAGGCGAAGTGCGGATCCATCAAAGCATCCACGAACGTCGCCACGGACTTGAACCGATCCGCCGGCGCCTTGGCCAGCGCTTTTTGGACTGCTGCGTCCACGTTCGCTGGTACGCGTGATCGGGTCCGGCCGATCGGCTCCGGTTCGGATGTGAGTATGCGTGCAATGATCGCCTGTGCCGTGTTGCCGTCGTGCGGCGGCTCCCCGGTTAGCATCTCGTACACCATCGCGCCGAGTGAATACACGTCGCTCCGGGCATCGAGCGTGCGATCGCCGCTTGCCTGTTCAGGCGACATGTAGTGCGGTGTGCCGAGACTCAAGCCAGTTTCCGTGATGCGCGCGCCTCCCGCGTGAGAGACGGCAAGCGCAATCCCGAAGTCCGCGACGATCGCCTGCCCTGACTGAAAGAGCACGTTCTCTGGTTTGATATCGCGATGGATGACGCCGCGTTCGTGCGCGAATTGCAGCGCTGCCGCAACGGCCTTCGTGATTTCGATCGTATCGTCGACCGGCAGTTGTCGCTCGGCGTTCAACCGGTCGCGCAGCGTCTCGCCCTCCACGTATGGCATTACGTAGTAGAGAACCTCCACACCGATGTCACCGTGTCCTGCGGTCCCGCTGTCGTAGAGTGGCAGGATGTTCGGGTGCTGCAGATTTGCCGTGACTTCGATCTCTTTGAGGAATCGCTCGGCGCCGAGTACCGCGGCAAGTTCCGGTCTCAACACCTTAAGCGCGACACGGCGCTTGTGTTTGAGGTCTTGGGCGAGATAGACCGTCGCCATTCCGCCCGCACCGAGTTCACGCTCGATGGCGTACCTATCCGAGAGCGCCGACTTCAGCCGGTCGAAGGGGCCAGCCATCGGCGTAAGATGGATGAGCGAGGGGTATTTGGCGAGTCCGCGGCCCACCTCGCGCTCGGCCACGGCGACGCGCATCTTTGGAACGGCACCTAACGCAGGTATCGCAGCATGTCCACCGAGAACCCCGACGCCTCCCCGACACGCCCCACCGACCACCCCAAGACGATCGGGCCCTACCACATCGTCCAGGTGATCGGTGAGGGCGGGATGGGGGTCGTCTACCTCGCTGAGCAAAAGCAGCCGGTGCGCCGCACGGTTGCGGTCAAGATGATGAAGGTGGGAATGGACACGAAGGAAGTCATTGGCCGGTTCGAGGCCGAACGCCAAGCACTGGCAGTCATGAACCACCCAAACATCGCGAAGGTCCTTGATGCCGGGACGAGCGAGTCGGGGCGTCCGTATTTCGTCATGGAACACGTGCAAGGCATACCACTCAACGAGTATTGCGACAACAACAAACTCACGACGCGAGCGCGCCTTCAGCTGTTCGGTCCAGTCTGCCAAGCGGTGCAGCATGCACACCAGAAAGGCATCATCCACCGAGACCTCAAGCCAACCAACGTGTTGGTGTCGCAGCAGGAGGGAGTCGCTACTCCGAAGATCATCGACTTCGGCATCGCAAAGGCGATCGGGCAGCAGCTCTCCGAACACACCATTGTGACCCTCTACGGCCAGGCGATGGGGACACCTGCCTACATGAGTCCCGAGCAGGCCGAGATGTCAGGCCTGGACGTCGACACGCGTACCGACATCTACTCCCTCGGGGTCATGTTGTACGAGATCTTGGTTGGCAAAGTCCCGGTCGATCCCTTCGAGGACGGGGGCCTGCAGGCGTTCTTGGCGCGCCTCGTCATGCGTGATGTGAATCCGCCTACTCCGACCTCACGCCTGAATAGCCTCGGGAACGCCCGGGCAGCCATAGCGCAAGCGCGCGGCACCGACCCAGTCTCACTCAAGAAGCAATTGAGCGGCGATCTCCAGTGGATGGTGTTCAAGGCGATGGACAAGGATCGGACGCGTCGGTACGAAACCGCGAACGAGCTCGCCAGGGACATCGAGCACCACCTCAATGATGAACCGGTTACGGCCCGCCCACCAACGACAAGATACCGGCTCCGCAAATTCGTGCGGCGCAACAGGGTCCCCTTCTTCGCCGGTGTGACGGCAGTTCTCGCACTCTTGCTTGGGTCCGTCGTGGCCACCGTGAGTTTGATCCGGACCCAACAGGCGGAGAGAATCGCACGGCGGGAAGCGGCGACGGCAACGGAAGTGTCGGACTTTCTTGTTGGCTTATTCGAGGTGAGTAACCCTGGGGAGGCGCGCGCGAACACGATCACCGCGCGGGAGATCCTCGACAGCGGCGCGGCGGCAATCGACGAGTTACGTGATGAGCCGGAGGTCCAACGCGCGCTGATGCGGATAATGGGTCAGGTGTATAAGAACCTCGGACTCTTCGATCAGGCGGAACCGCTTCTCGAACAGTCCGCGTCGCTGTTCGAACAGATGGATGCCGAGGCCCCTGACGTCGCAAGAGCCTTGAACGATCTCGCGCTCCTCAGGCACCAACAGGGCGAGTTTCCTGTGGCGGAATCGTTGTACGTTGCAGCGATCAACGTTCTGGAAGAGAGCGGACGGAACCCCGTTCTCCTCGCAGCAATCATGACAAACCTCGCCACGACTTACCGTGTCCAGGCACGTTCTGAGGAAGCCGTGAGCCTTCTCACTGAGGCGCTCGAGCTCAAGGAGCGATACCTCGGCCCCGAGGACGAACGCGTGGCCACGACGCTGAACGCCATGGCCGTCATCGAACGCCAACAGCAGAACTATGCGGCCGCCGAGTCATTGTTCACGCGCGCCATCGAGATCCGCGAAGCAGCGCTGGGGCCGAATCACATCCAGGTGGCTCGCACCCTCAACAGTCTCGGAGGAGTCTACGCACGGACAGACCGATTCGATGCCGCCATCGAGACCTATATGCGATCGCTCACTATCAAAGAAGCCGTGTATGGCGGAGACCATCCCGACGTCTCCAACACGCTGAACAATCTCGCAATTGTTCATAGCATGTCCGAGCGCTACCAGGACGCCGTCCGACTCTATCTGCAGGCCTTGGACATGGACGAGCGCCTGCTCGGCCCCGAGCATCCGAGCCTGGGATCGCGACTCAACAACCTTGGCATCACCTATCGACTCCTCGGACGTCTCGAGGATTCCGAGCAGGTATTCCGGCGGGCGCTCGCCATCTACGAGGAGGCGTTGGGCCGTGATCACCCGCGGGTCGCTGAAACCCTGGACAATCTCGCTCGCACCCTACGCGAGGCGGGGCGGGCTGATGAGGCGGAGCAGCTCGCCGCGCGAGCAGAGGCGATCGAGGCGCGTCGCGCTCAGTCGAACAACTAGCAGCGAGGTCTTCAAGGAGCGAACAGGAACACATGAACGCCTTCGATGTTCTGTTTTCGCTAAAAGGGCGCCTCAATAGAAAGCGCTTCTGGCTGTACCAGATTAGCGTTGGGATCGTCACGTCCATTCCGTTCCTCGTCGGTGAAGGTGTCGCCGCTGGTCTCATCGAATTGTGGGCGCAAATCGCGCTCTCGGTGAAGCGCGCACACGACCGGGATAAGAGCGGCAAGTTCGTGCTCGTGCTGCTCGTTCCCCTCGTCCAGATCTGGCCCTTCATCGAGCTGTGGTTCTTGCGCGGGACGAAAGGGGACAACGAGTACGGACCCGACCCGTTGTTAGAGTACGATCGAGAAGCACAGATCACGGCGGGCAGGGACGTCTGACGACCTCACCACCAACGACCACCGTATCACCCGCCAGGTACATGAACTCGTGCGCACCATCCCACACATCGCGGTCGAAGGTTGCTCGCGTTTGGGAGGATCAGCTCACCTCAAATCCGCAACGGCTTGCTCCTCGCGCTTCGATCGAACATCGTAAGGACTCGTCCCAGGCCGGATGTCGGTGGGTTGTCCCCCGACACCAGATGGGCACTCACCCTGAGGGGAGCCAATGGAGTTCGGAGTCCTCATCGTCCTCGCCGCGCTGGCCATCCCGTTCACTGCTGTCGTCGTCAATGGCGTCCAGAAGGTCGCGAAGATGCGCCTCGAGGAGGCGCGGCTGCGGGCTGGTGGATCCGACGGTTCCACCGCGAACGAACTGACTGCGCTGCGCGATGAGGTTGCACACATGCGTCAGGAGATCGACGAGCTCCACGAGAGGACGGACTTCACCGAGCGGATGCTGGCCCAGACGCGGGATCGCATGCGTCTGCCGCAGAGCGACGGAGGGCTGATGGGCCGGTCGCGGTCGGGAGGTGGGAGATTTGAGATACGTTCCTTTCATTGAAGGCCGAGCTCCCGATGCCGGCCGCTTCACCGTCTCGGGAAGGCGACTGGCCGCACCGATGAGGTCAATGCTCCGTTCGTGGGTCGTGCCCGCGATGGCTGGCGTGGCCATGCTGTGCCCTCTGTTCACTCCAACGGTCGCGGCACAGAACGACGATTGGGCATCGCTCGGCCGGTATCGTGAAGCGAATCGAGAATTAGGCCCACCCGGATTCAATGAAGACCGCGTCGTGTTCTACGGCAATTCGATCACCGACGCCTGGGCTCGTCACTTCGAGACGATGTTCCCCGGCAAGCCGTATGTCGGGAGAGGCATCAGTGGGCAGACCACGCCACAGATGCTCGTGCGCTTCCGTCAGGACGTGATCGCACTCCAACCGGCCGTGGTCGTCATTCTGGCCGGCACGAACGACATCGCCGGGAACACCGGGCCGTCGACGCAAGCGATGATCGAGGACAATCTCGTCTCCATGGTCGAGCTCGCGAAGGCGAACGGCATCCAGGTCGTGCTTTCGTCCGTCCTGCCGGCGTCGGACTATCGTTGGCGGCCCGGACTCGACCCCGGACCGAAGATTGTGGCGCTCAACGCGTGGATGAAGGAGTACGCTGCCGCGAACGGCGTCGTGTACTTGGACTACCACTCGGCGATGGCGAACGAGCACCTCGGGCTCGGTCAGGAACTCGCTTACGATGGGGTACATCCGACCGAAGCCGGTTATCGACTGATGGCAGGTTTGGTCGAAGAGGCGATCGCCGAGGCGCTACGCGAGCGATGACCCGCCATGGGGTATTCCGGGTCAGCAGTCGCTTCAGTGCGCCAGCCTGCCAGCCCGTGTGATCGCCTGTCCCCGGCGCAGCAGCCACACGAGGGTTGTCCCTGTGGCAATCGCGTAGGCACCCCCGAGCGCGAACCACGCGACGGCGTCGCCCACAGGCATTCCGACGATCCAGCCCACGGTACTGGCGAGCACCACCCAGCCGGCCCGCGCGACTTGCCGCCGCAGCACCAGCCAATGCAGCACCCCTACCACCGGTCCGAACAGGCCCAAGCCCAAGAGCCAAGCCGCGTCGGCGTTGACCGTGCCCACGCCGAACATCACGACACCAACTATGGCCGCGGCCCCGAGGCTGGCTAGCACCCACCGGCCCGCACGCGCGACGTGTCGCCGCAGCACAAGCCATTGGAGCATTCCGACCAGGACGCCGGCCACGGCGACACCGAGGAACCCGGCCCACATGACGGTGGGGCTGGATTTAAACGTGTTGATGCCGCCCGGTTCGGCGAACGCGCCCCATTGCATGCCCAACTCGAACCCCACCGCACCGCCCATGAACCACAGGAACCAGAAGCGCCAACCGAGTCGCCGCTGCGGCGCGATCGCCAACCGCGCGACGACCACCATGAACCCGGCGAGGGCATTGAAGAAGATGTCGGCGACCGCGAAGACACGATTGGGCAGGATCGACTGGATACTTTCGTCGAGTACGCCCAACACCGCGGTAAACGCGACCGTGAGAGCGGCCGGTTTCGGAACCTGGCCGCCATGTCGCACCCGCTCGAGGAGCGCTTGGTGAATGAGGGCGGCCACCACACCGTACTCGACCAGGTGGGTCCGCTCCTCCGGGCTCCCCATCCTCGCGAACGTTACCAGATAGGCAAACGCGACGCCGAGCGCCACGCCGACGTCGCGCCAACCGGGGCGCCGCTTTACCCACTGCCAGACGACGGCCCCAACCATGAGGAGCAGGACAAGTGCGAACGAGACGCGCAACAGATTTCGCTCGCGCAGTTCCTCGGCCAACATCGGTGCCAGCCCCAAGCTGGAGTAGATCGCCACCAGGACGACCGCCGTCCACAACCAGAGGCGCTGCTCGCGATCGGAGAAGAAGGTAGAAATGAGCTCGTTCCCAGGTGTTGACGGCGTCAACATAAACTCAGGTGTCGAACCCGTCAACGTCCCATCCCGCTGCGGTCATCAGAACCTCGCCGTCGACGGCACCCGCACTGCCGTCGAGTGTTGCTACCGAATGAGGTCTGCCTGCCTGTAGTTTTCGGCAGTCGCTCCTGGTTCCAGCCCGGATTGTGGGCGCAGATGGCGCTGCCGGTGAAGCGGGCGCAGGATAGAGACCGACGGCGTCACTTTGAGCAGCATCGGCGACCTACCCTGGCACCACCTGCCGCTCCCCAGCCAGCATCCGTTCGATACGCCATGCATCGGCGCTGGTCGCCTCTCGGGTGCGCCACCCGACCAGACGCGTGCCCAAGGCGAGCATGAACGCCAACCCCGTCAGGAACGCGATGATCATGACGATCGAGTTCACGCCAAGCGGATCGACTCCAATGAGCGCCGCGAGCATGCTGGGGAAACCTACGACGCCGCCTGTGGCAGCCATCCAGCCCATCCACCGAGGCACCGCCGCACTCCAGAGGATCAGGATGCCTAGCGCCAACAAACCGATGCTCGAGATGACGAACGCGGACGTCCGGATCTTGGCCGTCGCCAGCTCGAGTGCGGCCACCATTGCGCCATCGTCATTTCCGAACGTTGTGGGGAACTCTTCAGGGAGTCGCAGTCCGGCCAGCAGTATGGCGCCGATGAGCACGATGAAGAGCCCGTGCACCGCAAACCCCAGTGCGCCAAAGAGTGATAGCGTCGGCTCGTGCGGGCGGAAGGTGAGGTACATGCCGACCGCAGACAGCAAGACGAAGACACCGTAGACGAGGATCAACGCAATGGTGGCGACGTCGTTCCGCAGCACGGAGAATGTGACGAAATGCGTAAGAAAGCTCACGACTCCCACCAAGAGCAGCACCCCGGTGAGCCGCTCCACATGTCGCATGGATAGCATCCGTTACCTCTCTTCTCCAGCCGCCTCGCGAAGTTGTGCCAGCAAGGCCGAGCCATCCGACTCGTGCCATCCCTCCACCACCTTTCCGTCCACGACGTGATCCATCGCCATCCCGGTCCACCGCACGCGTGCACCCGTCGGCGCGATCCCCGCGTATTCGCCCTCGTGGGTTCCACTGAACGTCACGCGCGTCACCACGAGGTCGCCCTCGGCGACCTGTTTCTCGATCGTCACGAGAAAATCGGGGAACGCCGCGACGAGCCCCAGGCGTAGCCCGCGGATCTCGTCTTTGCCGAGCGCGCGACCGCTCAAGACGAACCCTTCCGCGGGAAAGAGGTCGTCCACCGTATCGAACTTGCCGTTGTTGAGGATCTGCTCCATGTACGCACGCACTACTTGCTTGTTGGCTTCGAGGTCGTCGGCCGGTGCGCAGGACAGCCCCGCCACCAGCACCATCGTCATGAGGCCCGCCTTACCGTTCGCCACGTGTTCCTCCTATCACGCGTACCAGCTTCTTCATCTTCCCACCCATCCTGGCCACGCGGCGTATTTCGTGCGGCTGCATCGCGATGAGCTGCCGGTACCACGTCTCCATCGTTCGGAAAAAGCTCTCGAGTTCCTCGAGTCGCACTTTCATGTAGCTGTTGTCGCCGCGGGCGGGGACTTCTTCGAGGCATTCCTCGAGCACATCGAACACCGGCTCAATTTCCCGCCGCCAGCGCTCTTCGAGAATGATGCGGAACAGCTGCCAGATATCCGTGACGGTGTCGAAGTAGTCGCGCCGGTCGCCCAGCACATGGGTCACGCGTACCACGCCCCACGCTTGGAGCTCGCGCAGGCTGGTACTCACGTTCGACCGGGCGACAGAGAGGGTGTCGGCGACCTCGGCGGCGCTCATCGGCCGCGGGGCGAGGAGCAAGAGCGCATGGATTTGGGCGACCGTGCGGTTGACGCCCCAGCGGGACCCCATTTCCCCCCAATGCACCACGAGTTTCTCGGCGGCATGCGTCAGTTCCATGGATATTCCTGTTATTTCTGTAATTACAGAAATAACAGGAATACGCGAAATCGTCAAGCTACCTCGGCTTTCCTTTCCCTGCGGTCCCTCGGACTCCGTAACCGGCGCGTCGCCTTTGCGGATCATCGTGAGAGTGTCAGATCGGGATCCGTACACGACCTTCATTCTGAACATCAGCGAGGGGAGTCAAGCGGATCGCGTAACCTGCAGGCGGAGGGCAGCGGCGCAAATGCCTGTCTCACCCTGTCGGCAGCGCTCGTTCCGACCTCGTAGCATGCGGTCGCTTTCCACGGACACCGGTTCTGCTTCGCTTCGCTCGCGCAACCGCCAAACCCACCGCCCTATCGTTCCTGTGACCATCGGTGTTACCGGTGCGTGTTAACGCGGTAGGTTGGGGCGTCCGCCGCCTCACCCTCTGACCCTCTGACCCTCTGACCCTCTGACCCTCTCTCCACTGCGCGGAGAGGGGGCACGCTGGATCAAGACCGTACCACGATGCAAGATGGGGGTGATGCCCTGCTGCGATACGAGATGCCGTGACGCGGAGGCGAGTCGACGTCCCCCACGTCGTACAGCCCTGACTATGAGGATGGTCCCGATCTTGCGAGCTAGCTGCGGGTAGATGACGCTCAAGAAGAAACGCTTCGGCTGGCCGACGGTAATCGGGGCCGTCGTGACGATCCCGCTCCTCTGGTGGTCGCTCCGCGACATCCACTTTGCAGAGGTCCTCGAGTACTTTCGTAACGCACAGAAAGCGGCGCTACTCGCCACGATGGTGGCCACATCGGTCACGCTCGCTGCTCGAGCCTTTCGTTGGCGCACACTCCTGAGTCACGAATCGCCGAACCTCGAGTACGCGCCGCTCTACCACGCAACGGCGGCGGGGTTTGCGGTAAACAACATCCTGCCGGCCCGCGCCGGCGAGGTTGCGCGAGCCTATACCGCCACCCGACTCACGGGGGTTCGTTTTTCGTCGGCCGTTACGACCATCGTGTTCTCGCGCGTGCTGGACGGCGTGACACTATTCGCGATCCTGGTGGTGGCTTCACTGCTGGGATGGTTTTCAGCTGACTTCGTGATCGGCGGGGTGGCCGTGAGCCGTATTATGGCCTTCGCATCGATCATCTTCTTCGGACTGTTGGCGTTGGCTTTTCTGGCCGTTCGGTTTCCGCAATTTGTATCGTCTGTGGCAGACAAATTCTTTCACGTTGTGCTACCACGTCGCCTCGCCGCCCGATCGGTTCTGGGCTTGAGCGGCGTGCTCGAGTCCCTCGCCGTGCTCCGGAATCCCCGACGATTAGGCGTGGCGCTGTTCTGGTCTGGTGTCATTTGGGGATTGAACGGCCTTTCGTTTCTGCTGGCCTTCATCGCCTTTGACCTCGACGTCCCATGGCAGACCGCGTTCGTACTCCAGTCGCTCGTCAACTTTGGATTGGTGATTCCGTCAACACCTGGCTTCGTGGGCGTGTTCGAGGCGTTGGTGCGTGGCGTGCTCGTTCTCTATGCAGTGGAGCCAACGGCCGCGGTGTCATATGCCGTAGCATACCACTTCTGCTCTTATATGCCCATTACGTTGCTCGGGCTTTGGTCGCTGGCACGCACGCAGATTCGTATGCGCGACGTCCAAGAGGAGGTGCACGAGCGGTTCAGCGTTGCGGTGCAGCGCATGACCGGGACGTACCACGCAATACCAGAATGATCATGCGCCGCGCGAACACCACACAGGATGACGAACCCAGCGGCAATGGTTGTCGTGATGCGACAAAGCATGAGACGAACCCCCAACGTGCGTCTCAGAGTACATCAGCGGAAGGCGTCAGTGGGCGACCGTGCGGTTGGTGGAGGTACTCAGGGAACTATCTGCCTGATCTCGATGCCCAACGCAGCCGACCCTAGTACCCCAGGAGCCTCGGCAAACCTTCGGTGAGCCACGGGAGGTAGACGACCAGGAAGAGTACCAGCACCATCACCGCATAGAACGGCAACAGCGCCTGCGTCGTTCGCGGTACGGTCGTCCGACCGATGCCGCATCCCACGAACAGAATCGATCCCACGGGCGGCGTGCACAGCCCGATACAGAGGTTGAGCACCATCATGATCCCGAAGTGGAGCGGTGAGATCCCCAACTGTTCGGCGACCGGGAGGAAGATCGGCGTGAAGATCAACACCGCCGGCGTGATGTCCATGAACGTGCCGACGGCCAGAAGGAGCAGATTGATGAGCAGCAGGATCACCACGCGGCTCTCGGTGAGCGAGAGTAAGAATGCCGCGAGATCCTGCGGCACGTTCTCATAGCTCAGAATCCAGGACAGCGCGGTCGAGGTGGCGATGAGGAACATCACGATCGCCGTCGTCTCGGCGGACTTGAGCAGGATCTCCGGCAAATCGCGCAGCCGCACCTCACCGTAGACGGGCACGGCAAGCACTAACGAATACACCACCGCGACGGCGCTTGCCTCGGTCGCGGTGAAGATTCCCGCCACGATCCCTCCCATCACGATCACGATGAGCAAGAGACTCGGGATCGCGTGGAAGAAGGCACGGATCCCTTCGGCGAGATGGGGACGCCCCGCCACGGGATACCGGCGGCGCGCGGCCATGATACCGCCCACGAGCATGAGCGCGAGGCCCAGCAGGATACCCGGTACGTATCCGGCAACGAACAGAGCGGCAATCGACACACCGCCGCTCGCCAGCGAGTACACGATCAAGACATTGCTCGGCGGGATGAGGAGGCCCGTGACAGATCCCGTCATGGTGACCGCCACGCTGTACTCCCGCTCGTAGCCCTCGTCCTCCATCGACGGGATCATGAAGCCGCCGACGGCCGACGTCGCGGCGACCGCCGATCCGGAGATGGTACCGAAGAACATGCTGGCCAGCACGTTCACGTAGGCCAACCCACCGGCAAAACCACCGACCAGCACCTTGGCGAAATCGATGAGCCGGCGCGCCATCCCGCCTTCGGAAATGAGACGACCGGACAGAATGAAGAACGGAATGGCCAAGAGCGCGAAGCTGTCGATGCCGGTCGCCATCCGGAGCGCCGCCGTCGTCACCGCCGGGCCCAACGGGATGGTGACGAGCATCGCAACCATCGTTGCAACGCCGATACTCACGGCGATCGGCACGCTGAGCGCGAGGCACGCAAGGAACGTCGCGACGAGCAGGACGACGGCGTTGTCCATCAGTCGTCCGTGTCGGCCGCCGCCTTGGCGATCGACTCAATGGAGAAGAGGGCGATGAGGATTCCCGAAAGCGGCAAGGCCACGTACACGAAGCCCACGCGAATACCCATGGCCGCGGAGATCTGATCCAACTGAAAGGCAAGGCGCACGAGCAGCAGGCCACCAACGACCAGGGCGGTGAGCGCGAACGCGATGACGAGCGTGTGCGCAACGATCGTCGTAGCGCGCCGCGCTTTCCCGTGCAGTCGCGAGACCAAGAGATCGATGCCCAGATGAGACCGGGTCCGGAACCCGTACGCCGCACCCAGGATGCCGATCCAAATCAAAAGAAAGCCGGCGAGTTCCTCGGTAAACGAACTCGGCGCGCGCAGGACAAAGCGCGACACGACCTGCCACGTCACGTCGACGACCATGACGCCCATGAGTAACACGAGCAGCCACGCCAACGCTCGCTCGATGTGGTCAACGACTCGGGTCAATCCGGCAAGGAAACCCGTCGCGGGTTTCATCGGACGCGCTCTATCGCCCTCAGCAGCTCGTGCATCGGCGTCCCGCGGTAGCTGTCGAACAGCGGCTGTGCGGCGCGGCGAAACGCAGCCTTGTCTGGTTCGATGATCTCGACGCCCGCCGCCCGCACCGCCGCTAATGCCTCCTCCGTTGCGTCACGCCAGAGCCGGCGCTGTTCGACCACGGAAGAGGCGACGGCATCCTCGAGCCAGCGCCGCTCTTCAGACGAAAGGCTGCCCCACACGTGCGTGCTAATGAGCAGCACATCGGGGACCCAGGTGTGTTCGTCCTCGGTGTAGTGCCGGCTTACTTCGTAGTGCCGCGACAAGAAGAAGCTCGGCAGGTTGTTCTCCGCGCCATCTACGATTCCCTGCTGGAGCGCCGAATAGAGCTCGCCCCAGTCAATCGGGGTCGCCGAACCACCAAGCGCGCGGACCATGCGCAGAGACGTGATGCTCTGCTGGACGCGGATCTTGAGACCGCGCAAGTCCTCGGGCGCGCGCACCGCCGTGCCGGTCGTGTAGAAACTCCGGGGTCCCGCATCGTAGTACCCAAGGCCCCGCAGGAAATACTCCTCGCCTGCGACCAATAGGCCCTGCCCGATCTCTCCGTTCAGTACCTGCCACAGATGCGCGTTGTCTCTGAACACATAGGGAATGCTGAAGACCGCCATCTCGGGCACGAACGACTCGAGGGGACTCGCCGAGACCTTGGTCATGGCCACGCTGCCAATCTGGAGCATCTCGATCAACTCACGCTCTTCGCCGAGCTGTCCACTGGGGTGGATCTCGATGCGCATCCGCCCGCCCGAGTTCGCTGCGAGACGATCGGCCATGTGTACCATGGCGGCATGAACGGGGTGCGACACGTCCAGGCCGTGCCCGAGCTTGAGTACCTGCGTCCCGTCCGGCGTGGCGCACCCGGTAGCCGCAACGAGCGCGAACAACACAGGGGCGAGACGCGCAGTACCGGTCGTCACTCGACGTCCTTGGTGTCCGGGAGCGACGCGACGAACGATCGAATCACATCGGCAAACTCGTCCCGTTCGAGCGCGAACGCGAGGATCGTACTCAGATAATCGTACTTATCTCCGATGTCGTATCGGCGGCCTGTGAACGGCACGGCTATGACCGGTGTCTCCGGAAGCAGACGCGCGATCGCGTCCGTCAATTGGATCTCATCGTTCCGACCGGGCGTCGCGTGCTCGAGCGCCTCGAACACCTGCGGGGTGAGTACGTACCGCCCCGCGATCGCCATGGTGGACGTCGTCTCCCCACGCCCAGGCTTCTCGATCAACCGGTCGACGCGGACTCGGCCGTCACTGAGCGACGTGCCTTCCACGATTCCGTAGCGACTCGTTTTGTGTGCCAGGACCTCCTCCACTGCGAGTATGCACCCCGGTTGCTTTTCGTAGGCGAGCATGAGCTGTCGGATGACGGGTGTCGGCGCATCGATCACGATATCGCCGAGGAGGACGGCGAACGGGTCGTCACCAACGAACGCGCGAGCACACCGGATCGCGTCACCCAGTCCGGCCCGCGTGGACTGATGCATGTATTGAAGCTTCGCCATCCGTGTAATGTCGCGCACCACCTCGAGTGCTTTCGTGTCCCGTCGCCTCTCCAGATGCGACTCCAATTCGACGTTGCGCGCGAAGTGACCCTGGATGGCCCCCTTGTCCCGCGCAGTCACCACCAGGACGTCTTCGATTCCGGCATCCACGGCTTCCTGGACGACGTACTGAATGGTCGGCGTGTCGAGGATGGGCAGCATCTCTTTCGGCTGCGCTTTGGTGGCAGGGAGCAGGCGGGTACCGGCGCCCGCGGCTGGGATGACGGCCTTGGTGATCATGGATGGTGGTAGCGTTACCGTGTCTCCGCCTCGATCACCGGTGCGCCGAGCATACCGAGCCGCTGAGCAACGCGTTCCATCATCGCGTCGCCCTCATACACGCCGACGATCGCTCCACCGGAACCGGTGAGCTTGGCCGATGCGCCGAGGGCTCTCGCGGCCTCGACCATGGTGAGATCGGCCTGGTCAATGTGCATGATACGGCGGCGTAGATCGAAGTTCGTATTCATTAGAGAGTGGAACTGCGCCAGCGCCCCCTCGAGCAGGGCGTCCCTCCCACTGGCGGCCAGCGCGGCAATACCATCGAGTGTCTCGTGGACGTCCGTATCCCCCCGTTCCCACCGAGTACGGAGATCGCCGTGGACGTGTCCCGACACGCTGGCCGGCTCGGTCCGATATGCGACGAACATGGTCGGGAGGAGCTGAGGGTCGAGCGACTCGTAGGCGCCATGCCCGCATTCTTCCACCATGCGCTTCGCAAAATCCATGTACACCAGACCCTCGTAGACCTGCGCTACGCGGTCCTGGAGACCGGCCGTGATGCCCAGCTCTTCGGTTTCGGTCGACCAAACGAGATGCGCTTGACGCTCTCGCGGAATGTCCAGGTCGAAGAATGCCATCAACGTGCGCAGCGTGGCCGTCACGATGGCACTCGAGCCCGCCAGTCCAACCTGGCGCGGAATCGACGAGCTGTACCGTACCGTGAAGTTCCGCGGTGCAAGAGCGACATCGTTGCTGAGGCAGTGATCGGCGAAGGTCTTGATGGCCGCCTTCACCAGCCTCGCGCCGCCGTCGTATCCCCTCCGGTGCACCGACTCCACGAGATCCTCGATGTTGCGAAACACCTCGTGGTCGGGCGTATCCGGCTCGATGCTGAGGTCCGGTGACTCCTCGAGGGTCACGGTCGCCTGGAAGTTTCGCAAAGTCACGGAGAGTGTGCGACCGTAGTAGCCGTCGGATGGGTTGCCCAACAAACCCACGCGTGCAAAGGCGTGACGCTGGAACGTCCTCCCTGCCAACCCTAGGCCTCCGCGATGCCGAGCCCGCGTAGGAGGCCTCGCATGTACGCAAACGACCGCTGCATACCCGGCAGCGGATTCGCCGCGTCGATCTCGTACTCCAAGTTCACGTATCCCACGTAGTTCATCGCCGCGAGCTGACGGAAGATCTCGCGCATCGGCATCGCCCCCTCACCCACGATGCACTGGCTGTCGCGCGCCATGAGGTCCTTCAGGTCTTTCGCGTGAATGTCCAGCACGCGGTCGCCGGCTTCGGCCAGGGCTTCCACGATGTCTACACCCGTGCGGGTCGTGTGGCCCAAGTCCACGCAGAGCCCGACACGCGGATCCATGTCGCGAATGATGGGGAGCGCGTCGCGCGGGCCCGGGAAGTACGCGTCTTCCGGGCCGTGGTTGTGAATCGCGACCTTGATGTCATACTCACGCACGAAGCGCTCAATGCGCGGCATCGTGGTCGGCGTCGGAGCAATGACCATGAGCGGCATACCGGCGGCCTTGGCGTACTCGAAATAGGAGCGAATATCGTCGTCGTCATCCTCCTGCAACGTGATGACACCGCCGCCCACGATGGCGAGCCCCGCATCCTCGAATGCCTTCCGACCGGCCGCCAGATCCGTAGGTGTGCTCTCGTACGGCAAGTGAAACGACTTGATGTTCACGTACCTGGAAAGGAGCGCCTGGATAGCTGCGATGGCATCGGCGCGGGTCAGCTCGCGCAGCGAGTAGCTCGCGACGCCCAACTTGATGGTGCCGGATACGGTGGCCGGCGCACGCGCGACACCACCAGCGAGCGAAGGGGCGACAGCGAGCCCCGCCGTCCCGACCGCGAGGGCCTCCACGAAATCTCTTCGGCTTCTGTGTCGATCCGTCATGATCACACCTTGGCTTCCCAGCCCGGTTCGTACTCTCGGCTCCACAGTCCCATCGCTTCGACGTTGTCCACGATGCGGCCGGTTTGCGAATCGCAGTGCAACACCCCGTTCGTCCGCTGCGCGATGTTGCCGAGGTGACAGAGCAATTGGGTCCTGTGCCCATCGTCGATGGGGGCCGTGGGTGTCGCCTCACCCCGGACCGCATCGAGGAAGTTGGCAATGTGTCGATCCGTGAGACTGCCACCCCCGCGCGTGTCGAGCGCGTCCGTGCTCTCGCCTTGCACGCCGCGGGCGATCTCGTTGTTCTCGAGGTCGTAGACAACGTATCCCGATCGGTCGAGCACGACGGTCCCCGTCGTTCCGTGGATCGAGGCGCCACGACCGCGGTTCTCGGTGGGACGGCCGTTGCAGCTTCGCCCTTCCCACGTGATGGTCGCCCCGTTCGCGAACTCGAACGATGCCACCTGGGTGTCGGTACACTCCCAGTCGTCGTCGAAATGGTAGCGGCCACCGGCTGACGTCACCTTGGACGGGAAGTCCACACCCAATGCCCAGCGGCATACGTCGATCTCGTGCGTGCCGTTGTTGTTGATCTCCCCCGTGCCCCAGTGCCAAAACCAGTGCCAGTTGTAGTGGACGACGTTATCGCGATACGGCGTGCGTGGTGCCGGCCCCTGCCACAACTCGTAGTCGAGCCACGCGGGCACGGCGGCCGGTGCACCGCGCCCGATAGTGTCGCGTGTGTTGGCATACCAGGATCTGGCAAAGTACGGCTGGCCAATCAGGCCGCCACGGATTTCCTGAATCACGTGTTGGGATTCCGGTGACGATCGCTGTTGCGTGCCCAGTTGCACCACCCGCCCGTAGCGCCGCTGCGCCTCGACGAGCACCTCGCCCTCGCGTGCGTTGTGGCCACAGGGCTTTTCGAGGTACACGTGCTTACCGGCCTCGAGGGCGAGCAGCGTGGCCGGCGCGTGCCAATGATCCGGTGCGGCGATCACCAGTGCATCGAGCGACGGATCGTCGAGCGCGCGTCGGAAGTCGGTGATGCCTTGGGGCCGTCGCGTTTGCAGGTTGGCCACGTCGGCCACAGTCGCATCGACCGCGCGCGCATCCACATCGCAGATGTACTTCACGTGAGCGCCGACACGCGCGAACGAGGTCGCCAGCTCGTTCCCTCTGCTGTTGACGCCCATCACGGCCGTTACGACCTCGTCCTGAGGCGAATGGTGTGGCCGTGACACCTTGCCCAACGCGGTCAAGCTCAAGGCCGCGGTACTGCCCTGCACGACGAAACTCCGGCGGTCAATGGTCTCGCTCATGGTGTGATCTCCCGAATCCTGATGTTGCGGAACCAGACATCGTCGCCGTGATCCTGTAGCACGATGTGTCCGCTTCGCTGATCGGCAAACTCTGGGATGGGTTGGTACTTGCTGGCGGCAAAGGCGGAGTCGAACGTTGCGCTCTCGAGATCGAACTCGAGCACCTTGACCCCGTTCAGCCAGTGCTCCCCGTGCCCGTCAACGAATACCACCCGTGCTTCGTTGAACGAGCCCACGGGCCGCGTTTCCTTGTTCGATCCGGGTGGCACCAGGTCGTACAGGGCACCCGCCGTGCGATTGGGACCGTTCTGGGCGTCGGGATGGAGCGCGTCGTCCAGAATCTGGTACTCGAATCCCAGCGCCGCGTGCACCGGTGGCGCACCGGTCGACATTGCTTCCGAGACGTTGTACTTGATTCCGCTGTTGGCTCCCGGATTCACCTTCCACTCGAGCACCAGCTCGAAGTTGCGGTACGTGTCCACGGTCATGATGTCGCCGCCTTCGAGCGGCTGTCCGTCGGCGGCGGTCGGCACCGCGCCACTCGCCACCTTCCGAATGGTTCCCTCTTCGATGACCCAATGTCCCGCAGGGATGGAGTCGAGTCCCACGCCTCGCCACCCGGCGAATGACGCACCATCGAATAGCGAGGTCCACTCTCCACTCTGCCGCGGCTGATCCTGCGCTTGGCACGCCACGACCATGAGGGTCATCACGACTATCGAGTGAACGATGCGCACCGGGCTCATTCCTTTCTTTTCCACGGATTGCCTGCCTCGTGCTCGGGGGACACCGCTCGGTGGGTGAGGACGGCTCGCTTCATGTGCAGGCACAACCGAATATGCGGCTCGGTTCAGGCGGGAACAATAGTGGAGCATGCGCGCGTCCGACCCACGCGCGACGGCATACTCAACTGCGGTTGGACTGATCCGAGGGCACCGGTGGGGCCGGTCGAGGTACTGAAGGAACTGTCTGCCCGACTGCCAAAGTGACTTGACCGCTGCTTGACTGGAGTGCCCTATCTACAGGCTGGCGCAGTCCCACCCTTCAGGCCGGCTCGAAAGCGAGGCGCGACATGATCATCTTCGGGACTAGGGGAATAACGTCCCGATCCGAACGCTCGGCAACCACTTCCTCAATGTCGTTGCCGCCCTCCCCCGTCAACAATTAGTGATGCGCGGCCCATACGGCATCGTGCGCCATCCATCTGAGGTCCGGACACTGGCGCTCGCGATAGGGACAGCGACGATGGTGGGCAGCGTATTCGCTGCTTTCCTCGTGCTGCTGGTTCTGTTCCCGCTCGTATGGTGGCGCACGCGATTGGAGGACAAGCTGCTCCACATGGAGCATGGGGCAGCATTCATCCAATCCGCGCGACGCGTACCCGCGTTGGTGCCATTCTGTGCGTCAGAAACCCGTCACCTCCTGCCACACCGAGCCAGTCGCGACCACAGCGTCTCGGACAACTTGTCGAGGAGACCGCATTGAGCCTCCTATCCGATGTGATGGCTTGGTTCGCAAAGCTGACCGAAACGCCCGTCGAAACATTGGTGGATGACGACGACTCGTCCGTGGACGAGATGATGAAGTTGTTACAGCCTCCCGAGGATCTCTTGGATGGCGAGGCGTGGGACACGTACTGGGAGAATCATCTGAAGTTCGGCTTCGGACCTCCGATGTTCGATATGATGCTCGACGACGTCGACCTCGTTCGAGTGATGCGCGCGGCCGGGTTGTCCACCGTCCTGTGCGCTGGGAATGGCGTGTCGATGGAACCCCGGGCGCTGGCCGCCGCAGGCTTTCATGTGACGGCGTTGGATGTGGCGCCGAACGCGACGTCGTTTGCGATGCGGGCGCCCTTGAGTGAGGAATACATAGCCAACCTTATTGGAGACGCTGAGCAACGTCCCGGCGGTGAAGTCCACTTTGTCGTCGGTGACATCCTGGACTCCTCGGTGTGTCCCGGACCGTTCGACGTCGTGATCGAACGACGGACCGCGCAGAATTATGCCGCGAAAGACATGATGGGCGATTTCCTGGCCGCAGCCGTGGGTCGGTTGGCCAAGAAGGGGATCTTCGTGAGCCACTGCCACGACGGTGCTTGGCGCCCGGGCAGAGATCCCTCCCATTTGCCTGGCGAGTGGTTCAAGGAGCAAGGTTGGCCCATCTGGCAAGGCAAGGGAGCCGATACGGTGCATCGCCAAGTTGCATGGCTCGTTCAGTCGACGGGTTAGTCATGACGAGTAGGCTCAAGGCCATTGGATTCTGGGGACCGGTAGATCCGCTCGTCGCACGCCCTGAATTAGGACCGGACGATCCTTGGGTAAAGTTTTGCGCAGAAGGCCGAAACGCTGAAGCCATGTGTGGCACACCGTTCCTGCCCGACCCGAGGCTGGTGATCGCTACCCTCGGGGAGGCATCAGTCGACGATCGGCTTCTCGCGTACCTCGATTCCGGCCATGTGGTAGGGCGCCATATGGGTTATTCACAGTGCCGGTGTTGCGGCCGAGAGGTCGTTGGCACGTGCGACCTTTCCGATGGCGAGTGGGTGTGGCCGCAGGGTTTGTCGCATTACCTTCGCGAACATGGACTTCCCCTCCCAGAGCCAGTACTCAGCACTTTCCAAGACCGCGAGTATCAGGTTCCATTGAGCGCGCCTTCACCGCCTGTACCGGATGAGGCCTGGGAGTACGATTTCTCGTTTTGGCACGACTGGACGGAGTCTGTCTATGCCAGGGCGGGACGATCTTCCTGAGAGTGTCATGGTAGTGATCATTCATCTACGTCCAGTTCCGTCCACTTTAAAAGCGCGTAATGTATCTTGCTGACGACCACTTCCTCTGATGTTGCCTCGTAAAACAACTCGCTCCACTGTTTCACCGCGACCGTTCCCTCGCTGATCCACACCTTCACGTACGCCACCACCACATCGAACTTGTCTGTCTCCTCGGCGAGCTTATCTAGATACACTTGGTAGAAGGTGCCGATCTGAGCTGCTTCGGGTGACGTGTGCTGGTGATACAGAACGGTCCCAGGTGGATGGGCCTCCGGCGGCAGCGTGTCCTCAGGGTCAGCCACTTCGAGCCCTGTGACGAGCGAGGGACCGCCAGCGACATCCGAACCGCACAGAAGGCCGAAAGTCTCCAACGCACGTTCGAGTTCGGCTACCAGACCCCGTGCTTCAATGGAGCCTGCCACCGTCACGCACAACATGGTTGCTCCCCGCGGAAGGGCCTCAGGAAGGTGCTGCACCCAGTGGGATCGCGCCAATGTCCCTGAACCAACTCCGACGGCCGCGAGCACGAACGCCAACACCGCGGAGAGCCCGACAATGGTCAACAGGAATCGTCTCTCCTGGACGGACTCGCCAAGGACGTCCGCCATGGTCGTCTCGAGCTGGACCGGCATGCTCGCGTTGAACTGCCAGAGGACGTCCTTAAGACGTTGGTGCAGCACGGAGCTGTCACCGGCGGTCCACACCAAGAACGCGTTTGCGCCGGTGGGGTGCTGCGCGAAGGGCACGTAGACCGTGGGGTAGCGGCGTTTCATGGAGCGCCATCCGTCGCATGTTCCAGCCGCTCTCATCAAGCGCCCTCGCGGACGATTAGAGGATCGTGAGAATCATCTAACACCCACCAATTGCATCGCTGTGAGCGTTAACACTGGGGTATGCTACCAGGGCTTCTTCGAAGAGGAGATGTATGGAGATCCGGCGAGGTCCGGAGCAGGTCGCGCCCACAGTCCTGGTACTGGACCGGCTCGGAACCTTCCAGTCCTTCGCACGGCACGTCCTCGCTCCGGAGGGCTACAGGGTCCTCTGGGAGGAAAGCCCTCTCGAAGTGATCTCGGCGCTTGAGGCTGGGGGGGTCGACGCGGTCCTCGTGGACGTGTGTGTTCCCCACCAAGGGCTCCTCGACGGGGTGGAGTCGGTGCTCCGGAACCGGACGGGGGCCCGCATGGTGGTGGTGACGGGGTGTCCCCTCATGGAGGCCGCGGCGCGCGCTCTCTATCCGGAGGCGGATGGGTTCCTCCAGAAGCCGTGTGCGCCGGAAGAAATCCGCAGCCAGGTCGCCAGCCGGCCCGCTACCCTGGCCTCGCCCGAGGAACCTGGCCTCCCGTTTCACCGGATCGTCGGCAGTTCACCGGGCATCAGACGAGTGATCACGCAGATCCAGGAGGTGGCGCCCACCGAGTCGACCATCCTCATCTCCGGCGAGACGGGCACGGGAAAAGAGCTCGTGGCGGGGGCCATTCACGCGTGCTCCCATCGCCGGGACCGGCCCTATGTCGTGGTGGATACCGTGGCGCTCTCCGAGACCCTCCTGGAGTCCGAGCTTTTCGGCCACACAAAGGGCGCGTTCACAGGGGCCGTCGTGGACAAGCCCGGTCTTTTCGAGGCCGCCGACGGGGGAACGATCTTCCTCGACGAGGTCGGTGAAATACCACCCGCAGTGCAGGTCCGGCTCCTCCGGGCAATTCAGGAGCGGGAGGTGCGCCGCCTGGGAGCCGTGCAACCGAACAACGTCGATGTCCGCATCATCGCAGCGACGCAGTGGGATCTGGAGGAGGCCGTCAGATCCGGTCGATTGCGTGCGGATCTCTACTATCGACTGACCGTGTACACGATCGAGATTCCACCCCTCCGGGAGCGGCCCGAAGACATCTCGCTCCTGATGGAGCATGCGTTGACGGTCGCGGACCCACAGGGTGAGCGAACAAGCCGCTATACCGACCTGGCTATGCGAACGCTGGAGTGCTACGACTGGCCCGGGAACGTCCGGGAGCTCCTGGCCGTGCTGGAGCGGGCACGGATCAGTGCGCGAGGCAACCAGCTTGCCGCGACGGACCTCCCGGAGCGCGTTCGAGGCGCCTGGAGAGAAGAGATGCTCTCGGTTGGTGAGTTGACGAAGAGCGCAGCAACAATCCAGGCGCTCAAAGAAGCGGGTGGGCACCGAGGCAGGGCGGCCGAGCTGCTGGGCGTCAGTCGCACGACCCTGTGGCGCTGGTTGGGGCAGTACGGGCTTCGATGATCAAAGACGTGCCTTGGGTCCACCGGCCGCTGCAACGCGGCCGGTGGACCTGTTTTCGCTGTGAGCGACTGCGCGACCTTCGAGGCTTGGACCGTGACTACCGAGCCGCCATGCCGTTGGTCCCGCGCGGTAGCTCACCGAAGTCACCGATGTGCGTCAATCCTCCTCTCCCCTCGACGCGGAACGCGCCAACATTGCCGGAGCCGTTGCGGACATACAGGAAGCGCCCGCCGGGCGTGAAGGCTGCATCAAGCGGCCGACTGCCGGGGCCGCTGCTGCCCGCCACCGCCTCGACCAGCGTCAACGTGGCGCCAGCGCCGATCGCCAGGGAGGAGATGGTGCCGCTCCCCGTGTTCGTGGTGTAGGCGAACGTGCCGTTCTGGCCGATGGCGATCCAGCAGGCCGCCGTCTGGGTCGTGGCTACCTGGCCGGAAATCAGTGCCAAGTTGCCATCGCGATCCAGCCGGTAGGAGGAGGCTGTGCTCGCGTCCGGCGCGCCGCCGACGGCCTCGGACACGACCAGGTCGCCGCGCTGGTTGAAGTTGAAGCCGAACGGCGTCTGACCGGCCGAGGCTTGAACGTTGGGACCGCTCGCGACTCCGTCGGATCCGACCGTGTACGTGCTGATCATATTGGTCGCCTTTTCGGTCACCACCAATATGCGGCCGTCGGGACTGAACTGGATTTGCGCGGCACCGGCTGTAGTCGAGCTGAGCGGTTGGATTGACCCGGGGATCGGTGTCGGCGCTCCGTCCGTCCCGATGCCAAACCCAGCGATGCCGCCGGAGCCTCCGGCGTTGAGCACGTAGAGCAGGTTGCCATGCACGGTCAGACTAATCGGCCGCTCGCCGCCCGCCGGAACGCTCGGACCAAGGAGCTGCGGCCCCGCCCGCGTGACGCGGAACGCCGAGATGTCGTCGCTGCCGGCGTTCACCACGTACAGATGTCGTTTGTCCTTCGTGAGTATCACGGACCCCTGGTTGCCAAGGCCGCCGCCGGTGCCGGTCCCACCCGTCGCATAGCTGCCGGCGGGCGTCAGGTGGCCGTCGGCCGAGCGATCGAACACGATGACCGCGTTGCCTTCGGTCGCATTGTTCATCAGGTAGACGGCACCGGGGCCTTCCAGCCCTGCCAATGACGCGGTGAGACTGAGCTCTGTCCCGGGCTTGAGCGGTCCCTCGGAACAGGCCGCGGTGGCCAGACCGGCGAGCGTGACGAGCCACAAATGGCGATTCGTTCGCATTTGCGCACCTCCCTAATACGAAGTTGATGATGTCGCGGCCGATGCCGCCGCTGTGCGTGCGAGCGCCGACCGCCGAACGGCGGTTCACGATCGATGGCCAGTTTCCACTCACGCACATGCGAATGGTCGGCCGCGACCGTGTCGCGCCGTCGCTCGAGCAACGACTTCGCTAGGGCAATGCTCGTACCTCCAACGTGCCTTTTCTCAGACACCTTCGAAGTGGCTGCGGGACAAGTAATTGGAGCGTCCCCACCCGGCGCGCTCATTCGGTCTGGCCGTTCCTCAGACGCCGAAAAGGGTTCACGGACTGTTTCACGAACCACGTCCTGGGCCGGATCTCGCCTTCAAACATCGAGCCTCGCCCAAGAGGGCGAGGCTCATGAAAGGATGGAGTACATCGAGAGGTTGTCGCCCGCCGATCGGCGGGTCCAACCGGTCCGGGACCCTAGAAGCCCCCGTTTAAGTCGAACGCATTGGGAAACTCGTCTTCCGGCAATTCCGTATTCCCGGGCGCTTCGGCCGCCTCTTCCGAGATAATAGGACAAAGCACGACAACTCCCGGTCGCTCGAGGACCACCAAGCCTCGTGCCTCCGCCATCAAGATGTCTTCCGCGTCATCGAAGAGTACCTGCTCCTCTGCGAACCGTCCCGAGGCCAGACCTGCGTTGAGGATGTCCTGGACGGTCACCCCCTCGGCGGTGTGCACCAGGGTGACGTTCCAGTGCGGGGAGTAGCCAGGCTCACCGGGAATGTGAAGCGCGACGTTGGCCTGAAAGGCACGGTCGTCGCCTATGAGGTAGAGTGCATTGCGACCTCGTTCGCTCACGCCCTCCTCTATCCCGCCAAAGATGTAGTAGATCTCGTCCTCTTCGTACCAACCATTGGCCGTTACCACGCCAGTGTTGTCGGGCCTGTTGGACAGCAACGGCCTATCGAGGCCGCTTTCGGGATTCGTGATTTGATTCGCGTCCGTGCAGGCCAAGGCCACGACTGCCGTGGCGAGGGTAACTGCGAGATGGGGTTTCATCATAGCCACCTCCTCTGAGTCACGTTGTGGATCACCAACAGGCCCGCTAGGGCAACGCTCGTGCCTCCAACGTGCCCTTCTCGGACACCGTCGAAGTGGCTGTGGGACAAGTAATTGGAGCGTACCTCCCCGGTGCGCTCCTTCGATCTGGCCGTTCCTCAGACGCCGAAAGGGGTTCACGGACTGTTTCACGAAACACGCCCGGCAGTCTGGATGGGTGGAAGCGGTGAGTTGCAGACGGGCGCACGGAACCGGATCCAATTCCGGTTCTGACCACGATGCCCCATCTTTCCTTGTATATGCCAGAACCCTTCGAGCGTCTGAAAGCCGCTCTCGCCGACCGCTATGAACTCGAACACCAGTTGGGCGAAGGTGGGATGGCGACGGTCTACGTCGCGGTGGACTTGAAGCACGATCGCAAGGTCGCCGTGAAAGTGTTGCGGACCGAGCTTGCGGCCTCGCTGGGCGCTTCGCGCTTCCTGCAAGAGATTCGTGCAACCGCCAAGCTGAGCCACCCCCACATCCTTGCGTTGTACGACTCAGGCGAGGCGGACGGATTCCTGTACTACGTCATGCCCCTCGTGATCGGCGAATCCCTGCGCGATTTGTTGAATCGCGAAATGCAGCTAGCCATCGAAGACGCGATCCGGATCGCGCGCGAGGTTGCGAAGGCGTTGGCCCACGCCCACGACCGAGGGCTGGTACACCGCGACATCAAGCCGGAGAACATACTGCTGTCCGAGGGGCACGCTTTCGTTGCGGACTTCGGCATCTCGCGCGCGGTGAGCGCGGCAGGTGGGGCTAGTCTCACACAAACGGGAATGGCCATCGGCACTCCGGCGTACATGAGTCCCGAACAGTCGGCCGCAGATCCCAACGTCGACGCGCGAAGCGACCTCTACAGCCTCGGGTGCGTGCTCTACGAAATGCTGGTCGGGCAGATTCCGTTTCCCGCGCCCACGGCGCAAGGGATGATGGCACGCCACACGATGGACAACGTGCCGCCTCCCAGCACCATGCGCCCGTCGATCACACCAGCACTCGAAGATGTCATCTTGTCCCTGCTGGCCAAGACCCCCGCGGATCGGTTCAAGACAGCCGAGGCGTTGGTTGTGGCGCTCGATGCCCTTCACTCGGGCGGAATGGTCACCCGAACAGCCACATCGGGATTCGCTGCAAAGTCGTTGCGCCGCCGCGTGATGATTCCGGTCTCTGCCCTGGTGATATTGGTGATTGCCGCGGTGCTCGGCTGGCAGCTGATCGGCGGTGGCAGCGGCTCGCTCACGAGCACCTCGGAGCGCGCGGTCGCCGAGCCGATCGCATCTATCGCGGTGCTACCCTTCGACGACCTGAGCGACGATTCCTCCAACGAGTACTTCGCGGACGGGTTGGCTGACGAGCTCGTCGACGTGCTCTCCAGAGTCGAAGGCCTTCGCGTTGCGCCTCGCCGATCGGCGCGGACGTTCAAGAACACCAATGATGACGCCCGCACGATTGGGCGGCAGCTTGACGTGCAAGCGATCCTCGAAGGAAACGTGCGCAAGTCGGGCGAGAGGATAGTGATTACCGCGCGGCTGGTGGACGCCACGGACGGCCTCCAGATCTGGAACAATCGATATGAGCGGACTGTCGATGACGTCTTCGCCGTCCAGGAGGAAATCTCTCGGTCCCTGGTGTCGGCGTTACTCGGGGAACTGCGGGGCAGCCAAGATGTCCTGACGGTCGAGGCCCTGACCAGGAATCCGGTGGCCCATGACAAATACTTGTGGGGTCAGTTCAACCTGAGCCGACGAACCGGGGAGGGCGCCCTCGACGCCGTCAACAACTTCACGATGGCCATCGGCTACGATTCCAACTTTGCCGATGCCTACTCGGGTCTCTCGGACGCGCACCTCGGCGTTTTGCAGCATTCGGCAGAGGCGCAGGGACCCGGCACCCTCGCAGCAGCGCGTGCTGCCGCCGAAACAGCCCTTCGCCTGAATCCGACACTCGCCAAGGCACGAGCTTCCCTGGGGTTGGTCAAGTTCAAGTCCTTCGATTGGCGCGGGGCCGAGGCGGAATATGTGCGGGCGCTCGAAATTGCACCTGAGGACCCGTTGGTGCGACAGCGCTACGCAGACCTCCTGGCGACTCTGGGGCGGGTCGATGGTGCACTGATACATGCGCGGGTCGCGGTCGAGCGGGACCGACTGTCCACTGAGGCCTGGCACACTCTCTTGAGGGTTCTTCGGGCGGACGGTCAATACGCAGAAGCCATAAGGGCCGGCCAGGAGATTCTCCAGCTGAACGCAAACGAACCCCAGACCTGGTTGGACCTCGGGAACCTGTTCCTCATGGAAGATCGTCCGGCGGACGCCACAGATGCGCTCGAGCGGTACGCAGAACTTGGGGGAGCCGACCCCGAGCCCTTCCGCAGCTTTGCCGCGGCCGCCGCGCGGTTCGCCCAAGACGGACTCGCTGGGCACCTACAGTCAGCAGTGGCCGCAATGGTGCAAGCGAGTCCGGTTGAGCTGGCCGTGCTTCACCAGCTTGTCGGCGAGAGTGAAGAGGCCCTCTCGGTGCTGGAGAGTGCGCACCTAGAACGTCACCCAGACTTGAGCGCGACGACCACGCGGCCCGAGTTAGCCGCGCTTCGCGACGATCCGCGCTTTCGGGCGATCCTCGCCGACATCGGCCTGACGTCGCGCTAGGCTTCGGGCCAGACCCTCGGGACCATCGCCGTCAGCTCACGGCGTATCGGTTCCATGAACGCCATCGGAGGCCTCGCGGTCTTGGCCACGATGTACATGGACGTCGTCCATGACCGCCGACTCTGCGCCATCGAGATGTACATCTGGATGCGCGACGGGCTTTCCAACTCATAGTGGCGTACGTTGCGAGTCACGCCCACGATGGTGCGGTCGACCTGCGCGGCATTGTCGTCCGCGGTTTCTGTCTCGTACGTGATGCGCTTGCCGATCGGGTCGCATCCGGAGCCAGACCGTCACCGCAGCCTAGGATCAGAAGAAGCGAGCCTACCGGGAGCCTTGAGATACGATTGCGCATTCCTAGCAAGATCGTTCGACATAGCTACGGGCGATAGGTCTGGTCACACCCTAGGCGGGGACGTACAGTCGTATCCTCCTCGCCACGGCCACGGTGCCCGCCAAGCCGATCGCCATGATGAGTACCGCCACCGACAGCTCACCAACACGGGTGCCTTCCCAACCCGTTGCATCGAACAAGGCGCCAAAGAGTCCACTCGTCGCGAAGTACATTGCGACGCCGGTGAGTATTCGCCCGCCGCGTTGCCACGGCGAACCACGGTCGGACGGAAACCCTGTGATGAGCACTACACCGTACGCCACGACGGCGCCGACGAACCGTCCCACGTTCTCGGCATCGAGCGACGGAACGAACGGCATCAGGATCAGGAGCAAGAGGCTGACCAGGGCTATAGGCGTGAGGGCAGCTACCGGATTTTGCGAAGGCTCCTCTCGGTCGTGCCGGCCAAGTAGCGCGACAGCGACCAGGGCGCCGAGGACACCGACGACGACACCGCCGAGTACGTCGGCAAGAAAGTGCCGACCCAGATACATCCTCGAGAGTGCCATCAACGGAATCCAGAAGGCAGCGAACACCAGCACAGGCCTGGACCGAAAGAACAGCGCCACGCCGAGTAAGAAGACCGTGGCTATGCTGACGTGGCCAGAGGGCAATCCGTAGCTCGGGTCTGGTTTTTCTCGGACGGCCGCAATGGCGTCGGCAGTCGGCAATGCCCAGAAGTCCGCGCCACCACCTCGCTCGACGACCGGTATAGGTTGCGTGGCGTCACCCGGCTCTTGTACTCGAGCGTCGATGTCGCTGGGCCTGGGAAGTGCGAAGGTCGTCTTCAGGGTCTCTGTCGCGAGTACCGTCAGCAGAACCCCAAGGAGCACCGCAAGGCTCGGACGCAAGCGCATGCCGAAGGCCAACGTGATGATCAGTGCGATGTAGACGGGTGCATAGCCGAGCAGCGTGACGGTAGACAGCAGCCACGTCACGATCGGCGAGCCTAGCGATTGGAGCCAAATAACAAGGTCGGTCTGGAACATGGACTAGGAAGCAGATCTTCACGTGGAAGCGTATGTGCGAAACATGCACCTGACTTGGTTCTGACGAACCACTTCACGGCCAATCGGAGCGAACGTCTTGCTGCGACCGTTCACTCGCTAATCCGCACCTCAGGACGCCACCGCCACATCGCATTAGACCTCGCCTCAGCCTGTGGTCCAGCCGTGGAGGCGCGGCGCTCCCGTGGTCGGTGCTACGTGTCGACGGACGTACGGGGCTACCGGTGCTCCTCCTCGTCGTCGTCCTCGTCGTCGTCCTCGTCGTCGTGTTCGTCGTCGTGTTCGTCGTCGGCATCGTCATCCCGACACGCTCCCACGGATTCCTCCCACTTGCGGTCGTGACACGAGTAGCACGACGGCCCGGCGTCTCCCATGAGGCTCGGTCCGTGACAGGCCGCGCAGTTCGTAAATGGGGAGTCCAGCCCGGGCGCGTGGAACACGCCGTCCTGTTCGACCGTGTGACCCGCTGGGGGATTCGGGTTCTGCTCGTCCCATTCCTTTTCGTGGCACGTATAGCAGGACGGTCCGACATCACCCCTGAGGCTTGGCCCATGACAGGTCGTGCACGACGAGGTGTAGGGATCCTTCAATCCGCTCGCATGGAACACGCCGTCCTTCTCGACCGTGTGGCCGGTCGGTGGATTCGGGTTCTCCTCCTCCCATTCCTTTTCGTGGCACGTATAGCAGGACGGTCCGATGTCACCCCTGAGGCTCGACCCGTGACAGGTCGTGCACGACGCGGTGTACGGATCCTTCAATCCGCTCGCATGGAACACGCCGTCCTTGTCGACCGTGTGGCCGACCGGCGGGTTCGGATTGCTCTCCTCCCATTCCTTTTCGTGACAGGTGTAGCAGGATGGTCCGTAATCCCCGGTGAGGTTAGATCCGTGGCAGGTCGTGCACGAGGACGTGTACGGCTCCTCGAGGCCCGGCTTGTGCGCCACGTCGTCCTGACATGCCGTGTGGTCATCGGGCGGACCCACCAGCAGCGCCACAGTGCCGGTAGGGATCGCGACTCCGGACTCGAGTTCATTGAGCGCCGTGACATTCGCATCTCCGCACGCGACGAGAAGTGCGACGGCGACAAACGGGATTGGTGCTAAGATCTTCACGCTGCGCATGGCTGCCCCCCTTCCACACTGGTCGACTCAGGTTCAAATGAGGGCCAGACCAGCCACTGTCAACCACGAAGTATGGATTTTCTCTGAAGTCCAGATGAAGGACGACTCCTCGGTCACGCGTTGAGCTCGCAAAGGGCCGTAATCGCTCGCGCGTCGGCTGCCAAAGGTGCCGCCGAGCGATGGCTTCAGCCATCGAAAACGACGCGTTGTCCCGCCCCGATTTGACCCTTACCCGCAACAAAACGATCCCGCACCAGCCAACACACCTTGCACCTGCGGTTTCGATGCAGACTTGTCGGGCCCGCGTCACGATGCCATGGCCGCCGAATCGAAGGAAGCGGTACCGGCGTGGCGGAATTGGCAGACGCAGAGGACTGACAAGCCTCCGGGCGAGAGCCCATACAGGTTCGAATCCTGTCGCCGGTACCCGCCGCACCATTGTTGGCATCGAAGCGCACAGTTAGACTTGGATTGAGGCTTGTCAGGCTTGTGTAGCGTCTTCTGCTACGCCAGAAAAGCCGAGGCTGGGTTCTAACCCACCTCGGCTTTTCTTCGTACGTTTACGTTCCCTCTCCCGACGGAGACCAAGAACCCGAAGGCGCTACCGTAGCATCTCCGCGATTCTGGGACGGGTCGCTCTGATCCGATCGTAGTCCAGCTCGAGCCCGAACGGTCGGAGCATCTCCCCGACGAAATCATAGAAGCCTTTGACGTCGTCGAATGGTGCGGCAACGATGTCCAGGGCCGTCGACCCCATGCTGTTTCTGATGCTCTTGTCGGCGCCGGCGGCGAGCAAGGCCTCGACGATCTCGGTTCGACAGAAGAACGCCGCCGAGATGAGCGCGGTGGATCCGTCGTTGTTCTGTTGGTCCAGATCAGCCCCCGCCTCGATCAGCACCCGGGCCACCTCGGTATGGCCAAACGTGGCTGCGGTCATGAGAGGACTCGATCCTCCCATTGGCTCCCGCACATTGAGGTCCTCCCCGGCTGCGATGAGCTGTCGAACGGCCTGAACATCGCCGCCCATGGCCGCCTCCTGTAGGCTGCCGCCAGAGGTGCCAGACGACGTGGGCGGAGCATTACCGAGAACCTCGTCCAGCATCCGCACCAGTTCGTCCCGGGAGTACGAGAACCGATGCCGTTCGTTGAACTGGACCAGCTCTTGAAGCGCCTGCCGAATGGTGATCTCGGCCTCGAGCTGATTCGAGACGACCATGTAGCGCCGCTTGGGTTCGTCGCTCGTAAGGAAGTCGAGTGCCGCCAACGCGACGTCGTCGGGCTCGTCAAATTGGGACCGATCGAGTGGGCCGGTGATGAGGTCCAGCATCGAGCCGTACCTGGATCCTTCGGCCGAGTAGCCGGTCCGCTTCATGCGCTCCACCATGTTGGCCACGATTTGGGACTTGTAGTTCCCGGGCTCGACAGCGGCGACTGCTACGCCGAAGCGCCCTAGCTCCGCCGCGAGCGCGTCGGTGTAAGCCTCGACTCCATGCTTGCTCATGCTATACGCGCCGCTGAACGGGCCGGACAGAACGCCGGCGATGGAGCTGACAGTCATAACGCGGCCCCCGCTCTCGATGAGCAGGTCCGCGAAGGCCTTCGTGATGCGGTACGGCCCCAACAGGTTCACGTCGAGGAGGAACATCATGTCCTCTTCGCGTTGCTCGATCATGGGCCCGATGACCGAGACGCCCGCGTTGTTGATCAGCCCGTAAAGCCCCCTTCCTTCTGCCCGCACGAGTTCCACCGCGGCATCGATCTCACTCTGGATCGTGACATCCAGCCGCACGGCCTTCACGTTTTCCATCGCGTCCAGACGTGCGAGGTCCTCGGCCTTGCGGGCTCCCGCGTACACGAAGAACCCGTTCTGCGAGAGGACTTCCGTCATCCGAAGTCCGATACCAGAGCTGGTTCCCGTGATGAGCACGGCCCGCATGTCTTGAGGAGCCTGCGCAGCACCGGGGACAGCGGCCACCGAAGACATGAACACGGTGAGAACAATGACCCTTCGCACGATCAGTGGGATCCACATCGGAAATCTCCTTCGGTTAGCGTCAAGCTGGAAACACGGCCCACGCTCCCTACGGATTCGTGCGCCGCTGGTTCCAGCTCCGCCTGTGCCCCCTACGTCCCCTCTCCCGAAGGACGAGGCTCTACCTCCACTCTCGCGTCGTTGAACCGCGCCGCCCCACCGACCTCGTTCACCGTCGCCGGACAGAGCGCCGTCGACGTCATGCCGTTCATGGACGACTTGCGCCACGCACCCTTCGGCATCAGCACCACCCCGCGCCGTACCTTGCCGCGCACGCGCGCTCGGCACACGACCTCGCCGAGGTCGTTGAACACGCGGACGGTGTCACGGTCGGCAATGCCGCGCGCAGCTGCGTCGTCCTCGTGCATGTCCACGAACAGCTCGGGATAGTTGTACTCGCCGAAACTGCTCGAGACCATCTTGTCGTTCGCCGGGCTGATGAGCGCCAGTGGGAACGCCGAGTTGCCGACCTCCCGATACTGGTACGGCTCGGCCCCCAACACGTCGGGTGTAAGATGGACCTTCTTGTCCGGCGTGCGCGGGAACACGGTCTCAAACTGCACGACACCGCCGGTGTACGTCCGTTGCACGGCGCCGTCCGCGAGGCGATCCACGTCCATCGCATCGCCGTTTGCCGACACGGCTTCCGCCACTTTTCGAAACGCGGTCTCCTGATCCCAGTGGAACGGCTCGTCCTCCCACCCCATCGCGCGACCTAATGCCGCGAACACGTCGTGGTTCGACTGCGGCTCGCCTTCGGGCGTCACCACCGGCTGCGTGCCGCCCACCACATACGCACCGTAGGCCACCCGGACGTCCCAGTGTTCAAGGAACGTCGTCGCCGGAAGCACGATGTCCGCGTAGCGCGCCGTGTCCGTGCGGACCTGGTCGAAGACGACGGTGAAGAGATCGTCCCGCTCTAATCCTCTTATAACACGGTTCTGGTCCGGCGTGGTCGCCACCGGGTTGGCATTGTAGACAAAGAGACCTTTGACCGGTGGGTCGAGCGGTTCGGTCAACACCGCACCCAGCTGCGTCATGTTGATCTCGCGCGTGCGCCACTCCGGGATGGGCACGGGCGGGTGCGTGAAGCGGTACGCACCGCCGTTGCTCATCGTGTAGCCGCCGCCCGGCACGCCGAACTTGCCGAGTAGTGCCGGCATCGCGATCACCGCCGCCACGGCCTGACCGCCGTTCACGTTGCGCTCGAGCCCCCACCCACACCTGAGAACCGCGGGCGACGCCTTCGCATATTGCTCGGCGAAGGTCTCGATGTCCGACCGCGCGACACCGGCCGCCTCCGCCGCGCGGTCGACCGGCCATGCGTTGGCGGCGTTCAACAACGCATCCGCATCGACGCAGTGCTCTTTAAGAAATACGGAATCGAGCATGCCGCGATCGCGCCAGATCTTGATGAGTCCGAGCGCGAGCGGCAGGTCGGCGCCGGGCAGCACCTCGAGGTGGAGGTCGACCTCTTGCTCCGAGAAGTTCCGCGCCGGATCGACGACGATGACGAACGCGCCGTTGCGTTTCGCCGCCTTGAGGTACGGGACCAGGTGGATGTTGGATGCCTTGGGATTGGCACCCCAGATCACGATGCACTGCGCGTTGGCATATTCGGCGAACGGCACGCCCGGCATCCGTCCGTACATCCCCTGCGCGACGAGCGTCGTCGGCACCGCACAGATCGTCTTGCCCAACCGTGAGGCGCCGAGCTTCGCAAAGTAGAGATGATCGAGTCGCTCGTCGCTCAGCTTCCCGTTCGACCCGCCATAGTGGTACGGGAGGATGGCCTCCGGTCCCCACTCCTCGGCCGTCGCCCGAAACCGAGTTGTGATCTCGCCGATCGCGTCGTCCCACGAGATGCGCTCATAGCGGCCGCTGCCCTTGGGACCGATGCGTCGCTCCGGATACAACAGGCGATCGTCGTGGTACTGCCGACGCGTGAAGCGCCGAACCTTGGTGCATATGAACCCGTCGGTATCGGGATTCCCGCTCCCCGCCCCGATGCTTTGTACTCGCCCGTTCACCACCGACACATCGAGACTGCAGGTGTCGGGACAGTCCATGGGGCAGGTGGTCGGGAGGGTGGTGGGTGGCATGGAAGGAAGATACCGCTGGGGGCCAGCCCCCGAGCCCCCCCTGCCCGCCCTTGTCCCCTCTGACCCATCTATCCTCCCACCTGGAGCCGCCGCCACTCGCTCCCACTGTCTCTCCGCCCCCCCGACTCCTATCTTCGCCTGCATGCACAACTCGACCCGTCTGATACTCGCGATCGTCGCCGCCTCCGGAATCGCTCCGATGGCAACGGCACAGCTGCCAACCGCCAGGTACGCCCGCGCCGAGAGCTTGCTCGTATGGAACGCACGGCACCTTGTGACGCGTGCCACGATCGATGCCCATTGGCTTGACGAGGGTGACCGCTTCTGGTATCGCGTTGAGACGGCAGACGGTCCGCGCGTGCTCATGGTCGATCCGGATGCCGGCACCGCACCTCGTCCATTCGACCCACCGAGCACGCCGGCCACGGAGCCCGGGGTGTTGCGGTCGCCCGACGGACGGCTCGCGGCGTTCGTGCGCGATCACAACCTCTACGTCGGCCACGTCGACGGTCGCGTACAGGCCCTGACGACCGATGGCGCACCGCTCGACGGCTACGGCGAACTGTCCGAGGGACGTTTGTATCCGATTATGGAGGCGCGTTTTGGAATCGTGCATCCTCCTGCGGCACTGTGGTCACCCGATTCCAAGCGACTCGTGACGCACCGGTTGGATCAACACAACGTGCGTCCGATGGCGCTGGTGCAATCGGTACCGCCGGAAGGGATGCGTCCGGTCCTTCACACCTATCGGTACGCCCTCCCTGGGGACTCGGTCCTGCCCCTCGCGCGCATGGTGGTGTTCGATATCGAGACCGGCGACGAGGTATGGCTTGACACCGATCCGATTATCGCCACGTATCGCTCACCGTTCGAGTGGAACTACGTGTGGTGGGACGAGGCTGGCACGCGTATCTACTTCGTCGACTACAATCGCGGTGAAACCGAGTTCCGGTTGCGCGTGGCGGACGCCGGCACCGGTGCCACGCGCACCGTTCTGGTGGAGCGCGGTGATTCGTTCGTCGAGCTGAACCCGTGGAGCGGCAACCAGCCCAACGTTCGGTTCCTGGATGACGGCGCGGAGATCATCTGGTGGTCGGAACGTGACGGTTGGGGACATCTCTACCTCTACGACGGCATCACCGGTGCCGTGAAGCGGCAGCTCACGGGCGGAGCGTGGCAGGTGCGCGACATCATCCACGTCGACGAACCCGGACGGATGCTCTACTTCACGGCGGGTGGCCGAGAGGCAGGACGCGATCCGTACCTGCGCCACCTGTACCGCGTAGGCCTCGATGGTGGCGAACCCGAACTCCTGACACCCGAACACGCCGATCACGACATCGCGCCGTCTCCCACGGGGCGGTATTTCATCGATACGTATTCACGGATCGACACGACGCCAGTTACCGTACTGCGCGACGCGAACGGGCACGTCGTCCGCACGTTGGAGGCCGCCGACCTCTCGCGGCTCCTCGAGCGGGGCTACCGCTTTCCCGAACCGGTCGTGGTGAAGGGACGTGATGGTGAGACAGACATCTATGGTGCGCTTTTCTTCCCCAGTGATTTTGACTCCACCAAATCCTACCCCGTTATCGACGATCTTTACCCCGGCCCGCAGATCATCGTGACCCCAAAAGGGTTCGGCGGCGGCTTCGGCTCCCCCTGGCGATTCTGGGACGCGCAGGCCTTGGCGGAACTCGGCTTCATCGTCGTCACCCTGGACGGGATGGGAACGCCGCTGCGGTCCAAAGCCTTTCATGACGTGTCGTACCGGAACATGCAGGACGCGGGAGGACTGCCCGACCACGTCACGGGGCTCCGGGAGTTGGCGCGAGAGCGTCCCTACATGGATCTCGAACGCATGGGCGTCTATGGACGTTCAGGGGGCGGATTTGCGACGGGGCACGCGATGCTCGATTACCCGGATTTCTACAAGGTTGGCGTGTCGGCCGCTGGAAATCACGATAACCGTGTGTACCTGGCACGCTGGGGCGAAAAACATCAGGGACTGTTGGAAGACTCCGACTGGGACCCGCAGGCCAATCCCACGAACGCGGCCAACTTGCAGGGAAAGTTGCTGATCATTTGGGCTGAGATGGATGAGAACGTGCACCCCGCAGGCACCATCCGTCTCATCGATGCGCTCATTAAAGCGAACAAGGACTTCGACCAACTCCTCCTACCCAACTGGTATCACAGCTTCGTTGGCGATCCGTACGTGATCCGGCGGCACTGGGATTATTTCGTCACGCACCTGCTCGGACTCACACCGCCCAGCGGGTACGAGATTCGGCGTCCTACGCGGGAAGAAGAGATCTACAGCGGGATCGGGCGACATCCGTAGCTCGATCATCCTTTAGTCGCCCTCGAGGACAGTGCGGCTGCCCTCCGGTAACCATGGGGCGGCAAGGCGAGCCACACTTCACACCGCCTTCACCGCGCCTTCAAGCGCCGAGCGCCACGGTGAAGACAGCGAGGTAGGGAAGAACCGGGCAGATCTTGTCTCGGCCCTGAGTGACAGCCGCCATGGACCCAGAAACCACAGAAGCGTTTGTCGTGCTCGGCAAGTTGGCCCTCGTCATCGGGGGAGGGTGTGCCGTAACATTGGCAAGCCTCTGGGCACGCGTCGCAGACCTGATGCACTACATCCAACGAAAGGAACGCTTAGAGGGTTGACGTACCGGGGCCGCTGACGGAAGACCGAAGTCACCCACGCCGGTCGGCTGCCACATGAGGAGAGGGCCGTTGCGAATCGCTGTCGTGCTCGGATCACTCATCCTCGTTCCCACGCTTGGCGTGGCGCAGGATTCGACTGTCTCCAATCCTCACGAGCGCGTCGTAACACTCCTCGCGGGAGTTGGCAACGCTCTGGGTTGGTTGGGGATGCAAGGCGAGTATTACGTTGCCGGTGACCGTATCTCGCTTTTTGCAGGCTTGGGATACACCCCCGAGATCGATCGAGGAGACGCGCATGGGATCACGCCAGCCGTCGGTGTGCGCGGGTTTACGTCGGGGCTCAGACACCGAGGATTTCTCGAAATCTCAGTTACCCAAGTTGGCATTCAGACAGGCCCGCAGGGAAGTTCCCGACACTATGGACCGGGCATCCAGGCTGGGTATCAGTTTTCCGCGGTCGCCGGCTTCACGTTCATGGTTTCGTTCGGTGTCGCTTACGCGATCGGCGTCGATCCGTCGCTCAATAGCGTTGGGGAATTGCTTGGGATCGGTCTGGGCTACACGTGGCGGTAGTGCGAGGCACCGCCGAGTCGGACCTAATCGCCCTCGATGCAGTGCGGTTGACCCTCGGTACCGTGCTGCGGGACCCCTCGACCGACGAAGATCTGACACACGGTGTCAAAGCGATCGTGCGCCGCCACCGCCAACCAGCCGCTATCGGCCTTCGCTACGACTTGAACGTGAACGCCGCTTGTGGCCGAGTACCCACGAACATCAGCGACGGCGGCGGCATACGCACCGTGGTCGGCGTAGTGCGCTTCCTGCGCCGTGGCAAGATTCCGTAGATCGGATTTCATGGCGGCGAGATAGGCCCTGGCATGGGTCGAGCATCCGCAAACGGGGAACGAGACGGCAGCGAGCGCGACGACGCCAGCGAGTAGGCCGAGCGTCCAGGTCGCCACTCCCGTCGAGAGTCGTGGCACCATCGATCGCACGAACGCGATGCAGGCGCCTGTCGTCGCTCCAAAGAGCAAACCCACTCCTGCGGCGGTCACGGTCGGTTCCGGCCCGCTCACCAACCACGGCTGATTCACAGGAATCGTGACCACGCTCGCGGCGACGGCACCCGGCAGCGCCCAGAAGATGACGTCGAAGCCGTTCGCCGCACGTCGGACGAACCTCGCGTAGGCGATGAAGGCGAGTGACGAGTACGCAGCCAGGAGCGTGATGAACGGCTGCGACGCGAGGACGCCCACGCCTATCACCAACGTGACAAGCAACCCCAAGGCAACGAATGGGGCCGTGAGTCGGCTCGCTTCACGCTCGGTCACCATGGGTCATGGAACTGCATGCCCCGGGCCGGCGTCGCCTTCCCGGAACGGCCCGGTATTCCTAGCCGCTCACGGGCTGGTGGTGCAAATCAGGCCGCGAAGTGCAATCACTCGGCGCAGATTGCTAGGTGGCGTGCTCGTGGCCTTGCCCCAACAAGCGCACCCGAGGAAGACGGTGGCCATCCCGCCCGCGCCGAGCTCGTGCTCGATGCGGTAGCGGTCGCCAAGGGCGGTGGAGAGGCGGGAGGCGAGGTCGGTCATGGCGGATAAGATGGAGATCACACGCGTGGTCCGCGAGGGGCACGGCCTGCCGCACCACCACCTCCACGGCCACGGCTAGGAGCCTGGCGGTAGGTCAGCGTAATCTGCGACTGGATCTCATCCAAGTCTCGGTCTCAGCTCCTTGGGGTCAAACACCCACCCACTCTACTAGTACTACCTCGTTTCCAGCGTTTCGAAGCGTGGGGCTACCACAACGTGGCCGGACTCCTCGACATTGTCCTACGCAATCCACCGTTTGGCGCGTTGCTCATCCACGAAATCGGTGCCACCGCCATGGTGCCCGCGATCGTGCCCGGTGCGCCTCCCATCCTGTCTCTCTGTAGCGAACGGGGAAATCGACGCGCATGTTTGTAGAGCGATGAGAATCGTCCTCCGGGGTTTCACGCTGATCGCTTTGGCCGCGGTGCTCACGGACACCGCCCTCCAGGCGCAGAACATTCCGCGAGACGAGTACATCCGCTACTTCCCATTGGTGCATCCGCGTCTCGTCGGTGGCACCGCCGCGACGAGCCGGCTCCATCTCTTCGGCGACACGACGGCGCCGGGCTATGTCGATCGGGCGCCACGGGATGGCATCGACGATCGCCGGCACGCGCGACTGATGGAGTTGGCCGTGATGTTCGCACCGAACATGGTGATGCACACCACCGCCTTTCCCATGGATTTCAAGCGGTTCGGGGACGACCGTTCGAGTTTTCCGCTCTTCGTGGACACCTGGGACGTGGCCGGCGGTCGTAATGAGCGAGTTGGCGAAGAAACGATCGACGTGCTGGCGGTCGCCAGCGACCCCTGTCTGACCTTCGTCGCCTCGGGGTCATCCGATGACTGCCGGCTTCGGCGACTCCTCGAGGCGTTCCATCCGTTCAATACCACCGATCGCCGCGGGGGCCGTAGGGTCGTGGACGAGGGCCCCGACCTATTCAAGATCCTGTTCTTCGATTTTCCGGGCGAGGATCCCGCATCGTGGCGGGCGATCTACGAGGACAGCTACAGCGGTGGCGCACCGCGGCGGCTACGTGCGTTTGCGAAATCCTACGTGCACCCGTTCCTCCACGAGCGGCAAGGGACCGGCGGGACCGTCGGCTACGAACTCGTCCTGCAGTTCTGGTTCTTCTACCCGTTCAACGACGGTGGCAACGATCACGAGGGTGATTGGGAGCACATGAACGTGGCGGTCACGCCGCGGGCAGCAGTCGAACGGTTGCTTACCGCCGAGGAAGTACGCGCCATCTTGGATGGGCGTGGCACCGCCTCGGACGAGTTGGTGATGAAGTGGATCGAGTTCTATTTCCACCATCGGGTGATGACGCTCCGGTTCGACCGTCCCAACGTGTATCTACGGGGCGACGCGTGGGAAGCAGCGCTCAAACGGTGGCCGGAGGAGCGGCGGGGCGAGCGGTGGATGGCGACGCAGACTCGACGACTCGCGTACCTCGACGATGAAGAGACCCGCGTCAACACCCATCCGATCGGATACGTAGGCGCCGACAACAAAGGATGGGATCAACTGATTGCGCAGCCTGGTGGGTGGAATCGCGATTCGCACGGGACGTACCCGTTTCCTGGGCAGTACAAAGGCGTCGGACCCGCGGGAGCGACCGAGCAGATCAAGCGATCATTCGATCACCGGAAGTTTGCCGATGCAGAACGGACTGCCTGGCCCACCTATGTCATGCCATACGACGCAGCGGAGCGACTGGAGATCCTTCCCGACTGGGAACGTCTGGTCGATCCCGTGCACCATGAGGTGAACACCCGACAGGATTGGTCTTGGTTGATTCTTCCGATCCGTTGGGGATACCCTGCCTCAGAGTCTCCGTTTGCCGGTGTCGTGGCGCACGCCGAGACTGGCAACCTGGCACCACCCGGACCGGCCCACAACGGCAGTTGGAGCCGCGTGGCCGAAGTGTCTGGCTACGGCCAATACGACCCGCATCGCTTCCTGGCACTGTTCCCACTTGGAGTCGAGGATCAGCTGTCAAACCAGCTCGGGGTGCTGAACTTCATCATATTGCCACTGCTGACACTGCCGCCGATGGACCTGCTCACACGCGCGATCATCGGCCCGGCGAAAGCAGCCGTGACCGGCGTCGATCCACAGTTCTACCCGACGGAGAATATTCCTTTCCGGCAGGTTGGTGTGGGCGCCGGTGTGGCGGTCCATCTCATGTCCAAGGAGTTCACCGAACTTCACCTCAACCGCCTGCAAGTTGCGGAGCTCGATCAGCGGTTCTTGGACGCGGGCTTCGACACCACGTTCGCGATTATCGGCATAGACGAACTGCAATTCGTGGAGGACGCCGTCTCCGGTATCTTCGGCGTGTCACTCTTCCTGGGCCGTCGCATCGTGTCGGAGAACAGCCTGCGACACTCCCGGTCGAAGGTCGCATTTGCCGCCATCGCACCAAGACAGGGGACGATCGACGCCTTTCTCGTCGAATCCGAACTCAATTTCTGGGAATACGCAGGTAGCCTCCGCTATAACCTCGCAACCGGAGGCTTCCAGCCGTATCTCAAGCTGGGCTACGGGCTTTCGTGGTATCGGCTGGAGAATTCCAGGACCGCGACGGGCAGCTCGACCGACCCACCCGAACCAATGGATGCATCCGACTCTCCGTGGATACGGAAACCGTCCTTGAAAGGATTCGACAACATCTTCCCGCCGAACACCATGCATGGTGGTTTGGGCTTCGAATGGATTCCCCTCCGGAGCGTGCGACCGCCGCCCGGCGGGCTCGATCTGAGCGTGCGCGTGGACTATACGATGTTCGTGCATCGCCGAGGCTCCGATATCGGCTTCCTGGATCCCAACCTGGAACTGGCGGTGGGAGACGCGTTCAATCCGACCATCTGGCGCTCCAGCTTCGCCTTCGGATTGACGCTGAGCTTCTGAGCGGGCCAGCCTTTCCATTGATGGCAAGCCGTGCCGCACGCTCAGTCGTCGAATAGCGTCTTCAGTTCCTCGAACCAATTCAACACGACGTGGATTTCCCTCGCGGGCGCATCCGGATTCCGTGCCGGATACAGGATTCGACGCCCATCGGCCGACACGCCGTACCCGACGATCACGGTCGTGAGATCGGGCGCCGCGAACAGCGACCGAGGTGTCGTCCAATCGAGTCCCGCACTCGTGGACACCTCGGTCACCATCATCGTGTCCCCGTTGATGAAGAACAACTCGCCACTCGCCCTCGACCACCGAGGCAGGCGTCCTCCGTCGGTCGAGATTTGCTGGCGGGCTGTGAGGCCGGGATAGGAGACGACATAGATCTCCTGGCGTCCCGTCTCCGACGACGTGAACGCGAACCATCGCCCATCCGGTGAGAAGGCCCCATTCGACGTTCCCGTCGTCCCGATCGTATCCACCTTCTGGGTATCGATGTGGACGATCAGCAACGTGCCATCCGAGTCGACCGACAGCGCCAACCCGTCGGGCGACCACGTTCGTGGTGCGACGAATCGCTCCGCCGCGAAGAGTTCCTCCACCTCTCCCTGCCCATCCACCCGTTGCGCCAGAATCCGGTGGTCTGTCCCACTGACCCCCTTGCGGTACGCGACGCGGGAGCCGTCAGGCGACCACGCGGGATTGTCTTCGGTGGTCGGATCGAACGTGAGCCGGCGCATCTCGCCGGTCACCACGTCGAATCTCGCAATGTCGGCATTGGCGGACGCGACGTACGTCGCCGCGTACCGATCATCTGGCGACAACGCGATCCCCTCGACGGTCACGGGGTCGCCCACCACGCCAAGCACCGTGCCCTGACGGTCCACCCACGTGAGCTGGTGAAGCTCCCAGCTCGAGCCGCGCACGAAAGCGAACGTGCCACCGTCGGACACGGCAAAGGAACCCGCGCCGGCCCAGTATCCGGTCCGGACCCCTTCCGCCACCACCACGGCGGGCCCGGTCACCGCCCGACGGCCGACGTCGAACGGCACGGCCTCCACCGTCCCGTCGGCTCGGATGTAGACCACGTGGCCTGTCGGCACGTAGCGCCCGAACGTTCCCTCGGTGACCACCGTCGTGCGTTCACCGGTTTCCAGATCCTGCACCACCACCGCGGCGTTCGCCCACATCATGTCAGGGCCCAGAATCGTGAACAGGACCAAGCGTCCGTCATCGAGCAGCTGCGGCCACACGTGCGTGCCTTCCATGTCGTCGCTGAGTTCCGTGACGGGCACCCATGTCGTATCCCCTTTCCGGCGGAGCGTTATCGCCCTCGCGCTCCACGAGGCGAACACGATGTCATCGCCGCTCAGCCGCCGGGCGGCATCGACGAACGGACCACCGTCGGTGGACATCCACAGCATGTTCTGCGTCAATGACCCACCGCGCAACACGTAGATCCACTCGCCGTCGGTCGAATACTGCGGACAACATCCATCCACCAGCTGCCCCAACGGTTCCGGTTCGTCGAGTTGCAGCTCGCGTTTCCAGAGGGTGTCCTTGGAGAAATACGCGAGGGTCCTGCCATCCGGGGACAGTGCCAGATTCGGCAGGTATTCGATCATGTCGTGTCCCTCCGGCACGGGGATCGTGAACCGTGTCACCGGTTGGGGAGCGGGCGTGGCCGGTCGGTGCAGGATCCAGCCCACCGCCGCACTCACTACCACGACGGCCGCGACCGTGAGCCATCCACCCGGAACGGCGTTCGATCGCGCCGCCGTTTCCTGCGCACGCACTCCGGCAACTGCGGTCGCCATGATCCTGGCGTCGCGCAGCGCTTCGCGGAACGCGGCCGCGCTCTCGAACCGATCGGCCGGCAACCGTTCCAGCGCTTTGCCCACCGCGGCGGCCACGTGGGGCGGTACCGACTTGCGCAGCTCCGTGACCGGGCGCGCCTCGTCGGTCACGATCTTCATGATGATCTGCTGCGCCGACGAGCCCGTGTGCGGCGGGTCGCCGGTCAGCATCTCGTACAACACGCTCCCCAAGGAATACACGTCCGACCGCGCCGTGAGATCTTTTTCCGCGGTCGCCTGCTCGGGCGACATGTAGTGCGGCGTGCCGAGACTCAACCCGGTTTCCGTCATGCGCCCACCGGCCGCCGCGCTCACCGCCAAGGCGATCCCGAAGTCAGCCACCATCGGTCGCCCGTCGTGCAGCAAGATGTTCTCCGGCTTGATGTCGCGGTGGATCACACCGCGTCGATGAGCGTAGTCCAACGCGTCACCAACCTCAGACGTAATTCGGACTGCTTCATCGACGCTTAATTGCGTTTCGCGATCGAGCTTCTCACGCAGCGTCTCGCCCTCGATGTACGGCATCACGTAGTAGAGGAACGAGTCGGCTTCGCCCGAATCGAACAGTGGCAGAATGTGCGGATGCTGGAGGCGCGCCGTCGTCGTGATTTCCTGCACGAAGCGCTCGGCGCCGAGCACGGCCGCGAGTTCGGGTTTCAGGACCTTGAGGGCGACTTTGCGTTTGTGTTTGAGATCCTCGGCGAGATACACCGTCGCCATGCCGCCTTCGCCGAGGCGGCGTTTGATCCGGTAGCGGTCAGCGAGGGCGGAACTCAGCCGCTCAGTAGTCTCACTCATCGTCGGTTCCGCGGCTGAAGCCGCCGCTCGGCGCAGCGCCGAGCGAACGCTTCAGCGTTCGAATCGAGACGGGAGGTAGCGTCGGACATGGCGGGTAAGATGGGACAGATGGGACGGAAGGGACAGAGGGGACGGGGTGCGCTCGTTACCGTTGCGTGGCTTGACGCACCGTCCGTTGCATGTCTCGCACCCACCCGTTTAGGTGGGGATGGAGGTGGAGGCGAGCGGCGTGTTCCGGCGGCCGGTGATCTCTACCGGCACCACGCTAGAACATCTTGCCACCGAGCGACGGTTCTTTGTCGGTGCGCGTGCCCAGCTTCACCGCCGTCGAGAGCCGCGGGACACCCTCCGCGTGCAGCGTCTCGTGTACGGTTCGAACCGCGTCGAGGATGGCGTTCAACTCACCCTCGACGTTGGTCCCATACGCGTGCAATGCCACCGTCAACCCCGACTGTTGCAGCAGTTCGTGCGCCCGCTGCACTTCCTTCCGAACTGAAATACCCACGCCGATGGGTATGACCTGAATCTCCGCTGTCGCTTTCATCCCGTGCCTCCGTATGCACCCTTGGACTCGACTGAGCTAGGGGATACCCGGGGGCGGTCATTAGCGTTTTCCCAGTTCACCCACCCAACCCCCTAATCTCCCGCCTCCAACCCGCAAATGCACGGTGGTCGGCGCGTCGCGAGGGTTATCGCTGGATCGGCGGCGCCCCCGCAGCCTCCAGCGCACGCTCGAGCGCCGGCATCACCTGCTCCACGATCCGGGTCAACTCGGCCTGCAACGCGGCAAGTTCGTTGCGCCCGGCCTGCACCGCCTCCCGATGCATCGGCGTGGGCCCGTAACTCGTACCCAACCCCCTCGCACCGGTGGAGTAGCGGTTTCCCGGTGACGGCGGACCGTCCTCGCCGATCTCGTCTTTCGCTTCGCTCCCCTCGACCGCTTTCCGCAGCTCCAGCAACGTGAGCCGCGTTTCGTACAGCCGGCGCGTCAGTGCCGTATCGCCCCGCGTGGCTCGCAGGAGCGCGGTCTGCATGGCCTCGACGGTTTCGATCTGCTCCGTCAGGGCCGTGTTGGTGCGTTGCAGGTCGTGCAGGAACGACTCCATCTCGGCACGGAACGCCGCGATCACGGCGTTGGACGCGCCGGGCAACGCCCCGTCCCGCAGCGGGATGACGTCGAACGACTCCGGTCCCGCCAACGCGGTGACCGCGCCGTCCTCGATCTTGACCAGTGTGGCCGTGTACGTGCCCGGCAAGGCTGGGAACCCGTTGCCCGTGCCGGTATCACCCGCATCGACGATCGCCGAGCTGGCGTGGTCCAGCTCCCAGTTGATACGGTGGAAGCCGGCAGTGGCGGAACCGTTCACGCGGTTCACCACCGTCCCGGTCTGGTCGCGCACGACGATCTGCACCGTGGGGCCCTGCTCTCGCATCTCCTGCTCCAAGGCCTCCCATCCGGGGAACGGCACGTTCTGATCCATGGCGACCGCGCGTTCCCGCTCTTGGCGCTCGGCCTCCATCGACTTGTAACCGTCACGCAGGTAGTAGGTGAACACGGCGCCGTACGGTGGATTCTCCGCTTGGTAAACGTCGTCACCCTCGGAATGCATGATCTCTCGTGGTATGAACCAATGCGCGGCTCTCACCGGAAAGATCGTCCCCTCGCGGGCCAGCATGGTCTCGCTAAGGTTCCGGAGCGCGGTGTAGTCGTCCAAGACGAAAATGCCGCGGCCGAACGATGCCGCCACGACGTCCTCGTGCGTGCGTTGAATGATGATGTCGCGGAACGAAATCGTCGGCACACCAGCCTCGAGTTCGATCCAGCGGGCCCCGCCGTTTGGGGTGAAGAAGATCCCGAACTCGGTCGCCGCGAACATCAGGTTCGGGTCGACGTGGTCCTGCACCACGCGCCACACGAGGTGACGCTCCGGCAGGTCGCCCGCGATCGAGCGCCACGACCGGCCCCGGTCGGTGCTCTTGACCAGGTATGGACGGAAGTCGCCGGACTTGTGGTTGTCGAGTGCCATGTAGACCGTGTTCGCGTCGAACAGGTCCGCCTTGATGTCGTTGACGAACGCATGGTCGGGCACGCCCGAGATGCTGCCCACGTCGAGCCGGCGCCACGTTGCGCCACCGTCTTCGGTGGCGTGGAACAGGCCGTCATCCGTGCCGGCGTAGATCACCCCGTCGAGGAGCGGTGACTCGCCAAGCGACGTGATCGTGTTGTAGGTGGACATGGCGCCAACGTCCCAGGAGTTCTCCCAGCTCTGTTGCCGGCCCATGATCGGCAGCGTGATGCGCTCCTCGTTGCGCGTGAGGTCACCGGAGATGGGTGTCCAGCTGTCGCCGCGATCGTCCGTCCGCCACACGCGATGCGACGCGAAGTACATGCGCGTCGGGCTGTGCGGGCTCATCTCGATCGGCGCGTCCCAGTTGTAGCGCTCGAAGCCCTCTCCTTCGCGAGGCTGCGGTTGGATGAACACTTGCTCGCCGGTAAGGCGATCCACGCGCCAGAGCACGCCCTGCTGAAATTCACCGTAGATGATGTTCGGGTTACCGGCCTCCGTCGCGGAGCCGTGACCGTCAGCGCCGAGCGTCGTGAACCAATCGGCATTGCGGATGCCGTGCACGTTGTCGGTGCGAGACGGCCCGCCGTTGGATCCGTTGTCCTGCGTGCCGCCATAGACGAAGTAGAACGGCTCGGCGTCGTCCGTCGAGATCTTGTAGTACTGCATCACCGGCATGTTGCGCAGAAAGCGCCACGTGACCATGTCGTCGAACGTCTCGTACAACCCGCCGTCGCTCCCGACCAGCAGGTAATCCGCATCGTCTTTCTGAAACGCGATCGCGTGGTCGTCCCCGTGTTTCTTCTCCTGGGGCATCCGCCGGAAGGTGGCGCCGTGGTCGTCGGAAACCAGCGTCGTATTGCTCACCAGGTAGAGCCGCCCGAACCGGTGGGGTGACGCGTACAGCTCCTGGTAGTAGTGCGGGCCCGTGCCGCCCGAGACCGCGTCCGACATCTTGGTCCACGACCCGCCGCGATTGGTGGACCGGTACAGGCCGCCCGAGCGGCGATCCTCCTCGATCGCCGCATACACGATGTCGGGGTCCTGCCACGAGACGGCGAGTCCGATCTTCCCCAGGTTGGAGGACGGCAGTCCGGTCGTGAGTTCGGTCCACGTCTCACCGCCGTCGGTGGAGTTGTGGATGCCGCTGCGGGGCCCGCCACCCATGTATGCCGCCACGGTGCGGTGCCGGTCCCAGCTCGCGGCATACAGCACGTCGGGGTCACGCGGATCCATCACGACGTCGGTGACGCCGGTCCATTCACCCTCGCCCAGCACCTTCCGCCAGGTCACGCCGCCGTCGGCGGTCTTGTACAGGCCACGCTCGCCGCCGGGGGTCCAGAGCGGACCCTGGACCGACACCCACACGACGTCGGAGTTCTCGGGGTGAACGACCATCGTGGAGATGTGCTCCGAAGCGGCAAGCCCCATGTTCGTCCACGTCTTGCCGCCGTCCGTGCTCTTGTAGACGCCGTCACCGAATCCCACGTGCCGCCCGCCCACGTTCTCGCCGGTGCCGACCCACACGGTCGCGGGGTTCGACGGATCGATCGCGACCGATCCGATGGAGTACGAGGGTTGGTCGTCGAAGATCGGCTCCCACGTGGTCCCGGCGTTGACGGTCTTCCAGACGCCACCGGATCCCACCGCCACGTACCATATGCTGCCGTCGTGGGGGTGGATGGCGATGTCGGCGATGCGTCCGCCGTTGAAGGCGGGACCGATGTTGCGGAAGGCCAGGGCGCCGTAGTCCGTGGTCGCGAGGCGATCGGCCTGCTGCGCGGTGAGCGCGGAGCCCGAAACGGTGAGCGCAGTCAGCAGCAAAACGGTGCGAGCGATGGTGTGTGTCATGGTGTCGTTCAGGTTGGTGGTTGAGAGGGCCGCGGAGATGAATGCAAACGTACGGCGCGGGACGGGAGGTCGGTAGGACGGGACCGTCCACGTCGGCTTGACGGATCCGACCACGATTGTGTCTTTACCGTCCATGCGACTCCCCACCTGGGTGCGCCGCGACGGGAGCTGGCGAGACTGGCGAACGCTGCGAGGAACAGCTCGGTGCACACGCGACGCGTCCTAAAGGACCGCAGACTGCTGTTCCTACGGTACCCGATCCCAACTGAACCGATACTTGAAGCTCCACGTGCGCGAGCGGGTGCGCGGCCTCACGATGAGGACCTGCGTCTCTTCTCCCGGGTCGAGGCGACCGTCGAAGTTGATCGGCACGTCACAGGGGTTTCGGATGTTCTCGCAGTCGTGGAGAATCACGGAGACCGTGAGCGTCTCGTCCGACTCGTTCAGCATGAAGATCCGCGACGTGGTCAAGTCGTGCGATCGCTCCGTGCGGGCGCGAATCGGATTGGTGAGTCGCGGCCTGGCTGGAGCCGTTGCTCCACTCACGGTCGCCATGGCACAGCCAGGCTCGCCGGCGACGTAGCGTCCTTCATCCGCTTCCATACGCACGTTGTCGACCACGACTTCCGCCGGGTCGCCTGGCGGGACGCGCAGGAAGAACTCGGGTGAGTAGTCACCTACGAACTCGGTGACCGGCCCCACGCCGCGCCGCTCAATCCCCTCGAGCGTGCGGTACTCGACCGGCGTGTCCGTACCCGGTTCGCGCACCGCATAGTCGAAGAAGATCGTTCTGCGGTACCGGTTCCGGAATTGCGCATGCACGACGTAGTACCCGTCTGCCAGAGGCGGCCCCGTGTGCCCGATTCTGAAATCCAATCCCGGGTAGCAAGCGACGGGCGTCCACACACCCCATTCGACCGCGCGCTGCGCGTGAGCGGAGGCGGTGCCCATGACCGCGAACAGCGTGAAGAGAGCGAGGTAGCGCATGGTCGATGGTTAGTATGCGGGATCGGACCCGTGGCCGTCAAAGTCACTTGTCACAACCGCAGGACGAGCGCCGAGAAACTCGAGGCCATCGTCCGCCGCCTCACCCCCTGTCCCCCTCTCCGCTGTCGCCTTCATCCCGTGCCTCCGTAGGTGACCTTGGACACCAACAACCTATAAGGAATGAACGGGACTGTGATGGCGGGCGTGGCCCCACAGTTTAGGTTTCGATTGGCCGGTCCATGATCAATTGGAGGGGGTTCTGACAATGAAGACGCTCGTCGCACTTGCTCTTATCATGTTATTCACTTCGACCGCCGATGGGCACGCTCAGACATCCGCAGACTCACAGGCGATTCGGCAGGTCGCACTCGACTATATCGAGGGCTGGTATCAAGGCGACTCGACACGAATGGCGCAGGCATTACACCCCAACCTGGCGAAACGCGTCGTCGAACATCGACGAGGTCGCGTGACCGTCAGGGAAACGACCGCGGACCAACTCATCCATGCTGCCTCGCGGGGAGAAGGGAGCTCCACACCAGCTGATCAACGGCGAAAGGACGTGTCGATTCTCGACATCTACGAGGGGGCCGCCAGCGTCAAGGTCGTCGCCACTGACTGGGTGGACTATCTCCACGTTGGGAAGGTCGAGGATCGTTGGGTCATCATCAACGTCCTCTGGGAATGGAGCGCCGAGGCGAAGGCGAAGATGGGAATGACACGCCCGTGACGTAGACTCACTTCCTCGGTGCGTCCTCATCGAATTGCACGTTCCAGTGGGCCCCACTGCAGAACGGCTTGTTCTGCGATGCCCCACAGCGACACAGGGTCATGTGGTCCGTGGTGCCACCGTCGTTGAACTCGGTGTTGGCCAGCTCCGCCCCGCCGCGAATCACATACGGTCCGTTCGGCGCCAGCGCGACAACCGCGTCTCCACCGTGATCTCGATACAACGTTTCGTTGATGCTGTACGACAGCGCCCCCGACGGACACTGCTGAATCGTCTTTGCGATGGTCTCCGCATCCGCGGCGCTCGCCGCAATCCACGGCTCGGTGCCCAGCCGAAACACGACGGGAAGCCCGTCGGTGCACCGTCCGGCGTGCGCACATAGTCCGCGGTTGTCGTGAATGGTGATGCCATTTCCCGTATGGTCTTCGAGCGTATCCGGAGTTCGATCGGGGTCTTTGGCGCTCGTGAAACCGTTCCGCTTGTGGCTTCCGTCACAAAACGGTTTGTTCTTCGACCCGCCGCAGCGGCACAGGGCCGCCTTGCCATCGATCGGAAACTCCTTTCCATCCGTGTATCGCACCACGGCATCGATTCCTTCGATCAGATAGGGGCCATTTTCCGTGGGTGTGATCTTGGGCTTGGACATCGACATGCTTCTCCATTTCGAATGAGACTCCACAGCTAACATGGTCTCCATGTTGGAAGACCGCCACCGACGATTCCGGAGGCCGGGGCGCGGCGGCAGACACTACTCCGGGAACTTCATCCGGCGGACCATGTCCTGGAACCGCGGGTCCGAACGCAGCGGATCGAGGAAGGGAAACACCCTGATGTTGAACATCAAGAACCCCCACACTTCCTCATCGAAGGCTCGCTCGAGGCACTCGATTGCGCGATCGTGGTCACCCAGCACAGCGTAGAGCACGGCCATCGCACCATCGCCGGCCCCCAGCGCTATTGCCTGCTCCAGCAGTTCCCTTGCCCTGGTCTCGTCCCCCGACTTCGCGTACGCGTAGCCGACCAGAGCACGCCTGTCGCCATCCTCGGGATTCAATTCGATCCCGCGCTCCATCATCGGGATCGCCTCGTCGTACCGCCCGACCGCGGTGAGGGCTCCCTCGCGGAGGCCCTGCGCCGACAGGAAACCCGGCTCGAGTTCCAGGGCCTTCTCGAACTGCTCAATCGCCCCGGCGTAGTCGCGGGCCATGATCAATACGACGCCGGCAGCCGTGCAGATCGCGTGCGAGAGCGGATCGAGTTCCTGCGCGCGTTGGATCTCGCGAACGGATTCCTCGTGCCGACCGAACGCGGCGAGCAACGTCGCATACCACTGGTGCGCCGTCGCGTAGTTCGGATTGAGGGCGATCGCCCGTAGGTATTCCCGCTCTTCACCCAGCCAGTCGCGCTCCGACCGCAGTACTTGCCCCCGGGATGTGTGGGCCTCAGCAAGCGTTTCATCCAACTCGATCGCCTTTTCTGCCGCCGCCTTTGCTTTGACGTGCGACTCCTGCCGAGTCAGGTGGCCGTACGACCCGAGCAGGAGGTAGGCATCCGCGAGACCGGAGTACGCGAGTGCGTACCCGTCATGTCGCTCGATCGCCTGGCGAAAGTACTTCTCCGCTTCCTCGAGGCCGTCCTTGGTACGCTTGTTCCACATGTACCGGCCTTTCAGGTAGAGCTCATAGGCCTCGAGATTCCCGGTCGGTGGCTTGACCAACAGCTCGCCCGTCCGGCCCGCGATGGTGACCTCCAGCCGGTTCGCAATGGTCGTGGCGATCTCGTCCTGAATGTCAAACACATCGTCCATCTCGCGGTCAAAGCGTTCCGACCACAGGTGATAACCGTCAGCAACGTTGATGAGCTGTGCGGTCACGCGAAGGCGTGTACCGGCCACCCGAACACTTCCCTCGAGGACCGTCGCGACGTTGAGCTTTGCGCCGACGTCGCCGATGTCCGGCGTCTCCCCCTTGAAGGCAAATGCGGACGTCCGGGCCGCGACGCGAAGGTCCTTGAGCTGCGCGAGCGCGTTGATGATCTCTTCGGTGATGCCGTCGCTGAAATACTCGTTTCCCGGATCGCCGCTCATGTTGGTGAACGGAAGCACGGCAATCGACATCTCGGATTTGGGCGGCGGTGGCGCGGGCGGCGCGCGCCTTACTGCTTCCGACTGCATCGGTGTGATCAGCCAATCGGCGAGCTGGGCGCTGGTGCTCGGGCGGTCGTCCGGCGCCTCGGCCAGCGCGGCACGAACCGCTTCCTGAACGTGGTCGGGTACGGCGTCGGGGAAGTCGAGTTCGGGAAGAGGACGGGTCGCCCGACGCGCAAGCAGCGCCTGCGGCGACGGCCCGGTAAACAATTGCTGGACCGTCAGCATTTCATAGAGCATGCAGCCCAAGCTGTAGATGTCGCTGCGCCCATCGAGTTCTCCTTCGCCGTACATCTGTTCCGGACTCATATAGGCGGGGGTCCCGATCGCGGAGCCCGTCTGAGTCAGTCGCTCGGTCCCCGCGACGCTCAACGCTTTGCCAATGCCGAAGTCGGTCACCATCGCTACCCCATCGAGAATCATGATGTTCTCGGGCTTGATGTCGCGATGCACGACCTGCTGGCGATGGGCATAGTCGAGCGCGGCAGCCACGGCGCGGGCGATCTCGAGCGCCTCTTCGACCGAGAGCCGAGGCTCCTCGCTCAGGCGATCGCGAAGCGAAACGCCTTCGACAAACGGCATCACAAAGTACAGGAGTCCTGCCGCCTCACCAGAGTCGTGGAGCGGGAGGATATGCGGGTGCGTCAGGCGCGCTGCGAGCTTGATCTCTCGGAGAAACCGCTCGCGGCCGACCTTCGACGTCAGCTCGGGACGCAGGATCTTCAGTGCCACGTCTCGGTCATGTTTGACGTCGCGCGCACGGAAGACCAGCGCCATGCCTCCACTCCCAACCTCCTCGGCCAGGACATATCGGCCGGCAAGTGCCTTACCGAACGCGCTCAGTAAGTTCGCCGGAAGCTGGTCTGTGGCCGCACCAAGGTCCGGCGGATCAGCAGACTCCTGCCACCCCATGCCGAGGTCAACGATCGCTGTCTTGAGGCGGTGCCAGAAACCGGACATCTCAGGAGCGTCGAGACGGGATCTCGGTCATGGTGTGGAAGATGGAAGGTGCGGCGATGAAGCGCGAGGAGCGCGTGGAGGTGGAAGGTCGCGGCGAGCGGCCTGCCCACGCCTCCCCGAATGAAGTCGGTCAACAGGCCCGCGCTCTGATTCGACCACAGCGCGCACCAGAACGATCCCACTCTCGATGGCTGCAGCAGTCAGGACTAAGCGCCGTTGTCCAACTTGGACTTCCGTTTGACCTCGCGCAGGCGCTCGCGGTACTTGCCGCGTGCCAACTCCTGCATATCGGCCACGAGGTCGCTTTCATCGACGATTTCGCGCCCGAGCAAGGTCTCGATCGCATCCTCCAGGGTGACGATGCCGGTGGGCTGGCCGAACTCGTCCTCGACCAGGAACAGGTGCGCATGCGTCTTGATGAACTTGTCCAGTAGCTGCTGGACCGGCAGGCGCTCCGAGACCCGAAGAATCGGTTTGGCATACTTATGCACCGGGTCGCCACCGTGTCCGTTGCGCTCCGCTTCGTACAGGTCGGCACGCAACACCAGTCCGGTAATGTGGTCGAGGTCGTTGCCGTAGATTGGTATGCGCGAGAATCGTCTGGTCGCCGGTTTCTCAAGCGCATCGGCGACGCTTTGCGTCTGCGGCAACATGTGCACGACCGTGCGCGGTGTCAGCACTTGCTCGGTCGTGATTTCGCGCAACGCCAGCACATTCGCCAGGTATTCGTCTTCCTGCGCGCCCAGCGCGCCGTCTCTACGCCCGAGTGCTACCATCGCGAGGATTTCCTCGCGCGTGACCTCGTCCTCGCGCTTGCTCCTGAACAGCCGGGTCAGGCTCGTGGCCAGCCATACCAGTGGATACGTCAGTTTCACCAGCCAATGGATCAGGATCGCGGAAGGCACGGCGAGCGGCCGCCAGAACGTCGCGCCGAGCGTCTTCGGGATGATTTCGGAGAAATACAGGATCACGAGCGTCAGCAGGACCGCGATCAGCGTCTCCCAGCGCGCGCCGAAGAGCTGCAAGGCCTGCGACCCGACACCGGCCGCTCCCATGGTATGGGCGAAGGTGTGCAGAATCAGGATCGCGGCGAGAGATTCGTCGAGACGCTCGCGCACCCGGTTGACCCAGGCACCGGCGCGTGGCCGCTCGCTCGCAAGGTTCTCCACATAGCTCGGAGTGACCGACAGGAGCACCGCCTCCAGAATCGAGCACAAAAAGGACACCCCGATGGCGATGGCCAGGTAGACGACGAGCAATGTCATGACATAACCTACACCTAACGAATCACTGCGGGATGCGAACGCCGTGAGGCAAGCTTACTCCTGAATTGATCGTCACTTGATGCACCCCGGATATCATGCAACAGCTCGAAATCCGGAGGACCCCGTGCAGCTCACATCCTTAAGCACACTGACGCTGGGCGACCCCATCCAGGGGACCCGCACGGGGATGATCCGATCCTGAGCCCGGACTCCATCGTCCCGGACTACGACCTCGCGGCCCACGCCTTCGAGGCCCAAATCCTCGAGGTCACGGACATCTCCGAGGGCGCGCCGAAGGGTCCCGATGCCGCTAAGGGTTCTCGGCTGGTATTGGCGGAGATACTCGGGGATCTGCAGTAGTCCCGCACTCTCCATCGTATGAACGACGCCGACCACACGGGTCTCATCGAGCACTACACGCAGCTCCACGATGAAGCACTGCTCGCGGAGTTGTACCTCGGGCGAGCAGCCTACCGCTACCCAGACATCTGGGACGCCATTGCCACCGAAGTGCTCAAACGGGGACTGCACACGGCGGAGGAGGTGGAGGCCTTGGCGCCGGGGCCGGTTGGGATCATCGCATCGTTCTTCTGCGACCGTTGCCAAGCCTCGACGTCGCCGCAAAGCTCCGGAAGGAAGGGGCGCGTTCTCGGGCACTCGACGATTCCCATTGGGCCCACCCTACTTGGGAGACGGGACGAGTGCCCGACCTGTGGTTCCTATGTCGCTCGACTGTGGATTCTCGTTGGGCTTCCGCTCATTCCGCTCTCACACTATCGCGTGATCGATTTCGACGACGGGAAGTTCGTGAGCCGCCAAATCGTGGCCGAGAGCCCCGGGCCCGAATCGCCCAGCCCTGAAGACAGCGATGAGGCAGACGACGACCCCTTCGCACCCGACCCATTCGTGACGCTCTCCGACTACACCGACCCCATCGAGGCCGGGGACGCGGCTGCCACGCTGGACCAGCACGGTATCGTCTGCGTCATCGAACGAGAACACGAGACCCTCAACCCCGCGTTCACGCTCAAGACGTCGTTCGGTGCTATCCACCTGAAGGTTCGGGGCTCAGAGGTGAGCCGTGCGGCCGAGATTCTTCAACCGGAGCACGCCGGCCAACCCGCATCGGAGACCGATGACCTCATCGCTGACTTCACCAATCAAGAACTCCTGGATGTGATGGCGAAACCCGACGAATGGGATCCGGAGACGGTGCGTGCCGCCGACCGGCTGCTGTGGCACCGGGGCGTCGTCGTCACCGATCGGGAAAGAGCGGAGCTTTGGGAACGACGCCTCCAGGAAATCCGCGCACCACGACCCGGTGACGTTCGGTGGATCATTGTCGGCTTCGGTCTCGCGTTCGCGGGAGGCATCGCCGGGATATTCATCGGCATGGGGTACCGTTTTCTGAAAGCCCGCGATCCACTGGGAGATGCGTACTACATCTATGATGAGGTTACGAAAGGCTGGGGCATGCTGATGATGATTGTCGGGATCGTCGTCTTCGTGACTTCCATCACGCTCTTGCTGGTGGGATAGAGACGGTGCCGGGGCACAGGTGGCCATCTCAATCCAGATGTTCTTGACGGGGGCCGAGATCTACCTCGAGCGCGGCTCGTCAGGATCGTAAATTGGGCTGGCCAACACGGCGTTGCAGACGGACGGCGCTTCGCGCCGCCGCTGAACGCCAAAGACGTTAGGAGGCTCAGGTCCGCGATGCAATCAGTCTTCTACATGATCATCGCAGCAACGGTGATCCGAAACGCGGCCTGGTACTGGATTGGCTTCATCACGCCTGGCTATTCCTTGCGGCGGGACTTCATCAGCGAGACGATGGCCTTGGACGCCCCGCATCGCGAGATCGCGACACTTCTCGGCGTCGTACCGGTTGGCGTGCTGCTGCTGGTCGCGACCCCCGCCCTGTACAGACTCTGGGCTCGCTCCTCCAGCGGGCGGGTGGCGGTGATGATCATCGCCATGGTCGGATTGGCAAACCTCGGTATCGCTGCGGTTCCGTGCGATCCGGGCTGCCCGCATGAGGCGATGGGGACGCGCATGATTGTTCACATGCTCTTGGGGTTGGTCGGGATGGCGTTACCGGTGGTTGCCGCACTCTTCTTCGCTTTCGCGGCCAGAAACGGCACCGGGTGGGCAGGTCCGGCGAGAGTTAGCCTGATCCTGGGGCTGGTTGGCCTGCTGTCGTGGGGTGTCTTTATGTACCTCACGCTCGGAGGGCTGGGCTTCCTCCCGCCCGCCATCCATCCTGGACCGATGTTGGGCTTCATGGGCTTGGTCCAGCGTGTCCTGGTGACGTGCGATGACCTCTTCATCGTTTTCGTGGCCGGTTGGTCAGTTCTCCGCTTGAACGCTGCGCGGCCCGAGTGGCACCCCGCGTGAGCCTCCCTTTAACAGGGAATTGCTGCTGTCAGGGTAAGGCGCGGGATCAGTCTGGCAGCACTTGTGGTTTGTCAGCTTGTGGGTCGTGCAGCAGAATTCCAATGGGTTAGGGCGCGGCGATTTCGCGTTCCGTGCCGCGCACACCTTCCCAGCACAGGAGGAGGACTGCGATGCAGGGCAAAACGGAGGACGGAAGGCACAGTGGAGGCGGTCTGACCCGCCGCGGCTTCGTCCGTGTGGCGGCGACCAGCGCGCTCGGCGCCGGGGCGTTCGGTACCGCGAGCCTGGTGACGGGCCGGTCCGCCAGCGCCCGACCGGCGAGTACCCTGCGCTGGGGTGTCGTCGGTACCGGATCGATCGCGACCCGCATGGCGGACATGATCGAGCGGGCGGAGAACGCCGAGCTCGCTGCGGTCTCGAGTCGGCGGATGGAGACCGCGAGGGCCTACGCGGACCGACATGGCGTGGCGCACGCGTTCGACTCGTGGGCGGACATGATCGCGTCGGACGTGGTAGACGCCATCTACGTCGCCACGCCCACCAGCGTGCGGGAGGAGATCTGTCTCGCCGCCGCGGGCGGAGGCAAGCACGTGCTGGGCGAAAAGCCGTTTGCGAGCCTCGACTCCGTGCGTCGGATCGTCGCCACCTGCCGGGAGCACGATGTCGCCTTCATGGACGGGACGCACTTTCCTCACCACCCTCGGACCTCTGAGATCAGGGCGCGATCTGAAGAGCTCGTGGGGAGGGTGTGGTCACTCGCGTCAGCGTTCCAGTTCAACCTGACCAACCGATCCAACATCCGTTACAACCCGGAGCTCGAGCCCATGGGGGCGATCGGCGACGCCGGTTGGTACAACCTGCGAGCCGCCGTGGAGTACCTGCCGCCGGACGTCGAGGTCGAAGGCGCCGCCGCGTTCCTCAGCCGCGACGAGGAGACGGGGGCGGTCTCCGCCGGCAGCGGCGTCCTCCAGTTCGCCGGCGGCGTGACGTCGACCTGGAACTGCGGCTTCGAATCGGGCGCCATGGTGGCGGACGTGCGGATCTCGGGGACGTCGGGTGTGCTGTACATGGACGACTTCTTGTTCGACAACGCCGACGGCTCGGCCGGCTTCATGGCCCGCGGTCCGGCGCAGGGACGGCAGGAGATCACCGTCCCCTCGGCGAAGCGCGCGGCCGTCCTGATGTTCGAGGACATGGCGGCGGCTGCGACCGACCGGGCGCTGCGCGAGCAGTGGATGACGGGGACGGAGCGCACCCAGACGCTTCTCGACGCCAGCTGGCAGGCGGGCCGCGAGAGCGAGCGAAGCGGGCGTTAGCGGATTCCCCTGAAGGACAGCGAGCGTGCTCGCCCTTCCCGTCTAAGCCCCATGTCCTCCATCCGCTTCGTCGTGCTGTGCCTGTTCCGACACGAGGGTCGCATCCTGGTCGGCGAAGGCTACGACGGCGTGAAGCAGGAGGCCTTTCTCCGACCGATCGGCGGATCTGTGGAATTCGGCGAGACCGCCGAGGACGCGCTCCGCCGCGAGATCCGCGAGGAGCTCCAGGCGGAAGTCACCGGGCTGGTCCGCCTCGGAGTCCTCGAAAACATCTTCACGTGGGAGGGCACTCCGGGCCACGAGGTGGTGGCCGTTTACGATGCCCACTTCGTCGACCCGACCTTTTACGAGATGGACCGCCTCCCTCTCCACGAGGATGTCTGGGGCTCGGAGGCTCGATGGATCTCGCTCGCGGACCGACCACCGATACCTCTTTATCCCGACGGTCTCCTGGACCTTCTCGAAGCGGCCGTCTAACAAACGCGCGAAATTGTCCGGATCCGGCGGTGCACGCGCGACCGGCGGATGAGGGTCGCGCGGGCTGGTGTCGGTCCCTACCTTCTGGCCGATCCACAACATGGAGCCCCTGATGCAGAAACGACTCACGACGGTGCTTGTAGGAAGCGTGTTGCTTGCGGGGTGTACCGCCTCGGACGTAGACGCGCCGATTCACGATCCCGCGCTGCTCGAGGCGGTGCTCGAAGATGTGCGCGTCGGGTGGGAGCAAGGCGATGGGACGCCGTTCTACGTTCACTACCTCGATTGGAAGGGCGCTCGGTATTTCGAGGGAGGTGGAGAGAACGTGGGCTTACAGGATCTGGTGGACAACCATGTCGCCCCTGAAGCCGAGTTAGGATTACGGCTAGGCTACTCGAACGTGCAAGCCCACTTCGAGGGAACGTTCGCCTGGGCCGTCGTCGACACCGAAATCCAACTCACCATTGCCGATGGGCGCAACATCCACAACCGAGGTCACGCCACGTACCTGTTCCGGTGGGTGAACGATTCGTGGATGGTGGTGCACACGCAGTCCGCCAGCAGGCCTGTACGGCGCCCGACCCCTGGCGCGGGCTGAAGCGTGCGACTGGGGGCGAGATGATCGGTCGCACCGTGGGGTCGACGTCGTCGGAGAAGAGTGCGCGTACCTGTGTAGTGATGTGCTTGCTGAACACTTCGAACGCCGCTACGAACGCACACATGACCTGCAGGTCTCGGCTTGCTCGATCGTTATCGGGTGTCACGGTCCCTCCTTTTCGCGGAGGCGTACCTTCCCCAAGCTCGGATCATGCTTGCGACCGGTTCGGCGTGCGTCGCCATAGCGTGGGATCTAGGAGCTGATCGGACCGCCGCAGTAGAAGTTGCGCTTCCGGCGACTGGGCCGATCGCGTTGCTGTGTTGCGAACGCGCGCGACATAGGGCTATGCTGCTCAGCAGCAGCATGCGTTAGGCGCCCCCCCTCAGACGAGTGATGACCCGTGGCAACATCGACTTCCTTCAAGATTGCAGCGATACAAGCGTCATCGGTGTTCCTCGACCGGGACGCGAGCGTTGACAAGGCCTGTGGTCTGATCCGGGAGGCGGCAGAAGGGGGAGCGACGCTCGCGGTGTTTCCAGAGGCCTTCGTGCCGTGCTTTCCGGTTTGGGTGTGGTTCATCCCATCAGGTCATACGCACCCATTGCGAGCGTTGTATAGCGAACTCCATCGCAATGCAATCACGATCCCGGGTCCAGAGACGAAGCGTCTTGGAGAGACCGCGGCGGAATGCGGCATGACCGTCGTAATTGGAGTGAATGAAAGGAATTCGGAGGCAAGCAACTCGACCCTCTACGACACCATCCTCTACATCGGCTCGGACGGAGAGGTGCTGGGAAAGCATCGCAAGCTGATTCCCACAACGGGGGAACGACTGGTCTGGGGGCAGGGAGCCGAGGCCGGTCTCGAAGTGTTCGACCTTCCCTTCGGTCGACTCGGCGGGTTGCTCTGCTGGGAGCACTACATGCCGCTGGCGCGATACGCCTTGTTGGCGGGAGGTGAGCAGATCCATGCTGCGCTCACGTGGGACCGGGGTGAGCCGTGGATTTCCTCCATGCGGCACGTGGCCAAGGAGGGTCGATGTTTTGTAGTCGGAGCCTGCCAGGCATTCCATAAGGACGACATTCCGGATTCCCTCGAGTTCAAAAACGAGTACCTCGGTGATGTCGATGGCTGGATCAATCCGGGGCTCAGCGTGATCGTGGATCCGGACGGAAAGATCGTGGCGGGGCCCTTGGATTCGGTAGAAGGAATACTCTACGCCGCCGTCGAACCGCATGCGTTGATCGGGCCTCGTTGGCAACTGGACGCCGCCGGCCACTACGCGCGGCCGGACCTCTTTGAGCTCACGGTGCGGCGGGGTGCGAGGCCTGTCGTACACGTGGTCGATGGATCGGAATACGAGGGTGACCGGGGGTCCGTCTAGCACGGGCACGAAGTCATAGTGGTGCCTCAAGGCCGCAACACCACGAACGTATTGGCCACGATCTTCCACCGCCCGTTGACTCGATAGCACACCATGTAGTCGACGCTCAGGGCATCACCATCCTCGATCTCGAGTTCGGCGACGACTAGTCGAACGCTCGGCAGAACCCGAGGAGCGGAGCGACGGCGCGTGTTCGGTAAGCGTTTCCAGCAATGCTCCACGTGCGGCCGCAACTACATGGCCGCGTGGGGGCCGTGCCCCCAGTGCGGTCCCGACGCTGCCAAGCAGGAGCGGCCGCAGGATCGGACCACGATCTGCGGATGGTGCAAGCGCGATTATTCCGTGCACTGTGCTGCATGTCCACACTGCGCGCGTGGGATGAGCCTCGAGGACGTGACTACAGAGGAACTGCCACAGGGTTGGACCACGTGCTCGAAGTGCGAGAAGGCGTATCAGTTCGTTGTCTATCATCTAAACTCGAGACATGTCCCGTGTCCGCACTGCGGCTACGCATGGTGGAGAGAAGTGTCTGTCCCTCAACGCCGGAGTTTCGCCTTATCCCTGCGCCTCGGTATCATATGGGGTACCCTGAAACGCCGATTCATGTCGATAGACTGAATCGCATTTTCACTCTGTCCGAATCGATGGCAGCCATGGCGCCAATTACCCTGTCCGTAAACGGCAAGACCGTCGACGTCGACGTCGATCCCCGCACACCCCTCCTGTGGGTCCTGCGCGACCATCTGCAGCTGGTGGGAACGAAGTATGGCTGCGGCATCGCGCAATGCGGCGCGTGCACGATTCACCTGAATGGCGCCGCGGTTCGCTCGTGCATCCTGCCGGTGTCGAGTGTAGGCAATCAACGCATCACGACGATCGAGGGGCTTTCGCCCAACGGGACCCATCCGGTGCAGCAGGCCTGGCTCGAAGAGGATGTGGCACAGTGCGGGTATTGCCAGAGTGGGCAGATCATGAGCGCAGCCGCGCTGTTGAACCAGCATCCCGCTCCCAGTGACGAGGAGATCGATGCCGGGATGAACGGGAACATCTGCCGCTGCGGTACCTACCTGCGCATCCATGCCGCCATCAAGGTGGCGGCGAACACTGAGGCCTAAGGGCCGTGCGCTCGTTCCCGCTCGATCGCGTTAGGTGATCCACCTCATTTCTTTGCGAGGAACTTCCAGTGGCTCTCATCCAGACGACGTATAACAGACGATCCTTTCTGAAGGTGTCCGCCGTTGCCGGGGGCGGCATGGTGCTGGGCTTCAACTGGCTCGCCGCCATGGACCTCGAGGCACTGGACGACGTGCCCGAGTCACTCGTCGAACTCAACGGCTACGTGAAGATCGGCGCGGATGGCACGGTCACGATTTTGTCGCCGAACCCGGAATTCGGCCAAAACGTGAAGACGTCCATGCCCATGATCGTGGCCGAAGAACTCGATGTGGACTGGAGGCAGGTCGTCGTCGAGCAAGCGCGCTTCAATAACGAGGTCTTCGACCGTCAGTTCACGGGCGGGAGTCAGGGTATCAGGCGGGCGTGGCGGGGGCTCCGTATGGCCGGCGCCGCGGCCCGGCACATGCTCCGCGAGGCGGCGGCGCACGCGTGGCGGGTTCCCGTAGACGAGGTCACAACCGCGGACGGCGTCCTCTACCACAACGCGAGCGAGCGGTCGGCGGGCTACGGTGCCATGGCCTCGGCGGCAGCAACGATGCCGGTGCCGGAACAGGTGCAGCTCAAAGACCTCGAGGATTTTCAGATCATCGGCACGTCGCAGAAGAACGTCGACGGGCACAAGATCGTGACGGGACAGCCGCTGTTCACGATGGACCAACACTGGGATGGGACGCTCGTCGCGATGACTGCACACCCCCCGGCGTTCGGGATGAGACCGAAAGCGGTGGACGATGCGGCCGCTAGGTCCATGCCCGGCATCACGGACGTCTTCACGTTCAAGACGTTCGAAGACGGGTACGAGCGGAACTACTTCGATACGAACGCCTTCCCGGAACTGGTCGCCGTCGTGGGCAACACGACCTGGGAAGTGATGAACGCCAAGAGGGCACTGCAGATCGAGTGGGAACCGATCGAGGCGCTCGAGAGCACTACGGACCACGACGCGCGGATGGCCGAGATGGCGGCCAAGCCCGGCCGGGTGGTGCGTCGGGATGGCGACCCCGAGGCCGCGTTCGCCAGGGCGGCGAAGATCGTCGAGGGCACCTACACGGCACCGTTTCTCGCTCACAACGCCATGGAGCCGATGACCTGCTTTGCCCATGTGACGGCGGACCAGGCGGAAGTGGCCGGACCCATTCAGGCACCCGAGTTCATCGAGCGCACCCTGTCGGCCCGACTGGGCCTGCCGCCCGAGAAGATCGACATTGCGTTGACACGCATGGGCGGTGGATTCGGCCGGCGAGCCTACGGTCACCACATGGTGGAAGCGGCAGTGATCTCTCGGCAGGTGAATGCGCCGGTCAAGCTGATGTACACGAGGGAAGACGACATGACGTTCGGCGCCTTTCGTCCAGCCTACCATGCGACGTACCGGGCGGCGCTGGATGCCGACAACAACCTGATCGCCTTTCACGTGAAGGCCGGAGGGATCCCGGAGAGTCCGCTCCATGCCAACCGGTTCCCGGCGGGTGCGGTGGACAACTACCTCGCCGAGGAGTGGTCGCTCGAATCCAACATCACCATCGGGGCGTTTCGCGCACCGCGGTCAAACTTCATGGCCGGGGTCGAACAGTCGTTTCTCGACGAACTCGCCGAGGCGATGGGGAAAGATCCCATGGCATTCCGTCTCGAACTGTTGGAACGGGCGAGGACACGACCGGTCGGCGAGGACAACGACTACGACGCCGCCCGCTACGCCGGTGTGCTGAAGCTGGTCCGTGAGAAGTCGCGCTGGGACGAGGAAGCGACACCTGGCGTTTCCCGCGGTGTGGCCGCCTACTTCTGCCACAACACGTATGCGGCGCACGTGCTGGACATCGTCGTCGAAGACGGGACGCCGGTCGTGAGCCGCGTGTGCTGTGCGCTGGACTGTGGCATCGTGGTGAACCCGGACGCCGCCAGCAACATGGCAGAGGGCGCCATCGTGGATGGCATCGGCAATGCCCTGTACGGTTCCATGACATTCGAAGAAGGCGTGCCGGCCCACGACAACTTCGACACGTACCGTACCATTCGTCACAGCGAGGCGCCCAAGGCGATCGACGTGCATTTCGTCGAGAATGGCATCGACCCAACGGGGTTGGGGGAACCGCCCTTCCCACCGATCTTTGGGGCCCTGGCCAACGCCCTGTATCGCGCGACCGGCACCCGGATGCGCGCCCAACCGTTCGCGCCCCACCTCGAACGTCAGATGTAAGGGATCGCAAGGGCGGTGGGCTCACGGACAGGAGGGCTGTCGTGTTGAGGAGGGGTGCCGTATGACCGCCGTCCAAATCGATTCGGTCACGAAGCAATTCGGCAAGACGGTCGCCGTGGATGATCTGTCACTCGGCGTTCCCGAAGGAAGCGTCTACGGCTTCATCGGCCCCAACGGATCCGGCAAGACCACGACCCTCCGCATGATCATGAACATCCTCTATCCGGACCGGGGCACCATCCACGTGTTCGGGGAAGCACTGCACGGCGCGTGCACCAACCGCATCGGGTACATGCCCGAGGAACGCGGATTGTACAAGAAGATGAAGGTGCGGGAACTCCTCCAATTCTACGGCGGCTTAAAACAGAATGGCGATGTCCGGAGCGCTGTGGAACGGTGGCTGCACCATCTCGATCTCGACGAGTGGGCCGACAAGAAAATAGAGACACTGAGTAAGGGAATGAGCCAGAAGGTGCAGTTCATCGCGACCGTGGTCTCGAACCCCGAACTCGTCATCCTGGACGAACCGTTTACGGGACTGGATCCCGTCAATACCGACGTGATCCGAGATGCCGTGCTCGGCCTTCAGGCTCGTGGCACCACGGTCATCTTCAGCACGCACGACATGGGCATGGCCGAGAAGATGTGCGATTTCATCTTCATGATCTTCAAAGGCCGCAAGGTGCTCGACGGGACACTCGCGTCGATCCAGGACACCTTTGGCAGCGACACCATCAGGGTTCGGTGCGTCGAGGGCGGGCAGGCGCTTTCCGCAGTGCCGGGGGTGGAGAAGGTCACGGACTTTGGTCAACTGCAGGAACTGCGGATCCGTGAAGGCGCGGATCCAGACCGCATCCTTGCGGACGTCATGGGTCGCACGAGACTCACCAGCTTCGAAATCGCCAAACCGTCCCTGCACGACATCTTCGTGCGGATCGCCGGACCCGACGCCGAGAGGGCATCGGATGCGTAAGATCTTGCGGGTCGCCCAACGCGAGTACAAGGCGATCGTCAAGACCAAGGGATTCATCCTCGGGCTGATCCTGGCGCCCGTCGTGATGGGCGGCAGCGCGATCGGCATGGCGTTCTTTCGCGACCGCGTCGATACGAGCGACAAGCGCATCGCCGTGATCGATCGATCTGGGGTGATCGGCGACGTCCTCCGGCGAGCGGCACAGTCACGGAACGAGACCGAGGTCGTCGACGCGGAGAGCGGGAAGAAGACGAAGCCGGCGTACCTCATCGAGCTCGTCGCGCCCGCGGAGGATTGGACACAGCAGCTGTTGGAACTCTCGAACCGCGTGCGACGGGGGGCGTTGCACGCCGTGCTGGAAATCGGTGCGGACGTGATCCATCCGAGGCAGGCTTCCGCGGGAGCGGGAGCGCGGTATTACGCGGAGAATCCGGCAATCGACGAGGTGCGGCAGTGGATCGAACGCCCGTTGAACACCGAACTCCGCCGCCTGCGACTCATGGACGCCGGCGTCGACCCGACCATCGTGCCCGATCTCTTCGACTGGATGACCCCGCAGGGTCTCGGGCTCGTGTCGCTCGACCCCGAGACCGGTGAAGTCACGGGCGCCGAGCGTCGCACCGAACTGCAAGCCCTACTGCTCCCCCTCGTCCCCGTGATGTTGATGCTCCTCATGATCATGATGGGAGCCTCACCGCTGCTGCAAGCAGTCACCGAAGAAAAATCCCAGCGCATCGCCGAGGTGATGCTCGGCTGCGTGCGACCCTTCGAATTCATGATGGGCAAGCTGTTGGGCGGTGTGGGTGTGTCGCTCACGGCCGCGTCGGTCTATCTCGTGGGTGGCATCCTGACCGTGCGTTATCTCGGCTACGGTGAGTACATCCCGTACGACATCGTGCCGTGGTTCCTCGCCTACATGATTGCGGCGGTGTTGATGTTTGGCGCGCTTGGCGCCGCCCTTGGTTCCGCATGCAACGACGCCACCGAGGCGCAGTCGATGGTCTTCCCGAGCATCCTCCCTGTGCTGATCCCGATGTTCGTGCTGATGCCCATCGTCATGAACCCGAACTCGGCCTTCGCCACCGGCATGTCGCTCTTCCCCCTCTTCACACCACTCTTGATGCTGCTCCGACAGGGGGTCCCCGGTGGCGTACCCGCATGGCAACCGTGGGTCGGGCTCATCGGCGTCATTCTGACCCTCATCCTGTTGGTCTGGGCCGGCGGACGCATCTTTCGCGTCGGAATCCTGATGCAGGGGACGCCGCCCAAGTTTGCCAACCTGGTCCGATGGGCGCTCCGCGGTTGACGATGCGTCGCCCTCACGCATCTCACGGCTTCGGCCCGTGTGAGTTGAGCTGCGCATCGCTGGTCGTGATGCTTGCTCTGCTTGCCTAACGGTTGCGCAACGAATCTCACCGTCGGCACCCACCGTGCCATCTTGGTGAACGCCCGAGCGCGAGCTAGATTCAGGTGCTTGCGATGTTTCAGCGGCGTCGGTTGCCGCGCCAGAGAAAGCCGAGATTGGGATTGCTCCTTCCTCGGCTCTCTTTTTCCGTGTGTTCCGACGCTGAAGCATCGGCTCGGCGCTGCCTCACCCCTGTCCCCTCGCCACGATGTGGAGAGGGGAACCCGCGACGCGTCCTAAAGGACGCCAAACTATCTCAGCCCCTACCGTCCCAGCGACCTACCGTCTTACCGTCCTACCGTCCTATTGCCGCCGCGCTGATGTGAGCACCACCCGCAAGAAAACGATGCCACACTCACCGGCCTGCCAACCCATCTTGTGCCGCGGTTTCGATCGAGATCCGTTGGGCCCGCGTCGCATTGCCATGGCCGCTGACATCGAAGCAAGTGGTGGCCGGCGTGGCGGAATTGGCAGACGCACAGGTCTGACGATCTTGGGGACGCAAGTCCGTGTGGGTTCGAATCCCACCGCCGGCACCCCACCGCGTCAATTGCGCGTGGCATCGTCCCGAGTTTAGATTGGGTTAATCGTCAGACTTGTGAGGAGCGTGTTTCGCCACGCCAAGAAAGCCGAGGCCGGGATCGTTCCCGCCTCGGCTTTCGTTTTGCCCGCCGTCGTGCGAGTTCCGACGCTGAAGCGTCGGCTCAACACCCGCCATCGGCGTCCCGGGGGTGGCTATCCTTGCACGGTTGGCAGAGCCGATGCCGGTGAATCGGTCCCGTGCCAGGGACCTACCCCCGACACGACGAATCCCGAGGGCGCGTAGTCCGCACCCCCGGGATCTATCGACGCCAGCTTTCGGCGTCTACTTGTCCTACCTGCTATTGGGAGGCTGCAGCGCCGGAAAGCTGCACACCAAGCTTCTGGAGCGTTTCCATGGTCAACTGGCCGGACGCCAGACCATTCGCGCGCTGATACGAACGCACCGCGGCCATGGTTTGACTACCGATCACACCGTCAATCGGACCAGGGTTGTGCCCATTGCGCAGCAACGCGCGCTGGACATCGGCAATGACGCCACGCGTCACATTCGTCTCACACAGAATGGAACGCCACTCCATATATCCTTCTTTGTCCAGCTCCTGCCGCGTCACCGTCTCGTACGTCGGTGGCGTTACGGTACGCTGCTGACGCGCTGGCGTCGCAACTTTCTGAACCCGCACCGTCTCGTACTCCGCGGGGATCTCGACCGTACGGGTCGTAGCCGGCGTCTTAACGACGCGAGTCCGAACCGTTTCGTACTCGGCGGGAATAGTCACTTCCCTCGTGGTCGGCGCCTGCACCAGTACCCGTCGCGTCACTGTCTTGTACGTTGCCGGCACCGTGACGAGACACATGATCTCGCCAGTCGCTTCATCGATGCGCTCGATGGCACCACGGCCCTTTTTCCAAACCGTGTGCTCCGGCACGTCAACGACGCGCTCTTGCCGTGTCTCATAGACCGCGGGGATCTCTTCGAGACGCGTCGACGCAGCCCGAACGAGCACGCGCTCTTCTTTCCACTCGTACGTGGCTGGAATCACCTCGAGGCGCGTTGAGGCCTCACGAACTAACACGCGCTCCTCACCCCACTCGTACCTCGCCGGTATGACGGTCACGTCTACGACGGAATCGTGCGACATCACACGCTCCGACAGCGTCTTGTACGTCGGCGGCACGAACACACGGGCGTAGCACTCACCCGCGCTTGCGTTCGGAGGAAGGAGATCAGTCAACCCCGTGCCAGTCGCTGAGGCCTGGCTCAATCTCACCTTCGCTTCCTCAGCTTCCCGAGCACTCCGCATCGCTTCGGCTTCTTTGGCACTCAAGTTTTCGGACAGATGGCTCACTGAATCCTGCAGCGACGCGATCTGCTCCTGCTGCTGCTGGATAACGGGATCCGGGGCCTGCGCGATCGGCGTTTGGCCGGCACTGCACCCGGCCAAGACAGCCACCACAACGGCGACCGGAAATACGGAATGCGATTGATTCATCAACGACGTCTCCTTGGGTTGTCGGGCCCGACCGGACATAGTGCGGTCCGAGGTGGTGGACCCATGATCGAGATAGCTCCGACACGTGATCAAGCAACCACTGTGCCAAACGTAAATCGTTGTTGTCCAATAACTTGCCTTTAGACCATGAGGAATCCCATTCCATTTTGGGTTAGGAACTGCCCCGAAATGGCGAGATTCGTTTCGCAGTGGACAGGTTCTGGGTTTCGCGCCGTGTGAACACGACGGCTGGCCGGGAGCGCGACCAATGCGTACGGTCACCCAGACCCGTGGGCACTTCGCTACTACGAAGCAGTGGCCAACGACATTCTGCGAACCGAGCTGCACGGTACCGTTACGGTGATCGGTCACACGGACGGCCGTTACGAATTGGAGACAGAGTACGTCGGAGTACGGCGCTAGGAGGGCAGGCCGACAGGCGGAGCCGCGGAAGCGGTCGTGGTGGGAGCGGTTGTTCGGGTAAGGGAAGTGCACACCAGCGATCGAGGGTTGTAACCGGTATTCTTGGGGAGGCTGTCATGAAGACCCGTCGAGTCCACGTTCTGTTGCTGCTCGCATGCCTCGGATGTGAAGGAGAGATTGGGCCCGTTGGCCCAGAGGGCCCTGTAGGACCCGAGGGTCCGACCACAATGCTGGGGTCCACGGACATCGTCGGTACCTGGAGTGGCGCGAAGATGGTGTCCAACGCGGACGGAACCGCGTTTCTGGATGCGGGGACACGCACAATTACGTTTGCGTCGGATGGGACGCACACGTCCGATATCTTCACCGACGGCGGAACAGACTTGACCGGAGCCTATTTGGCCTTCGGCACAAGCATTGTGGTCACGACACCGAACGTGTTCGCGCCGACCCCTCCTCTCCTCGCGCAATTCGAGAACGTGGTGGTGACGAGCGATTCGCTGAAGTTCGTGTTGGGGTTCGAGCCAGATGGGTCGGGCTACCTGCTCGGCACCGGCGTTCTCTATTTGCTCACTCGTCAATAGACGGACCGTTCATCCTGCATCCTTTTAGGAGCTGTGGTTCACCAAAGGCAAGTGAGCAGTACGGCATATGAGTCCGAATGGCTACAGACGCGCGTGGATGCGCCGAACACCGGGGCCTTCGTCATTGTCCTGGGGTATGTGACGACGCTTGTCGGTGCAAGCGCGGGGGCCGCGTTGCTGGCTATGGGCGGACTCGAAACGGGGGATCTCCATGGAGTGGCCCTCGCGGTCTTTGCGTTCCTCCTGCTCTTCGGAGGAGGAATGTGGGCCACGCGATCGATCGCGAACAACGTCTTTGGCAGAGGCCGCGATCACTGGGCTGCTGATGAATGGGAACCAGGCGGAGGCGGCAGAGATCGTGGAGTGTGGGTCCACCACCACCATCGCGACGGTGATGACGGCGACGACGGTGGTGACGCCGGCGATTGGGGTGGCGCTGAGTTCGATGTTGATTTCGACTAGTTGACGGCATTCCCGACGCTGCGCGGCGCGTTTGAAGGACGCGCATCGAATTGGCCATCACGCGCAATAGAACGATCCCACGCCAAACAGCTCACGAACACACCTTGTGCACGCGGTTTCGATGGAGACTTGTGAGGTCCACGTCGCAATGCCATGGCCGCCGACATCGAAGGAAGTGGTGGCCGGCGTGGCGGAATTGGCAGACGTACAGACTTAGCAAGTCTCGGAGCGCAAGCTCGTGTGGGTTCGAGTCCCACCGCCGGCACCCACCGCGCCACTTGCACGGGGCCGTAGGCCGAGCATAGGTTTCACGTACTTGCTAAGTCTCCGTAGCGTCTCCCGCTACGCCAAGAAAGCCGAGGCCGGGATCTTCCCGCCTCGGCTTTTCTTGCGCCGCCGCCTGTCCCTCCTCACCCTGTCCCCTCTCCCAAACGGGAGAGGGGAACGCAGATTCGAAGTACCGGCCGCACTAATTCGGTGCTATGGAACACTCTGAGGATACCGATCATTTCAGGTGGCCAAATCACCCACCAAACACACGGAGTTCGCCCGGAAACTCCGCCGTCACTCAACCCCGGCAGAGCGGCGAGCTTGGGAACTGCTCCGCAGCCGCCGGCTGTTCGGTCTCAAGTTCCGCCGGCAGCATGTACTCGGGAGTTATGTCGTCGATTTCTACTGTCACAGACTGCGGCTCGTCCTCGAACTCGACGGATCCATTCACACCAAACCTCTGCAGATGGCCCATGACGCCGAGCGTGACGCGATCTTGCGCAAGGCGGGTTACACAGTAGTACGTATGAAGAATCATGAGGTCACTGCCGAGCGACTCGAAGCCGTGGTCCGGGACGTCCGCGACGCGAACCGTCCTTAGGTCCCCTCTCCTCGAAGAGGAGAGGGACAGGGTGAGGAGGGACAGGGTGAGGTGGGCGACGGTGAGGTTGGTTGAGGTGCTGCGGGAGTTGGCGACCGAACCTCACTCGCCGTGACCTCCCGAAACGGCAGGACCCCGATCGACATCGGTGGGTAGCTACGTGAGGAGGGTCTCATGCGACATCGCTTCATTGCCATGTCCGCGCTGCTCATGACATCGCCGGGCACATTGCCGGCCCAGGAGGCACTGGGCCCTGGACCCGGGCGCGTCTTCGTGGCCCGCCAGACCTCGTGGTGGGCTGCCGACGGTCTCCCTCCTTCCGACGTCGTGGCTCACGATTCCACGTTCATATTCAAACCGGAATCATTGCATCCGTGGCCGAGTTTCGGAACGGTCCCGATCACCATCACGATCGGCGACGCACCAACAAGGGTCTCGATGGTCGCGTCGCCGAACGGCGGTGTCGCTGAGGTCCTGACCAGCGCGGCCGTGATGCATTGCGATAAATCGTTTCACAGGAGCATTAGTTCGCTGGCTGCCGTGGCACTGACCATGATCGTGCCGTTGCGGGACGGTGGCGAAAACAGTCGGCCATTCGACCCGCTCATCATGGCCGCTTGTACCGACACACTCACCGTGGAGACGACGCGATACGTGAATCCGCGGCGGTCCGTTGACCCATCGCGTCACCCGGTGTTCGTCTCTCATAACGTGGACCTCGAGTCCTTCCAGATCATCGAAACCAATCTGCATCGACGTGGGACTGCGGTCCGTACCGATCTAACGGGATCCGTGTTTGGGCGCGCGCTCATGACCGAGGACCTCCTTTTGGATTCGCTCGATCTCGACGGCCAACTCCGCGGGTCCATGACCTACGTGAACCCCGACGGCGACACAAACCATGTGTACGGCACATTGGTCGTCAGGATCGCTGCCGCATGGGGTGAAGATCCACGCGCACTGGAACGGAGACGGGGCAACTACTTCGTGGTGCATGGACGGTATCCTGACGACGACTCGTTGCAGCTCCCCGAAGAACCGTTTGCTGAACTGGCGGCGTTGGCCGACACCAGCATCGCCGCACTCGACTCTCTCGTGCGACTCAGACGAGAGGCGAATGACCCGGAGATTCGCGCGGAAGTCGACCGGGCAATCCTGTCCGTGGACCGCCGCACCAACCCGGCACTCCTAGGGCTCCTGCTTGCCGAGCCAACCCGGGTCGCACCCTGGGCCACGTTCATGGCGATACCGTATGGCTCTCTGAGTGCGGATTCGATGCTGGGTACCGACGAAGCTCGATGGCTGATTCGCGAACTGACGCCGCGCCTTGCCGTCCGCCGACGCCTGGTCGCCCGAGAAAAACTTCTCACCACCGCGATGCGTGTGATCACGCGGAGCGCCGGGTTCGTGCCAGAGGCAGGCCCGCTCTTCATGGATGCCGCACGGTCGACGGATGACCCATGGAGCCGCGACCTGCTCTATCTGGGCGCCTACCAGTCCGACCCCGTCCGCTACCGGCGCGAGGTCGCCTCTCTCGTGAACCCCACGTTGCGGTACGGGCCCGTCGTGCTCGGCTGGATGGCCGGTGACCAGGGGGCGACGTACAACGGTTGGGGTGTCCGTGAGGAAGATGACTACAACATCGTTCCCTTCCCTGGTGTAGATGCCGCGCCCGAGGCTCTCACCCAATATTTCGATCACGTGACGCGACGCGGTGGGCTGGACGCGGCGAAGATGCGACTGCGATCCGAGGGTCGTGACCTCACGGAAGACATGCGTGAGCGATTCCACGATACGCACGACTATGACACGCGCGCGGCCGTCGCGCATTACCTGCAAAGGCTCGCGGACACGACCGCGTGGCCATGGCTCCGCACACTCCTCGTTGGCCCCGACGATGAGCGCGCGTTGGCGTACGATCTGCTTCGACCTCAGGCCGTCACGGATTCGACGACGCTCGTCGAGCTCCAACGCATGCTGATCGGATACATCGTCGGGGAAGTATCGATCGAAGACACCGCCGGGAATGCGATCGAAGCCCCGTGGGTCCATGACGAACGTCCCGATCAGCGTATTCTCGTAAGCGACGGCATCCTGCCGGTGGCGATCGAACCGTGGTTCCACCTCTTCCAGGTGATGACGGCAGACTCCGTGATGGCACGCGTTCCCTCGGACGGGCTGCAGATGGGGTGGGTCGTCGGCCCGATTCGCAAGACCGGCGACCGGTACTACGCGAACGTCACCTTACGACCCTACAGTCGCGGCGTCTGCAACTGCGGGGGGGGCGTGAGCTTCGAGTTCGAGCGACGGGATGGTGGGTGGGCGGTGGTGCGGTCCATGCGTTGGATTTCCTGACGAAGCGCGGGCCTTCGCAAAACCCAAACTCCTACATGCAGGAAAAGGATACCGGCGCCTGCCCCACCACCGATCCTACTCCCTGATCTCGATTCCCATTCCTCTCCATCACTCCGCCCTCTATTCAACTCATGACCAGCACCGAACGTCTTCGGGCGGGTACAGCGCGCCTCGGCCGTTTCCCTCAGGTCGTCTCGCTACCGCTCCACCAGTTGGAAGTCGTGCCTGCGCGACGCATCTCCACCGTCGGATTGCTCGACCGTGAGTTCGAGCGCGTAGCTCCCGGCCTCCAGCTCCGGCAGCTCGACAGTACGATGCCGCCGACTGGCGGGCCCGCGCGCTTCTTCGTCGAAGCTCACCGCAACGGGACTCGTCCGGCCGCCGAACAGGCCGCGGACACCACCGGCGCCCCGCGACACCTGGAGCCGGACGGTATACGGCGTCCCGCGTTCGAGGCCACAGACGTCGTAGTACACGTCGAGATCGCGTCCCGTTGGAGCGGTGCCGATCGGATCCAGCAGGATCTGAAACGCACCGTTCTCCGGGCAACGGGATCCGTGCTTGAAGGCGAAGTGCAGTGTCGTCTTCCCTCCCCACCACACGACGACGGCGGCACCGGCGACCGCGAGGAATCGGCGCGGCGACGCCATGGTCCACCGCACAGGTCGCGAGCGGGCCGCGCGCGCGATCCACTCCGCGATCCGTGGCGCGGCGGTCGCCCAGGCGCGGGCCGTCTCGCGCTTGGCCACGACGCTGGCGCGCTTCACGGCCTTGCCGGCCGCCGCCGCCGCGGGCTCGAGAGATTCGAGCTTCTTCCGAACGGCCTCACCAGCACCGGAGGCTCGTGCCGGTTCCCCCGTCCTCGCACCATCCGTCTCCGCCAACCCGGCGAGTGCATGCAGGAGTTCCTGACCTGACTGAAATCGCTGGGCGGGATCCTTGGCCAGCATCCGCTCCACGACCCGGTACAGCGCGCGTTCCTCGTTCGTCGTGAGGGCCGGCCGCGGCAACGGTGTATGCACGTGCGCGTACAGCACGGCCATACTGTCGCCCTCGTCAAACGGCGGTCGGCCCGTGAGACATTCGTATGCCACCACCCCCAGACTGTAGATGTCGCTCCGCCCATCGATCTCTTGCGCGCTGGCCTGCTCGGGACTCATGTACCGGGGCGTGCCGACGGACGTGCCGGTCTCCGTGAGTCGTGACGCGTCAGCCGACCGCGCGATGCCGAAATCCGTCACGAGAAAGCGCCTCGATTCCGCTTCCTGCAGAATGTTGTCCGGCTTGATGTCGCGATGCACGACGCCGCGCCGCCATGCGTAGTCGAGCGCGCTCCCGACTTCTTCGAGCATGCGCTGGATATCGGTCGGCGGAAGTTTCCCCTTGTCGTCCAGGATCGATCCGAGCGACGGTCCCTTCACGAACTTCATCGTGAAGAACGACACGCGCCCTGCCTCGCCTACGCGGTGGATCGGGATGATGTTCGGGTGTTCGAGCTGGGCGGCCGTGCGTGCCTCCCGCTGGAACCGCTCGACCACGGTCCGATCGTTGCTCCGCGCGACGGGCAACACCTTGATCGCGACCACACGCTCAAGACGGCGCTCCCGAGCCCGGTAGACAATCGCCATGGCCCCGCGGCCCAGCTCGGCAAAGACCTCGTAGTCCTCGTCGAGCGCGGCGCGGACGGCCGCCAGTTCATCCTCGGCGGGCGGGACCGGGACGGTCGGGACCGTCGGGTCACTCTTGCAGACCGGACACGGCCCCACGGGGTCGGGAAGCGTGGTGCCGCAATTGGCGCAGGTTGGTGACGCGGATCCGGGTGCAGGCACGTGACAAATATGGCGGGACCCGGGGAAAAAAGCGCACCAGCGAGATGGCCCCACCCCAACGGCGAACGCGTCAACGCGTCGCTCGGCTCACCCCAGCTGCTTCAGCGGCATGTTCGTCTTCAGACGTGACAGCCGAGCGTGGGCTTCAGCCCATCGAATAGCGCACCTGCCCCACAGCATACGTGACGCCGGCACACCGACGCCGGCAGGCGCTACGTGGCGGCCGCGAGCGCGTTTCGAAACTCGCGCGCGGACGCGTGGCGTTCGTCCGCGTTGAAACTCAACGCGGTCACCAGCGGTTCCTTGGCGGCGGCACGGGTCCCAAAGTCGACCGCATCGAGCGTGGCGGTCAGACCCTCGCGCGTCGAGCCGAACGCCGGCGCGTCTCCCACCAACATTTCGAACATCACGCACCCCAGCGAATACACATCGGTCCGAACATCGATGGCCTGACCTGACATCTGCTCTGGGCTCGCGTAGGGGGGTGTCCCGACACCGTAGCCTTCCCTGGTAATGCGGTCTTCCATCGCCGCATCGAGCCCGCGTGCAATTCCAAAATCCGCCACGACCGGGTGACCGTGATGCAATAAGATGTTGTCGGGCTTGATATCGCGATGCACCAGGCCTTCGTCATGCGCACACTGCAGGGCGTCGGCTACGATGATCGCGATCTTGATGGCTTCTTTGGCCGGGAGCGTCCGCCGCTCGTTGAGCATCGTCCGCAACGAGCCTCCCTTCACGTACGGCATCACGTAGTACGGGAGGCCCTTCGCGTCACCGGCCTCGAACAGCTGGAGGATGTGCGGATGGCTGAGCTTGGCGGTCATCCGCATTTCTCTCAAGAACCGGGTGACATCCAGGGGCGCTGCACGCTCGGGCAGCAATGCTTTGATCGCCACCTTGCGCTCATACCAGAGGTCTTCTGCCAGGCACACGGCGGCCATACCACCCTGGCCGATCTTCTTGATGATGCGATAGCGATGGGCGAGCGCGTCGCGAATGTGTTCACACGGCGGTCGGTCGATTTGCGTGGGCGATTGGGGCCGATCGACCAGGTTCATGAGATCGAGTAGCGCACCAAGGAGCTGGTGTCCGCCGGCGAAGCGCGCCTCGGGCTTCCTCTCTAACGAACGCTCGATGGCATGCCACACGGGCTGCGGCACCACGCTCGCACTGTCTAGATGCCGTCGCAAGATTCCTTTGCGGGCGCCAGAGGTGGTCAGCGCTGGCGGTGACGGCGAATCCTGGAATTGCCTGGTCTGGCCGGCCGTGGAGGTGGATGCGGGGAATGGCGGATCGCCCGAAAGCATCTCGTAGAGCACGCACCCCAGCGCGTACACATCGGTTCTCTCATCCACGTCCTCGCCACTGACCTGCTCCGGACTCATGTAGTCGGGTGTACCCAGCACGAGCCCTTCGTCCGACAGGTACCCACCGGCGCCACTGACCGAGAGGGAGCGGATCAGGCCGAAATCGGACAGGAGGGCCTGACTATCCTCGAGGAGGATATTCTCCGGCTTCACCCCCATGTGCACCATATCGTTGTCGTGGAGATAGCCGAGCGCGTCCGAGATCTGCGTCGCAATGCCCAACGCCTCTCCCAGCGGAACCAATCGATCGCGATTGAGGCGATTGCGTAACGAAGCATTCGGCAGGAAGGGCCACACGCTGTACACCGTACCCTCGTGCTCGCCAGCTTCGAGGATGGGGAGGATGTGTGGATGGGTGAGGCGCTCCGCGACATGGATCTCGCGGAGAAAACGATCGACGATCGGAGCGACATGGGGAATCTTCACGGCGACCTTGCGGTCACTCCGCTGATCATCGGCCTCATAAACCATCGAGAGCGGGCCCTTACCGGCAACGCCGATGATGCGATAGCGTCCGGCGATAATGCGGGGCTGAGAGTCCTGATCCGTCGTCACGAGGTCCCACGCTCAGGCGAGGTGTCGCCGCGAACATACACCCGTGATGCGAAAGCGGCGAGCAAGCCCCCCACGCCAAGAAAGCCGAGGCCGGGATCTCTCCCGCCTCGATCTTCTCTTTTTCCCTCGCGCCGTGCGTTAATCCGACGCTGAAGCGTCGGCTCGGCGCGTACGCGACGCGTCCTAAAGGACGCCCTTCAGGCCGGCACCGCATCGAATTGGGCATCACACGCAACAAACAGATCCCACTCTAGCCACCTCACCAACACACCTTGTGCGCGCGGTTTCGATGGAGACTCGTTGGGCCCGCGTCAGAAATGCCATGGCCGCCGAATCGAACGAAGTGGTGCCGGCGTGGCGGAATTGGCAGACGCGGAAACATCGCAAGTTTCTGGGCTTCGGCCCGCGTGCGTTCGAATCTCACCGTCGGCACCCACCGCGCCATCTTGGAGAACCGAAGAGCGAGGGCTAGATTAAGACAGTTGCGATGTTTCAGTGGCATCTGCCGCCACGCAAGAAAGCCGAGGCCGGGATCTCTCCCGCCTCGGCTTTCCCCTTTCCCCTTTCCCTTTTCCGCCTTCCCCTTCCTCTCAAGAAGCATGCTCTCCAAAACCCGCTACACCGCCGGCCTCCAGTGCCACAAAACTCCTGTGGCTCAAAACCCATGTCGGTCACCGGCCTCCACTGAGCATACCACCGGGTATTCCTCACCCCCCGGACAACACCTTACTCTCAGGCTCCACGACCCCATCCACCACATCCCCCACCTCTCGCGCCCGGCCAAGCTCCGCACTCACCTCCTGAACCGACCCATCACCGTCGGCCAACCGCTCCAGCGCCAACCGAATCGCCTCGAGCGCATCGATCGTCTCGCTCATCCGCTCACGTTCTCGAGACAACGCGGAGGCTACGTCACCCCCACTCGCCAACCCCGCCTCGAGTTCGGCGATCAAGGTCCGCGTCCCCATCGTCTGCCGCTCCAGCCGTCGCAACATGTCGGGCAGATCGCCGAGCGCCCGACGCGCCGCTTCGGGAAGGTTTTGATACAGGCGATCGGCTGATACGACGATGGCTTCCGGCCCGCGGTCGGACTCGGCGTTGCGAAGGCGACGCTTGAGACCGACCCCCGCGAGCTTCGCCGCCCACACCCCGAACCGGCTCTTCCAGAGTCCGACGCCGGCGAACGTGACGGCACGGGCGAGACGTTCGACCAATCCGGCGCGCCACCCATAGCGAAATGCCAACTCTTCCCTGTGGGTCGCGACATCCTGCGTGAGCGCGCCAACGATGTCCGAGCGCGAGTACCCGTTCTGCAACACGCGGCGCGTGACCGGTAACAGCGAGGCGACGGCACCCACGACAAGCAGCGCGAGAAAGCCACCGGCCAAAGCGGCCGTGCCCCACTTGCCGACCCAGAGCGCGCCAAACAACTGAATCGCCGCGAGTGCACCGAGGAGGGCCACGGCGTCGTTGCCATAAATGGAGTCGCGATATCGACGCACGAGATAGCGGAGCGGCGCGGGCACGTCACCAGGCACGCCCAACTGGGCGACGAGGTCGGCCGCACTCTGGAAGCGGTCGCCCGGATATTTCTCCAAACACCGCTCCACGGTCGCCACCACCGGTGCATGGAATCCCGGCGTCACGGGCACGAGCGGCGGCGGTGGTGCATGTATCTGCTGCTCCATCACCTCCTTGGGTGTCGACCCTTGGAACGGCAATCGGCCCGTCGACGCGAAGTAGCCCACCACTCCCAGCGCGTACACGTCGGTCCGCTCGTCCACGTCGAGCCCCTGCGCCTGCTCCGGGCTCATGTACTGCGCGGTGCCGGCAACCTTCCCGGCGTCGATCACGTCGGGTTCGCTCGCGACGCGCGCGATACCGAAGTCCATCACCAGCGCGCGACCCGTGGCATGCTCCAGGATGATGTTCTCCGCTTTGAGGTCGCGGTGAATCACCCCACGCTCGTGCGCGTAGGCGACCGCACCCGCCACCTCACGTAACACATGCGTAACCTCGTCGGCCGAGAGCGGCCCGCGCACGCGCACGCGACGCGCGAGCGTCTCTCCCTCCACGTACGCCATCGTGAAGAACACGAACTCGTCCACTTCGTCGGCCGCGAGGATGGGCACGATGTTGGGATGCGACAGCTTGGCGGCGGTCCGTGCTTCGCGGAGCAGTCGCTCGCGACGACGGCGAGATGCCGCGACCACGGGCGGCAACACCTTGAGGGCGACCTTGCGCTCGAGCGCGATCTCTTCGGCGAGATACACGATGCCCATACCGCCGCGGCCGAGTTCGCCTTCGAGCGTATAACGGCCGGCCAGGGCGCGTTGGAGGGGGATGGAGGGGTCGGGAGGCATTTCAGAAGATGGGAAAGAGGGGACTCAGGGGACAGATGGGACAGAAGGCGCGACGGATTGACACGTACCGCCGCAAGATGGTACTACTCGGCAGAGTCTGAGGAGCTAACATGACCGACGACATGGAGACCTTTCGCATCGATATCGCTATCGAGAATCCGGCGCGTCCCGGAGAACGCCGCACGCTGCAATCCGTACTTGTCGATACGGGTGCCGAGCTCTCGTGGATTCCGGCCGAGGTGCTGGAGTCACTCGGTATCGAGCGGTACGCCCAGTGGCAGTTCCGGCAAGCCGACGGCACGGTCCTCGAGCGCTGGACTGGGCCGGCCTTTGTGCACGCCGTTGGCAAGCGGGCCACGGATGACGTGGTCTTCGGTGAGTCGGGCGACCTGGTGCTCTTGGGTGCGCGGTCATTGGAGGGGTTGAACCTTCGGATCGATCCGGTGTCAAAACGACTTGTGGACGCAGGTCCCGCGCCGGCCGCCGCATTGCTCGCGCCATAGACCCACGCTCGCCAAGGGGAAGGGCCGCCATGATTCGAAGCACCGCGCTGCTCCTGCTCTTCACGTCCCCTGCCCTTGCCCAACGTGCCGCCCCGGACACGCTGCGCACGTTCGTGTTGCAGGCGGATTCGGGAACAGCGCTCGAGTCGGCGTCGATCGAGATCGACGGACCGTTTGCGGACATTTTCGAGAACTGGGGCACCTACTACACAGTCACCCGAGCGGGCGTCGACTCGACCGGCACCGTCTGGACGAGTACCCGCCTCTTCTCGGTCATGTGGACACATCCGCTGGGCCCGTGGGTCATCCGCGAACGGGCCATCGTGCAGAGCGGCTTGCCGTCCCGCGAGAATCGGCTTCCGCCGTCCGATTGGATCGACTACATGCCAACATTCGATTCGTCGTTGCCGGACACCGTGCACATCACACGGTATCTGCGGCAGGCGTTGCTCACCGAGTTCGTTGATTCGCTCGGCACCTATGACCGCCCCTCCATGAAGGTGCAGCGGGTTGATCGGATCGCGAACGACACCCTCAGGGTCTGGGCGAGCATGAGCAGCAGCGCCGACGGTCACGGTATGCGGATCTGGGCGCTGCGTTGGTACTTCTTCGCAGTGACGGACACAGGCCATCGGCTCGTCCGATACGAGGACAAACGCATGTGCGAATGGCAGGTCAACATCTCCTGTTGACGCGGGGCACGCTCCCGGCGACACGTGCATTGCCATCTTCGTGCCCCGGAGCGTAGTTGAGGTAAGACCCAACAGGGGGACCACGTGCGTCGCCTTACTATGTTGCCTCTCATCGCGAGCATTGCGTGCACCGGGCCAGCCGCTGACGGTGACGGTTTCGATGCGGCCGAGATGCTGGCGACCGAGGAGCTGCGCATCGGAAGCCCGGACGACGCCGAAACCGCCTTCACGTGGTTCCGTGAACTCCAGGTCGGCCCCGACGGCACGATCTACACCGGGCATTCTCAGCAAAGTGAAATCCGTATGCACGACCAGTCCGGCGCGTTCATACGGACCATCGGCAGACACGGGCAGGGCCCAGGCGAGTTCGACCAGATCGGCAGAATGGCCATCGTCGGCGACACCCTCTGGATTCTGGACCGCGGGCAGTACCGCTTCTCCTACTTCGACCTCGAGGGTGACTTTCTCGGGTCCGAACGTATTCCCCTGAAGCTGACCGATGCACCGACCGAATATCCGGTCCGGCCATCGAGCCGCCTGCCCGATGGCACCATTGTCGGCAGCCCGGGTGCACCGGCACACCTGGTCGCGAGCGGCGAAATGACCGAGAGCTACATCGCGACGATGGACACCGCCGGCAACGTACGAGACACCATCGCATGGCGCTCGTTTGGTCATTCCATATGGGAGATCGCCGATCGAGAGAACCGCACCTTTGGTACGTACCGGCGTCAGCCGTTCAGCGATTCGGAACACCTGAGTATCTCCAGGTACGACGCGACCGCTACACGCATCAGGTTCGACTCGGCGCCCGAGGGCGCAGCTCCGACGTTCACCGTCACTTCGTGGCGTATCCGCGGTGACACCGTGTTCGATCGGGCCTATGCGTATGAGCCCGTGCCTCTTCGCACCGAGATGGTCGACAGCATCGTCGACGAGTTCGCGAACTCGGATTTTCTCCGCGGGCGGGTCACGCCGGCCAATGCAGAACGCTGGGCCCGCGAAGGCCTGTACCTCCCCGAGTACCACCCGCCGGTCAGCGCCCTCCTCGTCGGGCACGATGGCCGCCTCTGGTTGCGAGCGGAGGAACTCGGCGAACCTGCCGTCACGTGGCGGATCATCGCCAACGACGGGAGTCCACTTGGGACCGTCGAACTGCCGAAGGGGTTCACCATGATGTTTGCGCGAGGATTCCAGGTCTGGGGCATGGAGCTCGGGGAGTTCGATGTCCCGCAGATCGTGCGGTACGGCGTGGCGGATCCCGCAGCCACCTGAGCGGGGCTTCTTATCGCCGGATGACGCAGACACCGCGAACATGACCGCGTGATGCAGGACCCAAGCAACGAAGTATCTCCCTGGGGCGATTCCGTTGCGCCGATCTATGTCTACCGCGTCGACCTGCCTGAAGGCATCACCGACCTCGTCACGATCGTCCCACCGGAGCAAGCAACCCGCCAAGGCGGCCTCATTCCGGAAGCCATCGTCGGCAGACTCTCCCACCTGTTGGGAAAAGACGATCAAATCACGTCGGAAAACTTCGCCCGTAACACGGTGTTCGTCGACTTTCTCCATCACGTCATCGCGCACCACGCACCGAACCAACCGCCGTTGCGGGCAGAGGCTCAGCAGCAAGGATCTGGATGGATCTACATCATCGACCAGCGGACGCCTACACCGGAGGGAGAGGTCCCACCCGAGGATATCATCGGGGCCTTCGAGGTCGTAGACGGTCATGTCGTACCGGAGTCGTACCGCGGATCTCCCCAGCATCGTGTCCTCTCGGCACATGGGTTCTTCCAGCTCGGTCGTGAGCTGCACTGGTGTCTGATGCGAGAATTGGCCAAGCGACAGCCGGTCGAGTGAGCCTGTCCGAAGCCTGCGATACCCGGCACCCCGTTCGCGCTCTTTCGGTACTCGGCTTGCCGAGCGTAGGTTGTATTGTGGCGGCGGGCCACAATCAGGAGTCCGCCGATGCCGGTCACGGCAAAGCTGTCGAAGGCTTTTTACGAGCGTCTTGGCGACGAGATCGCCAACGAGCTCGTGGAATGGTTTAACCAAGTGGATGCCACGTATCGATCGGACTTGCGGGACCTCAACGAGCAGAACTTCCAGCGGTTCGAAGCGCACCTCGACCGGCGCTTTGCCGAGTTCGAGACCCGCTTTGCCCAGTTGGAAACGACGATCGAACGGCGGATCAACGCCCAGACCCGTTGGATGTTCGGCGCGTGGGCCATGGTCCTCATCCCGATCCTGGGGCTCTGGTTCCGCGGCTAACGGCATACCTCACCCCCTGTCCCCCTCTCCACTGTGTGGAGAGGGGGCACGAGGAGACACCATCTGGCCGCGATCGTGGCCGGGGGTGAGGCTCGGGAACACCATCGCCACCGCTCCCGCCAATCGCAGCCCAATACCCTGCACCGCGTCTTCTACCTGCTCGATAAACAACCCTACAAACAAGCCAACCACACTTGGCGGCCATGAGGCGAACTCACGCGCGTGCCCGCGCGCGATCAGCGTCATGACGACGTACAGGTAGACGGCGGCCTGTGCCGCGCGATAGCAGTAGTCGGGCAGATAGCGCGCGTCGAATTCCGCGCGGTGGCGCTTGGCCTTTTGTAGCATGTACAGCGTCACGCCCAAGTAGGTGAACACGAACGGCGTCCACTGATGACGGGAGTCGGACAACGCCGGCAACTCCGCCGCGACAGCGAGTGCGACGATGGTCGCGACGATTGCGAGTGACAGAGCACTGGGGAGCCAGATGGAGGTGTTTCTCAAATTCATATCGTCTCTCCCTGGGGTTTCGACGGCTTAAGCCGCCGCTGGAGCCTCACCCCCTGTCCCCCTCTCCACTGTGTGGAGAGGGGGCACGACCATTCCCGATCCTACCGCGAAGTTGGCCGGGGGTGAGGCTACAAAACCATCGTCACGGTCGCACTCGGCGCGCCCTCGCCCGCCTTGTTGACCGCGCTCACGCGGAAGTGGATCTCGACGCCGCGCGGTTGGTTGCTCATCAACTGCTCGGTGTTAGTCGACGTGCCGGCGTCTTCCCACGGTGCGCCGTCCGACTGGCGTTGGATCTTGTAGAACGCGGGCTTGCCGCCGTCGACCGGTTGCTTCCAGCGGAGCACGGCCCACGTATCGCCTTCGGCGGCGATGCTGATGTTCCGCACTTCGCCGGGGCTGACGAGCTTGGATCCGCCCCGCCGGCCGGCCCAACCGAGTTGGCTGAGTTTCTCCGGGCGATCGCGGACGGTGATCTCGGCGTACCGCAAGTCGGCTTTCATGCCGTCGACCAAGTCGTCCAGCGTTTCGTCCTTGATCGCGTGTTGTTCGCGGAAGGCGGTTTCGGCCAAGACCGTGGCCGCGCGCGCGGCGGCATACGCCTCGAGCTTGGCCTGCAGGTCGGGAGCCGGCACCGGGGGCGCCGGAAAGTCGGTTTCGGCCTTGCCGAGCCCTTCGACGACGAGTGCGGCAAGCGCTGCGATCTCGGGTTCGGCTTCTGGGAAGCGGGCCATCGTGACCTCCTTGTTGGGTGGGGGACTCTGGGACAGGTGTGTCGAAGCTTCGGTACGTGATGCCGAACGTCCGGCGCCGCGTGCCGACACTCCGGCATGGCGTGCCGAACGTCGGGCAGGGTGTGCCGAAGCTCGGGTGTGACGTGCCGAAGGTCCGGCATGACGTGCCGAACGTCGGGTACGGCGTGGCGAAGCTTGGGTACGGCGTGACGGAGCTTCGGGACGGCCTACCGAAGCTTCGGGACGACGTGCCGAAAAGGCGTCTTTGTTTGCGTAACTCGCTCGTGGGCTTGGCCTTAGATGGCGCCGCGGCCTTTGTGGCGTTGTCACGCCGCGCGGTGTTGGTCCGACGGTCCGCCCGTCCGCTTGTCCGCCCGTCATGGGAGTACGCGCCCCACCACCAGACCCACACCCACGGCGCCCAGAATGCCAATGACGGGCGCGATTCGGAGCTGCGGCTTCCGGAGCTCGGCGACGTAGCGGCGATTGAGTTGGTCGTAGGCGATATGCGCCGACCGATAGCCGCTCGCATACGCGGCGCCATTCGAGGCTTCGAGAACGGTCACCGAATCCTGCAAGGCGGCGATCACGACTCTGAGCGAGTCGGTCTCGAGCAGGCGGTCGCGTTGCGCTTCCCACGACCGTGCGTTCGCGCGATCGATTGCAAACACCTCGGCGAACCACGCGGGGACCATGAGGTACTCGAGCCCCACCGTATCGCCATTGTGCAGTGGGACGGTGGTGATGCCCCACGCCGAGTCACCGAGTTCCGGGAAGACGGTGCGCAGATGGTGTTGGAGCGCGCCCGTGGTGCGGATCCGTCGTATCGTGAATTGTTCCTCGGCGCGTCGGCGTTCGAGTTGGGACACCGATGCACGTAGATCCGCGATCTGGGTCTCGTATGTTCGGCGCTCACTGATGAGGGCCGATTGTTGCGTCTCGCGGATCGCGACTTGGCGCACCAGTGAGTCGCGTTCGTGCTCGAGATGGGCGGCCGCGGCATTCGCGTTGGCGATCTTCCGTTGATTCCTCCATGTCGTGTTGAGGAGGATGACGATGACGAAGCCGGCGAGGATTGCGGCGCCAATGGCCCTAGGCATCCCCCACCTCGAGCGTGGTGTCGGTTGCATTGGCGAAGCCGAGCGCGCGGGCGAGACGGAGTACCTGACGGCGGTCGCCCTGGGCGAGGGTGTAACCGACCCTGTGCGCGCCGGCTTCGGGCTCGTGCAGGCGCAGGTACGTGCGCCGGCGTTCCAGTTCCATGATCAACGCCTTGACCAGGCTGCCGGCGGCCACATCCATTCTGTCGATCCGGCGCGCGTTGTCCTCGAAGAGGG
>CAMYLY010000006.1:160295-195176 GCA_947259405.1 uncultured Gemmatimonadales bacterium | reverse complement strand
CACCGAAGACGGCTCGGCGGTCTCCGTCGCGACGGGTCGTTGTCGTCGGCAGCATCGTGGCACTGGTTGCGATCGGCGCGGTGGCCGTTATGGTGCAAACGAGCAGGCCCCCCCCGACGGAGGGCGTGGCGGTGACCGGCGACGCGACCTCGACCTCGACGACCACGACGCCACCGGACACACAGACCTCGGTCGCGGCAGTACCCATCTCGACCGTGGTCGACTCTCAGCCAGCCCCGAGCACGCCACAACCGGTGCCCTCCGCGCTCGAGCCAGTCGTCCCACCGGCACAGACGGCCACGCCAGTCGCGCAGGTTGGGTACCTCACGATCGACGCGCGCCCTTACGGCATGGTGGCGATCGACGGCGTGGATCTCAAGAACACGCCGGTCAGCATGCACGAGCTTCCGGTCGGCACTCACATCGTGACAGTGACCCAAGTCGGCTACCAAGTGTGGACTGACACGATCACGATCCCCCTCGGAAGCCCCGTAAGGCTCACTGCCATCCTCATTCGCCAACCGTGATCCGCAGTCTGGTCGGCATCGGGGCAGCCAGCATGTTGCTCTGTCCCGTGCACTTGGACGCCCAGGAACATCCCGCCGTCATTGAGGCGCGGACCGCCCTTGATTCTCTCGAACACGCCAGGGCGGTTGATGCTGCTCTCCGGGCATTGACGACGGAAGGTCTGAGCCGGAGCGATCGCATCCTCGCCTGGGACGCCTTGGCCTACAGTTATGCTGCAATGGATTCAGTAACGCTGGCCATCAACGCGTTTCAGGAACTCATCGTGCTGGATCCGGACCGCGAACCTGACCCCCTGATGATCGCACCGGCGATCACCTCGCTCTACTCGCAGGCACTCGGGCAGGTACTCGTGGTGCGCCGAACCGGGATGGACACCGCTAGGTACGTGGCGGGGCAGGACAACGTGCAGGTGCGTTTTGAGCTGTCGCAAAGGGCGAGCGTCGACATTCGCGTCATCGGAAACGGCGTCAACGTCATCGCGGACTCGGGAACATGGGCTGGGCCGGTCACCTGGTTCTGGTCCGGCCTCGATGAGAACGGCGAGCCGTTTCCGGCCGGTAGCTACCAATTGCTGATCACGGCGCGAGCGCTCCGTGAAGTATATCCGGGCGTCCTGCCATTCACGATCGCTCATACCCCAGTCGATACCGTGGAGCACCTCACCAGTCTTCCCGGGTTCGAGGAACGCCCAGAGATGGTGCGCCCGCCGCGCAACTGGATGCCACTTGCCCTATCGGGAGTCGCCGCCGGTATAACCACAGGAGCGGTGTTCGCGACCCAATCGGACGCGTCGAACAACCTCACGCCCTACGGCCTCATCACGATCAATTTGGGCGTCCTTGCCACCGGACTCGCCGTTTCATTGCGCCAACCGGAACTCCAACCCGTCGAGGCGAACATCGCGTTCAACGCGTTGTTGCAACAACAACTCGACACCGAGAACGCGAACCGTGCGACGACGAACGAGGAACGCCGCCGCCAGGTCGTCCTGACGATCATGCCGGTCAGGCAAGAGAACCCATGATTCGCGTGTTGGCCTCAACGGCCGTGGCTATATGCGCCGTAGTCGGCACATCGCACGCGCAAGTCGTGCGCGCCGACGCCTTCGGTGTGTTCATGGCGGATCGCGCGACAGGGATCGTCTCGGCGGGCCCGTCGGCACAGGGCCCGGGTGGTGGGCTTGGGATCGACGTGCGGTTCGGCCGCTTTGGATTCTGGGGTTCAGGGTTCGTGAGCAACCTTTCCCGCACGGTTCCGAACGGCGTTCCGGATACGACGGGTACGATTCCGACGCTGACCGAATCGTGGACGATCAGTCAGTTCGAATTGCGCGCACGCTATCGCGTGATCGCCACGATCGAAGCCGAGCTGTCGGTGACCAGTCGCCGACTGAGTCCTGACTTCAACGGCGAGGAAGTTGGGTTCTTTGGCTTTGGCATCTTCTCAGAGTTCCCGCTCTCCAGCAACGCCATCTTGTGGGGCCGGCTCGGGTACTTGACCGGAGCCCGGTTTGGCGGCAGCGGGAGGTCGAGTTTCGGTGCCGAGGTGGAACTGGGGTTCGACTTTGCCATTTCGACAAAGCTTGCGCTAACGGGACGCTATCAATTCCAACGACTCAATCGAGAGCTGGCCCAACCAACGCCAATCAACACGCCTCTGGAATACGATATCGTTCGAGTCGGGATCTCCTACCGGTTCGGAACAAGCCAGCGCAACCGGGATGAACCGTAGGATGTGGCGGCGGCTTCAACCATTGACGATGCTCGTAGTCGTTGGCGTGTCCACCACCTGCATTTTCCCCACAGAGGAGCCTGGCGAGCTGCGCGTCGTGGTGGACGATGTGATCGTCATTCAGCGTCTTCGCACCGGCCATCCCGTTCGCGAAAACGCGGAGGCGTTCTTGGGTCAATTCGGTAGTGACGACGGAGGCACCGCTGCGGTCGCGTGCGCCGAGGCGTCCGCCTTCTGCGTGTGGCAGCTCCCCCCACCAGCAACGTCCGCACGAACCGATTCGATACTCCGTGCTCGGACGCCCGACCTATGGACGTTACGGCTGGGCGACCAACTCGTGGTCAACGCACGGTTGGAAAGTGGAAGTGGCATCGTTGAAGGCTCTGGGCTCACCGAGGTGGTGCTGACCAAGGTCGCCGAGGAGGGGAGAGGACCCGCCACGAATCGGGTTCGGGGGGACACGCTCGACCTCCTGTCGGTTGGTGAAGTGACGCTCACCGTGAAGAGTGCCGGGTTCCCCCGCGCCGTGGCAGACACCGTGACGCTGGTCGTGACTCCAGGGTGGATAACGAATCCGTGCGCGACCGATCAAGACTCCAATTGCACGGGGCAAACGCTCTTCATTGGCGACACAGTCTCGATCCGGGGCGGTCCGTTCGCGACGCTGCGCGATCCGGTCACGCAGGAAGTGATCGCGCAACTTCTCGAGCCCGAGGTCCGCGTGTACGGTGAGCCGGCCGTCATCGCCAGCCGCTCCGACTCGCAACTCACGGTCTTCGTCCCGCCGGCTTCGAGAAGCGCGGGACCCGCGAGCGGGCCCGTGATCACCCTCGTCTCACTTGGCGTTCCAGCACCATGCATCGATCCGCCGGGTGTACCGGAGTCCTGTTTCGCCGAGGGCATCTACCCCTTCGTGCCGTGGGACGTGCTCGAGCCTACCGTGCGGGATTCGACGGTCGGCGACACTGTGGCCACCCACCTTGGAAACTTTGGCAGTGGGGATACGCTCTTCACTCGGCCTGTGTTGGCTCTCGAGGATCAACAGGAGGCCGTCACACTCGGTGGGGTGGGCACTGCGCGGGACTGGTACACGTTCACCGTCGCTTCGCTGACATCGCTCTTGATCGACGCCACGAGCCAAACGCCACTTTTGCTGCAGCTCACGAACGCCCTCGAGTGGGATGGCGTGCAGCAGCGGCACCGCGTCGCGCCGGCCGCATGGGGTGTCGGCTCGCAGCTCGTGTGTGAAGGCGTCGAACTGGATATTCAGTTCCAACAGGACGTGCTGGCGGGGCGAAGGACGCTGGCCGTGGACGTGCCGGCTGGAACGTACCACCTCCTCGTAAGTGCGACATTGCCGCTGCCGACCCCGGCAGCGTACAGCCTAACGATACGGGATGGCCCTCCGCCCGTGCCTGCCGATGGATTCGAAGAAGACGACCAATGTGGCGGTGCGACTGATCTGGTCGCCGTAGGTCAGAGCGACCTGACGCTCGACAGCCCGCACGACGTCGATTGGTTCCGGTTCACGACAGGCGAATCGTTGTGGACCACGGTGTACCCGCGCCTAAGGCAGACCGGGCAGCTGCTGCACGCGCTCATCGTCGGCGACGCGTTGCCCGATTCGTTGCCCGTGGTGTTCGACCTTAGCGGCCCGGGCGATCTCCCGATCCTTCCACCCGATGACTATTACCTGGTCGTCTTCAGCGACGGGGCGAGTGGCGACTATCGACTGATAACTGGGCTCACGCAAAGCGTGACCGTCGAACCCTCGGGTCTCGACATCAGCACGACGGATGGACCCAAACCCCTGGTGGCCACCGCCCGTGACCCTGACGGCTTTGAAGTACGGGGTGTCACGACTTGGCGGAGTCTGAATCCGTATCGCGCAACCATCGATTCGTTGACCGGCATGGTGACCGCCAACGCTAGTGGACAGGTGACGATGGCCGCCGAGAACAACGGGGTCACCGGCTATGCGCTGGTGACGGTGGCAGCTCCTGACGCGACGCCCGTCCAATCGTGGGTGCAAGAGTCGGATCTCGGCACATCCGTCAGCCACGTGTGGGGATTGTCCCCCACGATGGTATGGGCCACAAATCCGTTTGGCATCTGGCTACATGACGGATCCACTTGGACCCAGCAAAGCGCCGAACCCCGATGCTGCACGGCGTTCTGGGGCGCCTCGGGAAGCGACGTGTGGGCTGTTGCCGATAGTCCCGAACGCCTTTTGCATTGGGATGGGACGGCATGGTCGACCGACCCCATGACGTTCGCGACGGACGAGCAGCTAGAACAGATGTGGGGATCCTCCCCCACCGACGTCTGGATCACGAGTCGTCAGGGCAGACTCTACCACTACGACGGGGTTGCCTGGACGGTCGCGGACAGCCTCACCACGGAACTCGACGGCATTTGGGGATCGGCGGCAGACAACATCTGGACGGTGGGCAACGGCGCCGGCAACCAATCGACTCAACTATTTGCGTTTGACGGAGGCGCGTGGAGACACCGTCAGGAATTCCCAAGAGTCTCCGACTTCCAGACGATGTGGGGCACGTCGTCCAACGATATCTGGACGCTCAGTGGGGGGTCTGGTCCGACCGCCGTGAGTCGTTTCGATGGTAGCAGCTGGACCGTCGTCGACTCGCTCCCCTTCGGCGACCCCAGCTTGTGGGGCAGCTCGGCACGCGAGATGTACGCGGTCATGCTCTTCTTCAGTGGAGACCCGGGGCGGGTTTGGCGCTTCCAGGGAAGCCGCTGGGAACATGTCGCCGGTGGACCACCCCGGGACTTCGGGACTGCTGTGTGGGGAACATCGGATGGGCCGGTCTGGATTGTCGGAAACGGTGTCGCTGGCGGTCTGTTCCGCGGCGTCCGGCAGTGACGGCTCTCACTTGGATGGCAGGACGTTCTTCTGGGCGGGTGAAGCGCGATCGCACCCTACGGCACCTACGTCCCGTTGGGCTTGACCGTATCTCTCTTCGCCTTCAACCGCTCCTCGCGCTCCCGGTCCTTCCGTTCGCGTAACTGTCGGACATAGTCCTTGAACTGCTCCGCATTGTCCATCGCACGAGCACTCCGGATGATGTCTTCGCGAACACGTGCGAGGTTGGCAGCATCGCGCGCCCGGTCGTAGTCCACGTCCGGCAATGGTAGCAGCGACAAGAGTGCCAAAAGCGCGGACGGCACCTTGAAGTCGCCAAGGTAGAGCCAGTTCTGATCGATGCCCCACGTGGCTTCGCCGACTCTGGTGTTCCACGTTGGCGGTGGTGGGAGCGCAAAGCTATCACGGGGCATGGAGTCGATGAACGCCTTGATGCGCTCGCGAATGGCGGCGTCGACGCGGGCAACGTGAATCACGCGAGACTCCGATGGCCCAACGACGCCGAGGCTGGCTTCGAAGGGATCGATCCAGAGCAACCCATCCGCGTACGCGGGCCCGAGCCGTCGCCGAGTGCCGATGGGGCCGGTGCCTTCGGCGTCGTCACCACCGACCGCTTCATCGGCATCGGTGTCGATGCCAACGAACCGGAAGACCGTGTCGAGTCGTGGGATCGAGTCGAGAAACTCGGTGCTCACCGTCACGTCCGGTACCGTGATCGGCACCTCTCTGACCTCTCGGCCCTCGCTCTCCCCCTCGTCTCCTTCGGCCTCCCCAAGAGTGGGCAGCTCCGGCGCGGGCGCCGCAAGGTCGGTGACGGGTGGCAGAGGATACTCACGGGGACCGAGCTGAGTCGGGTCGTAAAGCACGATGACTGTGGGCGGAACGGGAACGATCCCGGGGAGTGTGGCGGCGACGAATCCCGCGCCGACCACGAGATGCAGCACGACCGACGCGACCCCCCACAGGGGGTTGCCGCGCCGCGGCGTGGGCAGAACGAACCGACTACCGCGCACCCGTGCCCTCCGGCGCCCCTGCTCCGTCAAATGCGATCTCGACGTGAGGGATGTGGTACGCGATCACGATGTTTCGCTCCCGACAGAAGGCGACAGTGCGCTCCCGACCCCGCCGTGTGACCGCGGCTGTAAGTGGGTTCGCATATCCGAGATACACCAAACCTACCCGATCCGATCGCTCCATCGGGCATCGCTCGAGCCAGGACCTGATTCTAGTCATGCCGGGGCCCCGATCCCATGACGGGCAAAGAACTCCTCAACCGTTGCGTGCACGTGCCCCCACTCTCCGATCACCCGCGTGGCAGGTGGGAGGGACTCTAGGAGCATCGCCCCGTAGTTCTTAGTCACGATGCGTGGGTCCATCAACATCACCACCCCAACATCGGTTCGCGCTCGAATGAGCCGCCCAAACCCTTGCTTCAGTTTCAGTGCGGCGAGCGGCAACAAATACTCGCGGAATCCGTCCTGTCCCCTGGCCTCGATCTCCTCGAGACGCGCCGCCGTCAAGGGTTCCGACGGCACGCGAAACGGCAGCTTCGCCAACACGAGGGTGCGGAGTGAGCGCCCTGGGACGTCCACGCCTTCCCAGAAGCTGTCGGTACCGAACAACACCGCCGACCCCGCCTCGCGAAATCGGCGCAGGAGTCGATCACGCTGCCCCTCGCCCTGCACAAGCAGGGGCCACCGGTGGCCGATCGACTCGCGTACCATCTTGGCCACGCGTCGCAGCTGCGCATGGCTCGTAAACAAGACGAACATGCCCCCGTCCGAGGCATGAGCGAGTTGCACGCACGCGGTGGCCAATGCCCGGTCGTGCCCCGCCTCATCGGACCGTGGGTCGGGCAGATCAGTCGGCACCCCGAACAGACATTGTTCACCGAAGTCGAACGGCGATGGGAGGATCTCCTGGTACTTGACCGGATCCGGCGGCGCGGAGAGGCCGAGGCGCGAACGCAGAAAATCGAAGCCTCCACTCGTGGAGAGCGTCGCACTGGTCATCACGATGGTCTCGACACGGTCGAAGACCGTCTCGCGCAGCAAGGTCGACAAATCCAACGGCACCGCTGACAGCGCCATCGGAAACGGCAGCCCGCCGACTGGCCGGTCGCCCCGCCGTTCGATCCAGCGGACGGTGCCCGAAGATGTAGCCGGCCGGAGCGTAAGGCCGAACCCGTCGCTGGCACCCTGCAGCCGCCGGACAACGCCCCGAAGCTCGCGTAACAGCTCGGACCGTCTATCCGGTTCGTCATCAAGTTGGAGTTGATCGGCTACCACCTCGATCCCGTCGCGAGCGCGGTTCAACGTGCGCAGTACGTTGTCGAGTGCGACACCGAGTCCTTCCTCCCAAATCGACGCCTGGCTGAATCCGTCGTCGAGACGCTGCACCGGCGCCGCCGACCGCTTGAGGTACTCGGCCAACAGGGTGAAGACCCGATCCGCATGCGTGCGGGCGTCTCCAACTTCACGCAGCACCGAGTCCCGGAGAATCTCCTCTGATGCGTGGCTTCCGCCGTCTCCCGCACGTCGCAACTCGAGCAACATGGTCGGAATGAGCCCTTTCCCGTTCCGTTCCAGTCTCGAGAGCAACCTTTGAACGCCGCGCGAGGAGATCTGTGTTCCCAGGTGCCGGGCAGCCACATCTTCGAGGTGGTGCCCCTCGTCGAGGATCAGTCGCTTGTATGGGGGAAGCACCGCCGCATCGCGCCAGTTTTCCTGAATGCGCCGAATCGCCAAGTCCGCGGCCAGCAGGTGGTGATTGACGACCACGACGTCCGCGTCTGCCGCACGGCGCCGGGCTTCGAACAGGAAACAGCGATCGAAGTGCGGGCATTCCAGGCGACTGCACAGATCGGCTTCAGCGCGCACCTCGTCCCACACTTCGGGCGCCGGAGGATCGGGCAGATCGGCCAATGAGCCGTCGTTGGTCGTGGAGGCCCACTCGTGCAACATGTCGAGGTCCGGCTGCCATTCCGGTTCGAGCAGCGACCCCTGGCCAGCCCGCGTCGTGTTCAGGCGCGCAATGCACAGGTAGTTGTTCCACCCCTTGAGCAACGCAAACGTTGGCTGTTTGCCGTCATCGTCTCGCAACGCCTTGGCCAACATCGGAAGGTCCTTGCCGACCAGTTGTTCCTGCAAATTGATGGTGTTGGTGGAAACGACCGTACGCTCGCCGTTCGCCTGCGCCCACGTCAGCGCAGGCACCAGATACCCGAACGATTTTCCGACACCCGTTCCAGCCTCGAGGATGGCGACCCCACCGTCGTTGTAGGCATCGACCACGAACGCCGCCATGTCACGCTGGCTTGGCCGATCTTCAAACGTGCCCATGGCGCGCGCGACGCGTCCCTGCTCGTCCAACTCATGCGCCGTCGCGATGGCATCGATGGAGACGTACGCCTTTGGTTTGGGAACCTCGACGACGATGTACAGCTCGTCCGCTGAGTTGTTGATGATCCCGAACCCGATCCCAGCGTCGTGGAGACGCACGGCCACGTTGAGATCCGCCGCTGACGGGTTGAGGTCGCCGCCCGGGTGGTTGTGGAGGAAGAGCTCACCGCGTTCCGCCACGCCAGGGAGGGCCAGCACGGCGTCGACCGTGCCGCGCGCCACCGTTCGCACGTCGGTCACGACTCCGTCGGCATCGACGGTCCCGACGAATGACACTTCACGCCCGCCGGCCTGCGCAATCTGCTCGGCAAGCCGTTCTCGGACGTCTGCTGCCAGCGTGGTCACGTCTTCAGTTCGCGTTTTTTCGCGGCCGGGAACAAGACGTTATTGAGGATGAGTCTGTATCCCGGTGAATTGGGATGCAGCGACAGGTCGGTTGGAGGATCACCGATCTGGTGTTGCGGGTCTTCCGGATCGTGGCCACCCAGGAATGTCCACGTTCCTTCTCCGTACTCGCCGTGGATGTACTTGACCCATGGCGCCCCTTGCTCGTCTGCCAGAACCGTCACGTCGGGCTTGAGACGCTCGCGATTGAACGACGTGGTCAGCCCGTAGAAATCCGGGATGACGTCACGATGATTCTGCACGAGCATCGCCGGCACCGGATCAATCTTGGCAGCAAAGTTGAACAGCTTGAACGCGCCGAGCTGCTGCCGGCGCACCGGATTGTTCACCTGGTGTCCGTCGATGTCCGAGAAACTCGCAATGAGCGGTGAGTGCTCGAGACGGGCACCCTGAAACGCGAACGAACGATCCCACTGCACCCGCTGGCCGGCATTCGGATCCATCGGCGATCCGTCACTGAATTGCGCTGCGATGTCGACCTGTTCGGCGGCCAGGGTCAAATCGAGTGTCTCGGTGGCCGTGCACATCGCGAACAAGAATCCGCCGCGGTCGACATACGCGCGGATGGTTCCGGCAACGTCTTTCTTGAGGGCGGGAACGTTCGGAAAGCCCAGAGACTCCGCCATGCCCTGGTAGAGCCGCACCATTTGGTCGAGCCACGGAGAGCCTCGGAACGAGAGGAAGAACTTCGAATACTGCCCCGTGAAATCTTCGTGGTGCAGATGCAGCCACTCGTAGTCCTGCAGCCTCCCTTCGACGACCTCCCGATCCCACACCGTGTCGTACTCGATCCCAGCATACTGCAGGGCCATCGTGACCGCGTCGTCCCACGGCGCGGCATCGGGTGGGGCATAGACAGCCACCTTGGGTGCTTTTTCCAGCAGCACCGACTCCATGTTGTTGGCGGCGATCACTCCCCGCACATCGACCACGTTGCCGCCCGAGAGCTGCTCGAAATTCACGCCGGCCAACGCAGCCTCGCGCCGGATACTCGGCGCGTCATCCAGTAGGAAGCTTCCGTCGCGGAAGTTGAGCAGCCATTCCCCGGTCGCGCCGCCCTCGAGCGCTCGGTAGGCTACGCCATACGCCTTGAGATGGTCCGTCTGCGTGTCGTCCATCGGGATCAAGAGCGTGCGATCTGCCGGCAGACGTGCCCGAGTCGGCAATCGCATACCCGCCACCAGCGGCACTCCGACCGCACCGAGGAGTTCGCGCCGCTTCATGACTTGGGAATCATCCCGTTGATCCGATCCAGCAGCCGTCGGGCCTGCGGCACCAACGCGCTCTCTTGATACGTCAGAATGAGGTGCTCCAATCGGGGAACGGCCTCGTCTCCACGACCGAGTTCGGCCAGCGCCACCGCGACAGCAAGCTCGGCGGCCGGCGCGTTCGGGCCAGTGGTATCGCTGGCAAACGCCAGGTCGAAGAGACGGATGGCTCCTTCGTAATCCCGCTGGCGGTGTAGGAGCTGGCCGGCATGCGCAAAGACCTCGGGCCGTCCGGCCTGCGCCGGGAGCGTCTGCGCGACGGACTCGAGCCGCGGGATGGCCGCCGTGGTGTCACCCTGCGCCACCAGAAGCAGCGCTGCGCCCAAATCCGGGGCTTGCTGCGCCTGAATGCGCTGCAACAACACGAGCATCGATGCGCGACGTGTGGCCTCTTCGCGCGACTGCGTGGACGGCCCCGCGGCACCAAAGTTCTCCTTCGCGGCGGCCAGCTCCCCGCGATACAGCGCAATCCATCCACCAATGGCCATCGCCGTGACCGACGAGTCGTTCGCCAAGATCCGTTCGGCCCGTTCCATCTCGGGGCGGAGAATCCACGCCCAGGCCATACGATGTCGGAGTTCGTCGACATCATCGCCGCGCAGTCGCGTTTCCCACTCGAGAAACCGCTCCTCCGCGTCTTCCAGTTGACCAGCATCTGTGAGCACGCGGATGAGCGTCGCGGTGGCCACAGCTTCGTCGGCTTCGGTCGTGCGACTGCGCGATCGATTGAGTAGGCGTTGCGCGGCGGGCAGGTCACCAGCGTCGGCAAAGGCGCGCGCTGCTTCGACACGCGTGCGGGCCGCTTCGCCACCAACCTGTCGTTCCGCCAGTCGCTCCAACGCAAACCCCCGCGCTCGCGCGCCAGCCAAGGTGCGGAGTTGCCCCGCTCGATCCGCGAATCGGCGAAGGATGGCGGCCGCCTGATCGTCGTTGGGTGGGAGTGACGCATCCAGCAGCGCCCAACCTTCTTCCGGACGTCCCCAACGCACCAAGAGGTCGGCGCTGAGCAGCCGGCCTGCAGTCGACGGTCTGACACCCAGCACGGTTTGCAGGATGGCCTCACGGTGGACGGGCGGCGAACGGGAGAGCGACGCGCCGGCGGTCTGCGCAAAGGCTGGGTCCAAGTCCACCGCGCGCCGCCAATGGGACGCAGCGGCAAGCCAATCACCGGCCCGTATCAGGATCTGCGCGCGGTATTGGGATAATCGGGCGTCGGTGATGCGATCGTCACCCTCATCCAACACGGCAAGCGCGCGTTCGAGGTCGCCGGCGTCGGCCAGCCAAAACGCGTACTGCCGGTAGGGGGTCGCGCTGAGCGGAAGTGCCGCCGTCCATCGCTCCACCACCCCCGGAATGCTGTCAGGTCCGAAGGCCGTGCTCGCGATGCGAAACGCGATCTCGCGTATCTGCTCGTGTTGGGGCGCCGCATTGATGGCGCGTTCCAGGTACGGCCACACTTCGGCGCTTCGATCCAGCCGGTTCCCGAGCACGCGCTCGAGCCCAAGCAGTGCGGTCAAATTGGCCGGTTCCTCCGCAAGCACCACTGCGAAACCTCGCACTGCTTCCTCGTACCGCCCGGCCCGTTCGTGCTGTCGGGGGGTGGGTTGCGTCGGCGTCTGTGCAGTGGCAAGTGGGACCCACGACAGTGTCACCACCAGGACCGCCATCAGATCACGGGCGACGTTCATTGAGCCTTCGGAAGTAGTCGAGGATCAGTCGTCGTGCTTCGGGCGACAGTGCCCGGAGCTGGTCCCATGTGGGAACGCGATACCGCGGCACATCCGGCCTCACGGTGGCGTTCTGCGGGATCTGCACGACCGATGGGTCGGCTGATTCGCTCACCCGCTCTTCGCGTTGCTCCTCTTCGTCGTTACGCAGTGAGCGCCCCGCGTCGAGCAGCCGGCGGAACAACCGCTCCTGCCGCTCCGCCAATTCCCGGTCGAGCTGGCCAGCCTCCAACTCACGCGCGATGTCGCGCGCGTCTTCCGCCATTTGGTCGGCGCCACCCACCTCGCCCCCCGCTTCGAGCCGTTCCAACTGCTGCGCGATCGACCGTTCTCGTTGGGCCATAGCCTGAAGCTGCTGCATCAGCTCACCCGATGGCGCCATGGTCATCATGTTCCCGGTTTCACCGTTCATGGCACCCTGCTGCTCCGCCATCTGGGCCAGCTGTTCCATCGCTTCCTGTAACCCGGACCCCGACTGCGCGCCCTGGAGCTCACCTTGGGTCTGCAGGAGTGCATACACCATGGCATTCAACGCGTCCAGCGCCTGCTCCGCTGATTCGGCCGCTTCCCGACTGTTGGGCGAGGGGCGCTGCAACTGCTCGAGCGCTTCACTCATCCGAAGACGCGACAAGCCAAGCGTCGTGCCGAGCCGCGGTGAGATGAGCGCGTTTTTGCCCGCAGCGTCCTGCACGCGTTCGGTCACTTTGTCGACGCCTTCACGCACGGCGGCCTGCTGCCCCCGCACCTCAGCGCCAGTGTCACCAGCGCGCAATTGCTGCGCAATCAACTCTTGCTCCTGAGCCAGTTCGACCGCTTCGATCATGGCGGCGTCCATCGCCGCCATGATCTCCTGTCGCCACTGCTCTCGCATCCGGTCGCGCTCTTGCTGCAGCGCTTCGCCGAGCGGGTCGAGTGACTCGCTGGCCGCTTCACCTGACTGCTGGGCCTGTGGCGACTGGCCCTGTTGAGCTTGCTGCGCCGCTTGTCGCATGTCACTGGATGCCTGTTGCGCACTCTGCGTCGACTGCTGCAACGATCCCCCCATGGAATCCACGGCCGACTGCATCTGCGACAATTCCGTTGCCAACGAATCGGCCTGCGCAGCCAGCGCCTCCTCCGTTGCCGCCAGTGTCGAATCTGCGCCTTGCCCTGCCGCGTCATTCCACTCACGCTGCTGCTGTGCGAGTTCTTCGGCATCCTGCGCCAGAGTCGTCATCTCGCCCTCCAACGCGGCTCGCTCGTACAACTCTTTGTTCCGTTCGAGTTCTTCCTGGAGTCGGCGTGCCGCTTCGGCGAGATCCTGCAACGCGTCCCGAACCTCCGAGGCATCCAACTGGTTCAGCGCTTCGCGGAGCGCATCGAGTCTCTCGTTCAACTCCTCGGACAGTGCCTGAGCGAGAAGTTCGCGTAGCTCTTCGAGCTGCTTGTAGAACTCCGGATCCGTAAGACCGGCCGACCACGCGGCGTCGCTCAACTCTTCCAATGCCTTGCGCATCTCGGCGGCTTGCTCCGCCGTGCCCTCTTGTTCGTCGAGGAGTTCCTGCGCCCGCTCCACAGAGTTGAAGTCCAGTTGATCGGTAGAGCCTCGCTCCCGTTCGGCGGCAAGATCCGCGAGTTGACGTGCCAATTCTTCCTGTGCTGTGGCCAGCGAGTCGGCCATCTGACCGAGGGCTTGGGCCTCGTCGCGCAGTTCTCGCCGCAACTCGGACATCGCTGGCAGGCGAAGCGCAAACACGTCGCTTTCACCGGATTGCCGTGCCGGCCCGTTGTCGAACGCGCGGACTTTGAAGTACGCCGTGTCACCCGGCAGGAACCCGCGCTCGTTGAGATCGAGCAGCGACTGTACGACGGCTCGGTCGGTTCCCTCTCCTGGAAGTGGAATCGTCAGGATTTGTTCTGGATCACGCTCGCCGAACCGGTTGGCGCGCCAACTGATCAGTTCGAGCCCGGTGAGCCCGTGGTCATCTCTCGCGTCGACGAGCAACGGCTGCCGGAGCGAGATCGGCGCTACCGTATCCGCGCCCGGGACGGGGACGCTCACCGTCGGTGCGGAGTCGGCAACGGCGAGGATAACGAGCACCGGTGGCGCCTCGTCCAAGGAGCCACCAGCTTCGGTCACGATGGTAAGCTCGTACCGACCACTGCGACGCACGGGAAGCACCCCGGAAAACGCGCTCCCGTCGATTTCCAGACTGACCGTGTCGGTGGGCGCCGCCCACGCGGCCTGCGAGACATCGATCGTTGCCTGTCCGTCTGTCACGATCCGCGAGCCGACCGGCAGTGGGAGCACGTCGTCCCCGGTTGCCAACGGCTCGTCCGGACGATCGATGTACGCCGGGTAGCGCAAGAGGAGTTCGAGGTCGGAGAGCAGCGCCGGCAGTTCGACTTCGATGTGGAGCACGTCCGATTCGCCACCTCGCGCCTCGGCGCGGATGAAGCGATCGCTCTCGAGTGGTCCCAACGTGACACGAGCTCGACCTGCCGTGTCCAAGCCCAAGCTCTGCGGACTCCAGGCTTCTCCGGGAGCCCGCACCCAAAGGCTCGCCTCACGTCGGCCCGGAGCCGACACAAAAACGGTGACGCGCTCACCGCGACGAACCTGCGCGCGGTCGACCGTCACGGAAACTGGCATCCGGCTCCGCCGAATGGCATCCAGCGGTTTCCAGAATGACGCGCTCGCGGGGAGCGCCGGACCCGCGGCGAGGAAGACGACCAGGCTCAGCATGAACCATCCCGCACTCCTGGTCAGCGACCGCCGCGCGCGCGAGCGTTCGGTCGCCAGCGATCCCTCTCCCTGCTCGGCAAGCCAGCTCGCCATTCTCCGATCGGCCGCCCTCGCGAGCGCGTCACTCAAGCCCGGCCTCGGACTCCAATCCGCCAACCCCCGCACGGCACCACGACGCTTCCCGCCGCCATCCTCCACCGCCTCTGCCAGCACCGGCACCCCGACGCGGGCCACGGTCGCCCGTAACTGGATGGCACCCCACGCCACGACACCGAGTCCCAGGATCCATACCGCAACGGCGGCGACGGGAAACGCCTGGTAGAGGCCGACGCGGGCCAAGGTCACACCCAGGGCGCCGGCAAGCACGACAAAACCGGCGGTCCACATGACTGTGGCTCCGCCGAGCTGGCGTGCCAACCCCGCTCGTCGCGCTTCGAGCCATTGACGCGTCTCAGTCATCGAGCCGCCGTCACCGCGTAGACGAACAAGTTCACTCCCATTTGCAGCGCCGTCTCCCGCAAGTCGTTCGGGTCGTCGTGCACGTCGGCGTCTTCCCACCCGTCACCGATGTCGCTCTGGTATGAGTAGTACACGACAAGCCGATCTCCAATGAAGATGCCGAGGCCGGCCGCGGGCTCGCCATCGTGTTCATGAACCTTCGGGAGCCCGGTGGGCAGATCGTAGATCACGTGGTACACAGGGTGATCGACCGGCACTTCGACGAGCGCGCGGTCCGGAAACACGCGTGCGAGTTCACGGCGAAACGATTCATCCATTCCGTAGTTGTCGTCCGCATGCAGAAACCCGCCGCCCTCGAGATACCGGCGCAGGATGCGCGCCTCGTTCTCGGTGAAGCTGATGTTTCCATGTCCGGTCATGTGCAAGAACGGCACGTCCCACAGTTCGGGGTCGGTCAGGCGGACCACGCGCTCACGAGGGAATACGTGGATAGCCGTGCGCTCGTTGATCGCCTCGATGAGGTTGGGGAGACTAGAGGGATTGGCATACCAATCTCCCCCGCCGTCGTAGTGGAGCCGGCCCACGACGATCTCCTGCCCGGTCGCGGCGGCGACGGGAGCCAGGGCAAAGACGACCGGAAGGAACAGGCGCTGGTTCACAGATTACTCACGATGCGATACACCTCGTTGCGCGCGACACCCAGCTCCGCGGCGAGTCGTTTGGCCACATCGCGTCGTGTCCGACCTTCTTTCAGCAGAGGGCGGGCGGCCGCGACGATGCGGTCAGCGTCCACGGATGGCGGTGGACGGTCGCCGGCGGTGACAATGACCGTCACCTCACCCTTGGGTGGATGCAACTCGTAATAGTCCTGTACGTTACTGATCGTTCCTAGCTTGAGCTCCTCGTGCACCTTGGTAAGCTCCCGGGCAACGGCCACTTCCCGCTCGGGCCCGCAGTACTCGGCGAGGTCGGCCAGTAACCCGACGAGGCGGCCCGGTGCCTCAAAGACCACCGTCGTCCAACGGGAGTCACGCATCGCTTCCAACAGCTCACCGCGCTCGCGGCCCTTCCTTGGAAGGAACCCCAAGAAGGCGTAGCGGTCGGCCGAAACCCCCGCGAGCGAGAGCGCGGCTGAGACGGCTGACGCTCCCGGAATCACGGCGACGGGCAAGTCCTCGTCGCGGGCGGCGCGTACGAGAGCGCCTCCCGGATCGGAAACGGAGGGGGTGCCAGCGTCCGTGACCAGCGCCACGTCAACACCGCGTCGCAGTTCCTCCAGAATCTGGTCGGCGCGGCGGCTGTCGGAATGCGCGTGATAACTCATGAGACGCGGCTTGGCGTCGAGGTGTGTCAGCAGTTTGCGGGTTCGGCGGGTGTCCTCCGCAGCCACGACACCAACTGAGCGCAACACGGTTGTCGCACGCTGCGAGAGATCGTCCAAATTGCCGATAGGGGTAGCGACGACGTAGAGTGTGCCCGCCGTCACCAGTTCGCGGTCCAAGGAAGGCCGTCGTAGAATCCGGCTTTCTGTAGCACGAACCGATGTTCGCGTGTCGCGTTGGTGAGGACGTCCGACGCGGCCCCCGGTGCCACGACCTCGACGACCTCGAGAAACTGGGCCGCCCATTCTGAGAGGGCAGCCGTGAGATCGTTCGGGGAGGCAACGATCGCGACTGCCTCCTCTTCCAGTGGCTGACCGATGGCCTTCAGGGAGGGATGTACGTTCTTGACGAGGTCCCGGTATTTGTCAGCCTTCTTCGTGGCCGTCCCCGAGGCCAACTCATCAGCGCCGGTCACAATCGCCCAATACAACTCGCGATAGGTTTGAATGAGTGTTGGGGACGCTTGCTCTGGCACGCTACTCGTATCCTGGAACGACCCGGCCGAGACACGCGGCATCCGCCCCTCAGGATCGGGCCCCAGCAGGCGTGACACGTACTCCTCGATGTTTTCCCCGTCCCGCATGGCTGAGTAGTACCCGGACACATGCTCGCCATTCTCGAACTGCAGGTAGTTCACCCTGCCATCAACGATGAGTTCGAGCACTCCGCTGAAGACCTCGTGGCGGAGCACCGGCAGCAGCTGACCCGGCTGTCCAGCGTCGATGACCCGGGCCAGAGCGGGCTCGGCACAGCTTTGGTACATCCAGGCCAGTTGCTGCGAGGGGGCGGACGCATAGAACAGCTCGCCCCGTTCCTTCTCCTCGTCGATGTGCTGGAGCGCACTCGCAATTGGCAGAACCACGCGCCCGCCCTCCCGCAGGGCCACCGCGTTCTGCAGCTCGCCGCGTTGGAGCAGCAGGATGGCCAACTCATCCGGGAGATAGACCGCGATGAACCCATCGACCTGCCCGTCACGGTCGATCTTCGCGAAGTGCAGCACCCGGTCCAAGTGAATAAAGGGGAGCCGGGTACGATGGATTTGCACATGGTCGTGCGGATACTCGAGTTCGGCGAGGAGAACCTTGCTCCTCGCGAGCCGGGCCGTGGAGCGACGCATAAGTTCCGTGCCGGGGACGCGAATACTACCCCCCTAACCTGTCGCCCCAACGGCCGATACGGCAAGTGGCAAAACGCGAACGAGGCGGCCCACGCTGGGTGGACCGCCTCGTCACTCCATCTCTCGAGATTCTGGCTAGGCGGTGAGCTGTGCCTCGATCTTATCCACCAGGAGAGCCTTAGGAACGGCTCCGACCACGGTGTCGACGTGTTGGCCATCCTTGAAGACCAAGACGCTTGGGATGGACCGGACGCCGTACTGCATGGCCGTCTGGGGTGACGCGTCGACATCGAGCTTCGCCACCTTGAGCCGACCCTCGTATTCGTGCGCAAGCTGCTCGATCACCGGGGCGATGATCTGGCATGGTCCACACCACGTCGCCCAGAAGTCCACGATCGCCACGCCGCTGTGCCCACCAATCTCTTGAGCAAAGTCAGCGTCCGTTACAGCCAGCGGATGCGTTACTGCCATCGTCACTCCTCTAGTAGTTGCGTTCACATACTCATGCGTTCGGGCGGAACCGGCTACCTTTCCGGCCATCACGCACTAGACCTAACCCAATGCTGCGTCGGGAGGTTCCCGTGTCCATGTCGTTCCCTGAGGTCGCCCACATCGGCATCGCCGTCCGCGACCTGAACGAAGCCCTTGCATTCTATCGGGACGTCCTGGGATTGGAACCCTCGGAGCCGGAATTCGCTGACGGAGCTCGCATCGTCTCCGTCCACGCCGGTGACGTCGGCATCGAGTTGCTCACCCCGGAAACGGCTGACGGGCCGATTGCGCGATTCCTCGAACGCCGCGGGCCAGGCATTCACCACGTGTGCTACCGCGTGGCCGACCTTGACGCCGCGCTGGCCGCGTGCCGAGACCATGGGTATCGATTGATCGACGACACTCCGCGGACGGGGGCCGGAGGCTGCCGCATCGCCTTCGTGCATCCAAAGGCAACCTCGGGGATTCTGATCGAGCTGACCGAGGAGCGGCGTTAGCCGCAGACTCGCGTGGGCCGTATGGAACTGAGATCGATGCTCTCCACCAGCCACCCGTTGCGGTACCGCACCACCGTAAACGGCACCGCCTCTTCGCACCGATTGCGGGTGACGATCCTGACGGACACGATGAGACGCCCTCCCGACGTCGCGGCCGGGGCACCGGGCATCACCTCGTATTCCTGATGCTGCAGGAAGCTGTGCATGACGGACAGACGCTTGCGCAATTCTTCAGGCTCCATCCAATTCGCCGCCGGCCCGTCGTCTGTCCCCCAGGTCTCGCCCATCCTGCCCAAGTTCTCGGCGGCCACTGCGTCCAAGAACTGGCGCACCACCTCTCCTGGATCGGAGGGGGCGGGCGCCTGGGAGGCACAACCCACCGCGGAGAGCGCGGCGAAGACGAGTACCGTATGTTTTAGTCGGATCATTCGCGCGCAAGCTAAGACATTCAGGACCCAAGCTCAATTCCCCAATGCGGTTCTACGTCAACATCGACCACGTTGCCACGGTCAGGCAGGCTCGGGGCGGTGACGAGCCCGATCCAGTTCCCGCCGCCCTTGCTGCCGAGCGGGCCGGCGCGGACGGCATCACGGCGCACCTCCGTGAGGACCGGCGACACGTGCAGGACCGGGACATGCGCGAGCTGAGCGCGACGATCAGCACCGTACTCAACTTTGAGTTGGCTGCGAACGAGGGTGTTCTCGCTGTCGCTGAAGAGTTGAAGCCGTTCCAAGCCACCTTGGTCCCCGAAAGGCGCCAGGAGATAACGACGGAGGGAGGGTTAGCCCTCGGGGCCAGCCCCGACGCCGACGCGCATCTGGCCGAGGTCATCGCACGTCTCACGGCAACGGGAATCCACGTCAGTCTGTTCATCGATCCCGACCTTCGATCGATCGACCGTGCGGCCGCCCTCGGCGCGCCTGCTGTCGAACTCCACACCGGTCCGTACTGCAATTCGTACTCGAGCTCGGGTGGCGCGCTTGCACAGCTTCAGGCAGCATCGATTCACGCGGCGGACGCCGGTCTCGCCGTCCACGCCGGCCACGGGCTCAACTACGAAAACGTGGGGCCGGTAGCGGCCATTTCCCAGATTGAAGAGCTCAATATCGGCCACAGCATCGTGAGTCGGAGCATCATGGTTGGAATGGAGGCTGCGGTTCGCGAAATGCGAGGGCTGATCGATGCCGCGCGTTGACCTAAGTCCAAGAGATTCATAGGTTAAACGGCCATGAGCCAACCGATGGAACTCACCGAATTCTTCGCGATGGAGGCGGGCGAATACCTCGAACGCCTCGACGCATTGGTCTCGCCAAGTGAGGCACCCAATGCCAGTGACGTGGTGCGGACCGCGAGGGCCCTGAGAGGGTCGGCGCTCATGGCGAAGCAGCAGGGCATCGCCGGAACGACCGCAGCCTTGGAGAACCTGGCCCGCGCCGTCGAAGACGGTCGCCGCTCGTGGAGTCCGGTGACCCGCCAGCTCATGACCCGCGCCATCGACGATCTGAAGGTGTTCGTGCGCGGCGTCGCCACCTGGTCGGAGGAGGACGAAGCAAAGGCCAATGCGCTCGCCGAGGAACTCGACACTCACGCGGGCCGCTCGTCGGCGGCCCACCGTGCGCCAGCCGAGCCCGGGCTGGACTCGGGTACGCGAGCCTTTGTTGGGCGCGAGGGTGCCGCCGTGGCGAGCGCTTTGGACGGCGCGGCCAAGGCGTTACAGCAGAACCCGGTTGGATATGAACCGCTACATCGGGCGCGGGAGCTCATGAAGCCGCTCCGCGGGCTCGCGTCTCTTGCCGAGCTTCCGCCGCTTCCGGATCTGCTGGAGGGTGTCGACCACGCGATTCGAGAGATCACCAGTCGATCAGAGCCGCTCGACGATGTCGCTCTGTTGTTCAACGACGCCGCACGCGCCCTGTCGCGTGCCGCCCAAGAAGTGTCCACCGTCGGAAAGCCTGACCCGGATACCCCGGAGGCGCGGGACTTCGCGACGAGGCTGAGCCATGCGCTCGGGTTCGACTTGGAGGTCGTCCCGGTCGAGGCGCTGTTCTTCGACGACAACGGGCCCCACGTCGTGAAACAGGGAACGCGGCCCAATCGCCCTGACGAGTTGGGCCGGCTCGAATTGGTCGCGCACGGTGAGCACCTCAAACAGGCCGCCATCGAACTCGAGCGATCGGAGTCTCAGACGCTCCAAGCTCTCCGTGCTCAGGCGCTCGGCGGGACCTTTCGGGCACTGAGTGACACAGGCGGCGGAGAGCTCCATGAGGCTGTGGCGCGTTTCGCGTGCGCCGCGAGTGACGCGCTGGGTCGTGGCGCGCTCGCAGCCAACGCGGACGACTTCGTCTCCGGATTGCGGCGGGCGGCGGACACTCTGGTTTCCGTGGAGCGTGGGAACGAACCGAAGCTGGCGGGTCAACTCTCAGGGGTCATCACGCAGTTTCAAAACATGAAGGGGAGGTCGCGGCTGATGGAGGCGGTCGAAGCGACGCACGCCCCCTACTCACGACCTGCGGCCGTGTCGGCGGCGGCTCCACAAGTGCGCACGACACCGCCGGCGGCCGTACCGCCCGAACCGACTCCGACGGCTGTGGCCCCGCCAGAGCCGCCACCCGTGGTCGCGGCACCCGAGCCAGCGCCTGTCGTTGCCACCCCAGAGCCGGCGCCACTTCCGGTTGAGCCCGAGCTGGCCACGACCGCCGAAGCGCTACAGGCACCGGCGACAACGGATGAGGCAGCGCCCGAAAGCAACGACCTCGCAGGTTCATGGGTTCGCTATCAGCGCCTCGTGGAGACCCACGGTACCGCTGACCCCGACCTCGATGCGCTGGTGTCAGGAACGCAACCGGCATACACGGCTGCCGCGACTCCCGAGGTCCCGGCCACCCGCGCCGAGCCCGAAGCGGACATCGTGGATGTCGATTCCATTCAGTATGTCGGCACGGCTGCGATCGATCGCGCCAAGACACTGCGGGATCAGATCCGGCAGCACCTCGCGGGCGGATCCCCGGACACAGCTCTGCTGGACTCGCTGATCGAAGAGCTCACCGACCTGGTCGAGCTTGCCCGACGCGACCCCGAGTAAAGGCCCGCGCCTCGGGATTCCGGGGCTCCTGGGCATCGCGATCTCCATCGTTCTGTTATGGTGGACACTGCGGGACATCGAGTTCGCCGAGGTTGTCACTGAGATGCGTGACGTACGCATCCTTCCGTACTTCGCGACGATCGTCCTTGCGACCCTGACCTTCCCGATCCGCACCATCCGCTGGCGGTACCTCCTTCGCGCTGACGGTGAGGTGTTACCGTGGACGCCGCTCTGGCACGCAACCGCGATCGGATTCACGCTCAACAACCTGCTTCCCGCTCGACCGGGAGAACTGGCGCGCCCATTTGTCGCGCAGCGGTTGACGAAAGCACGGTTTACGAGCGCGCTGGCCTCGATTGGCGTGGAACGCCTCATGGATACGCTCGTCCTCGTCGGGCTCTTGGTGCTCGCCACGTGGGGCGGAGGATTCGCCAGCGACACGACCGTGGCGGGGCTCACGGTCTCCACTTTGGTGCGGATTGTCGGTGTCGTCGCAGGCATCGCGATGGCGATCGCACTCGTGTTGGTCAATTGGCCCGCCCACGCCATGCGCTTGGCCGACGCCATCGCCCGCGCACTCCTCCCACAGCGATGGGCTACCAAGGCAGTCTCGATTATCGACGGCCTCCTGGGTGGCATGGATTCTCTGCGACACGCTCACCGCTTCATGAACGTGCTGCTCTGGTCCGTCATCTTGTGGCTCGTCAACGCGTATTCCTTTTATGTCGGGTTCGCCGCGTTCGGGATCGAGGCATCCTGGTCGGCAGCCCTCATGATTCAGTCGGTGATTGCCTTCGGCGTCGCCGTGCCATCCGCCCCGGGATACGTCGGCGTCTTTGAATTCTTTGCGAGAGCGGCGCTAGCCCTCTACGCCATCGATGCCACGCAGGCAGTGTCGTACGCGGTTGGTTACCACCTCGGCACATTCTTCCCAATCACGTTGCTGGGCATCTGGTCGCTGGCCCGTACCCACATGGGGTTGAGGGAAGTAGCGGGAGGGGCAGATGGGACAGATGGGACGGAAGGGACGGAGGGGAGCGGGGATAGGCATTGACCGACCAGGTCACCATCGCGGCGCATGCAAAGGCGAACCTCTTTCTACGCGTGCTCGCCAAGGAAGAATCCGGGTATCACTCGCTCGAGACCCTGTTCACGCTGCTCGAACTGCACGACGTGGTCACGGTCGAAAGGACCTCGCAAGGCATTGCCCTGGACGTCGAAGGCGCGGACACAGGACCGACGGAAGACAACCTGGCCTACCGTGCCGCCAAGATGGCGTTGGACGCGACCGGGAACAGCTTCGGCGTGCGGTTGCGCCTCACCAAGCACATCCCGGTGCGCGCGGGCTTGGGCGGAGGGTCGTCGGACGCCGCCGCGGCCCTGCACGCGGTCAATTATCTCGCCGACGGTGCGGTGCCGCGACACGAACTCCTCCAGTTTGCCGCGCGGTTGGGAAGCGACGTGCCGTTCCTAGCGACTGGTGCGCCAATGGCGCTCGCATGGGGCCGCGGCGAACGGATGTATCGTCTCCAACCTCCCAAGACGTGTCCTGCCCTTCTCGCCGTCCCTCGCGTCGGGATCGACACCGCCGCTGCCTATCGATGGGTGGATGCGGGACGGTCCGAGGGGTTTCATCGCGGCGCGGTGGCGCTCGACCCGGAGGCGTTCAAAACGTGGGGTGGCATCGGTCGGCTGGGAGGGAATGATTTCGAGGCGGCGGTGTTCGCGACTCAGCCGGTGGTGCGCGAACTGTTCGAGCAACTCGCCGAGACCCGCCCTCTCGTCGTCCGCCTCTCCGGATCGGGGAGTGCCATCATTGCCCTCTACAAATCGGAGGCTGAACGCGACGACGCGGCGATGCAGATCGGGGAGTCGCGGCAGCGCGTGATCAACACCACGACCCGCGCTCGCCCCGCACCAGGTCCGGCAATTTGAATCACCGTGAGACGATTCCGCGAGCCTGAGCGGAGGATATTATCTTGACTCACGACGGTGGCCCTTCGTCCAACGGTTAGGACGCCGGTCTTTGGAACCGGAAATGATGGTTCGAGTCCATCAGGGCCAATGCATTGCAGATCGACAATTGCAGGTTGCAGTATGGCGCTTCCCTTCCACGCCGCCTGACCGCCTCCTAAATACTCATCGATCCTGCCCGAAACTCGCCCGGATCGATCAACGCATTGATCAACACAGGTTTCCCGCTCTTCGCTAGACGCTGCGCTTTGACGATTGCCGCTTCGACCTCTTCCGCCGATTCCACTTTGAGACCGGCCGCGCCGTAGCCCTGTGCCACTTTGTGGTAATCGGTGCGCCGCAGCGTGGTCCCGACATCGTCCCCAAGCATCTCGATCTGTCCGCGCGCAATCTGCGTCCACGCACCATCATTGCCGACCAACGCGATGACCGGGAGCCCATGGCGAACGAACGTGTCAAACTCGGCGATCGAAAACGCCGCCGACCCATCGCCATAGATGATCCACGTCTCCGTGTCGGGCCGGACGGTGGATGCGCCGAGCGCAAATCCTCCGCCCACGCCAAGCGTGCCGTATACCCCGGGGTCCAGAAAACGCAGCGGACCGCGGGGCGCAACAACGTACGACGCCGACGCCGCGAAGTCGCCACCATCGAGGACCAACACGCTGTCGTCGGGGAGATGCTCGTCCAAACATCGCAGTAGATACAAATGATTGACGTACTCCGACTCCGCTTCCGATTGCTGTCGGATCTCCTCATCGCGTTGCCGATCGCGTGCCCGCAATTGCGCGGACCAACCGTCCCAGTGACCCTGTTTGTATCCGGCGAGCCGCTCCAAGAACAGCGATGGATCCGAGACCACGGCTTGCGTTGGCCGGCGGTTCCGGTCGACGTCGTCGCGACTCCGGTTGACCGAAATCAAAGTGGCCTTGGGACTGATCTGAGATCCGTAGTCCAGTCGAAAGTCCATCGGGACGCCGGCGAGCAACACCAGATCCGCCTCTTTGAACGCCTGTCGGCGGGCGTGGCGCGTGAGCAGTGGATGGGTGGCACCGAGCAGGCCCCGCGCCATGCCCGAGCAATAGACGGGGACGCCCAACGCTTTCACGGCCGCAGCCAGTTCGGCGACCGCAGCCGGCCGCAGCATGGCCTGACTCCCGACGAGCATCACGGGTCGACTGGCAGCGCCGAGCAACTCCCACGACCGCCGAACGTCCCCGTCATCCACATGCAATGCCGGTGCATGGTCCACCGAAAAGTTGCGTTCGCCAGAGGCGAACAGGCGTTTGAGATGTCGCTCGACATACCAAGAGCGCATCTTGGCGCCCACGCCGGAGCGGCTTCTTTCCGTGGCTTTCCCATACCACTCCCGCACGGTCACCTCGGGATAGAGCACGTCGACGGGGCACTCGACGAACGTCGGACCGGGCACACCCTCCAGCGCCTTCACGAGGGCCTGTTCGACCGCCTCCTCGAGGTCTCGCAGTCGGCGCACCTCGGTGGACCATTTCACGGCCGATTCGAGGATCCTGAGCTGGTCGATATCCTGAAGCGCCCCTCGCCCTTGCAGCAGGGTCGCCGCCGCACCCCCGAGCAGGACCAGTGGTGACTGTGCCAGCTGCGCGTTCTTGATGGCCGTGATCGTGTTGGTGACCCCAGGACCGGCCGTGACGACCGCTACGCCAGGCGTGCCGGTCAATCGCGCATACGCGTCCGCCGCAAACACCGCGGTCGCCTCGTCACGCACGTCGATCACACGGATGCCCCGTCGCTTGGCTTCGACGAGAATCGGTGAGATGTGTCCGCCGCACAGCGTGTAGAGCGCGGCGACCCCGTGACGCTCGATGGCAGCCGCGACGATCTCTCCGCCACTCACCATCGATCGTGTATCCGCCTGGCCACGTGGTCGGCAATCGCCATGATGGTGAGCATCGGATTCACACCACTCGACGCTGGGAACGTCGACGCGTCGGCCACGTACAGGTGCCGCACGTCATGGGACGCGCCGTGTTCATCGACGACCGCCTTGCGACGATCGCGCCCCATCGCGGCCGTCCCCATCTGATGGAACGACACGTACGACATGCGACTCCGCCGATACCCGCGCGCGTCCATGGCGGCCTGGAGTTCATCCTCCCATGCGTCTCCCCGAACCGTGACTCGCGCCGGCGGTGTGTGGAGCGACGTAATCTCCTTCGCGCCCGCAGCCGCAAGGATTTTGGCGGCGCCCATGAGCCCGGCACGGGCATGACGGGCGTCGTACGGTGACAGGTCGTAGTGGACCTTCGGGTGACCACTTCGGGTCACTTTGACTCGGCCGGTGAATCGATCGCGTAGCAATACGCCCACGAGTCCCATGTTCCCAAGCTTGGCAACATCCTCCCGATAGGCCCGCGAGCCACCCCAGCCAAACCCACTCGCGACCAACGCGAACTGCACGGGGGCCGTCTCGAACCGCGTGCCGAACCCCGCATCGAGGTTGCCCATTTCATCCGAGTACCGCGTCTGCAATGAACCGGTCCACGGGTCCACGCGCTCGTTGAACACCCCGGTCATTGCCGTCGCCGGGTGCAGGTAGAGGTTACGACCGATGTTGGCGTTCGAGACACCTGACCGAAGAAGCAGCGCCGGCGTCCCGATCGATCCGGCGGCCACGACGACCCGCTTGGCGCGCACCGTGAGCGAAGCTGGCCGGTCACCGTGCTGGACGGTCGCGCGAACCCCCGTTGCGACGCCGGCTTCGATGACGATGCGCTCGACCGTACAGTGCGGATACAGCCGCGCACCACAAGCGACCGCGTCGGCTAGGTAGGTCACGGCGGTCGAGTTCTTGGCACCATGACGACATCCGTAACCGCAGAATCCGCATTCGGCTCCCTCGAGGCAGTTCGTCACGTTGCGCGGAATGGCATCGACATGCCAACCAAGTCTCTCGCAACCCTGCTCGAGCAACTGGTCGCGGATTCCAGGGGACGACAATCTGTTCACGTCGAGTCGTGCACTGACACGCTCGACGGCTTCAACGAAGGTCGATCCCGAGAACAGATCAAGTCCCGAACTTGCGTCCCACGATTGGCGAATCGCGTCGGGCAAGGGGAGCGACGTCGTGTAGTTGATGAGCGTTCCTCCGCCGACACAGCTGCCTGCCAGCACCGGCATCGATCCGCTCTGGGTCATGAGCAGGCCGTGCTCAAGATATAGAGAGGCCAGCATGTCTCCCTCGACTTGGGTCATGTCGGCGGCACCGGGATTGGGACCCTGTTCGAGGATCACTACATCCCTGCCCAGGTCCGCGAGTACCCCTGCCACGACGCCCCCGCCCGCCCCCGATCCGATCACCACGACATCGCAGTCGATAGTTGCGTCGTGGTCGACAGTCTGCGCCGCGAGTGGCGCCACCCCGTGCTCCGGCTGAGGGAGCGGCCCCGGATACCCAACCAGTGGCCACGCGGGGTGCGGCCCGCTGCGGGGCGGCCAGCAGTAGTACGCGACATGAACGAGCCGTTTGAGTGCCTGAAACCCGGTGCGCGGGAGCCGCCAACTGGACTCGGCCCAGGTGGCGAGCAGGCGTTCGCGCTGCTCGGGTGGCAACCCGTGAAACCGACTCGGACGCCGGATGCTGACGAGACTCGCGAGTCGAGATCCCAAGACACGGAGCAGCAAGCGCAATCGCGCGCGGTCGTGAGGATCCGTAAGCATCCCAACGAGACGCTCAACTCGCTCAGGAACTCCGGCCGCGAGCGCGCCGGTCGCGAAGAACGGTCGCTCGTCATCATAGGCCGGGACGAGTGCGTCGCAGACGGCGGTGAGCGTCTGCCTCTCCGAATCGGACAGCGTGGCCACGTGCAGAAGGTAGCTCCTCAAGCGCATTCAGACGACGCGCGCAGCACCATCCCCTAGCAGGTCGGCTCTGCGAACCGTATCCTATGAGTCCATGATCCTGCTTGCGCATGACCGATAGCCAAGGGGAACTCCTCCCACACGATTCCGCGTCCAGGGCGGCACAGGCCGCCGCGCACCGGCAATCCGCCCTGATGCGACTCTTGACCGGAATCGCCGGTGCCACGAACGAAACGGATATCTGCGAGGCCGTGGTCCGCGGCCTTCAGGACGAGTCGATTGGATACGACTTCGTTGGCGTGTTTCTGCGCGATGACCCGACCGGCGATCGTATCATGCGTGCGAGCGTTGGGTGGACGGACATCCCCGCCAACATGCGCCTGCCCAAGGGTGAAGGGCTGAGCGGGCGACCGCTCGAAGACGGCAGACTCCACTACACACCTGACGTCACCAAAATCCCGGACTACATCCCCGGCCTGGCCAGCGGCTCCGAGGTCGACGTGCCCCTGCTCATCGACGGCGATCCCGTGGGCGTCCTTGTTGTGGAAAGCGAGACCCCCGACGCGTTCGCCCCTGAAGATCTCGAGATCCTTAGCGCCGCGGCCAACCAGGCGGCGATCGCCATTGGGCGGTGGCGTCTAGTCGAACAGCAGCGGAACGTCCTGGCCAGCGAGCGACGACGCGGCGATGAACAGCGCGCCCTGCTGGAGACGATGGGAGATCTCTCCGCAGAGTTGGAGTTGCCCAAGCTCCTCAAAGCGGTGTTGGGGCGTGCGGTCTCGCTCTTGGGAGTGTCTGCCGGCGAGCTCGCGATCCATGATCCTGATAGGGCCGAGCTGGAGATCGCCGTGAACCACAACACGGGGACGGTCTCGACCGGAACGCGCCTCAAGATTGGCGAAGGCGCGATGGGCAAGGTCGCGGAGACACACGAGCCGCTGATCATCGAGGACTATCAGCAGTGGGCCGGGCGTTCGGCGCAGTACGCCGGTGTGGAAGCCCGCGCCGTGCTCGTGGTGCCTTTGCTGATTGCTCGTCGCGTAGTCGGGGCGATTTCCGTTTGGGATTCCGACGAACGCCGGCAATTCGGGGAATCCGATCTACGCCTGGTCAGTATGTTTGCACCGCAGGCGGCCATTGCGATCGAAAACGCGAGCATCTACACGGCGGCGCGGCGGCAGCGGCAGTACTTCGCGGCACTCGTCGAGAACAGTCCCGTCGCGATCGTCATCCTCGATCCTTCCCACAACGTCACGTCCTGCAATCCCGCGTTCGAGGCGTTGTACGGCTACGACGCGTCCGAAGTCATCGGGAAGAACCTGGACGACCTCATTACGACGGAAGAGTCACGGTCGCAGGCCGTCGCCTACACGCAGGAAGCGGGCGAGCATGCGGTGCACGGCTTCGGCCAACGCCAACGCAAGGACGGCTCGCTGGTTGACGTTCAGGTGCTCGCCGTGCCCGTCGTCGTCGACGGTGAGCGCGTCGGCATGATGGGTCTGTATCACGACGTCACGGAACTGCTTGAGGCGCGGCGGGATGCCGAGGCAGCCAACAGCGCCAAGAGTCAGTTCTTGGCCAACATGAGCCACGAGCTGCGTACGCCGCTCAACGCCATCATCGGATACAGCGAGATGTTGCAGGAGGACGCGGAAGACGGTGGTCAGCGCGGCATGGTAGAAGACCTCCAAAAGATCCACGCGGCCGGTCGACATCTCCTGGCCTTGATCAACGATGTGCTCGATCTCTCGAAGATCGAGGCCGGAAAGATGGAGCTGTACGTCGAGACGTTCGACGTGGGGCCCGCGATCGATCAGGTTGTGGCTACCGCCAAGCCGTTGATCGAACGCAACGACAACACGCTGGTCCTCAAGCAGCCCGACGCACTTGGCACGATGCATTCAGACCTCACACGTCTCCGGCAGGTGCTCCTCAACCTGCTCTCCAACGCCGCGAAGTTCACGGACCATGGACAGATCACGCTCGAAACCGCGCGCGAATCCGACGATCGCGGTGTCGACTGGATGATCTTCAGCGTTACGGACAGCGGCATTGGCATGACGGACGAACAAGTCGACAGAGTCTTCGAAGCCTTTGCTCAGGCCGACGCGGCCACCCAGAGCAAGTATGGCGGGACGGGTCTCGGTCTTCCCATCTCGCGGCGTTTCTGTCAGATGATGGGCGGCGACATTCATGTCGAAAGCACGCAAGGGGCCGGTTCAACCTTCGCCGTGCGGGTGCCGGCCGTGGTACCGGCAACGAGCGCGGCACCCGACATGCCGCCCACAGCGGTCGACTCCAGCACCGAGGGTCTTCGGTCGGTGTTGGTCATCGACGATGATCCCGCCGTGCGCAACATCATGAGTCGAACCCTCGCGAAGGATGGCCTTCGCGTTGTCGAAGCGGTGGACGGCCAGCAGGGCCTCCAACTCGCTCGGTCGATCACGCCGGACGTCATCACGCTCGACGTGCTGATGCCGGGCATGGATGGATGGGCGGTCCTCGGCAAACTCAAGGAAGATCCCGATCTAGCGGACATTCCGGTCGTGATGGTGTCGATCGTCGATGAGAAGAACATGGGGTTCGCGCTTGGCGCCTCCGAGTATCTGACGAAACCGATCGATCGCGATCGTCTTTCGGCAATCCTCCGTCGGTACGTCGGTGCAGACGACGCTCACCCCGTGCTCGTTGTCGAGGACGACGCCGACATTCGATCCATGCTCAAGAGAACGCTCGAACGCGAAGGGTGGCACGTCGTCGAAGCGGCGAACGGTCGTGATGGACTGACGCGGGCGGCCGAAGCATCACCGGCGCTCGTGTTGCTCGACCTGATGATGCCAGAGATGGACGGGTTCGAGTTCCTCGAAGCGTTCCGCGCCCGCGACGGCGGGCAGTCGATTCCCGTCGTCGTGATCACCGCCAAGGATCTCACCGATGCCGAGCGTCGACGCCTCAACGGTGGCGTCGAGCACATCGTGCAAAAGGGCACAAAAGACTCCACCAACCTGATTGCCGAGGTACGGAGTCTGGTCGCGCGGGCCAGCCAGTAGACGAATGGGCACCAAGCGACGAACTGCGGCTCGCTCGTCCGCGACGGGATCCACACGACGGCGCGACGCCGCACTGTTGCGTCTCTCCACGGCAATTGCCGCAGCCGATACCGAGCAGGAGATCTGCGCGGCCGTCGTGCGCGGTCTTCACGATCGGGCGCTGGGTTATGACTTTGTCGCTCTCCTCCTCGTGGACGAGGAAACGGGCGACCGCGTGTTGACGGCGAGTACCGGCTGGGAGAACGCTCCTGAGGATCTGCGGATCAAGCCGGGCACGGGGTTGAGCGAGCGACCGCTGCTGGACGGTCGCATGCACTACACGCCGCGGGTCACGCGCGACACGCGGTATCTGCCGACACGGAACGAAGGCTCTGAGGTCGACATTCCTCTTCAGGTGAACCGAGAGCTCGTCGGCGTCCTCGTCGTCGAGAGCGGTCGCCCGAACGCGTTCGGCGACGATGACTTCGAGATCCTCACCGCCGCGGCGAACCACGCTGGCATCGCCATTGGCCGCGCGCGCGCCCTGGCCGCGGAACGGCGACGCGCTGACGAGCAGGAAGCACTGCGCGCGACGATGTCCGACCTCGCCGCGGAGCTAGAGTTGGCCGACGTCCTGCAGGCCGTGCTCGATCGCGCCGTGCGACTCCTGCAGGTCAGTCACGGTGAGCTCGCCATCCACGATCCCCTCACAAGTGAGCTCGAAATCGTGGCGAGTCACAACGTTGGGAAGCGGGACACGACGGGGCTGCGGTTGCGAATTGGGGAAGGCGCGATGGGGCGCGCCGCCGAAACGCGCGAGCCCCTCATCATTCGCGATTACCACGAATGGTCGGGGCAATCGGTACAATACGCCGATGTCGAATTCTACGGCGTCATGGTAGCACCGTTGGTCATGGGGCGGCACCTCGTTGGTGCGATTGCGTTCATGGACAAAGATCCCGCGCGCCGGTTTGGTGACGATGATCTCCGGCTCTTGAATCTCTTCGCGCCACAAGCGGCCATCGCAATCGAGAATGCCCGACTCTTTGCCAATGAACGGCAGCGCGCCGAAGAACAGAAGGCCCTGCTCGGCACGATGAGCGATCTCTCGAGTGAGCTGGAGTTGTCCAAGGTGCTGCAAGGCGTGCTCGAGCGGGCGGTGGGCCTGCTGAATGTGACCGGGGGGGAACTGGCAACGTACGACGAATCCCGCGGCGATCTGGAGATCGTCGCAAGCCAAAACATGGGAACCAACGCAGTCGGGTCGCGCATGGCGATCGGCGAAGGTGCGATGGGCAAGGTCGCCGAAACCCACGAGTCACTGATCATTCCGCGGTATCAGGAGTGGCTCCGGCGCTCCGAGCGCTACACGCAGAGCACGGTCCAGACGGTGATGGCCGCGCCACTCATGCTCGGTGGCCGCTTCGTGGGTGTGATTGCCAGTGTGCACTCGGATCCAGGCCGTGAGTTCGGTCGGGAGGACCTGCGCCTGCTCGAGCTGTTTGCGCCACAGGCGGCTATCGCCATTCAGAATGCGCGCTTCTTCACGGACGCTCAACAGCAAAAGAAGTACTTCGAGGAATTGGTGAAGAACAACCCCGTGGCAATTCTGACTGTCGACGTGAACAAGCGCGTGACGTCGTGCAACCCGGCATTTGAGGAGTTGTTCGGGTACACGGAGGCCGAAGTACTCGGAAAGGACATCGATCCGTTGATCACCACGGAGGCTTCTCGGTCACAGGCGGAGGCCTACACGCACGAGGCATACGACCGGCCGGTGCACGGGATCGGGCAGCGCCGCCGCAAGGACGGCACCGTGGTCGACGTGGAGGTGCTAGGAGTTCCGGTGGTCGTCGACGGTCGCTTGCTGGGACTCATGGCCTTGTATCACGATATCACGGAACTCCTCGCCGCACGACGCGACGCGGAAACGGCCAACAGCGCCAAGAGCCAGTTCCTGGCCAACATGAGCCATGAACTCCGCACACCGCTCAACGCCATCATCGGGTACAGCGAGATGTTGCATGAGGAAGCCGAAGAAATTGGGCAGGCGGAGTTCGTGAGCGACTTGGAGAAGATCCACGGCGCAGGCCGTCATCTCCTGTCGCTCATCAATGACGTCCTTGATCTCTCGAAGATCGAGGCGGGCAAGATGGAACTCAGTGTCGAGTCGTTTGATGTCGACGGTACCGTCGAGGATGTCGTAGCCACGGCCCGGCCGCTCGTCGAAAAGAATGGGAACACGTTTGCCGTAGAAGCCGACGACGGCCTCGGGCATATGGAGACCGATCGGACACGCATGCGCCAAATTCTGCTCAACCTGCTCTCGAATGCCGCCAAGTTCACCGACCAAGGCACCATCACGCTGCGCGTCCAACGGATGGGAAACAGCAATCGCATCGACGACCTCGTGTTCGCCGTTCGTGATTCCGGGATTGGCATGACGCCGCAGCAAATGGATCGTGTGTTCGATGCATTTACCCAGGCTGAATCGTCGACCGCCAGCAAGTACGGCGGCACCGGCCTCGGCCTCCCGATTAGCCGGAAGTTCTGTCAGATGATGGGCGGCGACATCTCCGTCACCAGTGAACCGGGACGCGGATCCACATTTACGGTGCGATTGCCGGCCGCTGCCCCGAAGATGGCCGCGAGCGTCTAAGTGGGATCCCTTCGGAAGGTCCGCAAACGCAGCCGCAACGGTCACGCGGCACGGCGGCAGGCCGCCTTACTCCGGCTCACAACGGCCATCGCCTCATCGCGGGACGAGAACGAGGTCTATCACTCGATGGTCAATGGCCTCCATGACGAGGCACTCGGCTACAACTTCCTCGGCGTGTTTCTCCTCGACGAGGAAACAGGCGACCGCGTGCTCCAAGCCAGCGTCGGCTGGGAAGAAGCCCCAAGTGACTGGCACGTCCACCCAGGCGAGGGACTCAGCGAACAAGCTGTTCAGGATGGCAAGCTCCATTATACCGCTGACGTCACGAAAGCATCGCGGTACCTCGCGAGTCTCGCGAGCGGATCGGAAGTGGATGTCCCGCTTCGCGTAGACGGAAGAACAGGCGAGCATTGCGATTGGCCGCGCTCGGCTCCTCGCCGACGAACGCCGGCGAGCCGACGAACACGAAGCATTGCTCGAAACGATGGCCGTCATGTCATCGGAACTCGAGCTGTCCAACGTGCTCCACGCTGTCATCGCGCGCGCCGTGACGCTGCTGGGTGTGACAGGTGGTGAGGTTGCGATCTTCGAAGAAACAACCGAAGAGCTGGTCGTCCTCGCGAGTGAAAACATCGGAAAGGATTCGACCGGAACGCGTATCGCGCTCGGAGAAGGTGCCATGGGCACGGTCGCAAAGACCATGGAGCCGATCATCATCCCGTCCTACCATGAGTGGCTAGGGCAATCCCCCAAATACTCGGACATCACCGTGCACTCGGTGATGGCGGCACCACTGTTGATCGGGAGACGTCTCGTCGGCGCCATCGCCACGGTCCACTCCGATCCGGCACGCGTCTTCAACGACGAAGACCTGCGACTTCTCAAGTCGTTTGCGCCGCAGGCCGCGATCGCCATCGAAAACGCCGGGCTCTACACCTCAGCCCAACGCCAGAAGCAGTACTTCGAGGAGGTCGTGGTCAACAGTCCAGTCGCGATCGTCACGCTGGACGCCAAGCACAAGATCGTCTCCACCAACCCCGCCTTCGAATCCCTGTTCGGCTACACGGCCGCGGAAGCGGTGGGCCGCAACTTAGACGAACTGATCACCACCGAGAAATCCCGCTCCGAAGCCGTCCAGTACACGACCGATGCGTTAGACCGACCGGTACGCGGCATGGGCCGTCGACGCAGAAAGGATGGCAGTTGGGTGGACGTGGAGATCCTCGGCGTCCCCGTCTTCGTCGAAAATGAACGGGTGGGTTTGATGGGGATGTACCACGACATCACGGAGTTGTTGGAGGCCCGCCGAGACGCCGAAGCCGCGAACAGCGCCAAGAGCCAGTTCCTGGCAAACATGAGCCACGAACTCCGAACGCCCCTGAACGCCATCATCGGATACTCCGAAATGTTGCAGGAAGAGGTCGAGGACTTGGGCCACGACGATCTCTCCGGCGACCTGCAGAAGGTGCATACCGCCGGCCGCCACTTGCTCTCGCTTATCAATGACATTCTCGACCTATCGAAGATCGAAGCCGGCAAGATGGAACTCCATGCGGAAACCTTTGACGTGGACGCGATGCTGGAGAACGTCGTCGATACGGCTCGGCCGCTGGTGGAGAAGAACCGCAACAAGTTCCGGTTGGAGGTTCCGGACGCAATGCCCACAATGCACTCGGAC
>CAMYLY010000006.1:137880-160252 GCA_947259405.1 uncultured Gemmatimonadales bacterium | reverse complement strand
CGGCATGACCCCGGAACAGATGGATAGATTGTTCGAGGCGTTCACCCAGGCGGAGTCCTCCACGGCCAGCAAGTACGGTGGGACCGGGCTGGGACTTGCGATCACCCGACGGTTCTGTCACTTGATGGGCGGGGACGTTCAAGTGGAGAGCAAACCGGGAACGGGCTCCATGTTCACACTCCGCCTGCCGCTCGAGATTCGCGAACTGGCCTCGACATCCTGACAGGGAGCAAAGGCAAGACGAATGGCAAAGCTGCTGTTGGTTGAAGACAACGAGATGAACCGTGACATGCTGTCGCGGCGCCTCACACGGAAGGGATTCGACGTGGGAATCGCCGTCGACGGCCGCGAGGGGGTCGAGAAGGCCAAGTCCGGCGAATTCGACCTCGTCCTCATGGACATGTCGCTGCCCGAAATCGATGGTTGGGAGGCGACGCGACAGCTGCGGGACGATCCTGCAACGCAAACGCTCCCGATCATCGCCCTCACCGCCCACGCGATGGCCGGAGACAAGGAAAAAGCGATCGAGGCGGGCTGCGATGACTACGACACCAAACCCATCGAGCTCCCACGACTGTTGTCGAAGATCGAAGCGCTCTTGAACGCCGCCGGGTGAGCTCCCTTCCCTCCCTCTCGGAGCTGCGGCACGAGCTCCGAACACCTGTGAATCACATCATCGGGTACGCGGAGATGCTGCTCGAGGATGTGGAGGACCAACCAGAGCCACGCGAACGTCTGGAAGCGGCGGTTGCCGCGGCCCGCAGTGTGACCGCCCTGATCAACGACACGCTCACCCCAACACGTACGTCGATCACCCCTGATGAGCTCGACGAGTTGCTCGCCTCGCTGGCAGCCCCGCAGCAACGGATCATCGACGCCGCCACGACGCTGCGCGCATCCCCGACCGCGCAGGCTGACGAGACTTTCGCGGCCGACGTCGAACGGATCCTCGCCGCGGCCCGGCGACTCACAACGCTTCCGGAACCTGCTGCCCACGACGAGCGGCCGTCCGCATCGTTCCCCGCGCTTGACAGAGACCGCACTGACGCCCCCCCCATGGATGGCCGGATCCTGGTGGTCGACGACATCGAGGAAAATCGCGACGTGCTGCAACGGCGGCTCGAGCGCGAGGGGTGCACGGTGGCGACGGCGCCCGGCGGCCAGCCCGCACTCGACCAACTGGAACGAGGAACCTTCGACGTAGTGCTGCTGGACGTCTTGATGCCCGACATGAATGGCTACGAGGTCCTCAGTCGCCTGAAAGGCTCCCCGGCACTCCGCGACATCCCCGTCATCATGATCTCCGCACTCGACGATCTCGATTCGATCGTGCGGTGCATCGAGCGTGGTGCCGCGGATTACCTCCCCAAACCCTTCGATCCCGTCCTGCTTCGAGCGCGCGTCGGCGCCTGCCTCGAACAAAAGCGGATGCGCGATACCGAGAAGGAGTACCTACGCGAGGTGAATCGCGTGGTGGCCGCCGCCACCGCCGTGGAGGCCAACGCGTACCCGGCGGGAGCACTCGCCGAGGTGGCGCGGCGGGACGACGAACTGGGCCGGCTCGCGCGCGTGTTCGACAACATGGCCGCGCAGGTCCAGGCCCGCGAAGACCGCCTGCGGCAACAGGTGCAGGACCTCCAAGGTGAGATCGCCGCGGCCCGGGAGGCGGAAACCGTCTCAGGGAGCGGAGTCGGGGTTGGGCTGGAAACTGGTCGCCGCTTTGCCACGCGTTACGAGATTCTAAAGACGATCGGTGAGGGTGGGATGGGCATGGTCTACCACGCCCGCGACGAGGAGCTGGGCGAGGACGTGGCGATCAAGACACTCCTTCCGGAGCTGGTCGCCGATCCCGTGCTGGTCGAGCGCTTCAAGACCGAGACGCGGCTCGCCCGCAAGATCACGCACCGCAATGTCGTGCGGACCCACGATTTTGGTGAGTTTGGCGGCGTCTACTTCCTGACGATGGAATACGTCGAGGGCATCACGGTGCGTGAACTTGTGGACCAGCGCGGGTCCCTCAGCGTATCCGCGACCCTGGCAGTCTCACGGCAACTGCTGGATTCACTCGCGGTCGCCCATGAGGTGGGGGTCATTCATCGAGACATCAAGCCGCAGAACCTGCTGCTCGACGAAGACGGCGTCCTCAAGGTGATGGATTTTGGGGTCGCGCGGCTCGCCGAACGGACGTCCAACCTCACAGAAGCAGGGCTGATTCTCGGCACACCCAGCTATATGCCACCGGAGCAGTTGCTGGGGGACGACGTCGACGCGCGATGCGATCTGTACGCCGTGGGAGTGGTGCTCTACGAGTGCCTGACCGGCAAGCTCCCCTTCGAGGCCCGCTCCACCGTCTCGCTCATTGCCAAGGTCTTGAACGACGATCCCGCACCCCCGATCGCGACCAAGCCCGACGTCCCCCCCGCCCTGTCGGCCTTGGTGATGAAGCTGTTGGCCAAGTCGCCAGACGACCGCATGCAGACGGCGACGGAGGTTGCCGAACAGTTGGCCGGGATCGGCTAACGCGGGCACGCGTCGGCCTCGTCCGCACTTTCCCCACCACTTCCGCTCACTTGGCTAACCCCATGCAGGTGGCTAGCTTTGAAGGTTATTATGGCTGAGATCTCCGTCTCCAGCACGAAGATGCTCCTCATGGCCGGTGGGTCGAACCCACCGCTTGCCGAGGAGATGGCACAGGAGCTTGGACAGCCGCTGTGCAAGGTGACGATCCGTCGTTTTGCCGACGGGGAGATCTTTGTCAAGATCGACGAGAACGTTCGCGGGCAGGACGTGTTCATCATCCAGTCCACGGGTGCTCCCGCCGAGAACGTGCTGGAGCTGTTGATTCTCATCGATGCCGCCAAGCGAGCGAGTGCGGCGCGGGTCACGGCGGTCATCCCGTACTACGGGTATGCACGTCAAGACCGGAAGGATCAGCCGCGGGTGGCGATCAGCGCCAAGCTGATGGCAAACATCATCACGAAGGCAGGCGCTGACCGGGTGTTGGGCATGGATTTCCACCAGCACCAAATACAGGGGTTCTTCGATATCCCGGTGGATCACCTGTATGCGGCCCCGGTCCTGGTTCAGCACTTCCGCCAGCTCCGAATGCATGAGCCGGTGGTCGTGGCGCCGGACGTGGGCGGCGCGAAGATGGCGCGCGGGTTTGCCAAACGGTTGGATGCATCCCTCGCGATTATCGACAAGCGGCGACCGTCGGCGAACATCGCCGAAGTGGTGAATGTGGTTGGCGAGGTCGAGGGACGAGATTGCTTGATCGTGGACGACATGATTGACACGGCGGGGACGATGGCGGAGGGGCTGCAGGCCCTCAAACGCCTTGGAGCGCGCAATGTCTATGCGGCGGCCACGCACCCGCTGTTGTCGGGCCCAGCGGTGGACCGCCTGATGGCATCACCGGTGGTGGAGGTGGCGGTAACCAATACAATCGCGATCCCAGAGGAGCGACGGTTCGATCGGTTGAAGGTGTTGTCGATTGCGGGCTTGTTGGCGCAGGCCATCCGCAACACGCACAGCGATCAGTCGATCAGCATGCTGTTTGACTAGTAACGAATAAGCAGAAAGACATTACAGGAAGTCCGATGACACAAACACACACGATTGCGGCAGAGCCGCGCACTCCAGGCGGCAAAGGCGCCGCGCGATCTACGCGACGAGACGGTCGCATTCCCGCCGTGATCTACGGCAGCGGGCGAGAACCGGAACCGCTGATGGTGTCGTCCGTCGATTTCGAGAAGCTCCTGAAGACGGTCACGGGGAGTTCGACCGTCATCGAACTCGAGGTGGGCGGCGAGAAGGTCCAGACCCTCATCCGCGAGATCCAGCGACACCCGACGCGCAAACGGGTTACGCACATCGACTTTTACGAGATCCATGCCGGCGAAGCCATTACGGTCGGGGTACCGCTCCACTTGGTGGGCAACCCCGAAGGCGTCCGCAATGCCGGGGGCGTGCTCGAGCAGTTTCTGCGCGAGGTGGAAGTGGAGGTCTTACCCAAGGACATCCCGGAAGTCGTCGACGTGGATGTGACGGACCTCAGCGTGGGCGGATCGCTGCACTTGAGCGATATCGAGATCCCGAACGCGAGGATCCTCGCCGATCCGAGCACCACGATCTGCACCGTGGTACCGCCGCGAGTGGAGGAGGAGCCGGTCGTCGCGGAGGTCGAGGAGCTGGAGGAAGGGGTCGAGCCTGAACTGATCCGCAAACCGAAGGACGAAGAAGAGGCGGAAGACACCGGCGAAGAATAGGAACGTCCGCTGCGCATCATCGTTGGGTTAGGCAATCCCGGACCGGGGTACGCGGTCACCCGACACAACGCGGGGTTCCTGCTGGCCGATGTCCTTGCGGATCAATGGCAGCTGTCGCCGTTCCGGCGTTCCGGGCCAGCGCGGGTGGCCGAGGGACGCCATTTGGACCACGACATGATCGTGGTCAAGCCGCAAACATATATGAACCGGAGTGGGCGCGCGTTGCGCGGGCTCGTGGGCGACGATGCGGTCGACCTGCAACGCGACCTCTTGGTGGTCGTCGATGACTTCGCACTCCCGTTTGGGGTTTTCCGGTTGCGCGCGCGAGGCTCGGCCGGAGGCCATAACGGCCTCGAGAGCGTCGAGGCGGCGCTGCGGTCGAGGGAGTACGCGCGCCTGCGCATCGGGGTCGGTCCGGTGCCGGAGGGGATGGACCCGGCCGACTTCGTTTTGGAGCCGTTCGGAAAGGCGGAGCTCGACCAGCTGGTCGACCTCCTGCCACACATGCACGATGCCGTGGAATGCTGGGTGGACGAGGGCATCGAAGAAGCGATGAACCGATACAACCGGAGAGGGATACAGCGTGACTGACTTTGGGTTTATGCCACTCACCGCGGTCGTGGCCGGCGGGGCCGGACTGGCAATCGCGCTCTTGACCTATTTCTACGTCAAGCGGCAGCCGCCTGGGAACGACACGATGCGGGAACTGGCCGACGCCATCCACGCGGGTGCCATGGCGTTTCTGCGTCGTGAGTACCTCTATCTCATTCCGTTTCTCGCGGTTGTCGCCACGCTGCTGGGATTGGCACTCGGGTGGAGCACGGCGATCGCCTATCTCTTCGGCGGGGCCTGCTCGATCACAGCCGGCTTCACAGGCATGCGGGCCGCCACGGCGGCCAACTCCCGTACGAGTGAAGCCGCTCGCGCGGACGGCCAGGCCAAGGCGCTGCGCGTGGCGTTCAACGGGGGGGCGGTGATGGGATTGTCCGTGGCCAGTCTCGGACTGCTGGGCGTGGGTCTCGTGTTCGTGGTCTTCCTCGGCGGATTCACGGCGACGACCGATTGGGTCGCCTTTGCCGGCATCATCACGGGCTTCGCGATGGGGGCGTCCTCGATCGCGCTCTTCGCTCGTGTGGGTGGCGGGATCTACACCAAAGCCGCCGACGTCGGGGCTGATCTCGTCGGAAAGGTCGAGGCAGGCATTCCTGAAGACGACCCGCGCAACCCAGCCACCATCGCCGACAACGTCGGTGACAACGTGGGCGACGTGGCCGGCATGGGCGCCGATATCTTCGAGAGCTACGTGGGTGCGGTCATCGCGACTATCGCGATTGCTGCCACGAGCCCGGCCATCACCAATCGGGCCGCGGCCGCCGCGCTTCCCGTACTGTTCATCCTGGGTGGCCTGGCCGCGAGCGTGTTGACCATCGTCATCTTCCGGGTCCTCGAACGCTCCAGTCCTGCCTTGGCCCTGCGGCTCGCCGGGTTCATCGCGGCTGGTCTCTTCTTGATCATTGCCTATTGGCTGACCTCGCAGGTCGACATTGGACTGGCGAAGCCGATGGGCCCTTTCTGGTCGGTGTTGGCCGGAACATTTACCGGCCTCTTCATTGGACTCGCCACCGAGTACTACACGGCGGCCAAACCGATCCGCACCATCGCCGAGGCATCGTTGACGGGGCCGGCTACCAACATCATCGCTGGCCTGGCTATCGGCATGCGGTCCACGATCATCCCGTTACTGCTGATCGCGGGCGCCATTTGGCTCGCGTACTCGCAGGCTGGGCTGTACGGCATCGGGATCGCCGCGGTCGGCATGCTGGCGACCGTGGGGGTCACAATGTCGGTAGACGCGTACGGTCCGATCGCTGACAACGCCGGCGGGATCAGCGAGATGTCCGGCCTTGGACCAGAAGTCCGCAAGATCACCGACAGCTTGGACGCGTTGGGCAACACCACCGCCGCGATGGGGAAAGGCTTCGCCATCGGATCGGCCGCCCTCACGGCGTTGGCCCTGTTCAGCGCTTACGCCAATGCGGTCACGCCGGTCGGCGCGCCGCCGATCACGTTGGACATTGTCGACCCCAGGGTCGTTATCGGGCTGTTCTTAGGTGGTATCATGCCCTTCTTCATCAGCGCGCAGACTATGACCGCCGTCGGTCGCGCGGCCGAGGGCATGGTGCAAGAGGTTCGACGACAATTCCGTGAGATCGAAGGCCTCATGGAGGGCACCGCGAAGCCGGACAGCGCACGGTGCGTCGACATCTCCACGCGCGCTGCGCTGCGAGAGATGATCATCCCCGGTATTACCGCCGTACTGGTGCCTGTGCTCGTTGGGAGGTTCTTGGGTGTGGAGACGCTGGGCGGCATGCTGGCCGGCGCGACCCTGACCGGCGTGATGATGGCGCTGTTCATGGCCAACGCCGGCGGCGCCTGGGACAACGCCAAGAAGTACATCGAAGGTGGCGCGCATGGTGGCAAGGGCTCCGACCCACACAAGGCCGCCGTTGTCGGTGACACGGTGGGCGACCCATTCAAGGACACCAGCGGCCCTTCCCTCAACATCCTCATCAAGCTGATGTCAGTGGTGAGCTTGGTGCTGGCCCCGTGGTTCATTAGTTAATTGGAAAGAGGGGATAGATGGGGTAGAGGGGATTAACCAGTCCCCCACTATCCCTTCTATCCCCTCTATCCTGTCGATCCCCTCTATCTCGTGCTCCGTCTCGGCATCGTCGGCCTTCCCAACGTCGGCAAATCCACCCTCTTCAACGCGTTGACCAAGGCCGGAGCGGCGGCGCAGAACTTCCCCTTCTGCACGGTCGATCCCAACGTCGGCGTCGTACCGGTGCCTGACGTCCGGCTCGATCGCCTTGCGGCAACTGTCCGGCCCCCACAGGTCGTGCCTGCGACCGTGGAGTTCGTCGACATCGCCGGGCTTGTGAAAGGAGCAAGCCAGGGTGAAGGACTCGGGAATCAGTTTCTCGCCCACATACGGAACGTCGACGCCATCGTTCACGTGGTCCGCTGCTTCGAGGATCCCGACGTCACGCACGTGCACGGTGAAGTCGACCCTGAGCGAGATCACGATGTCATCACCGCCGAGCTGGCGTTGGCAGATCTCGCGGTGGTCGAACGCCGGTTGGAGAAGGTCGAAAAGACGGCTCGGTCAGGGGACAAGGATTCGCAGGCGGAAGCCGCGCTCCTTCAACGCGTCGTGGACGCGCTGAACGCCGGTGGGGGCGCCCGCGACGTCGACACCACCGCTGAGGAGCGGAAGGCATTGCGCCAACTGGGCCTCCTCACATTGAAGCCCATCCTCTACGCGGCCAACGTGTCGGAAGACGATTTGGCGGGGACCTCTCCTGCCCTGGCTGTGCTTCGCGCGACCGCGGCCAAACACCATGAGAAAGCGGATGTCGTCGCGTTCTCCGCAAAGCTCGAAGCCGAACTCGCGGAGTTGGCTGACGAGGAGCGAGATGAGTTCCTTGCCAGTGTCGGGCAAGACGAACCGAGCCTCGATCGTCTCATCCATGCGGGATATCGGTTGCTTGGCCTTGAGACGTTCTTCACGGTCGGGGACAATGAGGTGCGCGCGTGGACTGTTCCCCAAAGCGCCACAGCGTTCGAAGCCGCCGGGGAGATCCACAGCGACTTTCAGCGCGGGTTCATTCGTGCGGAGACGGTTCACGTGGACCAGTTCGTCGACGCCGGGTCGTACAAGGCGGCCCGCGACCAGGGGCTCCTTCGAAGCGAAGGTCGCGACTACGTGGTGGAGGATGGGGACGTGATTTTGTTCAGGTTTAACGTCTGAGTACGGAGGTCGCAGGACAGACACAGCTCAGGTTCCTTGGTCATACGCCCCGGTCCATTCGCCCTTGGCTTGCCCGCCCCACCCCACTATCTTCCCCGCCCAACATCCACCTACTCCAGCCTGCACCGGCCGGGGTCGACCTAGTCCAAAGGATGGTGCTATGACGCGGAAGTACGAGATCGTCTACATCTTCGACAGCGCGCTCGAGGAAGCACAGATCAACGAAGTCCTCGACACACTGCACGACCTCCTCAAGACACCTGAATCGCCCAATCCGGTCACCGCGACCAGCCACTGGGGCAAGCGCTCGATGGCGTACGAAATCAACGGCAAGGCCATTGGCTACTACGTCGTGGCGCGGATAGACACGCGCCCGGACGCGCTCACGGAGTTCGAGCGGCGGCTCAAGCTCGAGGATCAGGTCCTGCGCCACCTCATCGTGGTCGATGAGGGGTTCAAGCCGCTCCCGACCCCAGCCGATGACGCGGACCCTGAGATACCTGAGCTTGAGACGGCCGCCGCGGGCGCCGAGGAGGACGAATGAGACGCTCACGGAAGGTCTGCCCAGTCTGTGAATCCGGTGTGCGCACCGTGGATTACAAGGACGACCGCGCGCTCAATCGATTCGTGACGGAGCGGGGTAAGATCATCCCGAGCCGCCTGACAGGCATGTGTGCGCGGCACCAACGGCAGTTGGCCACGGCGGTCAAGCGGGCGCGATTCATCGCTCTGTTGCCATACATCCGAGGGCACGCGCGGTAACGATGCCGGCCGTGACCGAGCGGTCGCCACAGGGCGGGCTCGGCCACCTCTTCACACGAGCAGTCCTGTTTGGTGGAGGGGCCTTCCTGGCACTGTTGCTCTTCCCGCTCACGATCACCCTCGCCTCGGCAGGGGCCATACCACTGGCCGGCTTACTCGCGTTGAGTCGGCCACGCGACCCGCGAGAATTCGCCGTTCTGGCAGGTTCCGCTACGCTAGCCGGCTGGTGGTTAATGAATACGGGCGAGCTGCCGGGACAGTTCATGCGCGCGAGCGCACTTCTGGCCGGCGTGACCTTCGTAGCGCTGACCGTCCTCACGAGAATCAGCGCCGTGCACCGGATCCTCACCGCGCTGGCCGCAGCGGCTGTCGCGGTGACCGGCGCCTTGATCGTGCTCCGTTCGTCGTGGGCTGAGCTCGCTTGGTGGGTGCAGTTCCGGGTCGGCCAGGCCACCCGCGCGGTCATCGGCGCGATCTGGGCAGGGGACGACGCCGGCGTGGCAGCGCAAATGTCCAACCCGGGCCAGATCCAGGGTTGGCTGGAATCGACAGTCACGTTGTCGGCACAGCTGTACCCCGCGATCGTGGCCATCACTGTCGGCGTGGCCATGTACATCGCCGCCGCCCTGTACCGTCGCGTGGCCCGTCACCCGCGCGGCAGTCCCTTGGGCCGGCTGGCGGATTTCCGTTTTTCGGAACACTTGGGGTGGATGGCGGTGGCGGCGCTCACGATTGTCGTCATTCCGCCCTTGGTGGGGCTGCGGACTGCGGCCACCAACGTGCTGGTCGTGTCGGGCATCGTCTACGCCCTGCGGGGCATCGCCGTGGCCGCCTTCACGGTGGAAATTGTTGGGACTGGCGGGTGGATTTTGTCGTTCGCGATCACGCTGGTCATATTCTTGTTGCTGCCGGTGGTACTGGGCGGGGCCGTCGTGCTCGGTGTGGTCGACAGTGGCATGGACCTCAGACGGCGGATTGCTCAACGGGCCGCCAAAGGTGAATGACGATGGAAGTAATCTTGCGGAAGACCGTCGCCAACGTCGGCCGCGCCGGCGAAATCGTGAAGGTGAAGAACGGCTACGGTAGAAACTTCTTGATTCCCAAGGGATACGCGTATATCGCCACGGCGAAGAACAAGCGCCGGGTGGAGGCCGAGGCCAAACGCCGCTCTGACCAGGTGGCGGCGGATGAAGCGTCAGCCCAAGACCTGGCAGACCGGCTGAATCAGGTCGAAGTCCACATCAAGGGCAAAGTGGGTGAAGGAGATAAGCTCTTCGGGTCCATCACGTCGACCGATATTGCCGAGGACCTGGCTGGCCAGGGACTCACGATCGACAAACGCATGATCGAGCTGGAACACCCGATCAAGGCTATTGGCGTGTACAAGGTCCCGGTTCGGCTTCATCCCAGTGTGCACGCTGAGATTAGGGTTTGGGTCGTCAAGGAATAGTGACGGACAGCCAAGTCGGGATCATCTATCTCGACGGTCCGCGGTTGCGCCGGTGCTTGCTGGCAGCCGCGGACTGGGTTGATGGTGCGCGGGAGGAACTCAACCGGATCAATGTCTTCCCCGTTCCCGACGGAGACACGGGAACCAACTTCGCCGCTACCCTCCGGGCAGCCGCTGAGGGTGTGCGACCCCTGGGCGGCGCGAGTCTACCCCGAGTCACGAAGGCAATGGCAGAGGCTTGCGTGTTCAATGCGCGCGGCAACTCGGGAATGCTCCTGTCGCATTTTCTCGTCGGCTTTAAAGACACCCTCGCCAATCAGCAAGCCGCCTACGCAGGCGACATTGCCCAGGCGTTCCGCAGTGGAGCTGACCATGTCCACCGCGGTCTCGATGACCCCGTCGAAGGTACGATCCTCACTGTGACTCGAGAGGCCGCCGACGCCGCGGAGGCGGCTGCCTCGCGCACGCGTGACTTGACGGAGTTCATGCAGCGCACGCTCAATGGCGCACGAGCATCGTTGGAGCGCACGCCCGAATTACTCGTGGTGCTTCGTGAAGCAGGCGTCGTCGACGCGGGTGCCAAGGGATTCGTCAGACTTATCGAGGGAATCGTGCGCCTGATCCAAGGCGACCCGATTGTGGCCGCTGAGAACGCCCCGGTCTACGACGTGCCGGATGCGGCTGCGATCACTGCGGTCGCTATTGAGCGGGACTACCAGTACTGCACCGAGGTCCTGATTCGCAGCGCGGCCCAACCGGCATCGACGGCGGTGCGAACACAGCTCCGACCGTTGGGCGGCTCGATCGTCGTGCTCGGTGCAGACGACCTCCTCAAGATCCACATCCACACGGATACGCCGGACGAGGTGTTCGCACTGGCGCGCTCATGGGGCACCATCGAGAAGACCAAGGCCGACGACATGCGTGAGCAGCATCGCGAGCGGCACGACGCGCGTCGCCAAATCGGGTTCGTGGTGGATTCGTCATGCGACCTCCCCGATGAGGTGGTCGATCAGCACGGCCTCGTGGTGGTTCCCGTCCAGATCATCAGTGGCGACAAGACGTGGTTGGATCGGGTCGAGATCGGCAATGACGAGATCTACGAACGGATGGTAGCCGAGCAGACGGTGTTCACCACGTCCCAACCCACCCCGGGCGCCTTGATCCAGGGATTCGAGGACGCGAGCACGAACGCGCACGAGACCATTGGTCTCTTCTTAGGCGGCAATCTGAGTGGGACGATTAAGTCCGCCTACGCGGCGGTGCAAGCGCGGGACATGCAGAACGTTTCGTTGTTCGATTCGCGAACCACGTCTTGGGGCCTCGGCATGCTCGCGATCAAGGCCGCCGAACTCGCGCAACAGGGATGGGACCGTCCGGCCATTCTCTCCGAGTTGGATCGCATTCGCGATCAGTCCGGCGCGTTTTTCACCGTTGACACGTTCGAGAACCTGCTCCGGTCAGGTCGGGTCGGACGCGGACGCGCCTGGGTGGGCGGCCTGCTCGACATCAAACCGATCCTCGAGGTCCTCCAGGACGGGACGGTGGCACCGCTCGATCGGGTGCGCGGGCGCGACAACCTCATCCCGCGCGTGCTCCAGCACCTCGACGGTCGGTTCACCCCCCGCCCCAAAGCGCTCCGCGTCGCCATCGTGCATGCGCTGGCCCCGGACATTGCCGAAACGCTCCGCGAGCAGATCGTCGAACGCTTCCAGCCCATCGCGTGTCACGTCGGGACGATCACGGCGGCGATCGGTGTGCATACCGGCCCACGGGCGTGGGGCGTGTTCTATCAGATCGAAGACCCGCCGTCGACCTGAGGTTCCCATTCGGACGACGCACCTGCGCCCCTTGAATCCCGACGCCCGCATGCAGCTGGAACTGATCGTCGACACGCTCGACGAGCACAAAGCCGTGGACGTACTCCTCCTCGACCTCCGTCCCGTGAGCGACGCGACTGACGTATTCGTCATCGCGTCGGGAACGTCCGATACCCACGTGCGCGCGCTGGCACACCGTGTGCTGGATGCGCTCGGCCAGATCGGGGAGCGCCCGCATCATGTCGAGGGCATCGAGACTGGGCGTTGGGCCCTGCTGGACCTGATTGATTGCGTGGTCCACATTTTCCATCCGGAGCTGAGAGAGTATTATCAATTGGAGAGGTTGTGGGCGGATGCGCCGCCCGTCACGGTCGAATCCATGCGGTAAGCCCTATGCGCGTTGCGCTCCCGCTGGTCACGGTGGTCCTCCTTGCGTTTCCCCCGCAGGCCGCCGCTCAGTACTTCGGCCAGAACCGCGTGCAGCACCGGAGCCTCGACTTCGCGATCATCGCCACTGAACACTTCGACGTTTACTACTACCAGGAAGAACGCGACGCCGCACTCGATGCCGCGCGGATGGCTGAGCGCGCCTATGGGCGTTTGGCCAGAGTGCTGAACCACCGGTATCGCGAGCGACAACCGCTTATTCTGTTCGCGTCGCACAGCGAGTTTCAACAGAACAACGTCGTCACCATCAGTGAAGGCACGGGTGGTGTCACCGAACCATACCGCCACCGAATTCTCCTTCCCTTCACCGGATCATATGACGACTTCGAGCACGTCCTCACACACGAGATCGTGCACCAATTTCAGTTCGACGTGTTTGCGAGTGGCTTCATCGGCGCTGGCATCGGGAGGTTGATGGCCGTCCAACCTCCACTGTGGTTCATGGAAGGCATGGCGGAGTATTTGTCGCTGGGACCGATCGACGCCCAAACCGCGATGTGGCTCAGGGACGCGGCCGTCGAGGGGCAGCTGCCAGACCTGCAGGCGCTCAACTGGGATCCGCGCGCCAATCCGTATCGCTTTGGCCACGCCCTGTGGTCGTACGTGGGTGAGCGTTGGGGCGTGGCGACGGTGGGTGACATCCTGCAGACCGCGTCTGCGGTGGGTGTCGACGGTGCCTTCCGGCGCGCGACCGGCTTGTCGGTTCCCGCCCTGATCCAAGAATGGCATGCGGCCATCGAGCGAACGCACCTGGCACAGGTCACCAACCACCACCATCCAGAACCTGAGGCGCGGGCAGCATTGTCCGAGGAGCGGTCGAAGGGAACGCTGCACGTCGCGCCGGCGCTGTCGCCCGACGGGGAGTTCGTTGCCTACTTCTCCGAAGGTGGTTCGTTCTTCATCGATTTGTACCTGGCGAGGGTGGCGACCGGTCAAATCGAGGACCGGCTCATCAAAGGGGCCTTCAGCAGCGATTTCGAGAGCCTCCGGTTCATCAATTCGGCGGGATCGTGGTCACCAGACGGACGGTGGCTGGCTATCGCGGTCAAACGGGGCGGGCAGGACGATATCGTCATCTTCGACATGGTCGAGCGACGCGTGAACGCACGCCTCGAAATCCCACTCCATGGCGTGAGCAATCCGTCCTGGTCACCCCAGGGGACCCACCTCGTGTTCACCGGACATGATGGCGGTCACAGCGACCTTTTTACGATTCGAGCGGATGGCACCGAACTCCGACAGCTGACCGACGATCCGTACGCGGATCTTCACCCGGTGTGGTCCCCCGATGGCAAGACGATCGCGTTCGCGAGCGACCGTGGGCCGAGAACGGATCTGGCAGCGCTCGACATGAATCCGATGGGCATCGCCACCCTCAACCTCCGGACCGGCCGACTCGGCGTGCTCCCGGGCATGGTTGGGCGGAACGTCAACCCGCAATGGGCTGGCGACGGACAGTCGCTCGCCTTCGTATCCGATCGGTCGGGTGTGGCCAACGTATTCCTTTATGAGTTTGCGGATCGACGGACGTACCAGCTCACCAACGTCCTGACCGGTGTCGCGGGCATCACGCCGCTGTCGCCTGCCATCTCGTGGGCTCGGCCAGCCGATCGCCTGGCGTTCACCTACTACGAGCGTGGCCACTTCAACGTCTACACGATCGACGATCCCACCCGACTCAAAGGTGCGCCATGGGGCCCCTCGGCGCCGGTCGCACAAGTCGCGTCGCTGGTACCGCGCGAGCCAGAGCAAGCGGGAGAGTCACTCGGTACGGGATCCGACGGGTCATGGCTCGGTGATATGCCGTTCGACCTGGGCGTCCACGCTTTCGCACAGGCCCCGCAACTCAGCCTGAACCCGGTCCCGGTGCAGCCGCGCGAGAAATCCAAACCGACCATCTCAGTCCGCATGTTGTTGGACAGTGCCGCGACCGTGCTGCCTGACACCAGCGCTTTCGCCTACTCCGACTACAAACCATCGTTCACGCCAGATTATATCGGCGCGACCTCCGTCGGCTACGTCCGTGACAACTTTGGCTCGGGCTTCTATGGCGGCAGCAGTATCTCCTTGTCTGACATGCTGTCCAACCATCGCATCGTGGGCGCGGTCGCCATCAACGGGAGATTGGAAGAGGCGCAACTCTACGCCGCCTATGCGAACATGAGCCGCCGTACCGCGTGGACGGTTGGTGTTTCCATGGCACCGTACTTCTCGTACGCCGGCGGCGGAATGGCGGCAACGGGTCAGTCGGGGACGGCGTTTGCGACACGGCTGGAGCGGTTCATTTTCCGCGAAGCGTTCGTGCGGGCGCACCGCCCGTTCAGTCGCATGAGCCGCCTCGAACTCGGGGTGCGTGCCGTGAATCTCGCGCACGCGTCGCTCGACGTCGTTCAAATCTACGATCCGGTCAGTCAGCGCTACCGATTTGACTCCCGCGCCTTTCCTCTTGGCACCTATTCCTATATACAGCCAACCATCGCGCTCGTGTTCGACAACGCCGTATCGATGTACACCGGCCCCATGTTCGGACGGAGAAGTCGCCTCGAGTATTCGCCAGCCATTGGCGAGTGGCAGTTTCACGAGGTCCTCGCGGATGTGCGACGGTACGACCGGTTGGGTGGGCCGCTGACACTCGCGTCACGGATATTCCTCTACGGACGCTTCGGCCGTGACACGGACCAGTTCCCGCTATTCCTCGGGAATACCGATCTCATGCGCGGCTACACGGCCGGTTCGATCTACCGCCATGAATGCGCGGTCGACAACCTCGGCGAGAGCCGCTCGTGCGCGACACTCGACCAGCTCGTGGGATCGCGCATCGCCCTGTTCAATGCCGAAGTGCGATTCCCATTGTTCCGCCAGCTTGACCTAGGGTTTGCGCCCATCACACTCCCCCCAATGGAAGGGGCAGTGTTCTTCGACGCCGGGATGGCGTGGGATGAGCGCAGTAGTGTTTCGCTGCGGCGCGAGGCGGTCGCGGAGGTGGCGACGACGCGCGTGCCACTCACCAGCGTTGGCGCCTCCATTCGCGCCAATCTCTGGGGCCTTGCGGTCTTGCGTGCGGACTACACCAAGCCGCTCAGCCGTCCAAATCGACGGGCGTACGTCACCATCTCCCTCGGACCCACGTTCTGACGCTTGATCCACCGTCGGGGCACTTCTAGCTTCCGCTCGTGCAACGTCTATCTCTCGTCGTCTTGATACTCGCCGCCGCAACGGCGTGCGGCGGTGACCGACGCAATCCCGTACGCGACGCGTTTGCGGCGGCCCCAGCGGCCACCGGCGGTGGACCGTCGGTCATGTTCCGCTTCCCCGCGGGGCGAGGAGAGCGAGCCACACTGTACCGGCTTCCCGACCTCGAACCGGTTGCTTGGCGCTTCGAATCCGGCGGCAACACCGCACAGCCAGTGGGCTTCGTCAGCGACGAAGATCTCGTGTACTCGCTGTCGACAAGCCAAGAGCTGATTGCCCTCGATCTGGCAAGCGGGCGTTCCCGGGTGGTGGACACCAGTGTGGCCATGGCGACGCTTGGCCCGGACGGAACGCCGCATTTCATCCGAACCGATGGGTCCGTTGCGTCCATCGAGCGCCGGTCGCTCCATAACTGGACCGCGCGGTTCGATTCCCTCCCAAGAAGGATCTGGGGTGGAGTCCGCGGACGCCTCTTGGCTCTGTACGGCGAGGGGGAAACGCGCGGACTCCACGTGGTCGCACCCGAACAACCCACCGTAACTCAGACGTTGCCGGGTGGCCACTTCGCCGTCGCCCCCTGGGGCGACGTGGCCGCGATTGCGACGGATTCCGGGGTCGTGGTCATCGATCCAGTGGATTCGGCCAATCGTGGGTTTGCGCCACTCCCCGGGGCGGCGCGCATCGCGTTTTCACCCTCGGCACACCGGATGTACGTCATGGCCTCCCCGGCTCGCTTGCTCACGCTCGAGCGGTTCGACCTGGTCATCATCGACGAATTCGACCTCCCCGGACCGGTGGAGACCCTCAGACTCGACCAGCTTGGAAAGCTGATATTGCTCCGACCGACCGGAGTGGACTCGGTCCGGGTCATGGATATCGTGAACCGAACGATTCTCGGGACTGCCCCAACGGAGTGGGACGATGAGCTTCCCGTCATTGCGTTCGATGGGACGTTAGTCACGCGGTGGGACGGCCGGATCCGAGCGACAGCGGCAGACGCCATGGGTGAACAGGCAGACGCACCGGGGTCGGACGACCGGTGGCTCTCGGCGACGTGGGACCCGCGCCGCCCTGGCCTCGAGTTGAGCCGGGAGAGCGCCGCGCAAACCGCATCGCAGCCCGGCCAACTGCACTTTGTTCAGGTCAGTAGCACCCACAACACTGATTGGGCGTTGGAATTCGCCCAAAACCTCCGTCGCGCGGGCGTGGAGGCTTCCGTCCTACCGCCCGGCCCGGGCGAGGAACTGTATCGGGTCGTACTTGGACCCTACCCTACGCGGGAGGCGGCGGAGAACACGGCTCAGAAGCTGAACCTGCCGTTCTGGATCTACACGGCGGACGCCAGCGGGACCCCAGACTCGACCAGCCAGTTCCAGCAGTAGCGAGAGCCCTTCGCCGGGTGTGTCCGGCGAGGTACATTGTCACCCGACCCAACAAAGTGTCCCGCGCATGAAACTGACCCGGCTGGAGCTTGACGGCTTCAAGTCGTTTGCTGATTCCGTACGTCTCACGTTCGAGCCCGGCATCACAGCCATCGTCGGGCCGAACGGGTGCGGGAAGTCGAATATCTCCGATGCCGTGCGTTGGGTGTTGGGCGAGCAACGGGCCCGAATGCTCCGCGGTAGCCGCATGGACGAGGTGATCTTTCAGGGTTCGGTGAAGCGCCGCCCCATCAACATCGCCGAGGTTTCACTCGTCTTCGACAACGAAGACGACGCGCTCCCCATTTCGTATACCGAGGCCATGGTGACGCGCCGCCTCTCGCGGAGCGGGCAGAGCGACTACCTGTTGAACCAGTCGTCCGTCCGGCTGAAGGACCTCCAGGACCTGCTGCGCGGTACTGGCCTCGGCGGTGATGCCGGCGTGGTGATCGAAGCGCAGATGATCGATCGACTGCTGTCGGACCGGCCGGATGAGCGGCGCTCACTGTTCGAAGAGGCCGCAGGGATCGGCCTGTACCGCGACCGACGGGCAACCACCGAGCGCCGGTTGGCGCAGACGACCGAAGACCTGCAGCGCCTCGAGGATGTGATCAGCGAGGTCCAAACTCAAGTGCGTTCGCTGGCCCGGCAACGTGGGAAGGCCGAGCGGCATACGGAGTTCACGAAGGAACGGTTCGCGATCGTTATGACGCTTGCGCGCGCCGATCTGGCCACGTTCGACCGCGAGGACGGCGAACTCAAGAAACGCAACGAGACGCTGCGAACGGACCTTCCCCAGAAGCGGGAAAGTCTCGGCAATATCGGTCGCACGCGGGAGCAGCTCATCCAGGAGCGGGCGACCGCGGAGGCCCGCCGGAGCGGCCTGGAGCGCCAGCTAGGCGATACGCGACTCACGCTGCAGCGGCTGGAATCCGACCTCAGCCTGTCGGCCGAGCGACTCGAGCGACAGACCGAGCGCAAGCAGCGTGCGACGCAGGAACGCGAGGACATCCAGACGCGGGCCGAACGCGCCGCGCAGGAACTGGAGGCGGCGCAGCACGAACGGCAAGCCGCGGAAGAAGCCCGCAAATCCGTCCAGATCGAACTCGACCTGCGCACGGCCAGCGAACAGGAGGTCAGAGCGACGCTGACGCAACAGCGTGACGTGGTGCGCAACCTCGAAGAGGGCCTGCAGAGCGAAGCGGAGACCTTGCGGGCGCTCGCCGGTGAACGCACCACGCTCGAACGCGATCTGGAGGATCTCGGGACCCAGGGCTCGGATGCCGAGGCGCGGAAACGCGAGGCGGAACGCGAACTGGACGAGGCCAAGACCGAGCACGAGCGGTTGGACACGAACGCCAAGACGCGAGAGCGGGATGAGCAAACGGCATCTCGCGCATTCGAGCGAGCGAAAGACCAGCTTGCCAGCACACGAGAGCGCGAGTTGCGGCTGCGTTCGGAGTTACGGCAACTCACAGACACGATTGCTTTGGGTACCGCCCGTCGTCAGGCGCTGGAAGAGCTCGAGCTGAAGCGCGAAGGACTCGCGCCCTCCGCGCAGGCCCTCCTCGAGGCCCGTGACGAGTTTGGGCGTGGCGCGATCCTCGGCCCCCTCACCGATTTCCTGTCTCCCACCGCGGGCGACGCACAGCGAGCCGAACATCTGTTGAACGACTGGCTTCACGCGGTGCTCGTGCGCGATCAAGAAGTCGTCGCAAGCGTCAAGCGGTGGCATGCGCGTGCACGGCCGGGGCCCCTCTTGCTGTTACCCGTCTCACCAGGGCCTGGACCGAGTTCGGGGAGCGCCGACGTTTCACTCCCCGTCAAGGCACCGGCCGAAGCGTGGGTCCAAGCGCTATTGGCCGGATCGCGTGTGGATCGAGACGGTGTGTCCGTGCACCGGGCGAACGGCGCCGTGTTCTTACCGGCGACCGATGCGTCCGGACTGCTCAGCAGGCGCGCCGAACTGGAGTCACTCCGCACGCAACTCGACGACGGCGAGCGACGTCTCGCGACGCTGACACACGAGAGCGACCAAGCGGAGCAGGCGCACGGTCAAGCCGAGCAGCGACTTGCCACCGCCACGGAAGAAGCGGCACGCACTAAAGCCGCGCTCCGCGAGGCGATGGGTGCGGTGGACGAGGCGAGCCGGCGACTGCTCCGCGCCGAGCGAGAGAATACGGAGGCATCAGCGGCCCTGACGCGCCTGCGCGAGCGATTGACGGAGCGCCAGAATCGGTTGCAGCGCATCTCCGAGGAACTCGCCGAACACGAGGCGGGACGTGTGCGCCTGGATGAGCAATTGACGGCTGAGCGCGCGTCTCTGTCGGAAGCGGAGGCGGCGCAGGAGTCGGCCCGGGAACGCCGGGTTCACTGGCAGGTGGAGGAAGCGCAAGTGTCAGCGCGCGAGCAGGCCGCGATCGAGCGTGAGCAGCGGGCCCGCGGGGAGTTGGAGGCGGCTGACAAGAGCCGCGCTACGTTGACGACCGAACTCGGTGAGCTGGGTGACAGTGGGATGCAACTCCGGGAACAACGGGCGCAGTGGGAAGACACGCTAGCCGAAGGCCGGGTGACACTCGAGCAAACGGAATCGGCACTCGAGGAAGCGGCAACTGCAGTGCGGATTGCTGACGAGCGTTTGACGCACGTCGACACTGAGCTCGAGGAGACGCGCGCCGCGGTGGACCGTCTGAGCGAGGATCTCCATCACGTGGAGTTGCAGCTCACGCAAGCCGAGGGACGGCGTCGCGCCTTGATCGAGCGGATCGAGATCGAATGGCACCAACCGTTCGACGACCTCCTGACGTCGTCCGAGCCGCTCGACGAAGACGAATCCTTCTTGCGGGCGCGTGATCACGAATTGGCGGAGAAACTTGAAGCGATGGGCCCCGTCAATCCGCTTGCCGTCCAGGAGCACGCCGAAGAAGTCGCGCGCCTCGAGTTCCTGACCGAGCAGCGTGACGACCTCGTTGCCGCGCGATCCAGCCTCTTGCAGGCGCTAAAGGAGATCGACGAAACCGCCCGAACCATGTTCCTGGACACCTTTGCGGCGGTCCGCGAGCACTTCCACAACGTGTTTCAGACTTTATTCGACGGAGGGGAGTGCGATGTACTCCTCTCGGATGAAACCGACCCGCTGACGAGCCCGATCGACATCCGGGCGGCCCCGCGCGGCAAACGCACGCAGCGTATTCATTTGTTATCCTCGGGCGAGCGCGCGTTGGTGGCGATCTCCCTCTTGTTCTCGATCTATCTCACCAAGCCGGCGCCCTTCTGTCTGCTGGACGAGGTTGATGCGCCACTCGACGATGCGAACGTCATGCGGTTCGTCCGCCTGCTGGACCAGTTCAAGGCGGACACCCAGTTCATCGTCATCACGCACAACCCTCGCACGATGCAGGTGGCGGACGCGGTGTACGGTGTGACGATGCAGGAGCCGGGCGTGTCGACCATCGTCGGCGTGCGATTAGGGGAGCTGCAATCCATCGCGGTGTGAGACAACTCCTCACGACCGCAGCCGTCTTGGCGCTGATCGCCCCACCCAGCGCCGCACAGCAACCCACACTTTCCCCAGCCGTACGCGGGCAGTTGATGCGCGACACCACCCTCACGGTGTGGTTCTTTGGCAACCGCGCATACCAACTCGAGAGCGTCCGGTCCGCGATTGTACGACTCGGCGGTAGCGTTCGGCAAGAACATGGGTGAGTATGCCGAGTTGGCGCCGCCCGATCCGATTCCCTTTTCGGTGAAGCGGCCACACCTGTGCGGCTGCTCAATCTCTTCCCGCTCATCGACAACGGTCTCCAGGCGACCGGAGTGCGAATTGCAATCCTGGATACCGGGTTCGAAACGTTGCTTCCGGCCTTTGCATCGGCCAATGTCATTGCAGAATTCGACTTCGTGTCCAACGATCCCGTCGTGCGCAACGAGCCGGGTGATCCCGTCGGCGCGTCGTCGCATGGCACGCGCGTGTGGTCGCTTCTCGCAGCAGACGTTCCCGGAACGATCCGCGGCATTGCGCGCGGTGCCGACTACCTCCTCGCCAAGACCGAAGATGAGACGTCAGAGACACGGGTCGAGGAAGACAACTGGGTCGCCGCGATCGAGTGGGCGGACTCGATCGGGGTCGATATCGTGTCGTCGAGCATCGGGTACCGCATCTTCGACGGCGGCTTCTCCTACCAGCCCATCGATTTCAACGGCGACGTAGCCGTCACGACGATCGCTGCGGATTCAGCAGCCGCACGCGGGATCACCGTCGTCACCGCTGCGGGAAACCTGGGCACATCGGGATTTCAGTCGCTCATCACGCCGGCCGACGGCGATTCCGTCATCGCGGTTGGCGCCGAGGACACCTTAGGGACGGTCGCCCTCTTTAGCTCTCGCGGGCCCACAGCGGATCGGCGGATCAAGCCGGACGTCGTAGCACCAGGCGTGGACGTGTTCGTGTTGGACCCAATCTCGGGGTTCGTCCGTACGAACGGCACGTCATTCAGCACCCCGCTGATTGCTGGAACGGCGGCGCTGATTCGGGAGCTCAATCCCACACTCGGACCCGTCGAGATTCGAGATGCGATGCGCATGACCGGCTCGAACTTGGCAGCGCCCGACTCCCTCCGAGGCTGGGGTCGACCAGATGGTGCGGCCGCCGCCTACTTCCCGGCTGGTATTCAGATCCTCACCCCGACAGGCACCAACCTCACGAGTGTGACGCCGACGATCCGTTTCGATGTGCCCCAGATAGCGACGCTCGCCATGCCCGTGACCTATCGCCTGGTTGCCGCCACCGATTCGGCGATGAACTCGGTCATCCTGGACACGATCACAACGTCGACCGACATCATTCTGCTGGATCCGCTGCGCCCGGGGGGAACGTTGGTGGTGCAGGCCACGGTCACGTCGGTCGACAGCGTGTCGCTGTCGACCCCGTTCGGAGGCGTGCTGACTGCGCCACCGTGGGCCACGCTTACGTCGCTGAATGACTCCGCGGGATCCACGATTCGAGAGCCCCGCCCCACATTCACGTGGACATCTCCCGGCGTGGTGGGCCCCCCGGGCCCATTCATCTACGACTTCCAGGTCGTCCGAGTCGACGACGGCTTCGCGGAACTCGTCGAGGTCGACCTTGTCGATACGACATTCACACCCACACGCGATCTCGAGTTGAACACGCCGTACCGCTGGCAGGTCACAGCCAAGCT
>CAMYLY010000006.1:118047-137841 GCA_947259405.1 uncultured Gemmatimonadales bacterium | reverse complement strand
CGATTCTGCACCGGTGGTCACCCTGTTGTTCCAGAACTTCCCAAATCCGTTTCCGAACCCCACGATTGGACAGGCCGTGACGTGTTTTTGGTTCGACCTCGCGGAAGGTGGGAGCGTTCGGCTGGACATTCTCGATATGCGCGGCCACATCGTACGAAACCTTGTTCCTGGCGAGGCGTTCCCACCGACGCTACCACCGGGGCGGTACGGTCGGCCGGCTGTGGGAGGGTCCGGTTCATGTGATCCCCGCCTCACATGGGACGGCTCGCTGGCCGCCGGTGGATTCGTGCCGCGTGGCATCTACCTCGCGCGACTGAAGACCCCGACCGACGCGTTGTTCAAGCGGGTTGTGTACATGGGGCGAGGATTTTGAGATGATTGCGCTCACCGTGTTGGGTAGCGGCACGGTGGCTCCGACGCCGGAGCGCACATCGCCGGCGCACTGGGTCGAGGCCGGTGACGCCCGCATCCTGTTCGACTGCGGCGCCGGTACGCTGCATCGCGCGGCGTCCTTTGACGTGGCATGGCACACGGCGACGCACGTGGCACTGACGCACTTCCATCCCGACCACTGGGCAGAGCTGCCGGCATTCCTTTTTGCCCTCCGCTGGGGGATCGAGCCGAGCCGGCAGGATCCGCTCGTTCTGTTCGGACCGGTGGGGCTCTCTGCGCGCCTGGCTTCACTCGCCGCGGCGTTTGGCGAGTGGATCACGGAGCCCGAGTTTCCGTTGGAGGTGGTCGAACTCGAGGCCGGTACGGCACGCGAGATCGCGAGCGACGTCGTGCTCGAGACGTGCAAGACCCCACACACCGACGAATCGATGGCGTACGCCGTTCGGCACGCGGGTCGGCGCCTGGTGTACACAGGAGACACGGGGGAGAGCGCCAAATTGGCTGAATGGGCGGCGGATTGTGATCTGATGCTATGCGAGTGCTCGCTACCCGAAGAGCGGGCCGTGCCGCTACATTTAACGCCCCGTCAAGCCGGCGCGCTCGCCCGTAAAGGGCGAGCGCGTCTGCTCGTCTTGACGCACATGTATCCGGTGTTCGGCACCACGGATCCGACGAGCGTCGCACGGGAGGAATTCGCAGGAGAGATTGTCGCGGCCACCGATGGCAGCCGCTTCACGATAGAGGGACCGTAACATGCTGATTGTCATGGAGCACGGAGCGACGCAAGGTGAAATTGCCCGCGTCGTCGAAACGATCGAGGAGCTTGGATATGAGGCGCGACCAATGCCGGGCGCGCAACGTACGGCTGTGGGCCTGGTCGGAAACGACGGTCGCGTGGATTCGTCGCGTATCGCAGCGCTTACAGGTGTCAAAGAGATCATTCACGTCACGCAACCATACAAACAGGTCTCGCGCGAGTGGAAAGAAGAGCCCACGATCGTTCGGTTATCCGGCGGCCTTGCCATCGGCGGTGATGAAGTGGTCGCGATGGCTGGTCCCTGCTCTGTAGAATCCGAGGAACAGATTCTGGAGACCGCGCACCTCGTGCGGGAGGCCGGCGCGTCGATTCTGCGCGGCGGCGCATACAAGCCACGGTCGTCGCCGTACTCGTTTCAGGGGTTGGGCGTCACCGGACTCAAGCTCTTGGCGAAGGCGCGTGACGAATCCGGTCTCCTCGTGGTGACCGAGGTGTTGGATACGGACAGCGTCGATGTCGTGGCCGAGTATGCCGATGTCATTCAGATCGGCGCACGCAACATGCAAAATTTCTCATTGCTTAAGCGTGCGGGCCGCACGAACAAGCCGGTGCTGTTGAAGCGCGGGATCGCGGCCACGGTCACCGAGTTGCTCTTGAGCGCCGAGTATTTGCTGGCCGAGGGGAATCCGAACGTGATTCTGTGCGAGCGTGGGATTCGGAGCTTCGATACGCTCACGCGGAACGTGTTTGACATCACGTCCATTCCGCTGGTGCACAGCTTGTCGCACTTGCCGATCATAGCTGACCCGAGTCACGGCACCGGCCGACGCGACAAGGTCACACCCATGGCCCGCGCCGCGGTCGCGGCCGGTGCTGACGGGGTGATCATCGAGGTACATCCACGTCCCGATCGCGCGCTGTCGGATGGCGATCAGAGTCTGTATCCGGATCAGTTTACCGAATTGATGGGGCAGATTCGCACGATCGCCGAGGCGATTGGCCGGCGCGTTGCCAAGCCGCTGCCTGTCCCGGTGCGCGCATGAAGCAGGTGGTGAGCAGAGTCGCGTTGGGAGCGCTTGCCGCCGCCGCACCGAGCGTCGCGGGCGCTCAGACCGCGGAGACGGTGCTTGCCGCCGCCGAGCAGCGCTACGCCTCGATTCACACGTTGGAGGCGCCGTTCGTGCAAACCCTGATCAATCCCATGTTGGGCGGTCCGGAGGAGACGCGTGGGACGTTGTACATCGAGACACCGAACCACTTCGCGATGCGGTTCTCGGATCCGGACGGCGACCGTATCGTCGTCGATGGCGAGTGGATGTGGGCCTACGCGCCAAGTTCGGTGGAAGGCCAGGTGATCCGGCAGCGGATTCCGCAGAGTGGGGGGATGACGCCCAATCTCATCGCACAGTTTGTCGAGCGACCGTTAGAGCGATACCGCGTCGAGTATCACGGAAGTGGTATGGTAGGCGGCGAAGCGGTCGACGTAGTCACGCTCTTCCCATTCGATCCCAACGCACTCGGCTTCAAGGACGCCACCGTGAGTTTCGGACGCAGCGGTCGCTTACCGGTCAGGATCGATCTCACCGAAGTATCTGGGCAGCAACGCATCATCGTCTTGGCCGAGTTGCGCGCCAATCGCGCGATCGACGCAGCGGAGTTTCGGTTTGATGTGCCGCGGGGGGTGCGGGTGGTAACTCCGTAAGGACGGGAAGACGGCTCAAGAGCAAGCCCAGCGGTATTGGATCCTGACCACCGCCTTGTCGTGTTGGCGAGCGGTGACTTCGTACAGGCTGAAGTACCTGATGCCATGATTGACTCGGCGTTCGCCGTGGCACTCGTCATTGTCCTGTAGACCAGATGGCGACGCCAGGAGAGCTGATCACGCCAGCTAACAAGCCGGAGCAGCTGAGCGGCCAAGCCAGTAGCCAGACCCTGCCCACCGGCAAAGTCGGTGAACACCTATATACAAGGAGGGAGAAGTGAAGAAATTTATGTTTCTGCATTTCGGATTCGAGAAACCCACGACTGAAATCATGGGGGCCTGGGGAAAATGGTTCGAATCGATCGCCGACACCCAAGTCGACCAGGGTGGTTTCAGCGGTGGGCGGGAAATCTCAAAAAGCGGAACCAAGGATCTGCCGTGGGGCATAGAGTCCATCACCGGCTACAACATCATCGAAGCTGTCGACCTCGACGCGGCAGAGAAGATCGCACAAGACAATCCGTACATCGCAAGCATCAGGGTCTATGAAATCAAGTCGATGTAGGGTCCAAGAGCCCCAATGGGATAGGGGCTTCTCTTGCGTCTTCCTAGACGGTAGAACTACCACATTGAGCTGGGGGACTTGGAAATGATCGGCGCATTGCGCCCCTTGGTCTTCACCCTCTTGTTCGTTCCCGCCCACGCGATCGGCCAGACTTCCGACTCGATCCGCAGCTACCTCCAAACGGTGGAGATAGCGGGAGGTCACGTCGAGACGATCTACAGCGCGGATGGTCTTATCGAGGCTCCGAACTGGACACCGGATGGCCGTTTCTTCCTCGTGAACAGCGGCGGGCGGCTGTACCGGGTGCTTGTGGACAATCCGGCCAGTCTGGAGGAGATCGAGACCGGATTCGCTACGCGCCTCAATAACGATCACGGGGTCTCCTCAGACGGAAGACGTCTCGTCATAAGTCACCACGCCGAAGAGAACATCCCGCCGTCAGGGGAGGTCTGGCGGGCATCCACCATCTACGTGTTGCCGTTCGAAGGGAGCTCGTCGCCGCGGCGGGTCACCACACTCACGCCGAGCTTCTGGCACGGATGGTCACCTGACGGATCAACCCTGGTCTACACGGCGCTTCGCAGTAACGAGTGGGACATCTACGCCATATCGGTCGAGGGCGGCCCCGAACACCGACTGACAGACTGCCCGGGGCTTGACGATGGACCGGACTACTCGCCGGATGGGCAGTCCATCTACTACAACTCCTTCTGCACTGGATCCATGGAGATCTGGCGCATGCGACCCGACGGGAGTGAGCGCGAGCAGTTGACGAGCGACGCCTACTCGAACTGGTTTCCGCATCCTTCACCCGATGGTCGATGGGTGGTATTCCTGACGTACATCGAGAACCAGGGCGAGGAACATCCCTTCGGCCAGGACGTGAAGCTGCGATTGCTGGACCTGCGCGATGGCTCGGCCCACGACCTGACTTCGACGTTCCTCGGTGGGCAGGGGACGATCAACGTACCATCATGGTCGCCCGACAGCCGGAGGGTGGCCTTTGTGAGGTACGAAGTCCGTTAGCCTCGAGCCGAGGGCCATCGAACAGGAATTGCTGCGTTCGGAGTACGCCAGAGTGGCCGCAAGCTGCGCTTGCGGATATGCTGTAAAGTACCGCCGCAGAATGAGTCGTTAGGCTGCATCAGAAAGACCTAGGACAGCAAGACATGGCTGATCGCCGAGCGTTGGTCACGTTCGATCCAGACCATTTTGCCAAAGCCACGGACGCGAGTGGCCCACCGGACGCGTTGACGGCGTTTCGCTACGCGCACCGCCACAACCTGTGGCATGGTCACGAGACGTCGTCAGGTCCGGGATCGAGCCGCGAACAGACACGCATAGTAGCAGATGCGCTCCCCGAGTTGTGCCAGCGATACGAGGTGCATTCGCTGCTCGACGTGCCATGTGGAAGTTTCCATTGGATGGCCCAGGTGAGCCTTCCCCATGTGCAGTACACCGGAGGGGACATCGTACCTGAGGTTATCACGGAAGCGACGGGACGGTATGGCACGCGCGAACGTCGGTTCCTTGAACTGGACTTAACTCGCTCGCCGCTCCCAGCCGCCGATCTGTTGCTCTGCCGGGATTGTTTCGTCCATCTGTCACACGCAGACATCGCGCGGGCAGTCGGCAATATTCGCCGCAGCGAGATTACGTACCTGTTGGCAACGACGTTCACGGAGGAACCGGGGTTCATGGATATCGTGACGGGCGACTGGCGACCGATCAATCTGGAGGTGCCACCATTCTCGTTTCCACGACCGGTGGAACTGGTTGTGGAACAGTGTACGGAGCAGAACGGGGCGTTTGCCGACAAATCGCTGGGTCTGTGGCGGGTGCGTGACCTTCCTGATCTGAGCGTTTGAACGGCACGGATGCGCGAGCAATCTCTCCTTGTCGCGATCGTCTGCGGTGAGTTGATTGCGCTCGGCGCTTGTGAGCGATCCCACGACGACACCGAGAGTGATGCACGGGTGCCTTCCGCTGCGGCCGCGCGCGCGCTGCCGGCTGACTACGTGCTGTAGTCGTCCCCATGGCGCTCTTCACCTCCGACCGCGAGCGCCGACTCTGGTTCTGGGTCGCGGTCGTCATGGTGGCCATCTACACCAGCCTAGGACCGTCGCAAATGGTTGCCGCGTGGCTCCGCGAGCGCAATCTCCTCCGAGCCTCGCTGGTTGCTGTCCTGCTTCTGGGCGGGGCCTTCATCGCATGGCGGTGGATGAAGACGCACCCCGGTTGGGGCGAGATCGGCGTCGGGTTCGGCGTCACCTTTGCCTACTTGTGGGCGTTGGCCAGGGTTGGTGTTCCACCGGAAGAGCGGACACATCTGATCGAGTACGCCGTGGTGGCAGCGTTCATGTATCAGGCCCTCGTCGAGCGCCGTCGCAACGGCCGCTCGGTGCCGGCGCCAGATCTTCTCACCGTGTTGGCGACGGCGCTGTTGGGATGGATCGACGAAGGCATCCAGTGGCTGCTCCCCCACCGCGTCTACGACATCGTCGACGTGGCGTTCAACTTCTTGGCCGGCGTGATGGTCATCTTCGCCGCCTTGTTCCTGGCGCTGGTACGGCGGCGGAGGGCCGTGGCCGATCCGCGAGGACCGCGGTGGCCGGATATGTTGCCGAAACGTTCGCTCCTACCTCGACTTGCCGTCGCCGGCGTCCCACTCGCGATTGCCGCATATGTGGGCTTCGGCCCGCAACCGTTGCCTGGCCCCATGCCACGCGCGTATACCATTCCGACCGTCGATCTATCATCGGAGTTCGAGCGACAGACCGTGGTCGACCGCGAGTCGGGTCAGTACTTGGGACATCCGACCACCGTGCTCCTGGACGACGAGCAGTCGATTCTCACCGTGTACCCCCAAGGGCACGGCGCGGGTGGCATCGTCATGAAACGGAGCGACGACGGCGGCCGCACGTGGAGCGAGCGACTCCCAGTCCCCGACAACTGGGCGACCTCCCAAGAGGTCCCGACGGTGTATGCGCTGGTCGATCCGGCCGGTGTCCGGCGCCTCGTCATGTTCTCCGGTCTGTACCCCATTCGCATGGCGGTCTCGGAGGACGAAGGGGTGACGTGGTCCGGCTTGGAGCCGATCGGAGACTACGGCGGGATCGTCGCCATGGCCTCCGTCGCGGCGTTGCCGAACGGCCACCACCTCGCGTTCTGGCACGACGACGGTCGGTTCATTGCCGGCGGCAATGAGCCCGGCGACTTCTTCGTCTATCAAGCCCGGTCCACTGACGGCGGCCTCACGTGGGGCAATCCGGAGGTCATCGCGCACGATTCCATCGTGAACCTCTGCGAACCCGGCCTCGTGTGGTCGCCGGACGGCACGCAGATGGCTCTGCTGCTCAGAGAGAACAGCCGAACCCGGAACGCGTACGTCATCGTATCCGACGACTTCGGTGCCACGTGGTCGGAACACGCGGAGTTACCCGCCGCCCTCACCGGAGACCGCCACACGGCGCGGTACGCACCCGACGGTCGTCTGTTCGTCACGTTCCGTGACATGGCGCATGACAGTCCGACGCGCGGGGACTGGGTTGGATGGGTCGGGACGTATGACGACATCGTGAACCGGACCGAGGGCGAATACCGGGTCCGCTTGATGGACAACACGCATCCGTGGGACGCCGCCTATCCCGGTCTCGAACTCCTACCGGATGGTACCTTCGTGACCACGACCTACGGCCATTGGGTGGAAGGGGACGAACCGTTCATCGTCAGCATCCGTTTCACGATGGACGAACTCGATGCGCTGGTGGATGGAACTGGGAACTGATCGGTCATGCATCGCGCCAGTCAAAATGCGTTCGTCACCGAACTTGGGTCGTCATTCCCGTGGGACGACCTCCGCGGACTGTGCGGCTCGTGTTCTGACACGGGCTCTTGGCAGTTGGCGGGCGGTGCCCGCCACCATCATGCCTTGAGCTGATCCAGAATCGGCAGTCGTCGAATTCGCTTCCCCGTCGCCGCGAAGATCGCGTTCGTCAGTGCCGGTGCTGCGGTGGGAACGCCGATCTCGCCAACTCCCGTTGGGGTCTCGTCGTACGGGAGGATGTGCGTCTCGAAGCGGCTCGGAAACGTGGCAATCCGCGCGAGCGGGTAGTCATGGAAGTTGCTCTGCTCGATCTGCCCGTCTTTCACCGTGATCTGCAGGCCCAGCGCCGTGCTGATACCGTCGACCGTACCGCCCTGTAACTGAGCCTCGACCGCATTCGGGTGCACGGCGTAGCCACAATCCATCGCCGCCACAATGCGCTCGATGCTGAGATCGCCGCTGTCACTGACCTCCACCTCGATCGCGTGTGCCGCGTACCCGCCGAACGTGAAGTGTGACGCGAGCCCAATGCCCCGACCGTCGGGCGTTCCCGTACCGTAGCCGATGCGGTCGGCAACGAACTCCAGCAATCTGGTAAGGCGACCCGGATTGAACGTGGGGCCGCCGTGGTTGGCATAGGCGAGTTCGCGTTCCTCGCCGTAGAGGTCGATGCGGAGTTGCAGCGGATCCTGGCCCGTTTCGTGAGCCACTTCATCGATGAAACTCTGAATGACGAACGCGTTGGCCGTGTGTGCCGGCGCGCGCCAGGAGCCACGTGGAACGCCGATCGCATTGTGGAAATACTCGAGGCGCACGTTGGGCACGATGTTGCGCGGGACGTCGTCGGGGTACAGCTCTGCCTCCCACAGGTTCTCGTCCGGCATGTTCGGCCGTCGATAGTACTTGCTAGCGCTCGCAAGACGTTGTGTCCACGCGAGGACTTCGCCCCGTGCGTTCAGCCCCGCACGCATCTCGTGGGTGCCCGCCGGCCGGTAGAAGTCGTGCTTGACGTCGTCCTCACGCGTCCACTGCAACTTGATCGGCCAGCCGGTCTTCTTCGAGATCAACGCTGCTTCGGCGACGTAATCGTTGGTCAGGCGCCGGCCAAACCCGCCCCCGACGCGCGGGAACTCGACGTGGATGTGCTCAGGTTCGAGGCCTGTCGCCCACGCCGCCGACTGGATCGCCCCTGCGGGCATCTGCGTCGGCGCAATGATGTGACAGCGATCGGCCTCGACGAAGGCGTAGCAGTTCTGCGGCTCGAGGGGCGCGTGATTGACGAACGGGACTTCGTACCGGTGTTCGACAACGGTGTCCACCCCGGTCATGGCAGCATCGAAATCGCCATCATCGACCACGACCTGGCCTTTGCCATCGAGCAGCCTCGCGTTCTCGGCCCAGAACGCGTCTGAGCTGTCATTGGCGTTCGGGCCTCTGTCCCACACGATCTCCAGTGCCGCGCGTCCTTGAATCGCGGCCCAGGTCGACGTTGCGACGACCGCGACGCCGCTGGCGAGGATCTGGTACGGCTCGCCCGGGGCCGGGCCCTCGATCTCGAAGACGTCGAGGACGCCGTCGACCTTGCGGGCATCCGAGTCATCGAAGGAATGCGGCCGTCCGTTGAGGTATGGGCTGCGTGCAATCACGGCGAACCGCATGTCCGGCTGGCGCGTATCGATACCGTATTTCGCTTTGCCCGTAACGATGTCGCGTGCGTCGATCGTCTTGTGGTGCTTCCCGACGATCCGGTACTCTGCGACGGCCTTGAGCGGTGGTCTCTCCTCCGGCACGGCCAGAGCGGCCGCGTCGGTCACGAGGTCCGCATACGAGAGCCTGGCACCACGGGTGGGACCCACGACGTACCCGGGCTCCGTGTTGCACGTGTCGGGGGCCACGTTCCAGCGTGCCGCGGCGGCTCGTATGAGTTGCTGGCGGGCGGTGGCACCGACTTCGCGCATGAAGTCCCAATTGCTCGTGAGCCCAGTGCTTCCACCAACCCCCTGGCCGCCGTACTTCCACGTGTAGCCGTCGGCTGTCTTGATGAGTCCGAGCGGCATCGCGCGTATGTTGACCGTGTCCCAGTCAACATCCAGTTCCTCGGCGACCAGCATGGGCAACGCCGTTCGCACACCCTGGCCGATCTCGGGTTGGTTCGTGCCGATGATGACGCGGCCGTCTGGCTGGACCTCAATGAAGAAACCGAGCTGGCGTTCGGTGGAATCGTCGCCTGCCAGCAGGTTCGGCAGCGGCATGCCGAGGACGAATGCGCCGGTCGCAGACGTGCCGGCAACGAGGAACTGCCGGCGGGAAAGGGTAACAGGCGCTAGCGACGCTGTATCAGACATCACGGCCTCCTCCCACCTGCAGTTCAGCCGCCCTGTGGATGGCCTGTCGGATCCGTGCGTAGGTGCCGCAACGGCAGATATTCGTCAGTTGGGCATCGATATCGGCGTCGGTCGGGTTCGGGATGCGTTGCAGCAGATCGACGGTCGCCATGATCTGACCGGCCTGGCAGAAACCGCACTGTGGCACGTCGTACTCGAGCCACGCCGTCTGCACGGGGTGCAGTTCCTCATCGCTCGTGGCAAGTCCTTCGATGGTCGTGATCGACCTGCCCTCGATGCTCGAGATGGGCGTGATACAGGAGCGCTGTGCCCTGCCGTCAACGAGCACGGTGCAGGCGCCGCACTGTCCGATCCCACAGCCGAACTTGGTGCCTGTGAGATCGGAGTGATCGCGTAGCACCCAAAGTAGTGGCGTGCGCTCATCGCCTTCGAACACAACGTCTTCCGAGTTCACCCGAAACGAGATCATGCGAGGTAGCCGGCCGTTGAAGGATTGTCAGTTCTACTGACGTGCAGGCGGAATTGGTTCAACACGCGCGATAATCAAGAATCCGGGACAGCGAGACTCAGCTGCGACGCCATCACCGACCATCGCCGCAGCCCGACCCACTCCACCCATTTGACACGCCACTACGGTACGAGCTGTCGCCGTCCGATCTCGTACTCCTTCGGGGGCGCCACCCCGAGCAGGTGCCGGACGAAGTAATCCCAACGGCGGCGCATCATGTAGTTGTTGTCACCTCCGTACCCGTGTCGCGCATTGGGGAACACCACGAGATCGAAGTCTTTGTTGGCCTTGATCAGCGCATCCACCACCAGGTAGGTGTTGTACGGTGGGACGTTGGAATCCATCGCACCGTGCGCAAGCATCAACTTGCCCTTGAGGTTCGCCGCGTGCGTCTGGTTGGCTTCGGCATCATAGTTGTCGCTCTCACCGTTGGTCGTGAGGAGTCCCTGGTACCGCTCGCCCCAGTCGTCTTCGTAGTTGCGATTGTCGTGATTCCCCGATTGCGAGATCCCAACCTTGAAGAAATCGGGATACCGGAACATCGCACCGGCCGTGGCAAACCCGCCCCCGGAATGACCCCAGATCCCCACGCGCTCGACGTCGATGAACGGGTAACGCTCGGCGAGCTGCTGAATGCCCGACACCTGGTCGGGTAACGTGTTGTCGCCCATGCGCCCGTAGTACGCGTCGTGGAACTCCTTCGAGCGCCCCGGCGTGCCCATGCCATCGATCGCCACCACGACGAACCCCAACTCTGCCAGCGCCTGGTGACCTCGCCGCGCTGCGGAGAAACTTCGCGACCCGACGCTGCCGCTCTGCGGACCGGGATAGATGTAGTCGATAACCGGATACTTCGCCGTCGAATCGAGGTCCGTCGGCGTGAACATGAGCCCATAAATGTCGGTCCTACCGTCACGCCCCTTCATCGTGACCGGCGTGGGCGGCTTCCAGCCCGCCGCCACCAACTCGGAGATGTCGGCGCGTTCGAGCTCGGCGAGTTCTCTCCCGTCGGCGTCGCGCAGCACGCTCACCGGCGGCGTCGTTGTCGTCGAGTAGGTGTCGATGAATGACTGCCCGTCGGGCGCCATCGAGACGGAGTGATTGGCGTTCTCCGGTGTCAGCAACGTGAGACCGGCGCCGTCGAAGCCGACCTCATAGAGATGACGGAGGTAGGGATCACGATCCGACTCCTGCCCTTGCCCAATGAAATAGATCGTCCGCCTGGCCTCGTCGACGTGCGCGATGCTCACGACGTTCCCGTCACCCGTCGTGATACGGTTCTTCAGTTGACCAGTTTCGAGATCGTAGAGATAGAGATGGACCCAGTTGTCGCGTTGCGACCACCAGATCAGTTCGTCGGTTTCGGGAAGCAGGTGCCAGTTCTCGTTGGCGCTCGCATCACCGATTTGCGTCTCCGACCGCTCGTGAAAGAGCGTGCGCACGGCACCGGTCTCCGCATCGGCCACGCGGACCCACGCATCCTTGTGGTCGCGCGAACTCGAGACGAAAGCCATGGCCGACCCGTCGGGATACCACAAGAAATCGCAGATGCGGCCGCCACCACAGGCGATGTGGTCGGTCACCATCGAGCGGTGCGCGTCCGGTGGCATATCGAGTCGCACCACGCGCCGTCGGTCGACGTCGATCACCACGCGCTGGACGCGGAAGATCACGCTGTCGCCCGGGAGCGGATACCGCCACGCCTCGAGCTGAGGCTCGCCCACGGTCGTCCGCACCAAGTACATGTGGCTGACGCCGCGTCCGTCGTGCTGGAACGTGGCGATCTTCTTGGAGTCAGGAGACCATGTGAGGACCGGCGAGTCGCGCTTCACCCACCCCGCGTTGTTCGTGGCGTATCCGAAATCCTCGACGCCATCGGTCGTGAGCTGAACGTCCTCGCCGGTCGTGAGATCACGCACCCAGAGATTGTAGTCTCGAATGAAGGCGGCTTTGGTCCCGTCAGGCGACACGCTCGAGTTCCGCGGCGCGTCGTCGAGATCGCCATCATCGACTTCGGAGCACACGTACGCGCCGACATCGCAGACCCATTGGACCTGATCGGCCGCGAGCGTCACCGTCAGTGTGGAGCGGTCGGTTGACAACCCAATGGTGCGGACCGGGAGACGTCCTTCCTGAATATCTTCCCCAGTCGCGTTGCTCAGGGTGCGAGCCAGGCGCGCATGGTCGAACGCGTCGGCTCTCGATCGCCGAACCGGATCGACCACAATGAAACGCATCCCGTCTGGACCGGAGACCCGGTACCAGGCCCGGCCATCGGCCAGCCAGGTTGCCCGCCCCGGGGTCCCGCGGATCAATCGGGACACGTTCGCACCGAGGAACTGTTCGGCGTGGGCATAATCGTCCGCCGAGACGACCGGCGGGGTGGTTTGGGCAGCCGCAGCCAAGGGCCCGGCAAGAATCGCAACGGCTAGGATTGGAGTTCGCATGACAGAAAGGTGCCGTGCCGGGTGGCGTCATGGCAACCGCCGCTAGCCCGCACCAGTCGGATTCCCGACTCGCCCACGATCGGTCTGCCGTGCGAGGGCAGCGCCCCTCAGCCATGGATCCTCCGAAAAGTGTTAAGGTTGCGACGTATCCGTGACATAACAAGCGATGCAGTGGCACTCGTGACTCCCCTGCCCGATACTTCCTTTTGCCGTGATCGCTTCTCGCAACGCGGGGCGCGTGGCCCTACATTGGCCCGATCGTCCGAGGAGAGAGCGATGAGCCCCGAGACCTCCCTGAGAACCAACATGATCCGATGCGTGAACGGGATTGCGGTCCTGTCATGTCTGTCGGCGTGCACTCCCGCCTCCTCGCCTGCGCCCCCAGGACACCAATCAGGAGAGGAAGCGGCCGTGCTCGCCGCCATGGACCGCTACATGACGGCGATCTCCGCCAACGATCTCCAGGCGATGGCTGCTTTGCAGACGCCGGAGGGCATGACGTACCGGGCGGCGGTGACCGAAAGTGGCAACATGGACATCGTACCACATCCGAATTCGTATTGGATCGATCCAGCCAGAGACGACGGGCGCACGTATCGCGAGCGCTACTGGTCACCGACCGTGTTGATTCGCGGCGACATCGCCGTGGTGTGGGCACCGTACGAGTTCTGGATCGACGGCGAGACAACGCATTGCGGTGTCGATGTCTTCGACTTCATCAAGAGCGACGGTCAATGGCTTGTGTCTAACTCGATGTGGACGGTCGAGCCCGATGCGTGTGATGAGTTGCGGCCCGAGGACGCGTCGATGATCCGGCCGCGAGATTGACGACTCCGCCTAACGGGTAAGAGAATCGTTCATGCGAAAGCAGTACTATTTCCGACCGTCCAGCCGCGGCCTCTTGGCCTGGGACGTAGACCGACTGGTCGAACTGTCGAGCGAGACGCCGCGCAAGCAGGTACGAATCGGTGAAATCCGCGAGCTTGACGAAGAGTGGTCCGGCGACGAACGGCCAACGTGGCGAGCGATGGTCGCACACATCCGGCTGATCCAGGAAGCGGATCTCGCCTACCCCATCATTCTTTCGGCGAACGGATCCGTGATGGACGGGATGCATCGCGTTGCGAAAGCGACGTTGGAAGGCAGAGATATGATCGAAGCCGTACAATTCCTTGAGGACCCGGAACCAGATCACGTCGGCAAGAGGCCAAATGACTTCCTTACTGACGCACTGACCGCATGAGTGTGGACAGCACCATGACCTTCGAATCCGATCCACCGTTCACCACGCTCGAGACTGAGCGGCTGGTACTCCGGCCGTTTCGCGACGATGACATTGACGCCTACGCAGCCATGTGTGCGGATCCGGAGGTGATGCGGTACGTCAACGTTCGCACCCCGCTCAGCCGGGAGGATGCCTGGAGGCAGATGGCGATGATCGTGGGCCACTGGCACCTCCGCGGTTTCGGTGTCTGGGCGGTGGAGGAACGCTCCAACGGTTCGTTCGTGGGCCGTGTTGGTCTCTACTTCCCCGAAGGATGGCCTGCACCCGAGGTCGCTTGGACACTCGCACGCACGTTTTGGGGCCGTGGCTACGCGTTCGAGGCGGCGCAGGCGTCGCTCGCACATGCGTTCGGCCCACTCGGCTGGAAGCGCGCGATCAGTTTGATCGATCCGGACAACCACCGCTCGATCCGACTCGCCGAGCGTCTTGGCGAACGCTTCGAACGCGAGGTCACTGTCCGAGGGTACCCCGTGTCGCTGTACGCGATCGACCGTGATCAGTGGAGCACAACGACGTCGGTGGAGAGAACACGATGAACTATGTCTGCTTAGGTGGTGTGACGCTCGCACTATGGTCCGCCCCTCTCGCCGCACAGGTCGCTGTGCCACCGGAGCTCGAACACCTCCACGAGCCACAGCTGACCACGCGGCCGGCGGAGCGCATGCTGGTCGTAGAAGCCCAGGGAGATCCTCGAATCGCCGGGGCGGCTGCGTTCGGACTCCTGTTCCAGCTGTACTACCAGATCCCAGCAACGGCGAAGGGACCTCAGCAGCCGGCACCTCGCGCGCGCTGGCCGGTAGCGTTGTCGCGCCCCCGATCAGAGTGGATCGGTCGCTACGCCATGCCGGTGCCCGAAACGGTACAGACGCTTCCCCCGCACACGACAACGCCTGGACTACACGCGTCCCTGACGACGTGGGAGTACGGTACGATCGCGGAGATCCTCCACATCGGGCCCTACGACCAGGAAGCTCCGACGGTCGAGCGGCTCCGCACGTTCGCCGAGTCGCAAGGCTACCGCCTCGCCACCGAACACGAGGAGGAATACGTCCGAGGTCCCACGGCAGCCGGGCCCGGCGATCCCGCGCAATACATTACGGTTCTCAGATACCGAGTCGCCAAACAGCAGTGACACGATCGTCAATGAATGGTTGCCCCCACCGCTCGAGTATCAGTCGTGGCCAGCCGCCAGGAACTATCGCAGCCGGCTCGACTGTCTCGATCCTGAGGATCGCACCGCTCCTAGCCGGAATGACGGTATTCTCGGTTGCGTGCGCACCGGTCGACCGTCGCGACCCGGTCGAAGAGTACTGCCTGCGCGGCGAGTTCGATCTGAGTGCGCGGTTCCAAGGTTGGCAGCCAGCGCCCGGCGAGCGTTACCCCGCGGAATGGTGCGTCATCACCGAAGTGGACGGCGACCGCGTGCGTTTCACCGCGGCAGGCCGCTCCAACCCCGACATGGAAGGCAGCTTCACTGTCAGCTACATCGCGCCGGATCGCGTGCGCATCGTCAATTCCGATGCCCCACCGGATGTGGAATTCGCCGGCGCCATGGTCGCGAACGAGGCGCGGTCCGTGCGACGGATCGATCCCACGCAACTCATGACGGAGCTCGACGACCATCCGGACTGGATTGTCGACGAGCGCACCAATGGATGGCGCGATGTGCGCTGGGCCGGTGCCGACGCCGTTGCGAGCATTCAGATACAGGACGGCCGGCTGCAAACCGTCAGAACCGTGGCCGACCTGCCGCTCCGAGGTCGGGTTCCGGTGGTGTGGAATTGGACATGGTCGCAGGAACACACGGAGGGTGAGTTGGAACTGGTGGTGGACGGGGTTCAAATGTTCCGCGCAGTCGGAAGTCGGCGCACACTCACCGCGGACGAAGCAGACGCAATTTGGCGGCCGAGCGGCAACCTGCCACCTCGTGAAGTGCCCGGGGAGCAGTGGCCCGCCATCGTGCAAATGCGCACGGAGACGTTGCACCCGGGCATGCATCTCGTGCGCGGTGTGCGTACGGGATTCCATCACCTGGTGGTGGAGACACAGTCGGGGTTGGTCGTCGCGGATGCGCCAGCCGGCTGGGTCGAACTGCACCAGCTTCCACCCTCCGATCTCGTCCCGGGGCTCGGGATCAGCGGACTCTCGGAGCGATTCATCGATTACCTGCGTAGCCAGTGGCCCGACATGCCGATCCGCGCGGTCGTGCTGACACATGCACATGACGACCATGCCGGTGGCGCGCGCGCTTTTGCAGCGGCCGGCGCGAGAATCTATGCGCCAGTGGAAACGGCGAGCTTTATCGCGCGGGCGTTGAACCGCACCACGATGCCTGACGACCGTTGGTCGATGACCGGCAGTACAGTGCGTGTACAACCCGTCGACAGGCGCGTCGTACTTCCAGATCCGGAACGATCGGTCGAGATCCTGGCGATGGGTCGGAACCCCCATGTGGATGGGGCGCTCGGCGTGTACGTACCGGCGGCGGGGATTTTTTTCCAATCCGACCTGCACGTTCCCAACAGCGACGAGACCGTGCCGCGTGCAGATCGCCTGGAGACGGAGTGCTGGTTCGCCGGCTGGGCAACGCGTGAGCTCCCACCGGAAACCGTCGTCCACAATTCGCACAGAAGCGTGGCGTTGCCCGTCGCGCGACTGGCCTCCTATCTCGAACACGAGACCTGCGGAATTCAGCATCGGTGAGCCACGCAGCTGGTCGAGCTACCGGCTTATCCAAGCACTGGGGCGAAGCATGATGGAACGCATCGAATGGAGTGACTTTGAGAAAGTCGAGCTTCGCGTGGGTACGATCCTCGCGGTGGAGCACTTTCCCGAAGCCCGAACACCAGCCTTCAAGCTGACGGTCGATTTCGGAGGGGACGTCGGGATCAGGAAATCGAGCGCCCAGATCACCGACCTCTACGACAAGGACGCACTGATCGGCACGCAGGTCCTGGCCGTCGTGAACTTCGGGCCAAAACAGATTGGACCATTCATGTCTGAATGCCTGCTCACCGGCTTCGCCGATTCGAACGGCAGGGTCGTCTTGGCCGTGCCGGAACGCGAAGTTCCCAACGGAAGTCGCCTGTTCTGACGCGGCGCAAGACGAGATGTCTGGCCCAATCGAAATCCGTCCGGGCGGCCTGAGCAGCCCCGAGGTCGTCGAGCTGCTCCAGGAGCACCTCGACGAGATGGCGCAGCACTCGCCACCCGAGAGTAGCCACGCGTTGGATATCGGGGGTCTGCGTGCACCCGACGTAACGTTCTGGAGTGCATGGGAAGAATCGACTCTCGTCGGGTGCGGCGCACTCAAAGAATTGGATGCGACGCACGGCGAGATCAAGTCGATGCGCACCGCGTTATCGCATCGGCGCCGGGGCGTGGCCGCGTTCCTTCTCGAATACATCATGGATGAGGCACGGCGTCGTGGGTATCAGCGTCTGAGTCTCGAGACGGGTTCCATGGAGGCGTTCGCGCCTGCGCGCGCGTTCTACGAGCGATTCGGATTTGAGTATTGCGCTCCGTTCTCGGACTACGTCACGGACCCGAACAGCGTGTTCATGACCCGATCTTTAGGGGACTGGATGCGGCGATGAAGGCGATTGTTCAAGACAAGTACGGAGCTCCCGATGATCTCGAGCTCCGCGACGTCGACACGCCGGCGGTCGGCGACGATGACGTCCTGGTGCGGGTACGCGCGGCGTCGGTCCATCCAGATGTCTGGCACATCGTGAGCGGACGGCCGTTTGTCATTCGCTTGCTGGGAGCTGGGTTTTTCAGACCAAAGAAATCGATCCCGGGCACCGACATGTCGGGCATCGTCGAGTCCATCGGTACGAATGTGACAACGTTTCGCTCGGGAGACGCGGTGTTCGGCGAGACCATCCGCACCGATCAATGGACGAACGGCGGCGCCTACGCCGAGTACGTGTCCGTGCCCCACGATCTGCTGGCCCTCAAGCCTGACAACATCACGTTCGAACAAGCCGCCTCCGTTTCCACCTCAGGGTTCATCGCCCTCATGAATCTCCGGGACGTGCCCCGGCTGCACACGGGGAAGAAGGTGTTGGTCAACGGCGCCGGGGGCGGCGTTGGTGCCCTCGCTCTCCAAATCATCAAGTCGCACGGCGCGCACGTGACCGCCGTAGACAGCACGAGCAAGCTGGACATGCTCCGCGCACTCGGCGCTGACGAGGTGATCGACTATACGATGGAGGACTTCACTCGGGGAGGGGCGCGCTACGATCTCATTTTCGATGTTCCCGGGAACCACCAGTTCTCCGAATGCAGGCGTGCGCTCGAACCCGATGGGAGATACGTACTCATCGGGCATGAGAGGTTTGGAGCATCAGGCAAGCGGGTATTCGGCATCGTCCCCTACTTTTTCAAACTCATGTTTCTCTCCCGCTTCGTGCAGCAACTGCGAGGCCCGGGGATTCCGATGCCGACCAGGAAGGACGCGATGGCCGTCCTGAGGGATCTCCTCGTGGCGGGGAAGATCACCCCGATCATCGACAGTACGTATCCCCTGAGTGAGGTCAGCGAGGCCTTCCGGCACATGATCGAGGACGAGCTGCAAGGAAAGGTGATCATCACCACGTGATGAACGGACGTGCCCGGACGAAGCTGAGTGTTGCTGTGCTCGTGCTCACGGTAGCCTGTAGGGATCAGGGTCCACCCGTCGTGGGAGAGTATCGCGATGTGTCTGAATCTGAGTGGGTGACGGTCCTGCGTCTCAATCCTGATGGGTCCGCGGTGATTGAGCGCTCGAGTTGGGCGCCCGGCGAGACTGAAGCAACGTCCGTCTCGGAGATCGTGGCGCGTTGGTCACGCGTGGAGCCCGGAGTCGTGATACGGTATCGGGATCGGGTCGACACGTTGGAGTATTCCGCGTCTTGGAGCGTTGGAGAATTTGGCGCGGAAGGGGCGGGACCAGGCTTGCGGCCGACCCAACCTTCAGAACAGAGCGCCTTTGTCAGTACTTTGGTCCTGTGGCGTACCGAGTTTCTCGACTCCCTCCAAGCATATCTTCCCTAACCACGCAGCGGGGCGCCACCTGCGTCGGGGGGGACAGAGTATGAAGCAGAGAGTGTGAAGAAGTCAGAGTGGTTCTGGGACTGAAGAGCAAGCAAGTACGACAAGCAGGCTCAAGGGGCGTCAGCATGAGCGGGCGGGCCGCCTTCTCCGGAAGCGATAGGTGTCCGAGGTGACCTGGGATTGCCCGCTTTTCCGGATCAAGAGGCACCTGATCCTTCTGCCTTGATGGAGGCGAAGTACATCGGACCAGGCTCCACGACACGCCCTCGTGATAGTGAGGGGGACCACACTGTGGACGGTCCAAGAGTCGGCGTAGCGATCCTCATCTGGCGCAGCCACGAGATCCTTCTCGTTCGGCGAAAGAGCGCGCGCCATCACGTTGCGTGGCAACGGGATACCCTCACGTTGGGCACCTCCCACCATTGACGGTGATCTCGCTCACCGCAGGCGTTCGAGCGGGAGGCTAAGGTGAGGTCGCCGGCGCCGCTCCATCAGCAAAGCGAGGTAGCGACATGTTCAACTTCGGGTCTCTCATTGGCGGGTTTGTCATGGTCGGCCTGGTTTCTCGCGTTCTCGAGAGGACGCTGTTCAGGAAAGCCGTGGCCAGAGTTCGAATCCTCGCTCCCAACGTCAGCGCGCTCATGCTGGCGACGGTCATTGGGGGACTCGGTATGGTCAACACCCGCTCTTCGCAGTTTGTCCAAGCCTTCGTGGGTTACCTCATCCCGACGGTGCTCTGGATCATCATCGACACGGTCCGTGAGACAAAGGCGAGGTCCGAGAAGCCGGCCAGCTGACGTAGGCCGGAAGCCTCACCGACATGAGCGCGAAATCCACTCTTCTTGTGATGGCTGTTTGGCTCCTCGGCCTTTCCGTGGCCGAGGCACAACGGACCACCTCCGACCTCTCGACGTGGCACACGTACCGAA
>CAMYLY010000006.1:28440-117993 GCA_947259405.1 uncultured Gemmatimonadales bacterium | reverse complement strand
CGGAATACGGCTACGAGATTCGATACCCACCTGGGTTCGAGACGTGGCCAACCGGTCCGGTCGGAGACCGTGATGGACGTGCGATTCGTATTGGACGACGAGAGTACGCGGCCCCTGCCCCCATCCTGGATATTCACATTCGGATGACCCAACGCTCGGTCGCACGACAAGTCGGTGTCGAATTACCCGACATGGATGTCACTATCGTCGAGGTGGAGATCAATGGAGCTTACGCAACCGAAGTGACGTATCGATGGAAGGCCAATGGCGACATTGCGTTCGTCAACTGGCACGTAGGAGATGCGCTGATCGAATTCCACCCACAACCCGACCTACGGGACGTGCGCGAAACGGTGTGGTGGCGCATCGTGACGACCTTGCGACTGCGCGACGGATAGACCGGCTCCCTCGTTCGAGGGCACACTGCCGGTGACCAGCGCCGGCGTCGCTCCTGTGAGGCGACCGCGTTAGCTTTACAGAAGCGAAGCGACGGCACGGGATTCGCTGATCGCACGATGCCGTCGCGTCTCTTCATGACCGTTCTCGACGGTGGTCGCCATGCTGATCGACAGCACAACGCTTTCCGACCTTGAAATGTTCAGAGCCGCGGACGGAAGCGGCGGAGTCTTTCAGTTCATCGACCGAACCGCCACAACGCGTGGACGAGCAGCGCTCCGGCGACGCTTCGAGAGACCATCCTCGGATCTTCCGACCATCCACCGGATTCAGGACGCCGTCCGCTTCCTTCAGCTGCACACTGACCTCGTGCAGCTCAACGATCGTCACCTCGAATCGGTGGCCGGCTATCTTCGGTCCAACATCAACGTCAGCGCCAGGTCAGCCGTCGGCCTGCGCGCCGAGCTCGCCTGGATAGCAGTGAGGTATCGTGACCTACTCCGCGAACTGGATGAGGGCGTGCAAGCGACCCTAGCTGTGTTTTCCCACGTGTCGCAGGTATGTGCCTCGCTCCGGGTGCTTCACCCGCCAGCCCTCATCGCCAATCTGGTCGATGACCTGGCCGCGACGACAAACATCGTTCTTCAAGCTCGTGAGGCGACGGGTTCGCTCCTCCGACTGGATCGCATGCTCCGCTCCGAATACCGAGACCGGATAGAGGACGCGCTGGAGCTGCTTGCCGAGTTGGACGCGCTCAACGCAATGGCGATTGCGACGAACTCCTTCAACTGGGTCATGCCTCAGCTCATCGAATCTGAGGCCTTCACCCTCGACGCTGAGGGCGTCTTCCACCCGTTCATAGACGATCCTGTCTCGAACCCGGCTTCCCTCTCAGGTGGAGAGCCTCTGATCTTTCTCACCGGGCCTAACATGGCAGGCAAGACCACCTATCTGCGCAGCATCGCGTTGATGGTGCTGTTTGGCCAGGTGGGCATGGGCGTTCCCGCACTCCGAGCGCGATTCACCCCGGTGGAGGCTCTCTTTACGAGCCTGAACCCGACCGATAACCTGAGAGCTGGCCTGAGCTACTTCCTCGCGGAGATCATGCGTGTGAAGACGGCCGCGAGCATCCTCGCCGAAGGTTGTCGTGCTTTGGTCTTGTTCGACGAAGTCTTCAAAGGCACGAACGTACGGGACGCTCTCGATGCCTCGGGAGAGGTGATCCTCGGTTTCGCGAGGGCGCGGCGAAGTGGGTTCATCTTCTCATCCCACCTGACTGAATTGGCGGACATACTCAGGTCGAGTCCCACAATCCGATTCTGCTACTTCGAGGGAGACATCGTCCATGACGCCCCGCGATACACGTACAAATTGCGGGAGGGGATCTCTGACAAGCGCCTCGGCCTCACGTTGCTGCGGCGAGCCGGCATCCCCGAATTGATGGAACGCATCAGCGCATAGCACTCCCTCAGACCGGACGGTGTGCACCGATATTGCAGCGGTGCTGGGTGAGCGAACGGCACCGAACTGCACTACAGAGTAAGGCTCAACGGGAAGATGGGAGGGGACGAAGAACGATGAAGACCGCAACGTCGGCACTGTTCGCTGTCACACTCCTGGTACCGAGGCTGGTCTTCGGCCAGGAGACCCCACCGCCGAGTATCAGCCTCCACCTCGCAGCGCTGCAGGGAAACGTCGATGCGATTCGGCACCATATCGCGTTTGGTGCAGATCTGAACGAGAAAGATGCCTTCGGATCCACGCCACTGATCATTGCCGCAACGTTTGGCAAGACGGATGTGGCCAACGCGTTGATCGAGGCGGGGGCTGATCTGAACATCACGAACAACGACGGCGCAACGGCACTTCACGCCGCCGCGTTCCTGTGTCGGACCGAGATCGTGAAAACGCTCGTCGACCACGGGGTGAACAAGTATTTGCGAGACCACTTCGGAAACACTGCGTCGGAATCCGTTGCCGCTCCGTTCGAGGACGTCACGGGTATCTACGACGACTTCGCCCAGAGCCTCGGGCCGCTCGGACTCGAGCTGGACTACGAGCACATCAAACAGACCCGTCCCCACATTGTTGAGATGCTGCACCCTCGGGCTGAGGAACTCGCAGCGGTCGACTACAGGCCACTACCTGGGGATGACTGGAAGGTGTCGACGCCTGCCGAGCAAGGGCTGGATCCGATGGCGGTGGCGGACCTCTTTCTGGAGGCGACCGGGTTGTCGACCCTCTACGGGGTGCTCGTCGTCAAGAACGGCCATCTCATTGCCGAAGGGTACTTCAACGCAGGTTCGGTGGGGCAGCTGTCCGCCCGGCAATCCGCGACGAAGAGTTTTATCTCGGCTTTGGTCGGGGTCGCGATGGATCGGGGCTGTCTCAAGAGTGTGGACCAGAAGATGTTGGAATTCTTCCCGGAGTTCGCCGGACAGATCGAGGATCCGAGGAAGGAGCAGATCACGCTCCGAGACCTATTGCAGATGCGTACCGGATACCCCGACGAGGAATTCATGCGTCAGTATCTGGATAGTCTCTTCTTCACCGACAACTGGCACTGGCTTCCTCACCTCGTTGGCTTTCCTTTGCTGAGCAATCCCGGAACCGAGTTCCGTTATAGCAACCTGACGTCCCATCTCCTTGCCGTCATCGTGGCACGCGCGTGTAATGCAGATCTCGAATCCTACGGTCAGCTGCATCTCTTTGCGCCGATCGACGCGGAGGTTGGCGGTTGGACCAAGGACGCGGATGACTACAACTGGGGCTGGGGGGAGATCTCCCTCACAGCACGGGATATGGCCAAGTTCGGCCTGTTGTATCTCAACGACGGCGAGTACGACGGTACGCGCGTTCTGTCAGCCGACTGGGTCGAAAAATCGCTGCAGCGGTACTCGGCAAGTATCGATCGCTCCGGCGACGGAGTGAGCCGAATGGGCCGGTACTTCAGCGACATCGGCTATGGCTACCAATGGTGGTCCGCTACGGTCGGCGACCACCATTTCGACTACGCGGCGGGACATGGCGGTCAACTGATTGTCTTGCTGCATCATCTCGACATGATCATTGTCACGACTGCGGACCCGTTGTACGAGCTGCCGGCGGAAGAAGGATGGCATTTGGAGGGAGCGATCATCAACCTGGTGGGCAAGTTCGTCGAGTCTTTGCCGACGAAGCGATGAGCCGGAGCGCCATGTTCACGATGAACTCGATCGGCGTCATCCGGAGTCCCTACAGCGATACGGCACAGGTCCCCAAGGGTCCCGGTGCGACGCACACTGCGGAAGGCACCCTGGAGATCCACGCCGAGATGCAGGATGGACTCACCGACATCGAAGGGTTCTCGCACCTCTACGTCTTGTGGGTGTTTGACCGCGCCTCGGGCTTCGATCTTCTCCCAACTCCTCCGACTGACACTCGCCCGCACGGTGTCTTTGCGACGCGCGCGCCGCGGCGTCCTAACCCGATCGGGTTGACGGTCGTCGCGTTGGTTCGACGCGACGGTCTCAACCTCCACGTGCGAGGTGTAGACATGTTGGACGGTACACCGATCCTGGATATCAAGCCGTATCTCTCGAGTGTGCCAATCGAACATCTCCGGCGCGGGTGGCTTGCCGAAGCTGAGGGGAGATGACGTAAGGACCATGACTATGTCTCACGCCTTTCCGTATGACAATCTCGTTGCCGGTATCCTCGTGCTAGTCGTTGCCTTTGTGTTCCACTGGATGGGTCAGGGGCTCTCGGTATTGAATTGGGAGCTCGCCACACGGCTCGGTCTGCAGGAACGTGGCATGCCTCCTGAGTACAAGGTGTATGAGCACGCCATAGCCGTAGCCGACGTCAGTATTGGCTGGCTCTACGGCGTGGCAGGTGTGGGTCTCGTGCTTGGTGCACCGTGGGGGTACACGCTGGCGTGGGTCCCGGGCGTCGTCCTTGTGTATCACGCCCTCAGCTTCTGGGCATGGACGGCGAATCAACGTCGAGCCGGTCATCACCTGTCTTCCAGCCGTGCGCCACTCAGGCAGGCCTGGACGCTGGCCAACCTGGTCACGGGTCTTTTGGCCGTCCTGGTCGCTTGGAACGCGGCGTAGCCGCCGAAAATTGGTTTGGCTCGGCGCTCGAAAGGCCCGAGCTCGTTGAAACTCTCACGCACCATGGCACGTTCAGGTAGCGGCCAAACACCTCGGAGGAACGATGGTGACCATGCTACCAGAGATGCGATGGGCGATCATCATATGTGCAACCGGGATGCTTGGATACGAGCGTGTCTATCGGGACGCGAGGGGACAACAGCGGGACGACCGTGTGATCATCACTGCGAAGCGCGTCGCCTGGGGTGCGGCGGGCGCAATCATGGTCACGCTGATCGACGCGGGGAATCTCGACTACGATGACACCTCCACGCGGGTGCAAACGCGCATGCAAGACTTTGTCATTGATCGGCCACCGCATTTGCTCGGCAAGCGGCTGATGGATTTCGAGTCAGGCGAGACCACGGAACTCGGGACGTTGCGCTTGCTCGAGTTCTCGACTTCCGAGGGGCACTAGGCCACATCGTGAGACATCCGAAAGGCGGACGTTTGCCAGCGGTTCTGCTCAGCCTGCCGGTCCTCGTGACGTTGGGAGCCTGTGGTTCGGATCCCAACGAGCGGCCGTCGCAGGGTTCGGCTGCCGATGGGATTCTCGACGCCGCGGAGCGCGCAACCGGGGTCGCCCAATATGGTCAACCGTTGCAGCTATTTGCCGACGCAAGCGTGGAAGGACCGAACGAGAGCTTCCGCACGTTGATGCATTCGTCGTGGGACGGCCGCGTTCGGATGGAGCAAGTGCCACTCGGATTCCTGGCGGGAGTCGGCTCCTCGGGTGGGTGGCTCTTCGACTCCGAGTCCGGCGAGGTAGCCGATCTGGGCCCGGTGGATGCGTTCGTCCGAGGACACGAGCTGCACATGCTCGCATTGTTGCCTCGATCGAGACTGTCGAACCCAAGGGTCGTCGACGCTCCTCCCGGAGCCTCTCGTGATGCGGTGGGAGTCGCCCTCTCGCTCCCGTCTGAAGACTCACTGGTGGTCTACTTCAGCGAATCGGACACCCTCCCGATTGGCCTGCAGGTCACCTACACGGACCCACATGTCATGGTGACATGGTCGGATTGGATCGAGCGCGGTGGGTTGCAGGTCTTCACGAAGGCTGTAATCTCGCAAGGTGAAGAAGTGTTCGAATACAGCTACGACCACATCGATGTTGGACCGTTACCCGATAGCATATTCGAAGCTCCACGCAACTAGAGGAAGACGATCTTCTGGAGCGTGGCATGTAGTGGAGAAACGGTGAATACAAGAGACATCCACACCGCTATCGAACTCATGGAAGAAGCGTGGGCCGTGCGACGCGAGACGATGACGTCTCCACCACAGTCGCACGAGCAACAGCAGCAAATCATGGGTGACGTGCACACCATGCTGGTCGATGCGGTGGCGATCTGCCGAGAAATCGGTGCCCACCAGGAACTGGTACACGCGCTACGGAAGCTAGGACATGTCGAGCAGGAGATGGGCCGCGACGATGTCACGCGGACGTTGTACGAGGAAGCCGTCACCATCAGCCGCAATCTAGGCGATGCGTTCTTGCTGGCGCATTCAGTTCGACACGTAGGTGACTTGCATCGACGCATGGGACGCACGGACGCGGCTGAAGCCTGTTACAATGAGGCCATAGCGCTCTATCGCAATCACGACCAGCCACCGAGTCTCGACTTCGCGAACGCGCTGACGCCAATGGCGATGCTCAAAGAGGACGCCGGAAGCGTTGTGGAGGCGAAGACGCTGTGGCAGAAGGCGCGAGATCTCTACGCCGAGGCCAATGTGCAAGAAGGTGTCGACGAGTGTTCACGGCGTTTGGCCCGCTTGGGTTCATAGCGTTCGAACAAGCGCAACATCCAAGTGGGCGCATTCGGACGGTTTTGAGCGCGGTGGTCAAAGTGTCCACCTTTGGGTTTGAGGATTCCAAGAGCCTGTCATGACGCAACAGCCGCTCTCGTTCTCGGTCGCTGTCGTTCTCGTATTCGTCAACGCCATCATATGGCTCGTCTTTGCCACGAGCCTTGCAGGACCGTGGCACCCGGCAATGCCCGAAGGCGGCGTGATCAGGGGAGTGATGGCCATCCTCGGATACCTGACCGCAGGCGTCCTCATCGTCCTCGCCATCCTCCTAGTGCGACGCAGCAGGATCGCCTACTACTTAACCCTCTCCTTGCTGGTCGTCATAACCATCGCCATCGTTGTGGACCAGTTCGGGATCCCAGATCTCGTGGTCCTGATCATTACCGTCATCCCATTTCCCTTGTTGATCAAGGATCGACGCTGGTATTTCGGAGAAGAAGACGACACCACTCCTCGAGCATGAAGCAGGAGTGAAGATCGCTCTCCGGACGTCGTGAACAGCATCCGCGGCCTTGGATGAACTGAAGGGCTGGGCGTTGAGTCATGAGATCGGTCACTAGAGAGATCGCCATCAATCGCACCGCACCACGAGGAGACTATGGAGCTTGCTGGAACGGTCATCTACGTCGACGACGTCCCAACGGTGCTGGACTTCTATCAACGCGCATTTGGGATTGAGGCGAAGTTCGTGGACCTCGATGTGCAGATCCCAAACCGTGATCCGGCTGCGGTGTACCAGTTCGCGGAACTCGCGACTGATGGTGGCCCATTACAGCTCGCCACGCATGCACTCGGTTCTCTGTTGCTGCCAGGGTACACACGACCGGCAGACGGGCGTCCTGCTGGCGTCGAGGTCGCATTCTTCACAGACGACGTGCGGGCGGCGTTCGATCGTGCGGTGCAAGCAGGCGCCACCGTCATGGCCGAGCCGAAGGTAATGACTTGGGGTCAGACGGTGTCCTATGTTCGCAGCATCGAGGGCACATTCATTGGTATTTGTGCGTCACCCGGTCACACGACGGACATGATGCGTAGCGATCGGGGATCAAGCGCATGAAGTTCATTAGGATTACCCATCGTCCTACTGGGACCCTCATCGCCGAAGGACCCGTCGGTTGGGGGATTACAGCTTTCGAGGGCAACCTCTACATCCGCAAGAAGCATCTCTTGACGAATGGTTTCACGGCGAACTTCATTCCCGGCCTTTGCCCCTACAAATTCCTCTACGTCTGGCTGGACCTTCGCCTGCCCGATGGCGACCGCGTGAAAAACCTGGGCTGGCTGTACTGGCTGCCGAATCCGTTGCTCCCATTCATCTGGTACCGCGTCGCCGTACCGCGCCGCCACCCCGAACTGCTGATCGAAGAAGTCGATACAGACTCCTCGAGGGGCACATCCGACGTCGGTCCGTTTAGGGGAGTGTAGCTCGTTCGTTACCGACCTATTGCCTGCTTGATCGCCTCGGCAACGTCGTCGACGGTCCCCTTCCCTGAAACGATCTTCAGTACGCCCATCTCTCGGTAATACCCAACCACATCCGCGTTGGAGTTCCGGTACGCTACGAGCCGCTGTCGAATCGTCTCCGGGTCCTCGTCGCTGCGCCCCTCAGCTGCCGCTTTGGTGAGCAGCCGCCGAACCAGCTCTTCCTCGGCGACGTCGATCAGCACAACGGACCGCCCAACCTTCCCCCGGGCAGCGAGCATCCGATTCACGTTCTCAGCCTGGCGCACGGTACGTGGGAAGCCATCCAAGACAACCCCTTCCGCCACCTCCGGGGCTGCAAGTCGCTCCCCGACAAGACCCAGGATGATCTTGTCCGGCACCATTGACCCCTGGGCCATATACTGTGCGGCTTGCCGGCCAAGATCGGTACTACGCTGAACCGCGTCGCCAAGGAGGTCACCGGTCGCGATCGTGCAACCACCGAGCCGATCGGCGAGGAGCTTCGCCTGCGTACTCTTGCCAGAACCCGGGGGACCGAGGAGGATGACATGCATGACTGGATGCTCGGCAGTTGGCGATACCGGAGCGATAGGGCAATCACGCCGTTTGGTCAAGGCTTGATGTCCCCATGTGACCCCGGTCACAGCCGAATGACTTGCCTGGGTCGCCCTGCTGAGGCGCTGTCAACCGTTGCCGCTACTCAAGGCGGTCGACACTCAGAAACTCCATCGATGACGTGCGACCGCCACCCGTGAGCTCCCGCCTCACCACGTACGGTGGATCACTGCTGAGCCAAAAGACGACGTCGCTCGTCCCATCGTCCGCGCGCGCCTGCACCACCTTCGTGTCCACCGCCTGACCCCCCCGATACGCTTCCCTTGACTCGACGCCGGTGACTTCGGCGTCGAACCAACGGATCTTGAACGGCCCTCCATCTCGAGTTGGCGCAAGTGTGGGAAGACGAAACGTGGAGCCGATCTCGAGTGGAAGCGTTGCCAATACCCATCCGAGGAGGAACTCCTCGAAGGGCTCGACATCCATCGTTTGATCGAAGACGAAAGACGCACTGTCGGCGTACGGCACGAACGCGCCGCGTGCGCGTCGTCCCTCAACGATCACGGTCAGGTGGTGACCGCCGAATGCCAGATAGGCCGTATTTCGCATTCGCAGACCAAGCGTTGCGCGGTCAAGCGCCATGTAATCCACGCCTGGCAGGCCGGATCCGACGAGATGCGTTTCAACGCTCAACAAGGACTCTCCGCCGAGCTGGGTGCGCCTGAACGTGATGTTGAAACGACCTGCATCCGCGTAGAACGGCTCGATGCCGTCTGCATTCATTATTGAGGCCCCGGGGACGACCACCACCGGATCATCCTGCATTCGGGTCGACGAACGCGACTCCATCTGCACCGCTTCTCGCGCGCCCGCCGGGTTGCAGGCTGTTCCGGCGAATGCGCTCAGGAGTACCGCCAGCAGACGAGGTGTCCACCCCTGCTTCGGCACACCGAAGCGGGACAATTGCGTAGTCATTCTCAGAAGCTCCCTTGCCACGAGATCGTGAAAGACATTCGACCGCCTGCGCGAACGTTATGGACGCTGGCCGTCGTTCCGAGCCCATGATACGGTCGAGGCTCGTTCTGGGACAATGGCAGGTCGGTGAGACAGGAATGAAATCTCGATGAAACTGTAACCGACTGGCACCAAAGAACATAGGAGACTAGCTGAACCTCCGGTCTCTATTGGAATCTGGTGACGGCGGGCGTATGATTGATGGATGACCCGATCGCAGATTCAGTTCGGCGTTTTCGTCTTCGATCCGGAGACCGGCGAGTTGGCACGCGCCGTCGACGGGCGGCACCGGGCAATCCGACTTCGACCCAAGACGGCTGAAGTGCTCGCACTGCTGGTGGAGAATGCTGGCCAGCTGGTTGAGCGCGAAGAATTCCAGCAACGTGTGTGGTCCGACACCGTGATCGAGTTCGACCAGGGCATCAACGCGTGCATCCGCGAGATTCGCTCTGCGCTCCGCGACAACCCCGAGGCTCCGTCGTACATCGAAACGCTTCCGCGCCGTGGCTATCGGTTCATCGCGCCGGTCTCGTCTTCCGAACCGATACCGGCGGCCCCCCCGGCACCAGCGAGGCGATTCGGGTATCGCTCGCTCGCTCTGGCCGCTGTCGTTGTCGGGTTCGTCACGGTGGCGATCGCTACCACCCGCAGCCGCCCGAACAGGACGAGAAGCGCCGACGTGGTGTTGGCCGTGCTCCCCTTGAGATCCCTCGCGCCGGCCGTCCAGCGCGATTACCTCGTAGAAGGCCTTACCGAAGACCTCATTCACGACCTCGCGGGCGCCAATCCAACCCAGCTTTCCGTGATTGCGCGAACGTCGGCGGCGACCTACCGAGACTCCGATAAGTCCGCGACGGACATCGGCAATGAACTCGGCGCGGCGTATCTCCTCGAGGGAAGCGTGCGCGCAGAGTCGGACTCACTGCGCGCGAACGTGCGATTGATCCGCGTCACGGACGGCATTCCCATTTGGGTCGACACCTACGCGCGACACGTTGGCGAAGTGACTCTCCTGGAGCGCGACCTCGCTTGGGGAGTCGCGTCGGGACTGGGAATCACGATCGATTCGGGCCCCCGATGGAGTGTAGCCAGCGACGCAGCAGACTCCACGGTACGCGATCTGCTCTTTCGCGCTCGGTATCTCCTGAGTGACAGCAACGCCGACGCGGTCGACCGAGCGACCACCATCCTGCTCGACGCACTCGATCGGGACACGGACAACGCTACCGCATTGGTGATGCTCGCCCGCGCGCGCTTACGGCGGGGCGATGATGTGGACGGCCGGTCGCTATCGCAGCGGGCGCTCGACGCGGATTCCACGAACGTCGACGCGCGTTTGTTGGCCGGTCAGATTGCGCTCGCGGACTTCGACTGGCCAGCGGCCGCATCGCATCTGGCGTGGGCGGCCGAGGCCGCGCCCGGTCGGCCGGACGCACAGATTCAGCGAGCGTACATCCAAACGGCTCTGGGCGAGTTGGGCGCGGGGGTGAGGGCAGCTCGCCAAGCGATCAAACTCGATCCCGTCGTGCCAAGCGTCCGTGGAGATGTCGGCTGGATCTTCTACTACGCCGGAAACCTCAAGGAAGCCGTCTCACAATGCCAGAAGATGTTGGACCTGTCGCCCGAAAGCCGCACGGCGCGCATTTGTCTTCTGATGGCACACTGGAGGTTGGGTCGGATGGATGACGCGTACGCGCAAGCCCGAGCGATCGCAGCCCAGGAAGGCATCGATGGAGAACTCCCTATCGATCTTCCCGCCGACATCGGAATCGAACGGTTCCTGACGGCGGCGGTTGGGATGCTATTGTCAGGCTCTCCCACCACGTGGGATCGTTACGAGGCGGCAAGAGCGCTGATGTTGCTCGACCGCCCGGTCGAGGCCGTTCGACACCTGGAGCTCGCAGCGGAAGCTGGTCCCGCCCCGGCGCTGACGTACGTCGGCGTCGAACCGGCGTTCGCACCGCTGCATACGAATGCCCGATTCAAGGCTATCGTGACTCGCGTCGGCCTCGCCGAATGGTTCGGCAACTGACCCACCGCGTTGCCGGTTCCGTGATTTGCCAAGTTGCAGGGAAGCAGTGCATGCGGGGGCGCGTCATGATCATCGACGACTTGAGCAATATCGATTTCGTGAACTGGACGTAACGAACCCTGCAAGTCGCCACCGTGAGCATGTCGACCACGTATCGCTTCCCGATCTTCATGTTGGTCTCACTATTCGTGCTCGCGGGGATCCTCACGTTTGTTCTCCGCACGCGGCCACACAACCGGCTCCGCCTCTGGCTCGTGGCACTCGCCGTCGGTCCTGGGGGCATGCTCGTCGCGAAGTACGCGACGTCCATCGGCGCTCCGTGGTGGCTGTACTACACGATTCCGGTGCTCTTGACCGTGACACTACCGCTCGCGGCGTTCCGAATGACGCGCCACGAGGCCGCGGTCTACTTGATCCTGACTCTCGTGAGTGCTCCCGCGATCCACGTCGTATTCGCCTTGACTTTGGGATGGCGTGAGTACATGCCCTTTTTACCCGTGCCGTGACATGAACCGGCCCGCTCCCCCCTCCGACCAATCTCGTGATCCCGGCCGAGGGATATCGCTCACCTCCTCGAATCTCCGCACGGTGATACACGGGTAACACCTCGTCTCCCCTTGCGAGTCCCGAACCATCGCGCGCAGCTTATGCGCGGTCAAAGCGACCTTGGTCTAGACTGGAGTTTCACACGGCGTGAGAGTGCGAGGACCAAAAGACATCGTCCGGGCGTGGGTCGAGGCATTCAATCGTTCGGATGCGGACGCCCTCACCGAGCTGTACGCGGAAAACGCGATCAACCATCAGGTAGTGCGGGAGCCCGTGGAAGGCCGCCCCGCCATTCGCGACACGTTCCGGCGCGAGTTCGGCGACGCGGACATGCACTGCATTGTGGAGAATCTGTTCGAAGACGGCGATTGGGCCATCCTCGAGTGGCGGGACGCGAACGGCCTTCGCGGCTGCGGTTTCTTCCATGTCGTGGAAGGCCTGATACAATTGCAGCGCGGATATTGGGACCAACTGTCGTTTCTCCGCCAACAAGGACTGCCGATCCCGGAGCGGTGATCACGAGCTCGAAGGTCACGTCATGACGATTCAGCGAAAACTGTACGGCTGGTCGATCACGGTCGCTCTCGGCGGCTTTTTGTTTGGCTTCGATACCGCCGTCATATCAGGGGCCGAGCAACAGATTCAGACCCTCTGGGCCCTCAGCGACGGGATACACGGGTTCGCCGTGGCGATCGCCCTCTACGGAACGGTACTCGGCGCCATGCTGGGCGGTATACCATCTGACCACATCGGTCGTAGACGTACGCTGTTCTGGGTCGGCGTCCTGTACTTGTCGTCGGCGATCGGATCGGCGCTCGCACCGGAAATCGTTTCCTTCATGGTGTTTCGGTTCATCGGGGGCGTGGGCGTCGGCGTGTCGTCAGTCGCCGCACCGATGTACATCTCGGAGATCGCTCCCCCACGCTCACGTGGCAAGCTGGTCGGCTTGTTTCAGTTCAACATCGTATTGGGAATCCTGATCGCGTACGCCTCCAACTATCTCTTGGGCGGTGCAGGCGACAACACGTGGCGCATGATGTTGGGTGTTGAGGCTCTGCCCGCCCTCCTCTTCGTCGCACTGGTGACCCGCGTTCCTCGCAGCCCGCGATGGCTCGTCGTCAAGAAGAACCTGCGCGAAGAGGCGAAGGAGGTGCTGCGCAGCTCAGGGCTTAGCGAGCCCGAGATCGAACGGGATATCGCCGAGATCCGCGCATCGGTCCTCATGAGAGAAGCCGGTGAGCAGGTTCCGTTGTTCACCAGACAGTTTCGCCTCCCTATCGTGCTGGCCATGCTCTTCGCCTTCTTCAACCAAGTCTCCGGCATCAACGCGATTATCTACTATGCACCCCGGATACTCGAGATGGCCGGCCTCGGAGATCGTGCGGCTCTCCTGTCGACAGCGGGCATCGGCCTCGTGAATCTGATCTTCACGATGGTTGGACTGTCGATCATCGATCGTTTTGGGCGCCGCAGCCTGATGGCAGTTGGCTCGATAGGACTCATCGCGACGCTGGGGCTCGTTTCTTACACGTTTGCGAGCGACGCGGCTGGCTGGATCTCAGGACTGCTCTTCATCTACATCGCGTTCTTCGCCATGTCGCAGGGCGCCGTCATTTGGGTTTTCATCTCCGAAGTATTTCCGAACCAGGTCCGGGCCGGTGGACAAGCTCTTGGAAGTTTCACGCACTGGCTCCTAGCTGCCTTGATCGCAAACGCGTTCCCATTCGTGGCGAACCGACTCGGCGGCAGCGCGGTATTCGGATTCTTCGCGGGCATGATGATCCTCCAGTTGCTCTACGTGTGGCGTCTGATGCCCGAAACGAAAGGTGTCTCGCTTGAAGAGCTGGAAGAGAGACTCCTCGCAAGTGAACCACGTCCATGACCGAAGAGCGCTCGACTGCGCCAATGCCAACGCTCCGAACGGAACGGTTGATCCTCCAACCATTTGCTCTTTCGGATGCGCCGACCGTTCAGCGCCTCGCTGGAGACCGCGAGGTCGCTACTACCACGTTGACGATCCCCCATCCCTACGACGATGGTGTCGCGGAAGCCTGGATCGGGAAGCATCGGGAATATTGGGAGGAACAGAAGTCGCTCGCGCTCGCGGTCACCACGAGTGAGGAAGGCCTCATCGGCGCCATCAGCTTCGCCCTCAAGCTCGCCCATCGCCGCGCCGAAGTGGGCTATTGGATCGGCGTACCGTTCTGGAATCGAGGGTTTGCGACTGAGGCAGCGAGGGCGCTGATAGACTTTGGGTTTGATCAGCTTGGCCTCAACCGAGTCGAGGCGCAGTACTTCGTGCGCAACCCGGCGTCGCGTCGGGTGCTGGAAAAGGTCGGTATGAAATTCGAAGGCATCCGGCGAGAACATATGGTGAAATGGGATGTGGCAGAGGACGTGGGGCTTTGTGCGATCCTCGCCTCCGACCGCTAGGTTGCCAACGACCTTCCCACAACGCACCCGCCCGGGGCAGGGAGGCTAAGCCCCGGGCCTGTACGTCACTGACACATCGCGCTACGGCAGCATCTCCAAGCCAAGGATCGGACCGACCGGCCGCATAAGGTCACCGAACACCCTGAAGGCCGTGTCGTTAAACGACATGATATGGCCGAGCGCGCGCATCTCATCCTGCGAGAGTGCCTCGCCATCCGCATCACGCACCTCCGGTTCGCCGCCACCGCTGGCGGCAATGGTGGCGAAGAGCTGATTGTCGACCGTGACTTCGGCATCGACCGTCTTCCCCGTGCTGGCGGCGTCGAAACCGATGTTGGTCTGGCCTACCGTGAGGTCGAGATCTACCGCACCGGTGTTACCACTCTCGGCGTCCACGTTCCGAACGGCAGCAACGGCCCAAAACTCATGTACGGGAACGGCAATGTCGAAATCGAGGTCCATCGTCACTGCGGTGTCCGTTCGGAGGTTCGATGCGCTGATATCAAACTCCACGCGTGCGTCTGGATTGGAAACAAACCCCATTGCGCCCACGTTGCCGCTGAATTCGTCACCGTCCATGGTCACCGCGTACTCGACCCAGGTGGTGTGCTCCGAGACGATCTGAAGTCGCAGGGCAATGCCCGACGGGAGTGCGTCGCCCTCGTCGGTCAGGTCCGCGTATCCGATCTCTGAGTCAGGGACAGGGACCCCGGTGATCGGATTCACCGCGTACAGTACGATCCGCACACCGGTGGCGGGCGCATCGGTCCGCGTCAGGTCGGGAACGTACCGCAATGGGTCCGTCGCAAGAACATACGTGGTGCCGCGAAGCGGCGTTGGGATTCTCGGCGTGGCAGCGATGGCGCCCGGAGCGGTGGGTCTCTCGAGCAACGCAGCCCCCGTGGGGGACTCGGCGAACACAGCCCCGAGCGCAGCAAAGCTCTGCCATAGCGCGCTTCCCAACACCTCGTCCATTTCCGCGAAACGGGCATTGACCGCGGTGGCGTCGAGGGTACCTGGATCGACGTCTGTGCTCGCACCACACCCCATGACTGTGGTGATCAGCGAAATCGCGATGATTCGTCGGGTGTTCATGATTCCTCCTATCACCGCATGGCGTCAGGCGGCGGTGGGTTACGGCGAAGGCCCTCGAGCTGCTGCAATTGTAGGGGCGTGAGCACGTTGCGGATCCGAATCAACATGCGGAGGTGCGCTCGCTTGATCAGGTTTTCGATGCCAAGCACGCGATCGACCTGCTCGAGAGCAGCCGTCTCGTTGATTCGATCGCCCTGAAGCAGGGACTCCAACTGTTCGGTTTCGTCCTGGAGTTGCCATTGTAGCTCGACGATTTGGCTCTGCAGCTCCTGGATCGCTGTCGTGATCGTGGTCCGCTGTTCGGACGTGATGTTCAGTGTCCGCCGGTGTTGCATGATCAACTCGGGAGGGAACAGATGGCGCCCGAATCCTTCGTCGGCCTGTGGCTGCGCAGGTGGCGCCTGGCCGCGCAGTGAGGGCGGCATGACGAGGGTCAAGAGTACGACAGTGATGTAACGGTGCATGATCAGATCCTCGGTCCAGAATCGTTCGCGTCACGGGTGTCTTCCGGCGTTGCGGGGGTGGACGCTCCCCTTTGGCCAACAGGTGGGACGTTGGTCAGAATTTCCAAACCCGGAGTGCGGAGCAGAAAGTCGGTTGGCGCGCTCCATCGTGTCGCGGTGGTGTCGATCGGGTACGGCGGCGTTTCCGTGCGAGCGAGCAGGAGTACCGCCGCCACCACCGCCGCGGCGCCGGCCAACTGTAGCGCGCGACGCCGAAGCGGACGGCGAACGGGACGGGGCGCGAGGGAAAACGCTGGAGCCGCAGCGGCGTCGCTTGCACGCATCTCCTGAAAGAGGCGTCGAAGATCAGCGTCGGGCTTCAGAGAGCCAGTCATAGTTGCTCGTCACCCAACGCAGCTCTGAGCGCCTGCTTTCCACGTTCATAATGCGTGCGCGCCGTGCCGACGGACACGCCCATAACTACCGCTGCCTCCGCGATCGTCATGTCCTGGTAGAAGACGAGGTGTAGGGTTTCTTGTTGACGGGCCGAGAGCGTGCGGAGCGCCGCGCGCAGCAGGTCGACATCGACGCTGTCTGGCACCGGGTCCTCCGCTACAGCCGTGACGTCCCGGTCCTCCATACTCGCAAACGGGATCATCCTGCGAAGCGCCATTCGGCGCCGTCGATTGGCCGCGGTGAGACGGATGACGCCGAACAGAAACGTCCGAAACGCCGCTCGTTGGCCGAATCGAGCGCGGCCATCGACGATCTTGAGGTAGCAGTCCTGCAATACATCCTCCGCCATGACGCGGTCTCCCTGGCAGCAGCGCAATGCCCACCCGAATGCCACCGAGTGATGTCGTTCCAGTTCGCGTGTCAACGCTGTTCGATCCAAACCGTCTCCACGCGAGCGTTCATGAGGTATGTGGCATGAGGAGGGTCATCCATATGACACCGCATCGTCCGGCCTGGGCGTTCTTGCGCTCCGCCTGAGGATGATGCACGGTTACCTCCCCGTTTGGAACACCGGTGTCACACCACGAATGAGGTCGCCCGTTGTCCATGCCCAACCCGCTCTCACACATCCCTCGAGAGACATTGGCCGCCCTCGAGGGTGTCATCTCCGACATCGACGACACCGTCACGCGAGACGGGCGGATGGAGGCGGAAGCCTTTGACGCGATGCACCAGCTCGCGGCCGCGGGCCTCAAGTTGATCGCGGTCACCGGGCGACCGCTCGGCTGGAGCGACGTCGCCGCGCATCTCTGGCCCGTGGACCTCGCCGTGGGCGAGAACGGAGCCGGGTGGGCCTGGATGACCGGCCGGACCCTGGGTCATGGCTATTACCAGGAGGCGGGTGAACGGGCAGCGAGCCAGGAACTCCTCTCCGGAGTCCGCGCCCGGGTCGCCGACCAGATGCCCTCCATCAAGACGGCGGGCGACCAATACCTCCGTCGCTGCGACCTGGCCTACGACGTGGGCGAGACCGTCAGCCTCGCCCAAGACGACATCGACCGCCTGCTTCACCTCATCGAGGAGACGGGTGCGCGGTCGACCGTGTCGAGCGTCCATGCCCACGCTGTCCCCGGAGACTGGAACAAGGCACTCGGCGTGGTGCGTGCCGCGCGCGCCGTACTCGACGCTGACCTGGACAGCGAACGTGACCGATGGTTGTTCATCGGCGACTCGGGTAACGATGCGGCGGCCTTCGCGCATTTCCCGGTGAGCGTCGGTGTCCGCAACGTGGAGCAACATCTCGGGCGCCTCAGTTCCCCACCCACGTACATCACGCAGGCGGATCGCGGGCGCGGATTCCAGGAGATGGCGATGGCGGTGCTGAGGAACAGAGATCGAACCGGTGGTTACTAATGTGAGCCTTCCCCCGGCAAGGAGATCCACATGACGTGCAGCCGCCGTTCTCTCGCGTGTTCGCTGGTGACCGCGGGCCTCTCGTTCGGGCTCGCCGTGCTTCCTCATGACGCACTCTTGGCGCAATCCCGGCTCGACGCAGTCACACAGATCCCAACCATTCGGGAGTTTCTCGCCGACGGTGGTTTCGGAGAACGTCATCCGGCGGCGCCGATCGAGCTGGAGCAGTTCGGGAGGCTCGCGGGGATCTGGAAGGGAACGCAAGAGATGAGAAGGCAGGATGGGACGTGGGCGGTCGTAGGCCCCGCAATCTGGACGTGGTGCTACACGCTCGGTGGGTTCGCCGTGCAAGATCTCTGGTACCAGGCCGAGGACGAACTACCTGCCTACCTAGGCGACCTCGGACACGACTATCTGCCCTCTGCCCTACGCACATTCGACGTGCGGACGCAGAAATGGAGGATCGCGTGGACCGCGAACGGTATGGGTCGTACGCCGGGTGACGACTTCGGCACGATGGAGGCCACATGGGACGGTGACGAGATGGTGTTGACCGGGCCACCCAACGACTACGGGCTGCAACGCGTGCGGTTCGCCGACATCCTCCCCGACTCATTCACCTGGATCAGTGAGTTTTCGGGGGACGATGGCGAGACGTGGATGGCCGTCATGCGGGTGACAGCGACGCGACTGCGTTGACACGTGTGGCCATTGATTCCTCACTCGTCGGCTCCACGGCTCACGTCGGCGAATCCGCCTTGAAGCTCAGCTTTAACGGGTCTCCCGTCTCGTGACCACGGCACGCGATGCATTGGCACGCCTCCGCGCAGGCAACCAACGCTTCGTCACCGACGCGCCGAGCCTCGACAGGCGCAGCGACTCCTCGCGTCGCAACCGCGTCGTCGCAGGCCAGGAGCCGTTCGCCGTCATCCTCGGCTGCTCCGACTCGCGCGTACCCGCCGAGGTCGTGTTCGACCAGGGCCTGGGTGATCTTTTCGTCATCCGCGTGGCCGGCAACATCGTGGCGCCCTCGCAGATCGGCAGTGTGGAGTTCGCTGCTGGGAAGTTCGGTACGCGCCTGGTCGTCGTGCTTGGCCATTCCCAGTGCGGGGCCGTGTTGGCCACCGTCAACGAGCTGCGGAAGGGGACGGCAACGCATTCACCGCACATGCGGTCGATCGTCGACCGCATACGTCCCTCGGTGGAGGCGTTGCTCGAGAGCGCAAGCGACGACGATGTCGACGCGCTGGTCCAAGACGCCGTCCGTGCGAATGTCCGCGCGTCGGTCGCACAGCTATGTCATGAATCGGAGTTGCTCGAGCAGTTAGTTCGAGAGGACGGACTCCTCGTGATTGGCGCCGAGTACTCACTGGAGACGGGCGAGGTAGAGTTCTTCGACGACGTGCCGGACGACATCTAGCCGGGCAACGCAACCATATCGGTGCTGTCGCCGTCCATACAAGACCACCTTGGGCGCCCGAAGTACGCCCCGCGCGGTACCAGCCATTCTGCGACGGCTGACCGTTCCGGCCATAGTGGTCTTGCCTGAGCACGGATGTAGATTACGCCAGCGGGGGTGAGGATGCGCGCTCGTTGCGTCAAGCATCGAACTGGACACCGTTCGTTCCACTGGGCCTGTGGATCAGCGTTGGCGCTTCTGGTGACTCTGTTCGTCCCCATTCTGCCGTTCCACGCGCCGGCGGTGCGCGCCCAGACACCGATCGATTCGACGGCCTTCTGTTGCGACGCACCCCGGCCCCTTATGACCGCTGCCCAGGTCCTCGCTCTTCAAGCCATTCCATGGGCTTGGAATTACCACGTACGCGACGCCGATTTCGCCCGCATCTCACCGGCATCGTGGCCCGCTGGCAGCGACTGCCGCGTTCAGGAGGTTCCAGGAGGAGATCAAGGACCGGTGCGAGGTTCCACCCGCACCGACACCCGTCGAGCTCGTCGGCAGTTATCGGTTTATGGACTGACCGTTTTGTCGTCACCCCAGCACGTCAGGGCTCTCACACGTTAGATTCACTTCCGGTGTTGCCTTCCATTTGGCAGGACTCGGCCTATCAGGGTCGTGAGCTCAGCCACGCTGGAGGTCGCTGACTGGCAGATTCTGAAACGACTCGTCCCGAGCTTGATTCCACGGGCTCCTCTCTGTCGCGTCCGAACGTGACGACAACCTCGGTCATCGTACGTGTCCTGATGATCGTCATGTTGTCCGAGATCGTGGTAATGGGCATTCTGCGGGCCGCCAACGTTCCTGCCGGATGGACGGCGGCACTCTTGGACGCCTTGTTGCTGGCCATCATCGTGGGCCCCTTGCTCTACTTCGCCGTCGTGCGTGGGCTGGCGCGTCGCCTCGCCGACGTGAGCGTGCGCACCGAGCTCGCCTCCTTGGAGGCGATCCACGAGGCGACAGCCGCACTCATCATCGTGGTGGATCCGGACGGACGGGTCGTGCGGTTCAACCGCACTTGCGAGGAGTTATCAGGATTCAATCGCAGCGAGATATTGGGAACGGTCGCTTGGGACAAGCTCCTCGACCCGGCCGAGGCCCCGGCCGTGCGAGCAGCCTTCGAACGCCTCGCGTCCGGCAAGTTCCCCAACGCCTTCGAAAACCATTGGGTCACAAAGAACGGTGAGCGGCGTCGCATTGCATGGTCCAACTCGGCCCTCACGCGAAACGGGGCCGTCCAGCTCGTCATCGCCACGGGAATCGACATCACCGGACAGCGCGAAGTCGAACAGCAACTGCGCAATTTCAAGCTGGGGATCGAGCGTTCGACGGACGTGGTGTTCCTCACGGACCGCGAAGGCGAGATTCAGTACGTCAACCCAGCATTCGAGCAGGTGTACGGGTACACCGCCGAAGAAGCCGTGGGCTCCACTCCACGGATCATCAAGTCCGGTCTTCTCGCTCGAGAGGTGTACGAGCAATTCTGGAGCACCCTCCTCGACAAGCAAGTTGTGACTGGCGAGATCATCAATAAGTCGAAACACGGCAAGCTCCTCACCATGGACGTTTCGGCGAATCCCGTCTTGGACAACAATGGGGAAGTGATCGGGTACCTCGCCGTGCAACGCGACGTTACGAAACGCGTGGAGACGGAAACGGCCCTGCGAGAGAGCGAGCAGCGGTTTCGTACGCTCACCGAACGCGTGCCGATTGGGGTCGGCGTCTTGGGACTCGACGGGACGGTTCTCTACGCGAATCCTGCGCTGTCCAACCTGCTCGGTTACGAGCCAGAAGAGCTGGCCGGGCAGCCCGTATCCGTGCACCAATACGAGGCCGATCGCGCGCGCGCCGCTGCCCAAATGCGGCAAATCGCGGACGGGGGAATCGGCGAACCAAACGAGTACCGGCTGCTACATCGTGACGGTACCGTCATCGTCTCCGAAATCTCCTCGCGATTGGTGGACTTCGAAGGGAGTGCTGCCATCCTGAGCACGGTCCAAGATCTCACGCTCCAACGCCAACTCGAGGAAGGCATGCGACAGTCGCAGAAGATGGAGGCGGTGGGCCAACTCGCCGGTGGCATCGCTCACGACTTCAATAACCTCCTGACCGTCATACAGACCAGTAGCGAGATGGTGGCACCCAAGGTTTCAGCAACCGATTCGGAGGCCGTCCAAGACATTCGTGAGCTGCAGGACGCCGTCCAACGAGGAAGGAGCCTCATCAAGAAGCTCCTGGCGTTCGGGCGACGTGAGGAGCTGACATTCCGTGCCGTCGACTTGAGTGCGCTCCTGGGTGACCTCGAGCTGACACTTCGGCGATTGATCCCGGAGCACGTCGAGATCACGGTGACTCCGGATGCCAATGCACATCCCATTTGGGCCCACCCCGGATCCATCGAACAGATGGTCCTAAACCTCGCGACGAATTCGGGCGACGCGATGCCCCATGGGGGCAACCTGAGCATCACGACCGAAGACGTGGCGGTTGAGGATCAGATATTGGGAAGCACCGTCGAGCCCGGCCAGTTCGTGCGACTCGTGGTCTCCGATACTGGTCACGGCATGGACGCGAAGACGAAGGCAAAGGTGTTTGAGCCATTTTTCACGAACCGATCGATGGGCGGTGGCACAGGCCTGGGCATGGCGGTCGTGTACGGGCTCGTCAAGCAACACGGCGGCGCGATCGATGTGGCCTCCGAGCTCGGCGAGGGCACCACCATCAGCGTGTATCTCCCGATCGCTCGATCCGCGATGCCGAAATCCGGTCGCGGCAGCGACGAGGCCCCGTTGAAACTCGCGCGTGCCTCGGAGACCGTCCTAGTCGTGGAGGATGAGCCCGCAATCCGTCGCGGGACCGAACGAGCGCTCACCAGACTCGGCTATCGGGTACTGATCGCTCAAGACGGGTATGAGGCTCTCGAGGTCTTCGATGATCATCGCGAGGAGATTGACCTCATCCTTACAGATATGATCATGCCGCGAATGGGTGGTCGCGCGCTGTACGAGGTGCTCCACGTCGACCAGAAGACGGTGCCATTTGTGTTCGCCAGCGGGTACGCGCCGAGTGCATTGACGGGCGACATCCCGCCCGCGCCCGGCGTCTCTGCACTGCCAAAACCCTGGACCCTCACGGAACTCGCCACGGCCGTACGAGAAGCCCTGGATGCGTCGGCCTCTTCGGCAACTCGAGGAGAATCTCCGGGCGACAAGCCGTAGGTGGCTGAGGGCGTGATCAAGCGCGCGACGACCTGACCCGATGTTCGTGCTCATGCGAGCCGTAACGTACGCCGCGGTGTTCATAGGCTTCGTGTTGATCTTCCTCCCGGCACAGCTCTTGGCCTGGTCGGGCATTACGAGACCGCAGACGATCGGCATCCCGCAGGTGACTGGGACTGCGATCGTTCTTCTGGGCGGATCGATCGCGCTATGGTGCGTCTTCACGTTCGCATTGATCGGCAAGGGAACACCCGCGCCATTCGACCCGCCCCGACGGTTAGTCACCCGTGGTCCGTACCGTGTGGTTCGGAACCCCATGTACATCGGTGCAGCGTTGGCCCTCGGTGGGGCAACAGTGTTCTTCGAGTCGATCGTGCTACTTGGGTTCACCGTCCTCTTCCTCCTCGTCACACACATGTTCGTCGTGGTGTACGAGGAACGGGTGCTCCGACGAATGTTTGGTGAAGAATACGAAGGCTATGTGCGGCAGGTCGGCCGCTGGTGGCCAAAGGGGACTTAGGAGGCCGGTCGCCCTCGCTGGATGGATTCTCGCGAGATCGAAGGCGTGTGGTTTCCGTTCACGAGCGGTGAGCGCAACTTCGAAACGGGACAACGGCTGTCAGGCGGTACACTGCGGCAAGTTCGCCTGAACGTTTCGGTGCCGGATGAGGTTTTCACGTTGGAGGCAAGCCTGGCACCGTTTCTCGATCTGATTGGCGAGCTTGCACCGCGTCCGTGAACCTCACACTCCAGCCAAAACACGGTGTATATGGCTCCTAGAAACTCCTGCCGGCGTGTCAGCCGTTCGGCCCTCACGATCCTCGCCGTATCGTCGCTCGCCTGTCAACGCGAGCTCGAGCGGTACGCCGACCAAGGGCCCCGCTACGAGGCCCGGGCCTGACTCAGCGCGAACGCCAACCCCTACGCGTTTGCTTCGAATCGTTTTGAGACGACAGCCCAGGCTGAGACGTTTGTGGACTCGTTGTATGCCCTGGGTGCCGACACGGTCTATGTATTGAATGTGCTGGACTCTGACGACCGACTTGAGGAAGAAGGTGGCCCGTACGCCGACGCACTGTTGGTCCGGCTACCAGATGATCCACGCACGCGTGAACGCCTGTTCGCAGTCGAGGCCCGTGAGGCCCGGCGAGAAGGGTTCGGTCCGACGCGCGACCGGGGTCAGCAGTACCTGCATTTCTGGTGGGACTAGCGATGGAAGAGGTCCCACGGAAACCGCATTGCCATCGCGCAGACCCCGGCCCCATACTTGAAAGATCACACCGCACCAGTCGCGAATCCCACTCGGAGGATACCGTGCGCATGTCGGCTCTTGCTTCCTTCGCACTCGTGCTGCTTAGTGCCTGGCCCCTCAGCGCCCAACACGTCGAGACCGGGTTCCTCGACAGAACGGTCGACATGGGTGGCACGAGCGTTCGCTACCAGGTGTACGTCCCGGCCGACTATGCGACTCAGGATCAGTGGCCGGTGATTCTCTTTCTCCACGGCGCCGGCGAGCGCGGTTCGGACGGCCTCCTGCAGACCACAGTAGGACTCGGCCCGGCGATCCGGCAAGACCCCGAACGTTTTCCCGCGATTGTCGTGTTCCCTCAGGCCCCGAGAGACTCCCATTGGGTGGGAGCACCGGCCGACATGGCGTTAGCGGCCCTCGCGCAAACGATGCACGAGTTCAACGGCGACGACGACCGCGTGTATCTCACGGGCCTCTCAATGGGCGGTCACGGCACCTGGTACCTCGCCTACCGACATACGGAGCGCTTCGCGGCTGTCGCGCCAATCTGCGGCTATATCCCTGACCCTCCCGGATTCCGCGGGTCGGTCCCGGTCGTGCCGCCCGATAGCGGAGCAACCGTTCCAGCGGTCGCTCGCCAGCTGTCCAACACGCCGGTTTGGATCTTTCACGGCGAGATGGATGCGGTGGTGCCGGTCGTCGGATCGCGTGAGGCCGCCACAGCGCTCGAGGCCGTGTCGGCCAGCGTGCGATACACGGAGTACCTCGGCCTCAACCACAACTCCTGGGATGCCACGTACGCGTCCGAGGCGTTCACACAGTGGCTATTCGCACAACGGCGACGATAGGAGCAGGCCGTCCGTGCTCACCGAGTGGTGGTCTTCGCCGTCGGTTCTTCGCTCCGGCCTCGGGTCAGCATGCGCTCGGTGAAATCGAGCCGCTCATGGTGTTCCTCGAGCAACCTCGATTGCTCCATCGCGACATCCGATAGCTGCCGGACCCGCTCCTCCAGATCAGTAAGGCGCTCGTCCGTTGCAGCCTCGTCTGCAGTGCCGCGGAGCGACCGCAGCGGCCTCTTACCCCACACCAGAAACTTCACGCCGAAGGCCGTGCCAAGCAGCGTGGCTAAGACGACGGCAAATCCGAGCGCATCAGGCGGGATACCCATGTCGGACTTCCTTATGGCTTCGTCTCCCCTGACGAATGGTCGATGCCGTCGGTTTCAGCGAGCGTGGGTGAGACGTCCGCGGCTCCATGCGGTGAGGTCGTTGTGAGCACCCCTGGGTCTCCTCTGTCACCGGCGCGGCGTGCGGCGATCGAACGCGCCGTGAAGGAGGCGGCGTGGCACCACTTGCGGGCGACGGATGCGGACACGGCGCTCAGCTACTACGAGCCGGACGCGGTGGTGGTCAGCGACGGAAGACTCTACCCGTCTTTTCAAGCGTTTGCGGACCGTGCGCGGGATTTCTACCGTACGTTGCAGGAGGTCCGCCTCGCAACCTGGGACGAGATGCACGTGAACATTCTCGGTGATCAGGTTGCCGTCCTGACCGCAACGGTGACGTGGTCGTCGATAGACGTGGCAGGCGTCCGCACGGACTTGACTGGAGTCTGGACCGCCGTCATGGTGGAGCATCAGGACGGGTGGAAGATTCGGACGCGTCATGAGTCGTTCACCTCGCCCGATGGAACGTGATGGCCGCCCACCTTAGCGACCTGACCTCAACAGCAGCCTGTTGCAGAGGATCTGAGCATGAGCGACGAGTTCACGGTGAAGAAATCCGTCCGAATCAATGCCGGTATCGCGGTCGTCTGGGAGGCACTGACGAATCCTCAGATCACAAAGCAGTACTTCTTCAACTGTGAAGCGATCTCAGATTGGAAGGCCGGGAGTCCGCTCCTGTTCAACACCATGGTCGAAGGCAAAGAGATGACCGTGGTCAAGGGAATCATAACGGCCATCGAGCCGCCGTCGCTCCTGGAACACAGCTGTTTTACCCCGGCCACCGAAGACGACCCGACACAACATACGACCGCGACCTACAGGCTCACCTCCGCCGGTGATGTGACGACGGTGTCGATCACTCAGGGACGTTTCCACGACGAGGAAACCACCGCGCACACCCGCGAGAGCTGGGACAAAGTCCTCGGCGGGCTGAAAGCGGTCGTGGAAGATGGCATCTAAACTCCTGGCCATCACGGGTGCCACGATCGGCGGAGCCATCGGGTGGTGGCTCAGATGGTTCATCGGGCTCATGAGCGCGTTGTTCCTCGCGGTCATCGGCACCGCAGTTGGGACCTACGCCGGCCGCCGGTTCGCGGCTGAAAGCCTCCTCTAATTCACAATCAGAAACGCTCGAGCGCGCCGGCGGCCGAGAGAAGGGTCGAACGCTAGTTCATGGTGCGCGTACCGCGCGTCGTTCCGTACACGATCTCTTCGCCATCCGGCATCTGGTACGTGGCCACCAGGTTTCCGACCAGCGCTCCGTCACTGAGTACGGATGCCATGCGGATCGTCACCATCACGCCCTCGCGCAAGATGCTCTCGTACTGGGTTGTCTCACCAATGAGGCTGTCGCCCACGATTGAGACCCGCATGGGGATGTCCGGCCGACCCTCGAGCCTCAAGACCCAGTCAGAGCCATCAGCTGATCCCGACATGTTGGTCTGCACTGGCTCCTCGGTACCCTCAATCATAGCCGTCGTCTCCCAGGTCCCGGCGAAGTCTGCCAGAGTTGGGCCCGACGCCATCTCGGCTGGTTCGGCCGACTCGTCTGCGGGTCCGCAGGCAGCAAATAGAGCCACGACAAGCATGGCTGGAACGAAGCGCATGGGGTCCTCCGTTAGCGATGGAATCCAATCTTTTACGTTACGGTCAAGTCCGCTGAATGGCAAGCGGATTCACCACCCGCCGGACCCAGGGTCGCCTTTGAACGGCCCGAAAACTTCCGGAGTGACCCAGCCGCCGTAAAAGCCTCCTGGCTGGGGCGCAACCCGGTGCCCGTCAACATAACATTCGAGGCGGGCGGGATAGAACGAGACGTAGTCACAAATCTCCTCGAATTCCGGAAACGGATCTGGATACGACCACGCCACGGCTTCGAGTGTGCGATCTGGCAACACTACCGTGGAATAGCGCGCCTCCCCTTTCCATTCGCACATCGACCCCCCGGGCGCAGGCTTCAATAGGTCGGTGCGGACATCTTCGGGAGGCAGGTAGAAGGTGGGCGGGCTGGCAGTTTCGAGGACGCGAATGGCATTGCTCGAACGCGCAATGATCTGCGAACTCGCATGCACCGTCACCTCCCGTCGATCACGCTCGAGACGAGGCGGTCGCGGGTAATCCCAGACGGACTCCTGTCCCGCTTTGACATTCTGGGCGAACGGTGGCCGCTCCTGACCGAAGTATCGCCATCCAGCCCGACCACGGCGTGCCCATTCGGGCATCTTCTTCACCTCGCCACGATTCCTCTCACGGCTGCAACTCGAGATACGCGCGTCGAACCGCTACGGGCTGGAACTGCGCACCAAACGCCCGAAACAGCTGGTCGTCGTCCCCAGCGAACTCGCGCCAGAACCGGTCCAGGTCGATGTCCGATTGCAGGTCCTCCAGGGAACGCCGGGCTGCCACGCCTTCTGCCACTTGTTCACTGAGACTCTTGAAGAGATCCCGGAACAGTTCGGCGTATTCGGTCGTTCGCAGTACCTCACCGTGCCCCGGCACCACCATGCGAGGCTCCCGAGCAAGAACGTTGTCGAGGACCCGCGACCAACTTGCTGGAGCATCCCAACCCAGGAGCGGGTACGGCCGAGTCACGAGATCGCCGACGGCCACAATGCCTTCGGCAGGGAGGTAGACGACGAGGTCTCCGGGTGTGTTCCCATGTCCGAGGTGCAGCACATCGATCGTGCGGCTGCCGTCGAGTCTGAGCGAATCCGTGACCAACGCCGTCGGAGCGACGAACTCGACGACCTCATACAAGGTCGCTTCACGTTCCAGGTTGGTAACTTGCGCTTCCACGCGGGGGCGCCGCTCGTCGCTGAGCGTATCCGACGCCAACACCCCACGCATCCGTGCGAGATCGTCGTCTACCTCCGTGACGTAGGGCCGTAGCACCGTGTCGATGCCGGCAGCTGTTTCCGGATGACCGACGATCGCAACGTCCGGGAACGTTCTCCGATAGACGGCGTTCCCCTGCACGTGATCCGCATGCCAATGTGTGTTGATCACGTACCGGACGGGAAGGGACGTTCGCTCGCGGATGATCGCGATCACTTCTTCGGCTAACGACGGCGTTCGATTGGCGTCGACCACGACGACCCCTGTTGCATTGATGATGACGAGGTGGTTCCCCTCCACAGGGAATGAGGTCATGTTCTCCCAGAGGATCGCGAACACGCCATCGGCCAGGTCCACGACGCTGTGTTCCTTCTCGAACTGTGCCGTGGCCGAAGGCGCCAGGCCGATAGTCAACGCGAGTGTGGCTCCGCCGACGCGAACCAAGGACTGCAGGTTGGGCTTCATGAACTCTCCAAGCTGGAGCATACGGGACCTACGCATCGTGGTGGATACGGTTTCACGGCGCCAGCCCGAGCACGCCTGGCATTTCCCGAGCCATGCATGTGATTAGAATCGGTTGGGGTGCGGGCCTGGTCGCATTGTCCATCGGGGGCGGCGGGTGCAGGGACGGCGTGTCCGATCTGCACACGATGCTCGAGGAGGCGCGGACCACTAACGAATCGCCGGGCGCGCTGCTTGGCATCCGTCTTCCGGACGGTCGCACGTTATTCGCCGCCGCTGGCCTTGCCGATCGCGAAACCGGTCGCGCGATGGACGTGAGTGATGCCTTCTTCCTCGGCAGCGTTTCCAAGATCTACACGGCCGCTGTCGCGCTGCGCCTCGTTGAAGAAGGCCTGTTGGCGCTCGACGAACCGTTGAAGCACTATCTCCCCTTGTTTCCCCGAGGCGACGAAGTCACCGTCCGCCATCTCCTGGGACACACCAGCGGTCTCAAGGATTTCTACAGTTATCTCTATTTCCGTCCCGACCGCGATGAGATGATCGCGCTGGTCACCAAGGACTGGACCCAAGACGAGCTGTTGGACCTATCGGCCCGCTTTGGATACTGGTTCGACCCCGGGTCCGATTGGTCGTACAGCAGCACTAACTACTTTCTTCTGGGTGTGCTGATTGAACGCGCGACCGGCCTCGCCCTGCCGGAAGCGTATCGTACGTACATCTTCGCGCCGCTCGGCTTGGAACACACGTGGCTCACATGGCACGAACCGGGTCCACTTCCACTCTCCGTCACAGGGTACATGGGGCCAGTCACCGCTTGGGAGCACAGTCAGATGTTCGGCGACCTAGGCGCCACCACTCTCCTTGATCGCTCGCCGGCGGAGTGGGGAGCCGGTGGCTTGGCGACCAGCGCCGAAGACGCACTCCAGTTCTTCGACGCGTTAATGGCTGGCCGTTTACTCACGTCATCGTCGCTCGAGCTGATGACGGAGTTTCGTGATACTCCACCCTTGGGGATGCCCGAGCCTAACGCACCGGAGGCTCACGAACCTGACGGGTATGGGCTGGGTCTCATTAGGATGGAACGACCTGGCTTCTCGCTCATTGGGCACGGCGGGGCCTTTACTGGTCACACGGCGGGGCTCTGGCACGTGCCCAACTGCGGCGTGACGATCGCCCTCTACTTCAATCGAGGCCTCGTTGGACAACGGAGCGCTTTAGACCGGACGCTCGCGTGGATCAAGGAGATCACGAATGGCGTAGGGAATTGTGGCACTTCGGGCGAAAACGGCGGATCGCCTCAAACGAGTGAACCGGTTCGGAGCTTTCGCGATCAAACCGGCGCGCAGGAACTCACTGTCATTCCCGCCATTCACCAAGACGACGGTTCGGTTTCGTTCAGGCTCGACGTACCTGCGCGACCGCATGCCCCGGACTCCATCCGGGAGTTGGAAGCACCACCTCGCGACTCGGCGCGTCTCGCTGAGATGTTCGCAAACCGAGACATGTTCGGGAACACCGAAGTCACATTCACGGTGCCGGCTCCTTCAGTGCCAACCGACAGCGTCTACTACTTGGTGCATGCCGGGGGGATCGCACTGATGCCACTGGATAGTGTTAAGGGAACGGCACGCGTCGTGTTCGGTCGGACAGCTACGATCCTTGACATTGGGTACTGGGCTTACGGGTTCGCATCGACCGCAACCGGAGAACCCGTTGGAGGCGGGTTTATGTGGCTCGGTTCAGTGGAAGACGAATTCGACCGTGAACCGTCACACGCCACGGCCGACGATCTTCTGGGACCCCATGGAGAAGACTACGAGGGTCGTGGTACCGTGTTTTGGAAAATGGTAAGCCAGTTTGCGCTCTCGACGTTGGACGGCAGGTCATATGTGTTTGTGCAGTGGGCAGCCGACACGGCCCTGATCGAAGCCGGTTGTGTCTATCGATTCTCACTGTTCCAACGACAACCGACCGTGTTGCAGATCGGATGGGTCAACTATGGCTGCGATGTGTGACACACGTCGGAGGACGATGGGATCGCGAGTGAGAGCCTCCAGAGCAGTGGGCATTCTGGCCGTCGTCAGTGTCGCGGGTTGTGACGCACCACCCGATCGTGCACGCGAGAACGGTCCGCTGACGTATCCTCCGCTTCCAGCAGGATACGTCGACATGGGTGGCCTGATGATTGGATCCGACCGTTCACTGAAACAAGTAGCCATCGATGGCGTCACCCAAATGTGGATTAGTCGACTCACATCGCGTGACGAGGCCGGGAAGGCACATTGGCGAGTCGTGGCCATCCAAGAAGTCCCGCCGCTCGACACCAACGAATCGCTCGTGTGGGTCGATTGCGGCTTCTCCGGTGTGGCCGACCCCGCCATCGTGGCCATTGGAACGTGGCAGCGAAGTCCGAGCGTCGACTCACTCGTCAACATCCGCCGAGCCTGGCGGCCCAGCCCGGACGCCGATCGGTTCGAAGACCTTCTTCCAAGTGAGATCACCTGCATCATCGATGAAGATCGATTGTAACCAACCGGAGGATCTATGAAGGGGGACGAAATCGGCGGTCCGATCCGATGGCGCATGCACATTCCCGTGCCCCCCGATCATGTGTTCCAAGCGATCGATTCTGACAGTGGACGTTCGTGTTTCTGGGCTGAATCCGCCGTCCAGTCCGACGCGAAGATCGAGTTTCGGTTCATCGACGGTTCCACTTGCCGAAGCACGGTGATCGAACGACATCCGCCGCGTGAGTGGGCCATCGACTACATGGGCGGGCTGGCTCGATTCGAGTTGACGCCAGACGGCGCCGGCGGCACCGACCTCCAACTCACGCACGAAGGGATCGGATCTGGGGAATGGCTGGAGGTACATGCTGGATGGCTCAACGTGCTCTTCCCGCTCAAAGCATGGCTGACGTACGGGGTCGACCTGCGCAACCACGATCCCACACGGTCGTGGACCGAGGGGTACGCCGATCAATGACTGGGGCAGTCTGACGTCACCGTTTCCGAAACCGCCACGACGTCACACCCTAGTAGGCCGGACATGCCACTGGCCCGGTATGTTGCACTCACCTACCTGATCACGTCGATCTTCACCGGCCTGTTCGTGGTGCTGTGGAATACGAGTCTGAACCAAACATTCGCGTGGTGGCTGCCTGTTTACCTTCCTCTTCGTGATAACCCGCGGAAGCGTGTAGCTTTCGGTACTGTTCCACACGAGTTCAACACCGCGGATACGATTCTGCTCAGCATGATACCAGAACTGACGGAGGCACAAGATCTGGAGGTCTATCTGATCAGCATGAGCCTGACGTGGGCGATCGCCACCATGCTCCTGCTGTGGTTGGGTCGCCGGCGCCGCGGACAACGCTCGACGTAGCCGATGGCGATTGCGCTGAAGCGCGTCTACGACCCGCCCGCCCGAGCCGATGGGAAGCGGGTTCTCGTCGAGCGTTTATGGCCGCGTGGTGTCTCCAAAGACCGCGCCCGCGTCGATCTGTGGCTCAAGGATGCCGCGCCGTCCCACGAGCTTCGGCGCTGGTTCTCGCACGATCCGGCCAAGTGGTCGGAGTTCAAGCAGCGGTACTTCGCGGAGCTCGATCACGATCCCGGCGTGCTGGACCCGCTGCGACCGCTCTTAGACAATGGTAGCGTGACGTTCGTGTACGCCTCCCACGAGCAACAGTTCAACAACGCCGTGGCGTTAAAGGAGTATGTGGGACGGGTACGACCATGAAGGGGAGCGCGTTGATCCTCTTCTTGGCTGGCTTCTATCCTTCAGGGGGGATCGCCCAGACGCTTCCCGACACCCTCCTCCAACAAGTCCGAGCGGGTGCGGCTCGCTTCGTACTCGAGACCGATTCGGCTGCAGTAGCGTTGCTGGCCAATGAAGCCGTACCAATCGTCAACGTGACCGTGAATGACCGTGGCCCGTATCGTTTCTTGATCGACCTTGGCGCGAATGTCGTGATCGTCCGTCGCAATGTGCTGGACGAGGCTAACGGCGAAGTGCGCCCATGATTTCTCGATTCTCACGTTTTGCCTGATGCTCCCGACATCCACTGGTGCGGCCCTTCAAGACGATTCCTCGGTAGGGGCTTCGCGGGGGGAGCGGCAACGGTTGGTGGCAGGCACGGAATACCAGATCGAGAGCTGGCGGGCGAGGAACTGAATGGAGGTCTTTTCGGCAGCAACTCGCATCGGCACCGGCGTAGCCTGGGCGCTCGCGCTTCCGTGTTGCGTCGGCGACGCGCAGGTTGCGCCTCCCATAGAGACCGCGAAGCGCGTATCCGTGTCGGCACTCGCGTCAGGATATCCGGATCGGCCTCTCGAGGAGTGGCTGGTCGAGCTGACGCGCGTCGAGCCGGACGACGTATCCTGGGAGGTGAATGACTGCGGAGAAGGCGGTGACGGCCGACAAGCTCCAACGTGCGTCGAGGCCTCGGTCACGCGCTCGCCCGATACCAGCATCCATGTCAGCCTCGTAGTCCAATCCATTAGCGCGAAGACGGATCAGCCGGAAATCTGGATGCTGTACGCAACGGAGCGTGGGCAGGTCCGCGTTATGCAGACGCTGACAGACGTCGTCGACTACGCGCGGCGTGCGGACTCCGCCGTGACCGGGCCGTGCTGTTTTCGCCAATGTGCCGTTCTCCATCCGGGGGCCCTTCCGTTCACGGTGACCCCTCCTCCCGATGGTGCGCCGGTCATGCTCTGGACCCACCAAATCTGCTTCGACAAATCCCGAGACCACTCCGTTTCGCACGATGATCCGGCCGACATTGGCCGAATTCCCGCTGGGGCGCGGTGCGCGTTTTGCGCCCAACCCCTTCCGCTCATCGGCAAACATGCAATTGCCTTCGACGTCGGAAGTTTTTCGCCGCCACATCGGTTTTGGTCCCATCCGGAGTGTCTCACCGAACAGTTGCGGGAATCGGCCATCGACGATCTTTCCCCGCTCGGCCCACGAAGGCGATAGTGTCTCCAATCCCATAATCCTTCGTCATTCACCGAACATGCCAGCACCGACTCGAACGTCCTACTTCGCCTATGGCTCCAACATGTGTGCCCCGCGGCTCCGGGAGCGGGCCCCATCCGCCCAATTTCGCACGACGGGATTCTTGCGGGGACACGAGCTTCGGTTTCACAAGCGTGGTATCGACGGTTCGGGCAAGTGCGACGCCCACTTGACCAACAACGTTGATGACCAAATCTGGGGGGTTGTATTCGACATCCATTCCGCACATCAAAGCGCACTGGATCGTGCGGAGTGGATCGGCACCGGATACGAACGCAAGCTCGTGCTGATTGACACGGCGGAAGGTACGCGACTCGAAGCGTTCGCCTACCACGCCCTGCCGAGCGCGATCGCCAGGGGGCTTCACCCATACCGATGGTACCGGGACCTCGTGATAGCAGGAGCCAAGCAGCACGAGCTTCCGACGTCCTATGTCGCGATGCTCCAACGAGTCACTACCCGTGAGGATCCAGACACGAACCGGGCCACCAGGCAACGGCTGCTGTTGCCCGCTTGGTATCAGGCGTAGCAACTCGTACCTCGCGGAGCTCCGAGGAGTCGGCGCGATACGAAGTGCGTCGGCGCTCGTCTGGCTCAACTTCCCCTTTCGCGTGGTCTTTCGCCGGGCCGTAACACGTACCCTGCACTGGACGATCACTCGAGAGCCACTGTTCAGCGACAGCCGCGCGTCCATCAAGACCATCGCTGATCCGCATTGGATCCCGTCGTGGGGCTTGCGCACCTTTCATCGCCGCCGCCGCGAGTACGCCAAGCTCGTTAGGCGGCCGGAATTCAGCCATCTTCACATGGTCGAGTTGATGCACCCGAGCGCGGCCGAGTACTTTCTGCAGCACTGCTCGACCTAACTAGTTGCGAGGATGCGCGTACCAGAGACACCGTCGGAATTCTACGATCGCCTGAGCGGTGACTACGCCACGACGATCCGGCAGCTCGTTCCGCACTATGACGAGATGATCGGGGAGGTGGGGCGCATGCTCGAGGTGAGCGCGCCGGCCCGCATTCTCGATATCGGCGCTGGCGACGGCTCACTAACGCGCCATCTTGCTCACCAAGTCTCCGGTGCGCGTTTCGTCGCGTTAGAACCAGCCTCACAGATGGCAAACCGCGCTCGCGAAATGTTGGCCGAGTACCAAGACCGCTGTCTCGTGGTAGAGACGAATGCGCTTGAGTACCAACCCGAGCATCAATTCGAGGCTGTGTACACCAATCTCGTGCTTCACAACCTTGATGCAGCCGACAAACGGCAGATGCTCAGACGCATCCGCCATTGGATGGTGCCGAACGGCGTATTTGTCTGGGGAGACTTCATCAGAGCCAGCGACGCAGTCGTGCATGAGCGTCACATGGCAGAACGACTGATATTTGCCAGATCGGCGGGCTGCCCGCAGGATATCATCGCAGCAAATTTCGCGAAGGAACGACTGGCCGACGATCCGTGGACAATCGACGCAATGCTGACTGTCCTCGGCGACGTTGGATTCCGGGGCGCAGCGTGCGCATGGGATCGCGGGACATTCGCCATCCTCGTGGCAACCCGCGGAGTGTGACCCCTTTGCACACGTGCGCAGCAGGACACCGTTGGTCGAGTGCATCAAAGATCGGGGGTGTCATCTACGATGCGTAGACCGGACGGGGGTCGCCAACCCACCGGCGATGAATCACGGGCCTGGCAAATGACCCTCGCGAGTCGCACTTTTCGTCACCTTTCTGCGGAGAAAGACCACAATGGACCTCGTCGTCGTCATACTTCGTCTGATCCACATCGTGTGCGGCGTGTTCTGGGCCGGCACTCTGATGTTCGTCGCCATCTTCCTCGAGCCCAGCGTGCGGGCGGCAGGTCCGAACGGCGCCAGTGTCATGAAGGGGCTCCTCGATCGCGGCTATCTCACGGTGATGCCGGTAGTCGCCGGGCTCACGATCCTGTCAGGGATCGACCTGATGCGCCGGGCTTCGGGCGGGTTCGCCGGCGCGTGGTTTGCCTCGCGGCTGGGTCTGACGTTGACCATTGGTGCAGTGGCGGCGCTCATCGCGTTCATCATCGGGGTCGGCGTCATGCGACCGGCCGTGTTGCGTGTTGGGCGGCTCCTCGGCGCCGCCAACGACGTATCCGATGCCTCCACGAAAGAGAGCTACATGAAACAGGTGGCCGCGCTTCGCCGGCGGACGATGCTCGCAGGCCGATGGGTGGCGGCGTTCCTCGCCGTCTCGGTCGTCACGATGGCGGTCGCCCGCTACCTGGGTTGAGTAGTCCCGGCGCGGTTCGCTCCGTCGAGTCGAACGACCTCGACGCCTGGCTCGCTATGCGCGTGGCGCTCTGGCCCGACGGATCGGAGGCCGAGCACCGGGCGGATGTCGAGCGGTTCCTGGCTGGCGAGGCGGCCGAACCTCAGACGGTCCTCTTGGCAGAAGACAGAGACCAGCGAGTCGTGGGTTTTGCCGAGCTATCGATACGTGCGTACGCGGAAGGATGCCGGAGCCCGCGTGTCGCGTATCTCGAGGGATGGTTTGTGATCCCCGAAGCACGACGCCAGGGGTTCGGTCGCGCGCTCGTCGCGGCCGCGGAGGAGTGGGGACGTTCGCAAGGATGCACCGAGTTTGCCTCCGACGCGCACCCAGATAACGACGTCAGCCATGCCGCCCATCTCACCGCTGGGTTCACAGAGGTGGGCATGGTGCGTTGTTTCCGCAAGGACCTGTACCAGCGTTAGCCGAACGCGTGGCTGTACACGCTCCCCTTGGAGTACACCATGTCCGATCTCAGACTCACCGAAGTTCTCCACCTTCTCGACCCACCTCCCGGCAAGCGGTTGTGGTACGGCGGGGCGACCGTGACGGGATGCCTCCGCGGCGTGAAACCGGCCCAGGCGACCTGGAGGCCAGGCAAGCGCCCTCACTCCATCTGGGAGCTCACACTTCACACCGCGTACTGGAAGTACGCCGTGCGGCGGAATCTCGAAGGCGAACAGCGAGGACAGTTCCCCCGGTCTCCATCCAACTGGCCAGTTGTGCCATCTCCGACGGACCGGCATTGGAGGGCGGATCGGGCGCTGCTCCGGTCCGAGCACGCGTTACTCATTGCGGCCGTTCGGGGGTTCAACCCGAGGAGACTCGATGACGCGGTACCACACAGCACGCAGTACCGATTCGTTGACCTGATGCTTGGCATCGTGAGTCATGATCTCTATCATGTCGGACAGATACAAATTCTGAAGCGCCTCTATCGAAGCCGAAGTGAGGCGTCGTGACATCGAATCACCAACGTGCCGCAGGAGGTCCGTTGCCAATCACGTATGAGATCGACCGCGAACAGAACCTGATCGTGACCACGGCGTCGGGGACGCTCACCGACGACGACGTTCTTGGGCTCAAGGCTCGCCTTGTTCAAGACAAGCACTTCAAGCCTGGGATGAGGGAGCTCTCCGACATTCGTAACATCGATCGCCTGGACGTCACACCGGCCGGCGTCCGGGCGATGGTAAAGCAGGATCGCGATGACGCCGTGATCGTCTCGTCACACCGACTCGCCATCGTTCTCTCCGACGATGTCGCGTTTGGGATGGCACGCATGTATCAGATGTTGACGGAGTCGACCATGGACGACGTTGGCGTGTTCCGCGACATCGAGGAGGCGAAGTCCTGGCTGAAGTCCGACTGATGCTCGTGCGTAGTCCGACTTTGTACGTGCATGCGAGGCCTGAAGCGGCGGGCAGCGCGTGAACGACGGTCTGTGGACCTGCCCAGCGTGCGGCCACCGATTTGTGACCAAGAACATGTGGCACTCCTGCTCGAACTACACCCTGGAGCATCATTTTGAACGCTCCGATCCCAAGGTCCGAGCCATCTTTGATCGCTTTATCGAGGTGCGGGAGGCCTACGCCATGGGTATGCGGCACCACTTGAATCGCGAGTGGGGCGTGACGCCCTCGTGAGCCCGCCTCGCCTGGCACTCGCGATCCTCGCCTGTTCGGCATCTGGCCAGGCAGTGGCCCAACAGACCGCATCCGTTTGCGTCGCCACTCGGCTCAGCGGCGCCGTCGACCATGGTGAGCTTTTCGAGGCCACCTTCGCCTCAGACCTGATCGTTCGCCTCGCGCCGGCGAGTCACCCCAACAACCCACCCGGGTGGACGATCCAAATCCTCGCCGCGCCCAACTACGAGCACGACTATCTGGTCGTTGCCACTCCACCCTATCGTTTCGCCAATCCACGGTATCTCGACACGAGCTATGGCCGCTCAGCGGCTCAAGCCGTGGAGTGGAGCGTGCGTGAGTTCCGCTTCGTCACCGGCGAGGAAGACTACAGGCGGATGAGCACAGCCTTGGGCCTGCTGCTGTGGCCGGGTGGACACACTGAAGCGGAGATCGAAGCCGCCGAGGCCACGATGGCCACAACCCCAACCGAGGCCGGGCGCCTTACGATCCTCACCGCGCGGACCACTGCCCCGACGACGGAACATGCCGGGGGTGTGATCGAGTATCTATCTTTCGAGATAGAATTGTGCACTGGGGGCGTCGCAAGGTGATGCGTCACCCGCGCTGAACCCATCGATTGATACAGGGGGCGCGATGGAGTTTTTCGTCAGACCGACCTTCACCGCTGCGCTGCTACTGGGCCTGTCCGTTTCGTCGGCCGCAGCACAATCGGTGTGGGACATTGCCGAAGGGAAGATCGAACGGCTCGTGCCGGACGCCTTCCCACAGCTTCCCGACGACGTCCGAGCCACACTCGAACATGAGGGCTGCAGGGTCCCGCAGGCGTGGGGCGAGGACGAGCCGCACAACGTTGTGAATGGTTCGTTCGCCGTGACCGGACAAACCGACTGGGCCGTGTTGTGTTCGGTGAACGGCCGATCGTCGATACTCGTCTTCTGGGGTGGTGCAGCGACGTGTCCTTCTCCCCTTGCGGCATCCCTGCCCGACCGGTCGTTTCTCCAGCAAACGGGAGTGGACGGCATCCTGTTTTCCCGTGGCATCGCGGCCATCACCCTACGTGAACGGTATTGGCCGATCGACGAGTCGTTACCCGATGGGCCAACCCACGATGCCATCACTGACGCGTTTTATGAAAAGGGGGCCACGGCCTACTACTGTAAGGACGGCACTTGGTTGACGTTCGCGACGAATTAATGCGAGTCGGGAACTGTCCTCGTTTCTCATGCAACCGGAGCGCCAAGGATCACGGGAATCCACGCGCTGATTTATGCCGACCAGCCCGACAAGGTCCGTGCGTTCTTTCGCGATGTGCTCGATCTCCCATCCGTGGACGCTGGTGTCGGTTGGCCCATTTTCGCGCTGCCGCCAGCGGAACTTGCCATCCATCCGGCGGCGGAAGGATCGCACGAGCTGTATCTGATGTGTGACAACCTGGCCGACACGATGGCCGAGCTCGAGAAGCGAGGCGTCGAGTTCTCGAAGCCCGTCTCAGAGCAGTCGTGGGGGTTGATCACGGCCGTTCGCTTACCAGGGGGAACCGAACTGGCGCTGTACGAACCGCGACACCCGTCACCGTTGTCGACGTAGTCAGCCACGATCACAGAGGAGTAGGAGATCTCATGACGTACCGTTGCCTCATTGTCAGTGCCCTCTGCCTGGCCAGCCTCGCTGGCACGCCGGCCGCGGCGCAAGTCTTTCCGTCCGACGACCCAATCATTAGAGAGATCTGGGAGCACGGTATGGGCGACCAGTCACAGGTTGAGCGCATCGCCCAGGTGCTCCTCGACTCGATCGGCCCGCGCCTCTCGGGCAGTCCGGGTCAACGCGCTGCGATCGACTGGACCGCCATGATGCTCGGGCAGTGGGGGATCACAGTACGCAAGGAGGAGTACGGGACGTGGCGCGGGTGGGACCGCGGTTACACGCACATCGATCTCGTTGCCCCGCGGAAGCGCACGCTGAACGGAATGATGTTGGCGTGGAGCCCTGGCACCGATGGGCCGGTCGAGGCCGACGTGATCGCGATGCCGACCGTGGGTAGCCGCGACGAGTTCGACGCGTGGCTCCCGCAAGCTCATGGCAGATTCGTCGCCGTGACGGCCGCAGAACCGACATGCCGCGCCCCGGAAAGCTGGGAAGCGCTGGCCACACCCGAATCGTGGGAACGCATGCAGGCCCGTCAGGCGGCCGTGCGCGGTGCAGCTCAGCAGGCCATTCGGGCGGCTGGCGGCACCTCGGCAATCGGCCGCGCGCTGGAGGGGGCGGGGGCGGTCGGCGTGATTACGGGTCGATGGTCGAATGGATGGGGAGCAAACAAGATCTTTTCGTCGCTCACCACTGCGATTCCTTCGTTGCACCTGAGCTGCGAGGACTACGGACTCGTCCACCGACTCGCGTCAAACAGTCAGGGCCCGGCGATCCGACTCGACGCAGAAGCGGACTTTCTGGGCGAAGTACCAGTCGCCAACGTGATTGGGGAGTTGCGTGGCACCGAGCTGCCGAATGAGTACGTCATGCTGACCGCGCACCTCGACTCGTGGGATGGTGCCTCGGGCGCCACCGACAACGGGTCGGGGTCCTCGATGATGCTCGAGGCCATGAGAATTCTGAAAGAGGCCTACCCCAATCCGCGCCGCACAATTCTCCTCGCGTTGTGGGGGGGCGAAGAGCAGGGTCTGATCGGATCGCGTGCGTTTACCGAAGACCACCCCGAGGTGGTCGATGGCCTTCAAGCAGCGTTCAATCAGGACAATGGGACTTGGCGGATCGATTTCATTCGCATGCAGGGGTTCCTCGGTGCCGGTGAGAGCTTTGGGCGTTGGTTCAGCAATATCCCGAATGAGATCACGCAGCACATCGAGCTGGACATCCCTGGGGTACCCGAGCGCGGCGGCAGCGACCACATGTCGTTCATCTGCAGTGGGGATGCCGGCTTCAGGCTACAGTCGCACTACCCGGACTACCGGCAATACACCTGGCACACGGACATCGATACGTTCGACAAGCTCGTTTTCGACGACCTTCGGAACAACGCGACGTTGGCGGCGATGCTCGCCTATCTCGCGTCGGAAGATCCGGAGCGGGTCGCGACGGAGCAACGAGAACTGCCTGCGGGAGAGGCATGGCCAGCGTGTCGGCCCGCGCGGAGAAGCTCGGGAAACTAGGCGAGCGCGGGGTGATCGCTCGATCGTGGTTGCGACAGCACTACCGAGCCACCTTCGGCCGCGCCGTTGCCGTCGTCTATACTGGCGGGACCGTTGCCCAGGCGTTGCACCTGGTACTGGACTTCAGCTGGGGCGATATGCCGTTCTGGGTCGACTACGCGCTCATCGTTTTGGGAAGCTACGGAGGGGTGGGCCTCATCGTGTTTGCTCCGAGCGTGGCCTGGCGCGGAACGTGGGAAATGGTGGTGCACACGCTGATCGTGATCCATCTTCTCGCATCCGTCCTCGTACACGTATGGACAGTCGTGGTCGGCAACCATCAGTTCTTCACGTTGTTTCCGTACGAGTACAGCTACTTTGCCGTCGCCTATTTCGCGGTCTTCGCGTGGCGCTCATGGACCATGCAGTTGATCCCCACGGAGCGATGATGGGGCACAAGGGAAGGTCCCGACGCAAGCGGGCACGATATCCCATGCCGAGCGACCTTCGTGACGCGCTGATTCGGGCCGGTCTTTCCGCGGCCTACCGCGATCGGCCACCCTATCAGCAGAACGACTACATTGGGTGGATCACGCGCGCCAAGCGCCCTGAAACACGTGAGCAACGCCTAGCGCAGATGCTGGACGAGCTTGCCGCAGGCGACGCCTATATGGGGATGGCGTACTGCCCCTGATCCCTTCGCGTCCGAATCTCGGAGACCGCCCGTGATGAAGGCCGCTCGAAGCCTCGCAGCAATCGTAGCCGGATACGCGGCAATGGTCGTGCTGCTCACAGTGGTGCAAGAGGGGCTGTTCGACGGAGTGAGCTTCTACGACTCCAGTCCGACCGAATTGGCTGGGGCCGGCATCCTGTCGGCACCCGCGCTCGACCCACAAACGCACATCCTGATATCAGTCGTGTCCGACGTCCGCGCAGCCCAGATCTCCGAGCGGATTGGAAAGCGTGTTCCCGTCGCCGTCGCCATGCCCAACACCGCGATCGCCATCCGAGAGTCGATGACGTGCATTGCGTCCAACCCCGATGGGGGAGCGGCCGTCGCAATGGCTCAATCGCTGTTCGGCAAGGTTGGCAAGACGCTCGTGGTCGACGAAGAGCAAATGGTCGCGGCCACGGCGCTCGGCGCATGTGGCGTTGCGTTCTTCCTCAGAGCCGTACGGGCCGCCTCACAGGGTGGGATCGAGATCGGCTTCCATTCGGAAGACGCACTCGCCATCGCTGCCCAAACCGCTCGCGGTGCCGCCTCTCTTTTGTTGAGCGCGGAGAACCATCCAGAACCAGCAATCGACCGCGTCACGACGCCGCGGGGCTGTACCATCGCAGGGCTCAACCGGATGGAGCACGAGGGCTTCAGCTCCGCCATGATCAAGGGCATTGTCACGTCGGCAGAAAAGGCGGCGAAGCTCTACACGGAGGCATAGTGCCGCGCATCCGCTATCAGGTCGCCGCGAGCCTCGACGGCTGCATCGCCGGGCCCAAGGGCGAATATGACTGGATCATCATGGATCCCGATATCGACTTCGCGGGCATCTCCGCGCAGTTCGACACCTTTCTCGTGGGCCGCAAGACGTACGAGGCAACCGCCAACCAGGGCCAGCCAATGACCGGAAAGCGGGTCTTCGTGTTCTCTCGGACGCTCGATCCGGCGGACCACCCGGGCGTCACCATCGTGCCGACAGTGTCTGCCGAGGTCATCGAATCCATCCGCACCGACGCGAAGAAGGACATCTGGCTGTTCGGAGGTGGCGACCTCTTCCGGAGTCTGCTCGAGGCGGGACTCGTCGACACTGTCGAGGTAGCAGTGATGCCCGTGTTGCTCGGCGGTGGGATCACACTCCTGCCCCCGCCGGCGACCAGGGCGCACCTGAAGCTCACCGGACGGAAGGAGTACGAGACGTCTGGCATCGTCATGCTCGAGTACGACGTTTTCCGAGATTTGTGATCTAGGTCTCTTGCTTCCCACCCCGGGATTCACAACCTTGTCTCGCGACTGATCGGCTTTCTCGAGCAAGGAGCATCCTCATGAGTACTCGAGCCCTCTCGCTGGGTGTCGCTGCCGGCCTCCTCGGCGCTGCCGTCTGGGCGGCGATCGTCTATTTCTTTCAGCTCGAAATCGGGTGGCTTGCGTGGGGAGTTGGTCTCTTGGTCGGCGTTGCCGTGCTGTTCGGGAATGAAGGGCACAAAACCAAGACAGCTGGACTGCTGGCCGCGATCATCGCCGCTCTATCCGTAGTCGTCGGCAAGTATGCGGCTGTCAAGGCGTTCGTCGCCGACACGGACAGTGTGCTCGCCGAAACGGTCGAGAAGCTGGACGCGGACGATGAGTTCGCCGTCTCGTACATCGCTGACGAGGTCGCGGCGGACATGGAAATGAACGGCCAAACGCTCGATTGGCCCGGCGACACCCTTCCCATGGAGCCGACCGCCCAGATGCACTATCCGGCGAACGTGTGGGCCGTGGCCCAAGCACGGTGGGACAGTATGGGGCCCGGTGGACAGGAAGAATACAAGGCACAGGTCGTCAATAATCTCCAGGAAAACATCGCGCTGTTTCAGGACATGGTCGTGATGGAGAGCTTCAAGGGAAGCTTCGGCGGAATGGACCTCCTCTTCTTCGGACTGGCGATCGTCACGGCATTCCAGATCGCGGGAGGCAAGACCGAAGAACTGGCGACTGAGCCCGCCACCTCGAGCGATCAGACGCCAGACAATCCGTAGCGCGGTGTTCGCAGTCCTTCACAGGTGGAGCGATTCATGAACCGATTCCTCACAGCGCTGGCCGTCTTCGCTTTGACGAATCCTCTCGCCGCGCAAGAGCGGCCCATCATCATGATCGACCCTGGCCACGGGGGAGACGACGTCGGGGTCGAGCATGCCGGCGTCCTCGAGAAGGATCTCGTATTGCGATTGGGCTTCATCATCGGCGAGGAGCTCGTCAGTCGGGGATACGATGTTCGACTGACGCGGACTGGCGATTACGCGGTCGCGTGGGCTGACCGCCGCGGGCAGGCTGAATCAATCGGCGCTGCTATGCTGTTCATGCTCCATTTCAATGGAAATGAGGACACGTCGCTTCGCGGCGCCGAGGTGCGTGTCTACCAAGCCGAGCCCCGGAGCTCGCACCTGGCATCGCTGGTAGAAGCCGAGTTGAAGAAACTTGGCGCACCGGCGGTCACCGTCGACCGAGACTGGGGCTTTCTGACGTCTCCGACCGTCCCAACGGTCATGATCGAGACGGCCTATATGACGAACCCCGTCGATGGTCGCCGAGCGCAGTCACCAGAGTTCTATCGCTCCGTGGCGGAACGGCTGGCGGATGCGGCGGATGAGTTTTTGGGAAGAGAGTGAGGGAACCTGCGCTTCAGCACGCAGATCACTGCTGGCTGCCAACCGCTAACCGTTCACTTCTTTCATCACCTCCAGCAGCCGCCGTTTGACCTCCCCCTCGAGCTCCGCGACGTCCACGGCTACCTTCGCGAGCGCACGATACGCCTCGACTAGATCCTCTGGAAGCGCGTCGATGTGCTTGGCGACGGTCGCAGCGTCGCCGCGACTCACGGGCCCGGTGAGCCCAGCCACGCTTCCCCGCTCCGCCAGGTTACCGACCGTCCCCTGCATGATCTTGACGACCGCACGGCGAGCTTCCGGCCACTCGACCCCAGCATCATGCAAAAGCCGCTCGGCGATCCGCGCGATGACAATCGGGTAGTTCGCCGCGAAGACCGCCGCGGCATGATAGCGCGGCTTCTGGTCCGCTTCAATTTGCACGACGTACATGCCCAGCGATTCCGCAATCTGCGTGGCGACAAGCACCGCTCGTTCGTCGCCTTGCACAGCCGCCAACGCGCCGCGAATGCGCTCTGGGCCCCACGCGGCGTCGGTCAGTGTCTGAAACGGGTGGAGTGAGCCCAGCGCTGCTCCACTCGGAAGGAGATCCGACAGCACGGTCTCGTCGAGCGCACCAGAAAGATGGAGCACGATATGTCGATCGCTCAGCGAACCCGTCGCCGCCAATCGCGAAGCAAGATTGGGAATGAGGGCATCGGGCACGGCGAGCACCAATACATCGGCCCGCTCGAGCCACGGGATGCGGTTTCCAAAGGAGTATTCAGCAGAAACCGGGAGCGCTTTGCGCTCCCGGCTGTGAAGGAAGACCTCGTAATCGGCATATTGGAGCGCCGCGGCGAGGCTGGTTCCCGCCCGTCCCGCTCCGATGATCCCCACGGCCATCAGGGGTTGCGGCGGGTACCCCTTTCCGCGTTCGCGAGTGAGAACAGCTGCTCCGAAGATTCCGCTTCGGCCAACAGGTCAATCGCCTTTTGGACCTGCGGATCGTCACCGATCCGCCGGCGTGATTCCGCCTCGCGGCCGAACACATACCGTTCGATCTCGTAGGCCAACTGCTGGCTCACCAGATCGGCAGCGTCCGCATACTGCGCGTCCGTAATGTCGACCTGTTTCTCACGCATCCGCTCGAGGACTTCGGCGCGCATCGCATCTGTGACCTGTACCGGGCGACCGCTAATCGCATTCTCGGCTTTGAGCTCGAGTGCATAGCTGGTCATGGCATCGCGGTATGCCGGAAGCTTCGCGCCCAACGCGCGCACGAATTCCTGTTCGGGCGTCGTGAGCGTGTCCGGTGCCACCACCAGATCCGGTCGGATGCCTCCACCCCCGTACACGGTGCGGCCCGCATCGGTCAGGAAGGCCTGAGTCGTGTCACCAGGACCCAAGTCCTGACCGCGCGCGAGAAGCTGCTGCGCCTCCCTGTCGCGCTGAATAGTCCGACCGCTCGGCGTGTACCACCTGGCCGTCGTGAGACGCAACGCCTCGTATCGGCCGAGACGGAGCACGTTCTGCACGAGCCCCTTCCCAAAGGTCGCCGTGCCAACGACCAACGCGCGGTCGTGGTCCTGCAGCGCGCCGGCAATGATTTCCGACGCACTGGCCGTACCCTGATTCACGAGCACGACCATTGGAAGATCGGGCCAACGCTGGCGCGCTTTCGCCGCATACGTTTCGCTCGTCCCCCGCGCCCGACCTTTGGTGGCCACCACTTCATCACCTGGATCGAGGAAGAGATCCGCGACTGCCACGCCCTGATCGAGCAAGCCGCCCGGATTGTATCGGAGATCGAGCACAAGCGAATTCGCGCCCGAGGCCTGCAGCGCATTGATGGCCTCCGTGAGCTCATCAGCTAACGTCTCGCTGACGAACGAGTTCACGAGAGAGACGTAGCCCACATCTCCTCGCAGTACGGTGGCCACTTGAATCGCTTTGATGTGAATCTCGGCCCGTTCGAGCGTGTAGGGCATGACTTCAGGCATCCCAGGGCGGGCGATACCGATCGTAACGCTTGACCCCGGCTCCCCACGCAGCACTTCCACGGCTTTGTCGTTATTCCATCCGTAGGTCGACTCTCCTTCGACCTCCACGATGCGGTCACCCGTGGTGAGGCCCGCGTCTTCAGCCGGCGTGCCAGCGATCGGGGCAATGATCGTAATCCATCCATCCCGAACATCGATCCGGATGCCAAGTCCCCCGTAGTTGCCGGTCGTACTTTCGGTCAGCTCACGAAAGTCTTCTTCCCGGAGGAAGCCGGTGTAGGGGTCATCCAGTTCTTTCAGCAGTCCGTCGATGGCCAGATCGTAGAGATCGGCCTCGCTGATCGAATCGACGTAATACTCGGACACGTAGCCGAGGACGTCGTCGAACAGCCGAGCTTTCTGGTAGACATTGCCACCTTGCTGCGCCCCCTGCTGGAGGAGCCATCCTCCTGACAGGAACGACACGAACCCGACCAACCCGAGTAGCACGAACCGCTGACCCTTCATCGCATTTCCTCCTTGCCTTCCTTCAACCCTGGGTTGCCGAGTGTTGTTCCGCAAGATACTCCGACACGACCTGCCAAGCGTCGTCGGCCACCGGTTCGGCGCCCCGGTTCGCATCGATATGTACGATGCCGCGGCCCTGGACACCGGCATAGTAGTCCGAGACGCGGTCGTGAAGTTCCGAGGCGGCCTGTTCGATCCGATCCGGGCGCTTGCCGGCTGCAGCCTGCCGCTCCTGCCCCACCGCCGCCTCGACGTCGAGAATCACCGTCAGATGTGGGCGCAATCCTCCGGTCGCCAAGTCGAGCGCCGACGCCACTTGATCGGGGGGAAGACCACGTCCGATCGCCTGATAGGCGATCGTGGACAGCCCGAATCGATCACTCACGACGACGGCTCCGGACTCGATCGCCGGCTGGACGACATTCTCGACCAGCTCAGCTCGCGCTGCGAGAATGAGAAAGAGCTCCGCAGGGTCCGTCCACGCGTGCTGCGTCTGGTTGAGCACCAGGTCTCGCAACACCTCCGCCGAGGGGGTCCCGCCAGGTTCCCGGACCTGGACCACGTGATGGCCGGTGTCCGTGAGCCGTTGAACGAGATCGGCGACGAGCGTCGTCTTGCCGCTCCCGTCAGGCCCTTCGACCACGATGAAGGATCCGGCCATGGTCTCGATCAGGAGAGCGTGATGATTTGGCTTTCCGCGCCCTTACGCATTCCCTCGGCAATGCGCTCCTGGACGCGAAGCATGAGCTTGTCGAAATTGGCTTGGGCGGCGGCGAGTTGCTGGTACCGCGGATCCGCCTGCGCCTCGCTGAACAGACGATCGTATTCATCTATATCGTCTTTGGGAGGCTCGCCTCCCTGCGACGCCACATCCTGGAGCTTGCCGGCCAGTTCCTCCATCCGCCCGAACTTGAGCTTGAGCTCCGACGCACCCTCGATGGATTCTTGCGCGCGCTTCAACGCCTTGAACTCGTCACCCTGGCCAATCAACCTGCCCAATTCGAATGCCTTCTCCATATGCATAGTCACGATTCCTTGTTCGCGAAGAGGTAGCGTGGCCGATCAAAGAGGTCACGCTCGATGCGCACTCGAGTCCAGCCGGACGCTGTCGCCAGATCCGTCACCGGGATCGTCGAGCGTGCATCGATCTCGAGGGCTAGTAACCCACCCGGCTCGAGGAACGCGCCGGCGTGGGAGAGAATCCGGCTGATGGCCTCGAACCCATCGGGCCCGCTCTCCAGCGCCACCCGCGGCTCAAACTCGCGAACGCTGGCGTCCAGCGCGTGGTATTCCGCCTCCGGAATGTACGGAGGGTTGGAAACGATCACGCTGAACCGCTCTCCGGAGATAGGATCGAGCCAGGATCCCTGCCGCCAGTCGACGGTGAGGCCCAGCCGTGACCCGTTGGCCCGGGCGACCTCGAGGGCCCCATCCGATATGTCGGTGGCAACGATCCGCTCGAACTTCCCTTCCACGGCAAGCGCCAGCGCGATGCAGCCACTGCCGGTCCCGAGGTCTAACGCCCACCGTGGAGGTTCCGCGCGCGCGCGACTCCATGCGAGGACCGCCGCCACCAGGCCTTCCGTTTCGGTACGCGGGATCAGCGCGCGGCGGTCGACCCCAAGCTCCAGATAGCGAAAGCCGGCCCGACCAGTGACGTACGCCAGCGGCTCACCCGCGGCACGCCGCTGGACGGCGCCGTCAATCGCACCCGCAATGTCGGGATCCGCGATGCGATCGCGCTGCAACCACGCTTCCGCCGGCGTAACCTCGAGTACGCTCGCGAGGATCTCGCGTAGGTCGCGTGCCGGGTTCTCGACGCCAGCGTCACGGAGCACCGAGGTCGCCGTCGCCAGGGCATCGTATGAAGCGGTCGCCGGCCCTTTAGACACCGGCACGCTCGCTTCGCGACGACGCTCGCAGCTCATCCACGAGGGCGTCCAGTTCGCCATCCAGGATCCCTTCCAGCCTGTGGAGCGTGAGATTGATGCGATGATCCGTGACGCGGTTCTGCGGGAAGTTGTAGGTGCGAATCTTGGCGGAGCGGTCGCCGGTGCCGACCATGGCCCGTCGTTCCCGCGAGCGTTCCGCCTCCTGCTCGGCGATCATCCGGTCCAGGAGTCGCGCCCGGAGCACCTCCATTGCTCGCACCTTGTTCTGGAGCTGCGATTTCTGGTCTTGGCACTGCACCACGACACCGGTCGGGACGTGTGTGATGCGAACAGCCGAATCCGTCGTGTTGACGCTTTGGCCTCCGGGGCCGGACGATCGAAACACGTCGACCTTGAGGTCCTTGTCACCGATTGAGACGTCGACGTCTTCCGCCTCCGGTAGCACCGCCACTGTGGCAGCGGACGTGTGAATCCGGCCCTGCGCTTCCGTCGCCGGGACCCGCTGGACGCGATGGACGCCCGACTCATAGCGGAGCCGCCCGAAGGCGTGGTCACCCGCGACCTTGAACACGGCTTCCCGCACGCCGCCGACGTTGCCCTCGGAGAACTCCATCATCTCGAGCTTCCACCCCTGGCGTTCGGTATATCGCGTGTACATCCGCAGGAGGTCGCCGGCGAAGAGGCTGGCCTCGTCGCCTCCGGTCCCCGCCCGGATTTCCACGATCGTATCCCGATCGTCCAGCGGGTCCGGAGGGATGAGCAGATCTTCCAGCGCCTCCGCTAGACCGGTCAGTTCCGGTTCGAGCCGATCGACATCGGCCTGCGCCAGCTCAGCCAGTGCCGCGTCCGTATCGCGCGCGAGCTCGCGAGCCTGCTCGAGCTCGTCTTCGAGTTTGTCCTGCCGGTCCGCCGTCTTCCGAATACGCTCCAAGCGGGCGTGTTCACGCCCCAAGGCCTTCAGCTTATTGGGATCTTTTGCGGTTGCCGGATCGGCAAGCTCGCGCTCGACTTCAGCCGCACGAGCAAGCGCGGCCTCGAGCCGCGCCCTCATGAGAGATCAGTCCTTGGCAGGCGGGGTCTTGGACCCGTACCGCTGACGGAACCGCTCGACCCGGCCGGCCGTGTCAACGAGCTTCTGCCTGCCCGTGAAGAACGGGTGGCACTGGGCGCATATCTCAACGTGGATCGACTCGAGCGTCGATCGCGTCTCGAACGTATTGCCGCAGGCGCACTGAACCACGCTGCGCTCGTACTTGGGATGAATGCCTGATTTCACAACTACCACCTACGCATGTGTGCAAACAAAGACCCCCGCGTTCACGGGGGGCGGAAATATAACCGGCGCACAGACTTGGGAGCAACAGTACTGGGGGGAAAATTGATTGACAGCCAGGCGGGGGAAGCGTAAGCTTGCGACGATGTCAGCCCCGATATCCGGTACCCCATCCGAACGTGTCGTCGAGCAGCTGCGCCGTGTTCCGCTCTTCGCTCACCTCACTGACGAAGAGCTGGGTGGCGTGTGCCGCCGTGTGCGCGAGAAGAGCTATCCGAAAAACAGCGTGATCCTGTTCGAGGATGACCCGGGCGACGCCCTGTTCGTCGTCATCGGCGGCCAGGTCAAAGTTGTGCTCATCGGCGAAGATGGACGGGAGGTGATCCTCGCCATGCTCCAGGAGGGAGACTTCTTTGGCGAGATGTCGCTGATCGACGACCAGCCCCGCTCGGCGCATGTGATCGCGACGGAGGACGCGGATATGCTCGTCCTGCGCCGTGATGATTTTCGCGCGGCCATGGAGGAAACTCCCCGGATCGCCCTCGGGCTTCTTCAGGCCCTGTCCCGTCGCCTCCGCCGCGCCGACGACAAAATCGGCGGCCTCGTCTTACTCGACGTCAACGGTCGCCTGGCCAAGCTCCTTCTCGAGTTGGCCGATGAGCACGACGGGGTCACCATCGCCAAGCGGCTGACGCACCAGCAACTGGCCCAGATGATCGGATCCAGTCGAGAGACGGTCTCGAGGACCCTGCGAGACCTGACCGACCGCGGGCTCATCGAGATCAATCGCCGGACCATGGCCATTCGCGATCGCGGGGGGTTGGAGGCCCTGGCTGGCCGCTCGTGAGCCATGTCACCGAAAGGGCGTGACTCGTTGCATTGCTTGAACTTACAGGATCCCCCTAACTTGACACCCGTGGACGCGGGGCCTGCTTGACGTCGTACACCTTGACCTTCTGGGGAGCCCGAGGGTCGGTGCCCACTCCCGGACCGCACACCACGCGGTACGGAGGGAACACGTCTTGCGTAGCTCTAAGGAAGGATGGCGGCGACGAACAGCTGGTCATCCTCGACGCGGGAACGGGGGTACGACCGCTTGGCAATCTGCTGATGGAGCGGTCCAACGGTGCGCTGGAGATGGACCTACTGCTGAGCCACACGCATTGGGACCATATCCAGGGGCTGCCGTTCTTTGCGCCCCTGGCGGTGCATGGGCACGTGGTTCGGATTTGGGGGTCTAAACAAGGCAATGTGGAGCTGCCGGTGATCCTGCAGCAGCAGATGCATCCGGTGGTGTTCCCGGTTCCGCTCGACGAGCTGGCTACCGATCTGACCGTGGAACACGTGGAGCCCGGGAGATTTCAGATTGACGGCTTCGACGTGTCCGCCATGCGGGTTCGACACCCCGCAAGCACGATGGCGTATCGCCTCGTGCCGAAGGGCGGCGGAACCAGCCTGGCCTACGTGCCAGACAACGAGCTTGGGCCCGGTGGGGATTACGGGATGCCGGAGAACTGGCGCGCCGAGTTCGTGGAGTTCCTGGCTGATGTGGACGTGCTGATCCACGATGCCATGTTCGCCGAACGGGATTTGGACCGATTTGCCGGGTGGGGACACTCCTCGCCCGAAGAAGCGCTCGCCGTGGCCGCCGAGGCCAAAGCGAAACAGCTGGTGATGTTTCACCACCGGCCGGAGCATGATGACGACACGGTGGATCGTTTACTGAAGAACGCGCGAGCGAAGGGCAAGAAATGCGGGGTCGATGTGGTGGCCGCGTCCGAGGGAATGGAGATGAAACTCTGACGGAGGATGGACTCATGCGGTGGCGTTCGATTCTCATGGTAGCGCTGGCGCTCGGCGTTGCCGCTCCAGCTGCAGTAGTGGCGCAAGACGACCGACCCGGCGTTGCGGTCTTCCCGTTCGAGAACGGTGGATCCTTTGGCCAGGATGCGGAGGATTTCGAGGCCCTGACCATTGGGCTGCAGCAGTTGCTGCTGACCGAGTTGTCCATCAACTCGAATCTGCGGCTCGTCGATCGCTCGAACATCAATCAGATCCTGGAAGAACAGAACCTGGGCACGTCCGGTCGCGTGGACCCGCAGACGGCCGCCCGCATCGGTCGAATCGTAGGCGCCCGCTACGTGATCACGGGATCGTTCATCGACCTCTACGGTGACTTCACGATGACGGCCTCGATCGTGGACGTCGAGACCACGGAGTATATCAAAGCCGAGAAGGTGCACGACGACCGAGAGAACATCTACGACATGGTGGTGCAACTCGGTGACCTCGTGACACGCGGTGCGGACCTGCCAGCTCTGCCGCGCCAGGCGATGATGGATCGGCAGCAGCGCGAGATCCCACAGGAAGCCGTGCGGCTCTATACGCGTGCCATGTTGTACGAGCAGCGCGGGAACACGGAGCGGGCCATCGAGCTGTACTCCCAGGTGACGCAAGACTTCCCGCAGTACACGGAAGCCCGGCAGGCGCTCCAACAGTTGCGTGGAGACTGATAGGGGCGGGTGACCGCCCCAGTCAGCAGTCGGTCGAAGAGTAGCGCGGTCAAATGGCCCACCTTGGGGCGTTGGCGCGCTTCTTCTTTGAAACCGTCAATGCCACCCGAACGCTGACTCGACCCGCAGACCAACGCCCTCGGGTTCGTTGCGACGCTGTCGATTCGCGAGCCGTTCGCAGACGGCACCCGGCTTTCGCTTCCTGTCGGAACGCGGGTGCTGATCACGGGACGCGGGTTGGTCGGCAACACGGCCGTCGAACTCGAGATGCCGGCGCAAGGTGGCGTGAGTGTCCTCCAACCGGGTGACACCCTCGAAGCGGAGCGAATCGCCACCATGCTGGATGCGCCGCGATCGACCCCAGGAACTCTGGTCCTCGAACGACTTGCCGGAACGATGGATCGGACGGATCATATCTTGGCGACGATCGAGCCCAGACCCATGGCGGATTCGGTTGTCACTACCCTGGGCGACACGAGGATCCTGGTTCGCGACATGCAGAGCCTGGTCGACACCGCGAGCAGCATGGCAACGCAGAATGCGGCAGTGTTCGCCGAGATCATGCAAAGCCTGGAGCGAACCGCGGAAGTCGCCGCGCACTTTGCCGACCAGGTGAGTCGCCGACCATTAAGAATGTTCACGGGGGTCACGCCACCGGATTCGATGGAAGACCGATGAAACTCGTCCTCTTCTTTCCACCCAGCTTCGACATCTCGTCTATCGAGACCGTCTTGATGACCGAGGGCATCAGTACGGTCGAGGTTGAACACCCCAAGGATGTGGTCGCATTGGGGGACCCGTCCGTCCTGATCCTCGATGCGGAGACCAGAAGCCGGTATCCGACCAACACGGTCCGAACGTTCGTCGATGGCGGAGGTGCCGTGGTGCTTGTTGGGGCGCCAGACGAGCGGGACGCGCCGTCGACCCTTCCCGACAACCTGGTCGCAGGATTCGTCACGCATGACGCCGGCGCCCGTACGCTGTTGCTCAGCATTCGAGCAGCGTTTCGTGAGGCCGCCGCGCGACTGGATCGCGAGCGCGCGCGGAAGGAGGCGGACACACGAACGTACGAGCTCAAAGAGCTGACGCGCATCGGCATGGCGCTCAGTACGGAGCGGGACTACAACACGCTACAGGATCAGATCCTGTCCCAAGCCCGCAAGATTACGAACTCCGATGCCTGTTCCCTGTACCTCGTCGAGACGGATGAGAACGAGCAGCGGTACTTACGCTTCAAACTTTCCCAAACCTCATCACGCCCCGACATTCCCTTCGTCGAAGTCCGGATGCCGATCACGAAAGGCAGCATAGCGGGATACGTGGCTACAACCGGTGATCCGTTGGTGATCGATGATGTGTACTTCATCCCCCCCGATGTGGAATACACGTTCAACCGCGCGTTCGACGAGAAGTTCGGGTACCGGTCCAAATCGATGCTCACGATCCCGATGAAGGATCACAAGGACGAGGTCATCGGCGTTCTGCAGTTGATCAACCGCAAACGGCACGCGGATGCGAGCCTCAAAGAGCCCGAGGATTTCGCGCGCGAAATTATTCCCTACACCCCTCGGTTGGTCGAGCTCGTGTCGGCGATGGCGGGCCAGGCGGCTGTCTCGATCGAGAACAGCCAACTCTACGAGGACATTGAGCGGCTCTTCGAGGGGTTCGTCAAGGCCTCGGTGACGGCGATCGAACAGCGAGATCCCACAACGTTCGGGCACTCGGATCGGGTAGCGACCATGACCGAGGGGCTTGCAAGAGTCGTGGACCGCGTGAGTGACGGGCAGTACCGTACCATCAACTTCACACGGGAACAGCTTCGCGAAATCCGCTACGCCGGCTTGCTCCATGATTTCGGGAAGGTCGGTGTGCGCGAACAGGTCTTGGTGAAAGCAAAGAAGCTCTACCCGCCCGATATGGCATTGGTCAAGCAGCGTTACCAGTTCGTGTTCAGGAGCATTGAGAACGACTTCAACCGGACGAGGGCGGATCATCTCGAAGAACACGGGCGTGATGGGTACGAGGAGCGATTGGCCGCATTCGCGCAGGAGCGAGACGAGCAGCTCAAGGGACTCGATCGCTTCCTCAAATTGGTGGTCGACTCCAATGAACCGACCGTGCTGCCGGAAGGCAATTTCGAGGAGCTCGTTCGCTATGCCGACCGGTACTACCAAGATCTCGAAGGGCGTGAGCAACCCTATCTCACCGACGACGAGGTCCGTTTCCTGACCATCCGGAAGGGCAGCCTCGACGACACGGAGCGCCTGGAGATCGAGAGCCACGTGACGCACACGTATCGCTTCTTGATGCAAATCCCGTGGACGAAGGAACTGGAGTTCATTCCGCAGATCGCCTACGGCCACCACGAGAAGCTGAACGGAGCTGGCTACCCCAGAAAAGTCACCGGACCGGCGATACCGATTCAGACGCGAATGATGACGATCAGCGACATCTTCGACGCGCTCACCGCATCAGACCGTCCCTACAAGCGCGCGGTGCCGCGCGACCGCGCGCTCGACATCATGACGTCGGAGGTCGAAGGCGGTATGCTAGATTCGGAGCTCTTCTCGATGTTCGTGGACGCGAAGGTCTTCGACCACGAGGAAGGCTGATCACGATGCTGTCCCCCAACCACCACCACCCGGCGTCCGCACACTGATCGTCGTCCCCTGCTCCACCCGCACACTGTCTTTGCCGGAGAGCTGGCGTTCGCTCCCATCCCGCGCAATGAGGACGTTCGCGCCTACCGCACCCGGCTCTCCACCGTGCAGCCCGTACGGTCGCGTCACACGACGGTCACTCAGAATCGTTATCTGACCGGGGCAGAGGATTTCCACATCTCGGCGAACGCCGTCGCCGCCACGATACCGTCCCCGGCCCCCGGTGCCGTCCCGAATGCCGTACTCGCGAATGTGGAACGGGTAGATATGCTCGAGCGCCTCGATGGGCGTATTCAAGCTGTTGGTCATGTGGCAATGTGTGGCGTCGAGTCCGTCGGCGGTCGGCCGAGCACCCATGCCGCCCGCGATCGTCTCATAGTAGGCGAACTCCATGTCGTTGCGCGGGTCGGTCCCCCCGAGCGTGAGGTTGCTCATCGTCCCATAGCTCGCCGCCGGAATCCGTTCGGGGATCGCTTGCGCGAGTGCGCCCAGGACCACATCAACGATGCGTTGTGAGGTTTCCACGTTCCCACCCGCAACCGCGGCCGGCAGTCGCGCGTTGACGAGGCTACCTTCCGGCGCCACAACCTCGAGGGGCTGAATGGTGCCGTAGTTGGAGGGAATGGCGAAGGGGACGATAATGCGGAAGCAATACATCACCGCCGACAGCGTGATCGCGTAAATCGCGTTGACGCCGCCCAGCGTCTGGGGCGCTGTGCCGGTGAAATCGATCCTCGCCTCGTCGCCCGCGATGGTGATGGTCACGGCAATCGGCAGCGGCCCGTGCCCCTGGCCATCATCATCCATCGCATCCTCGAATGCATAGGACCCGTCGGGAATTCGGCTGATCGCCTCGCGGGTCATCCGCTCCGCGTAGCGCTGGAGATGGCCCATGTAGGCCTGCACTTCGTCGCCACCATACTTGACCGCCATGCCAAGCAGGCGGCGTTCTCCCGTTCGATTCGACGCGATTTGCGCTGTGAGGTCGCCCTCTCGCTCTGCTGGCGTTCGCACGTTGGCGAGGATGAGCTTTAGCACGTCGGATACGACGGCGTCGTGCGACACCAGTTTGACGGGGGGGACGCGGATCCCCTCCTGGAACACCGATTGCGAAAGGGGCATCGACCCAGGCGTCATCCCCCCGACGTCGGAGTGGTGCGCGCGATTCGCTACGTAGAACGTCGGGCGCGCGGCGTCGGGTTCGAAGATTGGCTGCACCAGCGTGATATCCGGCAGATGCGTTCCGCCCCGAAACGGATCGTTGACGACCACCATGTCTCCCCGGTCCATCGGCACGTCCCGGATGGCCGCCTCTACCGACAGCGGCATGGACCCCAAGTGCACAGGCATGTGCTCGCCCTGGGCCACCATGCGGCCCTCACCATCGAACACCGCGCACGAATAATCACGGCGCTCTTTGATGTTGGGAGAGAACGCGGTGCGACACAGCGCTACCCCCATCTCCTCCGCCACCGAGTAGAAGAGGTTCCGGTAGACCTCGAGTGTGACGGGATCCCAGGACGTCATCCGGCCTCTCCCAATTGGAGGATGAGACTTCCCGTACCGTCGACGTCACCCATCCATTCCAGCGGAATCACGGTCGTCGTGCTGTACTCGACGACCAGCGCCGGTCCTCGCACGCGGTGGTCGGCACCAAGCCGCTCGCGATCGTACACGGGAACCGGCACAGTGTGATCCCCGACCACCATGGCTTGCTTGCCGACAACCGCGTCGCTCACGTCCGTGCCCGCGCGCTCCAGTGTCGGCAGAACTGGCTTTGGCGTCTCGGCGGCCGCGCGCACACGGACGTTTACGATTTCGGTAGGGCGCGCCGTGTCGGCATACCCATATCGCTGATGGTGCAGCGCATGAAACGCAGCGACAAGGTCGCCGCTCGCCGGCACCGAGAGTTCGAATCCCTGCCCCACGTACCGCACGTCGACCGAGCGCTGGAGTCGAACATCCGGCGTGTCGAAACCCTCGGCCACAAAGTCCTCGAGCGCGCGATCCTCAAGAGCGGTGAACGCCGTCTCCAATCCGGGGCCCACCGTATCGTCCGTCGGTCGTAACAGGGTATGCGAGTAATCCCGCACGACATCCGCCAACAACATGCCAAGCGCTGAGAGAACACCCGCGGACGGGGGAACGACGACCCGCGGAATAGCGAGGCTTCGTGCCAGATCCGCGGCGTGCATGCCTCCTGCCCCACCGAAACACATGAGTGCGAAGTCGCGGGGGTCATGACCCCGTTCGAGTGAGATCACCCGAATGGCGCGCTCCATCGTCGCATTCGCCACGCGCAGGACCCCCGTCGCCGTCTCCACTGGCGACAGTCTCAGCGTGCCAGCGAGCGCATGGATGGCGGAGTTCACGGCTTTGACGTCGAGGCGTTGCGCGCCACCGAGGAAGTGATCCGGCACCAGGCGACCGAGGAACAGATTGGCATCCGTGACCGTGATCTCGGTGCCGCCGCATCCATAACAGATGGGACCGGGGTCCGCTCCCGCACTTCGCGGGCCAACCCGCAAAGACCCCCCGGGGTCGACGTAGGCGATCGAACCACCGCCCGCACCCACGGTGTGAATGTCGATCACAGGAACGCGAATAGGCAAATCCCCTACACTTGCTTCAGGCGTCCGAGACAGGGTGCCGGCACAGAGCGAGACGTCCGTGCTCGTTCCACCCATGTCGAAGGTGATGACCTGCGGCTGCCCGGCCCGTTGCCCAAGCTCGAAGCCACCGACGGCACCTCCGGCCGGACCGGAGAGGATCGTCTGGACGGCGTGCCGTTGCGCCGCCTGAACAGAAATCACACCACCGTTCGACTGCATGATACGGAGGTTGTCGCCGGGTAACTCCCGTTCCAAATGCCTGAGGTAGGTGGCCATCACGGGCCCGACGTACGCGTTCACGACTGTCGTCGAACACCGCTCGAATTCCCGGAACTCTGGCAAGACCTCGTGCGACGCGGTAACGAACCCTGGGAACGATTCGCGAAGGCGCGCGGCGACACGTTGCTCGTGGCCTGGGTTGGCGTACGAGTGGAGGAAACAAATCGCCACACCATCCACGGCGAGTTCCGAGAGCGCGTCACACAGCGCGTCAAGGTCGTCGTCATGCAATGCCGTGAGGCTCTGCCCACCCGGACCCACGCGTTCGGTGATACCCAGCCGGCGTTCCGGCGGCACCAATGGCGGCGGCTTCGTGACGTCGATGTCGTAAATGGCGCGCCGTGTCTGTCTGCCAATCTCGATGACGTCCTCGAACCCCCGCGTCGTCACGAGTGCGATCCTGGCGCCGCGGCGTTCGAGAAGTGCGTTCGTCGCGACGGTCGAGCCATGCACCAGTCGGTCAGGGACCTCTTGCAGCAGCGTCTTCAAACCACGGACGACGGCCTCTGCGGGGTTGGCCGGTGTCGACGGTTCCTTGTGGACCGTCATGCGGCCGCCCCGCACCGCGACGACATCGGTGAAGGTTCCTCCCGTGTCGACACCAACCAGGATCGGCTCGCTCACGACGTCTCTCCGTACACAAACCGCTCGACCGTCCCGTGTATCCGGGCAACCGTCGCAACGCTCGGCGGCTTGGTGAATGCCGACACTCCTCCGACCGCGACGAAGTTGGCCAGCACCGACCATACCCCACCGTGCAACCCTAAAGGATGTGGGGCGACCACCAGCGTCAGGTATAGCGTCACGAGCCCCACCGCGATGCCAGCGATAATGCCGGATCGCGTGAAGAGAAACCGAGTCGGGAAACAGATTCCGACGATGCCCGGCATAAGTTGCAGCGCTCCTGCTCCCGACAACGCCACCAGGACGACCAGGAATTCGAACGTTCGTACCGAGAGCACGTAGCCGACAACGAGGAGAGCCCCAATGATCAGTCGTCCAACCAAGATGTAATGCCGGGTCGATGCCTCCTTGGCGATGTAGCGCTGATACACGTCGCGAGTGAGCACTGTCATGTTCGAATGAAGGATCGAATCGAGCGTCGACATGGCGGCGGCTGTGGCACCGGCGAGAATCACGCCGGTCAACCACGCCGGCGCGTATCGGAACAAGAGCTCGGGGAACACACGATCGGGGATATCGAGATCAGGGAGGGCGACGGCCCCTCCCAAACCGACCAGGGCCGCAGGAATGAACAGCGTCATGAGAAAGATGGGTGTCGTTGCTCCCAGCCATTTGATGGTCTTCGCCGAAGCAGCCGTGTAGTACCGGATCATCATATGCGGCTGGAACACGATGCCAAACGACAGCACGACCATCAGCCCAAACCACATGCCCGGTGTGAAGAATCCTTCCGGGCCTGGCAGTGACAACAGGTCCGGTCGTTGCTCGCGGACCGCCGTCCACAACTCGATCGGCCCACCGAACACCTTGAAGGCGACCACGAGTGCCCCCACCCACACGGCGATGTACATCCACACGCCCTGTACGACGTCCGTCCAATACACAGCTCGCAGACCGCCAGCCATTAAATAGGCGGCCGCGACGACCAGCAAGATCAGCGTGCCCAGCTCGAACGAGATGCGACCATCCGAGGCCACGTTGATGATGTATCCAAGGCCTTGCGCCTGCACCTGGATGTAGAGGATAGTGAAGACGACCGAGACGATCGCCACCAAGACACGAACCGCTTCGCTCTCGTAGAAATCCGCCAACATATCGGCGGGCGTGATGTAGTCAAACGCCTTTCCCAGTGCCCAAATGCGACTGCCGAGCACGTAGGTGATCGCGCCGACCAACACAGTCCAGGTCCCGGCGTCCCAGAACCCAATGCCGTGCGTGTAGAAGAACCCACCCGAGCCGAGAAAGGCAAAGGCTGAGTGGTAGGTGGCCACCACCGTGAGGTACAGCACGATGAACCCGGCGCGGCGGCCATACAGGAGGAAATCTTCGAGGTCGACCGCCAGGCGGCGATTGGCCACGATGCCGAGGACGATCGTGACCAGCAAATACGCGAAGATCAGCCCAGTCGCGATGACCCATGGTTCCATGGAGCTACACGCCGCGCCGTTGGGCCCAAATCAGGATCGCAATCAACGCGACATACAGCGCCAGCAAATACATATAGAGAAACGGAAGGCCGAACACCAACGGCTCGATACGATTCGCCACCAAGAACACGATGGGTGGCTGGGCACATGCGAAGACGAGCATGAACAAGACGGTCGCGACCGCACCTGCTCTGGTCCGCGGCAGGAAATGATTCCGATAGCGGGGATACTGCTGTCTTACGTGTTCGTCCATGTCAGTCGGCCGTCAGTTCGCACGCCGTCGCCCCCGATGCCACGTCCAGATCACGAGTCCGGCTGACCCCAGGACGGATAAGAGCCCCACCCAGTCGCCGAGCCGGACGTAGAGCGCCGTGGTACCCGCGGTCGTCAAAGGGTAGACCGCCGTGAGTTCCTCGTACAGCCCGGACGCCTCATGCATGCGGCCGAGCGGATCGACCCAGCCTGATATTCCCGAGTTCGCTGCCCGGGCGATGCCCACCCGATTCTCGATGGAGCGCATGACGAGGTGGGCGGCGTGTTGGTAGGGTGCGGCCGTTCGACCGAACCACGCGTCATTCGTAATGTTGAGGAGGAAATCGGTCCCGTCGCGGCGGTACTGCCGCGCGAGGTTCTCGAAGACCGACTCGTAACAGATCAGGACGCCGAAGCTGTGACCAGCCGCCTGGAATACGGTGCCCTCTTGTCCTTTCCCGAACCCTCCGAAGAACTCGAGACCGCTGAACCAGGCAGGATTCACGAAAGGTACACGTTCGGTAATCGGAACGAGGTACCGCTTGCGGTAGGCTGGGAGCGTTCCCCCACCTGGGGGAAAGAGGAACGCAGCGTTGTAGTAGTCGTAGTCCTGCACACCCCGATAGTCGAGGTCGAGGCCACCCACCAGCACGGGAATCGCCCGCTCAGACGCCAGGCGCTCTAATGCGGACCGCCAGTGTGGGAACGTGCGGAAGTACCCAGGGATCGACGCTTCCGGCCAGACCAAGAGGTCGGCGTGATTGCCTTCGAGTACCGTGTTCGAAAGTTGAAACAGGTGCTCGATGATTTCGTCGCGGGACCGTTCGTCCCACTTCTCGCTGGCGGCGACATTCGGTTGGATGACCGCGATATCGCCCACAGGTTGCACGGGTACGGTGCGTTCGCGGACGACCCCGTACACCAGCGCCGCCGCAACACCCACGGCCACACCCCCGGCCCGTATCCACGCGGCTCTTGGCTCAGCGCGTCGCCGCCAAGCCATGGCCAGCGCCACGTTTGCAGCCACGAGCAACAACATCACGCCGCGCGCGCCTACAATGTCCGCAATCTGGACGACCGTTGGAAACCCCGTGAGCGACGTTCCAAGACCGAGCCAGGGGAAGCGAATGTCTCCTTGGTGACCTATTAGCCAATCGGCCGCCGTCCACGCCACCGGAAACACAAGAAGCAACGGGAGTCTGGTCGACCGCACAATCCAGCCCGTCACGGCGAACGCGAGACCCGCGTACATCGCCAGGATGCCGATGGTCGCCAGGTATCCTAGGGCCGCGAGCTTGGTGAATGGCCAGAGTGCACCGACCATCCAATAGAGGATCAGTCCATGGGAGAACAGTCCGTACCAGAAGCCCTGCACCACCTGGCGGCGCCATGGTCGGGGATCATCGTGACCGTCTTCAATGAGCCAGACGGCCGGGACCAGACAGAGAAAGGATGGAATGAAGAAGTGAAACGGTGGATACGCGATAACGGTCAGGACCGCTCCACCGACCACCAACCGCCAGTCAGCGCGCGGCAGCGCGAGCCATCTCACAGCGTGATTTCGCGTCCCTCGTTCGCACTCACGGCGATCGCATCCATGAGTTGATGCAGGTGGAGCTGGTTATCCAGCATCGGTCGGTTCGCCTCCCCACGCACCCGGCGATGAAATCCCCGCCATTCGTCTCGGTACGACTCGGTGAACGCGTCGAACGGGTTGACCGCGGCTGGCGTGACATCGACTGGTTGTCCGTGCATTTCCTTGAACACCCCCAGCCGTCCTATGCGCGCGGATCCCTGCTGTCCCATAACCTCTAACCACACTTTTTCCTTGGGACCGATGTGCCGCCACGAGACATCGATGAAGATGGACAGCTCGTCTTCACAATACAGCAAGGCACACGCGGAGTGCTCGACGGGCGACTCACCATCCGCATAGGACGCGGACACGCGCTCGACGCGCGGGAACTCCGCGAGCCAAAGCGATACATCCACGAGTGGCAGACCGAGATCGAACATGGCGCCTCCGCCCGACTCGGCGGGCCGCTCGCGCCATCCCGCCTTCACACCGATGGGACGATGGATGTACCAACCAGTGCGGATCCCATGGATCGGCCCGAGTTCGCCGCCCTTGAGGAACGCCCTGATCGTCCGCACGTCCCGCCGATAGCGGTGATTCATTCCGACGAGGACCACGCGGTCACTCTGCTCGTACGCGGCCTTGACCCGTTCCACTCCAGTCGCGTCCAATGCCAGCGGCCGTTCGCACAGCACGTGTGCGTTCGCAGCCAACGCCGTGATCGTGTGTACCTCGTGAAGGTGGTTGGGCGTGCAGATCACGACCGCGTCCGGCTTGCATACCGACAAGAGATCCTCGATATCATCGAACACGTTCGGAATCTCAAAGCGACGCGCCAGGGCCTGGGCCTTGGGCACATCGATATCGCAGATACCAACCAACTCGGCGTCATCGAGTTTCGAGGCAGCGGCGAGATGTGCAACCTGCGCAACTGCACCTGCCCCCACGACACCCACACGAAGTACGTCGCTCACGACCCACTCCTTGGAATCAAGAACTTGAATCCACCGCGACCAGCGAGGGTCCGTAATTCGCTCGACACCGTGCCGCGCCCGTCCACCAGCACAAACAGGGAACGGGTCAAACGAAACTCGACGCCAATGGACGCGGACAGACCGGCGGTGAAAGTGTCCAGCGCGTCCTCCACAAACGTCCCGTCGATGGCCGCCCCATCGCCGTCGCGAATGATCAACGCGAGACCCAGTCCGGCGTACGGTCGCACGGTGGCGGTCGGCGTGAACACGTACTGCAAATCGAGATTGGCGTTCACGTTGGCCCATGTGACCGTGCCGACATTGACGGTCGCGTCCCCGGTCGGGTCGTCGATGACATCTCGAAGACGCTGCTCGAACGTCGTGATCTGATCCTGCGTAAACGTCCCCTTGAAATAACTCCCACCGATGAGCACGCGCACGCCAGGCGCGGCATACCCGAAATCGAACCGGACAGCGCCTGTGAATTCGCTCGTGAGGCGGTCGCTCGCCACACCACCGAATTCGACCGAGACGCCCGTCAATCGAATTCCCTCGTAGCTGAATTGCTCGAGAAAGGCCTGCGCAGGCAGCGTACCCGGCAGCAGGGTCAATGCACAGGCGAGCTTAGTACCAACGTTCAATGCGTGTCCCCGGGAAATACGTCGTTGCAATGTTCGCCGCAGAGTGCCCATCCCGAGCGCGTCCGATCGCGCCCCACTGGCACAGGCCCACACCATGCCCAGATCCACCCCCCTCTGCTACCACTCGTGTCATGCCGTTGGTCCCGCTCTCGACGCGCAGCTCGAAGACCGTGCTGCGCAACAACTGGCCTTCGGGCGTCGCGAACACCGATCGAATGTCGGGCCCGAACACGGGCACTGTTCCTCCGGCCACCTCGATTCCTGCCTCGAGCACCCGACCGGACGGTCCGCGTCTCCGAACCGACACGCCGCGAATGTCGCCGAGATCGTCAGCTCGGATGCCGAGCGTACGCGGAACCGTGCGGCGTAATATACCGGCCAGCGTGGGCCCGTCCCACGATTCGGTCCACCGAAACCGCGGGGATATATCGCAGTAGGAACCGGCGCCACGGTCGTCAGACACGGGACGCAGGTACGGAACGGGCGTCACGGTCCGGAACGACTCCTCGGGCGAGGCCGTTCGGCCCCCGCAGGTGGAATGGTAGAACGGCGAAATCAGTCGCCCCTGGTACGTCAACACCTGCCCTGCCGTACTGCGTACTGCTTCCCGCGCCAGCGGCGTTTCGGCACGCTGCCCACCATAGGCCTGATCGCTCACACCGGCTCGGAGATCGAATCCGGCCGTCCGGAACTTGCCCATGTTCTTGAGGGCGTACGTCCGGGCCACGATTGCCTGCGCTTCGAGGGCCGCTCGCTCCCGTTCCGTACGCGACCCCATCTCGACCGCGACCACGCCGGCCAGATAGTCCTCGAGCTTCAGCTCGTTGACGACCGTGAGGGCGCCATCGCGATTGAATACCTCGATCGCGCCGCGGTACGCCCGGTCACCGACGGTGACGAAGCGGCCCGGGGATTGGTTCAGAAACGTGAGCCGCTCGAAACGCTCGCCCCTGTCGGTGCGCAGCGCGCGTCCGTCGACCGACATTCGCGTATTGCCTTGCAGCACGGCTTCCCCGTGGCTGTACGCGACGACGGATCCGCTTCCGCCCACCGCGACCTCTGCAACTCCTACCGTGACGCCAACGCGGATATCAGGCTCGGCGCGCGCGCCGGGCGGCGACGCGGGCACGGCCGAAGGCTGCGCGCACGCAGCCGCAACACTAAGCGCGAGCGGCGTCAGCCAGCGCATCGGCGAGGATCTCGAGAGCGGTATCGAGAATGTCATCATCGTGTGCAGTTGACACGAACGCGGCCTCGAAGGCGGATGGGGCTAGGAACACACCACGCTCCAGCGCCGCGCCGTGCCACCGTGCGTACATCTCCGTATCAGCCAGTTTGGCCGTGGCGAAGTCATCGACCGGCCCCGCATGAAAGAAGGCACCCCACATCCCGCCTGCGGACCGCGCCGAGAACGGAACGCCCAGCGCGTTCGCCCGGGCAGTCAGTGTTGCGACGATCTTCGACGATCGGCGATCCAACTCGTCGTGGAACCCAGGGGCCTTCGCAGCTTTGAGCGTGGCCAATCCCGCAGCCATAGCGAGGGGGTTCCCCGACAGGGTCCCGGCCTGATAGACGGGGCCGGCAGGCGCCACCAGCTCCATCATGGACCGTGTTCCACCATACGCGCCGACCGGCAACCCGCCGCCGATGACCTTCCCCATCGTCGTCAGGTCCGGCATGACGTCGGTCAGCGCCTGCGCCCCGCCCGCGTGCACACGAAATCCTGTCATCACTTCATCGAAGATCAACACGGTTCCGGCAACCGTAGCATGCTCGCGGAGCGCTTCGAGGAATCCCGGTCTGGGCGGAATGAACCCCGCGTTCCCGACAAACGGCTCGACGATCACTGCCGCCAGACTCTGGTCATGCTCCTGGAACGCAGCCGCGACCGCCGCCTCGTCGTTGAACGGCACCGTAATCGTCAGACGTGCAAGATCGGCGGGCACACCAGGACTATCGGGTAACCCGAGTGTCGCAACGCCACTGCCGGCCGCCACGAGGAAGCTGTCCGCGTGCCCATGATAGCAGCCCTCGAACTTCAGCACGAGATCGCGTTTCGTGGCGGCGCGTGCGAGTCTCACGGCTGCCATCGTCGCCTCGGTGCCGCTATTGACGAACCGCACCATCTCGACCGACGGCACCAACTCGACGACCAATTCCGCCAGTTCGACCTCGGCCTCGCACATCGCCCCATAACTCACGCCCCGCGTGAGGGCAGCCGCCACCGCTTCGCGCACCTCAGGCGCATCATGGCCGAGCAGTAACGGCCCCCACGACATGACGAAGTCGATCAAATCGTCCCCGTCGGTCGTGGTGAGGATGGCTCCGTGTGCCTCGCGCACGAAGAAGGGATTGCTGCCCACCGCACGAAACGCTCGGACGGGTGAGTTGACGCCTCCCGGAAGCACGTTGCGCGCCCTGGTCAGGAGGGTGGGATCAGTCACCGACCGCATCCGTACGGAAGTCGTAATCCTGGACCTCGAGGATTCGCGCGCGAACGAAATCTCCCGGCTTGGCCCATCCACCTCGTTCAAGGAACGTCACTCCGTCGACGTCATCCGCCTGCCACACCACGCGGCCGACATGCGTCGCGTCGGTCTCGTCAGGATCCACAATCTCGTCGACCAACACGTCGACCTCCCGTCCCACGAATCGCCCGAGTCGATCATCGGATATCCCGCGCTGGAGTTCTGTCAGTGCTTCTTGACGCTCGCGCTTCACTCCGTCCGGTACGTCGTCGGGGAACTCCGCGGCGCGGGTGCCTTCTTGTTCCGAATAGGTGAACACGCCCAGCCGATCGAACTGCATCTCCTCGGCAAATGCCAGCAACGTCCTGAAGTCCTCGTCTGTTTCTCCCGGGAAGCCGACGATGGTCGTGGTGCGGATAGCAAGGTCGGGAACCGTCTCCCGCAACCACGCCACCTTCTCGCGAATCGTCTTGGCACGCTCCGGTCTCCGCATGCGTTCCAGCATCACATCGGAGGCATGTTGGATAGGTATGTCGATGTACGGAACCACCCTCGACTCGGCCGCGAGCAGCTCCACCAGTCGCTCCGTCAACCCAAGCGAATACACGTACAAAAGGCGAAACCAGGGGACGGAGGTTTCCCGGAGTAACGCCTCCAACAGGTCGGGCAGCTTGGGTCCCGCACGACCCAGATCTCGTCCATAGTGCCCCAGATCCTGCGCCACGAGGTTGATCTCCCTGGCGCCCTGTGCTTCGAGTTGCTGCGCCTCGCGGATCAATCGCTCGAGCGGCTCCGATCGGTGCTTGCCGCGCATCAGCGGAATGGCGCAGAACGCACAGGTATGGTCGCAGCCCTCCGAGATCTTGAGGTACCGCACGTGGGCGTTGGCACCGAGGTATTGGCGAACACCTGGATGATCGGCTACCGGATCGGACAGAAGGCCGCGTTCCGCAAGCGATGGCACCAACGTGTGCAGATCGTGGAAGCCGAGCAGGAGGTCAACCTCTGGCATCTCCTTCCTGAGATCCTCCTGGTATCGCTGCACCAAGCATCCCACCGCCACGACGGCTTTGACGCCTTGTTTCTTGAGTTCGGCGGCTTGGAGAATGGTGTCGATCGACTCCTTCTTGGCCGCGTCGATAAAGCCGCAGGTGTTGACGAGGATCACATCGGCGGTGGTAAGCTCCTGCACGACGGACGCCCCGTGGCCGACGAGATCCCCAACCAGCCGTTCCGAGTCAACAGTGGCCTTGTCACAACCGAGAGAGATGACGCCGAGTTTCACGCAGCAAAGATAACGGTCTCGGGAAATGAAAAACGGGGAAGCGGCCGTCGCACTCCCCCGGGGTGGGTCGTTGGTCGCCTGATGCGCCTACAGCAAGAAGCTCTCGAGCGCTCGTGCCCGGCTCACGTGCCGCAGCCGTGCCAGCGCCTTCTCTTTGATCTGCCGCACGCGCTCGCGCGTGATACCCATCATGCCACCGATCTCCTCCAGAGTCATGGGCTCTTTTCCATCGAGGCCAAAGTACAGGCGTAGGATCTTGGCCTCGCGCTCCTTGAGGGTCGACAGCACCTCTTCGATGGAGTCGGTCAGCGCCCGCTCGAAGGTCTTTTCATCCGGGCCCGCGTTCTGCGTGTCCGGGAGGTAATCCAGGAGCTTGTTATCCTCGCCTGGCGTCAGCGGCGCATCCAGGGAGAGGTGACTCTGCGAGATCGACAGTGTCTTGGCGACTTCATCACGCGAGATATCCATGCCCTCGGCGATCTCGTCGACCGTCGGCTCACGCCCCAATTCCTGCTGCAGCGCGGACGACCGCTTGCCGATGCGGTGTAGCGTGCCCGCGCGATTGAGTGGGACCCGGACAATGCGGCTCTGCTCGGCAAGCGCCTGGAGAATGGCCTGCCGAATCCACCACACCGCATAGGAGATGAACTTGATCCCCTTGGTCTCGTCAAACTTGTGGGCCGCGCGGATCAACCCGAGGTTGCCCTCATTGATCAGATCGGAGAGCGAGACCCCTTGGTTTTGATACTTCTTCGCCACGGAAACGACGAACCGCAAGTTGCTGCGAACCAACTTGTCGAGCGACTCCTCACATCCCTTCCGAATCTCGACCGCCAGCTCGACCTCGTCCTCACGAGTGATCAGCGGATATTGGCTGATCTCGCGCAAGTACTGATCGAGCGAGCCCTCGTCAACCTTGGTCTTCCGAACGCTGTTAGCCCGCATGCGAACCATGTCCCGCCTCGAGTGCGTGTTCCCCGTTCAGCTGACGCTCCCGGCGTCCCCGTCCCGAATTGGATGGTCTGGCAACAAACAAGCCTGTGCTAGGTGAGGTGAGGAGAGCAGCGTTTGATCGCGTCGTCCGCGATCAAACACCGTTGGCGCTGTCCGAATTCCGCAAGCCTGCATCCGTGGCTGCAGCAGCGTCCTGCCCCCTAAGCAATGGTGGTTACTTACTTTAGCGTGCTTCGCGCAGCGGCGCAACTGTCACGAGCCACCCGCGCGACCTCGCCCACGCGCGAACCTGCTCTTGGAACTCCGTTCGATGGCATGTATGGCGCACCGTGACCGTGACGCACGCAACCGATTCCCCTTCGGTGCATTCGGCACGGAGAATGTGCGCCGATGGCATGTCGTGAATGGCCGGAAGGTCGAGCGGATGACCATCGGTGTTGAGAATTACGGCGAGTGATTGGGAGCCGGACGTCATGGTCAACCGTACGTTGACCGACAATTTCCGCCTAGACACAATTGTCGCGGGAGGGCGCCGATTATTGCATCTCAGCGACTTGCGCGTTCGAGACCGTACTTCTCGATCTTCTTGTACAGATTGCTCCGAGGCATCTCCAACTTGCGGGCAGTCTCGCTCACATTCCATGCATTCTCGGCGAGCTTCGCCTCTAAGAACCCCCGCTCGGCGACCTCCTTGAACTCCTCGAAAGTCTGGCATGCGGCCAAGCTCCCCATAACCGGCTCCATGGCGCCGGCAGTCAACCGCTGCACATCCGCTCCCTGCACCTCACTGGCAGAGGAGAGAATGAGGAGGCGTTCGACGGTGTTGCGGAGCTCACGTACGTTGCCTGGCCAATCACGCTGCTTCAGCGCATCGACCGCCTCCTTCGAGAAGGTCTTGGTCCCGATGCCACTCGATCGGAGGAAGTCGGACGCGAACTTGTTGACGAGCAGCGGGACATCGTCGCGCCGCGCTCGCAGCGGTGGAACATCGATCGGGACAACGTTCAGGCGGTAGAACAAGTCCTCGCGGAAGCGGTTCTGCGTAATCTCGTCCTCGAGGTTCTTGTTGGTGGCGGCAATGACGCGCACGTCGACCGAGATCGACTTCGTTGCCCCAAGGCGTGTCACGACACCTTCCTCGAGCGCGCGTAGGACCTTGGCCTGGGCCGCCGCGCTCATATCCCCCACCTCATCGAGGAAGAGCGTACCGCCGTCGGCTTGTTCGAACTTGCCGGCGCGATCGGCAAACGCGCCCGTAAACGAGCCTTTCATGTGCCCGAACAGCTCGCTTTCGATCAGTTCGGAGGGGATCGCCGCGCAGTTCACTTCGACGAACGGCTTGCCCGCGCGCGGTGAGCCACGATGGATCGCGCGGGCCACGAGCTCCTTGCCGCTGCCGTTGTCACCGGTGATGAGGACTCGCGCCGGGGTGGGCGCCACCTTCTCGATCACGTCCAGCACCTCGCGGATCGCGCTGGACTCGCCCACGATGTCGTACCGGTCCCCAATTGTGTCCTGCAAACGCTCGAACTCGGACGCGAGCTCAACCCGGTCGAACACATTGCGAAGCATCAGGAGGAGCCGGTCCGTATCGAGCGGTTTTTCGAGGAAGTCGTAGGCACCCAGTTGGGTGGCCTCCACCGCGGTCTCGATAGTCCCGTGCCCCGAGATCATGATGACCACGGCTCTCGGGTCGACTTCCCGCAGGGACTTCAGGGTCTCCAGCCCGTCCATGCCGGCCATCTTCACATCGAGAAAGACGAGATGCGGAAGAAACTGGGGATAGGACTTGAGCGCATCCGACCCGGAGCCTACGGACTCAACCTCGATGCCTTCATACTCGAGCACCTGGCGCAACGCGTCGCGCACACCCTTCTCGTCATCGATCACCAGTACCCGACGCGCCATCAGTTCACCTGCCTATAGAGGGTGACTCCCTTGGACTCAACATGCACTTCCGCGACCGATTCTGGCACGGGGATGAGGAATGCGCCGGCGGTGTCCCCCGACAGCCGGTTGACCAGCAGTGGGATCGCCGACTGGGGGAACGGGAACGAGCGAATGACGAACTCGTCGACGGACCACGCGACCTCCCCGGGCTCGCGCACGTCCACCTCACCTCCCATACGAATCGGCTGCCGGCTACCGAGGAACCTGCCGAGGGGTCCCAACGCGTCGGCGCCAAAGACCTCGAGGAGAATGCCCCCCTCGAGTACGATCCGTTCGTCGACCAAGCTCACGCGAATCGAATCGGTGGCGTCTCGCACCTGTTGATGCAGCCGATGCTCGATCAACGAGGCAACCTCATCCGGCGTCAACTGCACGAATCCGGCTCCGTTGCGTCGCGCGATCGACGCCTCCTTTTCTTCGGCCGACCGGTACGCCTCGGCGGAGGGGACCCCGATAACCGCAACCCCATCACCCCGATCGGTGAAAGAGTCATAGGCCCCTTTGATCTGTGGCCAGAAGACCCACGTGAGCACCGCGCCGACTATGAGGACGGTCACGCATCCCACCGTGGCGAAGAAGTTCTTGAAACATCCAGTATCGCTCACGATGCTAATGTCGCCCGATGACGAGTCGAATAGGTCGCGCCGGACCGCGCCAGTATGCTCTCCATGAGATCCACGGATTGTACCTCAACTTGCGTCGCGTACGACAACTCATCGAGCGCAGGCGCCAGGGCGCGAAGTTCGGTCGGCTTCGCGTCACGGCGCATTCTGCCGAGCGTGAGATGGGGGCGAAACGGTCGCCCGTCAATGGGAAAGCCGAGCGTATCGAACCGGCGTTCGAGCACGTCCTGCAAGAGCTCGAGCGGTGGCACCGCGTCGCAGCCCACCCAGACGACGCGCGGTTTGGCGGCGTTGGGAAAGGCACCGAAGCCGTTGATGGGCAACAGAAACCGTGACGTGTCGAGCACGCTCGATTGTACTGCATCGGCCATCTCACGTTCCCGATCCGGTGCCACGTCACCCAGGAACTTGAGGGTGAGGTGAATGGCCTCCGGCTTGGTCCATCGCACAGGTAAGTCCAAGTCGCGGAGCGGGGCCGCCGAGGCCCACAAGGCCTCGCGGACATCCGGCGGGAGATTGATTGCGACGAAGAGGCGCACCGAGCCTACGAACGCTCGGCCAGAAGTTCGACGGTACCGACGGCATCGTCGAGCAGCTTCCCCCGACGATAGCCACCAATGTCGAGCGTCACGCGACTGAACCCGAGGTCTAGGATTCTTTCACAGATGACGGAGGCATTGGCGCGTACCGTGGCCAGCTCTCCGCGTGCCACCTCAATCCGCGCCTCGTCTCCGCGATGCCGGAGCCGCAGGTCTCCAGCGACTCCCGCCTTGCGAAGCACCGCTTCACCATCTTCGACCTGTCGCACCCGAACGGGCGTCACCGAGAGCCCATACAATACACGGCTCGACAAACATGGGGCGGCCGGCGCGTCCCAGATCGGCATGCCGCGCGCCCTCGCTTCCGCCCGGACGTCATCCTGGGAAAAGCCGACCTCGGCCAGCGGGGAACGTATTCCATATTCCCGCGCGGCGCGCGCCCCGGGTCGGTGGTCGCTCAGGTCGTCCGCGTTGGTTCCGTCGGCAATGGTGCGCATGCCCAACTCTTCAGCAAGATCGGTGAGGCGCGACCACAGCTCGCGCTTGCAGAAATAGCAGCGCTCGGTGCTGTTGGCGACGTACCCGGCGTCGGTGAATTCGTGGGTCTCGATCTCGATCAGTCGCAGATCGAATTGCCCGGCGATCGCGCGTGCCTGATCCCGCTGCACGTCGCTGAGCGAAGGGCTCACGCCGAGTGCGGCGACCGTGCGATCGCGGCCGAGCGTCTCCCGCGCCGCCACGGCCAGCAATGCCGAGTCGACCCCTCCCGAAAATCCGACCAACAGGGACTCATAGTGTTGGAGGTGTTCTGCGAGCGGCGAGCCGGAATTCATGGGTCGAATTATACACGGCGGCGGCGCCTGGCAGCGGGAATTCAGGTGCCCGCGATCCCGAGGCTGATGCGTCGGCTCGGCGCCCTACGGGCGACCCGCCTTGAAAGACGGATTCGCGACGCCCTTTAGGGCGTATCGCGTAGCGCCGAACGGACGTTTCAACGTCCGAATACCCGGGGGGCGAGACGAGACCGGCCACCACTCTCCGGCAGGTCCGACCGTCAGGCTCGGGGCCGATCCAACCCTCGATATTGTACCGCCTCACTCACATGTCGCGCCTCGACCGCTTCGCTATTCGCAAGGTCGGCGATCGTGCGTGCGATCTTGAGAATCCGGTGATACGCGCGGGCTGATAACCGGAGCCGCGCGATGGCGGTCTTGAGCAGGGCATCAGCCTCCTCGTTCACGGAGCAGAATCGCTCGAGGTCACGCGGTCCCATATGTGCGTTGGCGTAGAGGCCCGATTCTCCGGCGAAGCGCTGCAGTTGTCTCGAGCGCGCTTGGGCCACGCGTGCGCGAATAGCATCGCTCGAGTCCCCACTTCGATCCACCGACAGCTCGGCATGTGGGACCGCGGGAACGTGGAGATGGATATCGATGCGATCCAGCAACGGACCGGACACGCGGGACAAGTAGCGTTCGACCAAGATCGGTGCACAGGTGCACTCTCGGGCAGCGCTCCCAGCATAACCGCACGGGCAAGGATTCATGGCCGCCGCTAACATGAAGCGCGCCGGATAGCAGAGCGACGTGACCGCACGCGAGATCGTGACGAATCCGTCTTCCAATGGCTGCCGCAATACCTCGAGCACGTTCTTCCGAAACTCGGGCAACTCGTCCAGGAACAACACGCCACGGTGTGCCAGGCTCACCTCGCCTGGACGCGGGTACGACCCGCCGCCCACCAATCCGGCGTCACTGATGGTGTGGTGCGGCGCCCGAAACGGTCGCGACCGAACGAGTGACGACGCTGGCGGCAGCAGCCCGGCCACACTGTGGATCTTGGTGGTTTCGAGCGCTTCGTCGAGCGTCATGGGCGGGAGAATCGTGGGGATACGGCGGGCCAGCATGGTCTTGCCCGAGCCCGGCGGGCCAATCATGAGCAGATTGTGCGCACCGGCGGCGGCCACCTCCAACGCGCGTTTCGCCTGTTCTTGCGCGCGCACGTCCGCGAAGTCGACGCGCTGTGCGCGAGGCGGCAGCACCGACGGGGTCCGCGTCGCCCGCCCGCGCTTGAGTGCTCCTGCCCCCGCAAAGAAATCGGCCACGTCCCGAAGCCGACGCGCGCCGAGCACGGTGACGTGGTCGACAACACTCGCCTCGGCGAGGTTGGCAATTGGGACAACCACGCCCCGCATACCGGATGCTCGTGCCGCAAGCGCCATCGAGAGAGCGCCACGCACCGGCCGAATGTCTCCCTCCAGCCCCAGTTCACCCACAACCAAGTAGTCAGAGAGCGCTGGGACCTCCTGTCCGCGTCCGTTGCGACTCGGCCGGAGCTGTTCGGTGGCCGTGAGAATCCCCAGCGCAATTGGCAGGTCGAAGGCCGAGCCGTCTTTCCGCACGTCCGCCGGCGCGAGGTTGACCGTGATGCGCCGGAGCGGGAATTCGAAATCGGAGTTCGCGATCGCGGCGCCGACCCGTTCCTTCCCTTCCTTGACGGCACCCAAGGGAAGACCAACGGTCGCGAACGACGGCAGGCCGTGCGCGATGTCGGTCTCGACGTCAACGAGATACGCGTCGATCCCTAACACCGCCGCCGATTTGATGCGCGCGAGCATGCGCGTAGAGTACACACTCGGCAACATCAACCCAGGAGCGTTTTCGCGCAGCCGCCAACCCGATTACGGCAGGCTCACCGCTAATATTCCTGGCTCTTGCCTGCGCTGATCCATCTGGCGAACATTCGGGCCGACCTCAGCAAGGATCCGTACCCAATGCGCAAGATCATCGCTCTCAGCGTCCTCTCGGCCGCCCTCACAGCTCCCGCGATCGCCCAGGAGCACCGCGGCGAGATGCACGACGAGCACCCGTCAGATATGGCGGTCGCTTCGGTCCGCCCGATGTACGAGCAGTTCAGGGATTGGCTGGTTGCCACGGCAGAGAAGGTCCCGCAGGAGCATTACAGCTTCCAGCCGACCCCCGAGGTCCGGACGATGGGTCAGCTCCTTGGGCACGTGGCCAACGCCAATTACATCTTCTGTTCGGGTGCAACCGGGGAATCCAACCCCAATAGCATGAACTATGAAGAGACCACGGGAAAAGCCGACCTCATCGCCGCCCTCAAAGAGGCGTTCGCGTATTGCGATGAGGCATACCAGATGAACAACATGAAGGCCATGGAAGAGACCACGTTCTTCGGCCGCGAAGGCTCGCGCCTCTGGGTGCTGGTGTTCAATGCCACACACAATAGCGAGCACTACGGCAACCTGGTCACGTACATGCGCATGAAGGGGATCGTACCTCCCTCCAGCGCTGGCATGTAATTCGACGCGATTACTGACACTGCCAAACGGCGCGGCCTGGCGGCCGCGCCGTTTGTTTTTGGTCACCGGCACCTGCTAGACTGGTAGAGCCCCTCGCTGCATTTCCACATATCGCATCATGGCTTTCGCCCCACCCTTGAACGAATACGCCTCATACCCCGCCCGCTGCATCGCCTCCGCGACGTGCGCGGTCAACACCCCAAACGCACAATACAGCACGTACGTCTTCTCCCGATCCAACTCGTGAAAATGCGCCGCGAGGTTGCTCACACTCCACTGACGAGCGCCAGGATAATGCCAGGCCTGATAGTGATGGAGCTCTCGGCAGTCGATGACGACGGCATCCTCCCGCACGGATTCCGCGAACAGGTACGGCTCCACGAGGTCGGTCGCATGAAGATCGCGTAGCGCAAGGACCTTCCGTCGGCGCACCGCGGCGTCCAGGATCGTGGTGTCGATCTGACCTTCCTCGGCACCCACCGCCTTCGGTGTCGACTTTGTGACTGGGCGATCCGGCAGGATCGCGCAATACTCCCGAATGTGAGCGCTCAACGAAGCGGTGCCGATACGCTCGGCGCGCTCGATGATCTCGTACTTGTCGAGGCCCACGAGCGGCCGCAGCACGGGGAGCGTTGCCGCCTCGTCAATGGCCCGTAGGTTCTTCAACGTCTGCGACGAAACCTGCCCAATCGATTCACCGGTCACGAGGGCCTGCGCCCGGACTGCGTGGGCCACCTGTTCGGCGGCACGATACATCAGGCGTTTGAGGACCAACTGCCAATACCGGGGTGTTACGGCGGACTTGATGGCATCGACGGAGGATCCGAAATCGATCACGTGGATACGTGGCGCGTCGCCAAAACTCCACGCGTCCGCCAGGATCTTCGCAATCGAGACGACGGCGCGCTCGTAGGCTTCACCGCCGAGGTTGAGGAAGACGTAGTCGAGGGCAACCCCACGCTTCATCATCATCCACGCAGCAACTGGGGAATCGAATCCGCCGGAGAGGAGGCAGACGGCTCGACCTTCCACCCCGAGGGGCAAGCCACCAACGCCTTTCACACGTTCCGAGAAGAGAAACGCCTCGTCGTCTCGCAGCTCCACCGTGACCGTGACATCGGGGTGTGTGAGATCGACCTTACCGGTTTTGTCGAGTACCGCCCCAAGCTGCACGCGTACGTCTTGCGTGCCAAACGGGAAGTCACCGGCCCGACGTGCGCGTACGGCGAAGCGCCTCCCGGTCACACGGTCACGATATAGGTCTTCACCCACCCGCACGATGTCGTCGAGATTCCCGGCGAGCCGCGCATCGATCGGCGAGACGCTGCTCACCCCGAAGACGCCGGCGATGCGTCGGGCGGTCGTGGGGTCGTCAGCGGACACGAAGATCCGGCTCCAACGCCCGTCGACGCTGTGGGCGATGTCCGATGATTGGAGGCAGTCGCGAATGTTCTGAATCAACACTTCCACGAACCGCTTGCGGGTGCGGCGCGCTTTGGTCGTGACCTCAGGAGCCAAGCGGACCATGAACTCCGTCATACCAACGAAGCTAGGCCGTCATTACCTTCCCGCCAACCATGGCAGATCATCCCAAGCCCATTGTTGTACTCTCCAAATGTCTCGAGTTGGAGGCCTGTCGCTACAACGGGATGTCCATCAAGTCCGACATCGTGCGACGGCTCCTGCCTCATGCCGACATCCGACCCGTGTGCCCCGAGGTGGAGATCGGTTTGGGAACACCGCGAGAGCCGATTCGACTCGTCGGGTCGAAGGAAGACCCTCGCCTCTTTCAACCCAGTACCGGGCGTGATCTGACTGAGGCGATGAAGACGTTTGCCGACACCAGCCTCGCGGAGCTTCAACAGGCGGACGGGTTCATCCTGAAGAGTCGTTCGCCTTCGTGTGGAATCAAGGACACCAAGATCCATCGTGGCGAAAGCGACCCAAGTCCCGCGGGAAAGGGCGCGGGCTTGTTCGCGGCCGCCGTCCTCGAGCGGTTTCCCGACGCGGCGATCGAGGACGAGGGCCGGCTCACCAACTTCCGACTCAGGCATCACTTCCTGACCAAGATCTTCCTGCGCGCGCGGTTTCGTGAGATCACGGAGCGGCACACCATGGCTGCACTAGTGGGCTTCCACGCGGCCAACAAGTTCTTGCTCATGGCCTACCACCAGACCGAGATGCGCAACTTGGGACGCATCGTGGCCAACCCGAAGAACGAGCCCATCGACGAGGTGCACGAACGGTACGAGGCCGGACTGGGACACGCGCTTGCGCGACCTGCACGCCTGCCCGCCAACATCAACGTGCTCCAACACGTGCTCGGCTATTTCTCTGACGGTCTCTCGCCCAGAGAGAAGGCGCACTTCCTCGACTCGCTCACCGAGTATCGTGGTGGTCGCGTCACCATGGAGGTTCCCCTGAGCATCATTCACCAGTGGCTCGCACGATTTCGCAACGACTATATCGCCAACCAAGTGTTCCTTCAGCCGTATCCGCGAGAGCTGATGGGATTGGGAGACTCCGGCAGGAACTGACTTCCCCTGCTCTATCGGGGTGCGGGGCCGGGCCGTAGGTTCCCCCATGTCCTACGCACTGATGAGCAGCGGAGGCAAAGACTCGACGCTCGCGCTCGACCGAGCACGCAATGATGGATTCGACGTGCGCTTTCTTGCCAACATCTACGACGCATCGACCGGGCGCGTACGATTCCACGGTGTGCGTCAGGCGCTGATAGCGACGCAGGCCCGTGCGCTAGGCCTCGAGTACGTCGCCGCGGCCACGTCACCGCAGTCATTCGAGGAGGCCTTTCATGCGACACTCGATCGGCTGCAGACCGCACGGGTGACCGGCGTCGTTTTCGGAAACATTCATCTTGCCGATGTGCGCGGCTGGTATGAGGATCGGATCACCGCACGCGGGATGGAACACGTCGAACCGCTCTGGGGCGCACCACCAGTGGAGATTGCCTGGGAGGTGGTCGAACGGGGATACCGAGCGATCATCACCGCCGTCGACCTTGCGCGCGGAGCCGTGCCCTATCTCGGGCGCGAACTCGACGCCGACGTCGTGACCGAGATGAGCACGACAGACGACCTTGACCCATGCGGAGAAGCCGGTGAATACCACACGTTCGTGTTCGACGGCCCCGAGTTCAAGTCACCACTCGAATACGAAATCGGGGCAAGCGTAGCGGAAGCCGAAGGCCATCGGTTCATTGATTTGGTGCCGATCGGACACCCGGTCCCGAAGCGAGCGGCAACCCGGTAGACGCCGAATCGCGCTGCCGGACATCCGCCGGCGCAATCTCAGCAACGGCAGTCGCCTCAGTCCCGAGCAACTCCCCTTCGAGTTCGTCCAATTCCGCGACGAAGCCGGCCCCGAAGTAGTAGTCGAGCTCGGCTCGCATACCACGGTACACTGTGGGCCCCGTGTCGAGGCACACGAGCGACCCGTCCTCGACCTCGTCCGCGATGGTCAGCAGCCTGCCTTCGTAGGTCAAAGGAAACAACACGTCGACAAGCGACTTGAGCTCGTGATAGTCGATTCCCCGCTCGCTGCAAAAGCGATGGATCATGCACCCGCGGCCGTCCGAAGCAAGAAACACACACCCGCGTTTGGTGACGTTCGTTCGGCGCGTGGCTCCCCCGGGAACGTCGTCATCCTCCTCGGTCTCGTCCGTGAACCAACGATCATACGGGACCCCGGTGGCCGCTTCCAGGCCCTGTCGGTGACGCTCCATCGCCCGGACGTGCAGGAGGTCGACATCGACGCCGTCCTGACAGCACCAGTCGTGACAGAACGTGCATTGGAGGCAGTGCGTGAAGTACCGGTGCGTGAACATCCGGCGGTCGACATGTGTGATACTCGGAACGCCGTACCGCGTCGGGTACGCACGAGAGAGTTTGAAGGGCGTTGCCACGTCGCGTCTGTCCTCCAGAGCAGCCGATAATGTAATGCGTCAAGGGGATTGCCGGTGTGCCAACACGTGAGGACCTTTCGCCACCTATGAGATGGAGTGTCTTGCTCTGGCTCTCGCTGGCCATGCTGTTCGCGATGAGCCTCTGGTTCTCGGCCACCGCGGTCGGTCCACTCCTGCAGATTCACTGGGATCTCACTCGACCGCAGGTGGCCTGGCTCACGATGGCGGTGCAGCTGGGGTTCGTCGCTGGCGCACTCGCGAGCGCACTCATGAATCTGCCGGACCTGTGGGAGCCCCGGAAGCTCGTCGCGGGTGGCGCCCTGACCGGCGCAGCCCTGAACGCCGCCATCCCGTTTTTCCACGTCGGGTTCGGCGTGGCCGTGGCGTTGCGGTTCACCACTGGGATGACCTTGGCGCTCGTCTATCCAGTCGGGATGAAGATCATGGCCACCTGGACACGGGAGCACCGCGGTCTGGGACTCGGGTTGCTCGTGGGCGCCCTCACCGTCGGATCGGCGTCCCCGCACCTGGTCAACGGATTGGGCGGCGTCACCGAGTGGAAACCCGTCATGTACGCCGTCTCCGCGCTGGCCGTGGCCGGAGCCGTGATGGCGTGGAATGTCGGCCACCTCGGGCCGCATCGCACCGGTAGTGCGCCGTTCAACTGGCACCACATGCGGCACGCACTGACGACTCGATCGCTGCGACTTGCCAACTTCGGATACCTCGGCCACATGTGGGAGTTGTATGCAATGTGGACGTGGATTCCCGTATTCCTCTTGTCGGTGTACGCCAGCCAGCCGGACACTGCGCCACACGCCGGTCGATACGCCGCGTTCAGTACGTTTACGGTCATTGCCCTTGGGGGACTCGGGAGCCTGCTGGCGGGCAGACTCGCCGATCGATGGGGGCGCTGCAACACGACCATGCTGAGTATGATCGTGAGTGGCGCATGCGCTCTGTCGATTGGGCTCGTGGGAGCCGGCCGTCCCATGGTCGCCACCTTCGTTGCGCTCCTCTGGGGGTTCGCGATCGTCGCCGACTCCGCCCAATTCAGCACCGCGGTCAGCGAACTGGCACAGCCGGCTTACATGGGGACGCAACTCACGACACAGACGGCTATGGGGTTTCTGCTGACCATGGCCTCCATCCAGCTCGTCCCCATCGTGAACGAAGTGGGCGGATGGGCTTGGGCCTTCGGGATGCTGGCCCTCGGTCCGGTCTTTGGCACGGCGTCGATGGCTCTGCTGAAACGGTCGCCCCAAGCGGTGCGATTGGCGGGAGGACGAGGGTGAGTCGAGGTCGGACGCTGATCGCCGTCTTCTTGCTCGGAGCCGCATGCACGACGACGGAAGACGTGTTCGGACCCGCCGCCGGGTTCGCTCGACTGGATGGATTCGTGAGAACACAGGCCGGCGATCCGGCCGATGGCGTCCAAGTGCTCCTCACCGGGTGTATGGGCGTTCCGGGCGACGCCGGAAACGTGCGCACCGGAGAGGACGGAGGCTACATGATGGAAGCCGAGCTTCCGCCCGCGAGCCTCGTTGGGCCACTCGACGGGGATTCGCTCAGCATCCGGTGCGTCCTCATCGCCGCCCGCGACACCTCGAGCGCCCAGACACTCGATATCTGGTTCTGGGCGGATCCAGAGGACGTCACTGCACTCGCGGTCAATCTTACAATTCGTTGATCACGCTCGAGCCTTGTGGTACTCTGCAGCGGACCAAAACACCTTACCACTGAGAGTACCCATGGAAGCCGACCGCCCAACCATAGACTTTGCGGGATTCGCTGCCAGCTTTGCGGCAACCGGCGTCATGACGCTGCAGCAAGTCGAGCAATCGCTCGCTCCCCAGACAGATGACGCACCCAAGCCCGACCCTAACATCGCATCCAATGGTCTGGTGACCGTCCAACACTTGATCGCGACGCTCACCATGCTCCAGGAAAAAACGTCCGGGAACCTGAGCGCCGACGAACAACAAGCTTTGGAACGTGCAATCACCGACCTCAAGTTCGGCTACGTTCGCGTGAAAGAGCGTGTCGCCCGCGCCGACGCTTGAATCAGCGCAATGTCACGGGAGGCGCTTTCGATGACCGTCCGCCGAGCGAGGGTGGAAGAAGCGGCGCAATTGACGGATATCGCGCATCGCGCGAAAGCAGCCTGGGGATACCCGGCGAACTGGATCACACACTGGGCGTCCCAGCTCACGGTCGACCGGACGTACATGGTGGCCAACGACGTGTGGGTGGCCGCCGCCGGGGAAGTCCTGTGCGGGTTCTACGCGCTCGCGTCGGATCAGGATCGGGTCGTTCTCGATCATTTCTGGGTGGCACCCACCCACCATAGACGCGGCGTTGGGCGACGATTGCTCGAGCATGCGCGATCTCAGGTGCGGGCACGAGGCATGACAGCGATCTACATTGAATCAGACCCGAACGCCGCAGGGTTCTACCGTCGGTTTGGCGCACGCGCCATCGGGTCGATCGACGCATCGATCGACGGGGTCGACCGCACGCTCCCCGTTTTCGTGCTGCCGACCAGATCACGGACCTCAGAGGAGACGGCCGTATGAGAACTGCCAACCCCGCGTTGAACGATGCCACCTTCGAGCGCTATGCGGACTACGTGGCAGACGACCGCATGACGTTGACGGGAACCGTCAACAAGACAGGCATGCTCTTGTTGATTCTGCTCGTCCCCGCCATCTGGGTTTGGGGACAGGTCTACAATGGGGGCGGCACCGCCAACGTGAACCTCTGGATCATCGGCGGCTTCGTCGGCGGTCTCATCGTGGCGATCGTCACGGTCTTCAAGGCGACGTGGTCACCGTTCACTGCCCCGCTGTACGCGGCTCTCGAGGGGCTGGCCTTAGGAGGGATCTCGGCGTTTTTCGAACTGCGTTATCCCGGGATCGTGATCCAAGCGGTCGCGCTCACGTTCGGCACCCTTGCCGTGTTGTTGATGGCGTATCGGTCCGGGATCATTCGCGCCACCGAGAACTTCAAGCTCGGGATCGTCTCGGCGACCGGCGCCATCTTCATGATCTACATGGTGACGTGGGTCTTGGGCTTCTTTGGCGTTGCGGTCCCGTTCATTCACGAGGCAGGCTTGTTTGGGATCATCTTCAGCCTCGTGGTCGTGGTAATCGCCGCGCTCAACCTGGTCCTCGACTTCGACTTCATCGAGCGCGGAGTAGAACACGGGGCACCGAAGTACATGGAGTGGTATGCCGCGTTTGGACTCCTGGTGACGCTCGTGTGGCTGTACCTCGAGATACTCCGGCTCTTGGCCAAGCTGCAGAGCCGCCGCTAGCCATGTACCTGCCGAGCCGAGTCATCGGCACGGCCGTCGTTCTGCGCTCGCTGCTGTTGTGGGCTGGTATTCGTGCGGCGTCCGTCGCGCTTGGGGGAGCGCCGCTGACCGTGGGACTCCACAGCGTGTTGGTCATCGCCCTCGTGGTTGGACTCGCCCGCCATGACCACGTGCTCCTCAACGAGCAGATCCTGCTCGGCAACACCGGTGTGTCGCGTCTCATGCGCCGCGCCTTTGCCATCGTCCCGGCGCTCATTGCCGAAATAACGCTCCACGGCCTCTTCGCGTGAACGCGCCGATCTTCGCGGCTGAACAAGTGGCGAAGTCGTTCGGGCAGCGGAAGGTGCTGCAGACCGCCGGGGTGTGGGCGCACTCGGGGCGAATCACCGCGGTGCTGGGACGGAACGGGACGGGCAAAAGTACGCTGCTCAAGATCGCGGTGGGGCAGCTGCGCGCGGACCGTGGGGTGGTCATCTACAAAGGTGACCGTTCGGCCCGACCGGACTTGGCCGCGTTGGCACGGAACGGCCTGTACTATCTGCCGGAGCGCGGTGTGCTCTCACGGTGGTTCAGTGTGAAAACCCATCTCGACGCTGTGGCATCCCTCGCCGAGAGCGATGGCATCGAGTCGGCCATCGAGCAGTGCCGCCTCTCTGCGCTCTTGGAACGCCCCGCCTCCAAGCTGAGTGGTGGTGAACGACGGCGATCCGAGATCGGCCTCGTGGTCGCGCGACAGCCCGACTGTCTCCTCGCCGACGAGCCGTTGTTCGACCTCTCGCCAACGGATACGGAAGTCGTCTCGCAGGCTTTGCGCCACTTGGCAGCGTGCGGGTGCGCCATGGTGGTGACGGGTCACGAGGTCGAGGCACTCCTGCAACTTGCCGACGAGGTCGTGTGGATAACCGCCGGAACGACGCATGCACTTGGCACTCCCACCGTAGCCCGCGCACACGACCAGTTCCGACGCGAGTACCTGGGTGGCTTGTTCGGAGCGTGAGCGAGACACGTCCCTACCTGTGATGGAGCACGCGCTTTCGACCCTCAGGGAACAGCTCGCTGCCATCAACGCGAGCCGCCGAGTCGCCAGCCGCCATCCGTTCGAAACCACGGTGGAGGCCCAGCACCAATGCTCAACCCTTCTCGCCGTCTACGGAAGCCTGGCACCCGGGAAGGAAAACCATCATGTGATTGCTCATCTGTGCGGGGGATGGGCGGCGGGCCACGTTCTCGGAAAGCTCCACGCGGAGGGATGGGGTTCGACGCTCGGCTATCCCGCCATCCGGCTTCAAGACGGGCCCGACCGGGTAGCGGTCGAGGTCTTTCAGTCCGACGACCTCGCGATGGCCTGGGACGCAATTGACGACTTCGAGGGACCCGATTACCGTCGAGTCCTCACGCTGGTCTTCATGAACGATGGATCCAGACGCGTTGCGAACATCTATGAGGCGCGGTAGCCAACCGAACCGGGAGACGCCATGGAGTGTGTGACGGGGAAAGTGCAACAAGGCGACACGACGATCGCCGACGATCTGGAAGTTTGGCTCGCCAAGAGCGGCGACGGGGAGACGGACTGGAACGGGTCGTTCGAGCTCCCCCCCGGGGCACACGTAGATACGGGAGGGACCTACTCGTTAGCCCTGGAGGACGGGCGCGCCGGCTCGATTACGATCACGAACGTCGGCGCGGACGACGCCCAACCGCACCAGGTCGGTTTTCGGGGGGCGAGCGCGCTCAGCTAGAGGCCCCAGCCGCCACGACGTGCCCCGCCCGTTGCCGCCGGCCCTTACCCACCCACCAGACCCCCACGCGATATCCGAGCAGGACGGTGAGGATCGCTCCGAAGATCACTGGCCGTCGTATGTCGGCCTTCACGAGCCAGAGGAAGTGGAACACGCCGCCGATGGCAGCGACGTACACCAGGCGATGTAGACGCTGCCACCGCTTCCCCCCTAACCGCTTGACCCATCCCTTCGTGGAAGTGATGGCGAGTGGGACGAGGAGGACGAAGGCGGTGAAGCCCACGGTCACAAACGGGCGTTCGGCGACATCCTCCACAATGGCACCAACGGTAAGGCCTAATCCCGAGAACACCGCGCGATCGAGCGCGTACATGGTGAAATGGAGGAATGCGTAGAAGAACGCGTACACGCCGAGCATTCGCCGGAGCCGGATCAGTGCGTTGAGTCGCAACACCTTGCGGATAGGCGTCACGCCCAGCGTGATCGTGAGCATCGTGAGGGTCCAGAATCCAGTGCGATGCGTGATCTCTTCCACTGGGTTAGCGCCCAGCGTTCCCCCGAAAATGTCCTTCACGAGGAGCCCGAACGGGACAGCGGCGGCTACAAATACGGCGGGCTTGAGGACCCGCCGCACCCACTGCACCTGGTTCACGGACACCAGCCGAGATCAGTAATGCCGCGTCAGATCCATCCCAGCGTAGAGCGAGGCAACCTGATCCGCATACCCGTTGAAAGGCAGCGTCGCCCGCTTGAACAGCTCACCTAAGCGCCGTTCTCGCTTCTGGCTCCACCGTGGGTGATCGACCTCCGGATTCACATTCGCGTAGAACCCGTACTCGTTTGGCGCCTGCACCATCCACGTGTTCCGCGGCTGTTCGCGGGTCAACTCGATGCTCACAATCGACTTGATGCTCTTGAATCCATATTTCCACGGGACAACGAGCCGGATCGGCGCTCCGTTCTGGTTCGGGAGAACCTTCCCGTACACCCCAAGCGACAGAATCGTGAGGGGGTGCATGGCTTCATCCATCCGCAACCCCTCGATGTAGGGCCACGGCAGGACCCCGCGCCGCTGGCCGGGCATCTGCTCCGTATCGTGCAGCGTCTTGAACTCGACAAACCGTGCGGCAGACGTCGGTTCGACTGCAGTAAGCAGGTCCGCGAGCGGGAAGCCGAACCACGGAATCACCATCGACCAGGCCTCGACACATCGCAGCCGATAGACCCGCTCCTCGGGTGGGAACCGTGACCAGATGTCATCGATATCGAACGTCGTAGGCTTGCCGACCTCGCCTTCGACGCGAATGGTCCAGGGGCGGGGACGAAGCGTGTGGGCGTTCTTGACCGGGTCGCCCTTCCCCGTTCCGAATTCGTAGAAATTGTTGTAGCTGGTCACATCCTCGTATGGTGTGAGTTTGTCCTCGTCCTGCCCCGGCTCGGCCGCGCGCACGCCCTTGGGTCGGAGCAGCGAGCCCGCAACGCCCGCGGCGCCCACCGCGGCGGCAGCCTGGACGAACTTTCTACGGTTGAGGAACAAACCCTCGTCGGTAATCTCGGAAGACAGGATCTCTGGAGGCCGTCGAATCAGCACTGGAACCCTCATGCAGTTGGTCTCAGGTGTGTAACGTCTGAAATCTGCTAAGGTTCCATGGCCACGGCCAGCAGCGGCGAACGCCACCCACCTTGGGCACCTTCGGCGGCCGTCAAACCAAGCGGAACAGAGTACCAACCACCGGTGTTTCAAGCATTTGGGACTCATTGCCCACCCCTGTGCCGAATCCATATATTCGACCAGAGGAGGCATTCACCATGAGGGCACGCACAGGCCCAGCCCTGGAGTTGGAACGATGATCAATCCCGGACGCGCTCTCTCGTCCTTAGCGGTCCTGGCGGCCCTGACGCTGTTGAACGTGCAGCATCTGTCCGCGCAGACACCCGCTACCATTTCGGGAATAGTGATCGACGCAATTACCCGTGAGCCCGTGGCCAACGTGGCCATCACGATCCTGGGATCGGACATCACGGCGACGTCCAATTCCGACGGGACCTACACGTTGATCGGAGTTCCACCTGGTCTGATCAAGGTGAAGGCACAGACCATCGGCTTCCATCCCATCACGACGCCGTACTACAACATCAAGCCCGGCGGAACGGAGGCCGTGAATTTCACCCTGGCACCACTGACCGTCGCCCTCGATCCGGTCGAGGTGATCGGGGAGCGGCCCGAGGAACGGCAGTGGGCATTCGGCTCGAACATCATGCGGTCAGATCAACTGCCAACGCAGGGAAGCGTGCTGGAAGCGCTGAGTGGCACGGTTGCTGGCCTGGATTTTTATGGCGACAAGGACACGGAGGGCGTCTCGGCGCGAAACTCGATGCGACCGATGCTGTTCGTGATCGATGGAGTGGTCGTGAGGCCCCCGATCCAGTTCTACATCGACGTGAATGAAGTCGAGTGCGTCGAGGTGCGGAAGGGCTTCCGGGCATCACAGGAATTCCGTCCGAGCATCATCGGAGAGACCTACAGCGGCGTAATCCTGATTTGGACCCGTGGGTCGGCGGCACCCCGTCCACGAGAATGCTCGCAGCAGCCGCGGCCGGGAGGTGGCAACTAGGTAGGTAGGTAGGTGTCGACCGACGGTTACGAAGGAGAGCCGCCCACTGAGGCGGCTTTCTTTGTACCGCTGAGCGCGATGGTCACTTCCGTGCCTTCACCCACCTCGCTTGCCACGCGAATGGTCCCTCCCCACCCTTCCACGAGTCGCTTGCAGATGGCCAAGCCCAATCCCGTCCCGCTGCTGGTCGTGGAGAATTGAGGCTCGAACACCTGCTGCATATGCTCTTTGGTGATTCCGGACCCGTCGTCACGAACGCGAATGGTGACGCGCTCCTGACCGTTGTCGGAGATTCCGATCACGACGAGTCTGGCCTGTGCGTCGCGGGCGTTCTCGATGAGGTTGATCAGCACCTCTTTGACTTCGTCCCGGCGCACGAGAGCCTCGACACGATCGGAGGCCTCCAACCGGATTTCGGGTCCGTCACCAAACGCATAGAGGTCGGCCGCTTCTCGTGCAACGCTGACGACGTCGCTGCGTTCCAGCGGCGCCGATTCCGCCGGGGGTGCTCCGAACCTCGCAAACGCACGCGCGATGGCGTCCAGCCGCTCGATCTCAGCGAGGATCTGCTGACCGGTCCGCTCGAGGGTCGAATCGAATTCCGCACTTCCGTCCCGACGGGCGCGTTGGATGTGTTGGATGCCCAGCCGGATCGGCGTCAACGGGTTCTTGATTTCATGGGCGACTTGTCGCGCCAGCTCACCCCAGGCTAAGACGCGGACGGCGCGTGAGAGTTCTGTCGTATCGTCGAGGGCGATCACGCAGCCCTTGGGGTCGGCATGCATCGCCGCCACCTGCGCGCGGATCTGGCGTTCGCCGAGAGCAAACTCTTCCTCGGCGAACTCCTCTGAGCTTCGCATGAACTCTACGACCCAGTCCCACACGCGCCTCCACTCGGGAGCTGACACGTCGGTGACGATGTCTCCCGACGGCAGCGCGGAACCCAGCAGCTCCGCCGCTCGCGGATTCGCGATGGTCACCCGCAGATCCGTGTCGACCGCCACCACCCCCGTGGCCACGTTGGCGAGGACCGTCGCAGTCCGCCGCCGCGCCGCCTCGAGGGCGCGCTGGCTCCGATCGACGTCGTGGGCCATGCGCACGAACGCATCCATGACTGGCCCGAACTCCGCCGGCACATTCGGATCGAATGCCGGCAGCGTCTCTCCCTGTCCGACCGCCACAGCCGCCGCACGGAGCGATTGCACCGGCTTAGACAGCGACCGTGCAGCCACAGCCGCGAGACCGGCGGCCCCAGCCACACCCAACAAGGTCACTAAGAGCACGCTGAGCGCGAGATCCTCGCGCTCGCGTTGCAGGCCGCCGACGTCCACCAACTGCGGTGCGGCGAGGACCGGCGCGGCACGGTTCTCCGCCTCGACGGACCGATAGCCCACACGAGTGGGCTGACCACCAATCACGAGGTTCGTGTTGAGTTCGAGCCCATCGCGGAAGGCGAACTCTTCGAACACGCTCGCCTGCAGGAACGGGCCGAGCAGCCCCAACTCGCCCAGCACCGGTGCGCTGTATTGGGTGAGCACGCCGTCCTCGTACAGCAGGAGGTCGTTCCCCAACCGATTACCTAGCTCGATCACGTCGAGCCCCACTCCCTCGATGCCAATGGTCCGCGTCTGCTGGGCCACTTCGGTGGCCTCGCTGAGCGTTCCCTGGATCACGAGATCGCGCGACCGGTCTGCCTCCGTGCGTATGCGGTTGAGCGACCACACCGCGAACCCAAGGGTCGGCAAGACAAAGAAGCCCGCAAGTGCCACGGTGAGTTGGACGCGGTAGGACCCGAAGCTGAGCGCTGACCGAACGACCTGGGGAACGCGGAGGCCGAACATCATGCCGGCACTGAGCGCAGCAACCAGCAGCACAATCAGACCGTTGACCAAGACGACCAGGATGCCGCGTACGGTGATGTCCATCGTCTCACGGAGTGGAACAACGACGTGCAGGTGCCGCGCTCTATGATTGTCCACCTGCATCACCCGTGAGCCCCGTACCGCGGGACCGGTACGCGACCAATCGATGACATCCGTGGCCGGCCCCGCCACGGTCTCACCGAGCGACAGCTCATACGGAGCCTCCAGCCGCCGCTCACCCCTGAGGAAACGTGCCACCAATACGGGCGAGATGAGCCGGGAGCGGGGTCCGAGCGCGATGGTCACCGCCGATCCATCGCGGAACGGGACGGCCGCAAGGTAGTGGATGCCATTTTCCAGGGCGATGGACTCTGTCTTCGGTTGACCGGTGAGCCGCGCCGACGACGCGAGGCGCGCGCGGCGCGTAGCCGTGATCGGAAGTTCGGCCAATTCCAGCGATGCGATGCGCGCGCCAAAAGGATCCCAGGAATCGAGAACGGCGGGATAGTCGTCCAACGACAACTGGGACCGGCTCCACTGCGCATACAACGTGGCGGCTGCGCGGGGAACGGCCCCTTCCATCAAGACGTCGCCGAATCGGTCAAGCTGGCTGATCGCAAACGCGTCGCCCTCATCGACCCGCCCGGCGTCACGCTCCGCAAGGACGAGCCGGCTCTCGACCTCCGCACTCCAGACGAGGACAGCGGCCGCAGCGCCGGCGACGACCGTCGCACTCGCGGCCACTCGTGCGCGGCTGGTCCCCTGGATTGCCAGCAGAGCGACCACGACCCACGCCGCCGGATACCACGAAGACCAGCCAGTGAACGGCTGCCACGAGGTCACTCCCCAAAGTCCCAAAAGGACGGCCCCCGCCGCGCCCAACACTGGGATCGACCAGTGAGGCAGCACGCTGGCGCCCAACGCCTTTCCGGCCGCCAACCCCAACGCGACCCCTACGAGCGCCAAAGGCACTTGCCAGCTCAACCACAACAACGTGCTGATCCCGGTGGCGGGCGGCGTGATCCCGTTACTCAGGACCGTCAGGACCCAGGGGGCCGCGATGACAAGCCCGAGGGCCACGAACCGCCCGAGCACGCCGTACGGTCCCAGGGCCTGGATCCGGTGCATCATGAACGCAGTCACGACCACCGCGGCCACCAGCAGGGCGCCGGCGGAATCGGAGAACGGCCCCAACCACTCGAGGAAGTACGACTCGGTCGAGAACAGGAACTGCATCCCCAGCAAGCGACCTGAGGCCGTGAACAACAACAGGCCCGCCAGGCCCAAGAGGCCGATCCAGCGGGCGGGGAGCCCGCCCGTGAGCAGCAAGACAACGAGGCCCACCGCCAGGACACTGACCGCAAGCTGTTCACCCGCCGACAGCGCGTCGAGCTTCGCCGTACCCTGCGACGGCGGGATGAGCTCTGCGAAGATGATGGTGTCCACCGGCATGGCCCCGGCCGGCTCGCACGAGTCCTGGCAGAAAACGGCCCAGGGCGCTTCGCCTTCAGGCAATTCCGTATGGAACACCAGGCCAACGCCGGTCCGTTGAGCGAACTGCGCCGCGAGCGTTTGGCTCCGGTCCGGCACCGCGCTATCGGCCGCCAGGACGACCTGACTTACGAACGTCCGATTCTCATCCTGGCGACGTGCCTCCAGAAGGACGTAGAATGCAGTCATGCGAGCGCCAAGTGGCGGACCGATTTGGCCAGGGGGAACCCGCAGCACGCCGCCCCACGCCCACTGTCTGGCCACCCGTCCCACGTCCTGGAAGATCACGATCCCGTGGTCAGGGCCTGTTGATACCAGGGCGCGATCGATCGATCGAAACGCCTCGATACGCGACGCCCTCCCAAACACATCGATGCGATCGACCAACCGCTCCGTCAGGTCAACCGCGTCCGCGATGTCTCGTTGGAACTGGGCCCGCGCATCTTCGACCATCCGATCGCGAGCCTCCGGCCAGGACCCCTCGATGGCCCGAACTCGGATGGC
>CAMYLY010000006.1:0-28428 GCA_947259405.1 uncultured Gemmatimonadales bacterium | reverse complement strand
AGCACGAGAGTCGCCGGAACGAGGGTGCGCCACGAGCGCTGGCGAAGGGCGCCCCCAACCGCCACCAGCCCAACAACTACTGCCAGCACGGCCGTGAGGGTCGTCTCGGCCGTTAGCCACCACGCCATCACCACCACCGCCAACGCCGTCGGTCCGTCGGTCCACACCCAATGACGGTTCACGAGCCCCTATACCTCAAGCGCATGACGCCCGGCACCGTCGAGCAACACCTCGAACGGGATCCGCGGCTCATCGTTCCGGTGGGCACCACTGAGCAGCACGGGCCACACCTCCCCTTGGGTTGCGACACGATCATCATCGAGAGATTGGCGAACGATCTCTCGGCGGAGATGCAGGTCCTGCGAGCACCGACGATCGAATATGGTGTCAATGCTCCCACCAGGGTGGCATACCCCGGAAGTGCGTCGGTTCGTCGGAAGACCTTGCATCGGTTCCTGAACGATCTAGTGGGCTCCTGGGAAGAGGGTGGCGTCGAACAGTTCATCATTATTACTGCGCATGGTCAAGATCCGCATCAGGAGGCCCTCAGTACGCTGCGAACGCGCCGGGCGGCCGTGCGGACGGTCGACATCTTCGCGGCATCGTTCGAGACGACGGAGACCGGCTCCGGGGCCCCAATCCACGGCGGCGAGGTCGACACTTCGCTCCTTCTCTACGTCGACGCGCAGTTGGTTGAACTCGACGCCGCCACCGACTATACGCCCATGCCGCAGACGATCTCTCGCTACCACCGCGGTGCGCGGGGCTCCATCCCGGGTGCCAGCCCTGGATCCCTGGGCTCGCCCACATTGGCAAATGCCGAGAAGGGTGAAGAGATTTATCGAGTGATCTACGAACGGATTGCCGCGCGCGTGTTCGGATCGGGCGCCCCGACCCGGAGCCCATAGTGACCTCGCGTGCAACGCGGATATCGACGCTCGTCCTCGGACTCGCCGTCACAGCCAGCGCGATTGCCCGGTCACAGATCATCGACGAAGGCGTGCTCGAGATCCGCCGTGGTACCTCGGTCGTGGGTGAAGAGAAATTCCGGATCGAGCGCGTCGGTCGCCAGGGAGAGGCCGTTATCGTTCGCAGCACGGCCCGGTACCCACCCAGCAGCGCGGCGGTGGTCTTCGCCGCCGTGATCGAGCTGGATGCCGAGGGGTTGCCAGTGGCGGCCCAGTTCGACCAGGCCGGTCCGCCGGAGGCGAAGACGCTGATCAGGGTCCACGACCGGCGCTTCACCGTCCGCCTGCTGTCTCCCACGGGCGAACAGTCCGGAGACTACCGGCGCCCCAACCGTCTGGTGCTGTGGACCTATTCCGTGTTCGCTCCCTACTTGGTGGCCCCGCTCCCGGTAGCCTCCGCCGTGGGGCTGGCGTTCGATGGCCGACAAGTACCCCAGATCGAGGTCGTTGACGAAGGCCTTGTCACCAAGTCGTTCGCGGGCCGAACCGTGCGCGCGCGGTCGGTCTCCATCCGCGCCGAAGGTGACCGGATGACCCTGTGGTACCTCGAGAACCGACTCATCCGCGCCGAAATCCCGTCGCGCGGCCTCATTGCGGTCCGGGTCCCGGAAGGCGGGTGAGCGACGTAACCCTCTCCACTGCAACAAGATAGCATCGCAACCCCAACACCCCAACACTCCTCCTGTGCACCCGGTGGGCCGGCAACGTGTCTCGTGTTGAAACCTTCGGGCAGTTTCGACGTATCTGAGCACGTACCTAATCCACTACATCTCAAGGTCTTCTACACCATGTCACGAGTTGTTCTGAACCTGCTGGCCCTCGGCATGCTGGCTACGCCGGTTGTTGCCCAGGAGCCCACACCCTCAATCCCACAGTCGCTGACACTGCAAGATGCCATCGACCTGGCGTACCGGCACAACCCAACGCTGCGTCAGTTCGCGAACGACATCGGACCGGCTACCTGGGGTGTGCGAAACGCGTATGCGGCCTTCGTCCCACGGTTCACCGCGAGCGGCGGCATCGGGTATTCGGGAGCGGGGTCCCAGCGCTTCCTCTCCACGGAATTCGTCCAATCCTCCGGAACCGTCGGCTCGAGCTACAACCTCGGCCTCTCACTTCAACTCTCGGGTCGGAGCCTGATGCAACCTGGCGTCGCGCGAGCCAACCACGCTGCGGCGCAGGCCGGCATCACTGGGGCGGAGATCAATCTCGAATCGGCCGTCCGCGGGCAATACCTTGCGGTCAAAGAAGCCGAGGCACAGCTCGAACTGCAGCGCCTCCAGCTCACCCGTAACGAGGAGTTCCTGCGTCTGGCGCAGGCGAGATTCGACGTTGGGCAGAACACACTCCTCGATGTGCGTCGTGCTGAGGTGGAGCGGGGACAGTCGCAGGTGGCGGTGCTCCGGGCGGAGCAAACGGTAACCGTGGAAAAGCTCCGCATGTTCGAAACGATTGGGCTACCTGCGCCGACGGATCCGAGCGTGGTGACGTTTCCTGATACGTTTCCCGTCGTTGCCCCGCCGTGGGAGCTCGAGGCGCTGTTGTCAGAGGCGGATGTCGAGAATCCCGATCTGATCGTGCTTCGCGCACAGGAGGCATCCGCGAATGCCAGCGAGCGCGCGACGAAAACCGACTATCTGCCAAGTCTGAGCTTCAGCGCCGGGTGGTCTGGGTTCACACAGCAGTTCACGAACGACCAATTCCTCGTGGCGTCGGCGCAGGCAAGTGCGGATGCCTCGGTCGCGCAGTGCCAGTTTGCCAACGCCAACTGGCAGAACGCTGGCGTGCCGGGCCCGGACTGCAACCTGTTTGCATGGGATCCGGCTCAGGCGGACCAGATCGTCGCGGACAATCAGGTGTTTCCGTTCAACTTCACGGCGCAGCCGTTCTCGGCGAGTGTCGGGATATCGCTGCCGATCTTCACGCAGTTCAGCCGGCCGCTGCAGATCTCCGAAGCCTCTGCTCGCTCTGAAGACGCGGCGGAGGCCGTACGCGCCCTGGAGCTGTCCGTCCGTACTGGGGTAAGCCAGAACTACTATGCGCTCCAGGCAGCCTACACGGCGATCGGGATTCAAGAAACCAATCGCACCGCGGCCCAGGAGGGTCTCCGCCTGGCCACGGAGCGCTACCGTCTCGGATCGGGTACCTTTTTCGAGCTCTTAGACGCGCAGCTCGCGGCTCAACAGGCCGAAGCCGATTACATCAACGCGATCTATGCGTATCACCGGGCGATTGCGACTCTGGAGAACGCTGTCGGTCGGCCCCTGCGTTAGGGAAAGGAACCACATCGTTCAATGACGAAGAAGAAGAAGATCATCATATTCGGCGGTATCGCGGTGGCGGTGGTTGCGTTGATAGCCTTCAACGCTGCAGCGCAGGGTGAGGGTGGTGCGACCGTGCGCATCGAGGAGGTCGAGCGCCGAGATCTCGTGGCAACCGTGACGGCGAGCGGTCAGATCCAGCCCAAGACGTCGGTCGACATCTCCGCGGACATCACAGGCCGCATCATCGACATCCCGGTGCAAGAGGGGGACATCGTGCAGCCCGGGCAGTTGCTCGTGCGCATCGACCCGTCCCAGTTCCAGGCACAGGTCGCCAGCGCCCAGGCAATCTTGTCGTCGGCGCAAGCATCAGCACTGCAGTCTCGAGCCAATCGCGACCAGGCACGACGCGTGTACGAGCGGTCGAGAGCGCTGCGCGAACAGGACCCCAACCTCGTGTCGGACGAGGAACTCGAGCAGGCCGAAACCAACTTTCAGGTTGCCGAGGCCGTAGCGACCTCGGCGGACCACCAGGTCGATCAGGCAAAGGCATCCCTTCAGGAAGCTCAGGAACAGCTGGCCAAGACCGTGCTACGCGCGCCCATGGCGGGCGAGGTGACGCGGCTGGCCGTTGAGGTCGGTGAGGTCGCGGTTCCCGGCACCTTTTCGAGGGAGACCGCGTTATTGCTGACCGTCAGCGATCTCAGCGTCATTCAGGTCAACGTACGCGTCGACGAGACCGACGTCGTGCGACTCCACATGGGCGACTCGACGGAGGTAACCATCGACGCCTTCCCGGACACGACGTTCTCGGGTCGCGTCACCAAGATCGCGAAGAGCGCCGTGCGGAGCGCGGCTGCGGCTACCGGTACCACCAATCAGGCGGTCGACTACGACGTGGAGATCACGATCGACAACCCGCCCGAGGAAGTCCGCCCGGATCTTTCGGCCACGGCAAAGATCGTGACCGCAACCAGAGACTCGGCTTTGAGCATTCCCATCATCGCGCTCACGGTCCGTGAGCACACACCCATCTCGACGGAGACAGCGCCGCAGGACACCACCGCCGAAGGTGTTGAGACCGAAGGGGTGTTCGTGGTGGTGGACGGCGCCGCGCAGTTCCGCCCGGTCAAAACCGGCATCGCAGGCGAAGAGCATTTTGAGGTGCTCGACGGCCTGTCGCAGGGTGACTCGATTGTAGCCGGCCCATACCAAACCATTCGCGACCTGAGAGAGGGTACGTCTGTCAGCGCGAGCAACACGACGACCGAAGGCAACACGCGATGACCGACACCATCATAGAGGTCCGTAACCTGACGCGCGAATACCAGATGGGGGCTGAGCTCGTCCGGGCGTTGCGCGGTGTGGACATGAGCATCTATCGCAACGAATACGTCGCCATCATGGGCCCATCAGGATCGGGCAAGTCGACCCTCATGAACATGATCGGCTGTCTCGACACGCCCACGGAAGGGGAATACTGGCTCAATGGTCTGGAGGTTTCGACCATGGGCGACGATGCCCTCGCGCGCGTGCGAAATCGAGAGATTGGGTTCGTGTTCCAGACGTTCAACCTGCTGCCGCGCGCGTCCGCTCTGCACAACGTTGAGCTCCCGCTGATCTATGCGGGCGTGAGCGGGAGGACGCGCCGCGAGCACGCCTCCGGAGCACTCAGTCGGGTGGGACTCAGCGATCGCGTTGACCATCGCCCGAATGAACTGTCCGGGGGCCAACGACAACGCGTTGCCATCGCTCGGGCGCTCGTCAACGAGCCCAGCATCCTTCTGGCGGACGAGCCGACGGGGAACCTCGACTCCACTACGAGCGAGGAGATCATGACGGTATTCGAGGAACTGCACGCGCAGGGCCAGACCATCATCATGGTGACCCACGAAGCCGATATCGCGGCGCACGCCCACCGGGTCATCACGCTGCGGGATGGTCGCGTCCACTCCGACACCAAGAAGGCCGCGTAGTGCCCTTCCGCGAGGCCTTCCGTTTGGCCTTCCAGGTCATCTGGACGCAGAAGATGAAGAGCAGCTTCTCCGCGATCGGCGTCTTCATCGGCGTGATGTTCCTGATCGCGGTCGTGTCCGTGCTCGAAGGCATCAACAAGTACATGACCGAGAATGTCGTCGAGACGTTCATGGGCGTGAACACGTTCCAGCTTCGCCAACGACCCGATTTTGTCGGCGAGGACGTCCCGCGCGAGCAGTGGAACGAGTGGCGCCGGCGGCCGCGAATCACGTACGAGGATGCAGACGCCGTCATTCAAGGCATCCGGTCGGTCCCCGTGACGTACGCGTGGGTTTCCTACACCGGTCAGGACCTCGAAGTGGAGGGACGTCGCGTGCAGGGCGTCCAGATCACCGCGGCGACGGAGGGATACTTCGACGTCAAAGGCTATAAGATGGCCGACGGTCGCCCATTCACAGCGCAAGAAGTCCAGAATGGACAGCCCGTCGCCGTACTGGGCCATGAACTCGCGGATCGGTTATTCGATGGCCGCAATGCGGTCGGCGAGGAGCTGCGACTTCGTGGCATACCCTACCGCATCGTCGGTGTCGTCGAATCCCAGGGCAATGTGTTTGGGGCATCGCTGGACAAATTCGTCATCGCGCCGGCCCTGTCCCCCATCAAACGCATCGCCAACCCTCCGCGCGTGATCGATGCCATGTTCGTCAAGGCGCGGACGCTCGAGGAACTGGAGGTCGCTCGGGAGGAGGCCGAAGCGGTCATGCGTAGCCGTCGCCAACTCCGGCCGGGAGACGAAAACAACTTCGAGTTGGAAACCTCCGAAGGGGCGCTGGATTTTTGGGCGAACATCAATCGTGTACTGATGACTGCACTGCCTCTGCTCGTCGGCATCGCGCTGGTGGTTGGCGGGATCGTCATTATGAACATCATGTTGATGGCCGTCGCCGAGCGCACGCGGGAGATCGGCATTCGAAAATCCCTGGGTGCACGACGACGTGACATCCTCCGACAATTTCTGGTCGAGTCGGCGAGCCTGGCTGCCCTGGGCGCGGGGATGGGCATCCTGGCCGGACTCGGCGGTGCCGCACTGGTCAGCGCCACCACCCCGCTCCCCGCCTCAGTCGCACCCTGGTCCATTCCCACGGCCGTGGGCCTCGGCGCCGGGGTCGGCATCATGGCCGGGCTCTATCCCGCGTCGCGCGCGGCTCGGTTGGACCCGGTAGAAGCGATACGCCACGAATGATCAACCTTCGTCCTGTGACCGAAGGGGTCGGGATCGCCCTTGACGCGCTGCGCTCGAACAAGGTCCGTGCGGCGCTCACCATCCTCGGTGTTGCCATCGGTGTGATGGTCGTCATGACCATCGGCTCCATGATCTCGGGCATCAACAACGGTGTGGCCGACATCTTTGCGCAACTGGGGCCGCGCACCTTCTTCGTGTTTCGCCATTTCGAGGCCGGCATCACCGTCGATGACGACGAGGACCGATGGTGGTTACGCAAGCCTCGACTCTCGGTCGAGGAGGCGGATCGCCTCGAAGCCCTCCCATCCGTGGAGCATGTCGTCCTCGATGAGTGGGCAGGCCAGCCCATTGCCTGGGGCTCTCGTTCCATCGCGCGTGTTGGCATCCAGGGCCGAAGCGTCGCGTGGCCGGCCGTCTCCGGCGGTGACCTCTTCCCCGGACGTTCGTTCACCAACCTCGAGTACTACGCCAACACGCGCGTCGTGGTGGTGAATGCGAAGCTCGCCAGCGATCTGTTCGGAAGTCTCGATCCCATCCGCAAGACGATTCGTATCGGGGGCGTACCATTCCAAGTCATTGGGGTGTTCAACCCACCGCCTGACATCTTTGGCGACGGGAATCAGCCTCGGGCATTCGTACCGCACTCGACGTTCAAGAAGCACGTGCGGCAGGGCGGCGGTGGGCTGACGTTCCTCGTCCTTCCGGAAGAGTCCGTGCCGGTGAACCAGGCCATCGATGACGTCGTTGGAACCATGCGCGCGATACGGGGCCTCCGCCCAGCACAACCAGACAATTTCGACATCGTGACACAAGACAAGTTCCTCGAGACGTGGAACCAAATGACGGGACTGTTTTTCGTCGTCATGTTGGCGCTCTCGTCCGTCGGACTCATGGTCGGCGGCGTCGGCGTTGTGGCGGTCATGATGATCTCGGTCACCGAACGCACGAGAGAGATCGGCGTGCGGAAGGCCCTTGGGGCCAAGCGCCGCGAGATTCTGTGGCAATTCCTCGTAGAAGCCGCAACGCTCACGTTGGTCGGCGGACTCGTCGGTATGGTAGCCGGAGCAGGAATTACCGAACTCGTGAAGATCCTGACACCGCTCCCGGCGAAAGTGCCGCTGATGTCCGTGGTGGCTGCTATTGGAATGTCGATTCTCACCGGGATCGCATTTGGACTCTACCCGGCGGCACGCGCCGCCAAACTCGATCCGGTCGAGGCGCTGCGGTATGAGTGAGCCGTGATAGGTAGGCGGTGAGCGAGTCCCGCGCATGGCTCACCGCTCCTTGCTCACACCGATACATTTCTTCCCATGCCGATCTTCGAAGGCCTCAAACTCGCCTTTCGGGAAATTGCCAGTCACAAGCTGCGGTCTTTCTTCACGCTCCTCGGCATCATTGTGTCCGTCGGGTTTCTGGTCGCGGTCGTCGCCATCATCCAGGGTATGAACGCGTATGTGCGCGAGAACGTGGCTGGTGCCATCGTGGGAAAGAACGCGTTCCAAATCCGGCGCACGCCGATTTCGGTGGGGTTTATTGACGACGAGGAGTGGCGTGAGTTGCAGCGTCGACCGCCCATCGAGTCTGCCGACGCGCAGTTCGTGACCCGAGCTATCCCGGACGCCCAGGCCATCGCTCTGCAGTCGGGGTGGCCGACCCCTCAAGCGGACGTCCGGTGGGGGAACCGCACGGTTGCCGATGTCCTGGTGTTCGGTGTCACCGCCCCGTTTCAAGTAGTGCAAGACTACGAGATGGAAGCCGGCGAAGCCCTCTCCGAAGTCGACGTCCGCGAACGTCGACCGGTTGTGATCCTGGGCTTCGACGTCGCCGAGAAGCTGTTCGACAACTTCAACACGGCCATCGGACAGCGAGTTCGCGTGGCTGGCACGATGGTCACAGTCAAAGGGATCACCAAAGCCAAGGGAACGGTGCTGGGGCAGAGTTGGGACGGATTCGCCATGCTCCCCCTGCCCGTCTTCGAGGCGATCTATGGGCGACGCCTCACCACGGTCATCTCGGTGAAGATGACCGAAGCATTCATGGTCGCGGGAGCGATGGAACGAGCAGAGGAAGCCATGCGGATCGCGCACGGCCTCCGACCCAACGATGAGAACGACTTCACGATCGACACGGCCGAAGGGTTGATCTCGTTCTGGGAGCAACTGACCCGAGTGATCTTCACGGTCGTGCCCGCCGTCGTTGTCATCGGCGTCGTGGTGGGCGGCATCGTCATCATGAATATCATGCTGATGAGCGTGACCGAACGGACTCGAGAGATTGGGATTCGCAAGTCTGTGGGGGCGCAGCAGCGCGACATCCAGCGCCAGTTCCTTGCCGAGGCGGTGACGCTGGCGACCTTGGGTGGCGTGCTCGGTATTCTCGCTGGCGGTGGGCTCGCCGCGATGGTCGCGGTGTTATCACCAATGCCGGCGCGGGTCACCCCGTGGTCGGTGGGCGTTGCGCTCAGCTTGGGAACTGGCGTTGGGATCCTGTTCGGCGTCGTGCCGGCACGGCGCGCGGCAAAGCTCGACCCCATCGAAGCCATGCGCGCCGAGCAATGAGGCTCTCCGCCATTCCCGAAGGCGCGGCGATCGCGCTCGACGCCATTCGCGCGAACAAACTGCGGTCCGGGCTCACCATCCTCGGCATCGTCATCGGTGTGTCGACCGTGATGGCCATGGCGTCCATCGTCCAAGGCATTCGCGGTCAAATCTTCGAGACCCTGGAGATTGTGGGCCCGACCACGTTTCGCGTCCTGCGTTTCTTCTCCACGACGCCGTTGAATCCGGACGCGCTGCCGCGCGAGGTTCGCATCAGACCGGTGTTGAGCCCCGAGGACGCCGAGGCCATGCAGGACCTTCCCGAGATCAACTATTCGGCCATCTGGGTGGGCTTGTTCGAGCGCCTCGCATACGATCGTACGCGCACGCAGTTGCTGGTCGTCTACGGCGCCGACCCACGCTTCATGGAAGTCCTCGGCGGGGACATCATCGAGGGACGCACGTTCACGCCAACCGAAGCGCGGGCCGGCACTCCGGTCGTCGTGCTCGAACGCGAAGCCGCTGACCGCTTGTTCGGACGCGAGAACTCGATGGGCAAGGTCATTCGCGTCGGCGGTCGCCCGTTTCGCATCGTCGGCATCTATCGCGAGCCCGACAACATCTTCCAGCCCCCGGGGCAAGACATTGCCGCCATTGTTCCCTTCCGTGCGGCTGAACGGAACTTCCGATACGATGAAACCAACTCCCTCGTCATCCTCGTCAAACCTCGAACGGGAATCAGCGTGGACGTGGCAATGGACGCAGCTACGCTCGAACTCCGCCGCATACGTAAACTCAAACCCGGCGATCCGAATACCTTCGACATGATCACGTCCGACCAGATCCTTGGTTTGTTCAACCGTTTGACTGGTGTGTTCTTCCTGGTCATGATCGTGCTCTCGAGCGTCGCCCTGATGGTAGGCGGCATCGGCGTGATGGCCATCATGATGGTGTCCGTGACCCAACGCACCCGAGAGATCGGTGTGCGCAAGGCCATGGGCGCGACGCGTCGCGAGATCCTGTGGCAGTTCCTGGTCGAGGCCGCCACGCTGACCCTGCTGGGCGGCGCGCTCGGTATCACACTCGGGCTCGGGGCTGGCGAGGTCTTGAAGAATGTGATGGGGTTCACGACGGGCGTACCCATCTGGAGCGCCGTGACCGCGACCGCCGTCTCGATCGCGATCGGGTTGATCTTTGGCCTGTTGCCCGCCAGCCGCGCGTCGAAGCTGGACCCTGTGGAGGCATTACGGTATGAGTGATCATTGTGCCGTTGTTGCCATCGCGGCGCATCCCGACGATGTCGAACTCACGTGTGGCGGCACGCTCGTCAAGATGGCGCGACAGGGATATCGCACCGGAATCATCGATTTGACCGGTGGCGAAAGCGGGACGCATGGAAATCGCGACCTGCGCCAGGAGGAAGCGACACGCGCCGCCCACATCATGGGCGTTTCAATCCGGCTGAACGCTGGCCTCCCCGACGCGGGACTCCACAACACCGATGACACCCGCCGCACGCTGGTCGGATTGATCCGCCGCCTGGCCCCTCGTGTCGTCATTCTGCCGTATCCCATCGGGCGACACCCGGACCATCGCATCGCGTCCGAACTCGCGCGCGATGCGTCGTACCTCGCCGGCCTGACCAACTTCGACGCCGACGGCGACGCTCACCGACCCGAAAAGGTGCTATACACGCTGGCCTATCGAGAAGACGCTGTGAAACCCACGTTCGTTGTCGACATCACCGACGAGTTCGTAACCAAACTCGAGGCGATCCGCGCCTACGGGTCCCAGTTCGCAGGCAAGAACGCCGCAGGGGAGATCTTCCCGGCGGGCGGCGACATCTACGAGAACGTGGCGATGCACTGTGCCCGCTACGGGAGCCTGATCCGCAGCGCCTACGGCGAACCGTTCCTCACCCACGAAACGGTGCGCATCGATGACATTGTCGGGATGGGAGTGCGGTCGATGTAATCCCGGGCGCCTTGATCCTGCCCGCAGCGTACCTAGCTTACAACCCACGATGGCTCAACAGGATAGGTCCATTTACCTGGATCACGCCGCAACGACGCCGGTCCGACCCGAGGTCCAGGAGGCGCTTCAACCGTTCCTCGAAGGAGACCAGTATGGCCATCCCTCGTCGATGCACCGCCGAGGGCAGGCGGCTCGTGCGGCCATCGAACGCTCGCGTAGAGAGATCGCCGACGTCCTAGCGACTGATCCAGGCCACGTGATCTTCACGTCGGGAGGCACCGAAGCCGACAACTTGGCCGTGATTGGCGCCGCCCAGGCCGCGACAGCTGCCGGTCGCGTCCCGCGCGTCGCAATCTCGGCGATCGAGCACAAGGCCGTCCTCGAGACGGCCACGCCGGTCGACGCGATGGGTGGTGAGGTCATCACTCTCCCGGTCGACCACACGGGCCGCATCGAACCGGACGCGTTCCAGTCCGCGATCGAAAAGGGCCTCGCCGTGGTGAGCGTGATGTGGGTGAACAACGAGATGGGGGCGATTCAAAACGTGGCCGAGCTCGCGGCGCGATGTGCTGCCTTGAGGGTGCCGTTTCACACGGATGCTGTGCAGGCGTTCGGCAAGATCCCCACGGATCTCACGACGGTGCCCCACGCCTTGGTCGCGCTGTCCGGCCATAAGATCGGGGCGATCAACGGCGTGGGCGTGCTTGTCGTGCCTGACAAAGCGCTCATCGCGCCACTCTTCTTCGGCGGCGGCCAACAGCTTGGCGTGCGTCCCGGCACCGAGAACGCCGCCGGCGCAGTAGCCATGGCGACCGCAGTGCGCCTTGCCGCGGAACGCCAACCGCAGTTTGAGAACCATACGCGCTCGTTGCGGGACGCGTTCGAGGCAGGTGTGGGGGCCGCGGTTCCCGATGCGGCCGTCGTGGGACAACACGGAGCGCGCGCACCCCACATCAGCTGTCTTGGCTTCCCGGGCACGGACAGCGAGTCGCTCCTCATGCAGTTGGACCTCGCAGGAGTCGCCTGCTCGGCCGGATCGGCATGCAGCACGGGCACGCTCGAGCCGTCCCATGTGCTAAACGCACTCGGCGTCGATCCCGTGATCGCCGTCGGCGCGCTCCGCTTTTCGTTCGCGTTGTCGAACGGCACCGCCGACGTGGATCGCACGATCGCCGTCTTGCCCGGCATCGTCGAGAAGACTCGACACCTCACCGCCTCCCTGGAGCGATCATGAGTCGCGGTCGGGTGTTGGTGGCGATGTCCGGAGGTGTCGATTCATCGGTCGCCGCAGCCATGCTCGTCGAGGACGGATACGACGTGATTGGCACGACGATGAAGCTGTTCTGCTACGGTGATACGGTGCCCGATCGGCCGTGTTGTTCGCTCGATTCGATTACCGACGCAAAGCTCGTGGCCGAACGGCTGGGGATTCCACACTACGTGTTGAACATGGAAGACCGGTTCCGGCGCCATGTGATCGATGACTTCGTGGCGGAGTACGCGGCCGGTCGCACCCCCATTCCGTGCGTACGATGCAACACGTTCACGAAGTTCCGCGACCTACTCGCGCACGCGGATTCATTGGATTGCCAATACGTGGCGACGGGGCACTACGCGATCGCGCGCGGCGGTGGCCTTTATCGCGGCCGCGACGCCAACAAGGATCAGACGTACTTCATGTGGGGCATCGATCGCGCCGTCCTCGGTCGCCTACTCACACCTGTCGGAACACTGACGAAGCCCGAAACGCGCGAGATCGCCCACCGGTACCAACTGGTGACGGCCGATAAGAAGGAGTCGGTGGAGATCTGCTTCGTTCCGGATGGCAACTACGTGGGAGTGCTCGAACAGCATCTTCCCGACGAGGCGCCGGCGTTGGCAGCCGGGCCGTTTCGCAGCACGGCTGGTGACACGATCGGCGTGCACGCTGGATACGCGCGGTTCACCATCGGGCAGCGACGTGGGGTGCCCGGCGGATACACCGAACCGATGTACGTCGTGGCAATCGACCCGAAGGATCGCGCCGTCGTGTTGGGCACCGCCGACGAGCTGTTCGGGCATCGGGTCGAGTTGGAGGAGTTCAATTGGCAGGGTCCGCCACTCGAGGTGGGAACGACCTGCCAGGTGCAGATTCGGTATCGGGCGCCAGCAGTTCTGGGCCGCGTGAGTTCGGAGTCGCAGTTTGCCAACGGCACGCTCGTTCTCGATCTTGCAGAGCCGGTCCGAGCCATCACCCCGGGCCAGTCCGGCGTCTTGTACGACGGTGACCGCCTGTTGGGCGGCGGCATCATCAACTAGGAGCCGCGGTGAGCCTCGTTTCGTCCGTAGTAGCCGAGTTCGGCGTGACCGAAGCCACGGCGTCAAAGGCGTTGGGCGCGATCTTCACGTCCGTTCGCATGGCGATGGATTCCGCGACGTTCGGCTCGGTTGCCGTGGCGTTCCCGGACGCTGCCAACTGGATGCGCGATGCGCCCGTCATGACCGGACGCACCGGCGAGATGCTCGCGTTGGCAACGCCAGATACCCTGAGGCAAAGCTTGATCAGTCTCGGTTTCGCCGATGAGCACGTGGACCGCCTGGGCTTCATGACCGGCGAGGAGCTCAAAGAACACCTCGATACCGATACGTACCAGCGGCTCACAGCGAAGCTGCCACTCCTCCAGGTCTAGACCACGACGTGGGTCACGTCCACGAGATTGTCACCTTCACCGGCAGCGCGGGATCCCTTTCAGGGTCGCTGCAAATCCCGGAGAGCACGCCACGCGGTGGTGTCGTGCTCTCGCACTGCTTCACCTGCTCCAAGTCACTCAAAGTCACGCGCTATCTCGCGACGGCCATCGAGGCCGGCGGGTACGCTGTGCTCCGCTACGACTTTACCGGACTCGGCGAGAGCGAGGGGGAGTTTGGGGAAACCAGCGTTACGACCAACGTCGGCGATATCGAGGCCGCCGCGCAGTACATGCATGCCCGCGGGTTCGGCCCATGTGCGCTCGTGGGCCACTCGCTGGGCGGTGCGGCGACCCTCCTGGCCGCGGGTAATGTCGATGAGGTCAAAGCCGTTTCCGCGGTCGCTGCGCCCTTCTCACCGGATCACGTTCGGCACCTGTTCGCAGAGAGCGACATTGATACCGCCCTCTCCAGCGGAAGTGCCGAGGTCAAGCTGGCGGGACGCAGTTTCCATATTTCCGCCGAATTCTTTCGCGACCTCGAACGCCATTGCTCTCCCGAACGGATCGCGGCGCTGAACCGGCCGTTACAGGTCGTGCACGGCACCGAGGATAGGCTGGTAGATATTGAAGAGGGCATCCGGATCTTCAACGCAGCCCGGCAGCCCAAGTGGTACACATCCATTCCGGATGCCGATCACCTGTTCGTCCAAGAACACCACGCCATGAACGCCGGCCACGCCATCGTCGCGTTCCTCGACGCCGTCCTGTAGCGCACCCACCGGGCCCGGCGACATCTCGCCCTTGGTTGCAGCCCACGCTGTCCAGCAGCACCTTTCAGCTCACGGCTCACCGCTCATCACTCACTCCACACGGCTCCCATGCTCACACTTCTCACGATTCTCGCCCAAACGCAGGTCACCGACGTCACCTACGAACGGATGATCCGCGAAATGACGACGGACACCCTGTTCCTCCCTGTTTCGGTGGCAACGATCCCGGAGCACGAGACGATTCCGTCGCCACTAGATCACTTCGGAACGATCGCCGGAGCCGAGGGGGTGATGCACCGAAGCGCGACGCTCTACGACTACTATCGGGCACTCGCCACCGCGAGCCCGCGCGTGGAGGTCGAGCAGATCGGCACGACGGAAGAAGGCCGGGCCATCATGTTGGTCACGATCGCGGACGAAGCACTGCTCGCCCGTGTCGACGAGAACAAGAGGCTGCTTGCGGGCCTCGCCGACCCGGGTTCGCTGTCACCGAGAGAGGCCGAAGAGATTCTCGACGCGGCCGTTCCGGTGTACTACACGATGGGCGGATTGCACTCGCCGGAGATGGGGCCACCGGAGATGTTGCCGGAAATGGCCTATCGGTTGGCCGTCTCGGACGATCCGATGATTCGCCGCATCCGCGAGAACGTGATCACCATCATCAACCCCGTGTCGGAACCGGACGGGCGCGACCGTCAGGTCGACTGGTACTACCGGTACACCAAGGGCCGAGTGAATCGTAACGACGGATTCCCACGCTCCTCACCGTACTGGGGTACCTACGTCTATCACGACAACAACCGTGACGGGCTGCAGATCTCGCAGCAACTCACGAAAGCGATCAACAACGTCTACTTCGAGTGGCACCCGACCGTCATGCACGACCTGCACGAATCGGTGCCGTTGCTATACGTCTCGACGGGTACCGGACCATACAACCGGACCGTCGATCCCATCACGGTCAGCGAGTGGACCACGATGGCCAACTGGGACGTGCAGAAACTCACCGAACAGGGCATGCCCGGCGTGTTCACGTGGGCCTTCTATGACGGGTGGTGGCCGGGCTACAGCATTTGGGTCGGCATCAATCACAATGGCATTGGTCGCTTCTATGAGACGTTCGGCAATGCGGGGGCTGACACGCACCTGCGAGACTTGCGGAACTCCCGCTACGCCGGAGATCTCGTGCACACCGCACAATGGTACCGGCCGTGGCCAACGACCAAGAAGGTCAACTGGTCCCTGCGCAACAACACCAACTATATGCAAGCCGGCGTGCTGGCGTCCCTCGACTTCACGGCGCGGAACGGTCGCGACTTGCTGGAGAATTTCGTACGCAAGGGTCAGAACAGCATCAATCGCGGGAGAACGCAGGCTCCGTACGCATTCCAAATAGCTCCCTTCGAAGAGCAGCGCGACCCTCGCCGGGCCGCGTATCTGATCAACCAGTTGATGCGTCACGGCATCGAGGTCACGCAAGCGACGCGGTCGGATGGAAAAGGCTTCGTCGTTCTGCTGGATCAGCCATACCGTGATTTCGCCGTCAGCCTGTTGACCAAGCAGGACTACCCCTCGGAAGCGCGGTACCCGCCCTACGATGACGTCGCGTGGACACTTGGCTACCTGTACGGGGTCGACGTCGAAGCCATCGATGATCCCGACGTGTTCAATTGGGATGGCCTGATGACGGTGATGGACACCGTGGTCGCCAACGGGTCGGTGGATGACCGCGACCGCGGCACGACGTGGCTTGCCAGATATCGCGGTCAGCAGGAGCTGCTTCCAGCCATCATCGCGCTCGGTGCCCGCGACCGGCTCGTGCGCGTCAGCGCAGCCGAAGCGGCGTTCGAGGCGGCAGACACGACCTGGGAGGCTGGGACGGTTGTGTTCGAGGGTCTCGGTGAAGGTGACGCCAACTTCTTGGCGAACACCTACGGGTTCCAACTCACCCGTGTGGAGGACGTGAACGTTCCACGTCACGATCTCGATCCGCCGCGTCTCGCGGTGTACCACACGTGGTTCTCGACCCAGGACGAGGGCTGGGTCCGATACTGGCTCGAAGAGTTGAACGTTCCTTACACGTCGATTCACAAGGACGACCTTCGCGCGGGCAATTTGCGCGATCGGTTCGACGTCATTTTGGTCCCGAATGGCGGCGGCGGGGTCACCCGTTGGATTCACGGTGTGGACAGCCGTCACGGACCGATGCCCTACACCCGAACAAGTGAGTTCGCCTCCCACGGAAGTCCATCGCAGACCGCGGACATGACGGGTGGCCCTGGCTTCGCAGGCCTCGCTGCGTTAGAGCGATTCCTCGACCAGGGCGGCACCGTGGTGGCAATCGAGAACGCGGCGCAACTGGTCGTCCAGACCGGCATCGTTCGAGATCTCAACCCCTACGATCCAAACTCGCTGTTCCATCCGGGGTCGGTGGTCACCGCCAAGGCGCGGCAGCCGGAGCATCCGATCCTGTACGGGTATCCCGAAGTGACGCACGTCTTCCGCGGCAACGGGGGTCTCTACCGTACCTCTCTCGAGAACCGCGGTCTCATGGTCTTACAGTACGGCACGGGATCGCTTGCGGATGAAAAGGATACGGTGGTGACGGAGATAATGGGGTTAGAGGGGACAGAGGGGACAGAGGGGACAGAGGGGACAGAAGGGACAGTAGGGACAGAGGGGACGGAGGAGGAGGGTGAGCGTTCGGCGGGCCAGCCGTACGTGCTGTCGGGTATGGTGCGGAACAGCAATCAGATCGTGGGTCACGGTGCCATCTTCGACGTGCCAGCGGGACGAACCGAAGAAGGGCGCGCCGTCATCTTCACCTTCAATCCCCTGCACCGGTATCTCAACCATCACGATGCCGGGATGGTGTTCAATGCAATCCTGAACTGGAACGACCTCGGTGGCACCACGGACGCCATCCAGGAAACGGGAGGGGGGAGCTGACGTGGCGGAGATTACGGCGGAACTGACGAGCGGCACGCAGGTCACACTGTCCAACGGTCGGCACACGTGGAGGGGCGATGAGCCGCCTGAGGTCGGCGGCAACGACACCGGACCGACCCCGTACGAGCTGCTGATCGGAGCACTCGCCGCATGCACGTGCATCACGTTGGCACTCTATTGCCGTCACAAAGGAATCGCGCTCAAAGCCGTCACGGCTCGCTACGAGCATGAGAAGATCCACGCAAAAGACTGCGAGGAGTGCGAAGACCCCAAAGCTGGATACATCGACTTCTTACGGAGCACAGTCCGGATCGCGGGGGATTTTGATGATGCGCAGCGGAAACGCTTAAGCCAGATTGTGAGTCGTTGCCCGGTGCACAAGACGCTCGAGAACGGCGTCAAGATGGCCGATGAAGTGGAATTTGCGTAGACCCACAGTGAAGAGTCCGAGCGGTCCCTAGGAGAACGATTTGCGCTTCGTCACCCCTCCCCGCATGCTCCTCATCGCCGGCGCGGCTATCGCCGTCGGGTGGTGGACCTCACCGTCCTTTGATCAACGCGACGAGCCGTTCCGCGGCGTCACCACGAACGGCACGGTCCAGCCCGGACTGTTCACGATCCGCGCGACAGGCGTTTCAACGGCGCCTGTGGTCGAGGCAGCCACGGTCTTCCTCGGATCGCTCTCCACGGACAAACGGACCGCCACGAGCTTCCCGGTCGACGACGAAGAGTGGCGGAATTGGAACAACGTGCACCGAGCAACACGCGAAGGGGTGAGCTTCAAGGACATGTCGGATGCGGAACGGCACGCAGCGTTCGGCCTCATGCGGGCGAGCTTGAGCGCCAAAGGATTCGAGAAATCGCGCAACGTGATGCGACTCAACCAACACCTGGGCGAGCTCATTGGCAATCTCGACGAGTACGGAGACGGGCTCTACTGGATAACCGTGATGGGCGAACCATCCACGACCCGACCCTGGGGGTGGCAGCTCGACGGGCACCACCTGGATATCAACTACTTCGTGCTGGGCGATCAGGTCGTGATGACCCCGACGTTTATGGGATCGGAACCCGTAATCGGCTCCGGCGCGTTCGCGGGTATCACCGTCATGCAAGAGGAACAGGCCAAGGGCCTCGCCTTCATGCGGTCCCTGAACGCGGAGCAGCAGCGTATGGCGATCATCGACTCCGCCAAAGGCCGGCGGAACGCGCTCTCCCAGGCCTTTCGCGATAACCTCGTGCTCGACTACGCGGGCCTCCGGGTCAACGCGCTCGGCGCTGGGCAACGCGACCTGTTCCTCGACATGATTCGCGAGTTTGTCGGCAACATGGACGACGGACACGCTGCGGTGAAGATGGACGAGGTTGAAGCACACCTCGGGAACACCTACTTCGCTTGGATCGGTGACACGGGCCCCGAGAGCGTGTTCTACTATCGCGTCCACAGTCCCGTGATACTCATCGAGTTCGATCACCAGTCACCCGTGGCACTGGAAGGACGCGATCCGACTCGCGAGCACGTACACTCAGTGGTACGCACACCCAACGGGAATGACTACGGGAAGGACCTACTGCGGCAACACTACGAGCAACACCGGAACAACGAGGAACACGGCCACGGGCACTGATCAGCGGGTCGTCACCACGACTCTATCCGCTCTGTTTGTGCCCTGGTCGTTATCTTTGCGCCCCCCTTCGTCTATAGGTACCGTCATGCTCAACAAGAAAATCAGGCTCGCGTGCGGCTTTGCGTTACTTGCCACCGTCGCCAGCGTCACTACGGTCCAGGCGCAGCACTCGCTGATGGCCGACCTCATGTCCGATGTAGCGGAAGTCGAGGAGAAACTGCTCGGACTGGCCAACGCGATGCCGGCCGACAAGTACGATTGGCGCCCCGGTGAGGGCGTGCGGTCCGTTGGTGAAGTGTTCCAGCACGTCGCCGCCGACAACTACCTGCTGGCCGCCCCGTTCCTGGACGTTCCAGCGTGGACCGAGATGGACGCGTCCGACTACGGCACCGTTCAAGCGTTCGAACGCCGGGACATCCCTCGCGCCCAGATCATCGATGAGTTGACCCAATCGTTTGCGCACCTGAAGAATGCGATGGAAATGATGACGGACGCCAGACTGCGTGAGTCGGTATCACTCTTCGGCCGGACGTGGACGGCCCAGAGCCTCTGGGTGCTGACGGTCACGCATATCCACGAACATCTGGGTCAATCGATCGCCTATGCGCGGACGAATGGCGTCGTGCCGCCTTGGAGCAGGTGAGAAGACGGGCGGTGGTCGCAGGAGGTTGACCGACGCCCGCGGCGCTCATCGGTTCGGGACTAGATTCGAACCGTCGAGCGTTGCCAGGAACTGCGCCGCGACTTCACGAATCGGCTGTCGCTCGGCGTCGACCAGGAAGTTCAGCCGGCGCATCGTTGCGTCGTCGATCGTTCCCCCAAGTTCCAACAGTGCGGCACGAATCGCTGGGTGCTCATCGAGTGCTGCACGACGCACCACCGGGGCCGCATCGTACCGCGGGAAGTACTCGAGATCATCTCGGAGGTGGACCAGGTCGAGCGCCTCGATCTGCCCGTCCGTCGAGTTGCCGGCGATGACGTCCACTTGCCCGTCCGCGAGCGCGCGATACGTCAACCCGAGATCCATGACCGCCGGGGCGGCGACGAAGCGGAATCCGTACGTCTCGGTCAGTCCCGGATACCCGTCCGCCCGCTCAACGAACTCGTATCCGAACCCCGGCTTCCAAACATGTGCGAGTGCCGAGAGGTCGGAATACGATCTGAGGTTGCGCTCGCGCGCGTCAGCGCCGCGCACGAGCATCGCGAACGTGTTGTTGAATCCAAGCGGTTCCGTCCACTCGAGGTCCCAGTTGACCCGGTAGATCGAGTCCAACTGCTGGCGCACCACAGCCTGATCTCGCTCGGTGGGCAGCTCGAGGATAGCGGCATGCGCGGTGCCGGTGTACTCGACGTAGACATCGGCTTGCCCATTGATGAGTGCCTGATGGCAGATGAACGTGCCACCGAGGTTCAGTTTACGGTCGACCGTGAGGCCTTTGCTCTCGAGATGCTGGGCAACGATCTCGCCGAGGATGATCGACTCGGTGAAGCTCTTGGAGGCGATGGTGAGGTCGGCGGAGGAGCAGGCGGGAAGAAGGGTTAGAAAGGATAGCAGGGGTAGACGACTCCTCCGGGCGTGGTTGGACGTCATGTGCGTTTGCGCCTCCAGTCCAGGCGCCGCTCCACCAAGTGCAACCCGCCGTCCAATATCAGCGCCATGAGCGCAGCGGGGATGGCTCCGGCCAAGATCGTGAGATGATCCACGCGGGAGACGCCTTGGAAAATAAATACCCCCAAGCCACCGGCGCCGATCGCCGCGGCGATCGTCGCGATTCCTACGCCGATGACCGTGGCGACCCGTATACCGGCGATCATGACCGGGAATGCAAGCGGTAATTCCACGAGTCTGAGAATCTCGCGATCGGTCATCCCCATCCCGACCGCGGCGTCACGCACCGCGGCGTCCACCTCCGTGATACCAGTGTAGGTGTTTCGCACGATCGGTAACAGCGCGTAGACCACCAAGGCAACGATCGCCGACCGCGCACCGATCCCGCCAATGAATGGCAGCGGAATGAGGAACCCGAACATCGCGAGACTTGGTATCGTTTGGAACACATTCGCAACACCCAGCACCGGTCCGCGGAGGCGTGCTCGCCTCGTGATCACTACGCCGAGCGGGACTCCGACAGCCACGGCGAGGATTGTCGATACGCCAACGAGACCGATGTGCTCGACCGTGTGCCGCAGCACTTCGGCGCGGGTTGCCCACATGTACTCGAAGAACTCGATCATAGATATTCGCGCAGCGCGCTAACCGCCGGATCGGTTGACTGTTGGAATTCATCCAGGGTGCCGGAAAACTCGAGTGCGCCGCGATCGAGCAGCGCCACGCGATCACCCAGGTGGACGGCTTCACGTACGTCGTGCGTCACGAACAACACGGTCTTCTCGAGCTCGGCGACCAATTGCCTGAACTCCAGCTGCAACTCCGCGCGGGTAAACGGATCCAACGCCCCGAACGGTTCGTCGCACAGAAGGATGGGCGGGTCCGCGGCCAGCGCGCGTGCGACGCCGACACGTTGACGCTGCCCACCCGACAGCTCGTGCGGCAGTCGCGTGGCTAGCGATCGATCGAGTCTCAGGAGTCCGAGCAGGGCGCGGACGCGCTCCGCCGTCCGCGCGGTCTCCCACCCCAGGAGCTGCGGGACGATCCCGATGTTCCGTTCCACGTTCATGTGCGGGAAGAGACCCACGTCCTGGATCATGTATCCCACCGATCGCCGGAGCGCGACGGGGTTCCATTCCTTCACCCGTTTTCCCAGAACCATGACATCACCGGAAGTTGGGACGAGCATCGCGTTCACCAACCGAAGCGCCGTTGTCTTCCCTGACCCGCTTTGGCCGAGTAGCACCAAGGTCTGGCCTGCCGGCACACTCAGTGACAACGGGCCGAGCACGGCCTTCCCGTTGTACGAGAACGAAACGGCCTCAAACGAGACGGCGGACACGGTCAGGGGGCAGGATGCAGGATGCAGGATGGAGACCCCACTCTACACCGCTCCCGGCTACGGTCGCCTCTTCCCTGCATCCTATTCACCGATCACTACCCCCACGACCTCCCGTTTGCGCCGCCGGTTGTCGAGGTTGAGGAGCAGGATTTCCTGCCACGTACCGAGTTGGAGTTGGCCGTCGATGATGGGCACCGTGATGCTCGTGCCCATGAGTGCGGAGCGGACGTGGGAGAAGCCGTTGCCGTCGTGGTACGCCTTGTTGTGTTCGTAGTCGAGTGTCGCCGGTGCAATCTGATCGAGCGCGCGTCGCAGGTCTTTGAGTGCGCCTTCCTCATACTCGATGGTTGTGATCGCGCCGGTGGACCCAGTCAGGTGCACCACAACCATGCCAGTGGCAACGCCGGAGTCATCAACCAGCCCGTGCACTTCGGGCGAGATATTGCGGTGGCCGAACTCCTCGTGGAGATCGAAGGTCCAGCGACGTGACATGGTCATCGGACTGTCTCCCGCGCGGCGGCTTGCGCCGCCAGCCGTATGGTCGTGAGGTGAATGTCGACGATATCGTCCGTGTTTTCCGCGTACCCACCGGCCATGGTAACCGCAACGGGGATTCCCCGCTCGCGACAGTTCTCCAGCACAAATCGATCGCGTTCGGCCAGACCTGCCTTGGTCAGCGACATTCGGCCGAGCTTGTCGTCGACAAAGGGGTCGGCGCCTGAGACGTAGATGGCGAGGTCGTGCTGGCGCGCGTTGAGAGCGGACGGCAGGTGTTCCGTCAACGCCTGGAGGTACGCGTCATCGCCGGAGCCGTCAGGCAAAGCGATCCCACGGTCGGGCTCCGCTTTCGTGAATGGGAAGTTGCGGTCGCCGTAGATGTCGAACGTAAACACGCTCTCATCGCGCGCGAAGATCTCCGCGGTACCATTCCCCTGGTGCACGTCACAATCGATCACGATGATCCGCTGGGCGTGTTCTTTGGTCTGCATGGCGCGCGCGGCGACGGCTGCGTCGTTGAATACGCAATACCCTTCTCCGTGGCGCACACCCGCGTGGTGCGTGCCGCCGGCGAGGTTCACGCTCGCGCCGTCCTCGAGTGCCGCGTGGCAAGCGGCGATCGTCGCGCCCACGGAGCGGCGCGACCGTTCGACCAAGCCTGGTGACCACGGGAATCCAATTCGCCGCATCGAGCCTCGGTCGAGGTTCCCGTCGAATAGGGCGGCGACGTACGTGACATCGTGAACCCGCTGGAGCTCTTCCCAGGTTGCCGCCTCAGGTACGAACAGCTCGACGTGCTGCAGGTCTGCCGTTGCGATGAGTCGTTCACGCAGCCGGCCGTACTTCGCCATCGGGAACCGGTGGTTGTCCGGCAGCGGGAGCACGAAATGGTCGGTGTAGAAAGCGCGCATGGAGTGGGGAGAGGTTAGATCCGCGGGCGGCCGGGCGCAACGATGGACGGAGCGGTCGCCTCAAGTTGCTATGCCGCCCCACCAGTGTAGCATATTCCTATCGACCGGCCCCCAACGTGCTCTCCTTCATCCTCCCCGTCCTCGTGATCGCCTCCTCGGTTGGGATGCTCATGATGGTGATCCACCGAACAAAGCAGGACGCACCGTTTCTGCTGGACGACGACCATGTGACCGTTGCGGTGGACGGCCGCGGGTTTCAGGTGCACGGTCCCGATGGTCGCGAGACGCTTGCATGGACGGAGATCACCGCGGTGCGCATCCGAACCACAGACGCCGGCCCCCTGGCCGACGATGTGTTCTGGGAGTTCGATACCGCAGCGAAGGCATCTGCGGTCACCATGACGAACATGGCGCGCGGCATCCACGAGCTGCTCGAGACCGCGCCGCGGCACCTCCCGGGATTCGACCACGATGCGGTGATCGCCGCCATGGGGTCGACCGATCATGCCGTGTTCGACGTCTGGAGCAGGAGCTGAGGAGGTGGAACGTTGAGCGCAGACAAGCCGCGCGAGGCACCGAGGGTCGGCGTTGGAATCGTCATCAGGAAGAACGACCGGGTCCTTCTGATGCGTCGCCAAGGCGCTCATGGCTCGGGATCGTGGTCCACCCCCGGCGGGCATCTCGATCCTGGCGAGTCGCCCGAAACGTGTTCGACGCCGAGGGCCGCCACTACATCACGATCTGGATGGAATCCGATCACGCCGCAGGTGAACCAACCGTCGCCGCACCCTACGAAACGTCTGAGGTGCGGTGGTTCAGTTGGGACGCCCTCCGGACCGAGATGGGCTAGCGCCGTGCGGCTCCGACCTGTCGTGCTGATCGTGCCCCTAGTCCTCCACGCGGCGTGCACCGATTCGAGCCAGGATCAACGCGAGGCTGCCTCACCACCCGCGATCTCACCAACCGTGCTCGCCGAACCGGGTCAATGGGACGTGACTGACTGCGCCTATCACACGTCCGCGTCGCTGCCTCCACAGTGGGAGACGCTCGAGCCCCCGTACCTCAACGTCGAGGGATACTCTTGCTCCGACGCCGCCGTCATTCGCCTCGAACGCAGCGTTTCTCCTGATGATGGACGTGTGCGCTGGGACTGGGTCATGGACGTCGTCACCGACCCGTTAGCCCCCGGCGAGATGTTCGTGCTGCTCTACTGTCGGGACGGTGTCGAACACGACACCGGGATCGTGGCCATTGCGACCGAGCAGGACGAACCCGTGCTGACCGAGATCAGAGAGGCATGGGTCGTGGACACCGCTGCGGTTAGCATCCGTTCATTGGCCACTGATAGCATCACTTGCGGGAATGAGGACTATGGTGTCTAAGGTCTCTGCGCCAATCCTGGTGCGACTTTGCTCGTACTCGATGTGCTGCGCCTGAACGACCAGCTCACCGGGCCCGTCGTCGACGCGGCCGTGGAGTTGCTGCTCTCGCACTGGGAAACGCGCAAGCCGCTCGGTCCCTGCCACTGAGGCATCGGCACGATGTCCATGCAGGTCGAGTTTCCGTTTCTTCGGTACAACCTGTTCTACTACGTGTACATGCTGTCGCACTTCGCGAGCGCGCGAACGGACCGACGGTATCGCAAGGCGTTCGACGCTTTGGCCTCGAAATTGGACGATGCGGGCCAGATGGTCGTGGAGCGACCGCATCGCGGGCTGAAGGAGCTGGCATTCTGTGCCCACGGGAAACCGTCGGTGCTCGCGACCCGCCGGTACGAGACGATCGTCGAAAACATGAGCCGGTGAGCGGATCGCCGACCCGTTTGCTGGGACGTCGGGGGTTCGGGTGGGACGACTCGCCAGCGCCGGTGTTTCTTCCGCTTCGGAACCTGTTGGATGGCAGGTGCTACCCGAAACAGAACCAGAGCCTGTAAGTTGGAAGCCATGGATCGCCTCGAGGTCATGATGCGTCTTCCCCTTGCCGCACTCGGCCTACTTGCCGTCGTGCGAACTCCTGCCGTCGCACAGCAACCGCCGCTTGACCCGCCGAGCGTCGAGCTACCCGCCGAGCTGGAGCGGGTACTCAGGGACTACGAGCGCGCTTGGCGGCGCGGGGGCGCGGAGCTCGCCGCCCTGTTTGCAGAAGACGGGTTCGTGCTCGCTCGCGGCCGCCTGCCCATTCGGGGACGGGCCGCGATCGCCGAGTACTACGACGGCGGCGGCCCGCTGGCACTGCGCGCCATCGCGTTCGAGATGAGCGGCTCGGTGGCCTACATTCTCGGCGGATACTCCGGAGCGCCCGATGAACCCGACGACGGCAAGTTCACGCTCACGCTGCACAAGGGGGTGGACGGCCGCTGGTTGATCTTCTCCGACATGGATAACTCCAATCGGCCGATACGGGCACCGCCAGACGACGAGATCCTGGTGGCCACCGCGGCGTTGGCCGACTTCGTGGGCGAGCCCGACTCCACGGAGGCGATCAAGCTCTACGAACGCCTCGAGGCGCGCACGGCCGACATTCCCGACTCGGCCGCATGGGTCACGGCAATCGACGGCTTCGGCCTCCAGCGGACGCGGTACCCGGATCTCGTCTCCCGCTATTGGACGGCCAATCAACACGAGCGGCGGCTCGGTGGTGCGTTGATGGTCTCCGGTTGGCGCGTCGAACTCGTCGAGCGGCCCACCGAGTTCGTCGCGGACGTCATCGAGACCGTGCATTACGTGTCGCGGGTCGCGCTGAGCGCCGGCCGCGACAGTGCGATTGTTGCCGTGGACGCCATCTGCGGTATGCTGTGCGGCCACGGTGTTCTGGGGCTGTATGTGCGCCGGGACGAAGGGTGGGTATTGGCCTCGACGCTGCAACGCCTGCAGTACTGACCGAACACCAGATGTCCCAATCCCGTAGGTGGATGCCCCAATACGGGCCTACCGCCACCCCGGTCATCGGGTCTACTGGTTACAGCAACCTCTATGAGTTCCCGAAACACCATCGGCCGACGCGTCCGCGAGGAGCGCGAGAATCGCGGATTGACCCAGGCGGAGCTGGCCTCCTTGGCCGGCATCCTCCCGACCGACCTAACCTCCCTCGAAGAGGGGACCTGGCGGCCTGTTGACCATGGCACGGTCGCGAGGCTCGCCCGGGCGCTGAAGTGTGCGTTTTTCGACCTGCTGTGGTGGCATCCAGATCTCAAGTAGCCACCGGCGGCGTTTCAAGAGACCGGAGCGCCGGTTCAGACAGGCATTGTGACGCTTCAACCCGTGGTTCCGACGCTTCGAGTTGGCGTATTGAAGCTTCGAAATGGCGTACTGAAGCTTCATCATGGCGTATCGAAGCTTCGAGTTGGCGTACTGAAGCTTCATCATGGCGTACCGAAGCTTCGAGATGGCGTACCGAAACTTCGAAACGGCGTATTGAAACCTCGAAACGACGTATTGAAGCTTCAAAAGGGCGTCTTGAAGCTTCGAAATGACGGATCGGAACTTCGAAATGGGTATTGAAGCTTCGTTTCGGCTGACGGAAACTTCGGGACGACCGGCCGGAATTGGGCTTGAAACCGCAGTAACTGCTGTTCCGGCAAGTACTTGCACGAGTCGCCGCGGTCTTCTTCAGGGCGGAAGGGAGGGCGGCCAGGCGGCTTCCGGTCCCACTTCGCGGTAAAACGGTGATGCCCCGAGGTCGCCGCGCGTCCACCCTCGGGTGTGTCCGAGCATCCAGAGGCGCGGCACCTCCTCCCGGAGCTGCACCGCGCGATTCGTCTTCGCCATTACAGCCGCAAGACTGAGGAGGCCTATGTCAGGTGGGTTCGGCGTTTCGTCCGTTTTCACGGCCGACACCCCGCGACCCTCGGCCTCGACGAGGTCACGGAGTTCCTGACGCACCTCGCGGTGCGCCGCCGCGTCAGCGCATCAACGCAGAATCAAGCTCTGCACGCCCTCCTCTTCCTCTATCGCGAGGTTCTGCGACACGACCTCGGCAAGCTTGACGGCCTGGTCCGCGCCAAGCGCCCGACGCGGCTTCCGGTCGTGCTCACGCCGGAGGAGGTGCGCGTCGTTCTCGGCGAGTTATCGGGAACGCCACGGCTGGTAGCGTGGCTCCTCTATGGCGCGGGTTTACGTCTTCAAGAGGCGCTCAGTCTGCGCGTGAAAGACGTCGAGTTCGCCCACCATCGAATCGTCGTTCGCGGAGCGAAAGGAGGGCGGAATCGCGTCACCACGCTTCCGATCGGCGTGATACAGGATCTTCAAGCGCATCTGGGTAGCGTTGAGCAGCAGTTCCGTAAGGATCTTCAGCGCCCGGAGTTTCACGTTCCGTTGCCGGACGCCCTCGCCGGGAAGTACCCCAATGCCGGCCGATACTGGGTTTGGCAGTGGGTATTCCCAGCAACGCGAACGTACTGGGTGGCCCAGACGCGGCGGGTCCATCGACATCACTTTCACGCGAGTGCGGTGCAACGCGCGTTTCATGAGGCCGTCCGGCGGGCGCAACTCACCAAACGCGCGACGTGCCATTCCCTGCGCCACTCGTTTGCCACCCACTTGCTCGAGCAGGGGTACGACATCCGGACTGTTCAGGAGCTACTGGGTCACCGTGACGTCCGGACCACGATGATCTACACACACGTGCTCAACCGACCAGGTTTGGGTGTCCGGAGCCCCGCCGACGCTATCCTCGAGTAGGATGTTCGGGAATGGTGAATGTGCCGCAACATGTTATCTCGCGACGTCCTCGCAGCATAACTCCGGAGCGCACCGGGCAGTCCTACCTAACTCAGGCCCGCTGAGCACCTTACACGGCAACGCCCCTCCAGAGGCGTTGCTATCTTGCAAGACCGCGCGACATATTGCGATATGCTGGTCAGCATAATCTTGAGTTAGAGCGCTACCGGTCCCCGACCAAGTCTTCAACGGACAGTCCGATGTCACGGGCGATCTTTCGCAGGAGCGTGGGCGCTATGTCACGCCCGGCATGGAAGGGTACCGTGGTTGCCCGGCCGTCGGGATGGCGGTATTGGCGATGGGAGCCACGCTGCCTGGCGAGCGCGAAACCGCGACCAAGCAATAGACGCTCGACCTCCCGCGGCTTCAGGACG
>CAMYLY010000005.1 GCA_947259405.1 uncultured Gemmatimonadales bacterium | reverse complement strand
CGCTACTGAAGCCGGCGGAGGAGATCGCGCTAGCCAAGAAAGTCCGGGCTGGAGACCAGGAGGCCATGCAGGAGCTGGCCAAGCGCAACCTGCGATTCGTGATTTCGGTGGCCAAGAAGTACCAAAACCGCGGGCTTCCGCTCACGGATCTGATTGGAGAGGGCAACGTGGGTCTCCTCACAGCCGCCCGAAAGTTCGATCCTGATCAGGGCGTCAAGTTCATCTCGTACGCGGTCTGGTGGATCCGCCAGGCCATTCTGGCCTCGCTGGCCAGGCAGGGACGCACTGTCCGCGTTCCGCTCAACCGGACGGCAGATCTCTCGAAGATCGTGAAGACCGCTGAGGCGCTGCGGCAGGAATTCCGCCGTGAGCCCACGCCTGAGGAGATCTCCAAGGCGACCGGGCTCTCACTTGAGGTGGTCCAGTCGCTCGCGGCACTCAACACGGGCGAAGTGCGCCTGGACGCGCCGCTGGATCCGGATGGCGACCGCGCGCTCATCGAGCGGTTCATCGCGGAAGATCTTCCGGACACGGAAGAGTCGACCATGGAGCGGTTCCTGAGCGATGAGGTCGAAGAAGCGCTCAAGACGCTTCCAGAGCGCGATGCGAAAGTGCTGCGTCTGTATTTCGGCCTTGACGGAGGACGAGAGCACACGCTCGAGGAAATTGGCGGCATGCTCGGCGTCACTCGCGAGCGCGTGCGCCAGCTGCGAGATCGTGCGCTGAAGCGGTTGCGCGAAGGCGAGGTCGGTAAGGCGTTGGCCAGCTTCGCAGCGTAACGGTCAGTAAGGCGGTAAGCCGGTAAAGCGGGGGGCCAAGCTCCCCGCTTTTTTCGTAAGTGCTGCCATCATAACGTCCTACCGCCCCCCCGTCCTGCCACCCTACCGCCTTACCGTCCTACCGCCATATTTGGCCCCTGTGCTCAGAGTCATCACTCCACTTGGGACCCCCGTCCAGCATTGGCTGCTCGCGGTCGGCCGTTCTGGTGGATTCATGTTCGATGTGCTGCGCTCGATGCGGGACATGGACGTCTGGGTGCCGCGGACCGTCGTCCAGATGCGCCGGCTCGGGGTTCAGTCGGTGCCGATTGCCCTGTTCATTGCGACCTTCACGGGCATCGTGCTCGCCCTTTTGTCGTCGTACAGTTTTTCCGGGGCCGTTCCCCTCTATTTCGTCGGCACGCTGATTGGCAAGACGATCATGATGGAGTTGGCGCCGGTGCTCACCGGGCTTGCGTTGGCGGGTCGGATCGGCGCAAATATTGCAGCGGAATTGGGGACCATGCGGGTGACCGAACAGGTCGACGCGTTGGAGACCCTGGCATTCAATCCGCTTTCGTTCCTCGTGGTGCCGAGAGTATTGGCGGCCACGGTGATGGTGCCGCTCGTCGTGGCACTGGCGATGGCCGTCGGCGTCACGTCCGGATGGATCACGGCGATCTCGCTGCTCGATCTGACGACACCCGAGTTCTTGAAAGGGCTCCGGTTGTTCTACGAATTCAAGGACATCTGGTTCGGTCTCGTGAAGAGCGCGTCTTTCGGGCTCGGGATTGCCGCGATCGGGTCGTTTAAAGGGCTGCGTACGGGCGGCGGCGCGGAGGGCGTGGGCCGGGCGACGACCGAAGCCGTCGTCATATCGGCGTCCATGATTCTGGTGCTCGATGCGTTTTGGGCGGTGATACTGCTATGAGGGGACAGATGGCGCGGAGGCGAACAGATGGGACAGGTTATCCCGTCCCATCCCTCCCTTCAGTGCCCTCTGTCCCATCTATCCTATGATTTGCTTCCGCGACCTCCACAAGCGCTTCGGCGAGAAACACGTGTTGAACGGGTTCTCGCTGGAGGTACCCGAAGGGGAGACGACGGTCATTATCGGGTACTCGGGGAGCGGAAAGAGCGTCGCGCTCAAGCATGTGGTGGGGTTGTTGGAGCCCGATCACGGCGAAGTGGAAGTCGACGGTCACGTCGTCCACGATCTCCCTCGGGCTGAGTTGATGCAGCTCCGGGGCTCGGTAGGATTCGTGTTTCAGTTCGCCGCGCTGTTCGACTCCATGACAGTGTTGGAGAACATCGCTTTGGGACTCAAGCACCAGGGAGTGTCCGACAGGGAAATCGAGCAGCGCGTGCGGGAGTCCTTGGAAGTCGTTGATCTCGACGGGGCCGAACAGCGCTTTCCTGCCGAGCTGTCCGGAGGCATGCGCAAGCGGGTTGGGATTGCGCGAGCGATCGCTTTGCGCCCGCGATATCTTCTGTACGACGAGCCGACGACGGGACTGGACCCCGTGACGTCGTCGGTGATCAATGCTCTGATGGTACGGACCAGGGAGCGCCTTGGTGTGACTGCGATCGTCGTGACGCACGACATGAGAAGCGCGTACTCAGTGGGCGACCGTATCGCGATGCTCTTCAAGGGGCAGGTGCGGCAGGTCGGCACGGTCGACCAGATCCAGCGGACGCACGACCCCATCGTCCGCCAGTTCATCGAGGGGCAGCCCGACGCGTCCGGAGACCCTGAGGTGCCCGAGTTCGAGGAGACCATCGCATGAGACGACGCGACGAGGTGCTCGTGGGCACGACCATCATTGCCTCGCTCGCCGCGATCATCTTTGGGGCTCTCTACCTGTCGAAGGCCAGTCTCTGGACCAGCACCGAAATCCGTGTCGCAAGGTTCCGTACCACGGGCGGCCTGGGTGTGGGCGCTCCGGTCAATCTCCGCGGTGTGCGTGTCGGGCGGGTCAACGTGATTCGGTTGGGTGAGCAGAACTTGGTCGAGGTGGACCTACAGATCAATCAGGACGCCGTTGCCAGTGGTATCCTGCCGGAGCGGCCCGGCGTCATCGCGGCCTCAGCATCCCTGTTTGGTGAGTGGGAGGCGAGACTGATCGACCTCGACTTACCACCGGATGACGCCAACGTGCTGGCCGATCTTTCCCTGGTCATCGAATCCAGCGACGATGGTGCCTGGCCCGGGGCGACGCTGCCCGACATCGGTGAGCTGACTGCCCAGGCGTCTCGGATCGCTGGGAACATTACGGACATCTCGGACCGCGTGACCACGGTGCTCGATGACGAGGCCGTGGGCGAGCTGCAGCAGTCGATCAGCGATTTTGCGAACACCGTGCAAAACATCAACGCGCTCGCTGAGCAGCAGCGTGACGTGTTCGGAACGGTGAGTCAGAACGTCGAGCGCACGTCGGACCTTCTGGCAGATGCCGCGATGCGACTGCAGTTGACACTTGCGCGTGTTGATTCGGCCACGAGCGAGGGCGAACTGTCTACCATCATGGCCAACACGGCCACGATTTCGACGGACGCCGCGGCCATGCTTGGAGATCTTGGGTCGATTGTGGGCGTCGTGCGGGCGAACGAGGCGACAATCGGCCGGCTGTTCGCCGGCGCCGACACGGTGCTCGCAAAACTGGAGACGGGGCGAGGCACCGCGGGGTTGCTGCTGAGCGACTCGGCGCTCTACCAGGAAGCGACGCTCGCGATTACTGAGTTACGCTCGCTCATCGCGGATATTCAGGCAAACCCCCGCAAATACTTCAAGTTCTCGGTGTTCTAAGGACCAGATGGGACAGAGGGGACAGTGGGAACAGAGGGGACGGGTCGTGCTGTCCCCTCTACCTCAGTGACCAAGGCCCGCATCGAGACTTCCGCTGGTGGCATCGTCGTCCGATGTACGGAAGAAGGCCCGACGTTTCTGGTGATTCTCGACTCGTATAAGAATTGGGGGTTTCCCAAGGGACATCTGGTACAGGGCGAAACCCCCGAAGAGGCGGCCCGACGCGAGGTGGAAGAGGAAACGGGCCTCTCCGCCCTCACGCTGCAAGGTGACCTCTCGATCATCGACTGGTTCTTTCGATTTCGCGGGCGGCTCATCCACAAGTACTGTCATTTCTTTCTGTACGAGTCGCGCGAAGGGGACCCGATACCACAAGTGGAGGAAGGCATCACTGCGTGCCGGTGGCTGCCGTACGACGAGGCGCTGGAGACCGTTCGATACGACAACGCGCGCGGCGTGCTCCGGGAGGCACAAGAAGCCGCGCACGCTCTCTGTCCATGACGGTGGTGATCCCGTTTCTCCACGCTAACGGTCAGCTGCGAAAAGTCATACGCCGCGGCCTGCCGCGACGTGGGGTGCGCATGGCGACGTGTAGATCGCCGGAGCGTTTGAGGTCCGTCTTCGATCGAGAGCTCGTCGACGCAGTTGTGGTCGATGTGCGTGCCGCGTGGACGAAAGGCACCCTCGATTTGATCGAAGAGTTTCCGCGCATTCCGTTCTTTGCCTTGAGTCGGTTCCGACCCGACGACGGGGCGTTGCTCGGCTCATGCCGCCGGCGTGGGGTCCGGGATGTGTTTGTGGAAGGTGTCGACGACGGGGCGGCAGGCGAGCTCATTGCGAGTCGCACTGCGTCCAGTGTCCGGCGCGAGGCGCTGGGCGGCGCTCCGAGGATGCTCAGGCTTACCGATCAGCTCCAACTCCGCGCGTGGGACGAGGTGATGAACCGGGCCGGCACCGCCACGACCACGTCCGACATCGCGCACGCGTTGAAGCGTACTCGGGAGCACCTGTCGCGCGAGTTTGGCGCCGGTGGCGCCCCGAATCTGAAGCGCGTGATCGACCTCGCCCGGACGGCGTGGGCGGCCGATCTGCTCGGGAACCCCGGTTACACCGTGGGTGGTGTGGCAACGATCCTGGGATATGCCTCGCCGAGCCACCTGGCGGAATGCGCCCATCGGGTCGCAGGAGTACCACCGTCAGAGCTGGGTAGCCTCGGGCCCCGCGGCGTGCTAGATCGGTTCCGGCGGGGAAGGATGAGGAGCAGGGTTTAGAGTGATAGAAGGGAGAGGAGATAGGCCTTACCCCTTCTACCCCATTTATCCCATCTGGTCAGGGGTAGCGGTAAGACAGCCTTGTGATATTTTTCACAAGCCTTTCGTGGTCCCTCCACCCATTAAGGAAAAGCGAACGCGGTTATGGCAACGGATTCGACACTACGTCCGGGTGAGTTGAAGGACGTCCTTCTCAAAGAAATCGAGGCCGCCGATCTCGATTCGCTCGACACGCAAGAGGTCGGGACGATTCTCGAGGTCAAGGACGGGACGGCGCGCGTTTACGGGCTGACGTCGGCGATGGCCGGTGAGATGCTCGAGTTTCACGCGTCGGATACTGGGGAGTCGGTAACCGGCCTGGCACTCAATCTTGAAGAGGACAACCTCGGCGCCGTGATTCTGGGGGACTATCTCCAGTTGAAAGAGGGGGATGAAGTCCGCTGTACCGGCCGCGTGTTGGACGTGCCTGTCGGCGTAGGGATGGTGGGCCGAGTGGTCGACCCGTTGGGCAATCCCGTCGACGGCTTGGGTCCCATCAAGGCCGACACGCGTCGCGTGATCGAGTCGCCGGCGCCGGGCATCGTGGCCCGCGAGCCGGTCAACGAGCCGTTGCAGACGGGGATCAAGGCCGTCGACTCGATGATTCCGATCGGCCGAGGCCAGCGGGAGCTGATCATTGGCGATCGTGGCACGGGGAAGACTGCGATTGCGCTCGACACGATCATCAATCAAAAGGGGCAAGGCGTCACCTGCGTCTACGTGGCGATCGGTCAGAAGAAGTCCACGGTCGCCGCCGTCGTGGAGAAGCTCAAAGAGCGCGGTGCCATGGAGTACACGGTCGTCGTGGTGGCCGGTGCGGCTGACCCGGCGCCGATGCAGTTCATCGCACCGTACTCCGGAGCGGCAATCGCCGAGTACTTCATGTACGACCGAAAGGGTGCGACGCTCTGCGTGTACGACGATCTGTCCAAGCATGCGACTGCGTACCGCCAGTTGTCGCTCGTCCTGCGACGTCCACCCGGTCGAGAGGCCTATCCGGGCGACGTCTTCTACCTGCACTCTCGGCTGCTCGAGCGAGCGGCCAAGTTGAACAAGTCGTACGGCGGAGGATCGCTCACGGCGCTTCCGGTGATCGAGACCCAAGCTGGTGACGTGTCGGCCTACATCCCGACCAACGTCATTTCGATCACGGACGGGCAGATCTATCTCGAGACGGACTTGTTCTACTCGAACGTGCGCCCGGCGATCAACCCGGGCATCTCGGTGTCTCGTGTTGGTGGAAACGCCCAAATCAAAGCGATGAAGTCGGTGGCGGGACGTTTGCGGCTCGAATACGCGCAGTACCGCGAGCTCGAGGCTTTCGCGCAGTTCGGATCGGACCTGGATGCGGCGACACAGCGCCAGCTGGCGCGCGGTGAGCGCATCGTCGAGGTGCTCAAGCAACCGCAGTACGTCCCGATGCCCGTGGAGAATCAGATCTGCATCATCTTCGCGGTGACGAACGGGTATCTGGACGATGTCGATGCGGGCGCGGTCCACACGTGGGAAAAGGAGTTCCACGAATTCTTGAGTGCGAAGTACGACAAGCTGCTGACGGATCTGCGCACCAAACACGTCCTTGACGACGAAGTCGAGGCGGTGCTGCGGCAGGCGCTCGACGAGTTCAAGGCTCTCCAGTAAACCGGATCACCCATGGCCAAGACCCGTGAGCTCAAGCGACGGATCCGGTCTGTCGAAAACACGCGCCAGATTACGAAGACCATGGAGATGGTGGCCACCTCGCGTCTCAAGCGTGCGCAAGATCAAGTGGTTGGTGCTCGCCCGTATGCACAGGCACTCGGCGAGGTCATCTCGAATCTGTACGATCCCGAATTGGAGGAGCGGTTCCCATTGCTGCGGCAGGTCAAGGAGCCCAAGCAGGCTGCGGTTGTGCTCATTACTTCAAACCGAGGGTTATGTGGGGCGTTCAACTCGAATCTGATCAAGGCCGCGAAGAGCCATGTTGAAGCGCTCGAGGAACGCGGGGTGACCGTCCACGCACATGGCATTGGCCGGAAGGGGATCGGGTTCTTCAAGTATATCGGCCGTACGTGGACAACCGAACGAATAGACATTGGAGATCGACCGACGAGTGATGATGCGCAGGGCGTCATCACGCCGCTCATGGAGCAGTTCGCCGAGGGTGAACTCGATCGCGTGGATGTGGTGTTCGCCAAGTTCAACAGCCCGCTGAGTACACCGCCGACCATCCTGACCGTACTGCCGATTGCGCCACCCGCGCCGGGGGCAGTCCGACAAAAGGGCAAGGGAGGTGGGGAAGGGGAGGTCGAGGCGCCGACGACGGTGGCCAACTACATCCTCAATCCCCCCGCCGAGCAGATTCTTCAGGCGATGTTGCCTCTGTACGTGCAGAATCAGATGTACAGAGCGTTGGTGGAAACCGCGGCGTCCGAGCATGGCGCGCGTCGGACCGCCATGAAGAGTGCGACCGATAGCGCGGGAGATATGATCGATTCGTTGCGCCGGACGTTCAACCGAGCGCGACAGGCGCAGATCACACAGGAGATTGCGGAAATCGTGGGTGGGGCGGAGGCGTTGAGTGGATGAGCGCTGAGCCGTGAGCGGTGAGCAGCAGCACTTCACGAGAATTCTATAGGAATAGCAGAATGGCAAAGATCAGTATCGGCAAGATCGTCCAAATCATCGGCCCGGTCATCGACGCCGAGTTCGAGCAGGAGCAACTCCCGGACCTGTACGCTGCCCTGGAGATTCGCAAGGGCAATGGGGAAGGGCACCGGGTGGTGGCCGAGGTGCAGCAGCACATCGGCCGGAATCAGGTGCGTGCGGTCGCCATGAGCTCTACTGACGGGCTCGTGCGTGGGATGGATGTTGTGGACACGGGCGCGCCGATCTCCGTGCCGGTTGGAGAGGCAGCGCTCGGGCGCATTCTCAACGTGCTGGGTGACCCGGTGGACGATGGTGAGCCGATTCCCGATTCCGTCGAGCGCTGGCCCATTCACCGAGAGCCGCCGGCGTTCACGACGCTGGAGCCCAAGACCGAGGTGTTCGAAACGGGCATCAAGGTCATCGACTTGATCGCACCCTTCGTAAAAGGTGGGAAGATCGGGCTCTTTGGTGGTGCGGGTGTGGGGAAGACCGTCATCATCATGGAACTCATCAACAACGTGCAGAAGGGGCACGGCGGTCGGTCGGTGTTCTGCGGCGTGGGCGAACGCACGCGCGAAGGCAACGACCTCTACATGGAGATGGAAGAGAGTGGAGTGTTGGACTCGGTTGCGCTCATCTACGGCCAGATGAACGAGCCGCCGGGCGCTCGCCTCCGCGTTGGCCTGAGTGGCCTCACGGTCGCCGAATACTTCCGGGATGTCGAGGGCCAGGATGTGCTCGTCTTTATCGACAACATCTTCCGTTTTACGCAGGCTGGCTCGGAGGTTTCCGCGCTGCTCGGCCGGATGCCCAGCGCGGTGGGCTATCAGCCAACGCTCGGCACGGAGATGGGCGACCTGCAGGAGCGGATCACGTCCACGAAGACAGGATCGATCACGTCGGTGCAGGCCATCTATGTCCCGGCCGACGACCTGACCGATCCGGCGCCAGCGACGGCGTTCAGTCACTTGGACGCGACGGTCGTGTTGTCACGTGCGCTGACGGAGATCGGCATCTATCCCGCGGTCGATCCGTTGGATTCATCGAGTCGAATTCTCGACGCCCAGTATCTCGGGGACGCGCACTACGCGGCTGCGGTCGAGACGCAGCGAATTCTGCAGCGGTACAAAGACCTCCAGGACATCATCGCCATTCTCGGGATGGATGAGCTCTCGGAAGAGGACAAGTTGATCGTCGCCCGGGCACGACGTGTTCAGCGTTTCCTGTCTCAGCCATTCCACGTCGCCGAAGCGTTTACGGGAACGCCCGGACGCTACGTCAAGCTGGAAGACACGATCGAGAGCTTCACGCGCGTGGTGAACGGCGAGTTCGACCACCTGCCGGAACAGGCGTTCTACATGGTGGGCGGGATCGAGGAGGCCATCGAGAAAGCCAAATCGCTGGAGACGGAGGGCTGATGCACGTTCGGATCATTTCGCCCGAACGTTCCATCTTCGATGGTGAAGCGGACGCCGTTGTGGCGCCTGCCTTCGATGGCGAGGTAGGAATTCTGCCCAGGCACGCCCCGTTCCTGACGCTGCTCGGCCAGGGAGCACTGACGGTCAAAGCGGATGGTGAGACCCAGGTGTTTGACGTGGAAGGCGGGTTTTTACAAGTTGTGCACGACACCGTTTCCGTCGTAGCTGAACACGCACAGGCTCGAGAGGAAGGGACAAGCTCATGAACCGTCGGATCGTTGGCTTCGTGGTCGGTATGGTGGTGGTTGGTGCCGGGAGTGTCCAGGCCCAAGCAACGCTCACGCCGTCGTACCACGCGCCTCACCGTGCCTTTTCACAACATGAGTTCGGTGGCACGCTGAGCTTCCCCGGAAATTCGCTCACGGGGATCGAAGGGCAGTATCGCTTTGGATACAAGGCATTCGACATTGGGGCGCGCGGCGGGGTGGTCACGGGCAACGGTTTTACGGAAGTGGTTCTGGGTGTGGAGGCCCGCACACGTGTGATCACTCACACGGAGCAGTTCCCCCTGGATGGGGCTATCGTTTTTGGAGTTGGCACCATCGAGTTCGACAACGCTGTAATCCCGGTCGGATTGTCGGTAGGCCGTCGGATCGATCTAGAAGATTCCAACATCAGCATCACCCCGTACGCGCACCCCACGCTCTTCATCATCACCAACACCGGGGGCGATAACGTGTTCTTCGGGCTGGGATTGGGTGCCGATGTCCGTCTCAGCAGTGTGTTCGACGTCCGTGTCAGCGTTGGTGTGGGCGACGTAGACGGGTTCGCCATTAGCGCTGTGTGGGTCCGTTAGGCTGACGGCGGGGTCCCTCAGGTTGTTGGGTGCCCCCATGGTTTAATTCGGTTTTTCTTCGGTAGCGGGGTCGGGCTAAAGGCCTGGTGAAACGGCCTTTAATGAGACTCTAGGTATTGACGTAAACGCTTTGGACCTATAGGTATTGGTCCGTTCCTTCAGCCCTGAACCGGGGGCCGGTGAAGGGGCGGACCTGATCACTAACCACAGGAGATGGATGGAATGAAACGCACACTTGGTTTCATCGCTGTCGCCGCCCTTGTTGCTGGGTCCGTGACACCTGCGTCCGCGCAGCTCTGGAACTTCCCGGTTGTCGCGACGCCGAACGCGCTGTTCGCTGGCGGTGGCCCGACGGTCGGGATCTACGGTCTCTACGGGCGCGGCCTAAATGACGATTCTGGGAAGCTCGACGCCTTCGGCGGCGCCGCGGTGTTGGGCCTCAATCGGTTCGCGATCAAGGCCGGTGCGATGTCCGTCAGGAACGGGTCGTCGGAGATCACGTTTGCCGGGCAGATCGAAGCCGGTTTGTTCGCACCGGAAGGTAGTCCGGTCGCGATCAGCGCCTTTGCGGGTTTCGGCACACTGAATAACGTGATTTCTACGAATATCCCATTTGGACTTGCGATCGGAATCGCGCCGCCGATGGAGGGCGGTACACAAGTCACGATTTTCGGAGCTGCCCGCGGGCAGATGACGAAGATTGACTCGCCTGGTGCGTCGAATGAGTTCGGTTTCGGCGGATCTGGTGGCGTGGGTGTGGTGCTGCCGATGGGCATCGGCTTTGGCGCCGCGGTTGATTTCCTGAGCATTGACTTGGCCGGCTCAGGCTCTAGCACGTCGGCGCTTGGCGTCGGTGCGTGGGTCGGCTACAACTTCAGCGTTGGCGGCGGCAACGGGATGTAGCTGCTGCTCCGCAGAAGAAGTTGCAGCAAGCCGGGGCGCTTCTGGGTCGAATCCCGGAAGCGCCCCGATGCGTGGGACGGTGATCAGAGATTGGATAGTCATTTCTGAAACGGACGGGAGGGTACGATGAGACGGAAGATCATGCAATTCGGCATACCGCTGGTGCTCATCGGCGTTGCCGCATCAGCCGAAGCACAGCAGCACGGGAACCCGGTGTATCTCTCACCGAGCCATGGAACTGGGCTCTCGATCAACGCCGATGTGGCGAAGGGACTGAATGACGCATCAGGCAAGACGCTGTATTTCGGAGGCCGGGCAGTACTCGGTGTGTCCCGCATCGTGATCAGTGCTGGTGCTGGTTCGATCAGCTTCGACGACGTGCTGGCTCCCGGTGCCGAATCCGAAATCGCCTTCGGCGGGAACGTCTCGGTCAACATCTTCGACCTTCCCGCTGCTCCGGTGGCCATCGGGGTCTTCGCCGGCGTGGGAACACTGAGTGAGGCGGGAACCACCCTCACCACGATTCCAGCTGGCGCGGTGATCTCCATCTCGCCGCCAACTCCGGGTGCCTCGATCGAGGTGTGGGCGGCGCCAGGGATCCGGCACTTCCGCGTGAGCGGGTTCAGCAACACCGAGTTTGCGGTCTCGGGCGGATTGAATCTCGGGCTGCCCATGGGTCTCGGATTCCATGTCGCGGCCGACTGGGTGAACTCGTCCGGTAGCTCGCCGCTCATCGTTGGCGGTGGCGCGCACTACCAGTTCAGCATCCCGGGTCTCTAGGTCTCCCTGGACGCGAAGCTGATCTAAAGGGGCGCCTCCTCTGGCGAGGGGGCGCCTCGTTCCCTATCGACGGCCTCGTAAGGAGTGACCATGCAGCGACAACCGGTACGACTGGGCATTGCCATCGCGCTCCTCGCGATCGGACCTTCGACGGTGACTGCCCAGATCACGAATCAGCCTGTGTACGTGTGGCCCAAGCACGGTACGGGATTGTCTATCAACTTCGACTACGGCAGGGGACTCAACACCAACTCGGGTGAGCTGAACGCGTTCGGCGGACGAGCCACGTTGGGGCTTGGCCCGATCACGGTCAGTGCGGGCGCGTCGTCCGTCGACCTCGGGCCCAGCAGCGAGATCTCGTTTGGTGGAAACGCTTCCTTCAACGTGTTGAGCGCGCCGCTACTTCCTGTTGGCGTTGCCATCTTTGCCGGGTTTGGGACGATCGATCCGGGTACGGGGTCGATCAAGAGCTACCCGATCGGGGCCGCGATTTCCGTCAAACCACCGACGCCAGCAATTGGCATCGAACTGTGGGCGGCGCCACGAGTCAACATCGTGAACGATGGAACGGACACGGAAACCAGCTTTGCCGTCTCTGGAGGCGCGAATCTCGATCTGCCGATCGGCATCGGGATTCACGCCGCGTTGGATTATGTCTCCAAGGACAACGAGGAACTGCTGCTTGGGGCAGGCCTGCACTACAAATTCACTATCCCAGGGCTGGGCCTCTGAGGTTTACGACGCTGTTAGGCTCGACTAGGTTGTCTCGGGGGCGCTTCCGGATCCTTTCCGGGAGCGCCCCGTAGTACTGGGTAGCAGCTAGCAGTCAGCCGTGTGGGGCGGGCCAACCTTGCGCCTTAGGACTCAATGACCAGAGCGCGTTTCCAGGTAATCGTGGCGGTGTTGCTTGCCGCGGTGACGTTCAGCGGATGCGCCATGACCATCGATGCGCGCGCGCTGGGTGTCGAGGCGACGTTGGCGAGCGACGCCAGCGAACCGGCCGTCGGCGAGGCGTTCGAATTCAACAAGAAAGCTGTGTACATGTTCTGGGGGCTGGCGCAGCCAGGGAAACCCTCCCTTAGAAACATCATCGCTTCGCAGGTGCAAGGAGACGCGCGGGTGGCGGATCTCTCGGTTCGCGTGCGAAGCCGCTTCGGTGATGTGCTGATCTCGATTCTCACGCTCGGCCTGGTAGTACCGAGAACCGTCACGTTGGAGGGCGTGGTCGTCGAGGGCACGGGTAACTAGACCCGAGGGCCCGCGGAAGCACGGAACCTGGCGTTCCGCGAGCCCGGTGTGCGCCGCTATCGATTCACGATACCGCCCACGCCAACACCAAAGGTGATCTCGTTCAATTCGCTGTCAAACCACCGGCGAAACCTCCCGAGAAAACGAATTCCTAAGCTGCCTTTGACGACGATCCGGTACCCCACCTCCCCGCCCGCCGCAAAGTCGCTGTTGGAGGAGCCGCCTCCCGAGACCGACTGAAACGCTCCACTTCCGGCGATATAGAAGGAGTTGGTCGCGACCCCCGAAAGCGCGAACCCGACGTTGCCTCCGATCCCGACCGTCGTGGCCGTACTCCCGCTTGAAGAGATGATGTTCAGCGCGAGCTGCGGCTCGACCATCACCGACGAGCCGGCCATGATCGTCCCGTACAATGTGCCCTGTCCCAAAAGACCTGCGCCCGGAACGCCGAAGAAGGTGACCGAACCTCCGGCATCCAAGATGGAGACGCCGAGTGTAGTCCCAAGCTCGATGATCGGTTCTTGTTGCGCTCCGGCGGTGTTCACGGAGGCCACGGCAACCAACAAGACGGCGAGATTGACACGGCGCATGGGTTCCTCGAGGAAGAAGTTGCGCCCATAGTTACGCTCACAAGTAGGACAGTCAACCTGTGGGCCCGTGGTGCTAGCCGCCTAACAAGCTGGCCACCACCTCGGTCGAACGCCGCGCCGCACCCGGTGTCACGACGCCCCGTCCACACAGTCCCACGCGCATTCGCCTCTGCTCATCCGTCATGTAGCGGGCCCATTGCTCGCTAAGCTGCTGCGCAGTGGTCACAGTCGTGAGCGCTCCGGACTCACGAAGCGCCGAAGCCGCCCGCTGCGACGTGACGTGTTCACCGCTGAACACGGGTAGGCCGTAGACGGCAGGCTCGATGATGGAGTGCGCTCCCTGCCGTCCGAAGGCGCCACCCACGTATGCGACGTGGCCCAGCGCATAGAGATCGGCCAACAGACCTCGACGACGAACGATGACGTACCGGTTCCAGGCCCTCTCCCCACCTGGCCAGACGGACACGGACAGGCCGGCGCGGCGAGCGGCTTCGCGCAACGCATGGACCGTGCGGCGGTCCGGCTCGTGGGGAACGGCAAGCACCGCCGCGCGCGGGAACTTGGAGAGGATCTGAGCGCTCGCATCGGTGAGTACCTTGGTATCCGACGGTTCTACGCTCCCGGCTACCAGAACTGCTTTGTGCGTTGCCCAGTGCGTCAACGCCGAGATTGAAGCGAGGTTGGGAATGCGCTCCAAGGCGCGGTCGTGGGCGGGGTCACCGACGATCTCTACACATCCTTCCGGCACGCCAAGCTCCTTGCACACTGCCGCGTCGTGCCCGTCGACAGCACCGACCCAGGAAACTCGTTCCAGCAGGGGCGCGTAGAGCCCAGAAAGACGCTTCATGACGAATGGCGTGCGACGCACGAAAGCGGAGCCGACTAGTGCAACGGGAATGCGCTGGGCGGCTCGACCCATGAGCACAGGCCAGATGTCACGGCGTGCGACAACGAGAGCGGTGGGACGGACGGCAGCCAGGAATCGGTCGGCGTGCGCGGGTATTTCGGCAGGCGCAAACGTCGAGTGGTCGGCGAATGGGAGGGGCCAGCGAACCGCTGATACGGACGAAAACGTGACGATGATCTGCAGATCCGAGACAGTGCGACGCAGTCGGTGCAGCACGGGCTCCATCGTCAGCAGTTCACCAACCGATGCGCCGTGCACCCAGACCAGGGGACCGCTCCCCCTGGAGGTGAGACCCCAGCGTTCCCATGCCGCTGTGGCATGGCGGCGGCCAACAAGGCTTTGGCCCAATTTGCCAGGAAGCCACGGCACGGCGTGGGCAATGTGGGCGGCGGCGGTATACACTGGGGATGGCACGGCGGGAAGGTGATAGCTTTCGAGGACAAATGCCAAACGTGAACACGTACTTCGACCGCAGCCGCGAACCGCGATACAGCCTCGTTTTCGCGCTTCCCCTCCTGCTCCTCTACGAGGGGCTGTCTATGCTCTTGTCCGGATCTTCCATGGCGGGGATCCGCAACGGGGCCGATGTGCTCCTCAAGACCCTGTTTGTGACCGTCGGAGGCAGATATGGGCTGCTGGTGTTCGGGCTGGTGCTGATCGGTGTCGGTGCGTGGTTTGTGATCGAAGACATACGACGTCACCCCGGGAGGTTGGAACCACGGTGGTTCGGGCTCATGGCACTCGAAGCCGTGATTTATGCCGCTGTGTTCGGGCAGATCGTCGCGTGGCTCACCGGGTTACTGCTTGGCGGGGGTCGCCTTGTGGTGCTCGCACAGTCGCCCATCGAGAGCCTGTCGTTCGGGACACAACTCGTCGTCTCACTTGGGGCCGGTATCTACGAGGAACTCCTCTTTCGCGTGATCCTCGTGGCGGCACTGATCGCGCTTTTCAAGCGGCTGCGGTGGCGGCAGGCGGTCGTCATCGGCGCTGCGATTGGCGTGAGTGCCCTCATCTTCAGCGCATTCCACTATATCGGCCCGTATGGCGATCCCCTCACGCTGCCTTCGTTCACCTTCCGTACGATTGCAGGTGTGCTTCTGAGTGGGCTCTACGTGTGGCGAGGGTTCGGGATCGCCGCGTGGACGCACGCGCTGTACGACGTGTATTTGGCGGTACTATGAAATAGAGGGGATAGAGGGGACAGATGGGATGTCACTGCTGCCGCTACCCTCTGCCCCCTCTATCCGTGCTATCCCCTCTGTTGTCCTACTGTTTTGCCGCCACCAACGAATCGAGAATGGGCCGCCACGTGTCGATGGGATGAGCCCCCGCGAGCAACCCACCTTCGATCATGAACGATGGGGTGCTATTGATTCCTGACTGCCAGACGGTCCTGGCTTCGGATTCCACGATGCTGCGGACCTCGCCCGAGGCAAAGCACGCGTCAAGGTCGGTCGAAGAGAGCGCGGCAGAATCACCCAGTTGCTTGAAGTAGTCAGCCGGATCCTCCAAGCTCTCCCAGTCCTTTTGCGTTTGGAACAACAGGTCATGTACCTGCCAGAAGCGATTCTGTTTCGCCGCACACATCGCGAACTCATGGGCAGCCGGTGCGTTGGGATGGAGCTGGACGAGTGGAAAGTTCACGAATATCAGGCGGACCTTCCCGGTCTCGATATACTCCGCCTCGATGGTCGGGAAGGTGGAATCGACGAACATCTTGCAGAACGGGCACTGGAAATCGCTGACTTCGTAGACGGTTACCGGTGCATCAGGCGACCCTTTGGTGCGTGCGTCGATGTATCCGTCGCCCTGCGGGGCCGATGCCGCAACTGCTGCGGTCGCTGGGTCGGGGTTGGTGTCCTCCGACCCCGAAAAGAAGATCCAAGCCCCGGCGGCGCCGGCCAGCGCCGCTGCCAGCACGAGGGCCATGACTTTTGGCATGCTCATCGCAGTGTCTTCCCATTCCGCGGTCGTGAGTTGTACCAAGCTAACACCTGAAGGAGTCGGGAGGTCCGCGAGATCAGTGCCGCCAACGGTGTGTGGCTGCTCGCTCCGACATCGTCAGCGATGTCGGCACCAGACCATTGACGCGAACCGGCACGCTCCAGTAGTACTCCAAGAAAGGGTTCTCCGGGTCGGGCAGCCGGGCGATGATCCACCAGGTGGCAGTCGGAGCGCTGATATGGACCTCGCCGTGCCCATCCGAGGTTGCCTGGATCGGCTCACGTCTGGATTGCGCCACGGCCGCGGCCGAAAGCGAGTCATAGGCTTCGTAGGCAATCCGCTCCCACGCCCGAAGCGTGTCCGCCGCCGCCCGCGCCCGACGGGCGAGTTCGACGGAATTACCGTCTAGCCGCCTGAGTTCCTGATCCCGTTCCGCCGTCCGTCGGGTGAACGTGGTGTACAGGGTCCGGAAGCGCTCATAGGCGGCGGCATATTCCGGTGTCGTGCGATCCATCCTCTGGAGCGTCTCCGAGAGCTGGGCCACCGAATCTCGAAGTGCGAGCCACGGTTCATTGATTGCCCAAAGCGCCTCGTCGTCGGAAAAGTCAAACGCGAAGAGATCGGCCTCGAGGTCCGCGAACGTCGGCGGGGGTTCTGTGGCAGCAGCTGCGAGCGAATCGAGGAGGCCGTCTGGGTCGAACGGGACCGCAACGACCTCGATTCCGGCGAGATCCGACTCGTGAAGCGTGAGGTGCACGGTGAGGTCGCCTTCAGCGGAACAGGCGAGTGTGGATCCGAGCGCGAGCGTGAACAGCAAGCGGTAGGTCACGTTTGTACGATGCAGACCGGTGCCCGGTCGTCAGAGATCACTGTTGTTCGTATTGGGCAGGCCGTCAGACCGGTCGATGCTAATCGATGATCGACTTTTCGAAGATGTATGAGACCGGATTCACGGCCACGCCTCTCACGCGCACCTCATAGTGCAGGTGGGGAGCGGTAGCGATTCCCGTCCGGCCAACCTCGGCGATCTTGTCTCCGCGTTCGACCCAGTCACCGACCCGCACCAGGATCTTGGACGAGTGCGCGTAGAACGTCTGGACACCGTACCCATGGTCGATGAGCAGCGTCTTGCCATAGCCAGGCTGATCCCGAACTTGCGCCACCCGACCGTTGGCCGCCGAATGAATCGGCGTGCCCGTCGGCGCGGAGAGGTCGATCCCCTCGTGGGGTCGTGGTTCGTTGAAGATTGGGTGCATGCGGGAGCGACTGAACGAACTGCTGTACCAGCTCAGGCCACTTGGGATCGGTCGGATCGATGGCGTTCGACTGAGTTGATCGGTATGCGACTCGAGGCTGTCCACGGCAGAGGCGTACGACCCAGCCAGTACGTTGGCGCGGCGTACGAGGTCGTCGAGCACCGATCGGAACTGGAGCGTGCGGCGCCCGGCGACGCCCTCCGACAGCACCTGCTCGCGTTCGGTCCACTGGACCGGACCGCCGACACCCGCCAGCAGCACGTCAGGATCGGTTGGATCGAGACCGGCCAGGAGCCGTACTTGCTCGTCCCGTACGGCCAGGGCGGTCACGGTGTCCTGGAGCTCCGTGATCATCCCCTCCGCTCGCGTCAACTCGTCTGCCAGGATCTGGTTCCGGCGCTCCATCCGATCGAGCCGTGAGAGATCGACCGCTCGAGATACGGCGGTATACGAGAAGGCACTCGCCACCAGCGCGGCCACAGCGAAGATCCCCGCTGCGAATTGGAGGCCGCGCACTGGCACCCGGATCGTGCGGGAACGCCCCGATCCGTCCGGTACCAGTACAATCGTCCAATGCCGATCAGTCATGAACCAGCCCTTCAGAATCACGCTGTAGAGAAGATGCGAAGAACCCGTTCCCCAGGATGTGAGGGAGCCCACAGGGAGCACACAAAACTATGGCTTAGCCCCGGGGTGTCAACTGCCGGGAAAAGATCTATAAGCGCTTATGCAGCAACGAGTTACGGTATATTTTCGGTCTTTGGGAAAAGCGGAGCGGGCTTCTCGACTTTTCCCCCCACAACCGGGATGTCGTGGTAGATATCGAGGGAGGCGTCGGAGGCCGCCCCGGCGAGGCCGAGCGTGCACCATATCTCGTCGCATTTGCCCGGAAGGAAGGGGCTGAGCAGCAGGGCGAGGCGCGCCACGGCCCGGGCCAGCGCCCCGAGGGTCTCTTCCAGGGCCTCAGTCCGCCCCTCCTTGGCTAGGGTCCAGGGTGCCCGCTGTTCGACGAACGCGTTGGCCCGATCCACAAGTCGCCACGCGTGCTCCGCGCCCTGGTGGAGGAGGTGCCGGTCCATGGCATCGCAATAGGAGGACGCGATCTCGGTGGCCAGCGTATCGAGCTCCGTTTGGCTTGCGTGCGGCACCGTGCCTCCCAGATAGCGCGTGATCATGGAGGTGACCCGGCTCACCAGATTCCCGAGGCCGTCCGCGAGCTCCGCGGTATACCGAACGTCGAACCGCTCCAATGTGAATGCTCCGTCGGAGTCCCAGGGGACTTCGCGTAGGAGGAAGTACCGTAGTGCGTCGACGCCATGCTGGTCGATTATCTCCCGCAGCGAGACGGCAACCCCCGCGGATTTGGAGAACCGTTCGCCGCCGGTCCTGACCCACCCGTGGCACCAGACCATGGACGGCACCGGGACGTCGGCGGCTATGAGCATCGCGGGCCACATGGCCGCGTGGAATCGGAGAATATCCGGACCAATGACGTGAACATCGGCAGGCCAGGTATCGGTGTACCGATCGTCAGGGAAGCCCGTCGCGGTGAGGTAGTTGATCAACGCGTCGAACCAAACGTACACCGTGTGTTCGGGATCGTCGGGCCACGGAATGCCCCAGGGGAGTCTGGCCCGACTCACTGACACGGCTTGGTCGGCGGGCCAGTCCCGAACGACGTTCACGATCTCATTGTACTTCTTCTTCGGCTGCACAAAGTCCGGTCGCTCATCGTACAACTCGAGCAAGCGGTCGCGGAAACGGCCGATCTGGAAGAAGTAGTTGGGTTCCTCGAGCCACGTGATCTCTCGTGTCGGGTGGGTCGGGCACTGGCCGCGTTCGTCTAGGTCTTTTTCGAGCTTGAAGGCTTCGCACCCGACGCAGTAATGGCCTTCGTAGACGCCTTCGCTCAGGTAGCCGGCCCGCTGGATGCGACGAAACAGTTCCTCGACCGCTTTCCGGTGCCGGTCTTCGGTTGTCCGAATGAAGTCGGTATTCGAGATCGCCAGTTCACTCCAGGCAGACTCGAACTGCTCCGCAATGCGATCGATCCACGCGTGCGCATCGACCCCAGCCTCGCTCGCCGCTTGCGCGACCTTCTGCCCGTGTTCGTCCATGCCGATCACGAACTGGACCTTGTCGCCACGCAGGCGTCGATACCGCGCGACGCAGTCCGCACCGATCTTTTCGAACGCGTGGCCTAAATGGGGTTCCCCGTTCGAGTAATCGATGGCTGTCGTGATGTAGAAGTCAGGCCTCGTTGCCACTGGGGTCCTTCTTGTCTGACCCTCCGCCACCGCGGCCGCGTCGTCGTCGTCGTCGCCGCTTGCGACGTGGGGGCGTGATCGCATCCACGGCTTGTTCCGTCGTCACCGGTTCGTCCTTGGTATCGAAGGTAACGAGGCCTGACGGCGGCTTCGCCGGGGACTCGGGAGGGCGTTCGGGCGCGGCGATTTCCTCCTTGAGCTCAACCAGCGACACGGATCGGAACGAGCCATCCTCATTCTTCAAGAGGACGCGCTCCCGGAAGATATCGACCGCCTCCACCCGCTCCTCGCCAGCCGTCGTGCGGAGCACGCGTCCCTCCTTCGGGAAGCGCTTCCGCGTCGCAACGTAGAAGTCGTGCTCGTAGCGAAGGCAGCACAACAGGCGACCGCACCCGCCGGAGATCTGGCTGGGGTTCAAGGAGAGGCGCTGGTCCTTGGCCAAGGAGAGCGATACAGGTCGGAGTTCCGGTAACCACGACGAGCAGCAAAACTGGCGCCCGCATCGCCCGACGCCGTCCAGCCGCTTGGCCTCATCACGGGCGCCGATTTGCCGCAGCTCGATGCGCGTACGGAACAGGCTGGCGAGATCCCGGACCAGCGCGCGAAAGTCGACGCGTTTGTCGGCGGTGAAGTACACCGTCAGCTTCTTGCGGTCCCATTGCCATTCGGCGTCGGACACCTTCATCGAGAGTTGGTGGGCGCCGACACGCTCCAGCACTTTGCGGCGGACGTCTTCTTCGGCCTTCCGCAGCTCCGTGCTCACGTGGACGTCCTGCGATGACGCCGCGCGAATCACGTGGGTCTTGGGTTCGTACGGCTTGGCTCGGTCGCATCCGTTACACGATCCGGCGCACTTGAGTTCGGCATCCTCCCCAAGGGCGGACACGTGTCCCAAGTCCTCGCCGCGCTCTGCCTGCACGACGACTGCGTCGCCGACCGCAAGCGTCGTGTCGCTCTGCCACGTGAAATACTCCTTGCGAGCACCCTTGAACCGCACTTCGACCACGTCAGGCATGGCTATTCTTCGAAAAGGGAACCCATGCATCGGTACTTGGCGGCACGACCTTCGATGAGCTCGTCGCTGTCGAGGTCCACGAGCTCGCTGAGGTGTCGATGGAGGGCGTCGGCGAGGGTGCGTGCTGCGGCGTCGGGGTTGGCATGTGCCCCTCCCGGTGGTTCGTCGAGAATCTCATCGATGATGCCAAGCTCGTCGAGATCTGTGGCCGTGAGCTTGAGTGACGATGCTGCGCGCTCGCGCTGGGCGGCATCGTTCCAGAGAATCGCCGCGCATCCCTCTGGCGATATGACGGAGTACACCGAGTTCTCAAACATGAGCACGCGGTCGGCCAGGCCGAGCGCGAGCGCGCCGCCGGAGCCTCCCTCACCGATGATCACGGCAACGAAGGGCGTTTCGAGCACTGCCATCTCCTCGAGGTTGCGGGCAATCGCTTCGGCCTGACCCCGTTCCTCCGCTCCTAAACCGGGATACGCACCCGGCGTATCGATAAGCGTGATCACGGGCGCGCCAAAGCGCTCCGCCATACGCATCAACCTGAGGGCTTTCCGATACCCCTCGGGATGTGGCATCCCGAAGTTGCGCTTGAGGTTCTCTTTCGTGTCACGTCCTTTTTGATGGCCGATCACGATCACCGGCTCGCCCTCGAACCGCGCCCATCCTCCGATGATCGCCGGATCATCGCGAAAGAGCCGGTCACCTCGGAGCTCGATAAAGTCGGTGAACATCAGGTCGATGTAATCCAACGTGTAGGGTCGGTTGGGATGCCTAGCCACCTGCACGCGCTGCAACGGCGTGAGGTCCTCGTAGATCTCCGCGCGCAGTTGCACCAGTTTGGCTTCGAGCGGGGCAATCTCCGCTTCGACGTCCAAGCGACGCGTTTCGGCGAGCCCCTTGAGGTGCTCGATCTGCTCCTCGAGGTCGACGATGGGTTTTTCGAAGTCGAGCTTGAATGCCACGGCGGTCCTAGCTAGCTCGCCCGAACCAAGCGGACACTATCCGGTCCAATCAGCTCGCGGAGCGCATCGAGAAAGTCTTGATCAAGAGACACTCGGGTGCCCCTCGCGCGCAAGCGAGCAGTGGTGCCGTTCCCATCGTTCCAGTCGACGAACACCGGCGATTGGCCGGGATGCGCCGCGCACAGTGCCCGTATGGCGCGAGCGGCATCGTCGTCGGGGCCACGGGAGCCTCTCCATGAAATCGCGACACCGATCGCCCCGCTCGTGCGGAGTTCCTCGAGTGGCTCGGCCGTCTCGATGATGAACGGTGCACGTTCCTCGCCGCGGTCACGCGGACTGTAACCCCCGGTCAACAAAAGAGCGGTATCCGTGACAATCGTGTGCGACAGCTTGCTCCAGCCATCGGGGAATACGATTGCTTCGGCCGTGCCGTGGAAGTCCTCCAGCGTCAGTCGAGCATACTCGGCGCCGGTCTTGCGACTAATCCGGCGCTTGACGGCGGTGACGACGACCGCTGCCGTGACGCGGTGTTCGCTCCACGTGCCCAGGGTGGCGGTAGTCCGCGTTCCAAAGAGCTCGACTTCCGTGCGATAGCGGTCAAGTGGGTGACCTGAGATGAAGAAACCAATGACGTCCTTTTCTCGGGCTAATCGCTCGGCTTCACTCCATGGCGCGACGTCCGGGAGCTCGCCGACGGGAGCCGAGGGCTGTTCGGTGGGATCGCCGAACAGCGACTCTTGTCCCACCTCGCGTTCGGCTTGGCGAAGCTGCGCTTCGGAGAGCGCATGTTCCAGCGTGGCGAGCAGCTGCGCGCGGTGTCCCCCGAGCTGATCAAGCGCGCCGGCAGCGATCAACGATTCGATGACCCGCTTGTTGCAGAGGCGCAGGTCGATCCGCTCACAGAAGTCGGTGGGTGTCTCGTACCGCTGTTCACGGCGTCCTTCGATGATCGACTCGATGGCCCCGCGGCCTACATTCCGGACAGCGCCCATGCCGAACCGAATTTGCGCGTCCCCGGTGACGGTGAACTTGAGTCCGGACTCGTTGACGGATGGTGGTAACACCTCGATACCCAACTCACGAGCTTCGTTGATGTAGCCCACCACCTTGTCCGTATCCCCAATTTCCGACGAGAGCAGCGCCGCCATGAATTCGGCGGGATACCGCGCCTTGAGCCAGGCCGTTTGGAACGCGAGAATCGAGTATGCGACGGAGTGCGATTTGTTGAATCCATATCGGCCGAACGTCGTAATCTGCGAGGCCAGGTCCGTCACGATGCGCTTGGGGTGGCCGTTCGCGACGCACCGCGCCACGAAACGCTCGAGTTCCGTATCGATGAGGGCTTGAATCTTCTTGCCGACCGCCTTGCGCAGCACATCGGCTTCGGCGAGCGAATAGCCAGCGAGCAGGTTGGCAATGCGCATCACCTGCTCTTGATACAGGATGACGCCGTAGGTTGGCGCCAACACCTCTTCGAGTTCGGGCAGGAGGTACCGTACTGGTTCCTCCCCGCGTTTCCGTCGAGCATAGACCTGATGCATCCCGGAGTCCAGGGGACCAGGACGGACCAATGCGTTGGTGGCGACGAGGTCGTCGAAGTGGTCGACCCGGAGCTGACGCAGCATGTCGGTGGCCAGGGGCGACTCGAACTGAAACACGCCTGCCGTCCGTCCTGCGCGCAGCAATTCGTACACGGTGGGATCTTCCCGGTCGATTTCGCTGAAGTCGATCGTGACGTCGTGTCGCCCCTTGATCATCGTGACCGCATCATGGATGACCGTCAGGGTCTTCAGCCCAAGAAAATCCATCTTGAGCATCCCGACCCCTTCGAGCGCCACCATGTCGAACTGCGTGATGATCGCGTCTTCACCGTTCTGTGCACCTCGCTGAGGCGGCGTGCAGACCGGGACGTAGTCGTCGAGAGGACCTGGGGCGATCACGACGCCGGCGGCGTGGACCGAGGCGTGACGGGCCAATCCTTCGACACGTTGGGCGAGGTCGGCCAAGCGCTCGAGGGTGTCATTTTCCCGGACGAGTTGGGAGAGCTCCGGGACCTTCCGCACTGCTTCGGACACCGAGAGCGAGTACCCCGGGCCCGACGGGATGAGCTTGGCGATCTTGTCAGCTTCGCTCGGACTGATGGACAGGACGCGAGCGATATCGCGGATCGCAGCGCGCGCCTTCATCGTGCCGAACGTGATGATCTGCCCGACCGACGACCGGCCGTAGCGCTCGCGCACGTACTCGATGATCTCTCCCCGCCGCTCGTAGCAGAAATCGACGTCAATGTCAGGCATCGACACCCGTTCCGGATTCAGGAACCGCTCGAAGAGGAGATCGAACTCGAGCGGGTCCACGCCGGTGATACCTAAGGCATAGGCCACCAGTGAGCCGGCTGCGGAGCCTCGACCAGGACCGACAGGGATACCCCGATCCTCCGCCGCACGGATGAAGTCCTGGACGATGAGGAAGTACCCCGCATAGCCGGTCTTCGTGATGACATCGAGCTCGTAGTCGAGTCGGTCGATCACGTGCTGGGGGAGGGGATCCCCATAGCGCTCCCGAGCCCCGCGCCGCGTGAGGTCGATGAGCAGGTCGTCGTCCGTTTCGAACACCGGGGGACGGGGAAATTCAGGCAGGAAGTAGCGGTCTTCGAAGTCGAACTCGCAACGGTCCGCGACACGTACGGTGTTCTCGAGGACATCCGGCCTCCCAGGAAAGAGGTCGGCCATCTCCTGCTCGGACTTTAGGTAGCTCTCGGAGCCGAAGAAGCGAAACCGGCTGGGATCGTCGAGGTCTTTCCCCGTGCCGATCGCGAGCAGACAGTCATGCGCTTCATGGTCCGCACGCTCGAGGTAATGCGCGTCATTGGTCGCGACCACGGGAAGGCCCAGATCTTCGCCCAACTTGAACATGCCGTTCCGCACGAGCTTCTCATCGGTGATACCGTGATCCTGCACCTCGAGCCAGAACCCGTCCGGGCCAAAGACCCGCGCAAACCACTCCGCAGATGCGCGGGCCTTTTCGTACGCGCTCTGCCTGAGCCAGAGCGAAACCTCACCGGAGAGGCACGCGGCCAGGCACACGAGGCCTTCGGCGTGTTCTTCGAGCAGGTCCTTATCGATGCGGGGCCGACGGTAATAACCATCGATGTAACCAGCGGATGAGAGCTTGACGAGATTCTTGTAGCCCTCGCGGTTCCGCGCGAGCAACACGAGGTGGGAATAATTCGCCGGCGCCCACGATGGACGTTCTTTCTCCTGCCGAGGACCAAACGCCAGGTACGCCTCGAAGCCGAGTATCGGTCGGATCCCTGCTTTCTGGGCCTCTTTGTAGAACGCCCAGGCGGCGTGGAGATTCCCATGGTCCGTGATCGCGAGGCTGTCCATCCCGAGCTGGCCCACCTTTGCGACCAGGTCGGGTATGCGGTTTGCCCCATCGAGGAGGGAGTATTCCGAGTGAGTGTGGAGGTGAGCGAAACCCATGGTTGGCAGCGCGAAAAGTACCCCGGCGTATACCGGTTGTCAAAGCATATGCTAACGCTCTATGTTGCTTGCTTACTGGGAGTTACGTGTACCTGAACCGGAGGACGGCCGACTGGTGATCCGGGTTGATGGAAGGGCGAGAGACCGCCGCGAGGGCCGGCTTTCGGCCCTTTGCTGCAGTGTGATGCTGCTCGCGTGCGGGGGCGGTCTGGACCCGATCCCGCAGGCTGACGCCATCGCCAAAGTTGCGACCACGGACAATCAGACCACGCCCGCGGGCACGCGACTGCCCGTCGCGCTGGCAGTACGCGCGACGTTCTCAGATGGCGCGCCGGCCCCGCGCACGGAGATCGTCTGGTCGATCCTGGAAGGCGCCGGTGCCCAGTTGTCCGATACGCTCTCGTTATCCGACGGGGTGGGTACTGCGGAAGTCTCGTTGATCGTGGGAGCTCCTGGTATCTACCGCGTACGGGCCGCGATCAACATCGATCGGACGCAAGCCGTCACCTTCACAGCCACCGCGGTGGACGGCCCAAGCATTACGGCAGTCGAACCAACGACGTTCGCGGCGTACGACACTCTTGTGGTGCGTGGGACCGGGCTAAGTGTCGAGTCAATCGTGGAGATTGGGGACACGCCTGCGCGGACTCTACCCGGGACCGCGGATTCCCTCTTAGCGATCGTGCCGCCGTGTCTGATGCCAGGGTCACTGGACGTGGTAGTGGTGGCAGGCGGCGCCAGATCGAACGCCGTCCCAGCAACCTATACGTCATCGACGGACACCATCCGGCTCGAGGTTGGCGAGTTCCGAACGCTCACGCCGCAGTCTCTGTCTCGCTGCGCGACTTTTCCGGGAACGGGACCTGGGGGTGAAGCGGAATACGTCTTTGCGGCTCAGTCCGCCAGTACGATTTTGGGCGATTTGGTCTCGTTCCGCCTGCAAAGCGGCAGCCCCCCAACGCCAGGGCCAGGTCCGGTCGCGCAACCATCGGAGACTGTGCCGCTCGATGTTCAGTTTCATGATTGGCTGCGGGCCCGTGACCGCGAGCACTCGGAGCTGCCAAAACCCGGCCCAGTATTGCGTGCGGCCGCGGTGGCCAGTGTCGAGGTTGGAGACCGTCGGGGTTTTCGCGTGTGCTCGGTACTCACGTGCCAGGACCCGGAAGACTTTCCGAGCGTCGATGCCGAAGCCCGCTACGTCGGTGATCACGCCATCATCTATGTCGACCGCGACGCCCCGGGAAGTGGGCTGTCAAGTCAGCAGATCACCGAGCTTGGGCAGTTGTTCGACGAGGAGTTGTACGAAGTCGCGTCGGCGGCCTTTGGTGTGGAATCCGATATCGATCGGAACGGGCGCACCGTGATTCTCATGACGCCCAAAGTCAACGGACTTACGCCTTTGACCGACTGCGCGGACGCGATCATCACCGGGTTCTTCTTCTCGATCGACGTTGACCCTGCCTTTGCTAACGACAGCCGGTCCAATCAAGGTGAAGTGTTCTATGCGGTCACGGCCGACCCAGCAGGGTCCGAGGGATGTCGCATCTCAGTCGATAAGCTGCGGGAAATCGTTCCCGTGACCTTCATCCATGAACTGCAGCACATGGTGAGCTACAATCAGCACGTGCTCGTGCGACAGGGGGCCATCGAACAGACATGGCTCAACGAGGCAATGTCGCATTTTGCTGAGGAGCTTGGCGGGCGGCACCTCCTCGCAAGCGGCGACACGGCGTCGTTCTCGCGATTTGTGAGGGGGGACTTGGTGAACGCGTATCAGTTCTTGCGAGACGCGGGCGCCAATTATTTGCTGTTCGACGACGGCACTGGTACGCTTCGCGAGCGGGGGGGAGGGTGGCTCTTCGTCCGATGGCTCGTGGACCAGTACGGGCCCGGCGTGATTCGCCGGCTTTCCGAAACGGGAACGGTAGGTGTGCAGAATGTCGAGGACGCGGTAGGTGAGTCATGGGATCGTTTGGTGACCCGTTGGTTCATGTCGAACTTCATGACCGATCATCCCGATGTCACTGTTGCGCCCACCCTGGAATACTCGAGTTGGGATTTTCGCACAGCGTTTGAAGCGCTGCACCTAGCTGATCCGAGTCGATTCCCGTCGCCGTTTCCGATCGTCCCACCGGTCTGGCTTGGAGGAAATGGGAGCGTGACGGGTACGCTGTTAGCTGGTTCCGGCCAGTTCGTTCAGGTGGTACTGCTCGGCAACGACGACGGATTTGTGATCGACTTTACTGGGTTTGACGGGGAGCCCTTCACCACTGGCGCGCCCCGGATGAGTGTGGTCCGAATCAAATGATCGACCGACCGGGGTCGCTGGCATTCTGGCTCGGCATCACGGTTCCGAGCGGGTTGGTCGCGCAGCAGCAGAGTATTCCGATCACGGCCGAGCTGCCACCCACGGTACGCACCGCAGGATTCAATGGTGCCGGCACAGCGTTGATTGGCGACGCAGGATCAGTGTTCATCAACCCAGCTGGCCTTGCGACCATTCGGTATCTGAGCGTGGAAGGATCCTACCGACCTATTCAGCGAGGGACCTTTCTCGCCACCGGAGCCCTCGCCTGGCGGATTGGACAGTTCAACGTCGGGTTTGGAGGGCGTTACTTCGATCTGGGGTCGACACCTCGTGCGTTTGCGCCCTCGGCGCCGGCAAGCGGCGAACCCGCGTACGAAGCCCTCGGCACCGGATCACTGATCTATCGCTTTGGGATCATCGCCATCGGGGGCACGGGTAAGTACTTTCGCCAACGCGTGGGTCAAACGATCGATCGAGCCGTCAGCTTCGATGCGGGAATCGCGCTCGCGTTCTTCGACATCGCCGCCTTTGCCTTCTCAGTGCAGAACATCGGTGGCAACTGGGTCGATTCGACCAGTCTGATGCTGCCCCGCACATCCCGATTCGGCTTCACGATGAACTACGTCGATCCGCAAGAGACCTTTCGACTGCTGTCCACGCTCGAAGTGCAGTGGGTGGAGGGACGGCAAGCACGCGGGGTGCTCGGCGCCGAGGCCGGGGTGGTCATCTCCGGTATCGGAATTGTCGGTCGTATAGGCTACGCGGGAAGACCGTCACCGTACTCCGCGTCGGAGGTCACGTTCGGTGGAACCGTGACTCTCGGCCGTTTTCTCTTAGACTATGCCTATCGCCCAGACGACCTCCAGGGGGATGATGCGCATCTGGCGGGATTGCGACTGACGTTCTAGTAGGCGGCTACTGATGTCCGCGGAGTCGCTCGGCTTCCGCAACCCGTGCTAGCGAGATCATGTACGCTGCCGTTCGCCAAGAAACCTCCCGCTCCTTGACGATGTCACGAACATCACGGTAAACACGCGTCATTCTGTTCAGCAGCTCGCGGTTGACTTGATCGAGCGACCATGGATGCTGCTGGAGATTTTGGACCCACTCGAAGTAGCTGACCACAACGCCACCGGCGTTGACGAGAAAATCCGGCAACACGGAAATGCCGCGTTCCTCGAGGATCTTGTCGGCAATTGGGGTGACGGGGCTATTGGCGGCCTCGACCACGACCCGACACTTGACCTTGTCCGCGTTGGTCTCGCGATTGATGGCCCCACCGAGAGCGGCGGGAACGAGCCAGTCGCACCCGACTGACCACAGTTCGGTATTGGTGATGTGATCTCCACCATCGAATTCCTGCACGGGGTTACGATCGACGTAAGCGTGTTGAAAGAGTTCGGGGATCGCCAAGCCCTTGGGATTGTAGATGCCACCATCGACATCCGAAACGGCCAGGACCTTGGCCCCCTGTTCCTGGAGGAGCCGAGCGAGATGTCCTCCCACATTCCCGAACCCTTGAATGACGACCGTGCCATCCTTCAACGGCACCCCAAAATCGTTGGCGTACTCCTGCATCGTGTACATCACACCTCGGCCGGTGGCCTCCTCACGCCCTTGCGACCCACCAAGCGAGATAGGCTTGCCAGTGACCATCGCGGGCGTATACCCACGGCGCTTGGAGAATTCGTCAAGAATCCAGGCCATCACTTGGGCATTCGTACCCATGTCTGGCGCCGGGATGTCGCGGTAGGGGCCCAGGACGATGGCGATGCGACTCGTGAAGGCCCGAGTTACCGCCTCGTATTCCCGCATCGAGAGATTGCGCGGGTTGATTTGCACGCCGCCCTTGGCGCCGCCGAACGGGATGTCGAGAAGCGCCGTCTTCCATGTCATCGTCGTAGCCAAGCCCAAGACTTCTTGCTCGTCGGCCTCGGGATGGAACCGGATCCCGCCCTTACACGGACCGCGCGCACCGTTGTGCTGAATTCGGTAGCCCCGAAACACATCAATGTCGCCATCGTCCATCCGGACCGGGACCTCGACGGCAACGGTCCGAAACGGCATCAGGAAGATGCGCCGCATGTGGTCTTCCAGGTCGATGAGGTCAGCAGCGACATCGAACTGGTTCTTCGTGATGGCCCTGGTGCTCATCGAGCTCGTGGAGTCTGGCCGTGCCGCCATGCGGTTCCCTTAGAAGTGAGCGTCGGAAGCACAATGTGGGACAATGTGTCGGCGGTGCAAGTACGGAGATATATTTGGCCCACCATGAACGATGTCACGACATTCGCCCGGAAGAATGAACGGCGTCTGCTCAACGAGCTACGCGCCTTTCTCACGATCCCATCCATCTCGACCACACCGGCACACGACAGGGACTGCCGCCGCGCCGCGGAGTGGTTGGCCGAGCATCTTCGACACCTGGGATGCCCCACTGTTGAGTTGCTGTCCAGCGATACTCATCCGGTCGTGTGGGCCAAAGGCCCGAGGGTCCCCGGGCGTCCTAACGTACTGGTGTACGGCCACTACGATGTACAGCCGCCGGATCCACTCGACGAGTGGGAGAGCCCGCCGTTTCAGCCGACCATTCGCGGGAACAACATCTATGCACGTGGAGCGACGGACGATAAGGGACAGGTGTTCTCGATCGTGAAGGCGTTCGAAGCCGTTGCGAACGGGGGCCGTCCACCCATTAATGTCGCGTTTCTCATCGAGGGTCAGGAGGAATCGGGTTCCGGGGTGCTCTTCGATCTCCTGGCCAAGCGTCGAGACCTAGTCGATGTCGATGCCGTTCTCGTGGCGGACATGCCGTACTATGCACCAGGCTGGCCGGCCATCGAGGTGGGCCTACGCGGCCTGTGTTATGCGGAAATCACAGTCAGGACGTTGAAGAGCGACCTGCATTCCGGTCTGTATGGAGGCGTTGCCCCCAACGCGCATGAAGCGTTGGTCCATACGCTCGCGAACCTCAAAGCCCCGTCAGGACGCATCAAGATCCCGGGTCTGTACGAGGCGGTGGCGCGACCCAGCACGAAGGAGCGCGACGCATGGGCTAAGCTGCCGTTCAGTGAACACAAGTTCCGCACGGGCGAAGTCGGATCCAAGGCCCTGACCGGTCTCCAGAGATACTCGCCGCTCGAGCGGATTTGGGGACTCCCAACGCTCGATATACATGGGATCATGGGTGGATTCACAGGGGAGGGGGCAAAGACGGTGATCCCGGCGGCGGCCACCGCCAAAGTGAGTCTGCGCCTGGTGCCCAACCAAAAGGCCAAGACGGTGTTGCGACAGCTCGCCAAAGCGGCGAAGGCGGCTGCACCACCCTTTGCAGATGTCAAGGTCGAGTTCATTCACGGGGCCGACCCCGTGGTTCTCGACGTCACCGCGCCGCCATTCGCGCTGATCGCTCAAGCGTTTCGCGAGGTTGAGGGACGTGAGCCGGTGCCGATCCGATCGGGCGGGTCGATTCCCGTCGTCCCCGCGCTCGGTGCGGGTGGGGCACCGGTCGTGATGGCGGGCATCGGTTTGCCGGATGATCGACTGCATGCACCTAACGAGAAGATCGGTGTGGACCAGTACCTCAAGGGTGTACGCGTGTTCGGAAGGTTCTTCCAGTTGATGGGGGACTTGAAGTAACGGTCTAGTCGGTCCCCGTCTGCGTGGCAGCAAGCAGGTCGTCGAGCGTGACGGCCTGTGGGCGGAAGCCAAACACGTCGCAGATCCCCATGACCACCGAGTCGAGCGCGCGCGCCCAGAGGTCCCGTGGCGCGCGCTCACCCAATTCCTGGGCTAGCGATGTCATCTGCACGCCGTCGATCCCGCACGGCACGATCAGGTCGAAGTACGAGAGGTCAGTTGCCACGTTGAGGGCAAACCCGTGCCACGTCACCCATTGCTTTACATGAATCCCGATGCTGGCAATCTTGCGACCGTGGGTCCACACGCCGGTGAGGCCTTCGTTCCGGACTCCTTCGATGCCGAGTGAAGCCACAGTTGTGATCAATGCTTCCTCGAGAGCCCGAAGGAACCAGTGCAGGTCCTCTTTGTGCTCGGTCAATCGGAAGATCGGATACCCCACGAGTTGACCGGGGCCATGGAAGGTGACGTCACCGCCCCGCTCGACTTCAAACACATCGATATGTCGCTTGGCTAGTTCCGCTCGAGGAGTGGCGAGGTGTTCGTGGTCGAACGCGCGGCCGAGCGTCACTACGGGGGGATGTTCGACGAGAAGCAATACGTCCCGGGTCACGTCGCCACGGATTCTCGCCTCGGCGATTGCCCGCTGGTGCTGCAAGGCTTCTTCGTAGGACATCCGTCCCAGACCAACGACGGCGAGATCCGCGCTCATGGTCGCGCGAGGCGGCGAGCCTTGCTGTGCAGCGCGATCGCGCCGACAATCAATACCGTGAGGTACATGCCGAGGCCGATCACGCCCCCGAACTGATCCGCAGCAGTGGCACCGACTGCTACGAGTGCTGCTCCTAGCACCGAGATAGCAGCGACGACCGCGCGTCGCCACGTGTCGTCAATGGGTGACGCTGCGAACCATCCGGAGGCTACCGCGGCGACGATGCCAGCGAAGAGCGTCGCCGTGAGCAAGGCGCCACCGATCGAAGGCTCGGTGGTGCTGCGCATTTGCAGCACGCGTAAGACGAAGACGCCGGCCGTCATGACGGATGCACCCGTTGTCGAGCCGGCGCCGATGCCGGCCAGCGCGACACCAACCGGATCCTTGGTGGGTTGCACCTACGTGTGGATGACCCGGCCGAGTGAGTCTAAGGCAGCTTCCGCCACCGCCTCCGACAGGGTGGGGTGCGCGTGCACGGCGAGGTCGATTTCCTCTACCGTGTACTCATTCTCGCGCGCGACGGCTAGCTCGTGGATCATTTCGCTGGCGTGTGACGCGACGATGTGGGCTCCGAGAATCTCACCATACTTCGAGTCGCGGAGAATCTTGACGAATCCGTCCGTTTCCAACGACGCGCGCGCCCGTCCATTGGCGGTGAGCGGGAATCTCCCGACCACGAAATCCAGCTTTTGCTCTTTGCACTGTTCTTCGGTCAGCCCAATGCTCGCCACTTCGGGATGGCAGTACGTGACCGACGGGATATTGTCGTACCGAATTGGGTGAGGGTTCGTACCCGCAATCAGCTCTGCCACAAACACCCCTTCGCGACTGCCTTTGTGCGCCAGCATCGGAGGACCCGCAATGTCGCCAATGCCATACACACCGTCCGAGGTGGTCTTGAGGCTGCTATCCGTCTTGATGAATCCCTGATCGTCCAATTGGATGCCGGCTTCCTTGAACCCGGATCCTTCAGTATTTAGGGCCCGCCCCGCCGCCATCAACACCTTGTCCACCGTGATCGACTGTGTGTCCCCTCCCGCCACGACGTCGAGCGTCACGTTGGTGCCGCCCACGTTGGCGCTGGCGACCTTCGCCCCGGCCAGCACCGTGATCTTCCGTCTCTTGAAGCTCTTGGCAATTGTGGTGGAGGATTCAGCGTCTTCCACCGGGAGAATCCGCGGGAGCATTTCGATCAGTGTGACGTCCGACCCGAACGCATTGAAGATATCGGCGAACTCACATCCCACAGCGCCCGCACCCACGATGGCAATGGACTCGGGCGCGGCGTCGAGAAACAGTGCTTCGTCGGTAGAGATTACGGTTGTTTTGTTGAGTTCGAGCCCGATCTGAGGGATTCCCTTTACGCGAGTCCCGGTCGCGATGACGATCGCTTTGGTTGCCGAGTAGGTCTCCGTGTTTACCTGGATCTTTCTGCCGGGCTTGAGCACGCCGGTGCCGCTGAGCACGGTAACCTTGTTCTTCTTCAGCAGAAACTCGACCCCCTTCGAGTTCTGTTCGCTCACCTGTCGCGAGTGTTTGACTGCGGCCCCGAAGTCCAGCGACACGTCGCCGACCATGATACCGAGTCGCTTCGCATCGTGTTGGACGACATTCGCCAGGTAGGCGCTGTGCAGCAGCGCCTTGCTGGGGATACAGCCAACGTTGACGCACACACCACCGAGTTTCTCTCGTTCCACGACCGCGGTCGCGAGCCCCAACTGGCCCGCACGAATCGCGCACACGTACCCAGCGGGTCCACCTCCGAGCACGATGACATCAAAGCTCTTTGCCACGGTTCAGTCCTAACTCCGGCTCATGGTATGATAAACGACCCGTTGGGGACCGGCGCGCCGCGCATCTCTCACCACACGATGGCCAAGGGGTTCTCCAGCATGGTACGAACGGTCTGGAGAAACTGTGCCCCGGTCGCACCGTCAATGACGCGGTGATCGCAGCTCATAGTGAGCCGCATTCGGCGTCGCACTTCGAGCTCTCCATCACGCATGACGGCCTTCTCGGTCACGGCCCCAACAGCGATGATGCCCGCCTCGGGCGGATTGATGACCGCCGTAAACTCATCGATGCCGAACATCCCGAGGTTGGACACTGAAAACGTTGCACCGGTGTATTCTTCGGGGGTCAGTTTTCGTTCACGGGCCCGCTCGGCCATAGCACGACTCTCCACCGCTATTTCTCGCAGGGTCTTCATGTGCGCATTGCGAATCACCGGCGTGATCAAACCGTCTTCGACCGCGACCGCCATTCCCATGTGCACTTCGCCGAAATACCGGATACGGTCATCCATCCACCAGGCGTTGCAGGCGCGATGCCGCATCAACGCCGAGGCAATGACCCGCAGGATGATGTCGTTGAAGGAAATGCGCTGCTCACCCAGCGTGTTCAAGTCTTCCCGAGCCTCGGCCGCCCGTTCCATGTCGACCTCGGTCGTGAGGAAGAAGTGCGGAACCGGTCCGATCGACTGTGACAGGCGTTTCGCGATGGTCTTCCGCATCTGATTGAGCGGGACGTCTTCGTACCCACCCGCGGCGACCGCGCGGGCTGCGGCGGGGCGTGCACCCTCGAGATCGCGTTTGACGATCCGCCCCCCCGGACCGGACCCCGCAATGGATTGGAGATCGAGGTTGCGCTCTTGCGCCATCCGTCTCGCGAGAGGCGACGCTTTGACCCGACTCGTGGTGGCGGCCGGTTCCGGAGTCGGTGGGGCTGGCACCGCTGGGGTCGCCGCCGCCGGGGTCGGCACGTCGGAGGGAGGCTTTCCATCCGCTGCGACGCCGGAAATGTCCTCGTCCGCGTCGGCGATGATGGCAACTAACTTGCCAACCTCCACCGTGGTGCCCTCGCCCGCCACGACTTTCCGCAGCACCCCATCCCCTCGAGCCTGCAGCTCCATCACCGCTTTGTCTGTCTCCACCTCGGCGATGATGTCACCCGCGGAGACTGCGTCCCCTTCATGTTTGTGCCAGGTGATGACGCGCCCCTCTTCCATCGTGGGGGACAGCGCTTCCATGACGACTTTTGTGATCATCAGTCGAGGTACGCCACCTGTCGTACGGCGGCAATCACCTTGTCCGGGTTGGGCTTGGCCGCGCGCTCGAGGTGTTTGTTGTATGGCATGGGCACATCGGCTCCGGTGACCCGTATGAGCGGCGCATCGAGATGGTCGAACGCCAGGCGCTGGACATCGTCAACGACCTGCGCCCCGACGCCACAGAACGGCCACCCTTCCTCGACGATCACGCAACGATTGGTTTTCGTAATACTCTGCGTGATCGTGTCGACGTCGAGCGGGCGGATCGTCCTGAGGTCAACCACCTCCGTGGACACATCCATCTCTTCGGCGAGCCGCTCGGCGGCTTTGAGGGCAACACTTACCGTTTTCGAGTGACAGACGACGGTAACGTCGGTGCCTTCGCGCTTGATGTCGGCCTTGCCAAGGGGAACGGTGTACTCACCCTCTGGCACCTCGCCCTTGGTGTTGTACAACATCTCACCCTCGATGAATACGACGGGGTTGTTGTTGCGGATGGAGGACTTGAGCAACCCTTTGGCATCGTAAGGAGTCGCCGGTGCGACCACCTTCAAGCCGGGGATGTGGGCGTACCATGATTCGAACGCCTGCGAATGTTGGGCTGCAAGTTGCAGGGCTGAGCCGCCGGGACCACGGAAAACTACTGGCACCGGGACCTGCCCGCCTGACATGTAATACATCTTGGCGGCCGAGTTGACGACTTGGTCGATGGCTAGCAGGGCGAAGTTCCATGTCATGAACTCGATGATCGGGCGAAGGCCGGCCATCGCGGCGCCAACGCCGACACCGGCGAACCCTAGCTCGGCGATCGGTGTGTCGACGACTCGGCGGTCCCCAAACGCCTCCAAGAGCCCGCGGCTCACCTTATAGGCGCCTTGGTAGACGCCCACCTCCTCTCCCATGAGGAAGACGTCCGGGTCGCGCTCCATCTCGTCGCGGAGCGCCTGGTTCAGGGCGTCCCGATACGTAATGACGCCCATCAGTCGGAGTACACGGACGTGTAGAGGTCCTCGGGTGGCGGATCGGCATCCTGCTCCGCGAAGGTCAACGCGTCCTGAACTTCCTTTTCGACCGCAGCACGGATCGTCGCAAATCCGTCTTCGTCGAGAAGGTCGGCGTCCACGAGCTGGGATCGCAATCCCTCGATGGGGTCGCGCTCCTTCTGTTCCTCCAACTCCTCTTTCGTGCGATAGTGGCCGTGGATGGGGTCCGCCATCGAGTGACCCATGTAACGATATGTTCGCGCCTCGATGAGCGTGGGTTCCCCGCGTTCGCGGGCTCGCGCGACCGCACGTGTCACGACATTGTGGACTGCAAGGACATCCATCCCGTCAACGAGTTCCTCATCCATGTCGTACGAGCAGGCGCGCTCGTAGACGTTCCACACTGCCGAGGCCCGCTCCATCGCGGTGCCCATCCCGTATCGATTGTTCTCACAAATGAAGACGACCGGCAGCTTCCACAAGGCGGCCATGTTAAGCGTCTCGTGAAAGGCGCCGATATTCACGGCGGCTTCACCGAAAAAACAGACGGTGACCGCGTCGGTCTCCCGGTAACGGGCCGCGAACGCCGTTCCCGCTGCGAGCGGAATGTGGCTCCCGACGATTCCATGGCCGCCGAGGAAGTTCGTCGATGCATCGAAGAGATGCATGGATCCACCTTTGCCCTTCGAGCATCCCCCGAGCTTTCCGTACAGCTCCGCCATCACGGAACGAGCACTCGTGCCTCGTGCCAGCGCGTGCCCGTGTTCTCGGTAGGCGGCGATGATGGTGTCCTGTTCTGCCAGCGTGGCAATCGCTCCCACCGCCACCGCTTCTTGGCCGATGTACAGGTGACAAAACCCGCCGATCTTCCCTTGCGCGTACGCCGCCCCGGCCTGCTCCTCGAAGACACGAATAAGCAACATCTGACGCAGGAGATCGTGATAGAAGTCGCGCTGCGCGGCGTCCAGTGTCGCCGTCTGTGTCGACTCAGTCATCAACGGCCCACGAGGGCGTCGCAGCCCGTTGGACTTGCTCCCACGCGTGGTACGAGGAACGGACGAGTGGACCGGCTTCCACGTGCCGGTACCCCATGTCCATCCCGATGTGACGAAGCTGCGCGAATTCTTCCGGCGTGTAGTACCGGGCGACCGCGAGGTGATCGAGTGAGGGACGGAGGTACTGTCCGAGCGTCAGGATTTCGACGCCCTGATCGCGCAGGTCCTGCATGGCGACCAGCAGCTCGTCCCACTGCTCGCCCAGCCCGCACATGATGCCGGATTTGGTGAGCAGCTCCGAGTCGAGCTCCTTGGCGTACCGGAGCACGGAGAGGGCGCGATCATATCGGCCGCCGGGTCGTGCGATCCGGTACAACCGGCGAACCGTTTCGAGATTGTGATTGAAAATATCCGGCTTGGCGTCAACGACGATCTTGATCGCAGCTTCGGATCCCTTGAAATCGGGGGTCAACAACTCGACCGACGCGCCTGGATCGCGGAGCCGGATCTCCGTCACGCATCCAGCAAATGCTTCTGCTCCTCCGTTGGGGAGATCATCGCGATCGACGCTCGTGATGACGACGTGCTGCAAACGCATTGCGGTCACGGCCTCGGCAAGACGCCTGGGTTCCTCGGCGTCGTAGGGCTCCGGAGTCCCGTGAGTCACCGCGCAGTACGCGCAATTGCGAGTGCAGACATCGCCCAGGATCATGAACGTAGCCGCTTTGTGCTCCCAACACTCGCCGATATTGGGGCAGTGGGCCTCTTCACACACGGTGTGCAGCCCGAGCTCTCGCATCAACGTACGCACCTCGGCGTAGTTCCGGCCGCCCGGAGCCTTAACCTTTAGCCAGTCGGGCTTCCGCGGAGGCCCTTGGCGCGACGTGAGTTGGACGAGTTCCATAGGGACACCAAACATACCCAACATGCCGGGGGTCACCAATACGCCAGCGGCGTCATTTCAACCGGTTAGTTGATCTCAGGAATCCCAGAAACGCTGTGGGTTCGCAGGGGTGAGATCGTACTCGAGTTCCTCTTGCAGGACCAGGTCTCGCACGATGTCGCCTGTGAGCGAGCCCATCATGATGCCCGCTCTTCCGTGCCCAGTCGCGTACACGAGATTCGGTATCTCCGGATCCTTGCCGATAAGTGGCTGCCCGTCGGTCGTCATGGGCCGGAGGCCGGCCCATTTTCGGGTTGGTGTCGCGTCGGTGAGCGACGGAAAGACCGTGCGAACCGATCGCAGCAGGCCGTCGGCCCCCGACTTGGTGGTGCCGGTGGAAAATCCAACGCGCTCCACGGTGGCACCGACCAAGGCCTCGCCGGCGCGATGCAGCGTGTAGGCGCCCGCTCCATAGATCACGGCACGCGGTTCTCCGGTCGGCCAGGGCACTGCAATCATCTGTCCGCGAACGGGCTCGACGGGAAGCGGACGAGGCAAACCGCTGATGCGACCCGACCAGCAGCCGGCGGCGATCACGACCGCGCCACAACGGATCCCACGTTTTGGCGCCTTGTTGGTGCGTACGGCCTGCACGTGGCCGTCTTGGATCTCGAGGTGGGTGACACGCTCGCGAGCACGAATGCGAATACCGGCGAACGTCGCCGACGACAGCAGCGCGGCGCGAAGGGCTGCGGGATCGATGGCGCCGTCCTCGACGACCATGCTCGCACCGAGCACGTCGTTGGCGGTTCCCGACGCCACGTCATGGACCTCCTCTGGCACGAGCCATTCCGCGGCGAACCCGAGTTGCCGCTGCCACGCCACAGCGTGGCGGAGCTCGGCGGCTTTGTCTTCGGTGAACGCGAGGTTCAGGATCCCTTCCGTCCAATACCCCAGGTCGATACCCGTCTCCTCCTCCAGGGAGGGGACCAAGTCAGCGTAGTGATCTCGTCCGCGGACCTTGAGCGAGAGCATGGGGTCGTCTTCGGTTGCCTCGGCCAGGGGCGCGAGGAGGCCGGCAGACGCATCTGTGGCGGCACCTCGGAGCGGTCCCGGCTCGATCAAGCTGACCGAGAGGCCACGGATGGCCAGGGCTCGGGCGGAGGCTGCGCCAATGACGCCCCCTCCCACGACTACGACGTCTGGGATAGGCATAATTCCTTGAGCTGAAACCCGTTGCGTCCTACGTTCGTACGTGGCTATAGGACGTGTCAATTCTCGGAGGAAATAATGGTCCGCGCTGTCGTAGGCTATTCCGTACTTGCGGTGATCGGTATCGTCGCGCTCAGACTCCTGTTTGGCTTGCTGGGATTGGCGTTCAAGCTGATCTGGGCGTTGCTCTGGCTGGCCGCTCTCGGATTCATTTTCTACTTGATCATCAAGATCATCAGCCCGACTACGGCTCGGAAGGTCCGGGAAACCATTCAGGGCGAGCCGGACGCGTAGGGGTCAACGACGGTTCGAGCCGCGGAAGGTAAGCGAGCCCCGATCTCTGTCGGGGCTCGTGTTCGTTAGGGTTTTCCGACTCCCGCCGAAGTTCCTCAGGGGGCTCGTCCGTGATCTCCCGGAGCTGCAGCGTCACGGTCGCGATCGAAGCGAACGTGGTCTTCAACTGCACCATCATCCGGCGGTCATCGTCGGTCAGCCACATAAGGGGATTCTGACTTTCCGCGAGGATGCCGCGCCCCTTGATGGTTGGCCGCACGACGATGGTTTCGAAGCGACCCGCTGGCAGGTCGAGCGTGTCTTTGCGCAGCACCTCGAGCACGACCGGATTGCGGTCCGGTCGAAAATACCGATCGAATTCATACCGTTCCCCGACCTCGAGGTCGACCGTCCGAACGAAATAGAAGAATGCGGCGTCGTCGAGCGGATTAGGCGAAGTCGCGGCAAGCGTGTCGACCTCGTTCTGGCGATAAAAGCCGGAATCAGGAAAGATGTCATACTCGGTGTAACGATCCGATCCGCCTTCGTGGAAGTCTTGCACGAAGCGGCGTGACGCGAAGTCGTCGAGGCCCACCCACGAATCCATTCGGTCGTCCAAGCGATAGAAGAACGATCCGCCCTGCAGATGGAAGACGGTGTGAAGCGACTCAACGCCACGCACCGTGTCGATCCCTGCGACATGCATCATCCCGATGCCAAGCTTCAGAATCCCGAACTTCGCGTTGTAGACCAGTGTCTCCCCCACTGGCATGCGCTCGAGCGGGACGCCCTGCGTCTGGGGTTCCTGGGCCTGGCCCGCGACCGCGCCCGCAGCGAGGAGTCCGCACGTCGCCAAACCGGTCCAGATCGGATTACGCACGTGTGACCTCCACTTTCGGGCGGGGAATGTGCAATTGCCTACCCGCACGGAATAGGTTCATCGCGAGCCCCAACACGTTCTCGTCGTATGGCGCCTCCCGCCGGGTGCCATACTCTCGGGCCTCTACGGCGGCAACTTGACGGGCTCCAGCGGCTGCCCGTGCCACCAGCTCGGCGTCCGCGCAAGTTCCTTCCGTCATCAGGAGTCGCCCTTCTCCGTTCGCCAGACAGTTCCGAAGCGTCACCAACCGGAAGCCGTTGACACCCGAGGTGAGGTCCCGCACTCCAGGGACGTGGAGTCCCGGTTTGAGCAGCAATCCCGCCATGCTTCGGACGAGACGCCGCCCAAAGGCGGGCTCCCCGCGATTGGTTTCCCCCACGATGACGTCCGCTCCGGATTCGAAACTGCGAACCAAGGCTGGAATGATGCCCGGTGACGTTCGGTAGTCCGCCGGCAGTGTGATGGCGAGGTCACGCTTGGGCCGGTCGCTGCGCTCGACCGCGATCTGTACCAGGTGTTCGAGCGTCCTCGCGTACCCACCAGTCTCGAGATGCTCGATCGACATAGGCACGGCACCCTGGTAGTTCTCCAACACGTCTCGCGTTTCGTCCGTGGACGCGTCGTCGCCGGCGAGAACGTGGTATTCCCGCGGGAAGTGATGAAATACCTTGCGGAGCTTCCACAGCAACAGACCGATGGTCCGTGCGTCGTTGTTTGTCGCGACACAGATGTAGATCACGATTCCTCGATCGTCAGCGTCTGTCTCCCTGGCCCCGTGGGCCACATTCCCATACCCGGGGCTGGGGCGGGAGGGTTCGCGCGACAATTTAACAAGGTGGGGAACTTGTGGGCGCTCAGGCCCGGGCCCGGACAAGGGCCTCTCGTAACTCTCCTAATGTGAATGGCTTGCGGAGATACGGCTGACCTTGGGATTCAAGGAACTCCATGGTGTCTCCACGAATCGTATCGCCCGTCGCGAACACCACCCGGTGGGCGGTCTCAGGATACTGCTCGCGAAGCACCGTGTAGAACTCCCGGCCGCCCTGGGTCGGCATCCGCAGGTCGGTCACGACCACGTCGAACGTGACTTCGGCCACTCGAGCCAAGGCCTCTTCCCCGTTGGCAGCGGTGGCGACCGTGTGGCCCCACGCTTCGAGCGCGGCCCGCATGTAGTGTTGAATGTGCGGCTCGTCATCCACGACGAGGATCCGAAGGCGACCGAGCTCGACGGGGGGTTCCTCGACGTCTTCGACGTGGGTGGTGGCACCTGGAATCTCGATCGTGAACTTCGCGCCGCCGATGTCGCCGGGCGCGTAGTGGATACGGCCGCCATGTTCCTTGATGATGCCTTGGCAAATCGACAGTCCAAGCCCGGTGCCTTCTCCTTCCGGCTTCGTCGTGAAGAACGGTTCGAAGATGCGCTCCGCAATGTTGCTGCTGACGCCCGGACCGTTGTCCGTGATGGTGACTGCCACCCCATCTAGCCACGGCTCGGCGCCGAGCGTCACACGGTCGCCTTCGCCCGAGGCATGCATGGCCTGCGCCGCGTTGGTCACCAGGTTCACGAGGACCTGCTGGAGTTGATTGGCGTCGACGGAGATCCGGGGCAGATCGTCAGCCACGTCGAGCTCGATCTCAACAGCGAGTGCCGTGAGTTGGTTGCGGAGAAGGAGTTCCGTGGCCTCGAGGATCGGCCCAATCTGCTGTGCGCGTCGTTCTCCCTCGTTCTTGCGCGCGAAATTGAGCAGGCTGCGGACGATCTTTGCCGCTCGCTCCGCCTCGTTCCGAATTGCCTCCAGTGGTTCACGCAACGTTTCTGGCGCGCGCGCACCATCGATGAGGAAATCGGCAAACCCGACGACTGAGGCAAGCGGGTTGTTGAGGTCGTGGGCCACACCCGCAATGAGCTGCCCGATGGCGGACATCTTCTCCGATTGGATCAACTGTTCCTGCAGTCGGTGCTTCTCCGTCTCATCGTCGAACATGAGCACAGCGGTGTCGGGGGGCTGCACGAGTCGCAATGCCGCAACCGTGTACGTGGAAGGACCGATCGTGACCTCGAATTGGCGACCCGTGCCGGCGGCAGCGAGCGCCTGTTCGATCGCCGGGGCCCACGCTGGCTCCAGGACCTCGCGCCATCGGCGTCCGCCCACTGCCGTGAGCGGGATGTCGACCAGGCGGGCAAACGCGCGGTTGGCTCGCCGAATGGAATCATGCGAATCCACCAGGCAAAATGCCTGACCGATCGCATCGACAGTTTGTTCCCATTCGAGCTTGCCGATCGAGAGCAGTTGCAGTAGACGGATGTTCTCGAGGGCGATCCCCAACTGGGCCGTGACAGCGCACAACCAATCGAGATGCCACTGTACGAACCGTCCCGAGACGACAGAAGACAGCGAGATTGCGCCGATCGGCTTCCCTCGCGCCAGAATCGGCGCGCCGAGCCATGAACTCATGGGCACGACCGGTTGGCTGCCGAGTCCCGTCAACTCATCAGCATTCGTTAGCACTCGTGGTCCTTCATTGATAACAAGGTCGATGAGCGGATCATCAGGCCTTGGTTTTGCATACTGAGCATGGTGGGCGACGAAGGGGATGTGGGTTTCGGGGTGGTACAGCACGATGAGGATGTGATCTGGGCTGAGGATGTCATTGAGCAGCGTGGCGGTGCGTTGGACGGCGGTGTCCAGCGCCAATGTCCCGGCGAGTTCTTGGCCCAGTCGGGTGAGTGACTGTAACGACGATCGCTGATCCTCGGACGGAGGTGGCACGGTGATCCTCGCGAACCTACGAGCGCGTTTTGTCGCGACCGACGCGGACGTCGTCGTGGAGCTGTTGGCCGACGGTGATGCGCAACGGGAAGATGCGGTGCGGGCAAAGATGGCGACCGTGGGGTTCGACGCGTTGCTTGACGATCCAGGGCTCACCGAGAAGCTTCGATCGCGTGATCACCTCGTGTCTCCCTCTCCCGCGTTGTTTCTCTATGTTACCGTTCGACATGCGCTGTTGGCCGTGGGCGTCGACAGTGATCGTCTCAGTGATTACCTCGGGGCCCTGTTGCTCGAGTTTGGTCGCTCCCGGCGCGCCTATCGTATTGCGCGCCACGATGACGAGTCGTTCTTCTACCTGACCGATCTGCTTACCGGCATCCAGTCACAATCGGGCCGGCGCGGGTTCTTGCTTCGCGCACATCTGGGGAACTTCGCCCTGTGGCTGGCCGGACTCTTTCCCGAGTATATAACGGCTCGGCAGCGACGCAATGGCGGTCCTGGCCTGTCGTACTTCGAGCAGCTCGGAGCGCGTGGCTTCCACCTCGCTTCGGACCATCGCTTGGCGCACGAATTCGATCTCGCCGACGTGTTTGAGGAAGCGGCGGAGTCTTTCGCCGATTTGCGGGTGGCGCTCAATCAGGTTTCGGACAGGTGGCTGTTCCCCGACAAGAACTCGGCCGACCGCTTGATTCGTCAGGTCACCGACGCGTTCGAGCGAAACGCAGATTCCTAGCGCGACACCGGGTCAGCTGGGGAGTTGATCGGGCCAAATAGTGGACAACGATCGTTGCTCACGGCGGCCCACGAGATGCGAGCTCCGTACAGCGGTAACGTCGTAGAAACGTTAGAGACGGTCCCGACTTGTGGAAGATCACGTGGCGGGTCTAGATCGAAGATCAGCACTCCCATGAACGTTTCGGCCGAGTCCTCCACAATCGCGAGTCCGAACCCCGGCTCGGTGGGGAAGCCGTCGCCCTCATAACCCACGACCGCGCCTTCGGGCGCCTCGGCGGCGAGTGCCGCCTGTGTTCCAAAGCCGACGACCCGAGCTGCAATCGTCCCTTCGAGTCCGTAAGGCGGGAAGTTCAGCGTCCGTGCACCGGATCGCATCTGGTCGAGCACCCGATTCGCACTGGCCATCATCGTGATGGCGCACGTCGCGCTGTTCTCTGGATCCGCCGGAGCGCAGGCAACAATGACCACCATGCCAAGACTGAAGGGCAGCGGAGTACGCATGACTCAATTGTACACGCCCCTCCTGACGACGTCCACGTTCCTTGGGCTGCTTGACCCGTTTCCCCGCCAACGGTTATCGTACCGCCATGGCTGGCTGTCCCGATGTTTGAACGCCTTCGCGCCGCGATCAACGCGGCCTTGGACGCTGCGACCCCGCCGGAGGACTCGCGCGGTCTTTATTCGAAGATGCGCGAAGCAGTGATCGATGCGCGGGCCTCCATTGAGGCCATGCGAGAGGGTGTGCAACAGACGGAACGTCGCCTGGCGCATGAGCGAACCCAGCTCGAAGACGCCTCGCGCCGTCGTCGGCTTGCCGCCGAGATCGATGACCAGGAGACGGTCGAAGTCGCTGATCAGTTCGTGGCGAAGCACGAAGAGCGTGTGCGTGTGCTGGAAGAGAAACTCACCGCGCAAAGCAAAGAGCTCCAGCTCGCCGAACGCGAGTATGACGACATGAAGTCCCAGCTCAAATCGGCCGAGCGGGATCGCGTGACGGGTGACGCGGCGCGGAGCGTGGAATCAGCCTGGCGGAACGTCGAGGCGGCCGGCGGCGCTCGGCCGGAAACGGACGTCGACGACAGTCTCCTCAAATCACGGATGGACCGGCAAGCCCGCGAAGACGTGGCCGAAGATCAGCTCCGCGAACTCAAAAAGCGGATGGGCAAGTCTTAGCCGGCCGTTTCTGCGTCCCCTGCACTGAAGAAGGGCTTCCATTGTGCTTCCGGAGACGGCGGCGTGAGTAGGCTCACGAGGATCATCAGTCCCATGGAAAACAACACACCCGGGATGACGATGTAGTCGCTGCTCGCGAAGTCGAATTCTGTACCGCCTAGCGTCATCGTGAAGCCGACACCGAGGCGATCCAACAGACGGATGCCCACGATGCTGCCGAGTCCACCGGCAATACACGCCACGCCTCCCTGGGGTGTGACGCGTTTCCACAGGAAGGCGGCAAGCAGCGCCGGCGTGAGACTCGCACCTACCAGCGAGTACGCATACAGAGCCATCGCGAGCACGCTCTCGAACTGAGTGAGCAGTACGAGACCGAGTCCCCCGAAAATCACGACGAACGTACGCTGCACGTTCAACTTCTTGGCTTCGGACGCCTCCGGGTTGATGAAGCGTTCGTAGATGTCGCGGCTCACGTTGGTCGATGGGACGAGCAGGAACGTATTACCAGTCGACAGCACGATAGCGACCGCCGACGCCAGCAAAATCGCTCCTCCGATCATGGGGAGCCCGTTGCGTGCGATGAACAGGATGACCGTCTCTGAGGCTGCGCGGCCGACAACGTTCGTGCTTTCGGCGAGGTCGGGAAATGCAGCACGCCCCACGATGGCCAGGAACGCCAACGCGGTCTCGATGACGACGATGCCTCCGACCATCCCCAGCACTGCCTGTCGCGCCGCGTTGGAATCTTTGGCAGAGAAGAACTTCTGATACATGCCGCTTTCCCCGAGGATCAACAGGAACGTTGGCATTGCGACCCCGAGCACCCAGAGCACGTTGTGCCCACCGAGCACGGTCGTGTGGGTGTCGGGGAGCCCGTCGATCACTGCCGACACGCCGCCAACCTGAAACACCATGTACGGTAATGCGAACAACACGCCCAACGTGATGATGATCCCGTTGAACACGTCGACCGTAACGATCGACATCATCCCGGCAGCCGCGGTGAACACCACGATGGTTCCTGCCGTGATGAAGATGCCCACCTCGGGTGTGATTCGCCCGTCAGTGACGATGGAGAGAATCCACCCGCCGCCACGAAACTGGTAGGCCGCAATCGTCACATACGCTAGTACGATGGCGAGAGTACCCAGGAGCCGCGCTGCCGCATTGTAGCGCTGTTCGAGGAGATCCGGGACCGTGTATTGGGCAATTCGCCGCACGCGACCCGCGAGGAAGTAGGCAACGATGAGGCCCATCCACCCACCGAACGAGAACCACAGCTCGGCGATCCCGGAACGGTACGCCAGTCCGGCGCCGCCAAAGAGCGAACCTGACCCGATCCAGGTGCATACGAGCGTGCCCACCAGCAAGGCCACTGGTACGTTGCGCCCCGCCACCATGAAATCTTCGTGACTCTTCACCGAACGCGACCGCCACAGGCTGACGCTGAGGAGAATGATGGGATAGAGAATCACCACGAACAGATAGACGTTCACGCGTCACTCCTTCGCTGGATCGTCAGCGTAATGACAGGCGGCCATGCGTTGCTCGGCGAAGGGCCGGAGCGCTGGACGCTCGGAAAAGCACCGGTCGTCCTTCTTTTGGTGCATACACCGCGGAGCGAACACACACCCCACGCCGGCATACGACGCGATGTCACCACGGAGCGTAGTCTGCTCGCGTGTCGCGTCGGGATCGGGTGTCGGGACCGCGTCGAGAAGCGCTGAAGTGTACGGGTGCAGAGGAGCGTCGTACAGGGGTGCCACGGGGCCCTGTTCCATGACCTGTCCCAGATACAGCACGACGACCCTGTTTGCCAGATGCTTCACCACGGCCAGGTCGTGCGCGATGAACAGGTAGGTCAGCGACCGCCGATCGCGCAGATCGGCGAGCAGATTCAGCACCTGCGCCTGCACCGACACATCGAGCGCCGACACCGGTTCGTCGAGGACGACGAAATCCGGCGCCACAGCCAGCGCGCGCGCGATGCCAACGCGCTGACGTTGGCCACCGGACAGTTCGTGCGGGAACCGGCCGACATAGGATGGATCGAGACCCACCTCCGCGAAGAGATCTCGAACGCGGCGTTCGAGGTCCGCGCCCGCAGCGAGTCTGTGGATCTCGAGCGGTTCACCGACCGCATCGCCGACTCGCATCCGCGGGTTGAGAGAGCCGTATGGGTCCTGAAAGACGATCTGCATCCGGCGGCGAAGTTGCCGAAGTGGCTCGCGCTTGAGGGCAAAGACGTCGACGCCGTCGAAATTCACGGTTCCGTCCGTAGGGTCGAGCAGGCGGAGGAGAATGCGACCCAAGGTGGACTTGCCGCTGCCGCTCTCACCGACGACGGCAACCGTCTCACCTCGAGCCACGGTGAGGTCGACCCTGTCGAGCGCGCGAATGGTCTGCGGGCGACGGAAGATGTCCCCAGCGGAGCGGAAGTCTCTCGTAACGCGTCGAGCGTCGACGAGCACGTCAGCCATCACGGGATCCCGGCGATGTATCGGCGAGCCAACAGCGACTGAAATGCGACGGTGCGAGCACGAACGTGGGTGGCACGTCAGTTGAGCACCGATCCAAGACCTGTGAACAACGCGGGTGAAAGCGACATCCAGCGGGCCACGCGGTCGCGGGCGGAACGGCTCCCGCGATGGCGGGGAGTCGCGGCGTGACCACGTCGAGTCGCGGGATGGCATCGAGGAGCGCGCGAGTATACGGATGCTGCGGATTGCGGAATAGCTCCCGCGTGGCGGCCTGTTCCACGATTTGGCCTCCATACATGACGGCCACACGGTCGGCGCTACCCGCGACAACGCCCAGATCATGCGTGATCAGCAACATGGCCATGCCGAGCCGGCCCTTCAACGCCTGCAGGAGTTCGAGGATTTGTGCCTGGATCGTAACGTCGAGGGCCGTGGTGGGCTCGTCGGCGATGAGCAGTTGTGGTTCGCAGGACAGGGCCATTGCTATCATCACGCGCTGTTGCATCCCACCGCTGAGTTGGTGCGGATAGGCGGTGAATCGGCTGGCAGCGTCGGGGATTCCGACGAGGTCCAGCAACGCGATGGCGCGCGCGCGCGCCGCCCCCGTGTCGATAGTGCGGTGGGCATGCAGGGCTTCGGTGATCTGCGACCCGATGGTCAGCACCGGATTGAGGCTTGTCCCAGGCTCCTGAAAGACCATTGCGATCTTCGCCCCGCGCACGGCCCGCAACGCCTCTCCGTCGAGCCGGCGAATATCCGTTCCGTCGAAGACGATCGCGCTCGATGGGGACGTCACGGCCTCGTCGTCGAGGAGCCGGAGGATCGACAGGGCCGTAACCGTCTTGCCACATCCCGACTCACCGACGATTCCCAGTGTTTCGCCTGCCGCGATGTGAAACGAGACGCGGTCCACCGCGAGGGCGTGCCCGTCGGCCGTGTCGAATTCGACCGTGAGATCTCGGACGTCTAGTAACGGAGTCATGCTCTGGGGTCGAGCGCGTCGCGGAGTGAGTCACCGAGCAAGCTGAAGGCGAGCACCGTGACGAGAATTGCGCATCCTGGGAAGGCCGCCGTCCACCACGCGTTCACCATGACCTCCTGACTCTCTGCGATCATCCTTCCCCACGATGGCGTGGGGCGGGCAATGCCAATCCCCAAGAACGACAACCCGGCCTCCACGAGGATCATCTGCCCGATGCCCAGCGTTGCGGCGACGATGATCGGGCCCGCCACATTGGGCAGGACATGGAGCCGGACCATCCGAGCCGTCGGTGCGCCTGCTGCCACAGCGGCTTGATAGAATGCGCGCTCCCGAAGCGACAAAACCTCGGCACGGACCAGTCGGCTCGTGTCGAACCAACTCGTCAGCCCGAGCACGACTACCAATAGTGGAATACTGATCTGCGACCAAAACGCGAGCACGACGATCAGGAGGATGAGGCGCGGGACGGACAGTGCGGTGTCGACCAAACGCATGAGCAGCGCGTCGACGGTCTTGCCGCCAAGGCCCGCCGCCAGTCCCACAGCCGTGCCGCACACGACGGACAGGGTGACGGACAGCGCGGCCACGGCCAGCGAAATGCGCGCCCCATACATGATCCGGCTCAGCAGATCGCGACTCAGGTCGTCGGTACCCAGCCAATGCCGCATCGAGGGCGCGGCCAATCGCAGGTTCTCCAAGTCCAACTGGGCAATGGGATCGTACGGCGCGATCAGCGGAGCGAGCACCGCTCCACCCGTGAGGACGGCAATGGCGCCAAACGCGATTTGAGCCCGGGTCGTTCGGAGGATGCGGACCACGACGGGTGACATTACGCGGAGGGCCTCGTGCGAGGATCGGCCACCCAGTAGAGCACGTCGGCTAACAAGTTCCCCAGCACCACCATCGACGCAGAGACGATCGCAGTTCCGATCACGACGTAATAGTCTCGCGATGCGATTGAGTCCACGATGAGTCGGCCCATCCCGGGCCAAGAGAACACCGTCTCCACGAGCACGGCTCCCGACAGGAGGATGGGGAACGTGAGCCCGAAGAGCGTGATCGTCGGTAGCAGTGCCGCTCGCAAGGTGTGACGAAACAGAATGACGCGTTCGGCCAACCCCTTTCCGCGTGCGGTCCGAACGAAATCTTGCAGCACGGCGTCGAGTGTGGCCGATCGCTGGAATCGTGCGAACGCCGCCGCCCCCACCAAACCGAGCGTAATGGCCGGCAAAAGCAGGTGCGCGAGGCGGTCCCAGACACGACCGATCCAGGGGAGACTGTCGTGCGTCACCGGGTCGATCGCTCCGGACACCGGCAGGATGCCAATCCCCAGCCCCAACCCCAATTGCAGCATGATCCCGAGCCAGAACACAGGTAATGAATAGAAGAAGAGCGACGTTACCGTGAGCGTGTGATCTGTCTTGGATCCGGCTCGCCACCCTTGCAGCGCGCCGATTGGAACGCCGAGACCAAAGGCGATGAGCACGCCGGCGACCGTGAGGAGCAGTGTATTTGGGACACGTTCGAGGATCGCCGCCCCGACCCCCCGGTGCTCGGCAAAGGAGTAACCGAGATCGCCCGTCGCCAGATTGCCGATGTACCGGGCGTACTGCTCGAGCAGCGGTCGGTCGAGGCCGAAGTTCGTGCGCAATTGCGCGCGCACGTCCGGCGGGACCGACGGAGCCTCCGTGAGGCTGCGCGTGGGATCGCCTGGAGCGATGTGAATGAGGATGAAGGTCAGGGACGCGACCAGAAACACGATCGCGATCGCTTGGGCGAGTCGGATCGCGACGAATCGCGCCACTAGTTACTGCCGATCAGGTCCCGTGCCAAGAGGTTTTGAGGATTCACCCGCCACTGCCACATGGTGGCCGACCATTGATCGGGCCGAATGGTCACGTCCTCCAATCTGGTGTGGACCGCCACGGCAACCGACGGAACGTAGATCCAAAGTGCCGGCGCGTCATCGATCACGGTCTGCAGGGCTTCACGCCAGGCTGCGCGCGACTGGGCAGGATCGGCAGCCGTCCGACCAACAGCAACCAGGCTGTCGAACGTATGACTCGTGTAACGGCCGTAGTTAAACCCGTCGAAGGCGTCCACGGTCCAAGCATCGGCGACGGACGACGGACTGGGGTCATGTTGTAGGGCCCCGAAGAACGTGTCGAACCGGCCGGACCGCACCTGATCCAGGGATGCCTGGAACTCCATCTCCACGATGTTGACCTGAATCTCGAACGCCCGGAGCTGCTCTTGGAGGATCTCGGCGCTACGGACCCTCGACGCGCTCGACGACGGGACGAGAAGATCGAACGCCATTTCCTGCCCGTCATTGTCCAGCACGCCGTTTCCGTCCGAGTCGGTCCAGCCGAGCGACGCTAGCGTCCGTAGGGCGTCGTCCGTCAGCGTCGGTGTCGGCGTCAACGACTCGTACAACTCACCGAATATCGGCGTCAGCGGTCCGATGGCCGGCAGGGCGCCTTCCCCGAACACGCCTCGCACCACGGCCTCGACGTCGACTAGTTCGGCCACGGCGCGCCGCAGCCGCGGATCGGCGAACAGCGGGTGTGGGGCATCTCGATTGTCGGAGTCGCGCAGATTGAACACGACGTATGCGTAAACATTCACAGCATACGGAATGGTGCGTAACTCCGGCGCATCGTCGACGCGGTTCTTATCCTCCGCGCGCACTACCGGATTCAAGACGTCGGCCTCGCCGGCCAAGAGCTGCGTCAGGGCCTGTTGTCCGCCAGCGGCAAACCGCCAGACGATTCGGGGTACGCCCGGGCGGCCACGGTGATAGGACTCGTCGCCGGCGAGTTCAACGAATTCCGCAGCATTCCATCGGACAAACCGAAACGGTCCGCTTCCCACTGGTGCGCGCCCGAACTCGTGCGCAACCAGTTGGTCGCGTGGCACGCTGCCTAAAATGTGACTTGGGATAATCCGAACGTGGAACACGGCGTCAAAGAACATCTCTGGATAGGGTCGTTCGAACACGACGTCGACCGTGCGGTGGTCCACTGCGGTGACGGATTCGACAAACTGGAGTCGCGCGGCAGCGCCCGAGGCGACCACCGGATCGCGATACACGTCGAACGTGAACGCCACGTCGCGAGCCGTGACCGATGTCCCGTCGTGCCACCGGGCGTCGTCGCTCAGGCTGAACCGAATCGTTTGTGCATCCGGGTAACTCCACGATTCCGCGAGGATCGGAATGAACCGGTCATCACCGATCGTGTTCATCGAGGGGCCGACCTCCGCGAGCTTCTCGAAGATCAAGTCGTTGAGCGAAATCTCGATTTCGTCGTCGATTGATGGCGGAAAGAGCGTCTGTCCTTCGGCGCCCGAGGTGACGACGATTGTCCCACACCAATCGGTGGGGCAGTCACCCTCCGACTGGCAGCCCGTCGCGATGACGCCGGCCAGCACAAAGGCACCGATTCGTCTCAACGGCGCCAGGTCCAGTCGTCGTCCTGGAAATGCTCGACGAGGTCCTTCGGCGTACGGAAAGCTCGTTCTGTCCACGATCCCCCCCATGTGTCACGGGCGTTGGCTACGATGGCCTCGGCCAACTCCTCGAATGCGATTTGACGATCGACGAGTTCGTTCGCGGCTACCGCGCGAATGGCGTTATCGCCGATCAATTCCGACACTACCTCTTGGCGGTTCCCAAGCAGCACTGACCCGTGCTGGAGAAATGTGGATCCCTCCCGCACCTGCGCACTGCCGACCACCTTTCCGTCCGCACCGATGATCTCTCCGCCGACCGGAGCGGCGAAGCAGGGACCGCTGCCCAGGGGCTGCACTGGCCGATGGACGGCGAGCTCAACCGCAGCACCACAGTCGCGGAGCGCGCGTGCGAGGACCTGGTGGATGCAAATGTATGTATCTGCAAGGGTTCCGAACAAATCGGCGGAGGCCGCGATGGCATAGGTAAGCTCGGATTCGTGCCAAACGGCGCGGCCTCCGGTGGGCCGGCGCACCACTGGCAACCCGCGGGTCCGCACGGCCTCGCGACCGTACCGGCGGAGCGCAGGCTCGTTCCTGCCAAGCGAGAGACACGGCGGATTCCAGCGGTAGAGACGTAAACGACCGACGCCAGGTTCTGTGTGCTGCAGGAGCCAAGTGTCGGTCGCCATGTTCTCCGCCCCGGATCGTGCGGCGCGTTCAATCGCGTACTCCCAACTCGTAGACCCGAGCGATGTCGGCTCGTTCATCCCACCGGTTGTAATTCGTTCTCGTACTCCTCCATGGGAGGGCAGGTGCAGACGAGATGGCGATCCCCGTACGCAGCATCCACTCGGCCAACCGCGGGCCACAGTTTGCCCTCACGCGTGTCTTGCGCGGGAAACGCTGCACGTTCGCGCGAATAGGGACGATCCCACACGTCGGCGATTACGTCCTGAAGCGTATGCGGAGACATGGTGAGCAGGTTGCGCTCTCTGTCGGCGGTGCCCTGTTCCACCTCACGGATCTCTTCGCGGATCGCGATCATCGCGTCACAAAAGCGATCGAGCTCCTCCTTCGACTCGCTCTCCGTGGGTTCGATCATCATCGTCCCGGGGACGGGAAACGAGATGGTCGGGGCGTGGAATCCATAATCCATCAGCCGCTTGGCGATGTCTTCCACATCGATTCCCACCGCCTGCTTGAACGGTCGCGTGTCGATGATGCATTCGTGCGCGATCAGTCCGTTTTGTCCGGCATAGAGGAGATCGTAGTGCCCTGCCAGTCGCTTGGCGATGTAATTGGCATTGAGCACCGCGACCTTGGTTGCCTCCGTCAGCCCGTCGGGTCCCATCATCGCGATGTAGGCCCACGAAATCGGCAGGATGGACGGGCTGCCCCACGGCGCCGCCGAGACCGTCCCACAGGAGGCAGGGACATTGAGCGGAACCACCGGATGGTCCGGCAGATAGGGAACCAGGTGAGCCGCGACCGCGATCGGTCCCATGCCTGGTCCGCCCCCGCCGTGCGGGATGCAAAACGTCTTGTGCAGGTTCAAATGACAGACATCGGCGCCGATCTCGCCTGGGCGCGCGATCCCGACGAGCGCATTGAGGTTGGCACCGTCCATGTATACCTGGCCGCCGGCTTCATGGATTGCCATGCAGATCTCCGTGATCGTTGCCTCGAAGACGCCGTGCGTGGACGGATACGTGATCATGAGCGCCGCCAGATTCTGGCCGTGTCGCTCGATCTTGGCTGCGACGTCGTCCATGTCGACGTTTCCCGCCTCATCGGTGGCCACGGGAACGACCTTCAACCCGGCCATCACTGCGCTCGCCGGATTAGTGCCGTGCGCGCTCTTGGGAATCAAGCACACGTTGCGGTGGCCTTCGCCACGCGCTGCGTGATATGCCTTGATCACGAGGAGGCCTGAAAACTCTCCTTGGGATCCAGCGTTGGGTTGCAGGGAGACTCCCGCGAAGCCCGTGATCTCCGCCAGCTGCGTCTCGAGCTGCTGAAACATTTCTTGGTACCCAGCTGACTGATCGCGTGGTGCGAAGGGGTGGATGCCGGCGAACTCCGGCCAACTCACCGCCGCCATCTGGGTCGTCGCATTCAGCTTCATCGTGCATGACCCGAGGGGAATCATGGCATGCGCGAGCGAGAGATCGCGGTTCTCGAGGCGCTTGAGATACCGCAGCATCTCCGTTTCGGAGTGGTGCCTGTTGAACACCTCATGGGTGAGATACGCGCTCGTGCGGGCCAACTTGCTGGGGATGGCTGAACCGTCGTCGTCGCCCAGCGCGTCCGGTCCGCCACCGAACACCGCGATCAGATCCGCGAGATCCGCTGGCGACGTTGTCTCGTCCACCGTGATGCCGATTTGCGAGTCCGACAGGGGGCGGAGACTGATGCCCCGTGCGGTGGCGGCGTCATGGATACGCTTGGCTCGGTCCCCGACGTCGACAGCGAGGGTATCGAAATACGCGTCATGCACCAAGGCGAAGCCAAGGTTGCGTAGCGCCCGCGCCAGGTTGGCTGCGCGTTGATGGACCTGGGCAGCGATGGCGCGGATACCGTCCGGACCGTGGTACACGGCGTACGCGCCCGCCATCACGGCGAGCAGAACCTGGGCGGTGCACACGTTGCTGGTCGCCTTTTCGCGCCGGATATGTTGCTCGCGGGTCTGCAGAGCCATGCGGTACGCGCGTCGTCCCGCCCGATCCTTGGTGACGCCGATGACCCGGCCGGGAAGCACCCGTTTGTACTTATCGTGAGTGGCGAAGAAGGCAGCGTGCGGACCGCCAAACCCGAGGGGCACGCCAAAGCGCTGCGAGTTCCCGACCGCCACATCGGCCCCCCACTCGCCTGGCGGCTTGATCAAGGCCAGGCTCAGCAGGTCGCACGCCGCAATGACGAGTGCACCCGCAGCGTGGGCCTGCTCGGCTACCGCGCTCAGGTCGACGACCCGTCCATCACTCGCCGGGTACTGGAGCAGCACGCCAATGATGTCGTCTCCGAACGTCATCGCGAACGCGTCACCGACCTCAACCGCAATGCCGCGCGCCTGTGCACGCGTTTCGACCACCCCAATCGTTTGAGGATGACACCCCTGGTCCACCAGAAACACTGCCCTGGCCGGCGACTTCTTGCGTGCAAACGCCATGGCCATAGCCTCGGCGGCGGCCGTGCCCTCATCCAGAAGGGAGGCGTTGGACACCTCGAGCGCCGTCAGGTCGGAAACAGCGGTTTGGAAGTTGAGCAGAGCTTCCAGCCGGCCTTGCGCGATCTCTGCTTGGTACGGGGTGTAGGCCGTGTACCATCCCGGATTCTCGAAGATATTTCGCAGAATCACTGGTGGCACGATGCAATCGGCGTAACCCATGCCAATGTACGAGCGAAAGACCTTGTTCTTCCCAGCGAGCGTCCGCAAATCACGCAACACCTCTGGCTCGCTCCTGGCGGGCGGTAGGTCGAGGGACTGTGGCGTGCGAATATCGGTTGGGACGGCGGCGTCGATGAGGGCGTCCAAGTCGGAGTACCCGATCGTCTCCAACATGGCCGCGACGTCATGGGGGCGAGGGCCGAGATGGCGTGAGGCAAACTGTGGCATGCTCAATTCTACCTAGTACTCAAACGCCCCGGGGGATCCCAGGGCGTATCGGTCGTCATCGTTCGTGTGCGACGCCTCGGGTACTACTCCCCGACGTGCGTCTGATAGTCAGTTGCGGTGAGGAGCTCGCCGACCTCCCCTGGGTTCCGCAACTGCACCTTGATCATCCACCCGTCGCCGTACGGATCGCGATTCACCAGCGCCGGATCCCCCTCTAGGGCATCGTTGATTTCCAGTACCTCGCCACTCACCGGCATGAAAAGTTCCGAAACGGCTTTGACCGCTTCGATCGTGCCGAACACGTCCATGCGGTCCAGCTTGCTTCCCACCTGCGGGAGCTCGACATACACGACGTCTCCCAACTCACCCTGTGCGTAGTCCGTGATCCCGACGACGACAATGCCCACGTCGTCGCCCGGCTTCACGTATTCGTGCTCTTCCGAGTAGTGCAGATCCCCAGGAACGTCCGACATTCTGGCTGTTTTCCCCGAGTAAGTGGATTGGCGAGGCGTAGGTTACGTGGGCGCCCCGGCAGTGTCAACCAGGCTTCGCGGCCCTTCTCGGGGGCCGAGTCACTGCGGACTGTTGCGGGTCGCCCGGGCTAGGATGGTGTTCCACACGGCCCTCGCGGCTCGCTCTAAATCGGCCCGTGAGCCATCGTTGTCGATCACGAAGTCACTTCGGTCGCGTTTCTCGGCTGACGGAAGCTGCGCGGCCATCAGCTGTCGGGCTTCGTCGTCGGCTAACCCACGGAGGGCTCGCAGGCGTTGCAGCCGCGTGCCTTCTGATGCGTCAACGAGGACCACGAGGTCGAAAGCGTCGGGTTCCAAGACTTCGAACAGCAACGGAATATCGTTGACGACCACCCGGTCACCGCGCGCCGCTGCCTCCGCGACCCGCTCGGCGCGTCGCCGCTGGACCGCCGGGTGTACGATGGCGTTGAGGGCCATGCGGGCTTCGGGATCACGAACGATGATGCCTCGCAGCCGGGCCCGGTTGAGTTCACCGTTCTCGAGGAGCACGTCCTCGCCAAACGCATCCGCAATCGCGCGGAGCACCGGCGACCCCGGGGCCTGCACTTCGCGCACCAGTCGGTCGGCATCGATCACGGTGGCTCCCCACTCGGCGAACAGTCGGAGCACCGTCGACTTGCCAGCCGCGACGTTCCCGGTCAGCGCCACGGATAGCACGGCGCCTAGAGCAGCTTGCCCTGGAACTCGTCGACCAGGGGCACCTCGTGGCAGTGCCGGCAGCGTGCTTCGTACGACTCGGATCCTCCTACCATAATGGTGGGCGAGTTATAGGGGGCTGGCGCGCCGTCGATCAGCCGTTGGTTGCGGCAGGCCGCGTCGCCGCAGCGTACGCAGATCGCGTGCAGCTTGTCGACTAATTCCGCGATGGCCATGAGCGACGGGATGGCCCCGAATGGTTCACCTCGGAAGTCCATGTCGGTCCCCGCGACGATCACCCGCAGCCCGCGGTTGGCGAGGGTGTTGGCCACCTCGATGATTCCCTCATCAAGAAACTGGGCCTCATCGACGGCGATGACCTGGGTGGTGGGATCGACGTCGCGCATGACCTGCGTGGCGGAATCGACAGGGTGGGCTTCAACGGAGATGCCGTCGTGGGTGGTGACGGAGTAGACACCCGTATATCGATCGTCGAGATGGGACTTGAAGACCTGGGTGCGCCGTCGGGCGATGATCGCGCGTCGGACGCGACGGATGAGCTCTTCGCTCTTCCCACTGAACATGACGCCCGTGATGACCTCGATCCATCCCGGACGCGCGCTGTGTACCATGTCGTGAACCGCTGGTTGGGACGAAGCAACCTCAGGGTACCGTCCGGATCCGGGGTAGGCAACCCGCTTGCGTCGGGGAGGGTGGACGGGGTACATATCTGGTCGAACCCTCAGGGGCGACGCGGTGTCCCGGGATTCACTCATCACGTAAAGGGGGCCGGGTGAACAAGACCGAATTGACCGACGCATTGGCGGCAGAGGTGAACCTGTCCAAGGCAGACGCCGGGCGGGCCGTCGAAGCGCTGTTTGGGGATTCAGGATTGATCGCGCGCGAAATGAAGGCGGGGAGTCGCGTGCAGATTACGGGCTTCGGGACGTTCCAGGCCAAGCAGCGCAAGGCTCGGGAGGGGCGTGATCCTCGAACGGGGGCGACGATCCACATCAAGGCCGCCACTCTGCCGACCTTCAAGGCTGGGCAGGCACTGAAGGACGCGTTGAACGGATAGCTCATCGCTCCTCGCAGTCGATCCCGGGCGCGGCACCGCTATTCAGGTGCCGCGCCCGTTGTCATTTGGCCTCGACGCGGGGCGTCACGGTCCGACCGCGAAGGGCGACGACTTTCAAGCCACGCAGCGCCACGTCGGCGGATTCCACTCGAACCTCCACAATTGACCAGACCTCGTGCAGCTCCACCCGGCCGACGTGATCCTTAGGGATGCCGGCCGCATTGATCAGCGCCCCAACGACATCCCCCGGCTTGATCCGATCGCGTTTGCCGACGTCGAGTTTGATGCGCACCCAGCTCGGATGAACGGCGATTGCTGATCCGCCACTCGAGCGGAGCAGGGCCGCGGCGACGGTCGCGGGATCGTGTTCGTCGAACAGGGGCGCGAGCTGGAGCAGCTCGCCGCTCAGGTCCGTCGACGCGAGAACTTGGCGCAGCTCTGATCGGAGCGCCGACGCCCGGTGGTGGGCTCGATCGGTCTCACGGGTGACCGAAAGCAGTCGATTGGGTGACGCGAGACGGGCAAGCGCGGCCTCTTGGCAGGGCCGGATGAGGAGCACGACGCGTGAGGTGTGCTCCTGGAAGGCACGCAGGAGATCTGGGGAGGGCAGGTCGGTCGCGATGATCGCGTCCGCAGCCGTCGGCGGCGCTTGATCCGTGACGAGCCGGACCGTTGGGTCGGTATCGAACTGGATCCATCGGGCGCGGGGCATCGGATACGGATCCCAAAGGAGGGCTGTCCTGGGCGCCAGTGAACCTAGTGCGCCGACGACGGCAGTGGGAAGTCGTGTGGCCGTCGAGATGGCGAAGCGGACACCATCCAGGGGGGTAGCCGGCCAGGGAATCGGGTGCATCGTCGGCGCCCGGCGCGCATAACGTTCGATGAGGTCCGTGACCCCCGTGGGATCCTCGGTTACTACAATCCGCTGGGCCGCATTCGTGTCGCTGAATAGCAGTGCCGTGGCCTCGCGTTCGGCGTCGGCAAACCGTTCCGGCCAGAGAAGCACGGTGTGGGCGACCTGTTCGGCCTTGAACGCAGACCGCTGGAGCAGGGCGAGCGCGTCCGGCGGTGTCGCGATGAGCGTCGCCGCGTCATCGCGGCGGAGTGCAACGGTGTCACGCGCCAAACCGCTGGCCGCGATGACGCCGGGGCCGTGCTGGCCTTCGCGACGCACATGACGCGCCGCATTACTGTGCAGGGCCAGTTCCTGTGCGAGATCTCCCTCGGGGACGACGGCGACGGTTCGGCGCTCACCGCCACCCGCCCGTTCCAACCGCTCGAAGAGCGGTTCCACCATCCACACCGCGGGGGGGCAGACGTACACGAGCGGCTTACGGGCATCGAATGCCGCCCGGGTGGCCGCATCGAACCCGGGGTCAAAACGCCAACGCACTGGAACCTCGTTTGTCAAAGAAGCTGTGGGGCTGCGTGGAAATGCTAGCGCCTGCCTGGTGCCGAGGCAATTGGCACGTTGACACCCCAGCGGCGGCGAGAGACCTTCGCTGCATGACGATGCCCGCCCCCGTGCGATACCTGGGCACGCTCTGGCTCATTGCGCTTGGCGTCACGACGACCGGAGCCGCACAGGAGCGATTGAGTCCGCGTGAGTTAGGCGTGCGGGTTGGGCTTCTTCCCGCTGGTCCGCTGAATGCAATTACGGATGTGGCCGGTGTGATGGTTGGTCAGGTCACGATCGTCGCCGGCGACAGCATCAACACGGGTGTGACCGCGATCCTCCCACACGGCGGGAATGTGTTTCGGGAGAAAGTGGTGGCGGCTGTCGTGGTTGGGAACGCGTTCGGCAAACTCGCCGGTTCGACACAGGTTCAGGAATTGGGAGAACTCGAGTCGCCGATTGTGTTGACTTGCACGCTCTGCGTGCCCCGGGTCGCGGATGCCGTACTCACGTACCTGCTGACACTTCCTGGGAACGAAAACGTGCGTTCAGCCAACCCGGTGGTGGGTGAAACCAACGACGGAACCCTGAACCACATTCGACTCCGCCCGGTGACGGAAGCCGACGTCCTCGAGGCGATCCGGTCGGCGCACGGCGGCCCGGTGGAGCAGGGAAGTGTTGGAGCAGGTCGCGGGACGCGGGCATTTGGATGGAAGGGCGGCATCGGCACGTCGAGCCGCACCCTGCCCGACGATCTTGGCGGCTGGACGGTCGGTGTGCTCGTGCAGTCGAACTTCGGTGGAGTCCTGACGGTGGCCGGCGCCCCGGTTGGGCAGGAACTTGGCCGGTACTACCTCCAAGGGCGGGTCCAAGGCGACGCGCCACCGGAAGACGCCGACATCGCCGACGGCAGTATCATGATCGTCGTCGCGACCGACGCGCCGGTCGATCATCGCAATCTCGAGCGGCTGGGCCGTCGTGCGCTAGCGGGCTTGGCGCGCACGGGCAGCGCGATGACGAACGGGTCTGGTGACTTTGTTATTGCGTTTTCGACGCGCCGCGTGGATGCCGAGGGTTCGCTGGTGCCAAACGGCCGCATGAGCCCCCTGTTCCAGGCTGTCATCGAGGCGACCGAAGAGGCCATCTATAATTCACTGTTCCTGGCGACCTCGGTGGACGGCCACCGCGGGCGCGCCCAAGCACTACCGATTCCCGAAACTGTCGAGATCCTCAAACGCTACGGAGTGATTGCTCGGTGAGTGCAGACGCGGCGACTCCCCTCATTCGCCTTTCGAAGAATATCGAGAACCTCACGCCATCCGCCACGATGGCCATCAGTCAGGATGCGCAACGGCGGCGGGCGGCCGGTGAGGACATCATCGATCTTTCGGCTGGCGAACCAGATTTCGATACCCCTCGCATCCCTGCCGAGGCCGGGATCAAATCGATCCAGGCTGGGCATACGCACTATCCACCGAACGCCGGTCTGCTGGATCTGCGTGCGGCCGCCGCGCGGCATCTGGCACTGCTGTCGGGCGGGCGAGCGGTGAACGCGGACCACATCGTCGTCTCGACCGGCGCCAAGCAGAGCATCTTCAACGCGTGTTTTGTTCTCTTTGGTCCAAACGACCGCGTGTTGGTGCCGGCGCCGGCCTGGGTCTCGTACGCGCAGATCGTGCACCTGACACGGGCCAAGCCCGAGCTCGTTCCCGGTGATCTCGAATGGAGTCTCAAAGTTGGCGTCAAAGAACTCGAAGCGGCCCGCGATTCGCTGACGCGGGGTCTCATTCTCTGCTCACCAGTGAACCCCACCGGCGCGGTATACACGCGTGCTGAGCTCGAGGCCATCGTCGAGTGGTCGCGTGACCATGGGGTGTGGGTGATCGCTGACGAGATCTATCGACGGATCCACTATGGATCGGGTCCCGCACCGTCGGTGCTCGACCTCCCCGATGAGCTTTTGGAGCGCGTGATTCTCGTGTATGGTGTGAGTAAGACGTACGCGATGACAGGGTGGCGCATCGGACTCTCCATGTCACCGGCGCCGGTGGCCAAGGCAATCGCGGGGCTGCAATCGCATCTGACCAGCGGGGCATCGCAGCCAGCCCAATGGGCGGCGACGGCCGCCCTGTCCGACGAACGCGTCGAGGAAGATGTCGCCCGCATGGTCGACGCGTTCCGACATCGACGTGACATGGTGGTCGAGTACTTCCGCGAGCACCTCGCGGGGGTCGAATTCGTGGAACCGCTCGGCGCCTTCTATTTCTTCTTCCGGGTGGACGGGTTCTTCCGACCGGGGATGGACGGAGCCATGAAATTCTGTGGACGGTTGCTGCAGGAGAAGGGCGTTGCTCTTGTGCCTGGAGAAGCTTTTGGGGATCACCGGTGGGTGCGGCTGTCCTATGCCGCGTCGGAAAAGGCGCTGGAAGAGGCCTTAGTGCGTATCGGGGACTTCGCGCGCGTGCTCGAGAGCACGGACGTCTGACGATGCGATTCGGCGGACGCATCGAAGAACTGGCGGGTGATCTCCCCTCGCTGCGGTATGTGTGGGATGAGAACACCGAAATCCTCTCCGGCAAGGTCGAGGAGGAGCTTGGGACGCGAGGCTATACCGGCTCGGTCGAGTTAGAGGACAGTCGCGGCGCCGTCATCACGCTCGACATGCAGCTCGGGGCGTTCCAGGGTCTGGAAGTCGTGGTCTGGCCGACCACGACGATCGTGGAGGGGCTGGAGGCGCCGCCCCCTAACCGAGAGGGCTACATCACGGTCCCGGCTCGCCCGTCGCAGCCGGGCATCGCGGTGCTCGAAATCGACGTGCCCATCGATTCGCGCCGCACGCCGGACGGCTCGCTCGTCCACCTTCGGATTGGCGAGCTTGCCAGTAAGGAGCGCGTTCAGGTGGCCGACAACCTCATGGTTGAATTGAACCGATTCGAGGAGATCGCTGGGTTTTGGCTCCTCAATGTGCCGCCATTGCGCGCAGGATAGAGGTGGACGCGGCGCCCGAAATCGAGCAGTACGTCCGCCATCTCGTCGGAATCGAAGACGATGTCCTCGTCGCCGTACGCGCACGGCACGAGACACAAGGCCTTCCGCCCATCCAGATCTCCGCGGAAGAGGGACAACTGATTGCGGTGCTCCTGCGCGCGATCGCCGCGCAACGCGTGCTCGAGGTTGGGACGTTGGGTGGGTATTCGGGGGTATGGATTGCCCGTGCGGTCGGCGCTGATGGGCGGCTGATTACCATCGAGTCGAAGCGCGCGCACGCGCGTGTCGCCCGGCAGGCGTTCCGCGACGCGGAGGTGACGGATCGCGTCGAGCTGATCGTTGGCGATGCGCGAGACGTTCTCCCGACGCTGGAGCCCGCGTTCGATGCCGTGTTCCTCGACGCCGACAAGGAGTCGCTCCCCGCCTACTTTGCGCACGCCATGCGGCTGTTGCGCGTGGGCGGTCTCCTGCTGTGTGACAATACGTTTTACCACGGGCGAGTGCTCGAGGAGCGTGACAGGGCGGCTGATGTCGAGGGCATGCGCGCATACAACGAACTGGCCGCTCGCGACCCCCGCCTCTCCACGGCGATCGTTCCTGTACGTGACGGCCTGATGATCAGTCTCAAGGTGCGCGACTGAGTTCGTCCACGCGCAACCGACTTCGCCAGGCGGTCGTCCAGGCCGGCGGGACCGTTGGCCCGGCCGCTACGTTGACGCACGTGGGTCCGCCCGTGTCGGAACCCTTCGGATCGGCCGATCCCGTTGAATCCCGCTTGGTGGAAGCGATCCCAGTCGGGGACCCGGGTGCGGTCCCGGCGTCGGTTGCCTTTCTCGACGGCATCCAGCGCTACGCGGTTGAAGGCCGGCTCGGTCTGCAACCGATTATCCGCGGTCACGCCGCCGCGGCTACCGTGCTACGAGTGGACGGTGAGCTGGACGTCCTCGACCATGCGAGCGACGAGTTTCTCGTGACCGCCGTTCAGCGCCTCAGTGACAGCCAGCGCGCCGCACTCGAGGAAGTGGGTCTCCCCATGCTCGATGCCGGGGTGGCCGACCGTGAACATCCCATGCTCGACGTTCGCCGCGCCGCGTTGCTGGTCGAGCGCCGGCGCGCTCGACTGGAGGCGGCGTTGGTGGGCCGTCATGTGCGACAGCGCGACGACACGTGGCTCGTCGTCGATGGCAGCTTGCCCCGTTTGGAGAACACGGGCCCACGCGGTCGCCTCGTCGGGTTGATCAAGAGTCACGAAACACAATTTCTGGACGGATCGGATCTGCGGGTCGCGTTGACGCTCCCCGAAGCGCATCGCACCAGTGTCTTTCGGCGTTCGACGCCCACCCACGAGGATGTGTATTCGTGGTATCTTCGGTTGTGGCCATGGGAGGAGCAAGATCTGCTGCACGGCCTCGTGCGCGTCGAACGTCCCGCAGTGGATGAGAGCGTAGCGACCGCGACGCAGGTCAGCCGCTGGCTGTTGGCGGAGCGTACGCCACTGTCGGCGCCAGACAGCCGGTGGGATAGGCTGGTTTACCCAATTCAACAAGTTGAGGCGTTTTTGCGAGCCCAACTCGGGAGCTGGTGGTGATCAAGTTCGAAGACGGTCGAACGATCGGCCGGGTCATCGCGACCGAGGCACTGCCCGCCAGTCCACACGAGTTCCATTTCTGGACGGCCGTCGAAACCAGCCTCGGGATCGGAGCCATCGTGCGGGTCGACGACGAGACTCGCACTGTCTTTGCCGTCGTCATCGATGGTCGGGCGTATTCCGATCTGTCCTCACCTCTGCACGAGGTGGTGGCGGCCGAGGGCGATCCGAAGAGCGTCACGGCACCGACACGGCGGGCGGAGATCCGGCTCTGGACGGCGGCCGTGCTGCGCCACGAGCCCGAGGAGCCGATGCAACCCGTGCCCTTGGCCGGCGTGCGAGTGGCGAGTGCCTCAGACGTCGAGCGGGCACTCCGGATGGACAGCTACGTACGATCGGAATCGCCTACCGCTATTCCCATCGGCGTCTACCGCGCGGCCGGGCTCAAGGCCCCCGTGTCGGTCGACGCAGACTTTGTGCTGGGTCCGGAATCGGCCCACCTCAACATCTCCGGGGTTTCGGGACTGGCGACCAAGACGTCGGCCGTGGAGTTTGCCCTCACGTCCATCTTCCAGCACTTCCCGGCGGCGAAAGGCTCTGTGGCGGCCCTGTGTTTCAACGTGAAGGGGCCCGACCTGTGTTTCCTTGATCGACCCGCGGAGCTGAACGACGACGATCGGGATCTCTACGATGTGTTGGGCGTGCAACCGGTAGCCTTTGACCCGGTGCACTATTTCGCGCCGTTCAAAGCCGACGGTGTCAACCTGAACACTCTGCGCTCACACCCGGATCTCGTGGGTGCGGTGACGCCTCTCGTTTGGGGTCTTCGTGAGGTACTGGACTACCACGAGGTATTGCTGAGTCGAGATGATATCGATGCCAAGTCCGACGCGTTCCTCGACTTCTTGGCAGACCGCGTCGTCGACAAGGAGTTCCGGGATGAGTGGGGGCACACGCACCGCGTAAGCAGCTTTGCCGATCTAGAACGTCTCTTCCGCGCGGTGTTCGACGGTCTGGAGCAGGCGGGTCGTGGGGACATCTGGCGTACGCATCACATCGCGACGATTCGCAAGGTGCGGAATCGTCTGCTCAACATCTCGACGAGGTGCAAAGGGCTCGTCACGGACGATGGTTCGGCGAGTGACCTTCCCTTCGGGGCGTTCGAGGACCGTGGCGTCTACGTGCTCGACGTGTCAGGCATGGATCAGCTTGGCCAGGATCTGGTATTCACGCGCGTCGTCTCGAAACTCCGCGAGCATCTGGAGCGGCGAGAACTCGGTGTCGATCATGTGATCGTGTTCGTGGATGAGCTAAACAAATACGCGCCGTCCGACGGACCCGAGACGTACGTACGCAAGATGCTCTTGGACATTTCTGAGCGAGGCCGGTACCTGGGACTCGTGCTGTTCGGCGCGCAACAGTTTCGCTCGCAGGTGCATCGGCGCGTGGTAGGCAACGCAGGCACGGCGGTGTACGGGCGGATGGACATGGACGAGCTCGCGACACCGGGGTATCAGGTCTTCTCACCGGCGACCAAGATCAAGCTGGCCACGCTCCCGAAGGGGGAGCTCATGGTGCGGCACCCCCACTTCACGCATCCCGTGTTCGTACGGTTTCCACGGCCGCCGGTGTTGAGCGGTCCCGACGGCGTGAAACGGTTCCCGCCGCAAACGGACGTTCCGTTCGAGGACGCCGTCGTCCGCCAGCTGGTTGCTCTCGATCGGGAAATTTCACCAGCGACCGTGGTCGATATCATTGCAGATCATCACGAAGTCGACGTGCGTCGCGCGTTGCTCGCGACGAGGCGTACCCGGCCGGACGATGTCTTGAGCTACTTTCGGGCGACCTTGCCGCGCGCCGTTCCGCACGAAACCGTCACGCGCCGGGGCGAGCCTCTCTCGCCACTGCGATCTTCTGACGATCCCTATGCATAGGCGACTGAAATGGATGGCCGCCGCCACTCTCGCGCTAGGCATCATAGGAGGCACGCCGGGCACCGCGCAGCAAGTGCAGCTGCGATATGCCCCCGGGTTGGGGTCGGCCTACCGTATGCACGTCTGGACCGAGGCCACGACCTTGGTGCACCGCGGGGGGGATACCACGCGGGCGCTGGATTACGAGGCGCTCGAAAGCACGACACGCCGCGTCGTGAGTGTCGCCGCGAGCGACGTGGACGTCGAGGTGGTGCGTGACTCGGTGGAGGCGCGATATCGGACTTGGGGCGCGGACTGGCAGGCGATCGACGACCGCGGCACGACGCCACGCGCAACGGTGAAAGTCGATGAACGGATGCGAGTGCTGAGCGTGTCCGAAGGCCCGCAGCGGTCGGGGCAGTTGTTTCGCGGAATGGCCGGTGGATTCGAGATCGCGCTGCCGCCGACACTGGTCGGGCCGGGCGACTCCTGGGAAGAAGATTTAGCGTTCAGGGTCCCGGACGATGTGCTGCCGGCAGAGGCGCGGCCTGACGTAGGCGGTCGGCTGTGGGGGCGGTTCGAGGCCAGGTCGACGATTACCCTCGACAGCCTGTTAGCTCGTGGAGGGGACACGCTGGCATTTATGACGTTCCGCGCCACGGCCCGGCCAGTAGCGCGAACCGTGCCCGCTGAGGTCGCGAACGCGACAGTGACCCTTGGTGGCGCGAGTTCGGGAACGGTGGTCTGGTCGACGGCATGGAACGCGTACGTATCGGGCGCTTCGCGTACCAAGGTACATGTGACGAAACGCGTGGGTGTATTCGGAGAGGAGCCGATGCTCGTGTTCAGACTGGACACGGACGTCGTGTCACGATTTCGGGTGCGGCCATGAAGGCATTCGTGCTCGCGTCGGCTGCACTCATCATCGTGCCTCTACGCTCGAGTGCGCAGGAGGCCGTGCATCTGGCGGTGTTACCGCATCACGGCGTGGAGATCCACCGCCTTTTCCAGACCAGAACTCGCGTGGCCATGCAGTCGCGCGATGTCGAGACGATGGTGATGGATCCGCCGATATTTCGTGAATCCGCGCAGCTTGGTGGCATGCGACAGGTCGTGGTCACGGGGGTCAATGGTGGACCGGTCATCCACCTCGCGTTCGACTCGCTTCTGTCGCGCGCCCGCCAAGCTGGTGAGGCCTGGCAGGAGCTGCGCGTCGGCGGGCTCGATACGCTGTGGGTGCAAGCTGACATCGATGAGCAAATGCAAGTCGGGGGAGTGCGGTCAGAGGCGTCCAACCCGGGGCAAGCGTTGCTCATCGAGTTGGCGCGTGGGCTGCCGGGGCTCGCGCTGCCGCTCGCGGCGGTCAGCGACGGTGAAGTGTGGACGCAAGACCTCGACATTCCCTTCGGGGCGTTCGCGATTCGGTTAGCGGATGGGATCGATGGCGGGTCGGTGAGTGCACGGGTTTCATTTCAGGTGGACAGCCTGACTCCCAGAGAGCGCGATACCCTGGCCTACGTGAGCTTCGAGGGTACGTTCCGCGATAAGGTGCAGCCCTTGGACGACGGAGGTGTGCGACGATCGGGCGGTGGTATGCTCGGATCGTTCGTATGGTCGACCGGATGGCGCACTATTGTCGCGGAGTCCGCTCGGATCCAAATCCGTGTCGCGGTGCACGTCGACGGCACGCCCGGCGCTCCTATGCGTGAACTCGGCATCGTTGATACGACGGTGCAGACGCAGGTGCACGACGGGACGTGAAGCTCGCCCATCTCGCCGATGTCCACCTCGGATTTCGGCAGTACCACCGGCTCAATTCGCAGGGCATCAACCAACGAGAGGCGGATGTGGCGGCGGCGTTCCGCCACGCCGTTGACGAAGTCATCGAGGCGAAGCCCGACCTCGTGGTGATTGCCGGAGACCTGTTTCACTCGGTGCGGCCGACCAACCCAGCGATTCTGCATTCGTTCAATCAGTTCAGAAAACTCCGGATGGCGCTGCCCGAAACGCCGGTGATCCTCGTGGCAGGCAATCATGATACACCCCGGTCGGTCGAGACCGGGACGATCTTACGCTTGTTCGAAGCTCTCGACCACGTGTATGTGGTCGCCGCCGAGCCCAAGACCCTCGTCTTTGAGACCTTGAACGCGGCCGTCACGTGCGTTCCACATCTTGCGTGGAGGCAGGCCCAGCGCCCCACGCTGCTGCCCAAGGGCGAGTTTCGGTTTCATGTCGCAGTAACGCACGGCGAGGTCGCGGGCGTGCTTCCGACCGCGAGCTGGTCAGCCGAATACGGGGGGGTATTGCTTGAACCATCGGAGCTGCATGCCGATCGGTGGGATTACGTCGCACTGGGCCACTATCACGTCGCGCATAAAGTGCGCGACAACGCGTGGTATGCCGGGGCGCTGGAGTACGTCACCCACAATCCATGGGGCGAACTCAAAGACGAGGCCCGCGAGGGTCGGCCCGGATTGAAGGGTTGGCTGCTTGTCGACCTCTCGAGTGGTGCCCCCGACGTACAGTTCCGTCCGGTTCCGCTGGCACGCAAGCTTGTAGATCTCGCCCCGATCCAGGGGGATGGGCTCTCGCCCGACGAGCTCGATGCGGAAATCGCGGCGCGGATCGAACAAATGGACGACGGGCCAGACAATCAGGTGCTGCGTCAGGTCGTGTACGATGTTGCCCGGACGGTTTCTCGTGATCTCGACCATACGCGTATCCGCGATTTCAAAGCGCGGGCGCTTCATTATCACCTTGATTTGCGCCGCGCGCCGCCGAGCGGACCGGTCGGCCTCACCGAGGAAGGTACTCGGCGGACCTTGCGCGACATCTTGGTCGACTTCCTCGAACGCCGTCCGCTCGATGTCTCAATTGCGCGGTCAGCCCTTGTGGCGTTGGCCACCAGCTACATGGACCACGTCGACCGACACGAGGAGGGTTGACGGTGCGATTGCACCGGCTCCATCTCGTCAATTTCCGGCAACATGCCGACACCGAGATCACGCTCGGGCCGGGTCTCACCGCTATCATTGGACCGAATGGTGCGGGGAAGACCACGCTGCTGGAAGCGATTGCGTGGGCGTTCTATGGGAATCCCGCGGCGCGTGGAAACCGCGAGACGATTCGCTGGAATCGTGCACCGGCGAGGTCGTCGGTCCGGGTCGAAGTCGATTTCGCACTCGGTGCGCACGAGTTTCGCGTGATCCGTGGTCTCTACAACGCCGAGCTGTACCAAGACCGTTTCGACGCTCCGATCGTGACGAGCCAGCAAGAGGTAAGCGAGCGTGTCGAACGGGCGCTGGGGATGACGCGTCAGGAGTTCTTCAACACCTACTTCACGGGCCAGAAGGAACTTGCGGTCATGGCCGCGATGGGGCCGACGGATCGCTCGAAGTTCTTGTCGCAGGTGCTCGGATACGAGAAGCTCAAATTGGCGCAGGATACGGTTCGGGGAAGACGGTCGGAACTTCGGGCAGAACTTACGGGGTTGGAACGTGGTCTGGCGGACATCGACGAGTTGCGATCGGCACTCGAGACCGCCCGCGCCCGACACACGACAGTCGAGAGAGCGCGTGAGGATGCCCGACGGCGATATGCGGCGGCACAGGCAGCGCTGGAATCGGAAGGCCCGGCGTGGACAGCGGCGGTCGAACAGCGTGAAGCGGCCGTGTCGCTCGATGCGGATCGACGTGTGGCCGAACGTGATGTGGTCGAGGCGCGCCGCGAATTCGAGCGACTAGATCGGGACCTCGCCGAGGCGCTGTCGTCCCGCAGCCAATTAGAGGAGCTCGCTGGCCCTCTTGCGCAGGTTGCACCGCTGCGCGAGGAGCTGGAGCGGCTGGAAGACGAGGCACGGTCGGCGGGGGAACGCCGGTCCCTTGTTGGGCAGCGGCAGGAACTTGCGGAGCAAGAGCAGCGTGAGCGCGAACGCCTTGAGGCCCTCGGCGACGTGCAGGAGGCACTTCGCGTCGGCAAGCGCATGCTGCAAGACGAACGGGCCGCACTCGTGGCTGCGGAGCAGGCGGAGCAGGACGCGCGTACGGCATGGGTGCGTGACAAGCAGGATGCACAGACCAAACGTCTGAACCTCCGCGATCAATACATGGATCTCCAGAACAACCGGAAAGGGGTCGTCGAGGCGGGACCCGAGGGGATGTGCCCGGTCTGCAAGCGCCCACTCGGCGCCGTCTATACTCAGATGGTCGAAACACTCGACCGGCAGCTGGAGGAAGTCGAAGTGCGCGGCAAGTTCTTCAAACGCCGTCTGGAGCAGCTAGAACAGTCTCCCGACGAGGTCGATGCAGCGGTGCAGAGAGTTGCCGAGCTCGGTAAGCGAGTGGAGGAGGGAGTCCAAGCGGTCGCACACTGCGAGGATCGCGTCAAAGACGCAGCGACGCATCAGGCCGATGCGGAACGGCTTCGAACCCGCGGCGAGGAGCTGGACGCGGCCATCGCCAAGCTCCCGGACAGCTACGACAGTGCGCGGCACGATGCAGTCCGGGCAGAACTTCGGGATCTAGAACCGGTGGTGAAGGCCCAGGCGGCCCTCGAGGTCAAGGCGGGGCGTGCCCAGACGCTGGTGGATGAGGCGGAAGCGGCCGAGCGCGTTGCCTCTGAAAAGGAGCGCCTCTTGGCGCAGCTGGAGCAGGCGATCGCCGATCTCGGGTTCAGTGAGCCCAAGTTCGAAGAGGCCCAAACACGGTATGAACGGGCGCAGGAAGCCGTGCGCGATGGCGAGCTGGCGTTGGCAACGCTCGAGGCCGAGGTCAAAGCTGCCCAGAGTGCCGTGGAGATGGCCGAGGTCCGGATGCGAGAGCGCGAGGAGCGAGCCGCGAGAATCACCGAACTCACGGGATCGGTGGACCTGCACGACGAACTCGACCGGAGCCTGCACGAACTTCGCCTCGAACTCAACACCCAAATGCGCCCTGAACTCTCCGAGCGCGCCTCGGATTTCCTCGCGGAGCTGACCAACGGGCGTTACCATGAACTCGAACTCGACGAACGGTACGACGTCGTGATCATTGAAGACGGATTGGCCAAGCAGGTCATCTCCGGTGGTGAAGAAGACATCTCCAATCTGGTACTCCGGCTAGCGATCTCGCAGATGGTGGCGGAACGGGCCGGACAGCCACTGTCGCTCCTCGTGCTCGACGAGATTTTCGGGTCTCTCGACGAGTATCGGAGGGCGAATGTGATCGAGCTCTTGCGCGGATTGGCCGATCGCTTCCCGCAGGTCGTGCTCATCACGCACGTTGAATCCGTGCGGGACGGAATGGACCGTGTCCTGCGGGTGGATTTTGATCAGGAACGTGGCGCTGCGGTGGTAACGGAGGATCGCACGACTGATGTGGCGGCCTGAGCGAGTCGTCAACGGTCCCACGGCGCCGAGCCTGGAAGACGTAGCGTCGTTAAATCGCGTCTTTTCGGAGTCGTTCACCGACCGGTATCGGCGAGATGGACTCGTGGGGGTGCGGGTGCCCCAATTGAATCCGGCAATCTGGCGCTACGCGATCGAAGATGCCGGCCCGGGAGCGATGGTCTGGTACGATGGCGATCACGACATGGTGGCGTTCAACATCTCGCATTGCTCGGGGACGGAGGGATGGATGGGGCCGCTCGCCGTCCGCACGGACCGCCAGAGTGAGGGGATTGGGCGTTTGATCGTGGAAACCGCGGTCGAGTGGCTCAAGGACCGTCGGGTGACCACGATCGGGCTGGAGACGATGCCGCGCACGGTCGACAACATCGGCTTCTATAGCCGCCTGGGGTTCGTCCCCCGACACCTCACGATCACGATGACGCACGAGGTGAGTCGTGGTGTGGCAGGAGCGTTTACACGTTTTAGCGAGTGTGATGCCACGCGGCAAGCGACGCTGTTGACGGCGACCCGGGAGCGACTCGATCAAGCGGCACCGGGCCATGACTTCTCGCGCGAGATCGAACTCACGGGGCAGTTAACCGTTGGGGATACGGTCGTCCTCGAAGAGGGTGGGGAAATCCGCGGGCTCGCCCTCTACCACTCCGCGCCACTCGCCGATGTCCGACCGTCCGACGAACTGCGGGTGCTCAAGCTCTTCGCCGACAGCGACCAATCGTTTGGGCGACTGCTGGTGATTCTCGAGTCGTGTGCGGCGACGCACCGGCAGCGACGCGTCGCCATTCGGTGTCAGACGGCCTTTCCGGAAGCGTATCAGACGCTGGTGCAGCACGGGTATCGAGTGCGCTGGACCGACCTCCGGATGACGCTGGATGGGTGGCCGGAACCCACGCTTCCGGCGGGCCACGTCATGTTTTCGAATTGGGAGATCTGACGGGCGGCTGGTCCGCGATCCCCTTCACGAACAGCAGAACCCCCAGTACCAACGGCACATGCACCCACCCACTGGGAATCTCGAGCAAGAATACCAGGATGCCCCAGACGACCAGACTGGCGGCTCCCACTAGGATCGGAGCATTCATTTGCTTGACGCCTCCAGGATGCCAACTCTACATTGACTAAAGAAGAGCGGGAGCGAAGAGTAACCTTATTGAGCCAACAAGTCCGACGACGTACCCGCGTGCGGTGGCGTATGTCACGCCCGGATTGGGAAGGCAGCAGTTGCGGCTAGGGTGCGGATCCTGTGTGTGTTCGGGCTTCAATAATCCTCTTCGTTCCCGTTCTTTGTTCATGAACGTACGGCCGTGCCCCATCAGGAACGTCGATCCGTGCTTGTCGTGACCGTGAGCGTCTTGTCGCGGGCAGCCGCTCCAGTTTCCGCGTCCATCATGAATTGTCTGTCAGGAGTCTGCTAGTGACCGTCTCGAAGGACCCTCAAGTCGTACCGATCGCGCAGCCCGATAACGAAGAGTATCAAGGGTTGGTCCGGCGCCAGTTGGAACTACTCGGAGAGAATCCGGACCGCCACGGATTGCAGCGGACGCCGTCTCGCGTCGCCAAGAGCATGCACTGGCTCACGCAAGGCTACCGCGACTCCGTCGAAGGCATCATGCGGAACGCGATCTTCGAAGAAGCTCACGACAACATGATCCTCGTACGCGACATCGAGATCTATTCGATGTGCGAGCATCATATGCTGCCGTTCTTTGGAAAAGCGCACGTCGCGTATCTCCCAGATGGGAAGGTGGTAGGGTTGTCGAAGATCGCCCGGGTCGTCGACGTATTCGCGCGGCGTCTGCAACTCCAAGAGCGGTTGACCGATCAGGTGGCCGATGCAGTGATGAATGTTCTCGCTCCTCGAGGTGTCGGGGTGGTCATCGAAGCGTTCCATCTCTGCATGATGATGCGAGGGGTGCAAAAGCAGCACTCGAAGACCGTTACGAGCGCTTTGCGCGGCTGCTTTCTGGACGGGTCGACGCGCGACGAATTCCTGCGGCTGGCACACGGAGGGCCGACCTCGGACTAGCGCGCGTGTTCATCGAGATGGCCGAGCATCTGGCGTGCCCGGTCCAACACGACACCCGCGAATATTGCGTGCTGGTTCCCGACGAGATGATCGATCGGATGGTTCGGCGAGGTCTCGTGGCGTGCCCCGTGTGCCGGGCAGAGTACCCGGTCGTGGACGGGGTCGTGCGGTTTGGCCGCCCGCCTCAAACTACGTCCGGTGCAACGATTCCTGACGCTGCGGTCGTCCAGGCGCTGTTGGATCTGTCAGGCGCCGGTGGCTACGTCGTCCTCGTCGGTACCGCCTCCCAGCTCGCACGCCCACTGTCGGAGCGTCAACCCGGCGTTCACATGGTGACGGTGAATGCGTCGCGGACGTACCAGAAGGTGCCCGCGTCGCACCTCGAGGCCGCGAGCGGCATTCCGCTGCGTGACGGGATGGCCCGGGGCGTGGTGGTCGGTGCGGAGGTGGCCAAGAGCGGGTGGGCGACCGAGGGCGCGCGGGTCCTACAGCGCGGCCGACGCTTCGTGGCACTCTCCGACGTGGAGCTCCCGGAGGGGATTGCCCGGCTTGCAGCCGGAGACGGGGTCGTGGTCGGAGAGAAGCGCGGCTCCGACTAGTCCTCGTAGAGGGCGTCGATACGGGCGCGATAGCGCTCTTCGACCACATGGCGTTTCACACTCAGCTTCGGTGTGAGCTCGCCACTCTCGATGGTGAAGTCATGATCGAGAAGCAGCAATTTCTTCGGCATTTCGTAGGATGCGAGATCGCGAAGGGCTCCCATCACTTCGGTCTCTACCTTGCTCACGACGTCGGGGATGTGCAGGAAATCCTCATCGAAGGTCAACTTGCGCTGGTCCGCCCATTTCCTGAGGGCATCCTGGTCCGGTACGACCAGCATGATCGGGAACCTGCGGCGATCGCCGAGCATGACGGCGTTGAGCACGAACGGATTGGCCTTGACGGTGTTCTCGATCGGTTGGGGCGCAATGTTCTTCCCACCCGCGGTGACGATAATGTCCTTCTTCCGATCCGTAATCACGAGATACCCGTCGACGACTTCGCCGATGTCGCCGGTGTGGAACCACCCGTCGGGATCGATCGCTTCGGTTGTCGCGTCAGGTTTGTCGTAGTAGCCCTGCATGATGTTCGGGCCGCGAGCCAGAATCTCACCGTCGGCTGCGATACGCACGTCCACGCCGGGGATCGGCCGGCCGACCGTTCCGAGCCGCGGGTCCTCCAGGGCGTTCACGGCGATGACGGGGGAGGTCTCGGTCAGGCCATAGCCTTCAAGAATCGGGAGTCCGGCAGCAAAGAAGAACTTCGCGATCTCTGGGTTGAGCGGTGCGCCGCCGGACACGAAGTACCGGAGCCGTCCCCCGGTGCGAGCACGCAGTTTGGAAAACACCAACCGGTCGGCAATCGCCTTATTCAACGCGAGCCAACCGGGAATCGGTTTCCCGGCCAACTTGAGGTCGGCCCACTGCTCCGCGCGGCGGCGCGCCCAGAAGAACATGCGGCGCTTGACCGCGCCACCGGCCGTCGCGTTCTCCAACACACGGGCAAAGATCTTCTCGAACAATCGCGGGACCGAGATGACGACGGTGGGCTTAACCTCGGTCAGGTTGTTCGAAACCTGATCTATGCTCTCAGCATAGTTGATGGTGACGCCCGCGTGCACCATCGTGTAGTGCCCGGCCATTCGCTCGAAGGAGTGTGACAGTGGGAGGAGCGAGAGACAGGAGTCCGCGGGCCCGATGGCCAAGACGGTGAGGGCGCTGCGCACATTGGATGTGAAGTTCCCGTGGGAGAGCATCACGCCTTTCGGCGGTCCTGTCGTACCAGAGGTGTAGATCAACGTCGCGAGATCGTCCGAACGAACCGCAAGGGCGTCATCACGATACGATGGGTGGGTCGGTTCCGCTCCCTGCCCTTGGCGTAGCACGGTCTGGTACGCGTGCACGCCCTCGTCGGCTTGTACGTCTTTCGCGTCGAAGACGATAATCCGTTCGAGGCGTGGTACATCGCTCTTGATCGCGGTGAGCTTCGCAAGCTGCTCGGCGTCCTCAACAAAGATCGTGCGTACCTCCGCATCGTTGAGGATGTACGCGATCTGGTTCGCGGGGAGCGTGGAGTAGACGGGAACATCCGCGCAGCCCAGGGTGAGGCATGCGAAATCCGCGACGGCCCATTCAGGCCGATTGTTCGAGAGGATCGCAATGCGGTCGCCACGAGTGACGCCCAGCTCGAGAAGACCAAGTGCGGCGTGGTGCACCGCGCGAGCGAGCTCCTGATGCGTGATGTCGCGCCATACGCCCGACACCTTATGGCGGAGAGCAGCCCGCTTGCTCGAGTAGCGGTCGACCGCGCCGAAGAAGAGTTCGGTAAGGGTCGCGGGTGCCGTCATACGTCCACCTGTCGGCGCGCTCCCGCGTACACGGTCACGGAAAAGCGACCACGAAGCGCACTGGCGAGCCAGGCACGGTATCGGCGCGAGCCGTGAACGCGATGGCATGGACAACGGCGCTGTCCGGGAGCGTGGCACCAGACACCTGCTGCAGGAGCGCGGAGGCCGTTCCGGTCGCGCCGGTCTCGACGTCGAGTGAATCGGGTTGCATCGAGGGGGTGCCGTCCGACGAGGCCAGGCGCACGCTGCTGCCACCCGCCGGGTCGACGAGTCGGAAACGGACGAGCTTGTCTGGAAGCGGAATCAAGACGACTCCGGTGTCAGAGATGGCGGCGACGGTGACCGTCAGCGTTGTCGGGGCGGTGTCGCCAGCCGGCACCATGAACCGGGTCGAGTCGGCGCTGACGGAATCAGGCTGCGCAGTCACGAGCACGCTGATCAACGGTGTCGTGAGTGTTTCATGGCGTGCTTGCACGAAGCCGTCCCCGGAGGCGAGTCCGGTAACGAGACCCGCGGAATCGACGGTCAGGACATCGGTGCCGCTGTCCGGGATCACGGCCTCCCACACGATCACCGCTTCGGGGACGGAATCTCCCGCAGCGCTCACCGCGCGGGCAGCAAGGCGAAGGGTGTCGCCTTCTTCAACGGTCGGGTCGGCAGGCCCGATGACATCGATCGCAACAACGCGTCCGAAGTCGAATATCTCAGTGCAGGCTGACAGCCCCAGTGCCAGCAAGAACCATCGCTTCAGCGGGGCGGCTCCCCATCGATTTCCAGGAGTGCCTGCTGCGCATGCTGCGTCCACTTCTCAGCGTCGGGTCCGCGCGGCGGACGGGAGAGGAACTGTCGAAGGTGGCCCGCTGCCGCTTGCTGATTGCCGCGGCGGATCAACAGGAATGCGAGGCCGTAATGGGCACCCGCCAGGCTCGGGTCGCACTCGAGTGCACGCCGGTAGTGGCGAATGGCCTCTTCGATCTGATTCGTCTTGGTGAAAGCGATCGCCATGTTTTGGAGCACGCGAGGATCGGCAGGGTGATCCCGCAGCGCAAGGCGGTACGACGTCAACGCAGCGTCGTAGTCCCCCTGGCGTTCGAGCGCGAGCGCCTCGTTCAGGTAGTCGAGCCGCTTGGGTTGCAGGGTGGATTCGCGGCGGCGGCCAAACAGACGGTTCCAGAGCCCCATGAATGCGTGAAGATAATGACCCGAGGCGGCCGAGCCTAGGTAGCGCGATCAACGTTGTTGTGGTCGTCCGGACCGGCTATATCTCAACCATGCCATTGCCCACTGGACGTACCGGCGCGGGCCGAGGCGTCATGGAGATCGATTGGGAGTTCTTCGGTGAGCTGTGCCGAGGGCTCGCCTTGAAGATCGCTCGCGAATACGATCCCGAGATCGTTCTCGGAGTCACGAAGGCCGGAGTGATCCCAGGTGTCGTGGTGGCATCGATTCTCCAGAGAGATTTTGCGACGATCGCCATCACACGCCCCGGCGGACGGCGCCGCCCGACGTTGCTGGAGGGCCCCCCGGACGCGCTCGCGGGATTGCGGGTCTTGATCGTCGATGAGACGTGTGACTCAGGTGACACGCTCAAGCTCGCGCGGGCGAGCGCCAAGAAAGCGCGTCCCGCGGAGGTACGAACCGCAGTGTCGTTCAAGACCGGTGCCTACGTGCCGGATTTCCACGCCTTGGAGACGGAGAATTTCATCATCCTTCCCTGGGATCGGGAAGTGATCGTCGATGATGAACTGACGATGCGGCCGGAATACGTGGAGAAGCTCGGAACGACCTAACGTCAGGCCGGACTCCCCTCAACGAAGACCTCACGGTAATCCCGCCCCTCCGCGAGGGCGTCATACACGGCGTCTAGCGTCGAGGGGGCTCCGGCGAAAAAGCGGCAGGACACGTCGCCCTTACTGCGACACTCGACCTCCATGATCGAGATCGCATTGCCGCCGGCCATACGCGTCAGAAAGTCCGCGAACAGGCCAGATGAGAAATAGCAGGACGGGAAGTCCGAGCGCTCGTTCGGATCCGCTTCTGCCCAGTCGGTAGAGGTGAGACTCAGGCCGTTCGACCCGAGTCGCTCGATCGTCACGCTGCCCCATCCGAGAGATGTGAAGAACTCTGAGAGCACCTCATCCAATGTCGCGGCGTCGAGGTCGTCCGGCGACGACACACCTGCGAACTCATTGAGCCAGCGCTCGAACGCGTCATACATCTCTTCGCCGGCTGTGCAGCCGATCTGCTGAAGCCGTTCCATGCCGCGCTCCCCGAGGTCGTGCAGCAAGGCCTCACGGGTGGCGAGCAGCGCCTTTCTCCCAATGGTAATCACACGGATCCCTGCCGCAGTCGTCGTCATGGTTCGCGTCGGAAGGTGAAGCTGCAAGTTAGAGGGCCGACAATCGTGGACGCAAGCTCAACGCGCTTTGGATTCCTCCGCCAACACGGCGAGCGCGATCTCCACGAGGCGATCCAATTCCTCGGCCGAGGTCTTGGAGATCTGCGAATCCCCCCACTTCTCATCGTCTGCCATGTAGGCGTCGAATAATCGCTTGATGAAGTTCACGAGGGCGATCCGGCGACGCCCCGAGCGCTCCGCGTCCGCCGACTCTTCGTCCTGATGCTTCAGCACTTTCTCGTACCGGTACGCGTTACGCAGTGCCCTGGCCGAGAGACCCGCCACGATCTGAATGAATCGAACGTCAGCGTCCGAGAACGAGGGACCAGCTCGGAAGGTGCGGAGGAAAATGACGCCAACCGGTTCGCGGCGCCACGCAATGGGGACCACGGTAATACTCTTGACGCGGCGCGACTTCAACACGCCCTGCACATGCTTGAGTCTCGGGTCGGTCCTGACGTCCGGAATGAAGACCGTCTCGCCGCTGCGAAACGCCTCTTTGACCTCAGGATAGCGTTCAAGCTCGACCTGGAAGTTCCGAATGGACGGATCCTCGTAACTTGCGACCAGGCGGGCAGTTCGGGCTGCGCGGTCTCCCAGGAAGATCGTGCAGCGATCGAGCCCGAACTTCTCTCCCAACCGCCGGGTGATTGCCTGCAGGATGTCCACGAAATGCAGGCTGCCCGAGATCTCCTGCAAGATCTCGATGATGTCTTGGAGGTTGCGCCGCTCGCGCTCTAACTCCTCGATTCGAGCGAGCAGTTCTTCGGTGGACGGCTGATCTTCGGTCGTGAGGGACTCGGCCATGGCCGAATGTTTGTGGTCCGTGGGCCTACCGTCAAGGCACGCGGTGAGGCTACAATGCAGGGAAGCGGTGGATTCACCCAAGCTGGGAGCGAACAATGGTGCGGGACAAGGACCTCGAACTCGTCGATGGCGACGACGAAGAGCTCGAAGACGAGTTCGACGAAGAACTCGACGACCTTGATGAAATAGACGAACTCGATGGTCATAGCGTCGGGACGATGGTCGGGTTTGTTACGGGGCTGCTCATCGGAGCCGCACTGGGCGCCGGCGTGGCAATCCTCGTGGCGCCGGAACGAGGCGAAGTGACTCGCCGACGTCTACGATCGCGGTTCGAAGACATTCAAGAAGACGCACGGGACCGCTTTGATTCTGTCCGCGAGGAAACCGGACGGCGATTGAAGAAGGGGCGCCGGCGCGTTCGGCGGCGGCTCCGGAGCCGGCGCTAACCGGCGTCGGACTGGCCGTTCCGAGACGACCGCAGCTCGCGGTACATCGCCGCGGCCCGAGCCTTGTAGCTTGGATCCAAGACATCTCCTTCGGGGTTTAGCGGCTCGATCGCTTCCAATTGGACCAGCGCATCATCGACACGATCCATGTCGACGTAGATCTCAGCCAACTCCAACCGGTGGAATATGTAGGCGGGTTCGAGCGCGACGGCTCGCTCCAGGTAGACGGCCGCCGAATCCCACTCGGCCCGACCGAGAAACCCTGCACCAAACAGTGTCTTGGCAAGGAAGCGCGTGAAGCCGGAGAGCCGTCGTACCTCGGCATGCCAGGCTCCCAAGATGTGCCAGGCGCCCGCATGCTCAGGGTCGATCTCAAGCGCACCTGCCGCGGCCTCGTAGATCTCCCGGGCATACTGCACCCGCTCTCTCCCCCCCCGCGTCAGGGACTGGCGGCCCAAGACGAGTGCCATGACGAAACGGGCTTCCGCGTCGTCCGGCGCGAAGTTCAACGCTGACTGGGCGTACGCGCGAGCCACCCCGTAGATCGAATCGCGGCGCTCTCTGAAGTCGTCACCCTCGAGCTGTTTCGCGACGTCGACCTGTGAGCGAGCGTATTTCCACCACGCCTCCACCAGTTGCGGGTCCGTGCGCACCACATCGCCGTATGGCCCGAGTGAGGCCTCCGGCTGGAGGGCCTCCCACAAAGAGTCTCCCCGGGCGATAAGTTCGGAAGTGGTTTGCGCATGGGCGGTTGACGCAGCGAAGACGAGGGCCAGACAGAGTCGCATGCAGAGAAGTCCGCGAAGGAAGGACGAGGAATGTTCGTCGCACCACTGATTCAACGCAAGCGTGACGGTCAGGCGCTCGAACCGGCCGAATGGACGTCTCTCATCCGTGCCTATGCCGCTGGAACCGTCCCGGACTATCAAATGTCCGCCATGCTCATGGCGGTGCTGTTCCAAGGGTTGGAGGATTCTGAACTCGGGGCGCTCACCGATGCGATGCTCCGTTCCGGTGCGCGGCTGGAGTTTGGCCCGGATGTGCCACCGAGGATCGACAAACATTCGACCGGCGGTGTCGGAGACAAGGTTTCGTTGGTCCTGGCGCCCCTCGTGGCGAGCGTCGGCGTTGCAGTTCCCATGATGTCCGGACGTGGCCTTGGGCACACCGGTGGCACCCTCGACAAACTCGAGGCTATCCCCGGCTTTCGAACCAGCCTTACGCTCGATCGTGCCACAGCGCAGGTGGAGCGAATCGGATGTGCCCTGTTCGGGCAGACCGAACAGATAGCGCCGGCCGATCGAAGGCTCTATGCCCTGCGCGACGCCACCGGCACTGTCGAGTCGATTCCGCTCATCGCCACTTCCATCATGTCAAAGAAGCTCGCAGAGGGCTTGAACGGGCTCGTGCTGGACGTCAAGACGGGACCGGGCGCATTTCTGCAGGAGCTCGACGAGAGTCTCGACCTGGCACGAACGATGATTCGGTTGGGGAAAGAGCGCGGCTGCCCGACCGTCGCACTGCTCACGGCGATGGATCGACCGTTAGGGATGGCCTGCGGAAACGCATTAGAGACGGCGGAGGCCATCGCGATATTGCGTGGAGAAGGTCCCGCCGATGTACGGGAGGTCACGTTGGCCCTCGGAGCCGAGATGCTCGTGCTCGGCGAGATCGAACCGGACACTGCGACGGCGAGGCGTAGACTTGAACGTGCCCTTGAATCGGGGGCTGGGCTCGAGACGTTCCGGATCATCATCGAGGCTCAAGGTGGGGACCCGCGTGTGGTGGAGGATATGAACCGCCTCCCGCGGGCCGGCGCCGTCGTTCCGGTCGAGGCGTCGAGCGACGGCTATGTCACGTCCATCGCCCCCCGGCCGGTGGGCCGCGCCATAGCGGAACTCGGTGGGGGAAGGGCTCGCATCGAAGATACGATCGATCCATCGGTGGGAGTCGTCTTGCGTGTGAAACCTGGTGATCAGGTGACGACCGGGGATGCGATGGCCGAAGTCCATGCCCGCGATCCCGAGTCGGCCCGGCGGGTGCTAAGCTTGATGCAAGCGGTCATGCCCGTCTCAGACACCCCTCCTCCGCCGTTACCTCCACTGATCTCCCACCGCGTAACCGACCACGGCGTCGAGGTCTTGTCCGGCTAACGCGGGGCTCCGGGGCCCCAGTCAGGAATGTCCTCCTTCGCGTCCTCGGGCGTCGCGTGCACATCGAGGTCACGCACTTCGCGCTCCGCGGCCTCGAGGGCGTCAACATCGTCGACCGCCTCGTCCTCACCGATCGACTGGCGATGGGTCGGGGGACGCAACAACCAGGCAGCCACGGCGGCGACGATCAGGAGGAGGAAGAAGACAGTCATCCGCCCTCGCGCTCCTGCCAAAAGGCGTCCACGTGGGCGCGGAGGAGATCACGGACCTCCCGAAACCGCTGGGGGGCATCGTCCGGATCAGCTGCCGCAGGATCCGGAAACGGCCAATGGAGGCGGGTGCCGCGCGTGTGCCCGACTGGGCATTCCTCTTCAGCGCAGAGCGTGATCACCCAATCCGCGTCTCCCAGCGGCACGTCGTCTAGCCCCTTTGACTCGTGGCCTTCGGGATCGATGCCCAGTTCCCGCAGGGCATCGGCGGCGTTGGGATTGAGTCGCGTGGGCCGCGAGCCCGCACTGAAGATGCGCCAGCCGTCGGGAGCTGAAGCGCGTGCGAGCCCCTCGGCCATCTGGCTCCGTGCTGAATTCGCGACGCAGAGAAAGACGATGGTGGGCACGACGACGGCTACGACGTGAGTTCGTCGATCACGTCGCCAGCGCGCACGAGCACCAGGATTGCTGCCTGTGGAACGACTAGATACTGTTTGCCCTCGAAGGTGATTTCTACCGCGGCCTTGCGGAAGAACAACGCATAGTCACCCACGTCGGCTTGCATGGGGAGGTATCGAGGTTCGCCGGAGGCCGTGCGCTTCCATGGCTCGTCATCGATTTCCGTGGGAGCGGAGAGCGGCTGCCCCGGACCCGTGGCGACGATGCGCCCACTCTGCACCGCTTGATGATCGACGGCCGTGGGGGGGAGGTAGAGGCCGACGTTCGTGCGCTCCTCGCCCTCCTCCGGCGTGATCAGGACGCGGTCGCCAACGACGACGAGGCGCTTTTTGGGCTCTGCCATATCCCGCTAATCAATACGGGTACGCCCGTGCACGCCACCCTCGTCATTCCGGCAACTCGCGCAATACGGCGAGGGGCGGCCGGGTCACGACGCTCAGGCTCCCAAGAACGCCAACCGCAACCGTGATCAACGTCGCGCCGCCGACCAACATGCTCACCGCGACCGGCGCAACGCGGAACGGGACCTCGAGGAAGAACCGGCTGAGACCCCACGATGCCACGATCGCTAGGCCGGCTCCCGTGACAGATGCCAGCAACCCCAGCGCTGCATATTCCACGAAGATAATGCGACGGATCTGCCGGGCCTGCGCCCCGAGCGTCCGCAGCAAGACGCTTTCGCGGAGGCGTTGATACCTCGACGTGGCCACCGCACCAACCAATACGACGAATCCGCACAGTAAACTGAACATGGCCACGAACCGGACCGCGGTCGTCGCACTACTGAGAATGGCGTCGAGCGCCTGCATGATGACCGAAACGTCGAGAATCGACACGTTCGGGAATGCTCGCACGATGTCCCGTTGCACGAGCCCGCGGATCGTATCGTCGGGGATGCGAGCGGTGACGACCACGGTCTGCGGCGTATCCTCGAGTGCTCCGGATTCGAATACGACGAAGAAGTTGAGCGAGAACCGGGCCCAATCGACGGTGCGGATGTTCGCGACTTGAGATTCGACCTCGATGCCCTGGATGTTCCACGTGACTCGATCGCCAATCTCGAGGTGTAATTCGCGCGCGATGTCCTCTTCGACGGAGATCCGGGCGGGCTCGCCTGGCGCCCTCGGCACGCCGTTCCACCAGTCGCCGGCAACGAGTTGTTCGGTCTCGACAACGGTATCGCGATACGTGTGACGGTATTCACGCCGCAACGGCCACCGACTTCGGACCGTTACGCTGTCGTGCAGCAGCGCGTCAACGGTCACGTCGTTGATCGCCGCCACGCGCGCGGCGACGAGCGGGGTCACCGCGCGAGGGGGTATCTCGTAGCGGTTGAAGATGTCGACAACACCTTGCTGCTGGTCTGCCTGCACGTCGAAGGCCACGACGTTGGGTGCGCTACCACCGCCCTCGATCTCGAATTGCACCATGATGTTGCGGCGCACGAGGTCGATCGATCCGAGGAGAAAGAGCCCGAATCCAATCGAGACGGTCACGGCAACTGTTTGGTTGTGCGGTCGAAAGAGATTGGAGATCCCCTGGCGAACCACGTATGTCGCTGAGGAGGGGAAGAACCGGCGGGTGCCCCACGTGATGAGCTTTGCGGCCGCCCACAACGCGCCCCCAGTCACAGCGATCCCCGCACCAAACAGAATCCCCTCGATCTTCGTTGGCGCTTGCCAGATTCCCGACCCAACCACCGTCATTGCCAGGACGAACATGACCAGCCATCGAAACGGGTCGCGGCCGGTTGGCTCGTGGTCTGCCCGGAGGGCTCGAAGGGGCGACACGCGACGAATGGCCAGCAGCGGAAGGGCGGCGAACGCCAACGCCGTCCAAGAGCCGACGGCTACGCCCGTCAGGACGAACGCGCCGTGGAAGTGCGGCGTGACGGAAACGGGCAGGAAGCCCCGCAACACCGCTGGGAGCCACCTCTGGATCGCGAGACCCAACCCCGCGCCCACCGCCGCGCCTCCGAGGCCCATCATAGTGGCTTGGACTAGATAGACGGCGCTGGCTTGCCTCGCCGTAGCGCCAAGGCATCGGAGGGTCGCAACCGTAGGGATCTTCTCTCGCACGTAGACGTGGACGGCGCTCGCAATCCCGGTACCTCCGAGCAGCAAGGCCATGAGACCGACTAATCCGAGAAAACGGGAGAGCCGATCGAGAATCATGGTGAAATCTTCCTCGCGCTCGGCCACCGTATCGTACGCCACCTCCCAATCCTCGAACCGCGCGTTGTACGCATTGAGGAAGGGTTGCAGGTCCTCGGGATCCTGGAGGGCGAGGTACGCGGCGTATTGCGCGCGGCTCCCAAAGCGGAGCAGCGATGTGCCCTCGATGAAGCGAGCGGGCACGTATACCCGCGGTCCGAGCGCCGCCTGGAGCGCGATGTCGCCGGGCACGCGTTGCAGCGTTCCGACGACCTCGAACTGCGATTCGCCGATGACCAGGGTGTCGCCGATGTGGGCTCCGAGGTACACGAGCAATGTCGGGTCGACGACGGCGTGCGCTCCCGAGGTGAGCCGAGCCCACGCATCCGTGGGCGTCGTTGCGATCTTCCCGTAGAACGGGTACTCGCCGCGGATGGCACGAACCTGTGCGAGTCGCGAAGCACCCGTGCGATCCGCGTAGACCATGGAGCCAAGGGAGATGGCGGTGGCCACGCGGTCGCCTGATGCGACCATGGAATCGATGAGTGCCGAGACCGAGTCGGGGAGGGGCCGCCGCGACCGAATCTCGAGATCAGCGCCAAGCAGGGTGCGAGATTGATCGTGGATCGAAATCGCGACGTCGGCCCGAAACGAGTTGATCGCGACCAGGGCGGTCACGCCGAGCGCAATGGCACCGACGTAGAGGATCAGGCGCCGCCGCGTGCCGCGGCTCTCGCGCGCTACCATGCGCCACACGAACCGCGCGTTCACGTCGCCGTCGCAGCGCTGTCTGAGGTGATGCGACCTGCTCCTAGCGTGATCACGCGCCGGGCGCGGTCGGCGAGCGCGGGATCGTGTGTGACCAGGACGAGTGTCGTGCGGCGTTCCTCGTTCAACTCGACGAGCAGGTCGATGATCCCACGGCCAGTGGTCGCATCAAGATTGCCGGTCGGCTCGTCGGCGAAGAGGATCTTCGGTTCATTGGCAAATGCCCGCGCCAACGCCACGCGCTGTTGCTCGCCACCCGAGAGCTGTGCTGGATAATGATGCAGCCGGTCGCCGAGGCCGACCCGCTCTAGCAGCGACGTCGCGCGGGTGACGATACTCCGGTGTGATCGGCCATCGGACAATTCGACGGGCACAAGCACGTTCTCGAGGGCCGTCAGCGTCGGAATCAACTGGAACGTCTGAAACACGAACCCGATCGACGTCGCACGCAGCCGCGCGCGCTCGTCCTCCGTGAGCGTGCCCAGTTCCACGCCGTCGATCTGCACGTGTCCTGATGTCGGTGTGTCCAGCCCGGCCAAGAGTCCCAGCAGCGTTGTCTTCCCACTGCCCGACGGGCCGATAATGGCCACGAACCCTTCATGTTCGATGGTGAGGTCAATGTCAGCCAGGACCGGGAGCTCGCGGTTACCGCTCGTGTATGTTTGTCCGAGATTGCGTGCGACGATCATCATGATGCGGAAGATATACCGGCTCTCAGCTGTGGCCCTGCTGGCCGCGTGCGGTGCGGACGCCCCACCGTCGTCTTCGGGAGACGACGCGCCGGGTGATGCGATTGCCAGCGGTTCCTCGGTGACGACGGGACCGGCGGTGGTATTCCTCGGGACGAGTCTGACGGCTGGATTGGGTGTCGATCCCGATTCTGCCTTTCCGGCTCTGCTTCAATCGAAGATCGATTCGGCGGGTTGGGTGTTCCGCGTTGTCAACGCTGGTGTGAGCGGCGAGACCTCGGCAGGTGGACTCCGGCGCGTGGATTGGCTGCTTCGTGATTCTGTCGCGGTGATGGTGCTGGAGTTGGGCGCGAACGACGGGCTGCGGGGTTTGGGTATCGAGCAATTGACGGACAACCTCGACGAAATCGTCCGCCGTACGCGCGCCGCGCATCCTGACGCCCGCGTGATCATCGCTGGTATGCAAGCACCGCCCGACCTTGGGCCTCGCTATACGGTCGAGTTTCGCGACGCGTTTGCGGTGCTGGCTGAGCGGCACGGCACGGTGTTGATCCCGTTCCTGCTGGAAGGCGTTGGTGGCGAACCGTCGATGAACCAGGAAGACGGGATTCATCCGACGGTGGCGGGCCATGTCGTGATTGCCGAGACAGTGTGGCGTGCGTTGGCGCCGGTGTTGCGGGAGGTGGCGGGTCGGTAGTTGCGGGGGTGTCAGGTCCTAGCGCTGCCCTGCGCCTCGGAAGAGTCGGGCATCGATCTCGAACAGATCGAGCGCGTTGACGGTGACCGTGCCGTACTTGGCCTGCAGGTGCAGGTGAGGACCAGTCACGCGGCCCGTCGCCCCGACCAGTCCCAACACATCACCAGTCGCTACCGTGTCACCGACATTGACGGTGATCTCGCTCATGTGCATGTACACGGTCACGAGCCCACCACCGTGATCCACGTAGACGACGTTGCCGGCGTAGTAGAAGCTCCCGGTCAGTGCTACTACCCCGGAATTGACGACCCGAATCGTGTCTCCAGATTCGCCGTCGAAGTCCGTCCCGGAGTGACGGCTTCGCAGCTCACCATTGAAGACACGGCCTTTCCCGAACGGGCTCGTGATTCGTCCCGGCAATGGCCGGGCGAACGGGCCCTGCCAGCGACGCGGAGCGTTGTGGGCTCCCCGATACACTCGCACCGCGGCGGCGCTCTCACGGCTGATCCGAGCCTGGAGCGCGGAATCCGGCGCTGCGGAGTATCGTGGATCGACACTCAAGGCCTCGACACCGAACATGCCCGAGTCCACGGGGATGCGAGTGAAATGGTGTATCGAGCTGTCTGCGGTCAGCGCAATCTCGACAGTGACCGGAATGCTCCCTGATGTCCCCACTGGAATGCCGCCGAGCGAACGGAACCCACCAGCGGCATCACGTTCGAAATGCAGCGGCTGACCCGCGAGGGTTCCGGTGATCCTGGCTGGTCCATCACCGTCCACGCGCGTCGGTCGGACCACGACCTGGACAATTCCCCCGCGGATCGGTTTCTCTGGGGTCCATAGGACGACCGCACCGTCGCCATTCTGCCCGAGGAGAGTGGCCGGGCTGAGGCCGATGAGCATCGCGATCGATCCGAGGTTTTTCACCGCGCCTCCACGCACTGGGCTGGGGTCATACGCCAGGTCTGCGCGTTCGTTCCCGGCCCGCCGTCGATCGTCGCCTGCAGAAACCTGGAGTCTCCTTGGTACGCGATTCGCTTTGGAAAGTCGTGCTCTGGCGCCTCGAACAGTGCCGTGTACTTGCCGTCGCTCGACGCCTCAACGGACGTCAGGCGGAAACCGTCAGTGGATGGAACACCCCGCGGATACGGCAAGAGTGTGATCCCGCTCGAATCCGCTTGGAGAAGTGAGAACTCGAACTGGATTGCCGCGCCGTCGCGGAGATATCGCGTCGTCCCGAGCATGACATTGGCCGAGGGTGCCGTGTAGTGCTCCTCGATGGTTATCGTGCCGTCCTCGCCAATCTGACCGGTCCAGCATCCGGTCATGAAGGCGAGGTCGGCGAGCCCAGCTTGCGCGCGCAGGGGCACCGGGGCAACAAGGGAGAGGCAGACCGTGAGTGCGACCGTGATCGGTGTGATGTGTTGCATGACTGAGAAGGGTAAGTACTAAAGGGCTGTTGCGGAATCTCAGCCGGCCAGGCGCCCCGCGCCGCGCACGGTATCAAGCGAGCCAAATCGGCGCTCGCGTCGAGCAAAATCCGACAGCGCGAGCGCCAAATCGGCTCGCCGAAAGTCGGGCCACAAGGTGCTGCTGAAATGAAACTCGGCGTACGCCGCTTCCCATAGGAGGAAATCGGACAGCCGCTGCTCGGCGGCCGTCCGCACGATGAGATCCGGATCTGGGACGCCACCTGTCAGCTGTTCGTGCAGGCGATCAGGTGTCACGTCGTCCGGAACGAGCCGTTGCTCCGCCACCTGTTTGGCCAGCTCGTGCGCCGCGTGAGCGATGGCCCAGCGAGCGCCATAGTCGATTGCCAGGCGCAAGTGCAGCCGTCGACCGCCAGCGGTTTCCCATTCGGTGCGCTCCAGTTGTGCTAGCGCCGATCGCGGAATGCGGTCTCGCCGACCGATGGCCGTGACGCGCACACCGTTCTCGATCAGCTCGTTCCGCTCGCGCTGACAGTACTCGCGGAGCAGCCAGAACAACCGGCCGACCTCGGTCGGCGGTCGTTTCCAGTTGTCCGTCGAAAACGCGTAGAGAGTGAGGGTCGTGATGCCGAGGTCGGGCGCGCCTCGCACGACATCCCGGACCGCGTCCACGCCGCCCACGTGCCCTCGCCACCGCGGCAAACCGTGCTGCCGAGCCCAGCGGCCATTGCCGTCCATGATGATGCCGACATGAAGCCCACTCATGACCGCTCCAACGCCTCTCGCGCTTCGGACAAAATCGTCTCCATCTGTTTGAGGTAGGCCTCCAGCGACCGGCGACCTTTGGTCGTGAGGCGATACGCCGTGCGCGGTCGCCGATCTTCGAACGCCTTGGTCACCTTGACATACCCGGCTTCCTCCAGCTTTCGCGCGTGCACGCTCAGGTTGCCATCGGTGGTCTGGAGGATCTGTTTCAGGTCGCCGAAGCTGAGCTCCTCCTCCGCCGCCAGCGCCGACACGATGCCCAGTCGCAATCGCTCGTGGATCAGGCGGTCAAGAGAATCGGCCGCGACGCTACCCACCGTGCCTCCAGACGATGTCCATCCCGATCGCAATATGCAGGCCGCCAAAACCGGCCCCGAGCAAGGAGAGCCCGTACTCGGGTCGAAAGAGGGCGACCGCACCCAGGCCGAGAAACGCGATACCCATCCAGCGGATGGCCCGCACGGACAACGTCCCACCGGCGGTCACCCCGGCGCCATACATGGCAAGCCACATCCCTGGGAGGAGAGCGTCGATTCCTTGGTTGGCCAGGGCTACGGTGAGGAGTGCCCCCGCCGCCAGCGTTGGAGTCATGACCCACGCCAACTTGCGGAAGGCGCCCGACCACAACGGGACGTTCTGTCCGTGCGCCTTGAAGGCGTTGGCCACAGCAGCGACGGCCAGCGACACCACAGCAGCCGGAATCCAGATGCGCAGGTCAGCCGGCACACCGCCACTCCATGCCAGGGTGGCGGCGATCAGTCCAATGATTCCCACGATGACCATCCCCCAACCGGACACCGCGGAGAACGTGGAGGCCGATTCCATCATCCGCCTGATGAACGCGAGCGTTTCGTGCGCCTGCTGCTGGTCTTCTTGGGTCGGGATCGTCACGGGCCCCCCACCTGGCGTTGTAAATGCATGAGCCGAAGTAACTTTGCATTACAAAGTAAACGATCTGGGATGGGGGTCAAGGTGTCGGTGGCCCAACGCGTTCTAGGGGTTGAACCTCGGCGATTTGGCTGGTTAGAATGTCCTGCTGTAACAGGGTTGGATTTCGGCATTACGAGAAGGGGGAAGCACCACTTCATGACACTGCTCACGGTTTTGGGGGTTTCGAAGGCTTTCAACGGCATCACCGCCGTCAACGATGTGAGCTTCTCGATTGACCGCGGTGAAGTGGTTGGCTTTCTGGGTCCGAATGGCGCAGGGAAATCCACGACGATGCGGATGATCACCCAGTTCTACGAACCCGATCAGGGTGAGATTCAGCTCGATGGCCGCCCCCTAGAGGAAGCCGGTCGGGAAGCGAAACGGCACATTGGGTACCTCCCTGAGAACAACCCGCTCTACGGCGACATGCTGGTGGCCGACTACCTGGAGTTTGTGGCTCGGCTCCGCGACCTCCATGGCCCTCAGGCACGCAGCGCGATTGACGGCGCCGTCGCGCGCACGGGAATCGCGAGCGTGTACTATCGACCCATTGGTGAGCTCTCCAAAGGCTTCCGCCAGCGCGTCGGCCTGGCACAGGCGATTCTCCACAGCCCGGATCTCCTCATCCTCGACGAACCCACCGAGGGGTTGGATCCGAATCAACGCGTCGAGATCCGCCGTTTGATCGGCGAACTCGGGCGAGAGCGCACCGTCATCCTCTCGACTCACGTATTGCCTGAAGTGCAGCACACGTGTTCGCGGTTACTGGTCATTCACCGTGGCGAAATCGCGGCCGACGGTTCCGTCGAATCGCTTACAGCCAAAGCAAAAGGGGCGATGCAGATCGTCGTTGAAGCAGACGGGCAGGGCATCGAAGAAACGATTCAGGGTATGGCGGGCATCCGCCACCTTGAACGCGCCCGTGCCGGCCACGGCCGGACCGCCGTGACCGTCACGACCGATGGATCGCAGGACCTGCGGCCGTTGATCTTCGAGGCGGCGAAGACCAGGGGCTGGACCCTGTACGAGTTGCATCAGGAGACGCGAAGTCTAGAAGAGCTCTTCCGACAGCTCACGAGCTCGGAGGGCGCATGAAACCCGTTCGCACGATTGCGGCCAGAGAGCTACAGGCCCTGTTCGATCACCCGACCGGGTACATCCTCTTCATCGTGTTCGTGGTCGTCACCGACTTCTTGTTCTTCGGGCAGGTGTTCTTGCTGGGCGCGGCGTCATTGCGACCCATGCTCGACTTGCTGCCATGGATCTTCCTGTTCTTCATTCCCGCCGTGACGATGCGGTCGTTGGCGGAAGACTCGCGCATCGGAACGCTGGAGGTGGTGCTCGCCCAACCCGTTACCGAACTCGAGTTTCTGCTCGGAAAGTTCCTCGGGTACTTGGGGTTCGTCTGGATTGGCTTGGCGCTCACGATCCCGATCCCCCTAGGGCTCTCGTTCGGAGCGGACCTGCACGTTGGGGTCACCATCGCGCAGTACGTCGGCACGGCGCTCATGGCTATGGGGTTGGTTGGCGTGGGCGTGTGGGCGTCGTCCGTCACGCCCAACCAGATCACGGCCTTCATTCTGGCGCTCGCCGTCATGTTTGTCCTGATCCTGATCGGCGCCAACCCGCTCATTACTGGACTTCCTGCCAGCCTGGGCACGCTGGCCGCCAATCTCTCAGTGCTCCAACACTTCGAGAATATCAACCGCGGTGTGATCGATTTGCGCGATGCCGTCTACTTCATCACTCTGACAGGCATCTTTCTTGGGTTAGCGTACTTTGCGGTCCTGGGTCGTCGATTGTCACGTGCTCGCGAAGCGCGCCGGCGCCTGCAATTGGGGACGCTCCTGGTCGTGGCGACTCTCGTGGTGGTCAACCTGTTTGGGCGCTATATCGGCGGGCGGTTGGATCTCACACCGGGGAACGCGTACACGCTGTCGTCTGCGACGAAGACCCTGCTCGCGAATCTGGATGACCTGCTCACGATCACCTATTACGTCTCCGACGAGGTGCCGCACGGGCTCGAGTTCATGAAACGTGATGTCGAGGATCTGCTTCGCGACTTTCGGGGCGCGAGCGACGGCAACGTGCGCGTGGTCACTGTGGATCCCAGCGACGATGAGGAACTCGAGCAGGAGGCGCGCAATGCCGGCGTGCAGCCGGTCCAGTTCAACGTGGTTGGCGACCAGGCGCTGTCGGTCACCGAAGGTTACCTGGGCGTCGCACTCCAATACGCGGACGCACAGGAGGCCATTTCGCTGATCCAGCGTTCGGACGACCTCGAGTACCAGTTGGCCTCGCGGATCAGATCGATGACACGAACCGATCCCCGCGCGATCGGCTTCGTGGAGCAGCAGAGCCCCTCCGGCGCCGCGTTCAACCGATTCCGTGTAGCGCTCCGGCAGCAGTATGACGTCCAGACGGTGTCCGTGACAGACTCCACACCGATTCCGGATGACATTGCGACGCTCGTGCTCGCCGGATCGCCCCCGTTTCTTTCGGATTCACAAGCCCAGCACTTCGAGGCGTTCTTCGCTCGTGGTGGTGGCGCGCTCGTGATGGCCAGCGGCATGGCGCCGCAACAACAGGGCTTCATGGCCCAACCACAGCCGATAGGGTGGAATCGCATTCTCACGCCATTTGGCGTTGCTATCCAGCCGAATATGGTGTACGACCTCGCGTCAAACGACTTCTTCCCGGTGTCGATGGGAGGCGGGAGCGCGTTCGTCCCGTATCCATTCTGGGTACGCGCGGTCAGCACACGTGCTGCGGCCCCGGTCCGGGATGTCGAGTCGGCCACGTTTCCCTGGGCGAGCTCGATCGGGATTGCGGACTCCGTTCGCGATCTCGTCATACCCCTTTTCACCACGACGGAAGCCGGTGGGGTCGAATCCGGAACCGCGTTCATCCATCCCCAGCGGGACTACAGTCAAGACAGCTTGGGCGTGCAGGTCATGGCGGTGGTGGTGAACCCGCTTGTGAGTGACTCCACGGCCCTGCGCGGTCGTGTGGTCGTCGTCGGGAACAGCGACTTCCTGAGTGACGGCGCGGTTCAACGCTGGCCCGGCGGCTTCGTGTTCGGGCTCAATGCCATCGACTGGTTGGCGCAGGACGAGGCGTTGATCGCTATCAGGTCGAAGAACCGCGCGCCGCCACCACTCGCCTACGAAAGTGACACGGTCCGTGATTTCGTGAAGTGGGGCAACGTGGTTGGGGTGCCACTGTTGTTGGTGGTGGTTGGCGCGGTTCGGCTCGTGCGCCGGCGCCGCCGGATCGGATCCACGTATGTGCCCGCGGCGGAGGCCACATGAGCTCGAAGCAGCTGATTCGGATCGCCCTGGCGCTCGGTGCCGCCGTATTTCTCTGGGGATTGGCCGTCATCCTCCGTGGTGGGAGTGACGACGTGGAGCGAGGCGAGTTGGTGAGCGCGCTGGTGGAGGAGCAGGTCGACCGCATACTGATCCAAGGTGGGTCGGATACGATTACCGTCGCACGCGACGGACCGACGTGGCGGGTGAATGGGTTCGCTGCGGACAGCACCAGAATCCAGGAATTCTTCAGTGCGGTGGTGTCAGCGGTTGAGGGCGACCTCGTTGCCCAGAGCGCGTCATCGCATGCGCGGATGGGGGTCGATGAGGCCTCCGCGAAACAGGTGCGAGTCTACCAAGGTGAGCAGGCCGTCGTAGATCTCCTCGTTGGGAACTCCGGCCGTACTTTCCGCTCGAACTATGTGCGGGTGCGAGGCCAAGATCTCGTGTATCTCTTGGAAGGCGAGCTGAGCACCGTGTTCGGTCGGTCGCTCAGCGATTGGCGCGACAAACGAATTCTCGTGGTCGCGGCAAGCGACATTGGTGGGATCGCGATTGAGCGTGGCGACGTGAACTACCGGCTTCGCTCCGATGATGCTGGATGGGTGTTCGGGAATGGCGATCCAGCTGACTCTGCCGCCGTTACAGGTTACCGAGAGAAGTTCTCGCCGTTACTCGCGCAGGGTACGTGGTTCGCAAGCCCATCCCAAGCGGACTCTGCGGATTTCGACAGCCCGGACCGGGTATTACTGCTCGAGGGAACGGCAGGCGATACCCTGGCCGCGCTTCTCTTCGATGAGGGGGGGAGTGGTTTCTGGGTGCGAGAGGCGCGCGGCGGGACCGTCTTTCAGCTGCTGCAGTACAAAGTGAACGAGATCACTCCGACCGACGATGTGTTTCGTCCTCAGGTGGACACGCTCTCGAACTAGGTCGCCGCGTTGCGCCGAAATCTAGCCGCGATGGCCAACGCGAGCGCGGCGAAGCTCACCACGATCGCCACCATGCCGAGCATCGTCGTCCCCTCGGTCGTCAACTCCGGTATCCGGTCGACCAGCACGCGCGGTGCCGGATTCGCGCCGCTCCCGACCCAGGATTCGACTGCACCCCCAACTCGGGTGAGGTGAACCGGAAACGCGACCGCGTCCCCGTCGACGTCCGTTCGGAGTCGTCCCAGGAACACGAATTCCTGAAGCTCGCCGCTGGCGACCCAGCCGCCACGCCACTCGATCAATTCCCCGCCGTCCGCGCTGGGCTCCAGCGTAAAGGGCCATTCCGGCCAGGGCCGGACGCCGAGAATCTCGATGTCGGCAGGGACCTCGAGGCGAATGGCCACGAACGGCGAATCGAGTGGGTTCACGACGTGGACTGCGAATCGTTCGGTTGCCCCTGGCGCCACTGCGGACGGTTGCATCGTCACCTGCGCCACGGCGCTGCCGGCCCCCACCGTCATCCATGTGACGAGTGCGGATGCCGTTCTCGTGAGGTTACCGCAAGCCATCGATGATCTCGCGTGCGTGGCGGAAGACGTCATGCCACATGTCGCGGGTGAGTCGCCCGGTATTGGTGTTTTGGCGGCTTGGGTGATAGGACGTGACGAGGAAGCGCCCGTCGTCCATCCCGTGGACGACGCCGTGGGCGAACGCCGGCCGTGACGCTGGCGGCAGCCGATCCCACCAACCGGTGGCGCGCATCCACTGTCGGTGCGCGACGTGTCCAAGCACTAGCGTCACGTGGACGGCCGATAGGGCTCGCCACTCGCGCTGCAAGAACGGTAGGCACCGATCCAACTCCTCCTGCGTTGGCTTGTTTGCGGGGGGGGCGCAGCGCCCGCTTGCCGAGATGTAGCAATCGTGAAGCCGAAGTCCATCGTTTCGACTGGTGGATGCCGCCTGGGAGGCGAAGCCGAAGCGGTGCAGGGCCGCGTAGAGCCAGTCACCGGAAGAATCTCCTGTGAACATGCGTCCGGTGCGGTTCGCGCCGTGCGCCGCCGGCGCGAGTCCAACGACAAAGAGGCGGGCAGCCGGGTCCCCAAACCCTGGTACTGGTTTGCCCCAGTATGACCAGTCGCGGAATTCGCGCTTCCTCGTTCGAGCAACGTGCTCGCGGTGCTCGACGAGACGGGGACATGCCCGACATGCGACGACGTCGCGATGCACCTCCTCCAGCGACGTGGAGCGTTGCTTTCCCCCCATCACGCGTTGCGCTTGGCCAGCTCTTCGGATCGCAGTTCGCGTCGGAGAATCTTCAGCACCGAACTCTTGGGGAGTTCGTCACGAAACTCGATGGCTTGGGGCGCCTTGTACGCCGCCATGTTTTCGCGGCAGTAGGCGATGAGGTCTTCCCCGGTTGCCGTTTCGCCAGGGGCCAACACGACGAAGGACTTCACGGACTCGCCGCGTTGTTCGTCGGGAATCCCAATCGTACCGGCTTCCAGCACAGCGGGGTGGGCGGTGAGTACCCGGTCGATCTCGTCCGGGTACACGTTGTACCCGCTACAAATGATCATGTCCTTTTTGCGGCCCTCGATAAAGAAGAAGCCATCCTCATCCATGCGTGCCAGGTCGCCCGTGTGCAGCCAGCCGTTCTTGATCGTCAGCGCGGTCTCGTCCTCTCGGTTCCAGTACCCCCGCATGACCTGCGGCCCGGCGAGCAGCAGTTCCCCGACTTCGTTCACACCGAGGTCACGCGTTGGATCATCCGCATCGACGATCTTGGCATCGGTATCGGGGAGCGGCACACCAATGCTCCCCACCTTTCGCCGATCGAAGGGATTCGAATGCGTGACGGGTGAGGTTTCGGTGAGTCCGAAGCCTTCGGTGATCTTGCCGCCCGTTGCCGCTTCAAACCGCTGCAGCACATCCACGGGGAGCGGCGCCGATCCTGAATTGCAGGCTCTCACGCTGCTCAGGTCGAACTTCGCCACATCCGGGTGCTGGATGATGGCGTTGTAGGTAGCTGGGACCGCCGGGGCCAGCGTGACCCGATGCTTGGCAATCGCCGTCATGATCGCCGGTATGTCGCGGGGATTCGGAATGAGCACGAGCGTGGCGGCCATGCCGATGCCGAAATTCATGGCGACCGTAAGCCCGTACGAATGAAACAGCGGCAACATGGTCAATACGACTTCGTCTCCGCGCTCAGCGGGCTGCACCCACTGGCGCAGTTGGGCGACGTTTGCGGCGAGGTTCCCATGCGTGAGTGCCGCTCCCTTGGAGACGCCGGTCGTGCCGCCCGTGTACAGCAGGGTGGCAACTTGATCGACGTCGGTTGCGGTGGCGGGCGGAGCGGGATGCGTCGCTTGCAGGAGCTTGCGGAACGGATGGACGTCGTCCGCCCATTCAACAGCAGCCACCAGCGGTGGCTTCTGCCGGCGCAACTTGATCGGCGCCAGGAAATTCAAGGGGAACCGAAGGTATTCGGGTACCGAGGCGATAATGTAGTGGTTGACCCGGAGGGCAGGTTTCATCGCCGCGATCCGAGACGCATAGATAAAATCTGCCACGACTGCGACGTCCACTCCGGCATCGGTCCATTGGTGCTCGATCTCCCTCGGCGCGTAGAGTGGATTAGTGGGTGTCGCGATCGCGCCGGCCCGCAGAATGCCGTAATACGCTATAACGAACTGTGGGAGGTTCGGCATGTCGATCGCCACCCGATCGCCAGGTTTGACACCCATCGCCGCGAGCGCTGTCGCAAGTCGTTCGACCTCGGTCAGGAGTTGTGCGTAGGTGAGGGTGCTGTTGAGGAAGACGAGTGCGGGTCGGGCAGGATACTCGGCGGCTGCGCGCTCGAGGCCATCGACGAGGGTAGTATTCTCGTACTCGAGGGACGGTGAGACGCTGGCGTCGTACGCCGCGTGCCAAGGCCGTTGATTCATGCAAGAAAGTTGTGCCGCGGAGCGGAGCGCGTCTACCTGAGTCTCATGACTACGCGCCGTGGGCTGGGTGTCTCGTGACACCCGTCTGCGTCAGATGTCGAGGTTTCGGACGTACTTGGCGTTCTCTTCGATGAACTGACGGCGCGGCTCGACCTCATCGCCCATCAGGGTCTCGAATACGCGCGCGGCGTCGACCGCGTCTTCCATCTCGACCCGCAGCACCGTGCGCGTCGACGGGTCCATCGTGGTCCGCCACAGCTGATCCGGGTTCATTTCACCGAGGCCCTTATAGCGTTGGATCGCGATCGAGCCTTTGCCGGAACCGTTCGAAAGGCGCTTGATGTATGAATCGCGCTCGTCATCGTCGTACGCGTAGAACTCCTCTTTGCCCTTGGCGACGCGGTACAGCGGCGGTTGCGCGATGTAGATGTATCCGGCCTCGATGAGCGGTCGCATTTCCTTATAGAAGAAGGTCAGCAGCAGCGTCCGAATGTGCGCACCATCCACGTCGGCGTCGGTCATGATGATGACCTTGTGGTATCGCGCCTCTTCGATCTTGAAGTCGTCCTCGCCGATGCCCGTCCCGATGGCGGTCACGATCGCGCGGATCTCTTCATTGGACAGCACTTTATCAACGCGCGCCTTCTGGACGTTGAGGATCTTGCCCCGCAGCGGCAGGATGGCCTGAAAGGCACGGTCCCGGCCCTGCTTGGCAGATCCACCGGCGCTGTCGCCCTCGACGATGTACAGCTCGTTCATCGCCGGGTCGGACAGCGAACAATCGGCGAGTTTGCCGGGAAGCACGCCGTTCTCCAGCGCACTCTTCTTGCGGACCAGCTCTCGCGCCTTCCGAGCGGCGTCGCGCGCGCGCGCCGCGCTGAGCGCTTTGTCGATGATGACTCTGGCCGCCGACGGGGTTTCCATCAGCCAGTTCCCCACCACCTCGTACACGACGGTCTTGACGACCCCCTCGACTTCCGAGTTGCCGAGCTTGGTCTTGGTTTGGCCCTCGAACTGCGGTTCGCGCACCTTGACGTGGATGACGGCGGTCAAACCCTCGCGGATATCATCACCGCTCAAGCTCACCGATTCTTTTTTCAGTTTGCCTTTGGTTTTGGCAACTTCGTTCACGCAGCGCGTGAGCGCCGCCTTGAACCCCGTGAGGTGCGTGCCACCCTCGTGGGTGTTGATGTTGTTCACGAACGAAAAGACGTTCTCCTGATAGCCCGCATCGTACTGCATCGCGATATCGATCTCCACGCCGTCCTTGGACGCGAGAAACTGGAACGGCTTCGGGTGGAGCGATTTCCGGTTGCCCCGCAGGTACTGCACGAACTCCGCCGTGCCTTTCTTGTACAGGAACGTCTCGGATCGTGGATTGTCCTCACGTTCGTCGTTGAGGATCAGGGTGACGCCCGAGTTCAGGAACGCCAGTTCTCGGAGTCGATTCGACAGCGTGGCGTAGTCGTAGCGGACTTCATCAAAGATCTGCGCATCCGGCCTGAACGTGACCGTCGTGCCCGTCTTCCGCGTCTTGCCCTTGACCTCGAGCTTCTGCAGCGTGGCGCCGCGCTCGAACGCCATGTGGTGTTCCTTGCCGGCTCGGCGCACCCACACGTCGAGTCGCTCCGAAAGCGCGTTCACGACCGAGACACCGACCCCGTGGAGACCGCCCGACACCTTATACGTGTTCTTGTCGAACTTGCCCCCGGCGTGAAGCATGGTCATTGCCACTTCGACACCCGGCTTCTTCTCGGTCTTGTGCTGGTCGACCGGAATACCCCGCCCGTTGTCCGAGACGGTCACCGCGTTGTCCGCGTGAATTGTGACTTCGATCTTGTCGCAGAACCCGGCCATAGCCTCGTCGATCGCGTTGTCGACGACCTCATGCACCAGGTGATGGAGCCCCCGGACACCAGTCGAACCGATGTACATCCCAGGGCGTTTGCGGACGGGATCGAGGCCCTTGAGTACCTGAATCGCGTCCGAGCTATACCGCGCCTTGTCCTCCAAAGTTGCCATGTTCCTCGCCGGGCGTGAAAACAAAAACGGGGGCCAAGAATGACCCCCGGAAGGGTCTATGCAATATACCCAAGCTCGGGGGTGCGCGCAACGGGCGGCGTCAGTCGTAAGTTGTTCTTGGGCAAGGATTTGGGTGTAGCCCGTCGGGGCTCCAAGCCGCCGCACACCCCAGCCCGAAAACCCTCGCGATCGTGCTGGATTTGCTGCACCATCGTATGGAGGTCCGGCCGCGGATCGAGCCGACACGCGTTCGCGATTCGTTCCCAACAGACGCATTGCGAACTTCACACCGATTCACGACCATTCAGCGACGGCAAACGGACTCGACGCTTCGGCGTCCCTGACGGTTTCTCGTGCACCTGGAGTCGAGATGCGTTGGAAACTCACTGATTTCGTCGCTGCTATGTCGGTTGCTGCGCTCGCGCTGGTGGCGTGTACCGCACCGCCCTCCGACGACACCCCAGCCCGGACCCGAAGCCAATCCGACAACTTGGTGCTCGCTTCGGCGAAGGCCCTGATGCCTCCGGAGGGGACACAGCGTGCCGATCTGCCCTTGCCCGACTCGGAAGGCGCGATGCTCCTGGACCAATACTGCACGGTGTGTCATGGGCTCTCGAGTCCGGGAACGCATTCGACCACGGACTGGCCGGTGGTGATGCGACGCATGTGGCTGCGCACGGAGCGCGTTGCTGAACAACACGACATCCCCGTTCCCAATGCTGCCGAGCGCTTGACGATGACCCGATACATGTTGGAGCACGCGTTCGAGGTGGCTGGCGATGATCTGCCGGACTTCGTGGGCCGCGAGTATTACATGCTGACCTGCGAACGATGTCACGCGTTGCCCGATCCGCGGCAACACACGTCCCAGGATTGGCCGGCGGTGGTGACACGGATGCGCCAGCACATGGTCGACCTCTTAGGCAACGCACCGATTGAAGCGGAGCTGCAAGACATCTCCGCGTATTTGCAGCAGGTGTCGCGGTAGAAGAGATGGTGACACGGATCGAATCGACGCGTGTGGGTTGGATGGGGAGATGGCGCGACCGAGCGCGCGAGATTCGGCGGGAACCAGAGTCCTCGAGGGAGGGACAATCGATGGTTCGATCGTGCAGTGGGGTGAGCCGTGCTGCGTCAGTGGTGGTGCTCCTCGCGTGCGGAGCATGTACGGTGCAGTCTGGGGGTGGAGGTCCAGGCCAGCTGTCGCAAGATGATTTGATCCTTGAATCCGCGATGGCCAATATGCCACCGGCCGGCGTGGAGTTGCCGCAGCCCGATTCCGAGGGGGCCCAAGCGACGCTGCAATACTGCGCAGCGTGTCATGCGGCGCCCAGCCCCACGTCGCATTCGGCGACCGATTGGCCGGCGGTGCTGCGTCGCATGTGGGTCCGAACCGAGCGTGTGGCGGACGATTTTGCGGTGCCACTGCCTGACGCCAGTGCTCGTCTCATGATTAGCGAGTACATGCTCGACAACGCGCTTCGCGTCACCGAAGGCGAATTGCCAGACTTCCGCGGACGAGACGAGTTCGTCACGACGTGCTCAAGGTGCCATGAACTCCCCGACCCGCGGCAGCATACGCCACAGGATTGGCCGACAACCGTCATCCGCATGCGGGAGCATATGGTCGAGCTGCTCGGCGACTCCCCAACCCAGACGCAGGTTCAGGACATCATCACGTTTCTCCAGGGCGTGAGCGAGTAGCGCGACACACCGCGGGGTGAAAAGGGGCGGTCACGAGTGGTTGGGGCGTGACCGCCTCTAGGCGTTCGGGACTATTCCTCGGCGAGGCGCCACACGATGCGTTTGATCTTCTTACCCCGGGTCCCGAGCTTTCGGAGAATATCTGGCGAGTGCAGCTGGAGTTCCTGAATCCAGGCACTCGAGCGGACGGCGACGAGCAGCACGCCCCGCTCGAGCACGACAATGGGTTCGGTAACCGCGGCGATCTTGGGTCCAACCAACTCGGGCCATTCGGGGATGACGCTGGCCTGGTCAATGCGGCGCTTGAGGCCACGTCGCTTGATGTACGCGCTGACGGCCTCTTCGATCGACGTCGGACGGCCCCCAGGGTCGTCGGGTGCTCTACGTCGCAAGATGTCCGTGCTCCATGCGCCATCGCGGTCGGTCGAGCAGCGCTCGGGGAACCTCAGACTCCCGTGGAGCTGCAATCATCGCCTGTCCCGGCAGCTCGTCTTGTATCAGGGTGAGCAGTCGGGCCTGGCGATCCGCGTCCAGTTCCGCGAACACGTCGTCATACAGTCCCATGGGTGCCGCCCCCCGCGCCTCTTTGAGTGATGTCGCCTCTAGGAGGCGGAGTGCAACGGCCGCGGTTCGGTGTTGCCCGGCGGAACCGAAGCGACGAAGCGCCCTCCCGTCCAGCACGAGTTCGAGGTCGTCGCGGTGGGGTCCGACCGTCGTCATCCCGCGCTGAAGATCCCGATCGATCACCGAGGCCAGCGACCGTTCGAGGCTCGCGACGTCATCATCCTCGCGGCCATGCTGCGCGTGGTACAGGAGTATGGGGGTACCCGATTCTCCCAGTGCCGCGATCAAGCTCGCATAGCGGTCGGACCACGTGGCGACCCACTCGCGCCGCGAGCAGGCGACCTGTGACGCCGACATAGCGTACGATGTATCGAACGCCAGCGCTTCGTCGGCCTTGCCGCGTCGCAACGCAGCATTGCGCTGTTTGAGCGCGGCGCGCATGGCCACCAAGTGCTTGAGATACGTCGGCACGCTCAACGCGAGCACGACGTCAAGATACCGGCGTCGTGCCGCGGGACCGCCGGTGACGATCATGCGGTCGGCAGGCGAGAACACCACTGCCGTGACGACGCCGACGGCCTCCGCCAGCTTGCGTCGTTCCTGGCCATCAACGGTCACCTTCTTGCGGCGGCCGCGCACCTCGTAGCCGGCGGTTACGCGGCGATCACCGAGATCGCCGGCAACGAAGAATCCGTCGTTTCCGAAGCGCACCAGTTCCCGATCTTTGGCGCCGCGTAGCGAGCGAAAGAGGACGAGATAATACAGCGCCTCGAGGAGATTGGTCTTGCCATGACCGTTGGCACCGAGGATGACCACGCCTTCTTCGGGGAATGTGACATCGAGTGAAGAGAAGTTCCGGAAGTTGCGAAGCGTCGCTGCCCTGAGTGTCATGCTTGTGCGTCCAGCAGAACCGTGTGTCGCGTCTCCAGATCGAGCAGTCGCCGTTTCAGGTCCAATCCACCACCGTAGCCGCCGAGCCTGCCGCCGGCAGCGACGACGCGATGGCACGGGATGACGAGGGGGATCGGGTTGCGCCCGTTGGCGCGACCGACCGCACGGGCACCTTGGGGTCGGCCAATGCTCCTCGCGACCTCGCCGTACGTTCGGGTCTCACCATAGGGGATCGCCTGCAGTGCGTGCCAGACCTGCTGGTCGAACGGGCTGCCATGCGGCGCGATCGGGAAGTCGAATTGGTGCCGCCTCCCCGCCAGGTACGCATGCAGCTGCATGGCGACGCGCCGCTCGAACGGCGTCTCGGGGTCGCGGCATCCGGAACGGTTGAGGTCGATGGCGACCACCATCCCCGCTCGCACAGCGACGGCGAGTTGGACCAGAGGGGTCTCGATCGAGAACCTGGGATCCATAGCCCCTGAGCCGTGCCGGCGGAGTTTACCAGCCGTCATCAGACACTGTTCATCGAATCTTCACAGCCATCACGACAAGGTACACCGGCCTTTGCAGTCGGGAATGCTGGGAGGGGTGGGTTGATCAAACTCTCGTTGACATCGGTGTAGGTCGTGCCGCAACAGGTTCCGCGTCTTATCGCCGTCTTCGTTGTGGCCCTGGCGGCCCTCATTGGCGCGCGCATGGCACTCGTCCCGGACACATTCGGTGATCTCGGACATTATCGCGCGGCTGCCGTGGACTCAATCACCGCGCACCCAAAGAAGTACGCGGGCCACGCCGAATGTTCGTTGTGTCATGGTCCTATTGCGGAACAACGACTGACCTCGAATCACCGCACGGTGACCTGTGAGGTCTGTCACGGTCCCGCCGCTCAGCATACGACTGCGCCAATGGACATCAAGCCGACCGCGCCCCGGGAGCGGGGATTGTGTCCGCTGTGCCATTCGTACAACCCGTCGCGCCCGACAGGATTTCCGCAGATCGATGAGGTGGCACACAACCCGCTGACCCCGTGCATCACGTGTCACGACCCGCACGCCCCCGAACCTCCTGAGGTGCCCGAGGAATGCAGCGCATGCCACGGGCAGATCGCCCGCCAGAAGGCGGTGTCGCACCACACAAACCTGCAATGCACGGTGTGCCACGAAGCACGAGAGGAGCACAAGGTCAATCCACGCGCAAACCGTCCGAGCAAGCCCGTCCAGCGGAGCTTCTGTGGTGTCTGCCACGCCCAGGACGATCTGTCGGGTGAGCGCATCCCGCAGATCGATCTGCGTTCCCACGGTGAGCCGTACATGTGCTGGCAATGCCATTACCCACACCGTCCGGAGTCCGGATGACCGTGCCAGAGCAGCCGGAGACGGTGACGGAGGGCGAGCGCGCCACCGACGGCGCGGTTGACCGCCGCCAGTTCCTCACGGAGGCCTTGAATGTCGCCGCCGGCGCCGCTCCCCTCGTCATCCTCGGGGTGGTGCGCATTCCAGCGGCGGGCGCGCAGGAAGCGGCCGGCGCCGTCGACCAGGACGAGCACAACTATGCCATGGGGATCGACGTCAACAAGTGCATCGGCTGTGCGCGCTGCGTGGTCGCGTGCAAGACGGAAAACGATGTCCCGGACGACCCCGAGTTCTTCAATACGTGGATCGAGCGCTACGTCATCCGCCCGAACGGCGAGGTCGAGGTGGACAGCCCGAACGGCGGCATTGATGGATTTCCACCCTTGGATGAAGAAACCGATCTGCGACGCTCGTTTTTCGTCCCAAAACTCTGCAACCACTGTGCTAGTCCACCGTGCGTCCAAGTCTGTCCGGTGGGTGCGACGTTCACGACGGTAGATGGTGTGGTATTGGTCGACGATGAGTATTGCATTGGCTGCCGGTACTGCATCCAGGCGTGCCCGTATGGCGCGCGCTGGATGCATCCCGAGAAGCACGTCGCCGCCAAATGCACGTTCTGTTACCACCGGGTGGTCGATGGCTTGGTGCCGGCTTGCGTGGAAGTGTGCCCCACAGGCGCGCGGATCTTTGGCGAGGTCGAGCGCTTGGCGACGCCGCTCGCCCGCTTCATGCGGTTCAATGACGTGCAAGTGCTGAAACCGCACCTCAACACGAGGCCCAAAGCGTACTATGCCAATCTCGATGGTGAGGTGCGGTAATCGTGCAGGGCTTCATCTACCCCAACGAATTCGAGCTCCACTGGGGCCTGCTCGTCGTGCTCTATCCGTATATCACCGGGTTGGTGGCCGGCGCGTTCATCTTGGCATCATTGGAGCGCGTGTTCAACGTGAAGGAAGTCCAGCCCACGTACCGGCTGGCCCTGCTGACCGCACTGGCGTTTCTCCTTGTTGCCCCCCTTCCGCTCCTCGCGCACCTGGGACACCCGGAGCGATCGTACGAAATCTTCCTGACACCCAACCGCCAGTCCGCGATGGCGATGTTCGGGTTCGTGTACGCCTGGTACTTGGCCGTCGTCCTACTCCTGGAGATTTGGTTCGATTACCGCCAGGACATGGTTCTGTGGGCGCGGCAGTCGACTGGGTTGAAGAAGTGGGTTTACTACGCCCTCGCGCTCGGATCCACGGACTTGTCGGAGAAGGCGCTCAAGTTCGACGATAGCGCCGGGCGGTGGATCACCGTCATCGGTATCCCGTCCGCATTCCTGCTGCACGGGTACGTGGGATTCATCTTCGGATCGATCAAGGCGAACCCGTGGTGGAGCAGTGTCCTGATGCCAGTCGTCTTCCTCTTTTCGGCCATGGTGTCGGGGATCGCGCTGGTCCTGGTGCTTTATATGATCACGACCATGTTCCGGTGGCGTCGTATCGACATGGCGTGCTTAGACAAGCTTGCACAATTCCTGTTCTACGCGATGGTCGTGGATTTCTCGCTGGAAATGCTCGACTTCATTCACCGGTTGTATGAGTCTGAGGAATCCATCGAGATCTTGGGGCAGATGATCGAGAGTCGACTGTTTATCAGCTTGATCGTCCTGCAGATCTTCATGGGGTCCGTCGTGCCGCTCGTTGCCCTTGGGCTTGTTTCACCCGGTTTGCGCAAAGGCGGATTCGTCCGAGTGCCGCCGGAGCTCAAGCAGTTCGTCTACTTCACTGCGGCCGTGCTGGTTCAGATTGGCATCTTCAGCATCCGGTGGAATGTGGTCATCGGTGGCCAGTTGTTCTCGAAGAGTCTGCGTGGGCTCACAGTCTACAAAGTCGAGTTGTTGGGACTCGAGGGGCTGGCAATGACCATCGGTTTGCTGGCACTCCCGTTCGTCATCCTCTGGGTGCTGGTCAAACTGCTTCCGCCGTGGCAATCGGACGAGGAGGTCGCGCCGGCCTGATGGCGACGAGCCTCCGGGCAGCGGTTGCGAAGGTACGCCCAAGTGGACGTGAGATGCGCGCCTGTGGCGCGTACCGTTATTGCGCTTGGCGCGCTCGCTCGCGGAAGCCCTCGAGAGTCCCGGCGTGCTGGACGTATTCGTCGCGGCTGATGACGATCTCGGCCTCGTAGTTCGCGAGGAACTCGTCATAGCTGTCTCGCAGTGCGGTGGAATCGCTCTGCGACTCCGCCACCGCGGCCCGGAGCATGCTGGCCAGCAGGTGGCCCGGAACGGCGGTGGAGAGCGAATCGGCGCGGTCGAGAGCCTGGGCGAATTCGCCATTCGCTGTGTAGAGCATCCCGAGGTGGAAGTGCCCGTCCCGGTCCAACGCGCCAAGCCCAAGGTAGGCCTGGATCGCAATGGGGGCGTGGAGGCTCACGCCTTCCTGGTCGCCACCCTCCTTCGCGGCCATCACCACGTTGAACATTCTGTTCGCCTGTTCCACCGGTGGCAGCTCGCTGATGTCAATCTGATTGGGTGCGGCGGCCAATCCCGCTGCCGGTTGGTCAGCGGGCGGCGGCGCGCCTGGCTGGCGGGCGGCAAACCACCCCAACGCCAGCATGACGGCGGCCACGGGTATCAGCGCAAGCCATTTGAGGTTGCTGCCTGAGGCGAGCTGGGTTTGCTGTGCACCGCACTGATGACAGAACGTCGCTCCCGGTGATAGCTGCGTGGAGCAGCTTCGGCAGGTGGGTGCGACAAGGGAGGCGCCACAGTTTGAGCAGAATTGCCCACTTGCGGATTGCCCGCATTTCGGGCAAGGGATGGAGGTCATGGGTCGAAGTCCAGTTTCGTGACGGCTAGGTTCCGTTGGCGTAACACGGTCCGCGGTCGGTCCGCAAGCAGGTCGAGTCGTGGCGACTCTGACAGGCCTGCGGGTTCGTGACAGTAATCACATTTGCCACGGCTGCGAACCCCCAGTTTCCAGTAGTTCACCGGCCCTTCATCGAGTCTTCATGTGCGCGGGGCAAAGTAGAAGTTGAGCAGCATTCGGGATCGCTGGAGGTGTGGTTTTTGCATTTGAACGTCCCTATGGAACACGCGCGTAAACGATCGCTGGTCCACCTCACCCCGGTGGTCCTGGGGTTCGTGGTCTTGGGATGCATCGACGAGACCGCCTCGACGGGCGGCCCGGATTTCGACGCCTTGGTCGAACCGTCCTTCCGCGTAGCCACCGTTGGGCACGTGCCAACAATGGGTGCGCCTTCACGGATGGCGGCCACTCCATCGGGACGACTTCTCGTCACCGATCCCACCAAGGGATTGGTGTTCGACGTGGATCCAGCGACGCTGTACCCGAACGGCGCGATGAGGGTGGGGGGGAAGCCCGTGGCCATTGGTATGGCGGGCAACCGGATCCTGGTGGGAGATGCCGAGCAGGGATCCGTAGACGTGTATAACGCAAAAGGCGCCTACCAGTACTCACTTGGAGCGGGAGCGGGTGCGGTCGGCTACCCGGTCGATCTCGCCATCGACAAGGGCTCGCGCTCCGTGTTTGTGGTGGATGCCGAGGCCAAAGACATCAAGGTCTTCGATCTGCACGGCCCCTATCAGTACTCGATCTCGGGCCCGGGCCCGGGTGCCTCCAATCTGCAACGGCCCACGGGGATCGTGGCTGATCGCCGGCTCGAACAGGTCTTGGTGAGCGATCACGGTGATCCCAACGAATACGCCGCGATCAAGGTGTTTGGGTTTGACGGCACCTTCGTTAGGCAGATCTCCGGCCGGGGCTCGTGTGGCGGGCTCGGGTGTAGCGGGGGCTTCTCGACACCCCAGGGCCTCGCGATCACCGATGACGGCGCGGTCTACTTCGCCGACGTCATGCTGGCACAGGTATTGGCGTACGATCGAGCGAGCGGTCAGCGCATCAAGACGTTAGGTGGCCGTAACCTCGGGCCTCCGGAACTGCGCGTTCCCTTTGACGTCGTGATTGGCAAGCGTGACGACGTGTTCGTCACGAGCTACAGCACGGCGCGCGTCGAGGCGTTCCGAGCCGGGGCGGCACTGCCATGAGAGCGCTCCCGACCGGATTCGCGTTGACCGTATGCTCGCTGGCTTGGCTGGCCATACCCGCGCCACTCGAGGCGCAAACCGTTCACGTCATTGGCCAAGCGTGCAGCAACTGCCACAATCTGCATGGTGGTGGCGGTACCGTGCTGTCGAACTTCGCCGTCGCGGAGGACCTGTGCCTGAACTGCCACGCCTCAGGGGCCGGCCAAGGAGCGCCTGAGGGAGTGATGCTGCACAATGGCTACCGGCACACGCAGTCCACGACCTGCATCGAGTGCCACACGCCGCACCGTGGCGATGCGGGGACCAACCTCAAGCTCATCGAACCCGTCATCACGACGCCGAACAGCGGGGATCGCACGGTAGTGTTCACGGCCACCACCGGGACGAACTCCTACGCCGACGGCGACCTTACGTACGACGGCGTGTGCGAGGTGTGTCATACGCAGACGGATCATCACGCGAACGCAACGCAGACCAACGACCCACAGCCAAGGAACCACAACGCGGGAGCGAACTGCGCGACCGCGGGGTGCCACAATCACCGCATTACCACGGCGGCCCAAGGTGATTCGACCAACGGCGGATTCGAGCCGCCCGAATGCCTGGAATGTCACGATCAGTCGCAAAGCGGCGGAACCGTCCG
>CAMYLY010000004.1:411197-658584 GCA_947259405.1 uncultured Gemmatimonadales bacterium | reverse complement strand
AGCGCCAATCCGAGGAGAGGAACGTCGGCGGCCTGAGCGTGTCGCCCTGCTGAACGAAGCCGGCGTCGCCGGCCCCCTCGGGACCATGGCATTTCACGCAACTGAACTGGTAGACCACGCCGCCCCGTTCAAAGGCCTCCTGGTTGGTTTCCCAGGAGATCGAGTCGAAGGCATCCGGCGTGATCAGTTCCATCGCCATCTGCATGGAGTCCACCTGGGCCTCCATGGCCAGAGCCGCCAGCTCCTCCTCGGACGGCCCCTCCTCTCCCGCACAAGCAAGGAGTGCCCAGGGGACGAATGCGAGAACGGCTGGGAACGACCTCCTCATTGCTGCCTCCTTGTTCACTCGGCTCCGACTCTCGGAAAAGGGTCGGGCACAAAGTGTAGAATTGCCAGACGGGGGAAGCCCGCCCCGGATGGCGGTGCATTCCCCTGCCGAGAAGCGGGGATCCTCCCCCCAACAGCGCCCGTCGAGCCTTGCTGCGTAGGGTAACTATCGGGAACCGCGCATGCGATCCCCGGGAGGCACTGGGCCCCCACGGTTGCGCACTCCGCCGACCCATAGCCTAATGCCCGCATGACTACTCCGTCCAACCAAGACTTGCTGGAGCGCTGGGTGGACCAACCGGCCCCGCTCCTACCGCTTCTCCATGCCCTCCACGAGCGCGACGGTCACCTCTCGGAGGACGCCCTCCGCTTCGTGGGCACCGCCCTCCGCATTCCGATCGCAGATCTCTACGGCACGGTCACTTTCTACCATCACTTCTCGCGGGAGCCGGGCGGACGGGATCGACCCCGGGTGTGCACCGGTCCCGTGTGCTCGGGTCGAGGTGCGCATCGGGTCATCGAGGAGCTGGAAGCGGCCGGCGCATCCCCCCAGTCGATGCCCTGTCCCGGCCGCTGCGACCAGCCCGTCCCCGTGCTTCGGGGCGACGCGGTCCAGACCGGCGCCAGCATGGAAGCGCTGACCGGTGGCCCGGCGCCTCTCCCGCCGCCTGCGCTTCCCGGCGTGACGGAGTGCGTGTTCGCGGGCATTCGCGAACCCGACCGGGCCAGGTTGGCCGGTTATCGAGAGGGGGGTGGCTACGCCGGCCTCGAACGCGCGGTCCGCGATCTCGACCCCGGCGGCGTCCTGGACCTCATCGACGACAGTGGGCTGGCCGGGCGCGGCGGGGCCGGCTTCCCCACCGGCCGGAAGTGGAGGGCGGTGCGGGAGGCGACCGGGGATCCCAAGACGGTGGTGTGCAACGCGGACGAGGGTGAGCCCGGTTGCTTCAAGGACCGCGTGCTCATGGACTACGACCCGCATGCCGTTCTGGAAGGCATGGCGATCGCGGCGTACGCGGCCGGGGCGAGCCGGGGTTTCATTTACCTCCGCTACGAGTATCCGGACACGCTCGGAGTGCTGGAGCGGGCCATCGCGGAAGCCACGGAAGAAGGGCTGTTGGGCGACTCCATCCTCGGCACCGACTTCACGTTCCAGGTCTGGGTCCGGCGGGGCGCCGGAGCCTACATTTGCGGGGAGGAGACCTCACTCCTAAACAGCCTCGAGGGGAAGCACCCGTTCCCACGGAACCGACCGCCGTTTCCCGTAACCCACGGCTACGAGGATCTGCCGACCGTCGTGAACAACGTCGAGACCTTGGCTGCCGCGTCACACATCTTGGCCAACGGCGCCGAGTGGTACCGTGGACTCGGGATGGGTGACCACGCGGGCACCAAGCTCATCAGTTTGTCAGGAGACATTCAACGACCCGGGAATTACGAGGTCCCGTTCGGTCTCCCGCTCCAGACACTTCTGACGGAGTGGGCAGGCGGGCCGGCGGACGGGCGGACCGTTCAGGCCGTAACCATGGCGGGACTGTCCGGTGGGTTCCTCGCAGGTGATGATCTCGACGTCATTCTTCGCTCACGAGTCGTGCGGGAAGTGTTTCCCGTGTCGTATCGGCACGCAACGGCTGACGGAACGCTTGGCGGGCGATGCCGGGCCTAAGGACGTCGGCGATTGGATCGATGAAGTCACCGACATCGGCGTGACGATGAAGGCCATCAGTGCGTGCGGACTGGGAATCGCCGCGCCCCTCGTGACCGACAGCTTGTTGCGATACTTTCCAGAACAGATTGCTACGCATGTGCAGTCATAGGAGGCCTCCCGCATGATCATGACCGCCGCGGAAGCCCAGACACATTGCATGACTCTCGACGGCGTCGAGGTCCAGTTCGTCGAGGGCGAGACGATTTACGACGTCGCTCGGCGATACCACAAGGACATCCCCACCCTCTGCTATGACGAGCGCCTCGAACCGTTCGGCGGATGCCGGATGTGCGTCGTCCAAGTGGAGGGCATGCGGTCGCCCGTGGCCTCTTGCACCATGCCGGCAGCGCCCGACATGGTTGTCCAAACGCAAACCCACGAAATCGACAGCCACCGCAAGACGCTTCTCGAACTCCTGATATCCGAGAATCGCGAGGTCGACGTCGACCCGCTGCGTGGCTACGCATCGCAGGAACTCGCCACATTGGTTGATGCATACGACGCGCGAACCGGGCGTTTCGAAGGTGGCCAGTCGGGTGCGACTCGCGACGATGACGACAACCCGTTCATCCTTCGCGATTACGATCTCTGTATTTCGTGTTATCGATGCGTGCGTGTGTGTGCCGAACACGAAGGGGATTATGCCATCTCCATTATGAATCGCGGCTTCGCCACACAGATCACGACGGAATTCAACGGGCTGCTGAAGGATTCATCCTGCACCTTCTGCGGACAGTGCGTACAAACGTGTCCGACCGGCGCGCTGGGCGATAAGAAGGCCATGCGGCACACGGACACCCCAGGAGAGATCGAAAAGACCCGCACGATCTGTCCGTATTGCGGCGTCGGGTGTGCCGTCGACCTAATGACCAAAGGCGAGACCATCGTCGGCCTTCAGCCCGCCATGGACGGTCCTGCGAACGAAGGGGCGCTCTGCGTCAAAGGACAGTTTGCCTACGATTTCATTCAGCATCCGGACCGCCTCAAGGCACCGATGGTACGAGGCGACGACGGTGAGCTTCACGAGACCGATTGGGATACCGCGCTCGATCGCGCGGCCGACGGTCTCAAACGTGTACTCGAACAACACGGCCGGCACAGTGTCTATGGCGTCGCCTCGGGACGCGCACCGTGTGAGGCTGCATACTCCATGCAGAAGTTCATACGGGCTGGTTTCGGGACGAATTACATAGACAACTGTAGCCGTGCCTGACACAGCCCCACGGTTGCCGGTCTGGCAGCCACGATTGGTCGGGGGGCGATGTCAAACCCATTGGCGGACATGGACAAGCCGACGGTCATCTTCTGTATCGGCACCAACATGACCGAGGCGCACCCGGTCGCAGCGACACGCTTGAAGAAGGCGATTGCGAACGGGGCCAAACTCATCGTCGCCGATCCCCGACGAATCGGACTGGCTGACATCTCAGATCTCTACCTTCCTATCCGTGTGGGATCGGATGCCGCTTTGTTGCTCGGCATGGCCCACGTCATCCAACGTGAAGGCTTGGTCAACGACGTGTTCATGGCCGATCGTACGACCGAAGGCGAGACATTCCTCGAACACGTGAAGCAGTTCACGCCGGAGTGGGCCGAGGGCATTACCGGGGTGCCGGCCGCAGACATCGAACAGGCCGCGTTGTGGTACGCGCAAGCCGAACGTGGTGCCATTTACTACACGCTGGGGATCACGGAACACATCTGCGGCGTCGACAACGTGCAGAGCTTGTGCAACCTGGCACTCATGACCGGTAACATCGGTCGAGAGGGTACCGGCATCAATCCGATGCGCGGGCAGAACAACATCCAGGGCGCCGGCGACATGGGAGCGTTGCCCAACAACTACCCTGGGTTTCAGCCTGTCACCGATCCCAAGAACCAGGAGAAATTTGAGAAGGCATGGGGCATCAAGGTCGACCTCGAAAAAGGGATCACCAAGGTAACCGCGCTCGACTCCTGTGGTGACGCGATCCGCGCGATGATCATCGACGGGGAGAACACCGTCGTGACGGATCCGAATCGTGATCACTGTGAAAAGGCACTCAAGAGTCTCGACCTGCTGGTCGTCATCGACATCTTCTTGACCGACACGGCGAAGATGGCCGACGTCGTGTTTCCGGCGGCGGCCTGGGGTGAGGTCGATGGAACGCAGACGAACACCGAGCGTCGCGTGCAGCGCCTGCGCAAGGCAATCGATCCACCGGGTGAAGCGAAGCCCGATTGGCAGATTCTTCAGATGCTGGCGCAACGTATGGGATTTCAGGGCTTCGAACACGAAAGTGCCAAGGACATCTTCAACGAGGTGTGTTCGCTCTCGCCGACGTACTACGGACTCGATTGGGATCGCATCGAGCATGGGGAGTATCAGTGGCCGGTTCCTGAGAAGAACCATCCGGGTACGCCACGCCTCCACGAGGACGGATTCATCAACGGGCGGGGCATCTTCAAGCTGATCAACTATCGCGACCCTGCCGAGGTCATCGACGACGACTACCCGGTGTGGCTGACCACGGGTCGACGGTTGCAGGCGTATCACACGCGTACGCAGACGGGTCGGTCTGCGGGAATCGACTACCTACTGCCGGAAGAGGTGCTCGAAGTCCATCCGGACGACGCGGCGAAGTGGGGATTAGTCGATGGCGAGTGGGCCGAGCTGGCAAGTCGCCGGGGTAAGGTCGAGATCAAAGTAAGAACCACGAACCGGAGTCCGAAAGGGACCGTGTTCGCATCGTTCTCATTCGCGGACGTGCCGATCAACGCCCTGACCGGGTCCGGCTACGATCCGGTGACGCAGACCGCCGAGCTCAAGGTGTGTGCGGTGAGGGTGAAGCCGTGCAAAAAGGGGGTGTTGTAGGGTAGTAAGCCTCCCGTAACACTCATCTCAGGGTAAATTGGCGCTTCGCATGAAACGCCGACTCTTTCTCTCCTCCGCAGCCGCAATTGCGGCCTCAGCCTCCAGGCTGCACGCCTCACGCGCTCCAACAGTCAGTGCCGAATCCACCGTCTTCTACGCCGCCGACGGCGAAAGCAGTCTGATCCGTTTCACGGTAACCGGGATCGACGCACCTGCCGCTCGGCTCCGCGTTTACGACAGACGCTCCAGACTCCTCGGGACCGCAGGCGTCCTTCGTACCGGCGGCACACTCGTAGGAGAGCTCTGGCTCCAGCTTCAGCCGAACGAGATTCTGATCAGTGCGCTCGAGGCCCCGGGGCTGCGTGGTGTCCACCGCACCACCCATCGGGTCGCACGCGGACCTCGCTGGACGATCCACTGGCTCGTGATCTCCTACGAGTCAGAGGTCCGGCGATTCGTGGATGAAGCCCGACCGACAGCGAGGACCGTTCGGCGGGTGCTGACCCGTGAGGTCAACGTCCGTCTCAACCCCGCCAGGCGATACAGCAGACCAGAACTGGACCCCCTCGCGACACTAGAAGCAGTCCAGGGCGCGGGCTCGACCGATGTCGGAATTGGGTTCAACTCGGTGGCGTTCCACGGATCGAGCACCCCGCTCGACCAAGTAGAAGTCGCCGTCCTCGCTGGCGCCACCGTGTCCTACGTCGTTCGACCATGGGGTGGCGGACCTGCCTACGAATGGTGGCAGGGCCTGGACGGGAGTTCGCTGCTTGCCCTGCCGCTCCCGCCCGGTGGGACGCTCGAATCGTTGGGCTTCGACGATTCGGCCGCGACAGCGCAACGCCGTGTCGATCAATGGCTCTCGACTTCTCCCATACACGTCACACCAGTCGATGCTCGAGGGCGTGACACTGGGGAACGCATCACGTTTGTGGTCGACACAGAATTCGAAAACGCCCCAAGCCGGAAGCTGGCACTAAACGAGTGGAATGCGCGGTTCGCCTATCCCAGGTTCGAATCGGGACTGCCGGACGACGTGCTCGGGCTCGCACGGCAGTCGACGACTGTGGTGCCGACCATCCGGACACCGTGGTCTGCATCCGAGCCTGTCGGATCGGTCGAAGACGCCATCGAGCGACAACGCACCTTCGCCCTTGGGCGCGCGAGAACGGTCAACAGGCCTTCACTGGCCCTCGGCGCGATCCTGGCCAATGGATACCGGGGCATGGAGGCGATTGCTCGGGAGATCCGAACCGAATTCGCTGGTACCCTCGTCTTCAATCCGGCCCCGTTTCCCCGAACCGACGTGATGGACGTCACCGGGTCGCAGCAGCTCATAACTGACATTCCGGCACAGGGCTACGCTTTGTTGCTTGACCTCGGCGACGAACCCAACTCCCCACACCCCGGGACCAATGACCCAATGGCCCAGTCAGCCCGCCACCAGATCCGCGTGGACGAGGCGGACGGCAGTATTGCGTCTATTGTGGACCGCCGCTCGGGCCTGGAGTGGGTGGGATCCGGTATGAACGTGCTCGATGGCGCGCGCCTGGATCGGCTCTCCCAGGAAATCCTTCCTGGCCTCGGGGTTCGCGTGAGTATCGAACGCTATCTGCCGCGGGTCGGGCGTGTGCAGTCGACCATTCTGCTGTTCGACAGCGTGCCGTGGATCACGATTCGCAACGAGGCGCTGCGCGACACGCGCATTCTCGACAGCCGCTTTCAGTTTGCAGAACCAGCCCAGGAAGTGCTCTGGGACCGCGGGTTCGGTCACCACCAAGCAGCGCTCCCAACACCTCCATTCGACTTCGCGCGGTGGGTATGGCTTCGGGGAGCAGTCAACGGGTACTTCTGGTCCACGCAGCACCACGCTGTGGTCACTGAGAACGGTGCCGTGGTCGCGCGGGGAGCAAGCGGGGCTGGATTCCGCCTGATGGCGGACCGGCTTCCGGCCACCGTGGCCGATGCTGCGCGATTTGGATGGCGCACGATCGACTTGCAGCAACACCCTGTGCGTGCCAGCCGGGCCGGGCGACTGCCTAGGTTCGGCTCGCTCTTCAATCTCGATCAGCCGAGCGCCGCAATCCTCGCGATCGACCCGGTAAACCAGTTCGCCACAACAGTCACCGTGTACGTGCAGGATCTGCTTGGGGCCTCACGGACTGTCGGCCTCGAACGCGGCCTTCTCGAATTCGACGACGCGGAGATCGTCGATTATGCCGGCCGACCCCTGCGCCAACCAGTACAGCCCACAGCAAACGGCATCGGGGTGCTGGTCCGTGCATTCGGCGTCACGGCCGTTCGCTTGTATGGCGTCCGGTTGCGAGAAGTGTGAACACGGGGTGATTGTTGGGACAGGGGGATGGATGGGACTGATGGGACTGATGGACTGATGGGTCAAGGGAGCTGGTGAATCACCGATGAGTGTCAAACCGTCGACATTGCGAGAACTGAAACAAACCGTATGGTCTCGGCCGCACATGCACATGCGGTCGGTCAAGGACGAAATGCGTGCCAACCTCGTGTCCATGATGGAACGGGGACAAGAGATCTTCCCTGGAATCGTGGGTTATGAGGAAAGCGTGACACCGCAGATCGTGAACGCGGTGCTGTCTCGACACAACTTCATCTTGCTGGGCCTGCGTGGCCAGGCAAAGAGCCGGATTCTGCGGGCGCTCACAACGCTGCTCGACGACGAGATTCCCGTGTTGGCCGGCAGTGAAGTCAACGATAATCCGTTTGCACCGATATCCAAGTTCGGCAGGCAACTTCTTGACGAATGTGGTGATGCGGCGCCGATCGAGTGGCTGCCGCCGCATCGGCGGTACGTGGAGAAACTCGCAACGCCCGACGTCACTATCGCCGACGTCATCGGGGATGTGGACCCCATCAAGGCGGCGCGGGGCGGTCACATCTTATCTGACGAACTCACCATTCACTACGGTCTATTGCCACGGAGTAATCGAGGCATCTTCGCCATCAACGAGTTGCCCGACCTCGCCGGGAAGATTCAGGTAGGCCTGTTCAACATCATGCAAGAAGGCGACGTGCAGATTAAGGGCTACCCGATCCGCTTGTCGCTCGACGTGATGTTGGTGTTTTCCGCCAATCCCGAAGATTACACGGCGCGCGGCAAGATCATCACGCCGCTGAAGGACAGGATCGGTAGCGAGATCAAGACGCACTACCCACCGACCCTGGAACACGGCATAACGATCACAGAAGGCGAAGCGTGGACGGATCGGGACACGGAGGCGCTCGACGTTCCACGGTTCATCAAGGAGATCATCGAGGGCATAGCGTTCGCGGCCCGTGAAGACAAGCGCATCGACCGGCGGTCCGGCGTGAGCCAGCGTCTTCCCATCAGCATGCTCGAGAATGCGATCTCCAACGCGGAACAGCGATCGTTGGGCTCCAAAGAGAAACACATCGTTCCGCGCCTGTCCGACGTGTACAGTGCCCTCCCGGCCATGACGGGCAAGATCGAACTCGAGTACGAGGGCGAGCTGCACGGCTCCGACCGCATCGGGGCAGAGTTAGTGCGTAACGCTGCTGGGGCCGTCTTCGATCAATACGTCGGTCAGATAGACTGCGATGAAGTTGTGAGCTGGTTCGATGAAGGCGGCGCGCTGAAGATTTCTCCCATGGAGCGATCCGATCTCTGCCTGAAAGGTTTCTCCGCCATTCCCGGGCTGCTCAACGTCGTAGAGAAGACCAAGCTTGCCCCACAAAAGGACCCCGCCACGCTCGTGGCCGGATGCGAGCTGGTACTGGAAGGCCTGGTGGCCCACAAACGCATCTCCCGATCGTCGGAGCTGGGATACTCGCGCATGCGCGCACCGGGCGGTTACAAGCATGGTAGTGGGGGCATTGATCCACAACTGTTTCAATGACGACCCCGCGTTGACGAACCTCCACCACGCTCGCTAACCGTCATGTCGGTCATTACCATCTCGCGACAGTACGCTTCGGGCGGGTCGGTCATCGCCGCACTCGTCGGCGAGCGACTGGACTGGCCGGTCATTGACAACGACTTCATCGACCGCGTGGCCGAGCGCGCCGGCTTGTCGAAGGAGGAGGTCCAGGAACACGAGGAGCGAGTCCCGTCGCTCGTGGAGCGTCTCGCCGATGCGCTCGCGATTTCGTCGCCCGAAGTATTCGTGTCCACCGGCGAAGCACCAGACGCACGGTTAGGCTACGACGAGCGGATGGTGAAGGCGACGCAGATGGTCATCGATCAGCTGGCCGCAGCCGAACCCCACGTCGTCATGGTTGGGAGGGGAGCGCAAGCGGCCCTCGCGGGTCGCCCGGACGCATTGCACGTTTTTGTCGTGGGCTCCCTCGAATCCCGAATCGCGGCAGCTACGGAACGGCTCGGGTTAGCGCGCGATGAGGCGAAGGAGAAGATTGAGAAGGTCGATGAAGGACGGCGGCGCTACGTGAAGGCCCATTACGACCGCCGGTGGGACAACCCGGCCAACTACCACCTTGTCTTCAACAGCGGCGTGTTCTCGTACGAGCAATGCGCGAACCTCATCGTGCAGGCCGCGGGAATGCGAGGCTGGACCTAAGTCCGGTCATCGAGCCCACACACCGAGTCGTGACCTGAACGGGGCATGAGTGAGTGCTGATCGTCAATACACCGATGAAGAAGTCGCGCTGATTCTCCGCAAGGCGACTGATCTTCAGGCACAGGGCGCCAACCGTGGCGAGGGGTTGGACCTGGAGACTATTCAGGACATTGCGCGTGAAATCGGTCTCGACCCGGAATTGGTTGCGCAAGCGGCCACCCAGCTGCCAATCGACAGCCCCGGTGCGCTGGCACGGTTCTTTGGTGGCGGCGCTCTCTACCAAGTTCGGCTCACTCAAGATGGCGAGATTTCACCCGAGAAGGCGCAGGAACTCGTCGCTATCGCGCGACGCCTCCTGGGGCATCAGGGAGTGACGACCGAAGTGATGGGATCCATGGAATGGAAGACCGTTGGAGAGCCGAGTCAACTGGCGGTGACGATCAGCAAGCGTGCGGGGAGCACGAGCGTCGAGATCATCGCAGATCGCGGAGGAGCTGCCGTCCTCACGGGTGTCGGCTCGATGAGCATCGGGATCTTGGCGGGCGTAGTAACGGGCGCGATCACGGAGCCTGGCGTGGCGGTCGGAATGACCCTCTTTGGATCTGGGGTTGCCGGTGGCCTGTTACTTACTAGGGTTATCTGGCGGCGTAATACGGCGAAGTTCAAGAACAAGCTGAATGCCTTGACGGAGGCACTTCGGCAGGCCCTTCACCTCTAAGCGATTCTCGACGGCCAATGCCGAATATTGCTGACGGACTGGTGTATTACGTCGTGTTCCTCATCTCGACCACGCTGCATGAGGCGGCCCATGCCTGGGCAGCCAAGCTCGGCGGCGACCTCACCGCTTACCACGGCGGCCAAGTGTCACTCGATCCTCGGCCGCACATCAAGCGTGAACCCATTGGTATGGTCGCACTCCCGATTGTCTCGGTGTTCCTCGCCGGATGGCCTTTCGGCTACGCGAGTGCTCCTTATGACGTTCGATGGGCCATGCGTTTCCCTAAACGCGCGGCCTGGATGGCGCTCGCCGGCCCCGCGGCCAACCTCATGCTTATCGTTCTGTCGGGCATCATCATCTACGTCGCGCTCCTCGCGGACGTGTTGAGCTCACCGTCCAGCGTCAGGTTCGGCCACATTGTGACGGGCTCGAGCCCAGCATTGGACGGCGTCGCGTTTGCGCTTGGAGCAGTTTTTTCGTTGAACCTGATTCTCTTCATCTTGAACATGCTCCCCATCCCACCGCTGGATGGGAGCGGTGCACTCCCCCTCCTACTTTCGGATCGCACCATACCCCGGTATCAGCAATTCATCTGGACGCAGCCTGGCCTGGCACTCATCGGCATCATCATCGCCTGGCAGGTATTCGGACAAATATTCCAGCCGATCTTTCTCTTCGCTGTGAATATTGTCCATCCTGGTGTGTCGTACGGATAAACTGCCCAACGCCCGAGTGAGGCACCGTGATCGATGACGACGTAGTTTGGCCGCAAAACCTACACGCATGGAGCCCCAATGATTGCCGAACAGCTTCTGCCCGAGTTTGATCACGAAATGGCCTCCACACGCACCGTGTTGAGCCTGGTGACCGACGAATATGCCGCATGGAAGCCCCACGACAAATCCTACACGATGGGGGAGTTGGCACTCCACATTGCCAACCTTCTGACGTGGACTCGCATGACCCTGACCAAGTCCGAATACGACTTGAACCCGCCCGATGGATCCGACGCGCCGACGCGGAGCTACACGACCTCGACCGACTTGCTCGAAGTATTCGATGCCAATGTCAAGGACGCTCGTGATGCCATTGCCAGCACATCGGATGAAGAATTCATGAAACCATGGACACTGAAGAATGGCGGCCGGACCGTGTTCACGCAGCCACGTGCCGGCGTGTTGCGGTCGTTTCTGTTCAACCACGTGTATCACCATCGGGGACAGATGACCGTCTATTTGCGGTTGCGTGATGTCCCGCTGCCAATGGTGTATGGCCCAACAGCCGATACACGGATGTAGCACGATGTGAAGGCGCGCGCAGCGGTGACCCATGCGCGATTCCCGCCGGTCAAGCAATGATCACATGTGAACAGCATGTCCAACGTTGAAACGATTTGAAGCAAGTTGCGTATTGTGTCGAAAAGAGGACTGGCATGCACAACCACGTTCGAGCACTCGGCTTGATCTACCTGATCTATCACGCCATCGCGCTCATCATCGGTGTGCTCGTGTTCTTCTTGCTCTCAGGCATAGGAATCCTCTCAGGTGATGTTCAAGCGGCCGGCGTACTCGGTCTCATCGGTACGCTGGTCGCAGTGTTCATGGCCATACTTGCCGCGCCAGGGCTCATCGCTGGCTTCGGGCTCCTGGCACAGAAGAGTTGGGCGCGGATCCTCGCGATCATTCTCGGATGCCTGCACCTTCTCGAAGTGCCGATCGGAACGGCGCTCGGGGTGTATACCCTTTGGGTCCTGACACACGAAGACGCCGTCCCACTCTTTCGATCATACTGACATGAGCGAATCGATAAGCTGGAAAGTCGTTGCCACCTACCGCGCGGGCCACGAGGCTGACTTGGCGGTCGGGAGGCTGCAAGCCTGCGGTATTGCGAGTCGCGTGGACAAGCGGGGTGCAACCGGCCTTTTTGGGCCGGGATTCTCCGGCGACACTGTGCGCGGCGTCGCGGTGCTCGTCCCCAGTACTCGTCTCTCCGAAGCCCGCGAAGCGCTCGATCTAGACGAGGCGCCGCAATAGCCCCCTATCCCGTGGTGCGCAGGGCTGGCGCTAGCATCGTGCGGCCGGCCGACATCGCCATTGCCACGCCCCCGATAGCGATGGCGATCATGGGCCCGAACCGTTCTGCCACGATGCCGACCTGGAGTGCGCCAACAGGGCTCAAGCCGAGGAACGCAAACGCGTAAAAGGAGATTACTCGTCCCCGCAACTCATCTGGGGCAAGCGTCTGCAAGAGCGTGTTAGTCAGTGCGGTCATGATGATCATCATGAAGCCGAAGATGCCCAACACTGCCATAGCCGGTCCCAGGGACGTCTGGAGCGCAAAGACCAGGGCCGCGACCCCCACACCCCCGGTCGCGATCCCGAGGAGCCTCCCTCGATGGACGCGATGCCCGACCGCCGCTAACAAGAGCGCCCCGACAATAGCCCCAGCACCTACTACTGACATGAGCCATCCGTACTCGGGTGCGCCCCCGTCAAGGACATCACGTGCCACTACCGGCATGAGGACGAGCATCGGCAACGTGAAGATGCTGAAGACGGCGATGTTGGTGACCAGTAGGCGCGCATGCGGGGTGTGCAAGACGTATCGGAGGCCTTCACCGATCGCCTGCCGTGCCGTTTTGGTGGTCCTCGCTTCATCACGGAGTTCTGACACTCGAATTGCCAAGAGCGCCACGATGATGGCCAGGTAGCTCACGCCGTTGGCGAGGAAACACACCCCGACCCCTACGGTCGCCACGACCGTGCCGGCTATGGCCGGACCGATCATGCGACTCGCGTTGAATGCGGAGGAGTTCAACGCGATCGCGCTCGTGAGATCTTCACGACCAACCATCTGCGTGACAAATGCTTGGCGTGCCGGGAGCCCGAACGCGTTGGCCGTACCCATCACGATGGCCGCAGCGACCACATGCCAAAGCGCGACTGACGCACTCAGGGTCACGGCGGCGAGCAGAAGCGCGGCTACCGCGGCAATGGACTGCGTCGTAACGACGAGCGGTCGCTTTGGGAGTTGATCTGCCAACGCACCAGCGTATAGTGTGAACAGCAGCATCGGGGCAGCAGCGACAGCGCTCACCGCACCGACCCAAAACGCCGAGTCGGTCAGTTCCAGTACGAGCCACGATTGCGCGACGCGCTGCATCCAGACCCCGATGAGCGAGATGAGGAAGCCGCTGAAGTAGAGCCGGTAGGCTCGATGGCGGAATGCACCGAACGAGGACATTGACGGGAACAATCATCACAGTACAGGTTTGCAACAAGAGACTATGCGCTATACAACGTATTCCAAGTTCGTTCCCGGCCTCCTCGATGCCGTCAATGTCGAGGACCTCCTCGATCAGTTGAGCGATTTCCTGCTACAATCGGGCTTTGCCGGAGGGCCACACTATCACCCGTATTGGGGCGAGTTCGGTGAGGACGAGAGCGACCAGACCCTCGACACGCTCAAGCAAGCCATCATGCAGGCGCTCATGGACTCAGGTCAACTCACGGAGGACATGCTCAAGGCCCTGCGCGGCGAAGCCACGGGCGATGATGCGCATGACGCTCAGGTGCAGCAGGATCTGGCGGATCTCATCGACCAAGTCATTCAGCGACTCGTCGACGAGGGGTATCTCAGTGTCGATCCCGGTGATCAGCAGATGCCGAACGAGCACCAGCAAGTGTTCGGACCCGGCGGGCAGGCACAATCAGCGGCGCAGAAGGTCAACTTCTCCGTCACCGAGAAGGGACTCGACTTCCTCGGTTACCGCGCACTGCGCCATCTCCTGGGAAGCATCGGCAAATCCAGCTTCGGTGCTCACGACACCGAACATCTCGCCACTGGTGTGGAAGCCGAAGCTGCATCCAAGCCCTACGAGTTCGGTGATACGCTCAACCTCGACGTTCCGGAGACACTCAAGCGTGCCGTCGCGCGTGGAGGGTGGGCAGAAAAACAGTTGAACGAGGCCGAACTCGAACAACCGCTGATCGACATCGACTATCCCGATCTCATGGTGCACCAAAGCGAGTATCGGTCGAGTGCGGCGACCGTGCTCATGTTGGATTGCTCGCACTCCATGATTCTGTACGGCGAAGATCGGTTCACGCCGGCTAAGAAGGTGGCGCTAGCACTGACGCACCTGATTCGGACACAGTTCCCAGGCGACTCCATTCGGTGCGTCCTGTTCCATGACTCCGCCGAGGAGCTCCCCCTGGCCAAGCTCGCGGAAGCCCAGGTGGGCCCTTATCACACGAACACGGCTGAGGGGCTCAAACTCGCGCGCCGCATCTTGCTGTCCCAGAAGAAGGACATGCGCCAGATCGTCATGATCACGGACGGGAAACCATCGGCGCTCACGATGCCGGACGGGCGGGTGTACGTGAACTCGATGGGGCTCGATCCCGTAATCCTCAAGGAAACGTACCGCGAGGTTTCAATCTGCCGTCGCGCCGGCATCATGATCAACACGTTCATGCTCGCACGTGAACGCATGCTAATCGAGTTCGTCAAGAAAGTATGTGAAATTTCCAGAGGGAAGGCGTACTTCACGAATACGGTAACACTTGGTCAGTACATCTTGATGGACTTCATGCGGAGGAAGACGCGACGTGTTGGTTGAGCGGGTCAACCCCGCGTACCCTCCTTGTCACTCAACCGCCCAGTTGCTTCCAAAAGGCGATTCCGCCTGCTTGCTTCCCCATCTCGGCTGTCGCCACCTTTGCTAGCATCATCAGGTCGAAGACATCGACGGTGCCGGGTTGGCCACCAACGCCCTCGTTCGATACGAATGCATAACGCCCATCGGACGACACGGCCACGCCATGCGTGACTGTTCGGGTGCTCGGAAGTAACGCGAGGCGACTTCCCGATTGGGTGTCCCATACGCTAAACTCGGCGCTTCCCTTCTGTGTAACCAGGAGCTTTGAGCCATCTGGCGTCACGTGGGCGTTGTACGGAGCTGTTGCCGCATCCCACCGCCTCGCAATTGCCCACTCGACGATATCGACCTCAACCACCTCATGGCTCTTGTTACACATCACGTATACATGCCGGCCATTGGGCGATGGCGCGGCCCAGGTGGGCGAGCACACCGACCCATCGGCCGGTGATACGTCCAATGTTCGGCTGACATCGATCGCTCGCGTGTCGATCTCGACTAAACGGTCGTCCATCATGCACGCGGAGTAGTGCTTGGTGCCATCAGCACCCATACGCGACCCGTGCGGCATCGTGCACGTTTCGAGTTGGTCCAATTCGATCATCAAGTCCGTATCGACCACCGAAACCGTACTGGGCACCTTCTCGCCGTGGAAGTTGGCGTTTACGACGAAGGCCAAGTCACCCTGGCCAGTGAGCGCGATGGTGGCGGGGAACAAGCCCAACTCAGTCTGTCCAAGCAGCGAATCGGATCCCGTCTTGTATTTCAACAGTGTCCCGAATGGGAAGCCATGACCCAATGTCAGATACCAAAACCGTCCGTCTGGCGACACGTTTACTCCGTGCGCACCCTCCATCTCCGCGGGCCAGAAGCCAACGGGGATCGCCTTTTCAATTGCAAGGCCCTGTCCGGGCGTAAATCGCATGAGGGCCACCTCGTCGGCGGATTCGGCAGCCACATAAAACAGATAGGAGTCCTGGGCTGGGATGGGAGGGGGAAGCAACAACGTTCCGAACACCATCGACCACAGAATGCGCAGCACGGGAGGAGGACAGACACCACGATCGCGCCAGGAGGTCGTCCGCCCGCCCACCCGACCGTCTGACCGCGGGCTCACGGCGTCAGCGTCTGTTGCTGTGGCTTGAGCTTGATGGCCCAGAGACCACTGTAGTGCTCGGCGAAGAACAAGTTCCCTTTGTACAGCTGAGGCCCCCACGTAAACGGCGCATTCGCCACGTAGCCGTTCGGATCGAATGCCATGTATCGTGCCATCTCTCGACCCTGATGCGTGAGATTGCCTTTGAGTTCGCCCGAAATGTCGACCACCCGCACGCCGCCATTATAGAACGCAGCGTACAGCACGTCGTCTTCGATCCAATAGTTGTGCGATCCGGCTTCCGGAACCTCGTAGCGGGCGACCTCTTCCGGATTCCGCGGATCCGTGAAGTCGACGATGTGGATGTATCCAGACATCGCCTCAGGCTCACCCTCAGCGCCACTACCACCGTTCGAGCGCCCACGTTCGTCTCCCATGAAGACGTAGAACTTGCCGGTCGGACTCCGGTAGGGAAACGCTGCGTGTGTCGCACCGCCAAAGTCACGGTACTGGGCAATCTTGACCGGGTTGGACGGGCTACCGCCGGCTATTCCGTTGCCAACGTCGATCAAGACGACGCCGTCGCCCCAGTTTGACGTGTAGGCAATGCCGTCCACGATCCATATGTCATGTATTGCATGCCCTGGCGTCTCCAGCTCGAACATCCCCACGCGCCGGGGATTGGCTGGGTCTTGGATACTGATGACGTCGAACTTCCGACCATTGTTAACGGCGTACACGTGCTCATCACAGACGAACACGTTGTGCACGCCGCCGGTGAGATCGTCATCGAAGGTAGCGTGCACGCGTACGTTACGAGGATCCGTACAGTCGAGAATCACAATGCCATTCCGTCGATTCGACGCTCCTTCGCGTGTGATCACACACACGCTGCCATCCTCGTTCACCTTGACGTCATTCACCGTGCGGGCATCGACGACGACGCTATCGGTCATCAGTGGGTTGGACGGATCCGTGACGTCCCAGAAGTACGCTGCCCCGAAAGCCCCCCATGTGCCCGTGACTGCGTAATCGCGACCGTCCACCCCCTCCCAGACCCACAGATCCGAGGTGCGGACATTGTGCACCGCAGCCTGCCCAACCAACTCGGTCAACTGGCTCACATGTCGCTGAGTCACCTCGATCGTATGCGTTGCTACGTGACCGGGCGCGACCGCCATCACCGTATAGCTCCCGCCCTTGTATGCGACGAACCGCCCCTGGTCGTCGATCTCGGCACCCGGGAATTGAGCGACCACAGAATCCTCGGGATACTGCAGCAAGGTGTAATGGATCGGCGCATCGTCCAGCCGAACACCACGTGCATCGAGTGCTGCAGACGAAACGTGGACCACGTCGCCGGTCCGAACTCGATCATCAGGCACGTCGAGCGTGAGGGTCCCAATGGGGTTGTCGATCACCGTGTACGTATGTTGCCCAGTCACACCTTCGGCCGAAGCCAACAAGCGCACCGTACCGGCCCGATGGGCCGTCATGACGCCGGCGCGGTCGACCGTGGCAATTTCGGGATCCGAGGTGGACCACGTGACCGAAAGTTCCGTCCGCTCCATGCTCTTCTCGTCGATCACCGTGGCATCATGGCGAACCGCGGCTCCCACAAAGAAACGATCATGCATCGCATGGATGTCGATCCGATCGATGGCCGGAAACGCGACGACCACCTCCATGGACGCACGCGCAGACTGCCGACTGCCTCGCGCCATGGCAATCACTTGAAACTCCCCACCGCGCAACGGAATGACGGTACCATCGCGGGTGATGGGAAGTTGGCGCCGGGGTTGGGCAAAGAATCTGACTGGAACGTCGATCACATTTCCGTTCGCGTCGAAGACGCGCGCTTGCAGCTGCATTGTGTCTCCAACTTCCAGTCGCAAGACAGTCTGTGTCAGCTCGACGCGAGCGGGTTCAGGTCCAGCCTGTGCCTGCACGGACAGGGGGACAACGCCAATCACGACCGTGCAAGCCACTACAGGAATCCAGCAGGCGGGTTTCATGACACTACCTCAAGTCGGGTCAAGGAACGGGGACAAGCGAGGAATCTATCGCGGCCTCTGGCCACCCGGAAGCGTGTCGCTCGTCGTGTGCGCTGGGGTCCTACACTCCCAGAGCGGGGGCCTACCGTCCAACCTACCATCGTCTACCTTTGAGGTCCCACCTACGCATGGTGTCGTGTGTTCGAGAATGTCTTTGAAACCGTCAACTCAGGGTTTGCGCAGGCCTTGTACGAGGATTTCCTACGTGATCCAGCGTCCGTGCCCACCGAGTGGCGAACGTTATTCGAAAGCGGCCTCGAGGGCGCCGAGCCGATAGAGACCGCGAGGCAGCAAGACGGCAATTCAGCGCAAGAGCGTGCGGCCTCTACCGAACCCGCGCCGCGCAACGAATCGAGCCGCACTGAGGCGCCGGTCTCCCCGCAGGGAGTAAGTGCTGAGCCGATCATTGGGCCCGCGCTCCGGCTCCTCCAGAACATGGAAGCGTCCCTAGAGCTTCCGACGGCGACCTCGTTCCGTGACATCGATGTCTCGAAGTTGTGGGCCGTTCGCGCTGCGATGAACGAGGCCCTGAAGCCTCAGGGGCTGAAACTCTCGTTCACGCATTTCATCGGCTGGGCCATCGTCCGGGCTGCATCCCGCTTTCCGGTGATGACACATGCCGTACGAAAGTCAGACGAAGAACGGCTGCGGTTCGACCCGCAGTCGATCAACCTCGGACTCGCGGTCGACGCAGAGGGGAAGGATGGCAAACGTCGCCTCATGGTCCCAGTGATCAAGAATGCCGAGGAGCGGACGTTCGGGGAGTTTTACGACGAGTACGAGCGCCTGGTGAGCGGGTCGCGCAACAACAAGCTGATGCCCGACGCGTACATGGGAGGGACCATCACGCTGACCAATCCAGGCACCTTGGGTACCGTCGCTTCGGTGCCGCGTTTGATGACAGGGCAGGGATCCATCATTGCGACAGGCGTGATTCGGACGGCCGCTGGCCAGCGACTCATGACAGTGACCAGCACGTATGACCACCGCATAATTCAGGGTGCTGAATCGGGGCTGTTCCTGCGGCACATCGACACGCTGCTGCAAGGCGATGAGGGGTTCTATGAGACCATCGCGCTGGCGATGGGACTCGACACGACCGCTGCGACGGCCGCAGCCGAGAGAGCCGCGGTCTCCCACACGGCACCGACCGCCCCGACACCACCAATCGATGTCTCCGAAGCAGCGCTGCTGTTTCACGTGGCGGCCGCCATGTCGGTGGTCAAGCACCATCGTACCCACGGGTACCTCGCGGCCCATCTCGATCCGTTGGGGACCGAGCGCCGAGGCGACCCCGCCCTGGATCCTGGCACGGTGGGACTCACCAACGACGCACTCCAAATGATCCCAGCCGGCGTACTGCGGACCTACGTGGGCGGGGAGACCATGCTGGACGTGCTTCCCAGGCTGCGCGAGACCTACTGCGGGACCATCGCGTACGAAATCGAGCACATCGCCTCCGCTGAGGAACGGGTCTGGCTGCGGCGCGTCATCGAATCCGGCGAGCATCGTTACCCTTTGAGCGATGAAGAAAAACGCAACCTGCTCAGCGAGCTGGCCCGCGTCGAAACGCTCGAACAGTTTTTGCAGAAGAACTACCTCGGCCACAAGCGATTCGGGATCGAGGGATTGGACATGCTGATCCCGATGGTCCATCGCGCACTCGACATCGCCTCGGATCAAGGGACAGACGAGGCCGTCATGGGCATGGCCCACCGCGGTCGCCTGAACATGCTCGCCCACATTCTGGGCGTGCCGTACGAGACCTTACTGGCCGAGTTCGAAGGCGGTCGACAGGTCGAAGAAACGCTCGCCCCTGTCGGGGGAACCGGTGACGTCAAATACCATCACGGCGCCGCCGGCCCGTTCACGACGTGGAACGATCGCCAGATCGATGTTACCCTGATGGCCAACCCCAGTCATCTGGAAGCCGTGAACCCAGTCGTAGCGGGCAGCGCACGCGCGCGCCAGACAGTGCGCGCGGCCACGCACATCGAGCATGACCCAGCGCGCGTGCTTCCCATTCTAATCCATGGCGATGCCGCATTTGCGGGGCAGGGAATTGTCGCAGAAACGTTGAACCTCGCGCGCCTGCACGGCTACACCACGGGTGGGACGCTCCATATCATCGCCAACAACCAGATCGGATTCACCACCGAGACACGAGACGCACGGTCGACGGATTTTGCCAGCGACCTCGCCAAAGGATTCGACGTACCGATTGTTCACGTCAATGCCGACGATGCTGAGGCGTCGCTCGCCGCCATTCGGTTGGCTATGATGTACCGCGAGAAGTTCCATGGCGACGTCGTGATCAACCTCGTGGGGTACAGACGTCACGGGCACAACGAGGGTGATGAGCCTCGGTACACGCAGCCGGCAATGTATCAACGCATCGATCAGCACGAGACTGTATGGTCGCAGTATGCAGGTCGTCTCGCACAACAGGGCGTGATGACGCGGGAAGCGGCCGAGGCCGAGGCGCAGCAGATCTATGATGACCTAGCCGCAACGCAAGATCGGTTAAAAGCGGACATCGTCGGGCACGAAGAGGAAGGCGAGGAACCCGACCGTATCACAGGCCTTTCCGTGTCAGCCGCCCAGCCCGACACTAAGGTCGATCGCGAGACGCTTGCTGCTCTCAACAGTCAACTCCATCGCGTACCGGAGCACTTCCACATCAATCGCAAGCTGAAGCGGGTGCTGGACAGGCGGGCGCAGGCCTTCGACGCCGATGGGCCCATCGATTGGGCGCATGCTGAGGCCTTGGCGTTGGCGACCCTAGGCGTTGAGGGCGTACCGGTTCGACTCGTCGGGCAGGATACGGAGCGCGGTACATTCAGCCAGCGTCACCTCGTGCTCTTCGACGCCGAGACCGGCGAGGCGCTCACGCCGCTCAAGTATCTCGACGATCGTACTGCCGCATTCGAGTTGCACAACAGCCCATTATCCGAGTACGGCGCGCTCGGATTTGAATACGGTTACAGCACGGCCGCACATGAAGCAATGGTGATATGGGAGGCGCAATTCGGTGACTTCGCCAACGGGGCCGAGGTCATCATCGATCAGTTCATCATCGCGGGACTAGCGAAATGGGGACAACTCGCACGACTTACGATGTTGCTGCCCCACGGGTACGAAGGTCAGGGCCCCGAGCATTCGAGCGCGCGCATCGAACGCTATCTCGCACTCGGTGCCGAAGGCAACATTCGGGTGGCGAACTGCTCGACACCTGCGCAGTACTTCCACCTCCTCCGCCGTCAAGCCAAGCATGAGGAGATCCGGCCACTCATTGTATTCACGCCCAAGAGTCTTCTTCGGCATCCACGAGCGGTCTCCACGATCGCTGAGCTCGCGAGCACCGAATTCCATGAAGTGCTGCACGATCCGGCGTTGCCCGCAGGATCGGATGCCGTGACGCAGTTGGTGCTCTGCTCCGGAAAGGTCTTCTACGATATTAGCGGTAGTCCGCAACGCGCGGACGCGAGGCACGTCGCGCTCGCACGGATCGAACTTCTCTACCCGTTTCCCGAAGGACACATCGCCAATCTCTTAGCCACGTATCCCAATCTCCGCGATGTCCTCTGGGTGCAGGAAGAACCGAGCAACATGGGGGCTCGCAAGTGGGTCGTGCCGCAGGTCACGGCACTTCTCCCCGATGGCGTCTCGCTCGCGGTTGCCTCGCGTCCTGAGCGATCCAGCCCCGCCGAGGGGTACCCGGCGGCCCACAGGGCCGAACAAGAGCGCCTCGTCACCGAGGCGCTCGGCTAGGGCGCGCCGTTTCATGTTACTGGTCGACCTCGTCCGCTATGCCGTATTCGGAGTCTTCGTTGCCAGTGCCGCTGTCGCGGTCGGTTCCTGGGCGGTGCGCACGCGCCGTCTGAACCCGTTCTCCGCCCCCGGACGACTCATTCGGAAGACGTCCGACGTCGTCATCAGTCCAATTGAGCACTGGCTCGTTCAGCGCGGCGGGCTACCCCAGAACGCCCCGTGGTGGCTTCTCGGCATCACCGTGGTGGGCGGCATCATCACTGTGACCCTCGCAGAGGTCATCGCGGGGATGTTGCAGCAGATTGGCGGCGCGGCGACGTCCGGACCGCGTGGCATCGTGCGTCTCATCGTCCTGTTGGCCGGCCGTCTCATCATCTTCGCACTGATCGTGCGGGTTATCGCATCGTGGTTCGGAATGGGTCGGTACAATCGCTGGGTGAAATGGACCTATCCTCTGACGGATTGGTGCGTCCTTCCCCTCCGACGTATCATCCCACCAATTGCCGGATTCGACTTTAGCCCGTTGGTCGCATTCTTCCTCCTCCAGTTCATGATTTCGGCCATCGTTGGCTTGTTGTGACCTTCCACGCCATCGGCCATCGTCCACGTGCATATCCACCCACGTGCAAAGCGCTCAGAGATCGTTGGGCTCCACGGGGACGCCATCAAGATCCGTCTTCAGGCACCCCCAGTCGATGGCGCAGCGAACAACGAGCTGGTGCGGTTGCTCGCCCAACTGCTCGGCATCAGCCGACAGAGCATAGAGCTGGTGAGCGGAAAGGCATCGCGCCGCAAGCGTGTTCGCATCAATGGATTAGAAAACGATGAGGTCCGGCGAGCCTTGGGTGGGTCGGTCTGATCCCTTTCCTCAACCAAGCAGAGTCGGTACATTGCGATTCAACAATCTGGCGTGGTGATTTGCGGCGTATTGCGGCCACGTAAAATAAACCGCTAAAAGGCCAGCTTCGCGCGCTTTTGGCGGCGGGGCTTTTTTTGTTGGACATCGAAATGGCCGATCGGAACGAACGAATTCGTCAACTTCATACCCTCGTCAAGGAGCGGATCGTACTGCTCGACGGTGGCATGGGGACCATGGTGCAGTCCTACGACATCGATGAGGACGGATTCCGTGGCGATCGGTTCGTCAATCATCCCGTTCCGCTCCGAGGCAACAACGACCTCCTGGCCTTGTCGCAGCCGGATATTCTGTCGGCCATCCACCGGGCCTACCTCGAGGCTGGCGCCGACATACTCGAAACGAACACCTTCAACGCCAATGTGATTTCACAGGCTGATTATCAACTCGAATCAGCCGTACGGGATATCAACTTTGAGTCCGCGCGAATCGCGCGAATGGTCGCCGACGACGTTACAGCAGCAGATCCGTCCCGGCCGCGTTTCGTAGCCGGCAGTATCGGCCCGACGAACCGAACAGCATCGCTTTCACCAGACGTCAACAACCCTGGGTATCGCAACGTGGCCTTCGACGAGTTGGCCCAGGCATACGGCGACCAAGCCGAGGCTTTAATCGATGGCGGTGTCGATCTCCTGCTTGTCGAAACGGTATTCGACACCTTGAACTGCAAGGCAGCCCTGTTTGGGATCCGGCAGATGCTCGACCGGCGAGCCGAAGACGTTCCTATCATGGTGTCGGGGACCATCACCGACGCATCCGGTCGCACACTTTCTGGCCAGACCACTGAGGCATTTTGGATCTCCGTTCGTCACGGTGACCTCTTCAGCGTTGGACTGAACTGCGCCTTGGGTGCTGCCGAGCTTCGCCCCTACCTCGACGAGCTCTCCGGTATTGCCGATACGTACGTGTCGTGCCACCCCAACGCAGGTCTGCCAAACGAGTTTGGCGAGTACGAACAGGGTCCCGAGGAAATGGCCGCGATCATCGCGGAGTTCGCGGAGCGTGGATTCCTCAACATCGTCGGCGGCTGCTGCGGCACGACACCGGCGCACGTCGCCGCAATGGCCACGGCCGTGGCGGTTCATGACCCTCGCGAGATTCCGACGGTGCCACCCTATACGAGACTGGCGGGACTAGAGCCGCTGGTCATTCATCCCGATAAAGGGTTCGTCAACATTGGCGAGCGCACGAACGTGACGGGATCGGCGCGCTTCGCCCGCTTGATCAAGGACGATGACTACGATACCGCGCTCGACGTCGCTCGGCAGCAAGTCACCAATGGGGCGCAGATGATCGATGTGAACATGGACGAAGGCATGCTCGATTCGCACGACGCCATGGTCAGGTTTCTCCATTTGGTGGCCGCGGAGCCCGACATCGCTGCCGTTCCTATTGTCGTCGATTCGTCCAAATGGTCAGTGATCGAGGAGGGATTGAAATGCGTCCAGGGCAAAGGCGTGGTGAACTCGATCAGTCTGAAGGAGGGTGAGAAGGAATTCAAGCGTCAGGCGACGCTCGTGCGTCGCTACGGCGCAGCCGTCATCGTTATGGCCTTCGACGAAGCCGGCCAGGCCGATACCTATGAGCGGAAAGTCGAGATCTGCGCTCGCGCCTATCACATCCTGACTGAGGACGTTGGATTCGCACCAGAAGACATCATCTTCGATCCCAACATCTTCGCGGTCGCAACAGGGATCGAGGAGCACAACGAGTACGGTCGTGCGTTTCTCAGAGCCACCCAACGGATCAAGGAGAGCCTTCCACACGTTCGAGTGAGTGGTGGATTATCCAACCTCTCCTTCTCGTTCCGTGGGAATAACGCGGTACGGGAGGCGATGCATGCGGCCTTCCTCTACCATGGGGTTCGGGTCGGCCTCGACATGGCGATCGTCAATGCGGGCGCGCTTCCGGTGTATGACGACATCCCGGCCGAGTTACGCGAGGCGATCGAAGATGTCCTCTTCAACCGCCATTCTGATGCAACCGAACGCCTGACCACTCTCGCGACGACGGTTGAGGGAACCGGCCGGACACAAACCGAAGACCTCGCCTGGCGAGAACATCCGGTCGAGGCCCGGCTCAGCCACGCCTTGGTCGAGGGCATTCAGGACTTCATCGAGCACGATACGGAAGAGGCACGCCAGCGGTGCGATCATGCGATCGACGTCATCGAAGGTCCCCTGATGGACGGCATGAACGTCGTGGGCGACCTCTTCGGGTCTGGTCGCATGTTCCTACCCCAAGTCGTGAAGAGCGCCCGCGTCATGAAGAAGGCCGTCGCCTATCTCATCCCATACATCGAAGCGGAGAAGGCTGCCGCCGGCACGACGTCGGCGAAAGGGTGCATTGTCCTTGCAACCGTGAAGGGTGATGTCCATGATATCGGAAAGAACATCGTTGGCGTCGTTCTCCGCTGCAATAACTATGATGTTGTCGATCTCGGCGTGATGGTACCGGTGCAGAAGATCCTCGAAGCGGCACGCGCCCACGGAGCTGACGTTATTGGCCTTTCCGGACTAATCACCCCTTCCCTCGATGAGATGGTGCACGTCGCCAAGGAGATGGATCGCGAAGGATTCGACATTCCGCTCCTGATCGGCGGCGCTACGACATCCAAGGCGCACACGGCGGTGAAGATCGAGGAACAGTACAGGGGACCGACCGTCCACGTGCTAGATGCGTCACGCAGCGTCGGCGTCATGGGCGCGCTGCTCAGTACAGAGAAGCGCGAGGCTTTCGTTGGTGACGTCCAAGCGGAGTACCGGCAGCTGCGTGAACGTCACAAGGGTCGCACTCGACGGAGTCGCATCTTGCCGTTCGCCGATGCGCGGGCGCGTCACTTCACGATCGCTTGGAATGGACAGCTCCCACCTGCGCCCTCATCCACAGGCGTACACGAGCTTCGGAGCTACTCCATCGATGAACTCCGGCAATACATCGATTGGTCGCCGTTCTTCGCCGCATGGGAGCTCAAGGGACATTATCCAGCCATCCTCGAAGACGCGAGTGTAGGCCCGGAAGCACAGGGGCTGTATGGCGACGCCGAGCGCATGCTCGACACGATCTCAGCGGATGGTCTGCTGGAGGCACATGGCGTGTTCGGGTTGTTTCCGGCCAATACCCAAGACGTCGACGACATCGTGCTGTATGACGACCGATCAAGCAGGGGCATTCTCGCGCGACTCACACAGCTTCGGCAACAAATGGAGAAGCCGCCCGGTCGACCCAACGTCTCACTGGCCGATTTCGTCGCGCCGGCCGACTGCGGTGTGACCGACCACGTCGGAGCCTTCGTCGTCACGGCCGGGATTGGCGCGACCGACCTGGCAACGCACTATGAATCTTCGCACGACGATTACTCGGCCATCTTGGTGAAGGCGCTGGCCGATCGACTCGCCGAGGCATTCGCAGAACGTCTGCACCAGCGCGTGCGCACTGAATTTTGGGGATATGAAGAGAACGAGCGACTCACCAACGAGGAACTCATCCGCGAACAGTACCATGGTATCCGACCGGCACCGGGGTACCCGGCGTGTCCTGACCACTCGCAAAAGTTCCCTCTGTTCGACCTTTTGGACGCTACGCGGCGAACCGACATCACGCTGACCGATAGCGGCGCCATGCTGCCCGCGGCCTCAGTCTGTGGCTGGTATTTCGCGCATCCGGAAGCGTATTACTTCGGGTTGGGTAACATCGGACGTGATCAGGTCGAAGCGTATGCGGCAAGTCGCGGGATGACCGTGTCGGACATTGAGCGTTGGCTGCGACCCAACCTAGCCTACGATCCACCCGACAGGTGAACGCCTAATGGAGCGCACCCTTCGAAGCCTCATCGACGATGACCGTACCCACGTGCTAGACGGTGCGATGGGCACGCTGATCTATCAGCGGGGCGTCTTCGTCAATGTCTGCTACGACGAACTCAGTGTTTCACAACCAGCGCTCATTCACGGGATCCACGAGAGCTACGTTCGGGCGGGCGCGGAAGCGATCGAAACCAACACATTCGGCGCCAATCCCGTGAAACTCTCGAGCTACGGCCTCGAGGACCGCACGGAAGAACTCAACCGGGTAGGCGCGCAGATCGCACGCGAAGTGGCCGGCGACCGTGTCAGCGTGCTTGGAGCCGTCGGGCCACTCGGGATTCGCATCGAGCCATGGGGACCAACGGCGCGCGAGGAAGCCATTGGATATTTTCGTCGCCAGGTGCTGGGGCTCCTCGAGGGCGGGGTAGACGGTTTCGTGCTCGAGACCTTCTCGGACTTGGATGAGCTCAAGACAGCGTTTACATCGATACGGGAAAGCACGGACCTTCCACTCATCGCGCAGCTCACGATCGGCGAGGACGGGAATACCGCGTTTGGATCGGATGTCGAGAAGATCGCAGCGGCACTGACCGAATGGGGGGCCAATGTCATCGGGCTCAACTGTTCAGTCGGGCCCGCGATTATGCTCGATGCGATCGAACGGATGGCTGCGGTCACGGACCTGCCACTCTCCGCGCAGCCCAACGCCGGCATGCCCCGCGTCGTCGGTGACCGGAAGATCTATCTCTCGAGCCCCGAATACATGGCGCGTTACGCACTCCGTATGGTCGACGCTGGCGCCAGGTTCGTGGGGGGATGTTGCGGGACGACCCCGGACCACATCAAGATGATCGCGGACCAAGTGGCCACGCGCGAACCGCGACAGCACAACTCGGTTCAGCGCCGAAGCGACGTGCACCGCGCGGCGCCCGTGGGCGCGACGCCTTTGGATCAGCGATCGCGCTGGGGAGCCAAACTCGCGCGAGGGCAGTGGGTCACAACGGTCGAGCTGCTCCCACCCAAGGGAGCATCGTCCACAAAGCTCATCGAATGGGCCAGGCAACTGAAAGTTGCGGGCGCCGATGCCGTCAGCCTCCTCGACGGAGCACGGGCGCAGAGCCGCATGGGCGTCATTCCCTCGGCAATCATCATCGAGCACCAGGTTGGGATCGAGACGATCGCGCATTATACCTGCCGCGACCGAAACATGCTCGGCATGATCAGCGATCTGCTCGGTGCCTCGGCCGCCGGGCTCAGGAATCTCTTGATCGTGACCGGGGACCCACCGCGGACAGGACCCTACCCAGATTCGACCGCCGTCTTCGATATCGATTCCATCGGCTTGACCAACGTCGTGTACCGCCTGAACCATGGGCTCGACCCGGGGGGCAATCCACTCGGACAACCCACCGAGTACGTCATCGGCGTCGCCGCAAACCAAGCCGCTGCGGATTCGCAACGAGAGCAATCGCGCCTCCATTGGAAGATCGACGCCGGCGCCGACTTCATCGTGACACAACCCGTCTTCGACGCACGCCAATTAGCCGCGTTTCTCGAACAAGTCCAACCGTCGATTCCCGTCATCGCAGGGCTTTGGCCCATCACCTCCTTACGGAACGCTGAATTCCTCGCCAATGAGGTGCCTGGGACATCTCTTCCTACCAGTGTCATGGAGCGAATGCGGAAAGCGGATGCCAGCGGTGACGATGCTGCGGCGGAAGAGGGCATCGCCATCGCGCGTGAGGTCCAGGACGCCATTCGGGACCTAGTACAAGGGGTGCAGATCAGCGCGCCCGTCGGGCGAATTGCTTCAGCCGTTGCCGTTATTCACTGAATCTCGAGCGCCTGCAGCAACTTCCGATACCGCACCTCTGGACGCTTGAAACCAAGGTTCGAGACGTACACCTTGTCGGCCCCAGCTTCGTGCAGCGCGCGAATTGTGCGCGCACAGACATCCTCTGCCGTCAGGCCCCGCTCAAAGTCCTTGGTAATTCCCTCGGCGGGAACGGGGAAGAAGTCCCCCAGTCTGGCGAGCGTCCGTGGGTTTGCCGACCTATAAAGGAAGACTCCGAACACCCCGGGGCACGACACACCAGCCTTCTCCGTTGCTTCCAGAAAGCGTTCGACCGCGGCGGTACTGTGATGGGAGACGATTTGCGTCAGGTAGAATTCGGCCGTGAAGTTCTCACTCGCGAGGAACGCGGCCTGTTCGTCCGCGGCACGGTGCGGATTGGCCCACCCTCCCAAGATCAACCCAGGGTGGCGGGCGCGAATTTGCTGCCGGAGCATATATGCGTGGTCCACACACCGCGGGGGTCCCACGGAATGGTCACCCCCCAACACGGTGAGCGCTTGAAAACCGCGGGCCGTAGCGCGGTCCGCGTACATATGACAATACTCCAAAGGGTGTTTGCACGTGATGAACGGCACGAGCTTGCCAGGTGGAACATCCCCAGCCAGGTTCGCGACCAAGTGCCGGAGGTTTTCCTCTTCTGATTCGCCGACGGCATTGTCCGTGAGAAACAGCACCGTATCCCCACTCGCCAGCCGGCGCACGGAGTGATACATGTCGATCCACGTATCCATGCTTTGGCTGGACGAGAGATCGCTGCGCGGCGGTCGCAGTTCGACCGCGACCAGGGGCGCGTCGCTGCGCAGGCGCCCCAGTACGGGTACCGTCGTCATCGTTCCGGAACCTACTCGGCCGCTGTTTCGACGTCTACGACTGCGGGGAGGTGGACGATGCCCGATCCACGATCAGTACTGATCACCGGATCCTCAAAGGGGATTGGCCGCGCGACCGCGCTACGCCTTGATCGCGAGGGCTTTCGAGTCATCGCGGGTGTGCGAAACGAGCAAGACGGTCAATCGCTCCAAAGGCAAGCTTCGGACCGCCTGCGTTCCGTCTTGCTTGACGTCGCAGACGCCGAGTCGATCGAAAAGGCGCTCAGGGCCGTGAGGGCAGTAACGAACGAACTCGCCGGACTAGTCAACAATGCTGGGATCGTGGTCGCCGGGCCGTTGGAAGCTGTTCCGATGGACGAAATACGCCACCAGTTTGAGATCAATGTCTTTGGTGCGCTTGCCGTCACACGAGCCTTCCTGCCGCTATTGCGCCAAGGCGCGGGCCGCATCGTCAATGTGAGTTCCGTGAACGGTCGCATTGTCACGCCCTTTGTGGGTCCGTATAGCGCGTCGAAGTTTGCCTTGGAAGCACTCAGTGATGGACTGCGCCTCGAACTTCGGCCGTGGAGCATCTCCGTCTCGGTCATTCAGCCAGGCGCAACGTTGTCGTCGATTTGGTCGACGTCCACGGACCGCGCACTGGCCAACGCCGCCCGGTACGACGAAGCCGCGACCGAGCGGTATGGAGGCGTCGTCGCCGCCATCGAGCGTAAAGGTGGCCAGGCACCGAAGCGCGCCAATCCGCCAGAGAAGGTCGCGGAGGTTATTGCACGGGCGCTCACGGCGCGGTGGCCACGCACGAGATACATCGTCGGCCGGGACGCCAGGCTGGGCGCCATACTCGCTTCGCTCCCGGACCGATTCAAAGATTGGGTGCTCGCGCGACGATAGGCATGAGCGACTACAGGCGCCCGTGCCGCTTCAGCTCCATGTATTGATCCACCACCGCATGCGCCGCGTTGACCGGGGCCACGTCCAGGACCAGTGAGCCTGCGCGACGCATTTGGAGCAGCGCGTCGGCGCGGGCCGAAATCAGTTCCTCAGCAGCCGCTTTTTGGTACGCATGCCCGACATCCTCAGGTCGCTGTGTCGCGGTCATGTCGAGCACGGGATTACGCATTGTCACCACCAGTGGGAGATGACGAGGACGGAGTGACGCGACATTGGCCACCATCGCCTCGGACGCAAGTCGATCAATGACGTCCGTGAAGAAGACGGTCAGCGCGCGCTTTCGGTTTCGGACGGCGAGGTATCGAAACGCTGCCGGGTAATCAGGCTCTACAAGTCTGGGCTGGACGACCGCAAGGACCTCGAGAACGCGGCGGAGCCCACGCCGGCCCCGCTGCGGCGACACGTAGTGATGTATATCGTCCGAGAAGACCATGACGCCGACGTTGTCGTCGTGGTAGTTCGCGGCGAAGGCGAGCCAGAGGGCTGCGCGTACCACGTGCTCCATTCGCGATTCCCCGGCCAGGTCCTCGGTAAGCAATCGTCCGGCATCCAGCACCAGGAGCACCTGTTGGCGGCGTTCCTCTTCGTACTGTCGCGTGATGACCTTTCGGCGGCGCGCGGTCGCCTTCCAGTCGATATGACGCGTATCGTCTCCAGGCACCCACGCGCGAAGACTCTCGAACTGCTGGCCCTCGCCCAGTCGCCGGAGGGGACGGAGGCCCATCTCGCGTCGCTGGACGGCTGCGGCAATACTCGCACGGAGACGAGCGGCTGGCAGGGTTGGATACACCGTGATCGACCACGGCAGCTCCACATTCCATTGGCGCATAGCGAGTCCGAGAGGGCCCACGCTTCGTATCGCCATCTTGCCACGTCGCTCCCGTCCGCGTCCAACGGCCACCGTCGATAGCCGTTCTGTTGCCATCCCACCTGGCTTCACGCGCAGCTGCCGAATCGGCTGCGCACCCTGCAGGAGATCAGGACGAATCTCACGAATCCACAGTTTGGCTGACCGGGTGGCGTCGTTCGCCCAGTAGTACACGATCTCGGTCGGACGGCCAATCGAGAAGCTCTCCGGCGCATCGCGTCGGACGCGTATTGCACGGGTCCCCGGAGCCAACCGTCCGTCCACCAAGACCAGGATGAGCACGAGGGCATTGAAGACGAAGAGTCCGTCAGCCACGCCACCGGTGAAGATCCCCAACAGGGCAAATGGGGCAGCGAGCGCCAGTGTCCCAGCTGCCCGCTTCGACGGGAGCATCACGACGTGGGCACGTCGGTCTGATCGAGAAGGGACTTGAGCGCCTCGTCGGGCGACACCCCCTCCAGCTCGAGCTCGGGAGCCACCGCCACTCGATGGCGCAAGACAGCCGGAGCGAGCGCTTTGACATCGTCCGGCACGACGTAGTCGCGACCTTCCAACATGGCCAACGCGCGCGATGTCTTGAGCAGTGCGATACCCGCTCGCGGGCTTGCCCCCATTGTGAGCGACGCCGCGCCTCGTGTCTCGCGGACGATGCTCGTGATGTAGGCCGTGATAGCCGGCTCGATTCTGACCCGGCGGGCGCGAGCACGTAGCCCGGCCACACCGTCGCCGTCGGTGACCGACGTAATCCCGTATGTCTCCGGCTCATCCGCTTCAAACCCACTCAGATACCTGCCGAGGATATCCTGTTCGACGCTCGCTTCCGGGTAGTCGAGACGTACCTTGAGCATGAAGCGATCGAGCTCGGCCTCGGGGAGTGGGTACGTGCCTTCGAACTCGATGGGGTTCTGCGTCGCAAAGACCGTGAAGGTCTTTGAAAGAGGATGCGATGTACCATCCACCGTGACAGTGCGCTCCTGCATCGCTTCCAAGAGCGCCGCCTGGGTCTTGGCCGGGGCACGGTTGATCTCATCCGCGAGAATCAGATCGTGAAAGATCGGTCCTGGACGAAAGCGGAACTGGTCTCCCCCACTCAGTACCGAGACCCCCGTGACGTCACCCGGCATGAGGTCCGGAGTGAATTGGATCCTAGCATACGAAACGTCGACAGCCCTGGCTAGGGTCCGCACGAGGAGCGTCTTGGCCGTGCCCGGTACCCCCTCGAGCAACACGTGGCCTCCCGCCATGAGCGCGAGCAGGCAATCACGCGTGGCGTCAGCCTGCCCGAGGACGACGCGCCTCAGCGCGGTTAGAATCGCTTCGGCTTGCTGGTCGTTCGTAGTGCGTTCCACACATCCTCCACAGCTTGTGCTGTTTGCAGCACGTCATCATCGGTCGCCGAAGCGGCGACCCGGCTTCTGAGCGCGGCGATCGCTGGCTTCGTGCCCTTACGACGGGTTGCGAGTTCGAGGGTCCTGAGCCATTGCCCCACATCCTTTGTCGAGTCGCGGTACACGGCACCCGATCGCCGGAGGCGGCGACGCAGCCCATTCACCAATAACTGCACTGCGGTTTGGTGCCCTTTGGCTCGTTCCAGCCCGACCGCCAATGCCGAGAGGTGTTCGAGCGGAGAGCGTCGCCTCCGTCCGACGACTCGAAGCGCTGGCCCAAATCGGATCATGACGACCAATAACAACACGACTCCGGCCAACCCGAGTTGTAGCAGCACCCACCCCACGGGTGAACGGACGACCCAACTCGTCACGGCGCCGAAGATCGAGCCGCCCTCCTGGAAGCCCTGATGGTACTCGTCGAACGTCACCTGCGTGGGCCGCTCGTCGATAAGAAAGGGAATCACGAGCGCTCCGGCATCCGTGTCCCGGAGGGCCTGATTGGTCAGGTACGCGTCGTCGGCGAGGAGTATCGCCGTACCACCACCCACGACCGAGACCCTCCAGACAACGACCGCTCCATTCGTTGCTCTGAGCAGCGGAGCCGAGCTCGTGACCGGGACGGCGCAACGGGCCGAGTCACGTCCGCCCATGACGTCGGCCAACGATTCCACATCTTCGTCCTCGACTCTCGCGAAGACCCGCCGCGGCGGGTCGACGTCGAGCCGCGCATCGAGAAGGGCAATCGTCGGTCGATCTCCGTCCTCCGGGACCCGCTCCACCCGCAGCCCAAAACAACCCTCCAATCCGGTCGCCCCTGCGATAAACACTCCCCCTCCCTGCTCCAGGTGGCGCAACACACGCTCTCGCTCGCTCTCGGTGAGCGCCTGCGGAATCGATAAGAAGGCCAGCCATCGCCCCTGAGTGGCCGCCGACCCGTCGAAGCCGAAGCGAAACAGCGGGCGGCGCCACTGATCGACGTCGACACCAAAGCGCGCCAACACCTCGGCCACCGCTGACGCTCCGCCTGGGCCGTACAGCAAGGTCGAGCGTCGCTGATCCGTCATCCATTCGGCTGGCGCGGCGCTCCGCCCCGCGATACCCGCGACGGTCATCGCCAGCGCCAGCGTAGTGAGGAGGACAAGGAGCGTCGTGTTACGCGACATGCTGCCCTGCGAGGACCGATGCCTGCCGTTCAAAGTCCTGTAACGCATCGGGGGTGACCGCCTCACCCCCATACACATGTGCGTAGAGTCGATCCACCAACGTCTGGAATTGCCCCCGGTGATCAGGCGGCAGCCGAGCTTCGTGAACGTATTCGATTGGCGTCTTGGACGGATTGAACACGACCAGTTCGCGACGGTCCATCTCCAACACCAACGCGAAGAAGCGCATAACCAGCGCTTGGACGAAATTTCCGTCGCGCTCCGATCGCACGGCTTCGCGGCGGTACCACCCCGCATCCTTGATCAGTACGTGCCCGGTCGCTCCGCCACGTGCACCACCGGTGCGCGGCTTCAGCGCCTGCACGATGAGAAAGGCGAAGTGGACGAACACGGTCACGAGCACCACTACCAGTGACGCCACTAACACGATGTAGATCAACGGATGATGCTGATACAGGTCTCCGAACCACTGCACAATCGTGTCGAAGACTTGGCGCGCCCACGCCCAAGGGTCCCGGACATCCACCCAGTTGTATTCCGGACCCGCAAATATGTCCCGGAGTTCGGCGAGGACGGACTCGGGCGTCCCTTGGTACTTTGGCGCGTTCATGCTCATGCCGGCGTGTCTGCCAGTTCTAGTTGCGCACTCAGAAACTCGAGATCGAAGGCCTCCTTGCGCACGCGCAAATCGTAGTAGAGCAATGTGAACGTCACTGGAAGCAAGGGGAACAGCACGAGCTGTAAGAGGGAGGTCCCAATTTGCACGTGCGTTTCCAGCGCGGGCATCAATGCTGTGAGCGCACCCGCACCGATGACCGGTAGGAGCTGCACGAACACGAGGACCATCAGCCCTAACCCAAACGCTTTGCCCTTGAAACCGTGGGTCAACGCCCATGACCGCGGTAGAGCGTCCACCGCCCGCGCCGGCCTTTCAAGCATGATGACCTGCTCGACGACGACGTATCCAAGTGCGACGATCACTCCCGGCAGGATGAAGAATAGCGCCGCCAGCAGCACGAGCAGGAGCCGAGCAAGCCCGGCTATGAACAGTGGAACGAACGCGTGGAGTGCCGCGCGAAGCGGGCCACCCACATCAACAGCGTCACCAAGCACTGTCGCCGACACGACCCGGATGATCGCCGCCCCGGAAATAGTGGCTCCCAACCCGCTGAACAGCAATGACACAGCAAACAGCTCGAGTTGAACGAATGGGCCACCCGCAAGCAGCACGTAAGTGTAGAGGATCGTGGGGAGGCCTTGGCAAATGATCACGATCGACGCCATAACCGCGAATGCCGTGCGATACACGCCGAACATGGCATCCAACATCTCACCGATGGACATCGGGCGAAGCTCGAGCATAGCCAGCAATCCTCCTTGCCGGTAAGATGGACTGACGATGGAGCCATCGCGACCCCTCCGAACGACAGCGACCTTCAGTCGTCGCGTCGCCATTGAGACGCCGGAACATGTTGTGCTCGAACTGGAACTGGCGGGGCTCGGCTCACGCGTGTCGGCGGCTCTCATCGACCAGGTAATGATTCTCCTGCTTCTCTTCCTGTCGGCATGGGCCACCCTGCTCATCCTTTCCCCGCTGATGGGAGCGAGCGCCGACGGTGCATCAGGCATCGTCGTTGCGGTCCTCGTCTTCGTCTGGTTCAGTATCACGTGGGGGTATTACACCCTCTTCGAAGGGCTCGCAGCGGGCCGGACTCCGGGCAAGCGCCGTATGGGCATCCGTGTGGTGATGGAATCCGGGCATCCCATCACGTTCACGGCCGCCGCCGCCCGGAACCTGCTCCGCCTGGTCGACTTCCAACCCGCGAATTCCTATGTGCTGGGCCTGCTGATGCTGTTCTTTCACAAACACCATCGGCGGCTCGGCGATCTCGTCGCCGGCACGTTGGTGGTTCGTGATCGCCCCGAAGACGTAGCCCTCGCCCCTGCAGACATCGCTACGGGCCCTGCAGTCGTGGACGCCGGAGTCCCCGTGCTAACCGAACAAGAATTCCGTCTTCTCAAACAGTACCTCAGTCGCCTGGACCGACTTCCCGCGGAGACGCGCCGCAACTTCGGTGCGCAGCTCGCATCGCGATTCGAGGGGCGCGTCACACGCACGCAAGCGAACAGCGAGGCATTCTTAGTTGAGTTGTACGACGGCGAACTGACTAAGCGGCAGGCGAAGAGCGCGACGCGACGTGGCGCCAGCGGCACCGTTGCGTCAGGGACCGCGATTCGTTTCGTCGCACTGCGACAGCCCACTTGGGAGGCATTTCGGACACGCGCTGCCGCGTTCGAGCACAAAAACATCACGGAACTCGGGGGTGCCGACCTGACGGACTTTGCCGCGCAATATCGCGCGGTGGCGGCTGACCTGGCGCGGGCGCGTACCTATGGCGTGGATCGCCGAGTACTCCGGTATCTCGAACGCGTCGTCGCAATGGGGCACAACGCGGTCTATGGTTTCCAGGGGATTCGGCGTCCCCCGATCGACCGACTCCTGCTGGCCGAGTTCCCTGCTGCCGTGTGGCGGGCACGTCGGTTGGTGACGGCGGCCGCAATGCTCTTTGTCGTCGCCGGGTCGCTTGGGTTTACGATCGTCCGTCAACAGCCCGACCTGATCTACGAGATCATGCCGGACGGGATGATCCAGCGTGCGGAGATCGGCGCTCGAGAAGTGGCTGCGGGACGCGGTTACGCTGAGACCCCATCACCCTACCTTCCGCTGATGGCCTCGGCGATCATCACCAACAACATTCAGGTGGCATTTGCCGCGTTCGCGTTTGGCGTGACCGCTGGGATCGGCACGGTGTTCGTGCTCGTCTTCAACGGGTTGTTCTTTGGAGCGGTGCTCGCGATGTTCGCGAACTACGAGCTAGCCGGATGGCTGCTCACATTTGTGGCGGCCCATGGCGTGCTCGAACTGACCGCGATCTTCATCGCGAGCGCGGCGGGTTTGCTACTTGGAAAGGCGATCCTGATGCCCGGCGATCTCGCGCGCCGCGATGCCCTCGCGACGCACGGAAGGGAAGCCATCAAGCTCGTGGGGGCGGCCGCGACACTGCTCTTGCTTGCCGGGATCATCGAAGGCTTGCTGTCTGCGAGCGGAGCGCCGGCCGCGTTCAAGTTTGGCGTGAGCGCGGCCAGCGTGGTGCTCGCGGTACTATACTTCGCTGCCGGGCGACGGCACGGACAGTCCCCTATCCTCCCCGAATAGGAATCGCCACCCGTGTGTGCTCCCACTCTAGGAGCAATGTCACCGATGCACCGCTACCGTCGGTTCGCATCGTGAACGTTTCGGTATGCTCTTCGAGCCGTCGTGACTCGACCGGTGCGCGACCGACCTCCATCGCGGCAACATCACCCGTGTAGAAGCGCTCGTGACCCCATTGACTGATTGACCGGTTCAGTACGATGAGCCAATCGCCGTCGTCAGGAACCGTGTATATGGAATACGAACCGGCCGGAATGGCGATTCCGGCAACGTTCAACGGACCCGACGTGTGAATCATGCTTGGCTCGTTCGCTCCTGTCCGCCAGATCTCTCCATAGGGAGCGCTTCGGCCGCCCAACATCGTGCGACCTTTGGCGGATGGGCGCCCATAACACAACTTGACCGAAGCTTCGCCAACAGAAAACGTCACCGAATCCAGTGGGCTCGGCCTGGTCGCTGGATTCTGTTCGTTCATCACGATGCATTCGAGTCCCTGGGTCGGAAGCGGTGGCAGGCCAGTCCATCCAGCCGCCGTGGCCGCGACTAACACTACGAGCATAGGTCGAGCTCCTTGTTCGAGATATCTTGGTGAATGTAGGATTAATGTACCTTGACGCATCCGCAAACGCGTACATGTCGAAGGAGCCACGCATGGCAGGTGACCAGATTCGTGAAACCAACATTGGGCCGCGGGAGGCGCGGCGCAGACTCACGGGCGGTGCGGTGATGTTGGCTGCCGGATTGATGATCGTCGCCGGACAGATGTTGTTTGGCTGGAGCAAGTGGTGGCGAGTCATTGCGGTTCTGCCGTTCTTTACCGGTATGATGGGCCTGCTGCAAGCCGGCACGAAAACGTGAGTGGGCCTCGCTGCGCGCGGTGCGCGCAACATGGACAGTGGCGTGGAGACGATCGAAGACGTCGCCGCGCGGAACCGACTGAAAGCTCAGGCTCGCGAGCTGAAGATGCAGGCCGCCCTTGTTGCCATCGCGCTACTCGTGGTCGTCCTCATTCTCCCCGGATAGACTTCTCCGACCTGGCGCTCCGTGGCGGTGACCACCCTTGACTCGTATCTTGACCACACGATGAGCATCGCCAAAGACACCCGCCGTCACACGCCGCCGGTGCCACGCACCGAGGCGCACGCAGCAGAGCAGCGCAATCCTGGGACGCCATTCGATCCCGCGTGGATTCGCCTCGCGCGCGTCAACCGCAGCGCCGTCGAACGGCGGGCCGCCACGCTTCCGCGCCGGCGCTCGGTCAAGAAGGACTGGCAGGCCGCCTGGCTGCTCAAAGCCGTTAGTTGCCTTGATCTCACCAGCCTCTCCGGAAACGACACGCCGGGAACGATCGAACGGCTGTGCGCGAAGGCCCGCCAACCTGTGAGGCACGATCTTCTGGATGCGCTCGGCGTCGCCGATCGCGCCACGCACGTTGCCGCCGTATGCGTCTATCATCACTTCCTGTCAACGGCCATCGAGGCACTCCGCGGCACAGGCATCCCGGTGGCGGCAGTGTCCACGGGATTTCCCGCCGGACTGGGCCCGTTCGCGCAGCGTGTCGAAGAGATTCGCGCATCCGTCGAGGGCGGCGCTCGTGAGATCGACATCGTCATTACGCGCTCTCATGTCCTGACGGGCAACTGGCAAGCACTGTTCGACGAGGTCAAGACGTTCAGGGATACCTCCGGCCCCGCGCACCTCAAGACGATCCTCGCCACGGGAGAGCTGGGAACGCTGCGAAACGTCGCGAAGGCCAGTCTCGTCTGCATGATGGCGGGCGCCGATTTCATCAAGACGTCCACGGGCAAGGAAAGCGTGAATGCCACGCTTCCAGTTGGACTCGTGATGGCAAGGGCCATCCGACAATACCACGAGCGGACGGGGTCCGCTGTCGGCCTCAAACCGGCCGGTGGCATTCGGCAGGCGAAGCAGGCCCTGGACTGGCTCCTGCTCATCAAGGACGAACTCGGCAGCCGGTGGCTGTCGCCGGCCCTGTTCCGCTTCGGCGCCAGCTCGCTGTTGGCCGATATCGAGCGTCAGCTGGAGCATTTCGTCACCGGTCGGTACTCAGCCTACTTTCGACACCCGATGGCCTGACCGATGTCGAAGGTCGCCGACATTCTCGAGACGATGGAGTATGGGCCAGCACCAGAGAGTGCGGCACTCGCCGAACAGTGGCTCGAAACTCGCAAGCGGACTTTCGGCCTCTTCATCGGCGGTGAATGGCGGGAGCCGGTAAGCAAACGGCACTTCGATGTTATCAATCCATCGACCGGCGGCTCGCTCGCCAGAGTCGCGCAGGCAGAGTCAGACGATATGGACGCGGCGGTCAAGGCCGCGGAGGGCGCACTTCCCGCTTGGAAGGCGCTTCCGGGCCATGCCCGCGCTCGTTACATGTACGCAATCGCCCGGCACATCCAGAAGCACTCGCGACTGTTTTCGGTGCTTGAATCGGTCGACAATGGCAAACCGATTCGTGAATCGCGCGACATAGACATTCCATTGGTCGCTCGGCACTTCTACCACCACGCCGGGTGGGCCGAGTTGATGTCCACGCGACTTGCCGGATACGAACCCGTCGGCGTGATCGGCCAGATCATTCCATGGAATTTCCCACTCTTGATGCTCGCATGGAAGATCGCCCCAGCAATCGCCATGGGTAACACCGTCGTGCTGAAGCCCGCCGAGTTCACGCCCCTGACAAGCCTTCTCTTCGCCGATGTGTGTGGTGAGGTCGGTCTGCCGGCGGGGGTGGTGAACATCGTCACAGGCGATGGGCGCGCCGGAGAACTTCTCGTGCAGCACCCCAGGGTCGACAAGATTGCATTTACGGGGTCGACCGAAGTCGGACGAATCATTCGAGAGGCAACCGCCGGGACCGGCAAGCGCCTGTCGCTCGAACTCGGGGGCAAATCGCCCTTCTTGGTATTCGACGACTCGGATCTCGACTCGGTCGTCGAGGGTGTCGTGGACGCGATCTGGTTCAACCAGGGACAGGTCTGCTGCGCTGGGTCACGCATTCTCGTGCAGGAGGGAACAGCAGACGACCTCGTGGCCAAGCTCAAGGCGCGCATGGAAACCCTTCGCATCGGAGATCCGCTCGACAAGGCGGTCGACATGGGCGCAATCGTCGCACCCGTGCAGCTGGAGAAGATCCAGCAGCTCGTGCGACAGGGCGAGGCAGAGGGTGCATCGATTTGGCAGCCGTCATGGAGCGTGCCGCGAGAAGGGTTCTTCTACCCGCCCACGCTCTGCACCGACGTGGGACCAGCGGCAACCATTGCCCAAGTGGAGATCTTCGGGCCCGTTGTGGTATTGATGACGTTCCGCACCCCGGACGAGGCGGTCGCGCTCGCGAACAACACGCGATACGGTCTCGCCGCCAGCGTCTGGTCCGAGAACATCAATCTGGCGCTCGACATCGCGCGACGCGTGAAGGCCGGCACCGTTTGGATCAACTGCACCAACATGTTCGACGCCGCCTCGGGGTTTGGCGGCTATCGGGAGAGCGGGTTCGGACGCGAGGGTGGATTAGAAGGTCTGTGGGAGTACGTGCGACCGAGTTGGGAGCACGATCTCCCGGTTGGACAGGACCCGATTCGGCCGGAGCCCGCCGAACCGCGGGTCAGGACGAGTGATGGCACGCCCCCGATCGACCGCACGGCAAAGCTCTATATCGGTGGAAGGCAGACACGGCCAGATGGCGGGTACAGCCTGCCTGTCTATGCGACAGACGGCCGCCAGATTGGCGAAGTCGGGAGCGGCAACCGGAAGGACATCCGCAACGCGGTAGAGGCAGCCCGTCTCGCAGCGTCGTGGGGTACGCAGACATCGCACCTTCGGGCGCAGGTGCTTTACTACGTGGCGGAGAACCTCGCTCAACGAGCGTCAGACTTCGCGGCACGCCTTGTCGATCTTACCGGCACGTCGACAACGGAAGCCCAACGCGAGTTCGACACCGCCGTGCGCAGGCTCTTTACCTACGCGGCGTGGGCCGACAAATGGGATGGCCACGTTCACCATACGCCATTCCGGAACGTCACGCTCGCGATGCCGGAACCCATCGGTATCATGGGGGTCGTTGCACCCGATGAGGCTCCGCTCCTTGGGTTCATTTCACTCGTCGCACCGGCCATCGCGATCGGTAACACCGTCGTCGCCGTTCCGTCCGAGCCGTGGCCTTTAATAGCCACCGATCTCTACCAGGTGTTCGAGACATCTGACGTCCCGGCGGGTGTCATCAACATCGTGACCGGACAACGTGACGAATTGACTCCGGTACTGGCGGAACACGACGGCGTCGACGCGGTGTGGTACTTCGGATCCACCGACGGGAGCACCGAGGTGGAGCGAGCATCCGTAGGCAACATGAAGCGCACCTGGGTGAACTACGGGCGAAGGCGCAACTGGTTCGAGGAACGCCAGGCCGAGGGTGAGGAGTTTCTGCGCGAGGCCACCCAAGTGAAGAACATCTGGGTGCCGTACGGAGAATAGAGCGGTAGGGCGGTACAAGGCCTCCAGCATGACTTGGGTCAGTGATTTGCACGGGATCCGGTACATCGGATTACTTTAGGGGTCCTATGCGCCGAGGACTCAAGCGGACGACGGGCTTCACCATCATAGAGATCTTCTATGGCGTTTCGCTGATGGGACTGCTGGTCGTCTTGGCGATGTGGAGAATGGGCCCTGCTCTCGAGCGCGCCAAGATACGGCGCGTCGCGAGCGTCATGGCTGGCGACCTCCAGTATGCGCAGCTGATGGCTGCGCGGGTGCGGCAGCCAGTGGTCTTCATTGTCGTCCCTGCCTCACAAGCCTATCTCATTCGAAACCGCGTCGACAGCACTGCGATCTATCGGCAGCGCTTCGTCGGGTCAGACACGGACTATTCTGCCGATGCCCTGACCGCCTCGCCGTCAAACAGCGTCGAGATCTTTCCGAACGGCGTCGTTACCCAGACGACGACCTTCTCCATCACGATCGACACCGTCGTCCGTCAGGTGCGGATCTCGAGCGCCGGGCAGATCCGTGTGTTGCGGCCCTAGTCTCCGTACCCGGTTGGGTACCTCGCTCATCGAGGTGATGATCGCGTTGACCATTCTGGCGACCGTGCTCATCACGCTTGGTGGCCTGATGTACTCCGTCGCGCGCCATACCGGAGTCTCGTCATCGGTCGCCTACCGAAATGCCGCTGCACGGAAGGCGGTCGCGTGGGGCGAAGCGCTTCCCTGGGACACGGTTGGAAGCCCATCCTGGGCTCCCCCGTGCTTTTCGGATGCGATCGGGCCGTTTGCATACGACCGCTGTACGACCGTATCCGGAACAGCTCAGCTGCGGATTCTGACGATTTCGATCAACCCGACCGGTGCCATCGTCGTCATGCCAGATACCGTGGTCGTGACCCGACACCGCATTCGTTCGACGAGCCCGTTCAAATGACCCGCGGCTTCTCGCTCGTAGAGTTGCTGGTGGCCTTGACGGTCACAGCGGTATTGGGTGTAGCGTTGCTTCAACTCTTGGTCACCGACTCGAAATTCGTTACGCGACAGGGGGCGATGATGGAGGCGCGCTCAACTGCGCGAGCCGCGCTCAACCGGCTGTCCGTGGATTTCCAACATGTCTCGGATGGCGGCGTACTGGCCGCTGCACCAGAAAGCGTCACGGTACGGGTCCCTTACGCATTTGGGATTGGGTGCCGGACCATATCGAGTCACGTGGTGGCGTCGATGATGCCTCCCGACTCGCTCACGTACGCGATGGCCGTTCCGGGGGGCGTTGCGAAACGCGAAGCCAACGGAGCATACAGCTTCTGGGTCGGGACCCCGACGATCACAACATCGACCGACACGGCCTCGTGCCACGCGGATTCCATCCGCGTCGTGCCTGGCGGACCCTTGGTCGAGCTCCAGGTCCCCTCGCCCGCCCGACCCGATACGGGACAGATCTTCTACTTGTTCGAGGCCATCACGTACAAGTTCGCACCGTCGGTCGACCTACCGGGTCGGACTGGTCTGTGGCGACGCGCTGGCTCCGGAGCCGCGGAGGAGATCGTGACACCGTTTGATTCGACGGCCCGGTTCGCGTTCCTCACTGGGCCCCTCCTGGTACCGTCCGCGTCCCCGCCTGCTTCCCTCGATTCGCTTCGCGGCCTTGAACTGCACTTGATTGGAGAGAGCGAGGGTCAGGCTAACGGCGATACCGACCCGTATGCCTTTGACCTCGTGACCCACGTGATATTTCGGAACCATCACTAACCCATGCGATTGACGACGGACGACGGATTCGCCTTGCCACTGACGATCTTTGTGGTATCCATCATCACGCTCATGCTCGCCGCCATTTTCGTGCGAGTATCGATCGATCGCCGAGTGGGTGAGAGCAGCGGGGACATGGTCGACGCGCTGAACGTCGCGCAATGCGGTCTTTCGCGTTCCCTCGACACCTGGTCTGCGGCCGCGATACCACCCAACGATGGCGATACGCTTTTCTTCAACTCATCCTCGTGTATCGGTGGCAATGCGACCGTCATCGCGCATCTGGTCCAGCGTCCACCGGATTCCCTCAACGTCCACCTGTTCATCATCCGCTCGACCGGCACGTATATCATTCCAACCCTCGGCGCAGAACCCCAGGCCACTCGAACCGTGGCGCAGTTTGCCCAATGGCAGACCGGCACCATGGACGTGTTGAGCGCCTTCACCGCCGCCAATGGCGTGGGCGTGGCCGGCAGTGGGGTCATCGACATCGATGGCTCCGATGGCTGTGGCGTCGAGCCGAGCAGTGCCGGCGTGCGTATTCCAAACGGGCCGGCGCTTCCAGGTCCGCCCGAAATCGACGGGAGCCCACCAGTTATTCAGGCGAACAACGAGCCCGTCGTGGCAGCGCAGACGAATATCGATTGGATGGCCATCACGGGCGGTGGGTTCGAAGCGGACTACTCCTCGCTCCAACCTGGAGACCTAACGTACCCCTCACAGCTCGTATCGGGCGACCTCGTGCGTACGACATCGACGACGGGGACGGGCTTACTCATCGTCACCGGCGACCTCAACCTCTCCGGTCCCTTGTTCCAATGGAACGGGGTCATCATCGTTGGTGGGCAAGCGCGTTTCAACTCGGCGCTCACCTTCGTGTATGGGCAGCTGACAACCGGACTCAACCGGCTGCTCGGTACCAATCCTCCTCGCGGCGATATCGGCGTCAATGGCACGAGTCTCACCGTTCAATATCACTCATGCAACATCGACGCAGCGCTGGCAGCGCTGACCGGATTCGCCGCGATTCCGAACGCATGGTTCGACAGTTGGGCAACGTATTGATACAGGCGACGGCACGAAGCGCGCGTGCGCTCAAATGGGGTACCCTCAGGCTGATTGCGGCAATCCTCTTCTTCGGCTGCAGCCCTGAGCGACAATCGACCGCCGATCTCCGAGGCTCTCGCCTGATCGAACCCTGGCCGAAGCCAGCCTTCGTCCTCACTGACACCGACGGTCGGCCCTTTGATTTCGAGGCTGAAACCGAAGCCTTCGTGACGTTCCTGTTCTTCGGATACACCTACTGCCCCGATATCTGTCCCGTGCATATGGCGAATCTCAGCGCCGTCCTCAAACGTCTCGATCCTCAGGTTAGTGGTAGGGTCAAGGTGGTGTTCGTCAGCACGGATCCGGATCGGGACACGCCCGACCGCATCCGTGCTTGGCTCAACACATTCGATCCGTCATTTGTCGGACTGCGAGGCCCTCTTGATTCGGTCAACGTCATCCAGCGGTCGATCGGGCTTCCACCAGCGGTGATCGTCGACGGGGACGATGACTCCTACACAGTAGGTCATTCCGCGCAAGTTCTTGCCTACACTACCGACAACCTGCTCCACGTCATGTATCCATTCGGCACGCGGCAGGAGGATTGGGCCCATGACATCCCACGGTTGGTGAACGGGAAGTGGTAGCGAGGCCGGTTGAGCGGATGCACCGTTGGGTGACCCGACACGTCGACCAGCATCCCGCTATAGGCACCGGCCGCCCTTACCGTCTCACCGCTTGACCACCTGACCGCCCATGTTCTGGTGTTTTGCGCAGAACACCCCATGGACATGGGCGTGGCAACCCTACCCGGGCGTGTGGATGTTCGTGGTGGCACTCGCCGTCGGGTACACGGTTGGGGTACGCGCGGTAGACGACCTCGAAACACCTCGTCGACGGCCGTATTTCATCCTGGGGCTTTTGGTCCTCTGGTTGGCATCCGACTGGCCTATCGGGCCTTTAGGAGCTGGGTACCTACTGAGCGTTCACACCGCAACGTACATCCTCTATTCGTTCGTCGTACCGCCGCTCCTGCTTCACGGCCTGCCGCGCGAGACCATCCGCGCCGTCATCGCCCCGCGCGCAATCAGATCACTGGTTGCGTTTCTCTCACAGCCACTCATCGCATTCGCCATCTTCAATGTGGTGATGCTCGGAACGCATCTTCCGACCGTGGTAGACGGCCTCAAGGTCTCACAGCTCGGCACGTTCACCATCGATATGGCGTGGTTGCTTGCCGGAATCGTGTTTTGGTGGCAGGTACTTGGGCCGTTGCCCGAACTCAATCCGTTGAGCTACCCAGGTAGGATCCTGTTTCTCATCTTGAACATCTTCATTCCCACTGTGCCTGCAGCGTTCCTCACGTTCGCGGATTATCCGATCTACGCCTTGTATGAGCTCGCACCACCGGTGGGTGCGTTCTCGACACGCGCCGATCAGCAGCTTGCCGGCATCATCATGAAGATCGCCGGCGGATTCATCATCTTCGGTACCGCGTCGGTGTTGTTCTTCAAGTGGTATGCCCAGGAGGAGCGATTGGGGAACAAACCGTAGGTCGGTAGGGCGGCACACATGGCCTCCGCCCTACCGCCTTGCTGTGCTACCGCCTTCCGACCATCCACATCGTTGCCACCCGGTAGAGCCAAATCACGAACAGCGCGAAGGCGACAACGCCGAGCACGGTCGCGTAGGTGTCGAAGCCCTCAGGCGCGAGTCGCAACACGTCCGTCGACTGCGCCGCAGCGAACGGAATGGCAAGGAGAATTCCGACGATGGCCTCACCCGTGATCAGCCCCGACGAGAAGAGCAATCCGGAGTTGCCCGCCGCCACCACGTCGGCCTCTGACGCACCATTCCGGCGCAGGACCCTGACGGACAGCATGGCGACGACGCCGCCGAGGAACATCGGAACAGTGAGTTCGAGCGGCAGATAGATACCTACCGCAACAGCCAAAACCGGCATACGGAAGCTGGACTTCTTAGCCTTGAGGATCTCATCCATGATGATGATCGCGATCGCAATGCCAACACCGATCGCGATCATGTTCCACGGCAGGTTGCGTGAGAACACGCCGTCAGCCACAGAACTCATCAGTGTAGCCTGAGGAGCCGAAAGCGCCTCGCCGGGATCCATGCCAGCGCGGGGGAAGACGTCACCCAACCCGTAGGCGGTGAACAGCAACTGTAGTATCGGCGCGATGACCAGTGCAGCAGCGACGACACCCACGACCTGCATGATCTGTTGCTTGTACGGCGTGGCGCCGACGATACGGCCGGCTTTCAGATCCTGTAGGTTGTCGCCGGCGATGGCCGCCGCACAGCACACGACTCCGCCAATAAGGATCGCGGTGGCGGCGGCCGCGGTCGCCTTCAGGCCTTCGGACAAGAAATCGATCTGCCCACCCAGAATAGCCAAAAGGATCAGCGAGATCGTGAGAATGGTGGCGATGGTGACGCCCGAAATGGGGTTGTTCGACGAGCCAACGAGTCCCGCCATGTACCCAGCGACCGACGAAAAGAGAAATCCCGCTAGGAGCGCGAAGAACAACCCGAGCGCCACGACCCCCCAATACAACCCACTCGAGATTCCCAGCGAGTCCCGGCTGACCACAGTGGCGAAACCGATGAAGATCGGGATGGCCATGAGCAGGATGCCCACACCCACGAAGTTGATGGGCGTATCTCGTTCGGTGCGCGCGACATCGCTGCTACTTCCGGAACGACCCATCTGCACCGCCTCGATCGACGAACGGATACCATCGCGGATCGGCTTCATGAGCGCGAGCAGCGCCCACAATCCACCCGTCGCCATCGCGCCAACGCCCATGTAACGAATTCGCTGGCTCCAAACCTGCTCGGCCAGATCGTACCCCTCTACGTCGCCAACCAGTTCCCGAAGCGCGGCAGGATCCACCGTCGCCGTGTAGATCGGGATGCCGAACAACCAGGAGATAAGCCCGCCCATGAACACGAGCGACGCGATGTTGATGCCGACGATGTAACCGACCCCCAACAACGCGACACCCAGTTCGCTGCCATAGCCGAACACCGTGTTGCCTGCCGTCACCGACCCGGTACCGCGACCGGCGATCAACTTGAACCCTGTTTGCGCCAGCTTAAGCAGCGCACTCGCGCCACCAGCCAAAGCGATGAGCTTGGCACCGGCACCTCCTTCGGTGCCCGCCTTCAGCACCTCGCCAGTGGCGACGCCTTCTGGGAACTTCAGATCCGCTTCGATGATGAGGGCCCGACGCAACGGGATCGTGAACAACACACCGAGGATGCCCCCGCACATCGCAATGATGAGGGTCGGAGCGAAATTGAATCCCGACCAGTAGTTCAACATGATCAGCGCCGGAATCGTGAAGATCACGCCGGCGGCGAGGGACTCACCCGCGGACGCTGCCGTCTGCACGATGTTATTCTCGAGGATGTTCGAGTTCCGGAAGAACCGCAGAATCGCCATCGAGATAACGGCGGCCGGAATCGAAGCCGAGACCGTGATACCTACCTTGAGACCCAGGTAGGCATTGGCACCGGCCAACACCGCCGAGAGGATGAACCCCAAGATCATCGCCTTGAGGGTGATTTCCGGCAGAGACTCGGATGCGGAAATGTACGGAGCGTTGGAGGCTGAAGTGGATCCGTCAGCTGCCATGAACGTGTCCCCTCGATTGAGCCAGGTAGGAAGCTGCGGCACTATGTTCGGTCTGGAAACCGGGACCTGTCAACCTCTTGCAGAATTTGGAACCAGCGACAACTTCCCGTAAATGTCATCCAACCACAACTTCCTGCTCCGACTGCTCGACACCCCCGGGCCTTCAGGCTTCGAAACCGCGGCTGCCCGCGAGTGGCGCGACGAGGCCACGCGGTTCGCCGACGACGTGTTGACCGACGTTACGGGGAACACGATCGCAGCCGTCAACCCCGGTGGGAGCCCACGGCTCATGCTGGCCGGTCACATCGACGAGATCGGCCTCATGATCGTCCACGTCGATAGCGACGGGTTCCTCTATTTCCAGACAATCGGAGGGTGGGACTCCCAAGTGCTCGTCGGCCAGCGCGTCATCATCCAGGCCGCGAAGGAACCGGTGGAAGGCGTGATCGGAAAGAAGGCCGTGCATCTCATCGATTCGGACGACCGCGACAAGGTGTCTAAGGTGAGCGACCTCTGGATAGACATTGGGGCGAAGAGTGACAAGGACGCGTTGAAGCGCGTGGCGATCGGCGACCCGGTCGTCTTGGCTTCGAGAGCGCTCGAGCTTCCGAACCATCGTGTCGCATCGCGAGCGATCGACAACCGTATCGGCGCCTATGTCGTTCTCGAGGCGTTACGCCTGTTATCGCGCAGAAAACCGAAGGCGGCCGTCTTTGCCGTTGCGACCACGCAAGAGGAGATCGCGTGGTCGGGAGGTGGAGCGCGTACCAGTGCCACGGCACTGGACCCCGACGTTGCCATTGTGGTGGACGTCACGCATGCCACCGATCACCCGGGCGTGGAAAAGAAGATCCACGGTGACTTCAAGCTCGGTGGGGGGCCCGTCCTCTCGCGCGGGTCTGCCGTGAACCACACAGTCTTCGAGCACCTGGTTGCCGCTGCAAAGGCCGAGAAGATCGCCCACACCGTGCAGGCGGCACCGCGCGACACCGGCACCGACGCGGACGCGATCTACACCTCACGACAGGGCATCGCTACAGGATTAGTCTCCGTTCCCAATCGCTACATGCACAGTCCAAACGAGATGGTCGATGTTGGCGACCTCGACAAGGCCGCGAAGCTCCTCGCAGCGTTCGCCCGCCGCCTCAAAGCGACAACCAGCTTCATCCCGTCATAGCATGCGAGTGATGGTCGGGCTAGTGCAGCGCGCGTGCTTGGCCATTCTGCTGTCGTCAACCACGGTAACATTGGGTGTTGCACAGGACGAGCGCGAGTTCAATCTGCTAACCGCCAGCGTCGCCGACATCCAGGATGCTGTCGCCGCTGGAGCGCTTACGTACGAACGCCTCGTGCAGCTCTACCTCAACCGCATCGACACCTACGATCAACAGGGCCCAACGCTCAATACGATCATCGAGATCAACCCGCGTGCTCTCGAGATCGCGCGCGCCCTGGACGAAGAGCGCCGTACCACCGGCCTGCGCACCCCGCTGCACGGGATTCCAATCGTCGTAAAGGACGCCGTCGACGTCAAAGACATTCCGTCGGCAGGCGGGAATGTCGCGCTCGCCGGTACCTATCCAGCGCACGACGCGACCGCCATCAAGAGACTTCGCGATGCCGGTGCAATCATCTTTCTCAAAGGCAACCTCGATGAATTCAACCTAGGCTCCCAGGGGCTCAGCTCTCTGGGTGGTCAGGTGCTCAACCCATACGACCTCTCACGAAACCCTGGCGGGTCCAGTTCTGGCCCTGGCGTCGCCGTCAACGTGGGATTCGCCACACTTGGCGTCGCGACCGAAACTGGCGCATCGATCCGCAGTCCGGCGAGTAACAACTCGCTTGTTGGAATTGCGCCGTCTCAGGGTCTGGTCAGTCGCACTGGCGCCATCGCAATCTCCTACACACAAGACCGTATCGGCGTGCATGCAAAATCGGTCGCCGACGCCGCAATCCAGCTGACCTACATGCGTGGATTCGATGCTGAGGACCTGTTCACCTGGGAGAGCCTCGGCAAACTCGATGCGCGACCATACACCGACTATCTGGATTCGACCGCGCTTCGGGGTGCGCGCGTGGGTGTGTTCCGCGACCTGTTTCGGCAAGGCGAGGAGTTTCAACCCATTAATGCGCTGATCGAAGAGGAAATCCAGTTCATCCGCCACCAAGGTGCCGTCATTATTGACGGACTGACAACTGGCATGGATCTGGTCGCGTTCTTTCCTATGGCGCGAGCCAGCGTCTACGAATTCAAGTACGTCTTCGATGCATACTTGAAGAATCGCGGTCCCGACACGCCCGTACGATCGCTCGAAGAGCTGATCGCGACGGGGCAGTACCTCCGGCGATTGGATCGGTTCTTCGAGCAGGCACTGGCAGTTGAATCGCCAGACTTCGATCAGGAGTATCTCTCCCGGTTGGAGAATCGACTCACGGTTCGCCAGCTCATCGTAGACCTCATGGATCGGCACAACATCGACGTGCTCGTCCATCCGTTCAAGTCGCTCGCCGCGCCTCCACTCGGCACGGGTGACCGCGGGCCGCGAGACAATCCTGTCTCCGCCATCACCGGCCTTCCCGCCATCGTGATGCCGGCTGGCGTCAACGAAGAAGGGCTGCCTATCTCGATCGAATTCTTGGGGCGACCGTTCAGCGAGCCCACGTTGATACGCCTTGCCTATGCGTACGAGCAGGTCAGTCACCGGCGGGCCGCACCGACCATAGCGCCGAATCTCGAAGGCGAGGTCTTCACATACCGGTCGAACCGCTGACACCCCCTGCCAACCTCTAGCCACCCAGAGCCTCACATGCCCTTCACCCGAACCCGACCCGATTTCCTGAATTTCAGTGCCCTTTCGCTCGCGGGCACAGCCGTCGCCGCGCCAAGGTTGTCGGGCTCGCGGAAATCGAATAAGGGTACGTCGACCTGGTCTACGCCTTGACGGACGCGTAGTGTAGCGGACAGGCTTCCCCCCCGAGTCGCGTGACGCCGGAAGGACGAGATTCATGAGCGCCGGGAATACCGTACCACCAGAGAAGAGCGCGCTGCCTGCGGAAGGTGGTGGGCACGGGTTTGGAACTTCCCCGGTCTTTCTCGCATCGATCTCGACGATTCTCGGTGCCATCCTCTTTCTCCGGTTTGGCTATGCCGTGGGACACGTCGGGTTCCTCGGCACTCTAGCCATCATCCTCATCGGCCACGCAGTCACCGTTCCGACGGCACTGGCGATTGCGGAAATCTCCACCAACCGGAAGGTGGAAGGCGGAGGGGAGTACTTCATCATCTCGCGATCGTTCGGTACCACGATCGGCGGTGCGATCGGGATCAGCCTCTATCTCTCGCAGGCCATTTCTGTGGCGTTCTACATGATTGCGTTCGCAGAGGCGTTCCGACCCCTCCAGCCGTGGTATGCCGAGCTCACGGGGTGGGCCTTCGACCCGAGAATCATTTCCCTGCCGGCGACGATCGCACTGGCGGTGCTGGTGCTGACCCGCGGTGCCTCGTTGGGCGTCCGCGCGTTGTGGGTCGTCGTTGGGATTCTGGCGCTGTCGTTGTTGCTGTTCTTCCTCGGCGATCCCGTCGCAGGCACGGTCCCGCAAGGAGCACTTCTCGCCCAGGTGGACGATCCCGACCCCTTCATCATCGTTTTCGCGATCGTGTTCCCGGCATTCACCGGGATGACCGCCGGCGTCGGATTGTCGGGCGACCTGGCCAACCCGCGTCGATCCATCCCCCTCGGGGTCGTGTCGGCCACGGTCACCGGCATGGTCATGTACGTTTGGATCGGGTACAAACTCGCGGTTTCGGCGCCCGCCGATCAGTTGGCGTCAAACGCGCTCATCATGTCGGACATCGCCATCTGGGGACCGATCATTCCCATCGGCCTGGCGGCCGCGACGGTGTCGTCAGCGATCGGTTCGATCCTCGTAGCGCCGCGCACGTTGCAGGCCCTGGGCTCCGATCAGGTGCTGCCCAGCCCACGCGCCAACCGCTTCCTGGGCCTCGGGATCGGCACCACCAACGAACCGCGCAACGCGACGCTCATCACGACCACGATTGCCATCGTGACCGTCATGTTGGGCAACGTCAACGCGGTCGCCCGTATCATCTCGATGTTCTTCATGGTGACATACGGAGCGCTGTGTACGATCAGCGCGCTCGAGCATTTCGCCTCGCGGCCAAGTTACCGACCCAGCTTCCGCTCCAAGTGGTATCTGAGCCTTCTGGGAGCAGTGATGTGCCTCGCGCTCATGCTCCAAATGGACCCGCTCTATGCCATTCTCGCGATCGCGATCATGATCGGCCTGTACCACATGATCCGATATCAGCGTGGCGGTGACGATCTCACGGCGATCTTCAAGGGCGTACTGACGCAAGCCACGAGATTCTCACAGATCAAGTTGCAGAAGGGTGCCGCGAGCCAGACCAGCGACGAATGGCGCCCCAGCGTCATCATGGTAAATGAGCGGACATTCGACCGCTCGTCCCCAATTCAGTTCTTCAGTTGGCTCACTCGGCGGCACGGCGTCGGGACGTACTTGCATTATACGGAAGGCCACCTCGATCGCGAGACCTATCAACAGAGCCGCCAACACCTCGAGCGGTTGATCAACATGATGCAGGCTCGGCGCAGTGCCATTTATGTCGACACGATCATCTCGCCATCGAAGCGGTCCGCGCTGGCCCAGGCACTTCAACTCCCGGGAATTTCGGGTATGGAGAACAACTGTCTCCTGCAAGAGTTTTCGCCGAATGACGATCCCGAGGTCCTCGAAGAAATCGTGCGCGGTGTGCAGTTGTCGAGTGCAGCCCGCATCAACTCACTGATCCTGCGTCACGACGAGCAGTTCTTCGGCCAGCGCACCCAGATGGACATCTGGCTCACACTGCCCGACTACCAGAACGGCAACCTGATGATCCTGCTGGCGTACATCCTCCTCGGGAGCCCGGACTGGGCGCGTGCGCACATTCGAATGTTCGCTGCCTTTCCACGTGAAACCGTGAGCGAGCGTGGTGAGGAGCTCCACCAGATGATCGCGATGGGTCGGCTACCGATCAGCAAGAAGAACCTGTCGATCTTCGCGACGGACGAGCGGACGGACTTCGAGCGACTCGTCGCGGCGAAGTCGGCCAATTCGGATCTCGTCATCTTCGGGACGAGTGAGACCCGGCTACGCGAACGCGGGACCGATCTTCTCCAACGACACCCGACACTGCACGACGTGCTGTTCGTAGCCGCCGAGGAAGAAATCTTGATTCACTAGCCTCACTACGCCATTACCACGTCAGGGTCGGTATCCCGGACCCCGCAGCACCCGTCCTGGCTTCGCTCCCGTGTGGACACCGTCGCGCACCACGACCATACCGTTCACCAGCACGTAGTGCATGCCGGTCGAGAGCTGATGCGGTTCTTCAAATGTCGCATGGTCCTGTATCGTGGCTGGATCGAACACAACGATGTCGGCAAACATTCCCTGCTTGATCGTCCCTCGATCGTGAATCGACAGTCGCGTCGCGACCGCCGACGACATCTTTCGAATGGCCTCTTCGAGCGGCATGACCTGCTCGTCGCGCACGTACTTGCCGAGGATGCGTGGAAACGTGCCGTAGGCACGGGGATGGGTGAGACCGCGTGCGGAGTCGGGATCGAACCCTCCCGCATCCGTACCGAACTTCATCCATGGCTGTTGAAGTTGCAGCTTGACGTTGTCTTCACTCATCATGAAGTAGATCGTCCCAACGCGCTGCCGTTCGGAAACGATGAGATCCATCGCCGTGTCGATCCAATCCTTGCCCTGGTCAGCCGCGATCTCGCTCAGCCGTTGCCCGACGTATTGCCGATGTTCCTCGCGGTTGAGTCCGAGAATCAGCACACCCGCTGGTGTCGCCAAGCTGCAGAGGTTTTCCCATTCCTTCTGTTGATCGAGAATCTCGGCCCGTATGGTCTTTCGTGTCTCCGGATCGGACAGGTTGTCGATCAGGTTCCCGTCGGCAGCCACCCATGGAGGGAAACACGCGGTAAGTCCCGTGCCGCCCGCGACGTAGGGGTACATGTTCGCCTGCACGTCGACTCCCCCGGCCCGTGCCGAGTCGATGAGCACGATGGCTTGCGCCGCCTTAGGCCAATTGCGCCGGCCGCCCGCCTTGAGGTGGTAGATCTCTACGGGGACGCCCGCGCCGACACCGATGGCAATGGCCTCCCGAATCGCCTCGAGGAAGTTGTCTGCTTCCGAGCGCATGTGGGTGATGTACACACCGCCGTACGGGGCAGTGACTTCGTTGATCTCGATCAGCTCATGAGTCGACGCGAAGTTGCCTGGAGGGTAGATCAACGCGGAGCCGATCCCGAACGCACCGCCTTCCATGGCCCAACGCACTGCCGTGCGCATGGAATCCAACTCGGCGGGTGTCGCCGGGCCGACTGCCTGTCCCTTTCCGTACATGCGAATCGTCGACGCACCCACGAACGATCCGATATTTGTTGATACACCGTTCGCCTCCATTGCCTGGAGCCAGTTACTGAATCCATCCGGTCCCATGAAATCAGTGACGCGCTCAACCTGTTCCGGTGTCGGCTCGCCCGTCGGACTCAGCGTCCACCGATTGACGGGCGCATTCGTGGTCGATTCGCCCATAATCTCGGTAGTGATTCCCTGTGTGATCTTGGAGACCACGCGGCCATCTCCCCGAAGAAACGCACCACGTGAGTGGCTCTGGATATCGATGAATCCAGGAGCCACCACCATACCCGTCGCATCGATCCTCTCCGCGGCACTCGCCGCACCGAGCATCCCACGAGGCGTGATGGCCCCGATGCGGTCGTCGACAATTCCTATGTCACCGTAGAACCACGCTGCACCGGTGCCGTCCACGACGCGCCCGTTTTCGATCACGACGTCAAAGGGTCCGGCGGATGGTATGAGGGCAACGTCAGAGGGTCGGGCGCAGCCGGTCGCACACGCGAGAGATAGGACGGCGAACGTGAATCGTCTCATGGGCAGCTCGTGGACGGGGGTCCATCAGATTGCAGAGTGATTCCGAAGCGGGCAAGGTGGATCGGCCGAATGGCGAAACCACGCCGCAGCGGGCATCTTAGCAGGTTATGGACGCCCCACTCCCCATCTCCCGGCCACGGCTGCATGTCTGACGTCCTCCAGCACCTGCAGACCGCGCTCGAAGGCCAATACACCATCGAACGTGAAATCGGGAGCGGTGGCATGGCGACCGTGTATCTCGCGCACGACGTGAAACACGAGCGCAACGTCGCCTTGAAGGTGTTGCGACCGGAACTCGCCGCCGCCCTAGGGCCGGACCGGTTCGTACGCGAGATTCGCATCGCCGCCAAGCTCACGCACCCACACATTTTGCCGCTGCACGATTCCGGGGAAGCCGACGGGTTCTTGTACTACGTCATGCCATACATCGACGGCGAGTCCCTTCGGGCGAAGATCGAGCGCGAGGGTGAGCTCCCCGTCCATGAGGCTGCGAAGATCCTCACCGAGGTCGTTGACGCGCTGTCGTATGCGCACGACCAAGGCATCGTCCATCGGGACATCAAGCCAGACAACGTGCTGATCTCTGGTCGCCATGCATTGGTCACGGACTTCGGTGTCGCGAAGGCGGTGAGCGAAGCGACCGGTCGGCACGAGTTGACCACGGCGGGCGTCGCACTGGGAACGCCGACGTACATGTCGCCCGAACAGGCTGCGGCGAGCCCGAACATCGATCACCGGGCCGACATCTACGCGTTGGGCGCGCTGGCGTACGAGCTCCTTGCGGGACGACCCCCGTTCCAGCGCGACACACCGCAGGCCACGCTGGCCGCTCATGTCCTGGACCCGCCTGAACCCATCACGCAGCATCGCGACGCCGTCTCGCCGGCAATGGCCAACCTCATCATGAAGTGTCTGGAAAAGAAGCCGGCCGACCGTTGGCAGACGTCGGCGGAAATGCTTCCGGTACTTCAATCGCTGGGCACACCGAGCGGAGGTACGACACCGACACACACCCAACCCATACCCGCCGCAACGAGTTGGGACTATCGCAAGATAGCCGGCGCTGGCGTCGTTACGGTTGCCGGCGCCGCCGCCTTGATCTTCGGACTAGGCGTGATCGGCGGAGGAGACGGGGCCGCATTGGCCATCGGGCGGTCGACGCGCGTCACGCGAGACCTCGGTATCGAGTTGTATCCCGCGCTCTCTCCAGATGGCAATACTGTCGCGTACTCAGCTGGCCCGGTCGATGAGATGCGACTGTTCGTTCGCCAACTCGCGGGTGGAGGCACGATTGCGCTGACGGAGAACGCGCCGGGCAACCACCAGTCCCCACAGTGGTCTCCCGATGCTTCGCAGCTACTGTACGAGTCTGGCGGCGAGATCTATTCAGTTCCCGTATTCGGTGGCACCCCTCGCCGACTCGCTGCTCCAGGCTTGGCCGGCGTGCCGGACGGGTACGTGAACAATCCGGCCTGGTCACCCACTGGCGACCGCTTCGCGTTCGTCTGGCACGAAGTCGCACCGCTGTTCGGCACCCAGGGACGAACGAGCGCGATCTACGTCCAGCCTGTAGCAGGTGGGCAAGCTGAAAAGGTCACGGATTTCCTGGAAGGGCACTCGCTCCGCTGGTCACCTGATGGCTCGAAGATCGTGTTCGTGTCCGGAGCCTCCCTGTTCGTCCATGGCGGCCGAGACTTGGGCAACGTTGATCCCAGCACCATCGGTGTAGTCTCTGCCGAAGGCGGTGAGGCCGTGGAAGTCGCAGCAGGTGGCTTCTTGAACGTCAGCCCCGTGTGGGCACCTGACGCGAGCTTCTTGTTGTTCGTTTCGAACCGGGGTGGCAATCGAGACGTGTATCAGGTTGCGATCGACGGGAACGGAAATCCCGAAGGCGAACCCGTGCCCATCACGACTGGGATCGACGCACACACGATCGACCTGTCGGCAGACGGCACGTTGCTCACCTACGCCGAGTTTCGCCACATCGCCAACATCTGGTCTCTCGATATCCCACCGCGGACGGTCTCCGTCTCCACCGCTCGCCCCCGTACGAACGAGACGCAGGTTGTGGAGACCGGTCAGTTCTCGCCGGATGGACAGTGGATTCTCTACGACTCCAACCGCGAGGGAAATCAAGACGTCTATCGCATGGCAGCTACTGGTGGGGAGCCGCACCGAATGACCACGGATCCCGCCGATGACTACCATCCGAACTTCTCCCCCGATGGGTCGGAAATCGCGTTCTACTCTCTGCGAGGCGGGAGTCGGGACATTTTCGTACGGGGGACTGAGGGTGAAGCGCCACAGCGTTTAACTACCGATCCCGCCCAGAACCGCAATCCGACGTGGTCACCGGACGGCAACGCCTTGGTCTTCTCCTCAGACCGTACGGGCCGCGCCGAACTCTATATCGTGCGTCGCGAGACAAAGGGATCGCCCTGGGGTGAGCCCGATCAGCTCACCACCGATGGCGGCTTCTGGCCACGCTGGTCCTCGGTTACCGGGGAGGTCGTGTATCGATCGGATCCGACGAGTACGATTCGGGTTCTCGACCCCGTCACCGGAGCAACGAGAACGTTGGCGTCTGGTGAAGCTGGCGTATCCCGACCAGAGTGGTCGGCTGATGGAACAACCGTGTACTACGGCGAGCGCGGCGACGACGACGTCTTCAGTCTCTGGAGCGTACCGGCCGGCGGCGGCACGCCGCGTGAACTTGTTCGATTCGACGACCCCGAGCGCCGCTTCCCTGCCCCAAATTTTGCCGTTGGCACGACACAGTTTTTGTTCTTCATCAACCAGTTCGAGAGTGATGTCTGGGTGGTGGAGTTGGGGGAAAACTGATCGCGGAATGCAGAATGGAGATTGTAGAGTGCAGATTGCGTTTGGGATGCTGAGTCACCGACTCGTTATCACCGTTTTCGCAGCGGCATTGTTCGCAGGCCAAGCACTCGCGCAGAGTCTACCGAGGGCTTATCCGGAACACGTCGGCCTTTCGTCTGAACGCCTGGAGAGCCTCAAGTCTGTGATGCAAGGATTTGTCGATCGAAAGCAGGCGGCTGGTATCGTCACGCTCATCCTTCGCAAGGGGCAGATCGCGCATCTCGAGAGCTTCGGTCACGCCGATCGCGAAACCGGTATCGCAATGACTGACGACGCGATCTTCCGCATTGCGTCACAGACAAAGTCGGTGACGAGCGTCGCGATCATGATGCTCGTCGAAGAGGGCAAGCTCGCACTCACACATCCGGTCGCGCGTCACATCCCCGCGTTTGCCAAAACCACAGTCGCCGTCCCTCCAGAGGATGGCGGCACCACCGTCTCGTCCCTACCGGCGACCCGATCCATCACCATCCGTGACCTGCTGACGCATACCTCGGGCATTTCGTATGGTGACGGCTTCCTCCAACAGACCTACCAGAATGAAGATGTGTGGATGTGGTATTTCGCCGACAACGACGTTCCAATCGGCACGAGCATCGAGAAACTGGCATCCCTGCCATTTGCGGCACAGCCCGGAGAGCGCTTCGTGTATGGGGCATCTACGGATGTGCTGGGTCACGTCATTGAGGTCGTGTCGGGCATGACGCTGGCGGAGTTCGTCCGCACCCGGATTACCGAGCCGCTGAGAATGCACGACACGCATTTCTACCTGCCGCCTGAAAAGAGATCACGCCTCGCAGCGGTCTACGCAGCAAATGGCGACACTGTGATACGGGCGGGTGACGGCAACTTCGGTCAGGGGCACTACGTCGACGGACCGCGAACGAGCTATTCGGGCGGTGCCGGTCTCCTATCCACCGCGGCCGACTACGCCCGGTTCCTCCAGATGCTGCTCGAGGGCGGCGAACTCGACGGTGTTCGCCTCTTGAGTCCGAAGACCGTCCAACTCATGACGACCGATCACATCGGAGACGCGTACGGTTCGGCGGGGCGTGGGTTCGGATTGGGGTTTCAGGTGATTGAAGATGTGGGCCGTTCAGGCGTATTCGGATCCGTCGGGGCCTACGGCTGGGGTGGCGCGTACCACACGACGTATTGGGTCGATCCCGCCGAGGAGCTGGTCGGTGTCATGATGACGCAGCTGTTACCACCGCCGAACGGCGTGAGCGTTTCAGCCACCTTTCGCACGATGGTCTATCAGGCAATTGTGGAATCGGGAGCGGCTCGGCACTGAGGCCCCTGTGGGCGAGTGAAACATGGTCGCGTCGCTCAACCCAAGAGGAGCAGGCGGCCAAATCCTAGCATGGTCGCGACCGTACCAAGCCAGAACAGAAACATCCACTTAATAAGGTCGGCCTTGAGATTGGCGATTTCTGTCCGGAACTCAGTCCGCAGTTCGGCGCCAAGCTCAGCGAGCCTCCGCTCTAGCCGTTCTTCGAAGCGTCGGAAGTTCCGGTCGTTAAGCTCGTGCAACTCGCTTCGGATCGTGACTTCCACGTCGTTCAATAACCCTACCAGCTCGTCGACGACCTTGTCGCCGAACCGGTTGTAGAATTCGCGGGACAGCTTCGCGGTCACGGGCATGTCCCGACCCTAACATACGCTCGGCTCGGCCGAGGGATCAATTCGTCGCTAGGAGCATCCGATAGTTGCGCGCCGCTTGTGACAAAGGGTGCAAGGGATGCCGTTGGGGCTGTCGCCGCACCCTGCGCCCTCCGTCCTGTCTCCTCTAACGTGGCGGAAACGCGGCCGAGGCTGCATTTTACGCGACCGAATCAGGGCGATGGACGAAGGGCGTAGGACGCGGGCGCGGTGTGGGGCCTTCGGACTACGCCCTTCGACCTACGACCTAGTCAAGGACCCCAGCCTCCCGGCCAATGCCCGAAATCACCTCCCAACTCTCCACGGACGCTGAAGCGTCCGCTCGGCGCTTCGCGAAGCGTCCTGAAGGACGCACCCCCGGTGCCCTTCAGGGCACGTCGCGGCATAGCGGCGCCGAGCCGACGTTTCAACGTCCGAACCCCCGACCATGACGATCACCGAGCAATTGGGCTCGGCCCTCGCCGACCGCTACAAGATCGAGTCGCACCTTGGCGAAGGCGGCATGGCAACCGTATACCTCGCGCACGACGTCAAACACGACCGCAAGGTCGCATTGAAAGTCTTGCGACCGGAGTTGGCGGCGGTGATCGGCGCCGAGCGGTTTCTCCAGGAGATCAAGGTCACCGCCAACCTCCAGCACCCACATATCCTGCCCCTCCACGACTCGGGCGACGCGGACAACTTCTTGTTCTACGTCATGCCCTACGTCGAGGGCGATACGCTGCGTGATAAGCTGGACCGCGAACGCCAGCTCCCCATCGAAGCAGCGATCGAGATCACCCGATCAATCGCCTCCGCACTCGACTACGCGCACCGCCAGGGCGTGATCCATCGCGACATCAAGCCCGAGAACGTCCTGATCCACGACGGCCAGGCGCTCGTAGCCGACTTTGGTATCGCGCTGGCCGTTAGTGAGGCGAGTGGCCAGCGCTTGACGGAAACCGGCCTATCGATCGGGACGCCGCACTACATGTCGCCCGAACAAGCGATGGGCGACCGTGAACTCGATGCGAGAAGTGACGTGTACTCGCTCGGGGCGATGCTCTACGAGATGCTCGCGGGCGAGCCGCCGTATCAGGGCAGCTCGGCGCAGGCGATCGTGGCCAAGGTGATCACGGAGAAGGCGCCGCCCGTTACCGCTGCGCGTGACACGGTCCCACCGCACGTCAACGCGGCGATCGTGAAATCGTTGAACAAGATGCCGGCCGACCGGTTCGCCACGGCAGCGGCATTTGCCGACGCGTTGTCGAACACAGCGTTCACCGTCTCATCGACCGTTGCCGGCCCGGCCGGAGAGGCACCTGCCCCGCCGCCATCGCGCCGAGTCTCGGCGTTGGTGCTTGCGGGTATCGCCGTTGCGCTCGCCGCGGCGTACCTCGTCGGGCGCGCGACGGCCCCCGCCCCGGAACCGCGGCTCACGCGTTTCCACGTGCCGCCGCCCGAAGGCGTCACGTTCTACAGTCGCTGCTGCGGCGTCACGGTTGCCCTCTCACCGGACGGTGAGTGGCTGGTGTTCGTGGGCGGCGGCGGCGCGGACGGGAGTAACCCCCTTTACCGCCGCCGGCTCGGCCAATTGCAGTCGGAGATCATTCCCGGCACCGAGGATGCGTCGGTGCCGTTCTTCTCGTCTGACAGCCGCTGGCTCGGGTTCCATTCCGATGGGCGGCTGCGCAAGGTCCCGATGACCGGTGGCCCCCCTGTTCCAATCGCTGAGGTCGCGCGGGTGGACGGGGCGAGTTGGGGCGACAACGACGTCATCGTCCTCGCGTTCGACAACGCGCTTCACACCGTCTCGGGCGGGGGCGGGCCGATCACGCAGGTGCCGGGGTCCGATAGCCTGGGGCAGGGTCTGCAGCACCCAACCATGTTGCCCGGCGGTGACGCGGCGATCGTGCGTATCGGGCAAGCCGGTGACGACGCGCGCCTTATCGCCGTGGACCTCGAGACCGGTGCCGTCGACACGGTCGGCTTCGGCACGTACGGCGTGTACGGGTCCGGACACCTCGTTTACTCCGGAGCCGACGGGACGCTCCTCGCGCAGCCCTTCGATCCCAAGGCTCGACAGACGACCGGACAATCGGTGGCCATCCTGGACGGATTGCGGTTGGCGGGCCCAAGCCTCGGTGAGTTCGCGCTGTCGGCCGCCGGGGGCCTGGCCTACCAACCGGGAAGCGCCGCGAATGCGGAGGTGCTCCAGATCGTCGGTCCGACCGGTGCCATCGACCTGGACATGCCCGAGCGTGGCAACCTCGAGAATCCCACCTTCTCTCCCGACGGTCGACGCATCGCGTTTCGATTCACGGACGTCGGTACCCGGCAGGACATCTGGATCTTCGACATCGAGCAGGGGACGCTGCCCAACCTTACCGTCGAGGGCGATGTGAACACCGCGCCTGTCTGGACCAAAGATGGAACGCGGATCGTGTTTGCCAGCGACCGAGACGGCGGACCACGCCAGCTGTATTGGAAACCCGCTGACGGAAGCGGTCCCGCCGAACGCCTGCTGACGTCCGACGGTAATGCGTGGCCAGGCTCGTGGTTCCCCGATGGCACCACCCTGGCGTTCATGGCCAACCGTGGAGAAGGTCAGAGTGTCGACATCGGCCTGCTTACGGTAGGCGATTCGACCCCGCGCTGGATTCTAGAGACGGAGTTCACGGAGTGGGAAGCGCAGGTATCTCCGGACGGACGCTGGCTTGCCTACACCTCGAATCGGTCGGGCGAGAATGAAGTCTACGTTGTGGCGACCACCGGAGCCGGCGCCCACTACCAGGTATCGACTGATGGTGGTGGGGCTCCGCGGTGGTCGCCTGATGGCACCGTCCTCCATTTCCTGTCGGGAGGGCGGATCATCGCCGCGGCCGTCGCGATCGACGGAGGTTTTCGGGTGACCTCTCGCGCCGCGGGCGTGACCATGACCGACACCGATGGCGCAGCGCCCAACTACGATGTCCATCCCAACGGGACCGATCTCCTAATCATCAGTCAGGAAGGGGCAGTTGGGACGCGTGGGTTGGTGTGGATTCAGCACTGGACCGAAATCCTCCGCGAGATGACGACGGGCCGATGACCGAGATCACCGACCGCCTCACCAGCGCCCTTGCGGGCCGCTACCGCCTCGAACGCCACATCGGCGAAGGCGGCATGGCGTCGGTTTATCTCGCGCACGACGTGAAGCACGACCGCAAGGTCGCCATCAAGATCCTGAAGGCCGAGTTGTCGGCGATTCTGGGTGGCGAGCGATTCCTGCAAGAGATCAAGGTTACCGCGAATCTCCAACACCCGAACATTCTGCCGCTCTATGACTCGGGTGAGGCAGACGGCTTCCTCTACTACGTGATGCCGTTCTTCGAGGGCGACACGCTGCGCGACAAGATGGACCGCGAAAAGCAAATGTCGGTGGAAGAGACCGTGCAGATCGCTAAGTCGGTGGCTGCGGCCCTCGACTATGCGCATCGCCACGATGTCGTGCACCGCGACATCAAACCCGAGAACGTGCTGATGCAGGACGGGCAGGCCGTCGTAGCGGACTTTGGGATCGCGTTGGCCGTGAGCCAGGCGGGAGGCACGCGCCTCACGGAGACGGGTCTCTCGATGGGCACACCGCACTACATGGCGCCCGAACAGGCGACCGGAGATCGCGAGCTGGACGCCCGGTGCGACATCTACTCGCTCGGCGCCATGACGTACGAGATGCTCGTGGGCGAAGCGCCGCACATCGGGAACTCCGTTCAGGCCATCGTCGCGAAGATTCTGTCGGAGCGCCCGTCACCGATCACGCAAACGCGCGACATGGTGCCCGCACATGTCGATGCGGCGGTCCAGCGCTCGCTCGCGAAGAGTCCGGCCGACCGGTTCACGAGCGCGGCGAAGTTCGCCGAGGCGTTGAGCGATACGTCGTTTACGCTGCCGACGACATCAGGCCCCACCGAGGCAAGCGTTCCTGCGCGAGAATCCGGCATCTCGAAGCGTCTCTTTACCGGGGTGTCGGCGCTGGCTGCCATACTGTTGGTGACGACCGTACTGGGATGGATGCGGCCGGACCCGCCACGACCGGTGTCCCGATACAACGTTTCGCTGCCGCTCTTCGCACCGGTGGCGGTGGGAGTGGTCGGCGCGAGGCTGGCAATTACCCCGGACGGTAACCAACTCATCTACACGGGTATGGCACCGGACGGCAACAGGCTCCAGCTCTTCATGCGGGACCGGCACTCGCTCGACGGACGGCCGCTTCCCGGGACAGAAGATGGATTTGCCCCAACCCTTTCGCCGGACGGCGGGAAGGTGGCTTTTCTTGGTGGTCTGGCAAACACGACCATGAGCGTCGCGTCATTGGCGGGGGGGCCACCAGTCGTCGTGTCAGATTCGGGGACGGACCTCCAGGGCCTCTCGTGGGGCCCAGACGACTACCTCTATGCCGCAGCGCAGGGCGCCAGCCGCACGGGCACCGGCCTCGTGCGCACCCGAGCGGCAGGCGGGTCGGCGCTCGAGCCGGTGTCGGCAATCGACAGCACGAGAAACGAGACGGATCACGTTTGGCCGGTCGCGCTCCCCAATGGGCGGGGCGTCTTGTTCCAAATCCAACATGGCACCAACCTCGCGCAGAGCGACATCGCCGTCGTCGATCTGGCTACCGGAACGCACGAATACCTCGCCCGAGGCGTGTACGCGCAATACGCCGTGTCCGGACACCTCGTGTACGTCACGGCCGACGGCACGCTGATGGTGGTCCCGTTCGATCAAGACAAACTCGAGCTGACGGGTGAACCCACGGCGCTCGCCGAGGGTTTGGCGGTCCGGTTCGCTGGGGCGGCCGACCTCACGGTCTCGCACGGTGGAACGTTGGTATACACGCGGGGCGAAGCCAGCTCGATCGTCGAACCGGTGTGGGTGACGCGGGAGGGTGCCGCCTCCTTCATTGATCCCGACTGGTCGGGTGAATTCGGCTTCCCCGAATTGTCGCCGGACGGTCGCCGGCTCGCCATCAGTCAAACCGAAGACAACGTCACACACCTTTGGGTCAAGCAGCTCGACCGTGGGCCGAACACCAAGCTGACCCACGAGGGCACCGTCAACTTCCGGCCAACGTGGACACCGGATGGCGCGGCGATCGCGTACATATCGGACCGTGGGGAAAACAACGATTTGCTCCTGAGATACGCGGACGGGAGCGCGCGCGAAGAACGGCTCCTTGGTGCGGTCGATACCGACCTCGCTATTTGGGAGGCACGGCTCTCTGAGGATGGCGAGTGGATCGTGTATCGCGGGGAGACCACGTCCTCCGACATCTTCGCTCTCCGCCTCGGTGGGGACACCGATCCAATTCCCCTCGTCGCCACTGAGGCAACGGAACGCATGCCCGTGCTCTCGCCGGACGGCCGATGGCTCGCCTACATCTCCAATATGTCAGGCGACAACGAGGTGTATGTCCGTCCGTTCCCAAACGCGAACGACGCCATGTGGCAGATCTCGACCGCCGGTGGTGTCGAGCCACAATGGGCTCACAGCGGCCGGGAGCTGTTTTATCGCAACGGCCGGAACGAAATGGTGGCAGTCCAAATCGACCCTGGCCCATCGTTCCAGACCGGTGGGCAGCAGGTGCTTTTCTCGATCGACGGCTTCCTCACCGCGAACAATCGCCACCAGTACGACGTCGCCCCCGACGATCAGCGGTTCGTGATGCTCCGGACCAGTGGCGACGCGAACCCGACCGAGATCATAGTGGTGGAGAATTGGTTTGAAGAATTGAAAGGAGTTGGCAACTAGACGATGCCCGAAATAACCGCCCAACTCTCCACGGCCCTCGCCGACCGCTACAAGATCGAGTCCCACCTCGGGGCGGGCGGGATGGCGACCGTGTACCTCGCGCACGATGTCAAACACGACCGTAAGGTCGCGCTGAAGGTGTTGCGACAGGAGCTGGCTGCCGTGATCGGCGCCGAGCGGTTTCTGAACGAGATCAAAGTCACCGCGAACCTGCAGCACCCGCATATCCTGCCCCTGCATGACAGCGGGACAGTGAAAGATGCCAGCGGGACGTTCCTCTACTATGTCATGCCTTTTGTCGAGGGTGAGACGCTCCGCGACAAGCTGGATAAGGAGAAGCAGCTCGGGATCGAGGAAGCAGTCGACATCGCGAAGGCGGTCGGAAGCGCACTCGACTACGCCCACCGGCAGGGCGTGATCCATCGTGACATCAAGCCAGAAAACGTGCTCATACACGACGAGCAGGCGATGATCGCCGACTTCGGGATCGCGTTGGCGGTGAGCCAAGCTGGCGGAAGCCGTATCACGGAGACGGGGCTCTCGATCGGTACACCGCACTACATGTCGCCCGAACAGGCGATGGGCGATCGTGAGTTGGACGCCCGCGCCGATGTGTACTCGCTGGGCGCGATGTTATACGAGATGCTGGCCGGTGATCCGCCATACACGGGGAGCACGGCACAAGCCATCGTGGCCAAGGTGATCACTGAGAAAGCACCGTTGGTGACGGCCGCGCGAGACACGGTGCCGCTGCATATCGCCGCGACAATTCACAAGGCGCTCGAGAAACTCCCGGCCGATCGGTTCCATTCGGCAGCGGAGTTCAACGCCGCACTCGGGAACACCTCGCTCACGCTGCCCGCTACCGCGATGACCGCGGCAGCAGCTCCTGCGTCACGGCGCCCAAGGCGCAAGGTCTTGTGGCCAACGGTTGCAGCGATCTTGGCACTCGTAGCGGCCATCGGTTGGTTCCGCCCGAGTGGCGTCACACCTCCACCGGTGACCCGCTATCAGATGGTCATGGCCGAGGTTCAAGACCTCATTACCCGGTATGGAAATCGGCTGGCACTGTCGCCCGACGGACGTCGCTTGGTCTATGTCGGTTTGGGAGCGGCGGGCGGTGAGTTGTGGTTGCGGGAGCGCGATGACCTCGAAGCACGCGTGCTGCCAGGAACCGAGGCTGCAACGTCACCGTTCTTTTCGCCTGACGGGCAAAGTGTCGGGTTCGTCACGACCGGTGCTCCAACCGAGATCCGCGTGGCGTCCTTAATGGGCGGTCCGCCGATCACGGTCGCCGATTCCGGAACTGGCCTGTTAGGAGGCGCGTGGTCCCGAGACGGATACATCTATTTCGATGGCGGTACTCCCGGCACCGGTCTCATGCGCGTACGCGCCACAGGCGGTAGTCCTGAGGTCGTAAGCACGCTGAATACGGCCGAGGGAGAGGCGAGTCATCACTGGCCCGCCGCCCTGCCGAACGAGAAGGGAATACTCATGTCCGTGGCACACGGAACGGTGTCCCAACTCGACCAGTTGGACATCGCCGTGCTCGACCTGCAGACCGGGGAGCACCAGATACTTGTGCGTGGTGTGCAAGGCAGGTACGTGCCGACGGGCCACATCATCTATGTGACGTTTGAAGGCGCACTCATGGCGGTGCCCTTCGATGCCGATCGTCTCGAGACGACGGGGCCGCCGGTGGCGATGGCCGATGGTGTCTCGACCCGCATCGACGGGGCCCTGGACCTGACGACGTCGGAGACCGGCACCCTGATGTACGTCGCGGGGTTGGGTGGTGAAGCCCCGAATGACCTCGCGTGGGTAGACCGCAACGGTCGTGCATCCGCGGTCGATACCGCCTGGGTTGGCCAGTTCTTCACGCCACGGATCTCCCCCGACCAGCGCTACCTCGCGATCGCCATGGTGGGCGACGCCGCACGCGACCTCTGGATCAAGCAACTGGACGACGGGCCCGAGGCACGGCTGACGTTCCCCGCCGGTCAGGATCATCGCCCGTGGTGGACGCCCGATGGTCGGTACGTCTACTTCGTCACCGAACGAGGTGACTCGCGCGATCTGTATCGCAAGCGCGCCGACGGCATTGGTGGTGCGGAAGTGGTCTTGGACTTGGAGACGCCCGTGAACCAGGCGTTTCTCACACCCGACGGCGAATGGCTTGTGTACCGGACAGGCCGCATTGACAACCTCGACATCTATGCAAAACGGTTGACCGGCGACACGACACCAATGCCGATCGCCAATGAGTCCACGATCAACGAGCATACACCGACGCTTTCTCCCGACGGGAGATGGCTCGCGTACATTGGCGACGAATCGGGACGGTGGGAGCTCTACGTGCGGCCGTTTCCCAACGTCGATGACGGACGCTGGTTAGTATCGTCCGACGGTGCCTCGGAGCCGGTATGGGCAAACAGCGGCCGCGAGATTTTCTACAAGAACGCTGAGAACGAACTCGTCGTTGCCGAGGTGATTCCAAGTACAACGTTTGTGGTCGGACAAAAACAAGTCTTGTTCTCCCTAGAAGGGTATTACAACTACGAGTTCCATCCCCAGTACGACATCTCGTCGGATGATCAGCGTTTCCTCATGGTCCGCGTCCGGGACGGCGGCGTGATCGGCGACCTCATTGTCGTCGACAACTGGTTTACAGAATTGAAGGCACGAGCGGAAAGCCAATAGAAGGGGCTGCGCTCAACCAGTAAGGAGCCACCTCGTCACAGGCATGTCCCACCCGAACATACGTTCGGCTCAGCCGAGGGATCAATTCTCTCTAGCCCTTCCTCACTCCGTCCTCATGCCCTAGATTCGCCCCGCCCCTCTCCCAGGAGTTTTAATGACCACAATGCGAACCTTCTTCCACCGCGTAGCGGCGGCAAGCGCAATCACGGCGCTTGGAGCTTGCGCCGAGGCGCCCCGTACGGTCGATGGTGATTGCGGTGACGTCTTCGGCAGCCAGGTGTGTACATGGGGAACGTTCACCGGTGACGCGCTGGTCGAGTTCGGAGCCACGGTCCCGCTCGCCTCGATCGATGCCGCCCCGGCCGATGCCCCGATGGAGTTCCCTCCTCCCCTCATCGCCGCTGTTCGGTTCCCGGAGGAAGTGCGTGAAGCGACGGGTATCGATCACGTCGGCATCAACTGGGAAGCCCATGGTCATCCGCCTGAAACGTGGCTGACGCCGCATTTCGACTTCCACTTCTACACGAAGACGCCGACCGAGATGGCCGCCGTGGACTGCGCGAACCTCGAGAAACCCACGACAGTGCCTGAGGGGTACGCGCTCCCGGACATGGACATCCCCGGGCTCGGCATGCTTGTCGGCCTGTGCGTACCGGGCATGGGTATGCATGCCGCCCGTGAGTCTGAGCTCAACGACACGGAGTTGTTCGCCGCTACAATGATCGTCGGCTATTACGACCAAACCGTGATGTCGGTGGAGCCAATGATCGCGCAGACCACCCTACAGGAGCGACAGAGCTTCGCACTGACCATGCCCACGACGTCCGAACCAGGTGGTGTCACCATGTGGCCAGCTGGCTTCGAAGCAGTCTACGATGCCGAGGCGGAGGCGTATCGATTGACGTTCATGGCGGGCGAGAGCGAATAAGAAAGGGGCAGAATGCAGGATGTAGGGTGCAGGCCTTCAAACTCCTGCACCCTACATCCTACATTTTCTCTAGTTCGGAGCGTGTACCCCGTTGCCCCCGTAGGGGCGATCTTTCCCGATCGCCGGACCGGATATCCGAATCCCACGATCGTTGTCAATCGACGCTATCACCTGACGGACTGAGCCCGGGAACGGCTGGGTGCGTCCGTTCTTGCCGAACGGATCCGTGTGCCACTCGCGGGGACCGTCGGCGTTCGCGATCCGAATGCTGTTGACGTCCATGAACCGATGCGCGCCGTCGAACACGGAACGCGGATCGTCGAACGCCATGTCCAGGATCGCCCCGCCCGCCGTCGACTCATCGCACTCCTCCGCGACGATCTGTCGACCGTCGAGCAACGTTTCGTAACATGCAGCGATCGGTCGCCCCGTGACGTTCGGCTGCGCCGGATCGTAAATTCTACTCGGCAGCATCACCTGGAAATACGGATTCACGCGCACGAGTGAGTGTCCGTCTTCCGTTCGGAGACTGCTAGAGATCTCCCAACTCTCGCGCAGTACGCCCCGAAGATTTGACTCTTCACCATTACCCACGAAAGCTTCTTGCTCGAGGCAGGTGCGGTCGGGGATGATCCGGCGTCCGCCTCCGTCCGGCGAGTTGGCGGGTGAAGGCGTGCCCGCCTGAATCTGCATGTCGCGATCACATGACGGCACAAAATGGCCTGCGTCACCGATAGCGGCGAGGAACGTGATGTCGATCTCGGTTCCGTCGGTGCACCGCGCGTGATACGCCAACTCGTGCAGGTTGTTCGTGAATGCATCACGGGAATGCGATCCCTGATGCATCTTCACGTAGATATCGCACCGCACACTGAGGAACGCATTGGTGACGTCGCCTTCAAAACGCATCTCGACATCGTTCTGCCATTCGACCTTGTGGCCGAAGTGGTCCTCGTGACGGGGGCCAGTCGGATCCCAAAGATCGAGCTGCTCGTTGGCAAACCCAAAAGGAATGTCGCCGACTGCACCGTAGAGATCGGAACCGCTCGGATCCCGTCCGTGTTCGTGACCGAACGAGCAGCCGGTCGCCGGATCCGTAGGCGGATGCCACGTGGGATAGAGCTTGCCGTCTTCTCCGACAACCGAAAAGCCGTTGTGGACCTCCTCCGTACAGGTGTCATTCGGGCCTGGCGCCCAGATGCCATAGGCCACGGCGAAGCCATTCGGGCCACCCAGGCCCGGCAGCGCCTCGTCGGTACATCCGACCACCGCAAACGCGATGAGGGCCAGAGCACCCTTCGCCCTTCGGCCCTCGACTGTCGTCCTAGTAATCATCGTCTCACCACTCCAATCCCAATGTGCAGCAGTGTGTGCCGCACACTGGCAATGTTCGTTCGATCGAGAACGAGGTCGGCGAACAGCGACCCCGAAAGCCCCGCATATCCCGTGAGGGCCCAGTGCTGGGCGACAGGAAGCTCGTACCCGACGCCAACCGTCACGCCTAAGGAGGAAGACGTGAGGGCCTCAGTCGAGTCCGCCGTCTGAAAGCTGGCAAACCCGATCCCGCCCGTGAGGAAGTAGGGGATCGTACTCGACGGTCGCCAAGAGACCGTTGGAGCAAGCAGCAGAAACCGGGAGCTAATGTCCTCGGTCTTGTCGCTCCAGCCCAGGAACTCCCCACCCAGCCGGATCTTCGGGTTGAGGGTTCCTCCTGCCGCCAGCCGTAACGCCCAACCGCCGTTACCCTGACCAGCACAGATATCACACGTCGAGCGCTGGCGGCCGGTGCCAAGCACGGCACTGGCCCAAAAACCACTCCCCACATCCTGAGCGACCGCCGGCGGTGCCACGCACGCAGCGGCGGTCGCAATCACGATCGATGTCACAAGTCGCATAGTTGTCACCTCGCCCGAGAACCTGGGAGTTTACCGAGCGGCGGGCCGTGACGGGGGTCACGCGTGGGTTGTGACCGCGGGAAAGGCTAGAGGTGACTGGGGATTCGGATGTCAGAGTCAGGGCGGAGGACGAGTATCGAAGTCCCCTAACAAACCCGACCTCCACCCGTCATACTTCTTACTATGTCCTTCCTCGAGCATCGATGTCACCACCTGGCGCGCGGGCTCATCGCGGTGGCGATTCTCGCACTCGTCGCCTCACCCCTTCACGCACAGCGAAGGTCCAGCCGCTCAAGTGGGTTTCCTCTCCAGCTCAACCTGACAGGCATGTATCTGGGTGCGTTTGGAGGGCAAGGTGCAGGCTTCCAGTTCAGCGCCGCACTTCCGATACCGATTGACGTCCTTGGCGCCTCCTATCACGTGGGCGCGAACGTCTGGTACTCGCAACCGTCGCTCTCTGAGATCTCACTCACCCAGCAGAGGCAGCTACTCGGCGTTGGCGCGGACGTGACCGCCACCTGGAGCGTATCCGACCGATTCTTCCCCTATCTGCGCGTTCCCGTCCAGGTCCTCCATTCCGAAGTGCCGCCGCTCGGCATCAACACGGCTGGGTTGCCCGTGCAGAATCAGCCGGGCGGTGCAACGAGCTTCGCGGTTGGGATTGGTGGCGGCGCGTCGGTCGCCCTGGGCCGAGGCATCAGTATCTTTGCCGGTGCCACCACACTGAGCCACCGACTGTATTCGACCAATAACACGCCAATCTGGTCGGTGGAACTCGGGCTCAGACTCGCGCCGGACGAGTTCGGCGGGCGTCGCTAGGCACGGCTGACACGTTGGGCAATACGCATCGCGACGTCCGAAACGCGGAATGGGCTCCCACGGAGCGATAGCGCCAAGCTGATCTGGGAAGCCATCGGTCGCACCAAGTTCCACTGCTCCAGCTGTGTTCCGTCCTTGACCAGGTCCGTCATCTGACCGTCGAAGGCCACGCCACCATTCCGGAGAACGACGGCGCGTTCACACACCTCAACCGCAAAGTCGAGATCATGCGTGACGACCATGGCCGATAGACCCTGATCCTTCAGCCTCAGCACAGCGCCGATCACGAGGTCCACGTGCCTACGGCTCATTCCCTGCGCCGGCTCGTCGAGAATCAGAAGTTTCGGTCGGTGGGCAATTGCGGCTGCAATGGTCACCAGTTTTCGCATCGGGAGCGGCAGGTCGTAGGGATGTTGGTCTTTGACCTTGACCAAGTCGAGCGATCTCAAGGCGCCATCGACAGACTCCTCGATGTCATCGTGTGGGAATCCGAGCTGTGTCGGACCGAACGCTACCTCCTCGAACACGGTTCGCGCGAACAGCTGGTGGTCGGGATGTTGGAAGACGTATCCAACCAGGTGCGCGACGTTGACGGGATGTGGGGTGCTGGTTGAAGGGTGCAGGGTGCTTTCGTCAGCGATCCTGACGCGACCGCGTGATGGGCGAAGTAATCCGACAGCAAGTTTCGTCAGGGTCGTCTTGCCCACACCGTTTGGGCCCAGGAGCGCCAGCGACTCACCGCGTCCCACCTCCAGCCACACGCTCCGTAGCACGTCGACGTCGTCGTACGCGAAGTCTACATCCTGCAGCGTCAGGACGCTCATCTCGACGGCACTCGCTCGACTAGCTCGGTCAGTGTGAGTGGGAACGGATGCAACGCGCCCGACCGTGCGCCGATCAACGCCGGGGTTGTCAGACAGTCACGCGCAAAGGCGTCCTCCGAGGCCAGTATCGACGCATCTCCCTGTGCAACCACGGTGCCTCCGTCCATCAGGATGACGCGGTCAGCGGCGTCGGCCGCTCGATCGACATCCGTTGAGGCGATCAGCACGGTGACAGAATCCGGCAGCGATGCCAGAACGTCGAGAAATCGCCTCGTTCCGACGCTGTCGAGTTCACTCGTCGGGTTGTCCAGCAAGAGCACCTCAGGATCCGTAGCAAGTGCTGCCGCCAACATCACACGTTGCAGTTCGCCCCCCGACAGTGACGAAGGGTGACGGTCGGCAAGGTGCTTCGCGTCGACCGAAGTAAGCGCCCGTTGTGCCGCATCGAGGATGCGCTGTCGTTCCCAACCAAGGTTGGCGGCAGCAAACGACACTTCATCCACCGCCGAGAACGTCATTCCGGAGAGCTGCGTCCACGGTGAGGGTTGCAGGTACCCGATCCGACCGGCAAGCTCCCGGCGACCCGCGTTCGTCGTCGGGTCGTGGTCGAGCACTCGAACCTGGCCAGAGGCCTGTCCGCCGGTCTCCGCGGGCGCCAGACCTGCTGCGACCAACAGCACTGTGCTCGTGCCCGCACCTTCGGGTCCAACCAGTAGCGTGACACCCGGTGCAGCCTCGAACGAAAGCCCATCGATCGCGTCGCGATCCGCCGACGGATAACGAAACGACAACGACTCGAACGTGATCACGTCAGAAACCGCACAGCGACGGCAGCTACGATGAAGACATAGAGCAGGAGTCGCGCCAAGCGATCGAGTGAGCTGTCCGATGGAGGATGTAGGGGGGTAGGATGCAGGCCCGTCTGTACTCCACGGGAGGCCAAAGCCAAAGAACGCTCATCCACCTCGTGCAGTGCCCCCAACACCAAGGGCATCCCGAGCGCAAGAAGGCCCTGCACCCTGCCCCCTACACCCTGCACCCTCAACCCCCGCACCAATTGCGCATCTCGAATCGCCGCAGCTCGCGCGCGCAGGCGTGGCACCGTTTGCAGTGCCGATGCGAGAAGGTACGCAGCGCCGGCTGGGAGCCGGCGCGCGAGCATGGCATCGACAAGCCGACCGGGATGCGTCACCACAAGAAAGATCAAGAAGGCCACGATCATCGAACTGACCTGCAGCCCAACTACGAGTGCCCTGGTGGGCGCGTCTCCAAGGATCACGTGGATCACGACCAAGAAGAACCAAAACGGGGCCGCAAGAACCGACGCAGTGGGCAGCACCTTTGAGACACCACCAATGAACGCTAGGAGCACGATCCCGACCAGCACTCCAAGCGGGCCAACCAGCGCTGGCAGTGCAAACACCGTGACCAGCGTCGCGAGAACGAGGGTGAGCACCGTAAACGGATGTGCTCTATAGAGAAACCCACTGCCCGATTCGTAGCCCAGAATCACTGGCGCCCCAGCGCGCTGGCAGCTCTCGGGAATCGCGCCGCCATCCGAAGCGGCAGCGATCTCAAGACTGCCAGGACCAGCAAGAACGTGATCGCCTTATCCACCAGGTCGGCACTCATGCTCGCGAAGAACACTGACCAACCCAGCGGCACGCCGAGCCCCGTGAGAACCGTGGTGACCACGGTGACCCCCCCTGCCGTGACACCACCAAACACGTACAGCGCAATGGGCCACGCCAAGGTCGCGGCGACCAGGCCCAGACCCAAACCCCACGCAACCGCTCTCACGGACGACCGGAACGCCGCGCGCTGTGCCGCCACACCAGCATAAAGCGCCACGAAGAGTTGCACGGGAAGGAAGAACAACCACATGATCCTCGCGTCGACGACCGTAAAGGTGACCTGCGAGACCAGTCCGGTAATTAATGCAGGCCAAGTGCCAACCAACGCGGCCACGAGCACGGTGCCGACGGTATCCAAGAATACTGGAATCGCCAGCGCCGCTACGATCTTCCCCATCGCGAGGTTGATCCCGACCGCCAGAGGGATCAGCGCCAGGAGCCGTGGGGTAAGGGATGTTCGGTTATTTTGCATCGACAGAAAAGATGGGATAGAGGGGACAGATCGGATAGCGGGGATAGCGGGGATAGCGGGGATAGCGGGGATAGCGGGGATAGCGGGCCAAGATTCATAAGGGGAGTCACTAAATGACGCTACAGATAGATAGCCGGGTTTGGACCTTCATTTGCGTTTTCGCAACAGCAGCGACGTCCCTTGCGGCACAGAACGCCGACCAGGTCACAACTGACATCAAGTACCTCGCGTCCGATGAGTTGGAGGGCCGCGGCGTAGGGACCGCCGGTCTCGAGAAGGCGGCCGAGTACATCGCTGAGCGGTTCGCGGAGATCGGACTCGAGCCCGCTGGTACGAACGGATACTTCCAGGATTTCCAGCTCGATCCCTCCGCGCCGGCACTCGCGCACGCGGGAATCGAAGCCTCCGAAGTGCGAAACGTGGTCGGACGACTCCCGGGTGTCGGCCCGCTCGCGCGCGAGGTCGTGATCCTGGGTGCGCATTACGATCACCTGGGATTGGGTGGATCCGGCAGCCTCGATCCCGATAGTCTCGGCGTGGTCCACAATGGTGCCGACGACAACGCCTCCGGGACGGCGGCGTTGATTCAGGCGGCGAAGAAGCTGAAAGAGCGCTCTGGCGCTCGACGGACGTTCTACTTCATCGCGTTCACGGCCGAGGAACTCGGTCTCCTTGGTTCCGATTACTTCGCGAAGAATCCGACGTACGATCCGGGCCTCGCATACGCAATGATCAACTTCGACATGGTGGGTCGCTTGCGTGAAGGCGGACTCACGGTGATTGGGGTCGGATCAGCCACCGAGCTAGACGAACTCGTCAAGCTTGTGAACGAGAACCACGGCTTAGCCCTCGGTACCGACAACGATCCCTGGGGCCGGAGCGATCACTCCTCGTTTTACGCACAGGGCACGCCCGTCGTCCATCTCTTCACCAACACGCACACCGAATACCATCGCACCACTGACGACTGGCAACTCATCGACGCCGGCGGCGTGGCACAGGTGGCCGCCTATGCGTCCGACCTCGCCTGGGAGCTCGCGACGCGACAGGCGCAGCTTGCCTTCGCGGAGGTTGAAGCCCCACCTCCCGCGTCCGGCGGTGGTTATGGGGCCTGGCTGGGCACCATTCCCGACATGTCAGGGTCACCGGGCGGCGTTCGTCTTACGGGTGTCCGGGACGGCAGTCCCGCTTCCACCGTGGGCATTCGTGGTGGCGACATCCTGGTGCAACTCGGTGAGTACACCATCGAGAATCTCTATGACATGACGGAGGCTCTTCGCGCGTACGCACCGGGCGAAACCGTCGACTACGCGGTGATGCGCGACGGCGAGCGCGTCGAGGGACAGGTAACGCTTGGAGAACGAGGTGGCTGACGCAGTTCTCAAGTCGGAACCCATCGTGAAAGCGTTGCATGCGGCATTCTGCCGCGACGTGCCGCGCCACGAATTGCTGCAACTCGCCGCGACAAGAGTTCGAGAGGCCGGATCACCGTACACGGGAGTGTACATGTACATGCTACAGGGTGATCAACTCGAGCTAGAGGCCTTCGACGGCCGGGCCACCGACCACACGACGATTCCCGTCGGTCGCGGTGTCTGCGGCCGTGCGGTCGCCGAGATGCGCGATCTCAACGTCCCCAACGTCCGCACCGACGCCGACTACCTCGCGTGCAGTATCGAGACACAGTCGGAACTCGTCGTGCTCATCCGGCGTCATGATGAGATCCTCGGTCAGATTGACGTGGATAGCGATGTACCGGACGGATTCGACGCAAGCGAACTACAGGCGGTGAAGGACGTCGCGGACGCGCTCGCTGCACTGCTGTGACCGTAGAACATCATCCCGTTATCGACTTCGTCGAGGTCAACGGGGTGCGTTTGTTCACGCGTACCGTCGGTGATGGCGTCGATATTGTCGTGCTCCACGGCGGGCCGGGGGCGCACCATGACTATCTCCTCCCACAGTACGACGCCTTCGCCACAGGTCGCCGTCTTCGCTACTACGACCAACGCGGCGGTGGTCAATCCACGGTCACCCGTGACGTCCCCGTCGGATGGACCGAGCACGTCGCCGACCTCGAGGCGTTGCTCGACTATTGGCAACTCGACCGTGCCATACTGCTTGGTTATTCATGGGGCGCGTTACTGGCCATGCTCTTCACCGTCAAGCATCCGAATCGCGTCGAGCGCCTGGCGCTGGTAGCTCCCGCCTCCACCAATGCGGCGGATCGCAGCCTGTTCAATGACCGGTTCAACGAGCGAATGAACCGCCCCGAAGTGCTCCGTGCCCGGCAAAAGCTCAAATCGTCAGGACTCAAGGATCGTGATCCCGACGCGTATTGGAAGCGCGCGTTCGAGCTCTCAGTGGCAGGATATTTCAAGGATTTCGAACGGTCACCGGACCTGACACCGTTCCGCGTCACGTTCCGCACGCAACAGGAGGTGTGGGAGAGCCTTCGAGACTACGATATGCGTGACGATCTTTCCCAAGTTGCCGTGCCCACTCTCGTGCTTCACGGTGTGCACGATCCCATTGCCATTGAGAACGCCCGTCATACGGCAGCACTGCTGCGAGCCGAATTCGTAGAGTTCGAAGACTCCGGCCACGTACCCCACGTCGAAGAAAGGCACAAGTTCGTGGCGGTACTGGATCGCTTCCTACCACGCCGCGAATGACACGTCTCCATCCATTCGATCATGCATTTGGGACCCTCGCAGAGGGAGACTTTCCGACGATCCGATCGGAGGCGATAGCGCAACACCGGGACACCGCCGATCGTCTGCAGTTCGCGGCACTCCCAACGGTCCAGCGAACGCTGCAATACATCGAAGATCCCGACCTGCTCCAGGCCCACCCCACGGCGGTTGCCGAGTACATCGCGGCGCTGTTCGTCGCCTTCAACTTCTGGGACCACGACCGATGCACGCTGACCCTCACGCGACCGGCGTTGGAGGCGACGCTCTCCCAAGGGCCCGATCGGCTCGGCGATCCTCCGGAGGACACGCACGTCTACCTCCAACTTCCCGAGCAATTGTTCTGGGCACAGATCGATCCAGAATCGCCGCACGAACCCGTGGACGGGGTGTTCCTCTCCTCGAACTCGGGAACTCGAGAGATCGTTACCCTCGCACCGCTTGGCCTTCGCGCAGACCGACCGGGGTTCAGCCAAATCAGCGTCATCGGGTCGTTCGATGATCTTGCCACACTTGCGGTTGGCTTGCGACGCCCGCTATTCGAACCAACCGTCGAAGGAGGGGCAGCTGCAGGCCTCAAGTCGCTGACCACGGGTGGCGAGTTGCTCGCACTGACCATGGCTAGTCTGAGAACGACGATACAGGATTGATCGCGCCCGTATTCGGGGCGACAGCGCGACCTCCAGGTTAAGTTCCCTACCCCGACATACTCCCGGGAGACGCGTGGCCACGAAGCGGAAGAGCCGCGGGACGCTGAAAGACGCGCCCATGCGGATTGAGACGATCGTCGAGCAGCTCAAACAACAGTACCCGACGGCGCACTGTGAGCTGACGCATGCCAACCCCTTACAACTCCTCATTGCGACGATCCTCAGCGCTCAGTGCACGGATGTCCGCGTGAACCTCGTTACCAAGGAACTCTTCCAGAAGTACAAGACGTCCAAAGACTACGCCGATGCCAACCCGGAGGCGCTGCAGGACGAGATTCGATCCACCGGCTTCTTCCGGAACAAGACCAAGTCCATTCTGTCGATGGCGAACGATTTGGTTGCGAAGCACGACGGCGAGGTCCCCGATACCATGGACGATCTCGTTGCTCTGGCAGGAGTTGGCCGTAAGACGGCCAACGTTGTCCTCGGGAATGCCTTCGGCAAGAACGAGGGCATCGTCGTGGACACACACGTCACGCGCATCGCCAACAAGCTCAAACTCACGAAGCACAAGGATGCGGTGAAGATCGAAAAGGACTTGATGAAGCTGGTTCCACGCGACGACTGGACCTTGTTTTCACATCTCTTGATCTGGCACGGGCGAAGCTTGTGCCCGGCCCGGAAACCGCAATGCGAAATTTGTCCGCTGAACCCCGTGTGTCCCGGGGCCCAGGTAGGCAGTCAATAGCCGATGTCCATGCTCGCCACCGCCACGTCAGCCTACCTGCGGTCCGCCAAGGACCAGCCGGTCGACTGGTACCCGTGGGGACCGGAGCCCTTCGCTCGCGCGAAAGCCGACAACAAACCGATCCTGCTCGATATCGGCGCGGTCTGGTGTCATTGGTGCCATGTGATGGATCACGAGTCGTACGAAGACCCTGCCATCGCCGAGTTCCTCAACCGTGATTGGATCTGCATCAAGGTCGACCGGGACGAACGACCTGATGTCGACGCGCGCTACCAGCGCGCGGTGCAAGCCATCTCCGGACAAGGCGGCTGGCCGCTGACCGCATTCCTCACGCCGGACGGCGAGGTCTTCTACGGTGGGACTTATTTCCCGCCGGATGGCAAGTATGGGCGGCCCGGATTCGCGGCCATTCTCGCTGAGTTGTCACGTCGATACCACGAAGATCCCCAGATGGTCACCAAACAGGCGGCGGATCTCACCGCACACATCACACCCGAAGAGGGCATTGCCGAAGACAACGACCTCGACCCGGCCCTGCTGGACAAGATCTCCGACGCGATGGCGCACGCGTTCGATTTTCGATACGGAGGATTTGGAACGTTGCCCAAGTTCCCGCATGCCGGCGCCATCGATTTCCTCACGAGCTACTGGTTCGACTCACAGCAGACGTGGGCTCGTGAGATGGTCGAACGCACACTCAGCGCAATGGCCAACGGGGGAATCTACGATCAGTTGGGCGGAGGTTTTCATCGGTATTCGGTCGATGCTCGCTGGCACGTGCCGCATTTCGAAAAGATGTCGTACGACAATTCCGAACTGCTAAAGGCCTACGCAAGCGCCCACAGCGCGCTTGCCGACCTTGGAGATGCAGACGTACTCCAGCAGTTCCACGACGTCATCGCGGGCATCGTGCGTTGGGTCATGAGCACCATGTCGCATCCCGACGGCGGGTACTTCGCCTCCCAGGATGCCGACGTCGGTCCCGACGACGATGGCGACTACTTCACATGGACGACCGACGAGACGCGCGCAGCCGTATCGCCAGACGAGTTCGACGTCATTTCCCGGTACTACGACGTCGTCAACGTCGGCGACATGCACCACAATCCCGCAAAGAACGTCCTCAGGCGGAGTCAGACGGCGACGGCAATCGCCAAGGAGGTGGGCAGCACAGAAGAAACGGTCAATCGTCTTATTGGCTCGGCCCGCGGCAAAATGCTCGAGGCACGCTACACACGGCCCACCCCGTTCATCGACGACACGCTGTACACCGGATGGAATGCCATGATGGCGTCGGCGATCCTGTCGGCGGCACCCCTCGTAGACCGTGAAGACCTCGACGACCACGCCATAGCGACTCTGGAGCTCCTGTTCCGAAACGGGACGCGTGACTCTCTCGAGGACGGCGTGCGACACGCGCCGGGATCCGAGATCAGCGGAATCCTCGACGACCACGTGCAACTCGCGACCGCATCGATAGACGCATTCGAGGTGACCGGCGACGGTTACTGGCTCCAGAGGGCCGAGACACTCATGACGCATGCGGTGGCCGAGTACGCGACGGAGAGCGGCGGACTGCGCGACGCCAACATCGCCGACGACGAGCCAGACTTCCTTCGCCAGGAGATCCGGCCGGTGCAGGATTCACCCACACCATCGCCTAACGGGGTCGCGGCGATCGTGCTGAGTCGGCTACTCGCCCACACTGGAAACGAAGAATGGCGCACGCATCGCGACCGCATCCTCAAACCGCACGTAGCACAGCTCGTACATTTGGGTGTCTTTGGAGCCACGATGGCGCGGGCCCTTGATTGGGCAGTCCGACACGTGTGCCACATCGTCATTGTCGGACACGACGACGCGCGCGAACTGCACGCCACGGCAAGACGCGTGTACCGACCGCGCAAGGTGATCACCCGCCTTCGGCCAAGCGAGTCGTCGGATCATCTCCCGCATGCGCTACGCGCGATGGTGGACGGCAGCTCACCGCGTGCTTATGTGTGTTGCGGCACGTCGTGCGCGGCCCCGGTCCAGACAACGGAGCAACTCAAGGCAACCCTGCGCACCTTTCAGATTCCCTAGATCGAGCCAAGCCCGTATGCAGATCGACTTCGCCGTGTGCTGTGACTACGCCATCATCGACCGCCTTGGGAAACTGTCGGTACTCGGAATCTTCCAGCATATCTGGGTCGGCACCTTTCCGGCAATTCACCCACGGCTCCATCTCGTGCTGCGGTTGAAGGGTCGGCGCACCGAGATAGGGGATCACGCGGTCAAGATCCAGCTATTGGACGACGATGATCGCGATATCATGAACGGCGATGGTACCGTCACGTTCTCAGAGCCGCCGGCCGGTGTGCTCGAGATCGAGACCGGCGCGGTCCTGGTATTCGATGTCCCGTTCGAACGACCTGGTCGATTCCGATTCGAGATTACGGTCGACGATGATCTCAAGACGGTGGTCCCACTCACCGTCAGCCAAGGTCCGCCCAATCCTCCTGCGCAGGCTCCTCCACCACTCTCTTAGTGCATCGGCGTGATTCGGTGGCTCTCGGAATCGTGGGGGCCGTGCTACTGTTCGGGTTCCTGTTCGGGTTCGCAGGATATCCGCTGCTCGAGCCCGATGAAGGACGGAACGCCGAGGTGGCACGCGAAATGGCCATCACAAACGATTACGTATTGCCGCGCCTCAATGGGCTCCCCTATCTGGACAAGCCAATCGTCTACTTCGCCGCCGTAGCCGTATCGATGGAAGTCTTCGGCCCTACGGAACTCGCCGCCCGTTTGCCATCCCTCTTGTTCACGATTGGCATGCTCGTCATCGTGTGGTGGTTTGGGCGGCGGCACTTTGACGCCGCAACCGCAGTCACGGCTGTGGTGGCAACCGCTGCGACGCCATTCACCCTGGCGTATTCCCGCACGGTCATCTTCGACAGTGCCCTCACGTTCTTCATGGTGGTGGCCATACTGTCGCTCTTCGAGGCGATCGAAACGCCTGGCGACGCCGAGGCCACTGCGTCATGGTGGCGAGCTGGGGGATGGGCCGCTATCGCACTGGGCGTGCTGACGAAAGGGCCCATCGCCCTCGCCCTCCCTCTCCTGGTGTGCATCCCATACGCCGTCTGGCGGCGCCGGGTCAAGGCAATGGTCGATGCGACGTCGCTCGTCCTGTTTGTTGCGTTGGTCTTGCCGTGGGTCTTCGCCATTTCGAGAGAGATTCCCAACTTCCTCAGGTACGTAGTCGTTACCGAAACTGCCGCCCGGCTTACATCGGCTGAGTTGGGGCGTGCCGAGCCGTGGTGGTACTTCATCGCCATTATGCCAGCGGCCGTACTACCCTGGAGCCTCGTTCTCGCTGGCAACGGACGACAGCTCGCCAAGCTTCTGAAAGGGGCAGAGCGCCGCTACGTCGGTCTGTTTCTGTTTTGGATATTCGTGCCATTCGTGTTCTTCACGTTGTCCATGTCCAAGCGACCGCAGTACATGCTGCCGTTGGTCCCGGCGGTTGCGTTTCTCGGCGCGTTGTCATGGCGTAGCCAGACTACCTTCAACGGGGCGCGAATTGCCGCAGCAGGGCTCGCGATGCTTGGTGTGTTTCTCATCGGCAGCGCGGGGCACATTGCCCGTTGGGTTGTGGCGACCGAAACCGTTGAGCCGGTCATCCCAGCCACGGCTCTCGCGCTCGGCATTGTGTGTGTGGCAGCCGCCGTGATGCTGTGGTTAGGTCGCCAACAGCGTAGCGTGGTGCTGCTCGGTCTCGCCCTTCCCATCGCGGCGATTCCCGTGGTGGGCGGTGAGCTGATGAAGGCCATCGGCGCTGATCGCTCCGCTCGTGCCCTCGCGCACGCCATCGAACAAGCCGCCGGCTCGACCGTCCAGGTCGTCAGCATCGAAACCCTGCCTCTGTCACTCCCGTTCTATCTCCGCCAGCCAATCGTCGTCGCTACTGATGACGGTGACGAGTGGACCAGCAACTACCTGCTGCGCAACTTCGACACGGTGAAGGACGCGCCAACCGTGCGGCCGGCTGCGTGGTGGCGCGAGGCCTTGGTTGAGTGCCGGCGACCGCGGGTGTTCGTAACATCCGTCGACAACGAGGCGGCCCGAGCAACGCTCAGCGCCACACTGCCCCTGATCGCCACGTCACGGAAATACGACGCGTACGGTCCGTGCGGGCTGCCCCAACTGGCCGGAGCCCGTTGAGTCGATGTGTGGGATCTACGGGATCGTGCAGTTCGATCGACCGCTCAACCTGGCACGCCCGATACTCGACTCCATGGCAGCGAGCTTGGCGCATCGAGGCCCGGATGGATGTGGCCGACATCAGGATCCGTACGCGACGATCGGCAACACGCTACTCAGGATCAACGACCCGCATTCCAGTAGGAACCAACCGTTCTGTCACGAGGCATCCGGTGTGGCCGTCGTCTGCAACGGGGAGATCTATAACGCCGCGGCGCTCAGGGCGCGGTTTGCCGACTACCCCTTCAAGACTCGGTCTGACGTCGAACCGCTTCTCCCCCTGTTCCTGGAGCTGGGGCCGCAGGCATTTACCGATGTGGACGGCATGTTCGCGTGTGCGGTCTGGGATCCACGTTCACGATCACTACTCCTGACGAGGGACCGGGCAGGCGAGAAGCCACTCTTCTTTACCCTCCAGGAAGGTCGCTGCGCATTCGGCTCGGAGATTCAGGCACTTCTCGCCATTCCGGGCCTTACGAAAAGACTGAACGCGAGCGCAGTGAACGATGTTCTGACATTCGGCTACGCACTGAAAGGCGAGACGCTCATCGAAGGAGTGTCGTCCGTCGAACCCGGAACCATAGTGGTGTTCGGGCCTCACGGCGCGCCGGCAGTCCACCGGTACTGGCACCCGTGGCCACCCGAAGTGCCACCACCTCCACGAAGGCCAGAACAGGAACTCGACCGCCTCCTCAACACGGCCGTCGCGAAGCAACTCACAGCCGACGTACCTGTCGGTGTGTTTTCGAGCGGTGGAGTCGATTCTGCCTTGCTCACCGCATTGGCGAGTGCGCACGTCTCACCGTCCAACCTGCCAACGTTCTCGGTCGGATTCGCGGAGCCTTCGTACGACGAGCGGCGGGCAGCAGCCGCGGTCGCCGAACACCTGGGGACACCGCCCGTCCAGGTTGTCGCGACGAATAGTGACCTTGCGGCTCAGCTACATGGCGTGGTGACCAGGTGCGCCGAGCCAATCATTGATCCGGCCGTCCTTCCGACCGCCATTCTCGCCCGCGAGGCTCGCAAGACCGTCGGTGTGATTCTGAGCGGTGAAGGCGCCGACGAACTCTTCGGGGGTTACCCAACCTATCCCGGTCACGTCGCAAGCCAGTGGCTTGGCGCCCTGCCGCACGCACTGCAATGGCTTTTGACGCGCGGGCTCGACGCGCTGCCCAATACTGACGCCAAGGTCGCCAAACGGTGGCTCGCCAAGCGTCTTGTTGCGGAGGCTACGTCGCCCGCGTTTGCGCGTCATGTTGCGTGGTTCGGCAGGCAACTCAGAACGTCCGTGTCCGAACGTGGACAGCACCTTTGGGATGAGACCGCCGGACTGGAGCCGCTGACACGGTTCATGGCGTTCGACTACTCAACTTACCTTCGCGAGGGACTGCTACCGAAAGTCGATCGCGCAACCATGCTGGCATCGCTCGAAGCACGCGCGCCATTCCTCGACCCAGAGGTCACCCGGTTCGCGTTTACCCTGCCAGACAACCTTAAGGTTCGCGGGCTCCGCACGAAGGTACTGCTCAAACGGACTGCCGTGCGCTATTTACCCCGGCATGTCGTCCATCGTCGCAAACGTGGTCTCTCTGTTCCCATCAACCAACTCATGCGCCACGAGCTGCGTCGGGAGTACGATCAACATCTCCGGGAAGAGCGCTTCGAAGATTGGGACCTGTTGCCACCTGGGCGGGTGGGCGAACTTGTGTCCGAACACCGCTCCAGGCGTGCCGATCATGGCCGCGCTTTATGGACGCTGCTGGTACTCGGGATGTGGACCGAACACTGGATGGGAGTCTGACTCGATGAACCGAGACGAAGCGCTGACGTTGATGCACGAGTACACCGAATCCGACCCGCTGCGAAAACACATGTACGCGGTGGAGGCCGCCATGCGCGCCTACGCCAAGAAGTTTGGGGAAGATGAGGAGGAATGGGGGCTCGTCGGGTTACTGCATGATTTCGACTATGAAAAGTACCCGAACGATGCACATTCACCCACTGAGGAGCACCCATCCTTCGGCGTCGGCCTCCTGCGCGAGCGTGGGTTTCCAGAGCACATGTGTGAGGCCATCCTCGGGCATGCTACCTACTGCGGCGTGCCACGTACGAGTCAGCTTGCCAAAACGCTCTTCGGCGTCGACGAACTCTGTGGGTTTCTTGTTGCCTGCGTGCTCGTCCGACCGTCACGGAGTTTCTCCGACCTCAAGGTCAAGAGCGTCAAGAAGAAACTGAAAGACAAAGCGTTCGCCCGGGGTGTGAATCGCGACGAGGTGATCCAAGGAGCGCAGGAGATGGGTATTCCGCTGGACGAACACATTCAATTCCTAATTGGAGCGCTTGCTCCGCAGGAGGAATCGCTCGGGCTCGGGGCCGGGTGACCGACCGTCCCCGCCGGACGGCATCTGGGACGGGGGATCTCGATCACGCGTTAGACCGCGTGTGCCGCACACGGGGCGTTCCCGGCAACGCGGCCGTGCACCTCCACGATGGCCCTGCCACCTTTCAAACCACCATCGACGGGATCCGGGCGGCATCCTCTTGGGTCCAGCTCGAGAACTACATCATCCGCGATGACGAGACCGGCTGTAGGATCGCGATGGCCTTGACGGACGCGGCATCCCGCGGCGTCGCCGTCGCAGTCATCTACGATCATGTGGGTTCGCTCGGCACATCCAGGCGATTCTGGCATTCGTTGCGGGATGCCGGGGTAGCGGTCCGAGCGTTCAACCGCCTGTCGCCAATTGCACCACACCGCTGGATACGCCGAAACCACAGGAAGTACGTCGGTATCGACGGAGCGCGAGCTGTTGTCGGCGGCATCTGCTACGGCCGTGAATGGGCGGGAGACCCGGACAAGGGCATTCCGCCGTGGCGAGACACGTCAGCGGAAATCCGGGGACCGGCAGTCCCGGCCATGGCCCTGACGTTCCAGCATGCGTGGGAAATCGCCGGCGGAACGCCCCTCCCGTACGTCATCCCCACGAACATCGAACAGGCGGGAGACGCATCGATCCGAGTGGTCGAGGGCATCCCATGGCGCATGCGGCTTTACCGTGCGGTGGAGATCCTCGCGGCTGGAGCACGCAACCGGATTTGGATCACCGATGCGTATCTCGTGTCGGCGACCCCACTGTTTCGGACGGTGATCGCCGCCGCGCGAGACGGGGTGGACGTGCGACTCCTGCTTCCTGGCAAGAGCGACCTCCCCGCTGTAAGGACTTTGACGCGTGTGGGATACCGTGAATTGCTGGAAGCGGGCGTCCGCATCTGGGAATGGCACGGTCCGATGCTCCACGCGAAGACCGCGATCATCGATGATCGTTGGTACAAGGTGGGATCGAGCAATCTCAATCCCTCCAGCCTGATGGGGAACTACGAGCTCGACCTGCTGATCGACAACATTGCCGTCACGTCCGATGCGGCTCAGACGTTCCGCCGCGATTTGACGAACGGGGTAGAGATCATACTGCGTCATCGACTTCGCGGCGTGACGCGGACATTACCACCGGTAGTCACCCCCGTGGCTCGCCCAAGGCGCTCACAGAGCCCGACCTGGTCGGTCGGCGAGGCAGGGCGGCGGACTGTTGCCACCGTCCGCCAAGTCGCGGGCGGTGCCCGACGCTCTATCTTAGGAGCTGTCGTATTTGTCCTGATCGGCTGGGGCGTCCTGCTCCTCGCCCTTCCCCGCATCACAGCCTACGTGCTGGCGGCAATCTCCTTCTGGTTGGCCGGAGCGGCGGGGTGGCATTTTGTCAGGCTCCGCCGAATCGGCAGACACTAGAGTCAACAGCCCCGTATGTCTATGCGTAATTCTGATATGCAGGACGCGGAACTGGCGGCGCTCGCGCTTGCTGGGGACCGGGAGGCTTTTGGGACGTTGGTCGAGCGTTACGCCGCGCAGGCCCGCAGGCTGGCGCGATCGATACTGGGCAACGAGGACGATGCGGACGACGCCGCCCAGGACGGGTTCCTGGCTGCGCTCCGCCATCTGGGTCGCTACGATCCGGCGCGCCCATTTGGCCCATGGCTGCTGCGGATCGTGGCCAACGCGGCGAGTGACCGGCGGCGCCGCCGGAAGGTGCGGGCGACCGAGGAAGTCACACCCGACTTCCGGTCGAAGCACGCTGGACCAGACGTTCAGACGGACCGAGAAGCGTTCGGCCAGCAGCTGCGGGAGGCCTTGGCCGAACTGCCGGAGCGCCAGCGGATGGCCGTCGTGTTGTTCGATGTCGAGGGGTACTCGCATCGTGAGATTGCAGAAGTCCTTGATGTACAGGAGGGAACGGTGCGTTCCGACGTGTTTCACGGTCGACGTGCCTTGCGAAAAGCACTGGAAGCCTGGAAAGACTGGAGGGAGGAAGTCCGATGACGACCTCGCCGTTTGATCACAATCCGGATCCCGAAGTCGGGGAAGCGCTCCGAGAATCACTTGCGATGCGGGGCGAGGGTGCCTTTGTGCGTCGGGTCAGAGCCGCCGCCGAGCCCGTGTTCGGAGAGCCGAACGGGCAATGGTGGTCCGTGCTTGGCTCGTGGGCACGGCCGGGCCTCGTGGCCGCGGCGGGTCTCGCGGCCGCCGCCCTTCTATGGACGGGCCTCCGTCAAGGGACGCCGTTGCCGGGCTCACTTGCCAATCCGATTGTCGAATTGGCGGACGAGATGCCGGTACCATTATGGCTGGCTGACCAGACCGCCCCAGATGTCGATGTCGTGCTGGCATCGGCTTCCGGGTTTTGAACACGCAGGTTAGGAATGGAATGAAATGTTGAATCGATCGAAGATGTGGGCTGCCTCGCTGGTGCTGGCGACGTTCGTCGCGGGTGGTGCCGTAGGCAGCGTGATTTCCAACGCTTGGGGCGACAGTGACGCGCCACGCGAGGGCCGCGAGGAACGCGGGCGACGACCGAGCTACTCCGAACGTCTCGCCGAGGCCTTGCAGCTCTCCCCCGCGCAGCAGGAATCGGTCAAGGTGATTCTCGAGCGGCGTCAGGAGGGACTCGCGCAGATCTGGCGCGAAACCCAACCGCGCTGGGATTCCCTCCGCGTGGTAATTCGGGAGGACATCCTGCGTCAGCTCGAAGAAGAGCAAAGTGCAACGTACCACGGGATGATCGCTCGCAGTGACTCGGCCCGTGTAGCGCGGGACCAGGCCAACCGAGAGCGCAATCGGGATGGGGGGCGTCGACGTGACTGGTAAACCACTCTTTGCCCTGCTGGTGGCAGCCTTTGTTGCCGGCCCGCTCGCGGCGCAACAGCGTGTCATCACACTAGACGAAGCGGTCGCCATGGCTCTCCAGACGAGCCCGACGATGGTGCAAGCTCGTGGCGCGCTCACCAACGCAAGCTGGAACAAGCGCAGCGTGATCGGTAGCTGGATTCCGTCGCTCAGCCTGTCATCGAGCTTGAATAACCAGTCGTCGTCGCAGTTGGACCCCACGACGCTGGAACGAGTCAGTGGATCGAGTACGTCCTACTCGGCCGGACTCTCGATGTCCCTCACGCTCTTCGACGGCTTTGCCCGCTTCGCTGAGGGACGGGCCGCCAACGCCAATATCGCCAGCGCAGACGCGGGACTCATCAATCAGGAGTTCCAGACAATCCTTCAAACCAAGCAGGCCTATTTTGGGGCGTTAGCGTCTGCCGAGTTAGTCCGCGTGTCGGAGATTCGGCTACAGCGTGCCGACGAGCAACTGAAGATCACACGAGACAAGCTGGCCAACGGAACGGCAATTCGCTCCGATACCTTGGCATCAGTGGTCGAATACGGAAACGCCCAACTTCAGCTGCTGACTGCCCAGACGTCGTTGGCCACATCGGAAGCGAGCCTCGCACGTCTCATCGGCGTCGAGGGAAGCGTGAGTGCCGCTACCGATCCGCAGTTTCTGCGGCTCGTACAGTTGGACACGGCCGGGCTCCGCGAAGTCATTGTCGCGGAATCGCCCGCCATCCGTCAGGCAACTCTGCAAACGCGCTCCGCAGAGGCAAACCTCTCCGTCGCGAAGGCCCAGTATTTCCCCACGATTAACGCGTCGTACTCGAACTCGCTATCCGGCCGTCAGCTCTCCGCACTGGACAACTCGTGGTCGCTGCGGTTCAGCGCGAGCTGGCCCATCTTCAACGGCTTCAATCGCGAGGCCAACCGCGTGAGGAATTCCGTTTCCCTCGACGTGGCCCGCGCGCAGGCGGAGGACGTCCGCCGGCTGGTGAACGCCAACTTGACCCAATACTTCGCGTCCCTGGCTGCCGCCGAGGCACGGTTTCGTATCGCCGTCGCTAGCATTGCGGCCGCCGACGAGCAACTGCGTATCGAGCAGCAGCGGTACCGACTCGGCGCGACGACCATCGTCGAAGTGCTGACGATTCAAGGGAATCGCGAACAGGCCGAGGTCGACCGCATTCAAGCGTTATTCGATTATTTCGTCGCCAAGGCGCAGATCGAGTCGCTGGTTGGGAGGGAATTGTGACCGCTACGCCGCAGCAGACCGAGTTCAGGACGGGCGACATGCCCACCTCTGACACGGTCATCGTGACACACAAGTTGACCCGTGAATACCGGATGGGTTCGGAGACGGTCCGGGCCCTTCGCGGCGTGAGCTTGCAGATCAAGGTGAACGAGTTCACGGCCATCATGGGGCCGTCGGGCTCGGGCAAGTCCACGCTGATGAACCTGATCGGTTGCTTGGATACACCAACAGCTGGCGAATACTGGCTGAATCAGCAAAAGGTCAGCGAGTTGAACGACGACGCTCTCGCGCGCATTCGCAACAAGGAAATTGGGTTCGTCTTCCAGACGTTCAACTTGCTCCCGCGCGCGAGCGCGCTGCACAACGTCGAGCTCCCGTTGATCTATGCCGGCATCTCATCGAAGAAGCGCCGGGCACAATCAGAGCATGCCCTCGAGCGTGTCGGCCTAGCCGACCGCATGGAGCACAAGCCGAACGAACTCTCCGGCGGGCAGCGACAGCGCGTTGCCATCGCGCGGGCGCTTGTCAACGATCCGAGCATCTTGCTCGCGGACGAACCGACTGGGAACCTCGACAGTCACACGAGCGCTGACATTCTGGACGTGTTCGAAGACCTGCATGATCAGGGTCAGACCATTCTGTTGATCACGCACGAACACGACATCGCCGAGCACGCTACGCGACAGATCCACCTGTTGGACGGGCTCGTTGAACAAGACTTCATTACGGAAAAGAAGGCCAAACCACAAAGATGAAGCAGACTCTCAGGATCATCGCGTGCGCGTTCACGCTTCCGCTGGTGGCGGCTGGCTGTGCCAAGGAAGCGGAAGAAGCCCCGATGTATCAAATGATTCCAGTGACCACGCGCGACATTGTCGTGTCGGCGAGCGCCGCCGGAACGGTAGAACCCGTGTTGACGGTCGATGTCAAGTCCAAGGCGTCAGGCGAAATCCTGGACGTCCGGGTCGAGACCGGTGACAAAGTCACGGCTGGCCAGTTGCTGGTCAAAGTGGATCCGCGGGTGCCCGCCAATGCGCTACGTCAAGCGGAGGCCGATCTAGAGGTCGCCAAGGCGCAGCTCACGAACTCCGAGTCACAGTACCGCCGTTCCGAAGAACTGTACAAGACACAGTCGATTACGGAGACGGAGTGGGAAGCGGCGATCCTCGCGAAGGCCAACGCCGAGGCGCAGTTGGTGCGAGCCGAGCGCTCGGTCGAGGACGCCAAGATCTCGTTCGAGGACACCGATGTCCGAGCCCCGCTCACCGGCACCATCATCGAAAAGGCGGTGGAGATTGGCACAGTTATCACGTCAGCCACGAGCAACGTGAGTGGTGGAGCCGTGCTGCTGCGCATGGCCAACTTGGATACGGTGCAGGTGCGCTCGCTGGTGGATGAGACCGACATCGGGAAGATCCAACCGGGGATGCAGGTCACGATCACCGTGGACGCGTATCCGAATCGGCCCTTTCGCGGCCGCGTGTTGAAGATCGAGCCGCAAGCCAGCGTCACACAGAACGTCACCATGTTCCCTGTGCTCATGCGCATTGCGAATGAAAACGACCTGCTCAAGCCCGGCATGAACGCGGAGGTCGAAGTCAGCATCGGTGAGAAGCGTGACATCGTCGCTGTTCCGAATGCCGCCCTGCGGACGACCGGTGACGTCGCGTCGGCCGCGATGGTGCTTGGTCTCGATCCCGACGTCGTTCAGGAAGAGATCGCGATGGCTCGAGAGCGACAACGCGAAGGAGCGGGCGGCCAGACCACCATGGCTGGAAGCGTCCGAGACACAGCTGGAGCCGGTCGCGAGACGTTTTCGTTCAACGGTCGTGAGGTACCGTTGCCCGAGGGCGTCACGGCGGCCCAGGTGGAAGGCATCATGGCCAAGATGCGTGGAGGCGGCGGACCAGGCGCCCTCAGCGCAGAAGATCGCGCCATTCTCAGTAAGCTCCGCGGATCGGGGGGCGGTGGTGACCGTGGTGGGCGCCAGCGCCAGAGCTCCTCAACGGAGGGGCTGTTCGGCGGGGACTACATCGTCTTCGCCATGCGTGACAGCGTGATCACGGCCCTGCCGGTTCGGACAGGCCTCACTGATTTGGACTACTCGGAGGTCGTCTCCGGACTCCAGGAAGGAGACACGGTGCTCGTCCTTCCCAGCGCCAGCCTCCTGCGCAGTCAGGCCGAATTTTCCGAACGGGTTCAGCGGATGACGGGCAGGTCCAATCCGCTCGGGGGCCGTGGCTAATGCTCTTCGGCGAAATCATCGGAGTCGCCCTGCGGGCGATACGCGCAAACTTCCTGCGCTCTTTTCTCGCCGTGCTTGGCATCGTCATTGGCGTTGGCGCGGTCATCACCATGGTAGCACTGGGAACCGGAGCCCAGCAGCGGGTGCAGGAACAAATCGAAGCGCTCGGCACGAACCTATTGCAGGTCTACGCCGGCCAATCTTTCATGCGCGGTGTGGCATCGGGCGACCGCGTCAGCCTCACTACGGACGACTATATCGCACTACGCGAAGGTACGCGAACGCTTTCGGCGATCGTCCCCGAGATTCGGCGGAATCAGCAAATCAAGTATTTGAATCGGAACGCCAACGTAAACGTGACCGGGACGGTGCCGGAATATCTGCGTATCAACAACTATGAATTCGCCGCCGGCAGGAACATCACGGCAGGCGATGGCAGCGCGCGGAAGCGTGTCGCAGTGATCGGATCCGCAATCCCGGACATGCTGAATGCAAACGGTCCGGCCATGATCGGCCAGACCATCGCCATTGCTGGCCTACCGTTCGAAATCGTGGGTGTGTTGAACGAAAAGGGTGCCACGTCGAGTTGGAATAACCCCGACGAGATCATCCTCATCCCATTGGAGACGGCGCAATACAGGATCTTCGGCAGTGATCGCCTCAACTCGATTACCGTTGAGGTGATGCACGCGGATTCCATGGGCGTCGCGATGATCGACATCGAGCAAGTGATGCGCCGCGAACACGCCATCCGTCCAGGGGCAGACAACGATTTCCAGATCCGGAACCGCGGCGAGTTCTTGGCCACCGCCGAGGAAACCACCAAGACATTCACATACCTCTTGGGTGGGATCGCCGCCGTCTCGTTGCTCGTAGGTGGCATCGGCATCATGAACATCATGCTGGTCTCCGTGACCGAGCGGACCCGGGAAATCGGCGTGCGCAAAGCCCTCGGGGCGCGCCGTCGAGACATTCTTTTCCAGTTCTTGGTCGAGGCCTTGTCTCTGTGTCTTCTCGGTGGCGCGCTGGGGATCCTGTTCGGCAGGGGCGCCGCCTTCGCCATGGCCGAGCTCGCTGGTTGGAACACCGTCGTGTCGCCGGCAGCGGTCGGCTTGGCTGTTGCGTTCAGCGCCGGCATCGGGCTCTTCTTCGGCATCTGGCCGGCACGGCGAGCGGCCGCACTCGACCCGATCGAGTCACTACGTTACGAGTAATCAGTCCGCAGTAGGCGGTGAGCGGGGCTACATTACCGCTCACCGCCTACTACTCACATGACCGTCTCCATCCGCGTTCCAGGATCAACTTCCAACCTCGGTGCCGGGTTCGACTGTGTGGGGCTCGCACTGGACCTGTGGTTGGAAGCCCGCGTGGTCAAGGGAGAGGGTCCCGCGCACTTCAGTGGTACTCTCGAAGATCTCGACCCGGCTGACGACATCATCTCGGCGATTGTCGCTGACGTACTTCCGGACGATACATGCCTCGAAGTGCACTCCGAAATCCCACTGGGTCGCGGCTTGGGGTCGTCCGGCACCGCCACCGTCGCTGGTATCGTCTTGCGCAACTTGCTCCGCCGCAAGAGCGTGGATCGCGAAGCAGTATTTCGCAAGTCTGCTACGCGAGAAGGCCATCCAGACAACGTCGCTCCGTCAGTGTTTGGGGGGCTCGTGTTAGCGGCGCCCATCCCTTTCAGCCTGACCCTCAGCGAACGGCTCACGGTCGCTCTGGCCGTGCCAGACACAACCGTTTCGACAAAGGCGGCGCGCGCCATCCTGCCAGACGTGGTGTCCCGCGACACGACAGTCGCCCAGGCGGCTCGCGCCGCCGCCCTGATACACGGCCTGGTGAGCGGCAACGCTGCCCTGATCACACACGGGTTCGAGGACCACATTGCCACCCCATATCGCGCTGCTTTGATACCGGGATACGACCAGGCGGTGGACGCCGCCAAGGCTGAGGGCGCATTTGGCGCGACCATCTCGGGGTCGGGTCCCACGATCCTCGCGATCGCACCGAGGGGCCAGGAAACAGCCGTGGCCGGTGCCATGGCGGCTGCGCTCATGGGGGCCGGGAATCCTGCTCAGCCGATAACGCCAGCCGTGAGTAGTGCGGGGTTTGTCGTGGGGAGTTAGGTGGTGCTGCTAATGGACCTCGAGCCAACGCCTTCGCCACTTGATCTGCTCCGCATGATGGCGGCAATGCAGATAGTGGAATCGCGCCCACTCCGGAAGGTTCAAATCCCCTAAGAGCGGGTGGGCGACAAAGACGTTCCCCTTCTGGTCGTCTGACCAGGCTTCGTTGAAGACCTTCATGCGCTCGACACCCATGCGGAACTGTGCCGTGATCAGCTCGGGGTCGGGATGGTCGCTGGGGCGTGAGACTTCAGGCGCCTTGAGCCCCCCGGGGTGCCGGCCCACCCCCAGGACGAGATGACGCAGCACACTCTGGTACGGCTTGGTGCGGCGCCGCATCCCCTTCTTGTCGGACCGCTCACCTAACAGCGTGGCGACCACGTCGACGCCTATCGAAAGGTGCTCCAAGATCTGCGCGATCGTCCACTTCCCGTCCGGGGCCCGGTGCCAGTGATCGTCTCCGAGCTCACGGAGCGGGTGGAGCACCATCGGCTCGAGCCTATTGAGGTGGCGGGTTGCCTTCATGTGGAGAATTCTAACAAGGTGAGCGAGGGAACGCTGCGGCCTACTGCTCCATCGAACCGGTAATCGTAATTTTCCACCCGTCTTTGGTCTTCACGAATATCCGTTCCGAAACGCCGCGTGTGGTGTCTCGACCGATGACTGCCGTAAACTGGAAGCCTGCCCACACGACCCCGGGCGCGAGCCATACCATCGTCGGCGGCCCGGTCTCCAGCGCGTCAGGCCACGTCGGGTCGGCGCGCCGTGCCTCCGAGAAGAATAGGAATCCCCGGCGCAGCGAATCCGCTGATGCAATGACAAGGTCGGGAGAGTCCAGGTAGTGCGCGAGGTAGGCTTCCGCGTCGCGACGCTGAATGGCCGCCAGGTTGGTCTCCAGAGCAAGTGATGCCTCAGCGAGATCGCGGGATCGGATTTTCTCCACGTCGCCACCGCATCCGAGCAACAATACGGCGAGAGAAACGATCGATCTGCGGCTCATGTCAACTCCTCTTCCTGCTCTTGGTCCCGCTCCTCATATCCCCTACAGGCCGTGACCGGGATGATCGGATATCTAGGAAACGCCGAATCCACATCCGCCAACCCACATCGCCAGAAGATGCTCCCACGTCCCGAGCGTATCACTCGGCTGTGCCGACACGAGCTGCAAAGGCCCGGCTCCGCCAGTATAGGGTCAAATATGCTCACCCCCCGTTACTGTCACTCCAACTACAGTAACCCGAACGGCCCTCCGAGCACGCTTCGCGCCCCTCGGGGCCGCGAGTTACATTGTCAATAATGGCTGAGATTACGTGCGTGCGCTGCGGCGAGACCCGCTCGCAAATGACTGCTCCCCCACTTCCCAACGAGCTTGGAGGGAGGATTTACGACACAATTTGCCAAGTGTGCTGGCAGGAGTGGCTGCAACAACAGACGGCCATCATCAACCACTACGGACTCGATCTCCGCGAGTCGGAACCGCGCAAGTTCCTAATGCAGCAGACGGAGGCTTTCCTCTTTGGCCAACCGCAAGCCTGAGGCGGACGGCAAAGCACACATCAAGTTGGTGGTGAACGGCGAACCGACCGAAGTTGCGTTCGCTGCACACAAGACCCTCCTCGAGGTCCTCCGAGAAGACCTGAATCTCACCGGCACCAAACACGGATGCGAGCTGGGCGAGTGCGGTACGTGCGCCGTCCTTCTCGATGATCAGCCGGTTCTGTCGTGCCTCGTACTCGGGATCGCGTGCGAGGGCCGCGAGGTCCAAACGGTCGAAGGCATGGCCGACGGCCCAGATCTGCATCCCCTACAGACGACGTTTGCTGACCTCGGCGCGGCCCAATGTGGCTACTGCACCCCCGGGTTTCTGCTCACGGCGCAGGCCCTGCTCGAGCGTAACGCCAACCCCACCAGAGAGGAGATCAAAGACGCGCTAGCGGGCAACCTGTGCCGCTGCACGGGCTACATCAAGATCTACGAGGCGGTCGAACTCGCCGCCGCACGCATGCGAGGCGAGCAGGCCGAGCCCAGCCACGAAAGCATCTATGGCAGAAGGTAGAACGGGAGAGCGGCTGGGCGGTGGGGCTGTTGAGGCGCCGGGCAAGCCGGCAGTCACCCCCGCTCGGGACCTTCGCCTCGTGGGCCAACCCCGGCGCAAGGTCGATGCGTTCGCGAAGGTGACGGGACAGACGCGCTTTGCTGACGATATCGCCTTTCCCCGAATGCTTTACGGCAAGCTGTTGCGCTCGACGGAGGCTCACGCACGTATCGTCTCCATCGACACGGCCAAGGCGGCCGCCCTCGACGGTGTCAAAGCCGTTGTCACCGGTCGGGCGCTCCCAATCCCTTTCGGCATTCTCCCCGTGAGCCAAGACGAGCATGCCCTCTGCGCAGACAAGGTGCGGTTCGTTGGCGATCCGGTTGCGGCGGCAGCAGCCACATCAGAGGAGATCGCGACCTCGGCACTCGATCTGATCGACGTGGAGTACGAGGCGCTCTCGTGCGTCCGAACGCCGGGCGACGCCATCGACCCAACCACAGACCCTATTCACGATTATGGCGACGCTGGCAACCTGCACAAACTGGTCGACCTCGAGTTCGGAAATGTCGAGGAAGCGATCGCCAACGCCGACCACGTTCGTGAAGACATTCTCTTTTACGAGGGCAGCACCCATCTGCCGATGGAGCAGCATGCGTGCGTCGCACGATGGGTTGATGAGAAGCTCACCCTCTGGAGCTCGACCCAGACACCCCATTACGTGCATCGTGCGCTCGCCAAGGTGTTGGAACTTCCGGCCTCACGGATTCGGGTGGTCGCATGTTCTAACGGGGGAGGATTCGGGGGGAAGAGTGATCCGTTCAGTCACGAGATCGTCGCGGCGAAGCTCGCGATGCTTACTGGGCGGCCGGTGAAGATTGCACTAACACGCGAAGAGGTCTTCTATTGCCATCGCGGTAGACATCCTGTGCTCATGGCCGTCAAGAGCGGCGTCGATCGCTCGGGTCGCATTAAAGGCATGCACTTCCGCTCGCTCCTCGATGGCGGTGCTTACGGGTCGTACGGGGTCGCCAGCACCTATTACACCGGCGCCCTACAGACAGTCACCTACGAGATCGAGCGCTATCGCTTCCAGGGCGCGCGCGCATTCACGAACAAGGCACCGTGTGGTCCGAAGCGCGGGCATGGCACACCGCAGCCGCGGTTCGCGTTGGAAGTCCATCTCGACAAGGTCGCCGAGGATCTCGATATGGATCCCGCCCAGCTCCGGCTACGGCACCTCGCCAAACCGAACTCCATCACGGCCAATTGGCTCAAGCTCGGCACCATCGGACTTGGAGCGTGCATCGAAAAGGTCACCGACGGATCCGACTGGGCCGCAAAGTACCGCAAGCTGCCGTTTGGCAAAGGCATCGGGATTGCGTGTTCCAGCTATCTCACTGGTGCCGGCTTGCCGATCTACTGGAACGACATGCCGCATTCCGGGGTGCAGATCAAACTCGATCGCGGAGGTGGAGTCACCGTCTATTGCGGATCCACAGAGATCGGCCAAGGGTCCGACACGATACTCGCCCACATTGTCGGAGAGATTCTCGGGCTCGAGATGCGTGATATCGACGTCGTGGCCGGCGACACCTCCTTGACCCCAGTCGACCTCGGGAGCTACTCGAGTCGCGTGACCCTCATGACCGGGAATGCCGCTGTGCAGGCGGCCGAACGTGCTCGTGACATTCTCTCGACCCACGTCGCGCAGAAGCTCGACATCCCCGTGCAACGGCTCGTCTTTGCGGATGGACACGTGTTCGATGCCGAAACCGCCGACGCCAGACTCACGTTCGCCGAGGCAGTTCAGGTGGCGGAAGCAGCCCAGGGAACGATAGGAGCGGTGGGATCGTACGCGCCTGCTCGAAGTCCGGGACGCTATCGCGGTGCCGGTGTCGGACCGTCGCCCACCTATTCCTACAGTGCAGCCGTCGTCGAGGTCGACGTCGATCCGGACACTGGCATCGTCACGGTCCCACGTATTTGGATCGGGCACGACATCGGACGCGCGATCAATCCGGCGAGTGTGATGGGTCAGGTAGAAGGTGGAGTCTACATGGGCCTCGGTGAAGCAATGATGGAGGAAATGGCGTATCGGCCAAGTACGAATGAGAAGGTCGTGCACCGCATTCCCAGTATGCTCGAATACAAGAGCCCGACCACCTTCGAGATGTGCGATGTCGTGACCTACTTAATCGAGGATCCCGATCCGAATGGGCCATTCGGTGCCAAGGAAGTTGGGCAAGGCCCGCTCCTGCCCGTGCCACCAGCGCTGGCGAACGCGGTGTACGACGCGGTAGGCGTTCGGGTCGACGAAGTTCCTATCACTCCAGAGAAGGTAAAGAAGGCACTGAAACTGAAGGCTACTGCCAAGGACCCCCGCGTTGGTCCGGCAGCGTTTCCGGACATCCCATGGCCCGCACCGACGCGTGTTTCTCCGCCTTGGGAAGGCGGCGACGGTCGCGCGGTGAAGGGGTAGCGATGCTACGGCTCCCCCCATTCACATACCTGAAGCCCACCACGCTCTTTCAGGCCCTCAAGATGAAGGCGGACCACGGACCCGACGCGATGTACGTCGCCGGTGGCACCGACCTTTACCCCAATATGAAACGCCGGCATCAAGAGCCGCGCGTCGTGATTTCCCTCAGTGGAATCAAGGCGCTGCGGCGTATCACAGGTGGGACGAAAGGCTCACCACTGTCCGTACGGGCGGGCGTCACGCTGACGGAGCTGCATACCCATAAGAAAATCGTAAAATCATATCCGGCGCTCGCGCATGCCGCGTACCTCGTCAGTACCCCACTGCTCCGGAACATGGGAACGATCGGCGGAAATCTCTGTCTCGACACGCGATGTACGTACTACAACCAGACATACGAGTGGCGAAAGTCGATCGACTTCTGCCTGAAAAAAGACGGTAACATCTGCTGGGTGGCGCCCTCGAGCCCTCGATGCTGGGCGGTCAACTCAAGCGATACCGCGCCGGTCACGGTGGCCCTCGACGCAGAGTTCGTACTTGCCGGTCGCGAATCCGAGCGGGTGGTCCCCGCGTCCGCCTTCTTCAACAACGACGGCATCGACTATCTCGCCAAGCAACCTGACGAGATTCTCACGGAGATTCGGCTGCCGTCGGCGAACGGGTGGGACGCTACGTATCTCAAGTTGCGGCGCCGGGGGTCGTTCGATTTCCCGGTGCTCAGCGTAGCCGCGTGGCTCCGATGGGAAGGCGATCTGATTGCGGACGCCCGCATCGTCCTGGGGGCCGTCGCCAGCTACCCCTATGCGGTGCAGGAGGCGGCCAAGGCCGTCATCGGGACGGCGCTGGAGGACGACGCCATCGCAGAGGCCGCTAGCGCAGCATTCAAGCCATCCAAGCCGATGGACAACACGGACTTCGGGCTGGCTTGGCGGAAGGAGATGACGCGCGAATATGTTGCTCGTGCCCTGCGCGAGCTTCGCAAACGAAAGCGGACATAGGCACCGATCGTGCACGATTGCGCATCCGTTAGGACCCAGGGCGCCTTTGGGACCTGGAAGACCGCTTAGACTTCCGCGAGCGTGTATTGACCGAGCCGCGAGAACGAGGCAGGCTCCGCTCCGGACCTGAATAGCGAACGAACGGTGCAGGGCTCTGTCCCACGAGAGCACCAGTCCTTACAAACCCTGGCAGGAGATCCTCGGTGGCCTTGAACGAGCGGCAGTTGCAGATGTGTGCAGACAGTCGATGGGACTTCTCGGACCTCCGCGCGCTGTTCCTCAATTGCACGCTGAAGCGGTCGCCAGCGCTGTCGCACACGGAAGGCCTTATCCAGATCAGCCGTGCCATCATGGAGAAGAACGGCGTATCGGTCGACTCGCTCAGACCGATCGATCACGATATCGCCGTCGGGGTGTATCCGGACATGACGGAGCACGGGTGGGAAGCCGATGACTGGCCCGAGATGTACAAGAAGGTAAGTGCCGCAGACATTCTCGTCCTTGGATCACCAATTTGGCTAGGTGAGAAATCGTCGGTGTGCACGCAGATCATCGAGCGACTCTACTCAACCTCGAGCCAGCTCAATGAAGCAGGGCAGTACGCCTACTATGGCCGCGTGGGCGGGTGTCTGATCACCGGGAACGAAGACGGCGTCAAGCACTGCGCCATGAACATTCTGTATTCGCTCCAGCACATCGGTTACGTGATCCCTCCTCAAGCCGACGCCGGGTGGATTGGCGAGGCCGGGCCGGGTCCCTCGTACCTCGATGAAGGATCAGGTGGTCCGGAAAATGATTTCACGAACCGCAACACCACGTTCATGACCTGGAATCTCCTGCACCTGGCGCGGATTATCAAAGACGTGGGCGGCATACCCGCACACGGGAACCAGCGATCTGAATGGGATGCAGGGTGCCGATTCGATTACGAGAATCCCGAACATCGGTGAAACCGATGCGTGTGAGGAGTGGACCTACGACGAAGTATTGGGCTGCGGAGGGACCGTGTCCATGAGCACCGCCGCCACGTACCCGACAAGGCTGTCGCCCAGGTAGACGCCCCACCATCCGCGCTCCCAATCACCGACCGACACGGCCTGACCTGGCCGCAGAATCGCGATGATATCGCTGTCGAGCCCGCGCGCAGCTCGGATGTTGGCCCATTCAAGTGCAAAGCGTGTCACCTTCGACACCGACCCGGACGACACCGCCTCAGGGCTTAGCTCCACGGACGGGACCGTATCCGTCTCAACTTCGACAGGGGCGCTGATCACCGGTGGATTGGGAGTCTGCGCCGCGGGAGGCAACTCCGCGGCAATCGGATCGGGAGTAGGACGATCTTGCCGGCTCACGACGAACCAGCCGCCTGCAACGACGAGCAGAACGACCGCCGCAATGGCGAAGACCGCAGTACGTCGCGTCCCATGAGCGTAACGACAATGGGGGCACCGCCGCGCTCGCCGAGTCATCAGCTCGCCGCACTTCCGACAGTGGACCAATTCGTCCGCGGCATGAGACGCATCTGATTCCGTTCCGAGTTGCTCGTGGCAGTTCGGACAGAGGGAAGCAACGCTCAACACCGTGTGGCCGCAGGCCGGGCACTTGATCAGCGTCATACTATCAACCTAATGTCTCTGACCTCAAAGCACATGGCATCACAGAAGCTCAGACTGGAGATACGCCTCAAGCGTGGCCGCGACGGCCCGGACAGCCTGCAGCTCGTTCGTGATTCGACGTCCACCTGGCAGCACCCCCCACCGGGCCGGGTGCAGCACATCTCGCACACTTTGCGCTTGAAAGCCATCTTGAGTTCTCGGAGGCATTCTATGGTTTGGTGGCGAAGGGGAAGGACCTCGCCGATTTCGAGCGTCGCGAGACCCGCGGCCCAACGCCCGACCAAGCTCTCATAACCGAGTTCCTTGTGAATCAGATCATGCTGGAGCACGTAGGTGGTGAGACCACGATCCTGACGTTCGAGTGCGGCGCGGAATAGTCCCATGCCACGCAAACGACGACTACGACTGATTCACAGCAACGCGCAGGAAGCCAAGGCACGGATCGCGCAACTGCGGAAGGCGGGGTATACGATTTCGTACGAGGCGGTTGGCCCCGACATGTTGCGCACGATGCGAGAGCGGCCGCCTGATGCCTTGGTGATCGACCTGACACACGCACCGAGCGTCGGCCGTGATGTCGCGCTCGACGCCCGAACCCGGAAGGCAACTCGACACATCCCGATCGTCTTTCTCGATGGCAAACGAGATGCTATCGCGAAGACTCGACGCGTGGTGCACAATGCCGTGTTCGCCCAGTGGAGCCAAGCGCGAAGCGCGATCAAGCAGGCGCTCGTGAATCCACCGAAGGACCGGGTGCCGCCGGCTTCCGCCCTAGCCGGATACTCGGGAACGCCACTCGTCAAAAAGCTGGGAATCAAGGCCTCCCATACGGTGGCACTGGTGAACGCGCCCAAGGGGTTCGAGGATAGCCTCACTCCGTTACCGCCTAGCGTCACGTTCCGCCGCAGCGTTCGGGGAAAACGGGACCTCACGATCTGGTTCACGCAATCGCGGCGCGACCTGCAGAGTCGTATCGTTGCGTTCGCGAAGGCCGTTGGTGACGGCGGTCTCTGGATTGCGTGGCCGAAGCAGAGCTCCGGGGTGGCGACCGACGTGACTCAAAATGACGTCCGATCGACCGGACTCGCGAACGGGTTGGTCGACTACAAGATCTGCGCTATTGACGAGACCTGGTCGGGGCTCAAGTTCTCTCGACGGAAGTCGTGACCCCCCGAATCCCGGAGCTTCTCGCATGACCGAACCATTCTACGTATCCCACGCCACGGTGGAGAAGGTGGACGGAGTCCACCGCCGAGCGACCTTTGAACCCGCCACGTCCATCGACTTTGGCGTCCACGGGCCCATTAAAGCGCACTACCGGATCGACGCCAAGGATCTACCGCTGCCGGTTGATTACGTGGTTGCGAGCACGGCGGCTTGAATGCTCGGGACACTGAACGGCGCACTGGAGGTGCGCGGGGTCACGATGGAGCCAGGCGCAATTCGGGCAACGGTCAAGGGCACCAGCGAGCTGCAAGGGAAGATTCCCGTGTTGACGGCGGTGGAGATACACTACCGATTGCGTACACCGCGCGCTGACCGTGAGAAGGTGGACAGAGCGCTGAAGACGCATCAAGCCAAATGTCCGACGGCACAGTCGTTGGCCGGAGCGGTCGAAGTTAGCTGGACCGCCGACCGAGACGAGTTTTAGGAGGCCCTGTGGAGGAAAGCACTGCGCTTATCACCAACGACGCGGCCGTACTTGGCATCTTGGCTCTCATCCTGGGAGCCATTTTCCACACATCGCGCTCCTCTCATCCCGCCTTCAAGAAGTTCTACAAGTACGTCCCAACGCTCCTGCTCTGTTATTTCATCCCTTCCCTATTCAATAGCGCAGGCATCATCGATGGCGAACAGTCGCGGCTATACTTCGTCGCGTCTCGCTATCTCCTTCCGGCGACGTTGGTCCTGTTGACCCTCAGCATAGACCTCGACGCCATCATGCGACTGGGCCCCAAGGCCCTCATCATGTTTGGGACGGGGACCATTGGCATCCTCCTGGGGGGACCCGTGGCAATTCTCGTGTTTTCCGTGGTCTCGCCTGAGACGGTTGGCGGACAGGGCCCAGATGCCGTCTGGCGCGGTTTGACTACTGTTGCAGGCAGTTGGATCGGCGGGAGCGCGAATCAGGTCGCCATGAAGGAGGTCTTCGAGGTCGGCGATGAGTTGTTTTCCGCGATGGTCGCGGTCGACGTCATGGTCGCGAGCATCTGGTTGGCCTTCCTCTTGTACCTGGCGGGTGAATCCAAACTCATCGATGCGCGGCTCGGGGCGGACACCACCGCACTCGAGGAGTTGAAGCGCCGCGTTGCGGAGTTCCAGGCGAAACATGCGCGCATCCCCACGCTCACCGATCTCATGGTGATCAGCGCGGTTGGCTTTGGCATCATGGGACTTTCACACGTGTTAGCAGATGGTATCACGCCGTGGATCGAAGCAAATGCCCCATTTCTGGAGAGGTTCAGTCTCACGAGTTCCTTCTTCTGGCTGATCGTATTTGCGACGACAGCAGGATTGATTCTCTCTTTCACACCCGCCCGCGGTCTCGAGGGCGCCGGCGCCTCCACGGTCGGCTCGGCCATGCTCTACATCCTGGTAGCCACGATCGGCATGGGGATGGACATCATGGCCATCTTCGAGCGACCGGGGATCTTCCTGGTCGGGGGAGTGTGGATGGTCGTCCACGCCGTACTACTCCTCTCGGTGGGACGCGCTATCAAGGCTCCGACCTTCTACCTCGCCGTGGGAAGTCAAGCCAACGTCGGTGGGGCAGCTTCGGCTCCGATTGTGGCCTCAGCGTTCCATCCGACATTGGCCCCAGTGGGAGTCCTACTGGCCGTGTTGGGGTATGCAGTCGGGACCTATGCCGCATGGATCTGTGGACAGCTCATGAGGGTCGCCGCAGGATGAGCGAAACCGCGACGCTCGGTGGTGGATGCTTTTGGTGTCTCGAGGCCATCTACCTCGAGGTCGACGGAATCGAGTCCGTCGTCTCGGGCTACGCCGGCGGTCCCAACCCCAACCCGACCTATCACGAGGTGTGCTCTGGAACGACGGGGCACGCAGAGGTGGTCCAAGTCACATTTGATGCGTCGGTGATCACGTATCGTGAGATACTCGAGATCTTCTTTGCCATTCACGATCCAACGACCCTGAACCGCCAAGGTGCTGACGTCGGGTCTCAATACCGCTCTGTCGTCTTCACGCACACGCCTGAACAGGACAGCGTCGCTCGGGAGCTCGTCGCCGATCTCGAGAAGCAGGGTATCTGGGACGAACCCGTGATCACCGAGATCACGCCCGTACCGGAGTTCTACCCGGCCGAAGCGTATCACCAGGACTACTACCGGCAGAATCCAAACCAGGGGTATTGCCAGGTCGTGATCTCGCCCAAGGTGGCCAAGCTCCGACAACGCTTCGCCAGCAAGCTTCGGAGCGCTGCCGAGCCCCATTGAGTGTGGTTCGGAGCATAGCGGCCGTCGTCATCGGCGGAGTCATTACCGTCATCCTCGTAGTCCTCTGCACGTATGTCGCGATCATGACGCTCCTCGAGCCTGCTTCCCCCGGGTTGGTCCCGTATGCCACCGTTCCGTTCGTGGTAGCGAGCCTCGTCTATAGCCCCTTGGCGGCAACGATCGGCGGATGGGTCACCGGCCTGGTGGCGCCGCGATATGCTATCACCCACAGCTTCGTCGTCGGCCTGCTGCTGATGGCACCGATCGTGTGGTCGAAGGGCGTACCAGGTCCCGGCCAACCCACTTGGTACCCTTGGATCTTTGGGGGGTTGGTGCTGGCTGGGACAGCGGGCGGGGCCTACCTGCAACAGCGCCGCCGCCGCAACTGACCGCTCCTCCATTTCGGCCTGCAGATCAGGACGCCTAGCCATCCACCCATCAACCGGGACAACTTTACTCTATCGAGCACTCGGACCGGAGGAATCCGTGGCCACACGTCGCGAAGTCGTCACCACGCTGGGCGCAGCTACCCTGTCGCTTGCATCCTGTCGAACGGCCCCCGCGCAGCGGGTCGCCGGCAGCGCCGCGAAGGTCGGCATCCAGCTGTACACGCTGAGGTCGGAGATGCGGGAAAGCGTGCCCAACACACTCGAGGCAGTCGCCGGCATCGGCTATTCGGAAGTGGAGTTCGCTGGGTACTTCGGTCACTCGGCAGTAGACATCCGAGCCATGCTCGACGACAACGGCCTTACCGCTCCCGCCGCGCATTTTGGGTTGCCGGAACTCGAGAACGACTGGGATGCGACCCTGCAGTTTGCTGCAACGGTCGGTCACCACTACCTCGTCGTTCCTTGGATCGACCCCGCAGATCGGGTGAGCGCCGATACCTATCGTCGTGTCGTGGACCGTTTCAACGTCGTGGCAGAACGTGTAGGAGCCGCTGGAATGACCTTCGGATACCACAACCACGACTTCGAGTTCGAATTCGTAGACGGACGGTTGGCGTACGACATCATTCTCGAACAGGCGGATCCCAAACTGGTGCAGTTCGAGCTGGATCTCTTCTGGATCACCAAAGGAGGCAGCGATCCGTTCACGTACTTTCGCGCCTTCCCCGGACGGTTCCCCATGGTTCACGTCAAGGATATGGCCTCTGACGGATCAATGGCGGACGTTGGCGCTGGCCAAATCGACTTTGCATCGATCTTCGCTGAAAGCGTCCGAGCTGGGATAAAACACTACTTCGTCGAGCACGACAATCCGGCTGACCCACTGCAATCGGCTCGCACGAGTTACGCCCACGTCGCCGCCCTCCTAGAGTAAGCGGATGGGTACACTCGAGCAGACAAGATCAGCGCTGCAGGTATGAAGTGCTCGCTGTCGAAACGCGGTGGGCGTGATGTGGCACGCCAATTCGCGCATATGCACAACATCCGCGCCTGGCTTTTGCAGAAGCGCGCTCAAGAGTTGAGCGAAGGGTTGATCATCTTCGAGACGAAGGTGACGCCAAGCAAAAGCGAGCGATGACCGCACGGCGACCACCATTCGCGACGGTCATTGTCCTTGGGCTTGCTGCAGTGAAGCTCATCGCACACCTCGCGACGAACGCATTTGGCCCGTACGAATTTCACCGGGACGAGTTCCTGTATTTCGCCATGGGCGAACACTTCCGTTTGTGGCATATGGACTTTCCGCCGTTCATCGCGCTCGAGGCGGTCGTCACGCGCTTTCTGCTAGGTGATTCACTCGTGGCTCTCCGGCTTCCACCGGCGCTCATGAGCACGCTGCTGCTGATTCTTGCAGCTCTGATGGCCCGCGAGTTCGGAGGTGGGCGTGCGGCGCAAGGCCTAGCGGCGCTCGCCGTTTTCGCCAGCGGCCTGTTCCTGCGATCGGGCAACCTCTTCCAGCCGGTCGTCGTCGACCAACTTTGGTGGACGGTAGCCTTGTTGGCGTTGGTGAGATTGTGCAGGACGGGGGACCCGCGCTGGTGGATTGCCTATGGCGTGGCGACCGGATTGGGTCTGCTTTCGAAATTCTCCGTCTTGATTTTTGGCTTTGCCACTTTGCTTGCCCTGCTGGCTACACCCTCACGGCGCTGGCTTCGTACCCGTTGGCCATGGATGGCCGCCGCCATCGCGATTCTGATCGGCAGTCCCTCCGTCGTCGGGCAGATCACTCTGGATTTCCCTATAATCACCTACATGGGCGACCTCCAATCGGCACAGCTTTCTCGCGTTTCGCCTCTTGTCTTTCTACTCGAGCAACCCTTCATGATGAGCGGCTTCGTGTTGGCCGTAGTAGGAGTGGCGGCATTGACTGCGGCCCGCGACTGGGCACCGTACCGGCTCGTCGGCTGGGCGGTAGCCTTCAGCTTCCTCCTCTTGATGGTACTGCGTGGAAAGCCCTACTACGCCGGTCCTGTCTATCCCATCCTCTTTGCAGCAGGCGCAACCGTGTTCGAACGCATCCCTGCGCCTCGGTGGCGAGCGGCTGCCCAGTGGGGAATCGGATCGATCATGGTCGTGTCCACCAGAGCGGATGGAACGTTACCTCGTCGCTCTTGGAATGCAGGAGACCGCAACCACCACCAACATCGGGAACCGGGAGCGAATCCCACAGGATTACGCCGACATGCTGAATTGGGAGGCTCAGGTCGCGAAGATTGCGCGTATATATCATGACCTGCCGGACGCCGATCGATTGCGCGCCGTGATTCTCACATCAAACTACGGTGAAGCGGGTGCAATCGATTTCTACGGTCCGCGCTACGGCCTTCCCAAGGCAATCGCGTACGTCGGAACGTACTGGTTCTTCGGACCCGGAGATCTTCCCGGCGACGTGTTGATTCTTCATGGGTTCCCTGAGGACGATTGGAGGGAACTCTGCGGATCGAGAACCGCGCCAGGTTTCGTCACACATCCGTTCGCCGTGGCGGAACAGCGGGATCTAACCATATTCGTCTGCCGCGATCCGAGTGCCACGTTGCAGGACGTGTGGCCACAATTGGAGGGAGAGACGTAGCGTGCTGTTTCGATCGCGCAGGCAGAATCAAAACTCCTAAACTGATAATGAAAGGTTACATGGCCGAGCTGAAGACAAAACGCACCAAACAGAGCGTCGCGGCCTTCATCAAGAGCATTCCCGAGGAACAGAAACGTAGGGACGCACAGACGATATCCAAGCTCATGAAGCGTGCGACGAACTCAGACCCCGAGATGTGGGGCGGGAACATCGTTGGCTTTGGGAGCTATCACTACCGCTACGCGAGCGGACGCGAGGGCGACTGGTTCGTGACGGGATTCTCGCCACGCAAGCGGAATCTCACCCTCTACATCATGTCAGGGTTCAGTCAGTACAACACGCTGATGAAGAAGCTTGGTAAGCACACCACCGGCAAATCGTGCCTCTACATCAAACGGCTGGCGGACGTCGACATCCCAACGCTGGAAAAGTTGATCAGGGAGTCGGTCAAGCATGTAAAGATGACATATCGATAAGTGCGCCCCATCGTAGTTGGTCTTGCCATGGCGGTAGCGGCATGCGCCGCCGACCTCCCACCCGTCGACCAATTAACCGGCAGCGTTCGCTTCGGGATTAGTGCCACGACCGGCGACACACTGCGAAACGTTGCGAGACTCGAGACAGTGGGGTCGCCGGATATTGGCTGGGTCAGGGTCATCGTCGACACCATCGGCGGCCAGTTGTTCTCGTTCGAGCTCCGCGAAATGCCGTCGCTTCTGCCATGGTAGCGCGCACCAATCGCCGGTCCACGTCGCCTAGCTCACTCGACCAACGCGCGATACCTTCCAACCTTCACCACTCAAGAGGCGGGTGATGTTCTTCCAACGTCGTGATCCGTACGACGTCTGTATCGTGGGCTCAGGCGCAGGTGGCGGCATGGCAGCCAAGATCCTCACGGAGGCCGGCGCGAACGTCGTCATGCTCGAGGCCGGGCCCATGTGGGACAATACCACCGACTCCGCGATGTTTGCGTGGAACTACGATTCACCGCGACGTGGGGCGTCGACACCCGAACGGCAATTTGGAGAATTCGGTGCGAACCTCGGTGGATGGTCCCTCCAAGGGGAACCATATACCACTGCGCCAGGCACACAATTCGATTGGTTCCGGTCCCGAATGTTGGGAGGGCGTACCAACCACTGGGGGCGCATCTCACTACGATTCGGCCCGGACGACTTCCGGCGTCGTACTCTTCAAGGCTTGGGCGACGACTGGCCAATTGGCTACGACGACATTGCGCCATACTACGACCGCGTCGATCGACTCATCGGCGTATTCGGCAGCCATGAGGGGTTACGAAATGCTCCGGACGGGATCTTCCAGCCGCCACCTCAACCTCGATGCTGGGAGTTGCTGATCAAGCAAGCGGCCGACCGCGTCAAGGTACCGATGGTGCCCTCACGACTCTCCATACTCACCCAGCCGTTGAACGGACGACCGGCTTGTCACTACTGCGGGCAGTGTAACCGAGGCTGTAGCACCAACGCCAACTTCACGTCGACCAACGTCCTGATCCTGCCGACGCTCAACTCGGGGAACCTCACGCTACACACCAATGCGATGGTACGCGAGGTGACTGTCGACCGCGACGGGCTCGCCAACGGGGCGCTCTATATCAATAAGGAGACCGGCCGAGAGGAGCGAGTAGAGGCACGCATTGTGGTGCTGGCCGCGAGCGCCTGTGAATCCGCACGCATCATGTTGAATTCGCCGTCGACCCATCATCCGTATGGACTTGCCAATTCGAGTGGAAAGCTGGGGCGGTACCTCATGGACACGACTGGTACCGACGTCGCAGGGTTCGTCCCAGCTTTGATGGAAGGCATTCCGCACAACGAAGACGGTGTTGGCGGCGCGCACCTGTACGCGCCGTGGTGGCTCGACAATGCTCACCTCGACTTCCCACGAGGATACCATATTGAGATCTGGGGCGGCCGAGGGATGCCGGGATACGGCTTCATGGGAAACATCCATGATCTTCAGGGCGGCGGATACGGCATCGATCTCAAGAACGACTACCGTCGATACTACGGAGCAGTCGTCGGCATGTCGGGTCGAGGGGAGATGATCCCTAATGAAGATTCCTACTGTGAGATCGAAGAGCAGGTCGTCGATCAATGGGGCATCCCGGTGCTGCGTTTTCATTTTAGGTGGACCGACGCCGAATACCTACAGGTCAAACACATGCAGGAGACCTTCCGTGCAATCATCACGGAGATGGGTGGCGAGCCCTTCGGCACGATGCCCACGCGCGATCAGGGATATGGCATCGCTCCCGGCGGTCGAATCATCCATGAGTTGGGTGTGGTACGTATGGGCTCTTCGACTGCAAACTCGGTCGTCAACCAATATTGCCAGGCGCACGACGTCAAGAATCTTTTCGTGGTCGACGGGGGCCCGTTGGTTTCACAGCCCGACAAGAACCCCACGTGGACGATCTTGGCGTTGAGCTGGCGAGCCTGCGACTACATCGCGGCCGAACGGAACGCGGGACGGCTTTAGATGACGGAATTGAATCGACGAGATGCAATTCGGGCTCTCGCGGCAACGGGTACGGCCGCGATCGTCCTCACACCACAGGAGATCGCGAGAGCCGCGGTCCGCAGCCGCACGGCACATCTGCGATCCTATCAGGCGGAGTTCTTCTCGCCACACGAGTGGCAGACCGTTCGCTTGCTGGCAGATATCATCATTCCGCGTGATCAGAACTCCGGGAGCGCGACGGACGCCGGCGTCCCGGAATTCATGGATTTCATCATGATGGACGGCGACGACGATCGTCGCACGGCCATGCGCGGCGGCCTGGCATGGCTTGACACGGAATGCCGAGAGCGATTCAACCGAGCGTTCATCGACTGCACAGATGCGGAACGGACGGAGGTTTTAGACGATATCGCGTATCCAGACCAGTCCCCAGGACGCCTCAGCCATGGTGTACACTTCTTCAACTCGTTCCGCAATCTCACCGCGAGTGGGTTCTGGTCATCAAAGATGGGTGTCGAAGACCTCCAGTATATGGGCAACACGGTCGTCGCGGAGTGGACAGGATGTCCAACCGAGCAGTTGCGGAAACTGGGGATTGAGTAATGTGATTGACACGGCGTAGTTCGTACTTTCATCCTTCCACGATTGAGTACCAACATGACTGAGCGACTGGGCATCGGATTCATTGGCTCCGGTTTCAACGCCAAGTTTCATATGCAGGGCATGGTTGGCGTCCGTGATGTCGACGTCCGTGGGGTCTGGAGTCCCAACACGAAGAATGCAGCGGCCGCCGCGAAGTACGCCCGACAACTCGACGTCGGCACCGCACGCGCATACAAGTCCATCACGGCAATGGTCGCAGATCCCGCAGTCGACGCCATCTGGCTCTGCGGTCCAAATCACGCTCGCATTGACAACGTCGAGGAGATCGTCGACACCCTCTCCCGCGGCAAAGGGTCGCTCAAGGGTATCGCCGCTGAAAAGCCGCTCGCGCGAAACGTGAAAGAAGCGCGAGAGGTGACGCGCTTGGTGAAGAGCGTCCGCTTGAAGCACGGATATCTGGAGAATCAACTGTTCACACCGCAGATCGAGCTTGGCCGAATCCTGCTGTGGGCGCGCGGCGCGTCGAATTCCGGACGTCCGTACCTCGCCCGCGCCGCCGAAGAACACGCCGGACCACACATGCCCTGGTTCTGGCAGGGCAAGCTGCAAGGTGGCGGCGTACTGAACGACATGATGTGCCACTCGGCCCTCGTGGTTCGCCACCTGCTCACGCGGCCCGGCGACCCACTGTCGACCGTGAAACCCAAACGCGTTACCGGACACATCGCGAGCCTCAAGTGGACCCGCCCCGAATACGCGAAACAGCTGAGCGCGACCATGGGCCGAGCTGTAAACTACAGGAAGCAACCGTCCGAAGATTTTGCCAGCGTGACGATCGACTTCGCAACCGACGACGGCTACACCGTGATCGGTGAGGCGACCACGTCGTGGAGCTTCGTGGGGGCGGGCCTCAGGCTTTCGGCTGAACTGCTCGGACCCGAGTACTCCCTGCAGTGGAATACGTTGGAGAGCGGTCTCAAACTGTTCTTCAGCCGGATGGTGCGGGGCAAGGCCGGCGAGGATCTCGTTGAGAAGCAGAATGCTGAGGTCGGGCTCATGCCGGTGGTAGCGAATGAAGCCTCTGCATACGGGTACGAAGCGGAGGATCGGCATTTCGCCCGCGTCTTCCTCGGAAAGGAAAAGCCACAGCTCACGTTCGATGACGGAGTGGAAGTGGTCCGCGTGCTCATGACTGCGTACATGAGCGCGGAGCAGGGAAAGACGTTGAGCTTTCCGCCCAAGAACTTGGACAACTTCAAGCCAAAGGTGGCGAAGGGAACGTGGAAGCCACAGTAATGAGGAATTCGCCCACTGGACCGAGGGAAACCACGCGGTGTTCCTGACCCTGCTGGTCGCGCTGGCATTCGCGGTGCAAGAGGGGATCGGCGCGGCCGATCCCGCCTATGCCACCGATGGCCGTCTCGCGGTTTCCATTCGCGGAGACATCTGGGTGCTGGACGGAGAGGCGTGGACTCAGGTCACTGCCGGCCAGGCGGTCGATCACCAGCCAACGTGGGCACGCGACGGCCGCATTGTCTTTTCATCGAATCGCTCCGGGAATTTCGATCTCTGGGCAGCGGCCATCCCAGCCCCGAACGTTCGCGTCCGAGCTCCAGAACAGCTGACGGATAATCCGGCGTTCGACGGAGAACCGTCAGCGACGAATGAGGGAGCGACCTTCTTCACGCGGGGAACTGGCGCTGCGGCGCGCTTATGGAGACGCTCGGATGATGGTACGGAGGAACGCGCCACGCACGGGGACGCACCCGAGCGATGGCCGGCGTTCTCGGCAGCGGCGAACGCCGTGGCGTACGTGGTGGTTGCGGAAGGTCCCGATCAGCTGCTTGTGCGTTGGCTCGAAGGCGACTCCACAAGCACGGTGACGTCTACCAACGGTCTAGAGCGACCGGCGTGGGCGCCTGATGGCACGCGGATCACGTTCAGTACGCGGTCGGGCACCGCCGGGGTGTGGATCGCACCCACCGACGGGGCTTACACGAACCGCGTGTCCCGGCGCGTAGCGGCTTCCGCCTGGCAACCGGGCTTCGAGCGCATTCTCCTTGTCGAGTTGCCCCCGGCCGGGCCTGGATACAACGGCGATCCCGATCGTGTGGGTGATCGTGCGGCAGCCGATGAGCTTCCAGATTTCGGACGCATGTGGACCGTGAATGCACCTCCGGGACCGGATTTTGGCTTGCGTGAAATCGCCGTGACCATGGGTGATCGACGCGTTGTGAACGCGGAAGCCTTCGATCGCGTCTGGAGCCGAACCTCTAGCCTGTACTACGATCGCCCTGACATGGCGGACGCGCGCCGAGAATGGGATCGGCTACGCGCGCAGTACCGGCCCCGCGCGCTCAACGCTCGTGATGATCGCGACCTCGAAGGAGTCATTCACGCTATGCTTCGCGAGCGACCACCTTACGCATCGTCAGCAACGGGCCGTGCAGCGGTTTCCAGCGCGCACCCCGTCGCGACCGCAGCCGGCGTCGAGATCCTCGAGAAAGGTGGGAATGTCGTTGACGCCGCTATCGCGGTCTCCTTTGCCCTCGGCGTGGTGGAACCAGACGCAAGCGGCATCGGCGGATATGGGCAGATGCTCATCTACAAGCCCGAAATGGACACACCTGAGTTGATCGAGTTCATGACCCGTGCACCCGAAGAGGCATCGCTCCTCTTTGCCGGCTATTTGGACAACGGTCAGTACCCGCGGGACGGCCCTGTCCTCGCTAACGTGCCGGGCACTGTCGCCGCCATGCACCTCGCATGGGAAACGCATGGCAGTGGCGCGCTGGAGTGGAGCGAACTACTCGAACCTGCGATTCGGGCAGCACGAGACGGATACGAAGTCAGCGACGGACTCGCGACGACGCTGTCCCTCGAACGTGCGCACTATCTCAAGTATGAAGGACCAACCGACCTGTTCTTCCGGAACGGTGAACCACTCGAAGCCGGTGACACAGTGGTGAATGCCGATCTTGCCTGGACGCTCGAGCAGATCGCGGATGGCGGGGCCGACGCCTTCTACCGCGGCGAGGTCGGTCGCCGCATGGTGGAAGATCTCCGCGGTAAGGGGAACGCCATACGCATGACGGACCTCAGCCGGTACTTCGCCGCGGGTCGTGAACCCGTGCACACGACCTACCGCGGATTCTCGATCTACGGGTCCGCCCCGCCGACGAGCGGTGGTACCACTATATCGGCACAGCTGAACAACCTCGAGAACGTGCCGGCAGTCGGAGACTATACCGCTGACGCGGCCAGCCTGCATGCGATGATCGAAGCGTGGAAGTTGGTCCCCCCCGGACGCGGTCGCATTGCCGATCCCGGACTGTGGCCAGTCAATATCGAAGCCCACACCAGCAAGGACTCCGCTCGTGTGCGCTGGCGATGCTTCGATCCCGAACGGCGGCTCACTCCCGAGCAAGCCGGACGCGCACCTAGCGAATGCACCGAGACTGAGCCGACTGGTGCGTCGCTCGGAGCTGCACTCCACCAAGACGAGTTATGCTCGGGCGACGTGCTGTCAGATCACTTCTGTCACCTCTCTGGCACCACGTCCTTCGCCGTTGCGGACGGCGACGGCAACATGGTCGCGGCTACCCAAACCCTCGGCACCTGGGGAGGAAACTTCTACGTCACGCCGGGATTGGGATTCATCTACAACGACAAACTCCGATCGTACTCTACTGACCCGACGAGCTATGGCGCGCGGGTTGCAAACGCTCGCCATGGAAGCAGCATATCGCCGACCCTGGTACTGCGGGGAACGGGAGAGACTAAGACGGCGTTTGTCGCTACCGGTGCCGCCGGAAACGCGTGGATCACGTCAGCCGTGTACGCCTCCGTCACGGGCATGATCGATGCCGATCTTGGCCCGCAACAAGCACTCGAGCTGCCACGGTTCCTGTTGTCGAGACGACAAGTCGATGGACGGCTCGACTATGTCGTCTTAATCGAAAGAGGAGTCGATCCGCAGGTGCGCGACGGATTGGAGACCAGGGGGCACACTGTCCAGTTCATTTCGCTGCAAGGAGAGTTGCGCATGGGGTACGGAGCCGCTGTGATGGTGCACGACGGGCGCGCGACCGCTGGTGCGGACCCTCGACGGTCGGGTGCGGCCGGTGCTGCGAGACCATAGGCGGTCGACGACGACAACCGCATGCGCAGCGTGAGCCGCAGCACAAGAGGATTCGTGGCCCACTTGTGCCAGCTCGTTCTATTACCGGCGGTTATATCGATCGCATGCAATCCCGCAGGCAACCAAGCCGACGACGGGCAACTCCTCACGATCAACAGTACCGAGCTGTTTGTGAAGCGCATTGGCAGCGGGGAGCCGGTCGTGGTCGTGCACGGGGGTCCGGTCCTTGAGCACGGATACCTCCTTCCTTCCTTGGAACCACTGACCAACCATTATGAACTCATCTTCTACGATCAACGGCTGAGCGGTCGGTCCGCCGGTGTAGTGGACAGCGCGAGTGTCCGCCTCGCCACGTTCGTAGATGACCTCGAAGCACTGAGGCAGGAGCTTTCACTCCAACGGATCCATCTTGTCGCGCATTCGTGGGGTGGCCTCTTGGCAATGAACTATGCGATCCGCTTTGGCCAACACCTACGATCTCTCACATTACTGAGCCCCATAAGTCCCAGCGCCACTCAATGGCGCGAAGAAGAAGCCGCCGTATCGCTGTTGATTACGGACGACGATCGTCGGGAGATGCAAGCCATTCGTGAGACCGACGCTTTTCGAAGGATGGAGCCCGTGGCGGTCGCTGGCATGCTCCGGGCATCGTTCCGTGTGCAGTTTCACGACCGGGGCAAGGCCAGCCACCTAGAGTTCTACGTACCGGCGGACTACGGCGACCGGAGTCGGCAGTTTGGCCTTATGATGGTCGACCTGATGAGCTTCGATCTTACCGAGGATCTCGCTGGAGTCACGGTTCCCACCTTGATCCTGTTTGGTGACGCCGAACCCGGTGCGACCATGACTGGCGCGACGCTGGACAGCACGCTGCCGAATTCCCAGCTCGTGATTGTGGAGCAATCAGGCCACTTCCCATTTGTCGAGCAACCGGTCGAGACTCTCATTGCTGTGCGGGACTTTCTGACACGGACCGGTGAGCAGTGAGCGGGTGGTAGAGAGAGATTCCCGATTCATCACTGTCCACTGCTCACCGGTCACCGCTCACTGATAACTCCATCCGGCACGATAGGTCGGGCTGATCATTTCCCCAGGGATGTTGGCGTTGAGAATCTCACCATTCGACGGATTCAACTCGAGAACTCGGCCTGAGCGCACGGAGAGATTCCCCAGCAGGAGCATTTCTGTAAGCGGTCCCGCATGCCCCGCGAAATCTGATCCACCGGTCGTGCCCGCTTTGGCGGCCTCGATGAACTCGACATAGACACTCTCCACACGTGGGTATTTCTCGGCGGGAGGACTGGCTTTGATTTCTCGGTCGCGCTCGGTATCGAGCAAACGAGGGTTGTTGCCGTACGTGTCCGCGAGCAGTTTGCCCTCGCTGCCTATCCACAACTGGCCACCGACATTGCTGAGCGGCCACGGAGTTTCATCGTCCACCTCCGGGGGCCGTGACGGTCCGAAGCTGCCATCCCGCCACACGACCCGAATCGGTCCGCGGGTTCCCGTACCGGGGAACTCGTACTCGATCCGCGACACGCTGGGCGCAGTCTCGTCGAAGAGCGTGGTTGACTCCGCCTCTACTCTTTCGGGATAGCCCAAGCCGAGTGTCCAAAAGGCGGCGTCCATGGAATGTGCGGCGATGTCGCCCAACGCCCCCGTCCCGTAGTCCCACCATCCTCGCCAACGGAACGGCGCATAGGCAGGATGATAGGGTCGCTCGGGCGCCGGACCAAGCCAAAGATCCCAGTCGAATGTCGGGGGCACATTGTGCGCCTCGGTCGGCCGCTCGATCGCCTGGGGCCAGATCGGTCGATTCGTCCAGTAGTGGATCTCACGTACCGAGCCGATCGCTCCTGCCTCCACCCACTCGCGGATCCGACGGGTCCCGTCGCCGGCGTGACCTTGATTCCCCATCTGCGTTGCCACATCGGATTCTGATGCTACCCGCATCATCGCTCGGACCTCGCCAATGGTGCGAGCGAGTGGCTTCTGACAGTAAGTGTGCTTCCCCATGCGCATGGCCATGATCGAGGCGGCCGCATGACAGTGGTCGGGCGTCGACACCGTCACCGCATCGATGCTGTCGCCTTCGGCCTCCAGCATCGCACGGAAGTCGCGGTATCGTCTCGCCTGCGGGACGGCTCCGAACGATGACCGTGCCGCCTTCAGATCCACGTCGCACAACGCGGCAATGTTCTCACTACTCATTCCCCGCACATCGTTGCGCCCCATCCCCCCGACACCGATGCATGCCACGTTCAGCGTGTCACTGGGCGCGCGGTACCCCCGCCCCAGCACTCGCCTCGGCACGATGGAGATCCCGGCCATTGCGCCACTGACGCCGCCCACAAAGTCGCGCCGTGTTACCTCTGACATGACTCTCTCCTTACTCTGCTCTCTCTACAAGATCTCGGCGGGCTCGGCGACAGGAACCGTCTCGGCCTCAGGCTCACGCGGCGGCGGTTTGAACAGCACCGCGAACAACAAGAGTACCAACGCCGCACCAACGGCCGGAACGATCCAAATCATCTTCCACTCGTGGCGAATCTCCCCTAAGGGACTCACGACCTCATAGGCTTGAACAACTTGACCAGCAGCCCATGAGCCAATGAACCAGCCGACACCGAGCGTAACGAACGCAATGAATCCTTGGGCAGCCGCTCGAATACGCTCGCCTGCCTGCTGGTCAACGTAGATCTGACCGGTGACGAAGAAGAAATCGTAGCACACGCCGTGCAACAGAATGCCGGCGTACAACATCCAGATGTCACTCCCAGCATTTCCGTAGGCAAAGAGGATGTACCGCAATGACCACGCGATCATCCCAATCATCAGAATGCGCTTGACGCCCCAACGGATCAGGAACCACGGCAGCGCAATCATGAAGAAGATCTCGGACATCTGGCCCATTGTCATCTTTGCGGCCGGCGCCGACATCTCGAGTTCGTTCAGGAATAGGTTGGTGAACCCGTAATAGAACTGCAATGGAATCACGAGTAGGAACGATCCGATGATGAAGACGGTAAACGACCGATCCTTCATGAGTGCGAGAGCATCGAGCCCGAGAATGTCGCGCGCACTGACAGTTGTGCCAGCCGCCTTGGGCGGCGTGTGCGGCAGCGTCAGGCAGTACACCGCGAGGAGAACCGATGCAGCTGCGGCAATCCGCATCGGTATCGGCGTCGGTTCGACCCGGAGCACGCCGCCGACCAGAAGGCCCGCTGCAATCCACCCGATCGTGCCTAGCACCCGGATGCTCGGAAAGTCCTTGGCTGGGTCAGCCACGTTGTGAAACGAAATGGAATTCGTGAGGGCCAGCGTTGGCATGTACAGCAACGCGTAGCCAATCAATACGGGATAGAACAGCTGGAAATCCTGAATGGTGGATACGTAGTACATCACCGCACCACCAGCCAAGTGGAGCAACGCGAGGATCTTCTCAGTGGCAAAAAAACGATCGGCCACCATCCCGACGAAGAATGGGGAGATCATGGCGGCGATTGCCGTCGTACCGTAGGCTAGGCCAATTTGACCGCCCTCAAAGCGCAGTGTCTGGCCGAGATACGTGGACATCGTCACCGACCACGCTCCCCAGATGAAGTACTGCAGGAACATCATGGCGGAGAGGCGAGTCCGCACGGCTGTAGGTCGAATGTGTTGATCTGTCATTGTGGTTGGGGCTTTGGGATGAGGCCGAAAGTACGCCCTGGTAGGTAGCGGCGCCAGGCAGACCCCACTGCAGGCCGACCCTCAAGTAGCCCCCACATGATCGTGTACCCAGGTGAACGCGTCTCTGCTACATTACCGTCCTCCGAACACCGGGAAGCTGCCATGCGTTGGAAACGCGGACCCCGCAGTCGGAACATTGAGGATCGCCGTGGTCTGCGGCGATCACGAATTCGAGGGCCGGCAGGTGGCCTGGGACTTGGCGGTATCCTCCTCCTTCTAATCCTGAGCTTTGTCTTCAAGCAGGACTTCTTCTCGCTTCTCGGTGGTGGGAGCGGCAGCGGACCAATGCTGTCGTCACAGCCGGTCCAGTCGAGCGCCTCGGAGGAGGAGCTCGTCGACTTCGTGTCGTTCGTACTCGACGATGCGCAGACAATGTGGACCCAACTATTCGCAACCCAGGGCGCAACGTACCAGGACGCGACGCTGGTGCTCTTCCGCGACGCCGTACAGTCGGCATGTGGATTCGCACGCTCCGCGTCAGGACCGTTCTATTGCCCGGGTGATCACAAGATCTACGTCGACCTTGGATTCTACGAGGAGCTTCGCACCAGGTTTGGAGCGCCCGGCGATTTCGCCCAGGCGTACGTCCTCGCGCACGAGATTGGCCATCACGTGCAACGCCTGGCTGGCACCGACGGGCAAGTCCGGAGCGCCCAACGCTCGCGGCCGGATCTGGCCAATCAACTCTCCGTCGCGATGGAGCTCCAGGCGGACTGCTACGCTGGGGTGTGGGCGAACACGGCTGCCCAACGCAATCTGCTGGACCCGGGGGACGTGGACGAGGGGCTGCGAGCAGCCGGGTCGGTGGGCGACGACCGGATTCAGCGAATGAGTGGCCGCTCCGTGAACCCAGACGCCTTCACGCACGGCAGCTCCGAGCAGCGGATCAGTTGGTTCCGGCGCGGCCTTCGATCCGGGCAGGTTGACGTCTGCGATACCTTTTAGGGGGTGAGTTCTCGCACTTTGATATTGCGGTAGGCCACCCAATCGCCGTGATCCTGTAGCACGATGTGCCCTCGCTCGGCCCGTCCATACCCCGGCCACTCGACGAACTTCGAATTCGCCACCAACTCCTCCCACTCCGGGGACCAGAGTTCGTACTCGACCACTTTCGCACCGTTGAGCCAGTACTCGACGTGCGCGCCATTCGCAAGGATTCGGACCTCATTCCACTCGCCAGCTGGTTTCACGTGCCCCTCAGGGGCCGCGTGGAGTCCGTAGTTAGCCCCAGCAGATGTGAGCCGAGAACCGCCGTCAACATGCTGCGCGTCATCCAGAATCTGCATCTCCGGCCCGCTTTCGAACGTTCGCTCCGCGGCCGGATCCACACGGTACATGATGCCGCTATTACCCCCTTCAGACACGTTCCACTCGAGTTGGAACTCGAAATCGCCGTATTGATCGACGGTCACCAAATCCCCTCCACCCCCAACTCGGGTGATCGCCCCATCAATGACCTGCCACCCTGCCGGAGGAACCGTATCCCGGAACGCGCGCCAGCCGTTGAGGGTTTGGCCATCGAACAGTACCTGCCACTCGGTTTGGGCACAGGCCATGAAAGGAATCGACAACAGCGTAGGCACCGTACGAAGGATGCGGTGGTACAGTCGGATGCTCATATTGATCTCGCAGAGTATGTCGCTCCAGTAGAATACGCTTGACGTCCCAGTTCCGAAAGCGCACGTGACCGCATTCCCGACCCTTGCCATCATCGTTCCCCACACACATTGGGATCGTGAATGGTACCGCACCCGCCATGAGTTTCAACTCATGCTGGTGCGAGCGATCGACCGGGTGTTGGACCTGGTCGAGACCGATACCGCGATGTCCTTCTTCCTCCTCGACGGGCAGTCAATCCTCGTCGACGACTACCTGGAACTGCGCCCCGAACGTGAAGCCCACCTTCGCCAGCACGTCGAGGCCGGCCGCATTGCTATCGGCCCCTGGTATGTACTGGCCGACGAGTTCTTGGTCAGTGGTGAGAGCCACGCCCGGAACCTCCTGAAGGGCCGACAGGTTGCCCAGCGCGTGGGCCCTCCCATGGCCGTGGGATATCTGCCTGACGCCTTCGGTCATGTCGCGCAAATGCCCCAGATCCTCCAGCTAGCGGGACTCGAGAGTGCGGTGTTCACACGGGGCATGGGCGATGAGATCGAGGAGACTGGCTGGGAGTTCAGGTGGCGCGCTCCCGATGGAAGCGAGGTGCTCGCGCTCAACCAATGCCAGGGGTATTGCGCGGCTGGTGCTCTCGGACTGCAAACAGACACAGACGCTTGGCTCGACACACCGGTGGATGTCGCACGAGCGGTCTCGCAAGTCCAACAGCTCTTTATCCGGATGCGACCGCTCGCGAACGGGTCGATCGTCCAGATCGCAAACGGATGCGACCATCTTCCTCCCCAGCGCGATCTTGGTCCGATTCTCGACGCCTTGAGACAGTCGTTCCCGGACACCACCATTCGTGTTGGAAGTCTCGAAGAACTCGTTACGGCCATTCGCGAATCCCAGGTGGCCGATCGGATCCATCAGGGGGAGCTCGTCGGTGGAAGGCACCAGCTCATCCTCTCCGGCGTCTGGTCAACGCGCACGTATCTGAAACAATTCAACGAGCGCTGCGAGACACTCCTATCGCGAGTACTGGAGCCTCTCGCCTGTTGGAGGCATTTCGTTGGCGGAGCGGACTACCCCGTTTCTGCCTGTGACCATCTCTGGAAACTGCTGCTGCAGAACCATCCACACGACTCGATCTGCGGTTGCTCGATCGATCCTGTGCACCGCGAGATGGTGACGCGCTTCGAAGGCGTCTTGGCCGGAGGACGTGAGCAGATACGCGAACTCCTAGCCTCGCCACCGTCTCGCGACGACCACGATCCGCAGACCTTGTCCATCACCGTGTTCAACCCGCTCCCGACACGGCGTACGGACGTCGTTCGACGACTGCTGGTCGTGCCCCCAGACCTCGAGCCGTCTGAGCTCGTACTGGTCGATGATCGCGAACAACTCGTTCCGTTCGCCGTCACGGCGGCACATCGTGTAGCGCGGTTTTGGCACCGCGACGTGCCCGGCGCGGTGGAAGGTCCCGAGACGCTGGAGTGGCTCGAGCGATACCGCCTCGAGTTTCCGGAACGCTTCGACGTACAGGGAAATGGCGACGAGCCCCGTGATCTGTGGCTCGGTGTCGAATTCGAAGCGAGTCTTCCACCGGTGGGTGCGCGGTCCTTCCGCCTGCGGCAACGCGACGCTGATCGCGCACTCCCGATGCCCCCACCGCTCGCCACAAGCGACAGTACGCTGGAAAACGACCTCGTGCGGGTCACCCTCCACCCCGATGGACGCCTGGACCTTCTTGACCGTCGTACCGGGACCGCATACGCCAATCTCAACCGTCTCGAAAGCACCGAAGACGCCGGTGACGAGTATGACTATGCGCCGGCGGCAGAAACGCACACCGTCACCACCGATGGCCTGCACGGGACCGTGCGGGTCGTTGGTGATTCGGGCCTGCGCGCCACCCTTGAGACCACCTTCGATTGGCCACTTCCGCATGGCCTGGCACTGTCACGTAAGCGGAGGGCTGAGCAAGCCGTCGCCTGCCCCGTACGCATTCGTATTTCGATCACGCGTGGGAGCCCCATGGTGGAACTGCGCATCGATATCGCCAATCGCGCTGCCGACCACCGCGTTCGGTCGCGCTTCATCGCGGGCGAAGCCACACACCTCTTGTCGGACGGGCATTTCTACGTCAACAAACGGCCCCTCGAGATCGCGCAGCACCCCAACTGGGTACAGCACCCTACCGGCACATATCCGCAGCAGGAGTTCTCGGCAGTGGAGCTCGAAGACGGTAATGGGCTGGCCGTCTTGAACCGAGGTCTCTATGAAGTAACACCAATCCGCGCGGGCGACGGTTCGGCGGGGTTCGCCGTCACACTGCTCCGCGCCGTCGGCTGGCTCTCCCGCGATGATCTTTCGACGAGAAGCATGAAGGTAGCCGGTCCCATGATCCCAACACCAGACGCCCAGTGCATTGGCCTTCATCGGTTTGAACTCGGCCTGCTTCCTTTTACCGATGATTCCGTATCATCAGACGTTCGACAGCGGAGCGCGATGTTCCGCGTGCACCCCGTGAGCATTCAAGGGTCTCCGCTCACCGACAGCGATCGGCGGCATGGCCTCCTGGAAGTATCGGGAACGGGAATCGCCACGAGCGCGATCAAGAAACACGACGAACGCGACACGTTAATTGTCAGACTGTACAACACCACCGGTACCGACCAAACAGCCGCACTCACGACGGACCAGCCAATCGCTCGTGCGTGGGAGACTTCGTTGCTCGAGGTTCGTCTGGACGCCGTGCCTTCTTCGGCGTCGCTGGTGGAATATGGGCTCGGCCCGCATCAGATAGCCACGCTGGAGATTGCGTTCGCGTGACCAACCTCTACGAGCTCGGCGAGCATTGTGGTAACATCGATATCTATCTATTCGATCAGCTTCTCAAACGCCGAATCACTCCGGGGATGACGGTAGTGGACACGGGCTGTGGCTATGGCCGCAACATCCACTACCTGTTGCGAGCGGGTCATCCCGTATTCGCGATCGACAGTGATGCCACCGCCATCGAGGCCGTGCGTGAGCTTGCCGGCAAGGTGGCCCCGCATTTGCCACCGACGAACTTTCGGATCGAGAGACTCGAGCATCACACGCTGCCCGAGGCACTGGCAGAGCTCGTTATCTGTTCGGCGGTCCTTCACTTCGCAACCGACGAGACGCACTTCAGCGCTATGATCGACGGGGCATGGCGGACCCTGCAGCCTGGTGGAATCTTCTTTGCGAGACTCGCATCGACCATCGGCGTCGAGACACTGATGACCCGACTCCAGGAGCGGCGTTACCGACTCCCGGACGGGAGCGAACGCTTCTTGGTGGACGCACCGTTTCTGAAGCATGCCGAAGCGCGGATCGGCGCGGAGCGCATGGATCCGCTCAAAACGACCATCGTGCAGGATCAACGAGCGATGACCACATGGGTACTTCGGAAGCCCGAGTGACCAGGAGACGGACACACGTCGCAGGTGTGTGGGCCATGGTGACGCTCGCGTGTCAGCCTACCATGCTACGAGACCCGTCGATCGAACAGCAGTCCAGCGGTACGACCGCACTGTTGCAGGCGGTGAGCGTCGTGAACGAAGATACGGTGTGGGTTAGTGGTCACGACGGTACGTATGCGCGCACCACCGATGGAGGAGCCACCTGGCACGCAAGGACGGTACCTGGGGCAGACACACTCGAGTTTCGTGATGTGCACGTGGTTGACGGATCTACCGCGTATCTGTTGAGCGCCGGCCCAGGCGAGATGTCACGCATCTACAAAACGAACGATGCCGGAGACAGCTGGGACCTTCAGTTTGTGAACAGCGTGTCTCGGGCGTTCTTCGACTGCTTCGATTTTTGGGATGGGGCGACTGGAGTCGCTTTCAGCGATGCGGTGAACGGGGCGTTCATCATCATGCGGACGATGGACGGTGAGACCTGGGGCCCAGTGCCCAACGCGTCCTTGCCAATGGCGCTCGCGGGTGAGGGGTCGTTCGCCGCAAGCGGTACCTGCCTTCGCACACTTGGTGACCGTCATGGGTGGATAGGAACAGGTGCCTCAGACACAGCACGTGTGCTGATGACAAAGGATCGAGGGAGAACCTGGGAGGCCACGCCCACTCCTATCGTGGCCGGTGAGGCCTCGGGTATTGCCGCTCTCGTCTTTGCGGATACCCTCCTGGGGTGGGCGTTTGGTGGCACCATCGGCGACCGAGAGCAGTATTCGGAAAGCATTGCTCACACGAGTGACGGTGGCCATACGTGGACCTCCCTAGGGCATCCGACCTTCGCTGGGGCGATCTACGGGGCGAGCCTCGTCCCCGGCGCGCCCGACGTACTGCTCGTCGTGGGTCCTGGCGGAATGGATCTCTCAATCGATGGCGGGGACAGTTGGGTGAACCTCCAAGGGATCACATATTGGGCGATTGACTTCGCCTCCGCGCGGGCCGGCTGGGCAGTCGGTCCTAGTGGGCGCATCGCCAAAGTCACACTGCAACGTTGATAGAGACGTGTACGTCTGAGAACCCTCAACTTGAGACGAAACATGTGTAGAAACATCCGCACGCTCTTTAACTTCGACCCGCCGGCCAGCGAAGACGAAGTCCACGCCGCCTCCCTGCAGTTTGTGCGAAAGGTGAGCGGATTCAACAAGCCGTCCAAAGCCAACGAGCAGGCCTTCGACCGTGCCACGAATGAGGTCGCCGATGTCGTGCAACGCCTGCTCAATTCGCTCGAGACTAATGCGCCTCCAAAAGACCGAGAGGCAGAAGCGGCCAAGCGCCGCGCACGGGCAGCTAAGCGTTTTGCGTAAGCTCGCGTTTCTGCCACTTGCCGTGGCGATCACCGTGCCGCTCGAGAGCCAGCAGCGCACGGTGGCACTCACTTTTGACGATCTGCCAGCAAACACGATTCGCGGGCCAGACGCGTACGACACAATCCTCGAACCCATTATGTACGACCTACAGAATCTCGGGGTTCCCGCGATTGGCTTCGTGAATGAGAGTAAGCTGTACGACGGCGACCGCATCGTGCGCGACCATGTCCGCCTTCTCGAACGGTGGCTCGAAGCTGGACTCGCGTTGGGGAACCACGGGTACGAGCACCTCGACCTTCACACCACTTCCCTCGCGACCTATCTCAATGACATTGATCGCGGTGGTGAGGTGACTGGAAACCTTCTCTATCAGCGGGGCCGTGCACTCGAATTCTATCGCCACCCCATGCTGCATACGGGCACCACCCTCGCTATTCGGGACTCCGTGTCAGGGCACCTCACCGCGACGGGGATGCGGGTGGCACCGGTCACCATCGATAACCAGGAGTGGATCTTCGCCCGGGCATACGAACGGGCGGTGGTGTGTGAGGATGCTCAGGCCCAACGGGATGTCGCGGACCTGTACGTGGCCTATATGGATACGATGACGGGCTACTATGAAGCACAGTCGCGCGCCATCGTGGGGCGCGAGATCCCGCAGATTCTGCTCCTGCACGCCAACCAGCTCAACGCAGACTATTTGTCACCGCTGCTCGAGAGGTATCGTCGGCGAGGATACCAATTCGTGACGTTGGAAGAGGCACTGGCGGATCCGGTATACTCGCGGACCGATACGTATTCCGGTCAGGGGGGCATCACGTGGCTCCATCGCTGGGCGCTGACGGACGGGAAAGGTGGGAGCTTCTTTGCCGGAGAACCCAGTGTGCCCGACATCGTGCAGTACCTGTACAACGCCGCTCGGACCGCCTGCTGACCTCCTTCTCGACGAGACGACGGCGGTCAAGGCTCTGAGCATCGGCCGCCGCCATCCTTCCGCCCTACGGCATTGGCCGCACGATCTCCGCGTAGCTCTCGGGATTCCATTGTGGGCGCTCATCTCGGTTGGCCACTTCGAGGCCAACATGGAAGATGAGCTTCACGATCCTCGACTCCTTCTCGACGTCGATCAGTTCCAGCTCGTCACTCGGTCGATGGTAGTCGTCGTGGACCCCAGTGAAGAAGAACAGAATAGGAATGCCCCGTCGAGCGAAGTTGTAATGATCCGATCGGAAGTAGAAACCTTGATCCGGCCAAATGTCGTCGATGGCCGTCATGTTCAGTTCTGGATGGCGAGCATTCACCTCGTTTAGGGTGGCACCAAGATCAGAATGTTCTTTCCCGATGACCACGACCGTGTCGGTCCAATTTCGGCCAATCATGTCGGCGTTGAGATTCGCGACAATACGGTTGGCCGGTACCGTTGGATTGGTCGCGAAGTACTGGCTGCCCCACAGTCCCCGTTCCTCGCCACTCACGGTGAGGAAGATCATGGACCGTCGTGGCCTCGGATTCATCATAGCGTAGGCTTCTGCCAGCTCGACGACACCAATCGTGCCGGACGCGTCGTCGTCTGCACCGTTGCATATGCCATCCCCTTCAACGAGACGGCAGCTCCCGTTATCCGACGTTCCCACGTGGTCCATGTGCGCGCTGAAGACGATGTATTCGTCCTTGAGCGTCGGGTCGCTCCCCTCAAGAATCCCCACGGTGTTTGGCGTCGATACAATCTCTTCCAACGCGTTGACCACCTTGACATTCACGCTCAGCCCTGCGAGCTCGCGCGATTGCAGTGCTCCCGCCGCTTCTCCTCTGGTTTCCGCCAACGACACTCCGTGCGCCGCCAGCACCGGCGCGATCGAACCGTCCTTGACCTCCACCACTGGCATTGCCACTGCGTTGCGGCGCCAAGCGGGGGACACGCGCATCCGGGATTCGCGCGACAACTGTCGTGTCCACAATTCGTTTGCCTCACCAGTGACCACAATGGCGGCAGCCGCACTTGGAACGGCAGCCAGCATCGCGGACGCGGTACTACCGGTGCTCCGCGTGCCGGTGGGGACGACGACGATCACAACTTTGCCATCGACCGGGAGTGTCGCCACCTCTTCCGTGCCTCCCAGGGCTCCCCAGACCAGCGCTACAGAGCTGCCAACGCCGGCGCCGCCAGTCATACCCTGCCACCAACGCGTGTCAGTACCGAGATGCCACGTGGGCCCGCCCTCGACCGTGACACGGGACGCCTCGAGATCGAGTTGTGTGCGCTTGAGCGGATATCGCTGGACGAAGGTGCCCTCACTCCCGCCTGGCTTCAGCCCAAAGGATCGGAATTGCTCCCCGATCCATGCGGCTGTTTGGTCGAGTTCCGGACTCGGCGTGTAGCGACCGCGCATTGAGTCGTCGGCGATGACCGCGATACGGCGACGAAGGTCGTCAGGTGTGATGGAATTGACCGCCTCGGTCACGTTCTGCGCAGCTACCGGAGCCACGCAAAACAACGCCACCAGCCAGATGATCATCTTTCGCATACGGATATCCCCTCAGAAATTGGTGACGGCGCTCCCGAGACCACTCGGGGCCGTCCAAAAGATACGCCACGACCACCGTCTTTGTTGCGTCGGTTGCGAAACCGTGGTACCGAACCGAGAATCCCCAATGAGCTACCTACTGGGAGGCGTCATGCAATCCAAGGCAACGACCGTAGAGCAATACCTAGCCGAGCTGCCGGAGGAACGGCGAGAGGCGATCGCCATGGTCCGACAGACCATCCTCGAGAACCTGCCAGATGGCTATGTCGAAGGAATGAACTGGGGAATGATCGCCTATCAGGTACCCCTGAGTCGCTATCCCAATACGTACAACAAGCAACCCCTGATGTTCGCTGCACTTGCCTCGCAGAAGAACCACATGGCTGTGTATCTGTCGGCGATCTATGCAGACGACCGTCGGCGAGACGCCTTCGAAAAAGCCTACAAGGACACCGGTAAGCGGTTTGACGTGGGCAAGTCATGCGTGCGGTTCAAGGAGATTGCAGATCTCCCGCTCGAACTCATCGGCGAGGTCATCGCATCCGTTCCAGTTGAGGAGTTCATCGCCATCGACGAATCGGTGCATGGGAAAGGGAGAACCGGATGAGCTATCGACCAAGCCTGGTCGCCCTGTGTGCCGCCACAAGTTGGGCCTGCGGTGAAACCGCAACGGCGCAGAGTGCACCGTTTCCGACCACTGGTTGGGCGACGTCGACTCCGAGCAAAGAAGGACTGGATGTCGCCCCGCTACGGGAATTTCACGAACGGATCCGAAACGGAGATTTCGGAAACATCGATCGTCTGGTGGTAATCAAGAACGGGTATCTCGTCATGAGTCAACGTTATCCGAGGGATTATCGCGACATCAGCAGAGGATACCGAGGAGCCCTGGGATGCGGCGCCGAATCGTGCGATGACACTGCCGCCGTCCATCAGTACAACTACTACCATCCCGACTACCACCCTTTTCACCTGGGCCAAGACGTCCACACGCTACAGTCGGTGACAAAATCCATCGCGGCTACGATGATAGGCGCGGCGATTCACGATGGATTGATATCGGGGACGGACGCCAACCTCCTCACCTTCTTCAGCGACTACGACCTCTCGAGCGTCGAGCGGCGCCTCCACAGCGCGACCCTTGCGGACCTTTTGACCATGCGCTCCGGCATCGAGTGGCATGAACAGGATCGCCCTTTCGACTCGACAAATACGACACTGCAGCTGGAGGAGAGTGAGGACTGGGTGCAGTTCACCCTCGATCAGCCGATGGATGCGGATCCTGGCGTGAAGTGGGTATACAACAGCGGTGGCAGCCACCTCATGTCGGCCATCATTCGGAAAGCGACAGGTCTCACCATCGATCGGTTCGCCGAGCAACGCGTATTCGGTCCGCTCGGGATCACCAACTACCACTGGAAGAAGACTCCGGCGGGGCTTCCCGACACAGAGGGAGGACTGTATCTGGAAGCGGAGCAGTTGGCCAAGATCGGGTACCTGTATCTCCATGATGGCGTGTGGGAGGGGAAGCGACTGCTGGAGGAGGGCTGGGTCGAGGCGGCTACGGCCCGTCAGGTTGAGGCGGTCAACTCGCGTGGTTGGGGCTACGGATACCAATGGTGGCGCACGGATCAAGAGGGCGTCGAGGTATGGTCCGGGCTGGGGTTCGGAGGGCAGTATCTCTTCGTTCTGCCCAACCAAGACCTCATCGGGGTGCTAAATAGCTGGAACATCTTTGGAGACCGACTGCCATCCGGCTTGACGGGCTTCCTCGAGGCCCTACTCAACTCGGCAAACTGATGCTGCTCACGAAACACAAAGTCTTGATCACGGGCGGAAGCGTCGGGATTGGCTTCGCGCTCGCTCGTGCCCTGCACCTTCGGGACAATGAAATTACCATCTGCGCACGACGCCCCGATCCGCTCGGCACAGCGGCCAGCCACCTCAACGGTGTGCATGCCGTCTTGGCGGATGTCAGCGTGGAGGACGACCTACGGCGCCTCGTGACAGCTGCGAACGACGCAATGGGCGGGATATCCCTGCTCATCAACAACGCGGGGCTGCAGTGGAACGACAGGTACGGACAAACGGCTCAAGACACCGTACTCGACCACGTGGACAGTGAAATTGGCACCAACCTCACCGGACTCGTGAAGCTCACGGCGCTGGCGTTGCCGTTTCTCCGACGGTGGGAAGCGGCTGGCATCGTGAACGTGTCATCAGTCTTGGCCATTGCGCCCAAGGCCAGTGCCCCGGTCTACTGCGCCACCAAAGCGGCCGTGCATTTCTTCACCATGTCCCTTCGCTACCAGCTTGCGAAGTCGGCTCCGAACATTCGGGTGTACGAAGTGCTTCCGCCAGGCGTCGACACGGCGATGACCGCTGGCCGGCGGTTTCGTAAGATGACCGCGGACGCGGTGGCGAAATCTGTTCTCCGTGGCATCGAGACCGAGCGCTTCGAGATTCACCCCGGGCACGCGCGGAAGGTGGCATGGCTCCACAGTGTGAGCCCGCGGCTGGCATACCGGTCATTGCGTAACCGATAGCCACGCGGGGCTAATTATCAGAGATGAGGGTCAGATGCGGCGTTCGACAGTAGCAGCAATGCTCATGGGATTGGGGTGCGTATCAGGGGATCAGCCCGCCACCGAGGAGACAGCGGCACCGGCGGAATCCATCACAGTCGTGTTCGAAACCAACCTCGGCGACATCGTTGCGGAACTGGACCCAGGACGGGCACCCGAGACGGTGCGACACTTCGTGACCCACGTGCGGTCGCAGTTCTATGATGGCGTGGTCTTTCATCGGGTTGAGCCGGGGTTCGTCATCCAAGCGGGTGGCTGGCAGCCAGACCGCCGCGAAAGGAACACGTCCGCGTTTCCCGTCGCGAATGAGAACCCTAACGGCCTGTCGAACGCTCGAGGCACGATCGCCATGGCCAGAACCAGCGATCCGCATAGCGGATTGGTCGATTTCTTCATCAACCTCGCAGACAACCAGGGTCGCTTGGACTTCAGAGATTCGACGGTCGCGGGGTTCGGCTATGTCGTGTTTGGGAGGGTTACGCAGGGCATGGAAGTCGTCGATTCGATCGCCCGTATACCCACGAGGGCGATGGGTCGGCGGTTGCGGTCGTACCCGGTGGAGGACGTGATCATCAGTCGCGCCTTCGTGCAGGACGGGATGTAGCGCTGCGCTGAGAATCCACTCGTCAATAGAAGTACCCGAAGATGATCCCCATCTCAGCTTCGGCTGGTGTGGCCGAAGGCGCTGAGCCTCTCCTCACTTGCGCAAATGCTATCAGTATGATATCATATTGATATGACTCAAGGAGGTTCAGCATGGTCAGGGAGTTCAAGAAGCAGACGATATCCGGCTACCTGGCATTGGCCCTCTTGTTCGTTGCCACGGTCGTGAACGCGTATTTCCTCTACATCGACATTCGCGATCAGTCGATCATCGGCATCGTGTTTTGGTCTGTGGTCGCCGTCCTCATCCTCATCCTCTGGATGGGCTTCTTCATGGTTCACCCCAATGAGGCGCGCGTGCTTCAGTTGTTCGGGGCCTACAAGGGCACCGAACGCACACCCGGCCTTCGGTACGCGAATCCGTTTTACACCAAGGCCAAGGTCTCAGTGCGGGTGCGCAACTTCGAGACCGAGAAGCTCAAGGTGAACGACCTCAACTCCAACCCTATCGAGGTCGCGAGCGTTGTGGTATGGCGGGTCGTAGATACCGCTGAGGCGCTCTTCGAAGTGGACGATTATGTCGAATATGTGCATGTGCAGAGCGAGGCCGCGCTGCGCACGACGGTGACGAACTACCCATACGACGCTTTTGAAGAGGGCCAGTTGTCGTTGAGCCACAACATGGGTGAGATCGCCGAGAAGTTGAAAGCTGATGTGCAGGATCGGTTGAGGGATGCCGGCGTCGAGGTCATCGAGGCTCGCATGAGCCATCTAGCCTACGCGCCGGAGATTGCCAGCGCGATGCTGCAGCGGCAGCAAGCCAGCGCCATCATCGCTGCGAGACAGAAGATTGTCGAGGGGGCGGTCGGAATGGTCGAGATGGCTCTTGACGACCTTGCAAAGAAACGAGTCGTGACGCTCGATGACGAGCGTAAGGCCGCCATGGTGAGCAACCTGCTCGTCGTGTTGTGCGCCGATCGCAATCCGCAGCCTATCGTGAATACGGGGACACTCTACAGCTAACATCACGTGCCACCCCGCAAGGCGTTTCCGTTACGTATCGATCGAGCGGTCCACCAGGCATTGGAACGGTGGGCCGCCGACGAGCTCCGGAGCGTGAACGGCCAGATTGAGTTTCTCCTGCGTCAGGCGCTGGTCCAGGCCGGCAGACTGGAAAGCGCCGCGTCGGGCACACCTCGCGTGCGCCGGGACGCTGCCGACTAGGGTCGGGCAGGTGTGACCATGATGTGCGCACCCTCGGTGCCAGGGAACATCAGCCACGGTGCACCCGGCCCCGTCGGGCGTTCCGGAAGTCCGGTCGATTCCCGGGTCGCCCCGGGCAGATAGAACACCCACCGCAAGAACGGATTGACTGCGGCCCCCGTGGCCGCATCGTATCCACTTCCGTGCAAGACGTAGAGCACCGCCATCGGATCGGGCCTCGGCAGCGTGCCTTCCTCCATCTCCTTCCATCGCGCGGCATTCCGCCCACCAGGATTCGTCATCCCCTGCGTAACCAGCTCACGGCCTCGAGCCATGTACGGCTCGAGAGAGCGATGATAGCACGCGACGCTCCACCCGTCGTTCATCGGGTTGTCGGCCAGGCACATCAACTCATTAGAGCCCTCTCGAAGGGTCACGATGCGCCCATCCGTGTCGTACCCGTACACGTGCGCGCCTGCCCGCGAAGGCTCCGGCGCCGCGAGTACGGCGGACGCAAGCTGGTCGTCAGACGAGAGTGTCTGAGCCTGCGCCGACCCAACGGCCGACATACACAGCGCGAGCAGTGCAGCTCTCATGAGGACTCCACGCGACGAAGATCTCGAAGAGTAGCGCGGCACATATTCTTTGGGAAGGAACTGCCGCGCCTATGCCACTGATTCTGCCGCGATGTCCTCCAACTCCTTGATGGCCTGTTCGAGAACGCTGCGTACGCGATCGCGAGCGGCGTCATCCTCTCGGTGCCGCCACGCCAACCGATACGACTGTGAAACGACCTTGCCGACGAGTTTCGTGATCTCCGGCATGGGATCCGTGAGGAAACTCTCCATCATTTCCTCGACACGGTCGAAGATGTCGTCGACAGTAGTGCGGTTCTCGTCGAGGAAGGCGATGCCCTCATCGGTGATTTCGTAGACTTTCTTGCCGTTGTCTTCCTTGACGCGCACCAGCCCTTCATCCTCCAACAGTTGCAGCGTCGGATACACTGTCCCGGGTGAAGGCTTGTAGCACCCTCGGGTCTGTTCCTCCAGCGCCTTCATGACCTCGTAGCCGTGCATCGGCTTTTCACGCAGCAGTTTGAGAATCACGAATTTCATGTCACCCGACCCAAACCAGACCCGCCGACCCCGCCGACCCCGGCGCGGACCCCTCGTCCATCCCCAACACCAGTCACCGGCGTCAAAGGCGAATCCAAAGGCACGATCACGCATACGACCCCCTCAACCAAGATATATCTGCACGAAACAACGTACGTAATATCGTACCGATATATCGAAATGTCAAGCTCTGCGGGTTGAAGCCGGCTGTTGCCCACTCAGCCTCGGGGCCACATCGTGAGGATGTTCGCCCTACATCTCCGAAGGAGAAGGCATAATGCCTGAAGCTCTGTACCCATGGATCCACCTCGGTGGCCGCGTCTTGTTCAGCATGATCTTCATCATGATGGGCATCACTCACTTCATGAAACTGAACGACATGGCGAGCCACGCGCAGAGTAGGGGGGTTCCCGCACCGAAGGCAGCAACAGTCGTCACCGGCATCATGATCTTGGCTGGGGGCCTTATGGTATTGCTCGGGTGGCGCCGATTCATCGGCGCTGGCCTGCTCGCGATCTTCCTCATCCCAAACGCATTCCTCATGCATGCGTTCTGGAAGGAAAGCGACCCGATGGCCAAAATGACTGAGATGAGCCACTTCATGAAGGACCTCGCGCTCGCCGGGGCGGCGCTCTTCGTGGCATATCACGCCGCGTACAGTTGGCCGATGGCGATCGCTGGCCCCTAGGGCAACCGAGCCGTTGTCAGAAAGAAGAGGGGCCCTCGAGAGGGCCCCTTCATTCCATCATTCCGTCCTCAGCCCTACCGCTCGAAGTCGGAATCCCAGTTCGACTCGGGGACGGTGAACTCGACGTTGCGACGGTCCCTATTGCGCATGATCTCCATCGAGACACTTTCACCTTCGTCGTACGACCGCAGAATGCGCAACGCATGCGACGGACTGGTCGGAGCCCGACCGTCAATCTCGAGAATCACATCTCCGCTTCTCAACCCGAGGGCGTCGTCACCCGGTGCCCGAATCACCAGGAGCCCTTCGGTCGTACCGAAGTAGGCGCCGAGGTCTTCGTCTAGCGTGACGAGCTCGACATTGAGCCACCCGCGCGGTAATCCGATGCGGGCAATCATCTCGCCTGGCTCGAACCGCAGGCGCTCGATGCGCGGCTCCACGAATACTTCCGGCATGAACTCCAGCTCGCGCATCCTCGGCTCCCATAACGCTGCCAGAGAGTCACCGAACGAATAGAAGAACGAGTTGCTCTCCATCACCCGCGGTGAGACGACAGCGGTGCGAGTCTGGCCGTCCCGCTGGTAGACGACTTCCAGATCGTCCCCTTTCTCGAGTTCGCCGATGATGTCGTTGAGTCTCTCACCGGGATTCTCGTAGCGGCCACCGCTCGCCAGTGATACACCGTTGGCCTCGGTGATGATGTCGCCTGCCTCAATGCCCGCTTCCTCGGCTGGACCCCCCGGTGTTACCGCTGTCACGACCGCGCCGACGACATCCGTCTCACTCTCACGCGTCGTCCGGATGAGCACCCCAATACGAGGTCGGTCATCGCCGAACACCGCGACCTGTGGCGCGCCACGACCCGAGGAGTAAACGGAGAATCCACCAGGGCGTGCTCCTGTCATCACGCGATACCGTTGTTCCGCAAGCTCGCGCTGGGCCGCGCGCAGTGCCGTCATAGCCTCCTCGAGACCGCGCCGCGCTTCACTGGTTTGTGCTTCGCGCAGCAGCTGCAGCGCAAGCTCCAGCTGCTGTTGTGCCTCCTGCAAACGCCGCTCAGCCTCCTCGCGCCGCTCCTGTTCGCGTTCTCGCTCCTGCGCTGCCAGGATGGGTGCTGAGCCCATCAGGGCAAGAAGGACAAACGCCAGAATTCCTTTTCTCATAACTCGTCACTCCTCTGCTTCCTCATTGAGGTCCTCGAACCCCAACTCGCGATTGACGGATCAGAATCCGACATACCCAACTTGTTGGACGTGTGTATTCACCAAAGCTCCCATCAACGACACGCGTTGCTCCCAGAGATCTCGCACGTCGGCCGGCCCATATCGCCGCGACTGGGCTTCGGAAATCCCCGCGTCGATAAACGCGATCCGATCTTCCAGGTCGGCAATGGCCGCGGCGGTGAGGCCGTTCATGACGCGCCCCGGTTGCCCCACCGACTGCAGCATCGTCTCGAGTCGCTGTGACTCGGCCATGAGGTCAGCCATCTCTTGTTCCGTGCTGGCTTGGACGTTGTTGTTCGCGAGCTGACTCACCCCAACCGCCAACGCCATAACCGCCGCCGCCGCAACGCCGCTCATCCCCATCCACCGCCGCGCGCGACGGCGCTCACTCGCCACGTCAGAGCGAATGACGTTCCACCGGTCCCGCGCAGGCCGGAACTCCGGCAGGGCCTTGAGCGCTGCGACGCGTTGGTACAGCCGCTCGAATTCCGCCGTGCACATCTCGCACCTGCTGAGGTGCTCTCGCGCGGCTGCCGTGCCCTCGTTGTCGCGGAGCGCAATAAGCTCCGACATGGTGAGGTGTTTCATGACCTAATCTCCTCGCCGAGCATGGTGCGAAGTCGGGTATGGGCTCGCGAGAGCTGGGACTTCGAAAAACTGATGGTCTTCTGCATCATCCCGGCAATCTCCTCGTGCGTGTATCCCCCTACGTCGTGCAGCCACACCACGGCACGCGCCGTGTCGGAGAGTTGCTCGAGTGCCGTCTCCAAATCAACCGACACTCCGACGTCTTGATCTTTCCTTCCTGCCAGGAATCCACCTTCATCAAACTCCTCGGTTTCTCGGTACTTCTCATAGCGGATCCGAATGAGCGCCTTACTGGACGCGATCCGCTTTACCCACGCGGTGAGACTCCCAGGCGCCGAGCCCCTGAACCGTTTGATGCTGCGACACACCTCGAGGAACGTCTCTTGGAGGACCTCCTCAGCATCCTCGGGCGTTCGACACATCCGCCGCGCGAGCGAGTACACCATGCTCTCGTAGGCCCGATAGACCTGCTCGAGCGCACCCAAATCGCCCGATTTCGCCCGCTGGATCGCCAGGTCGTCCAATGCCGCCAAGGTCAGGTGTGTCATGCCCGCTAAGATAGATGCTGGACGTCGGGGGAGGGTCGCAGAAGGCCGGCAGCTGGGATAGTAGGAATAGCGTGTGTGGCGGTGGCCGGACCGGGCAGCCTTGGCTCGGGAACGGCCCTACTGCTCGCTGCGCTCGTTGGCCTCCCGGGCGGCCTCCTGCATTGCCAGTGCGATATCCGGGTCGATCGCGACGACCGGGCCATCCTCAAGCGAAAAACGAGTCGGCATACCGACAGGCGTCCGTCCCGTGAGCCGTTGGACAATGACCAAGGCCGCTACGTAGGTCCCTCGAATGTTCGGATGGAATCCGTCGTTGCTGTAAAACTCCAGTGTCGAGTCACGCTCCCAGGCAACCCTCCACGCGTCTCCGGCTGGCAGGAAGAGGCCTTCCGCTGAATCCGCCGCCATCGCATATGAGTCTCGCACACCGTCCCAATCGAACGACCGTACCTGGGACGGCCAGACCATGTACAGGGCCGGCTGTGCCCCGCTCGCACGGATGACATCACCGAACCGCTTCGAGTATTCAAGCAGCGACGGGCGACCCTCGGTCGCGGACGGGCCCTGCTGCAGCACCACATAGTCCCAGCCACCTCGCTCAATAGACCGGAGGGCTTCGCCGTCAAGCCAGTGGTCTTCCAGACCAAAGTTGGCAAAGGCCACGGCCCGCGCGTCGGCCGGCGTCGGCCCAGTCGAGTCGATGAGCGCCTCAACCATGCCGGGCAGATTATTGGTGGCGGTAAGGCTGTTTCCGACGAAGAGGACGTTGATAGCGTTCGGATCAAGGCCGGCAGTCCCCAGCGTGTTGGCACTGTCGAGACACGCGGGAAGCGCAAGCAACAACGCGAGGCGAAGTGGGGGCGGCATGGCTACCGTCCTAGCCGTCTCCGCTAACCGACCACCAGGTTCACCAACTTGTCCGGTACGAACACCGCCTTGCGGACCTCACTCCCCCCAATGAAGCGTTGAACCGACTCCTGTTGGGTCGCGAGCGCTACCAACTCCTGCTCTCCCAATCCGACATTCACGGTAATCCGACCCCGCACCTTGCCGTTCACTTGCACCACGACTTCGACCTGATTCTCCCTGGCCAGGGTTTCGTCGTGGTCGGGCCAGGATTGCGCGAAGACGCTCTCCTGGTGGCCGAGCCGTTCCCAACATTCTTCGGCGAAGTGCGGCGCGAGTGGTGACAGCATAATCACGAGTGGCTCGAGTTCGGCGCTTCCGACGGCGGCACTCTCTACTCTTCGACCTCGGAGCACATTGGCATATTCCATCATTTTGGCGATGGCTGTGTTGTACCTGAATTCCTCGAGGTCCTCTGACACGCCGCGTATCGTCTGGTGCAACTTACGCGTCGCGGCCTCGGGCGCCTTCCCATCGTCCCTGGCCGTGAACACCAAATCCCACACACGATCAAGAAATCGGCGGAGGCCTGAGACACCCTGGTCGCGGAAGTCCCCGCCTTCCTGATAAGGTCCCAGAAACATCAGGTACATGCGGAACGTGTCGGCACCCCATGTCGCGATGAATTCATCAGGGATCACGACGTTGCCGCGGGACTTGGACATCTTCGCACCGTCTTTCACAATCATCCCATGTGCCCGGAACCTGCTGAACGGTTCCTCGAATGTCAGGTACCCCAGGTCGTGCAGGACCATGGCGATGAACCGCGAGTACAGCAAGTGGAGCACCGCATGCTCGTTGCCCCCGATGTACGACCGCACCGGCAGCCACTTTTCGGTTAACGTCGTATCGAACGCGCGGTCGTCGAACTCCGTCGACGGGTACCGCAGGTAATACCATGACGAATCCAAGAACGTATCTGACACGTCCGTCTCACGGCGCGCACGCTCGCCGCACTTCGGGCAGTCGACGACGAACCAGTCCTCGTGACGTGTGAGTGGCGATTCGCCACTTTCGTCAGGACGGAAGTCCTCCAACATCGGCAGCAGAACTGGAAGGTCGTCTTCTGGCACGGGGACCGTCCCACAGGCTTCACAATAGATGATGGGGATCGGGGGCCCCCAGTATCGCTGCCGCGAGATGCACCAGTCATGCAGCCGGTACTGCACACGCTTCGTCGCGGCGTTCTGTTCGGCGAGCCAATCTGTGATCGCTTCCACGGCTTCATGACAGACCATCTCATCGAAGCTGCCGGAATTGACGAGCTTGCCCTCCCAACCCGTGAAGACTTCCGCGTCGACCTCCTTGGTGGCCTGCACGACCGTGCGAATCTCAAGGTGGTATTTGGTCGCGAACTCGTAATCGCGTTCGTCATGAGCCGGGACCGCCATGATCGCTCCGGTCCCGTACTCCATGAGCACGTAGTCCGCAATCCAAATGGGGACAGACTCGCCGGTCGCCGGATTGCGCGCATACGACCCCGTAAACACGCCCGTTTTGTCCCGGTCGCCGATCTTCCGCGCCACGAGATCTTTGGCCGCCGCGTCACGGCGGTACACGTTCACCGCCTTTCGCCGCTCCTGGGTGGTCAGTTGCTCGACAAGGGGGTGCTCAGGGGCAAGCACCATGTACGTCGCACCAAACACCGTGTCAGGGCGCGTCGTGAACACGCGAATCTCGACACCCGCCGGCGTGCGAAACACCAGCTCTGCTCCCTCGGACCGACCAATCCAGTTCGTTTGCATGGCGCGCGTCGAATCCGACCAGTCCAGCGTGTCGATATTCGATAGGAGACGCTCGGCGAAGTCCGTGATCCGGAAGAACCACTGTTCCAGCATCTTCTGGAATACCTTGGTACCAGGATGCCGTTCGCAGTAGCCGTCGATCACTTGCTCGTTCGCGAGCACGGTCTTGCATTCGGGGCACCAATTCACCGGCGCCTGTTTCTTTTCTGCAAGCCCAGCCTCGAATAACTTGAGGAAGATCCACTGCGTCCACTTGTAGTACGCGGGATCGATCGTTGCGAGTTCATGATCCCAATCCAGCATCAATCCCACGCGCTGTAGCTGCTCACGGAACCGCGCGATGTTTTTCGGAATGAGTTCACCCGGATGCCGATTCACCTGCATCGCGAAGTTTTCCGAGTGGATCCCAAACGCGTCGAAGCCAATGGGCTCGAACACGTCCCATCCTTGCAGCCGCCGGAAGCGTCCGTGTATGTCCGCACCGACGAAGGCGAACACATTCCCGACGTGGAGTCCCTCCGCCGACGGATACGGAAACATCATGAGGTTGAAGTACGGGCGCTTCGCCGCGTGCACATCCATGGCGTTGGTCCGCCGTTCGGCCCAACGCTCACGCCACTTGGCTTCCACCAACGCGGGATCGTATCGCGTCATGGGGACTGCCTCGCTCATCGTTCGACCCTCAACCGGCCACGCCGCCATTGAGATTGGCAACCGTGACCTGAAGTACGTCGCCCAGTTGTCTGAGCTCTGTCACCACCGATGAATCCGGTGGTTGATCGATAACGATCGCCGCCAACGCCTCTTGCGTGTCGGCACCGCCCCGTGACTGGTGATACGAAGCGATGTTGATCTCGGCGCGCCCCAGAAGAGTCCCGACGCTCCCGATGACTCCCGGCACATCACGATTTCGCAGGACGAGCACATGTCCATCTGCCGGCACATCGACTTCGAAGCCGTTCACCTGGATGATGCGTCCAACCCGCTCACCAGCCATGGCACCAATGACGTTGGCCTCTCCGTCTTTGCCGCTCACCTTCACACCAATCGTCGTTTCGAATCCCGCGAGCGGGGCGCTAACACGTCGTGAGACGTCCATCCCGCGATCGCTCGCCAAGACTGATGCGTTCACGATCGTAACCTGATCCACGCCCATCGCCGACAGCACGCCTTCGAGCGCAGCAAGCATCACGGGTCGAGGCGCGTCGTCATCTCCCCCTCCGTACGCAACCGCCACAGATCGAATACGTCCGTTCGCGACACCTGCTGCAAGCCGCCCGAGCCGCCTGGCAAGTTCCAGGACACCGGCAAGCCGAATGAGGGCCTTGCCCGAGATCCCGGGCAGATTCACGGCCCCCCCGACTGACCCAGTGAGCAACGCATCGCGAATGGCCCTGCAAATCTCGGTGGCGACTCGGTCTTGCGCTTCCTCGGTCGACGCCGCGAGATGGGGGGTCAGAATGACCCGCTCATGTGACCGCAAGGGCGAACCTTCTGGCAGGGGTTCCGGATCGAAGACATCGAGCGCTGCCCCTCGAAGTTGATGCGCATCCAGTGCCTCGATCAACGCGGCATCGTCGATCAGCGCACCTCGTGCCGCATTCACCACGATCGCCCCAGGCTTCATCTGGGCAAGGCGCTCCTGGTTCAGGAAGTGCCGAGTCTCGTCAGTGAGCGGAAGGTGCAGGCTCACCACATCCGCCTGGTGAAGAAGCGCGTCCACGGGCACAAGTTCGATTCCCATTTCCAGAGCGCGCGATTCGGGTAGGAATGGGTCGTGGGCGATGATCCGCATGCCGAACGCCTTCGCGATGCTGGCGACGTGCTGCCCGATGCGTCCCAGTCCAACAAGACCGAGTACTTTTCCTCGTAGTTCGGCGCCGGGGAACGCTTTCCGCGCCCACTCGCCGTCACGCATGGACCTCACGGCTTCGGGTACCCTGCGCATGGTGGCCAGCAGGAGCGCCATAGTGTGTTCGGCGGCGCTGACGGTATTGGCACCCGGAGCGTTCAGCACCGCAATACCACGCTGCGTGGCGGCCGTCACATTTACGTTGTCTACGCCCACTCCGGCACGGCCGATCACCTGCAAGTTCGCCGCATCAGCGATCAGCTCTTCGGTCACTTTCGTATCCGATCGGACGATCAGCGCATGGGCGCGCTTGATCTCTTCGCGTAGCCTCTCCGCATCGCCCGACGTCGACACGACCTCGATTTCATCGTGACCGCGCAGGAGCGCAAAACCCGAATCGGCAATTCGATCCGCAACGACCACGACGTATCTCATTGTGTGACGCTCTCCAGACATGCGAGCAGCTCACTCACCTGCTCGACGGTATGATCTCCCATGTGGCCGATGCGAACGGTCTCCGTCTTGAGCTTCCCGTACCCCGAGCCGATTACCCAGCCCTGTTGACGCATCGCCTTCGCGATGGTGCGCCCACTCATTCCCTCGGGCACGTTGAGGCAGGAGATGGTCCACGACCGGCGGCCCGCGGCGGGCAGGTAGGAATATCCAAGCTCCCCACCCCTCCCCTCTACCCATCCCTCAACGCATTGCCGCATGGCATCGTGCCGATCCCATCGTGCCGACGCACCCCCGTCCTCGTCGATCCGGCGGAGTTGCACGTCCAACGCATACAGCAGGGAGATCGCCGGTGTGTTCGTCGGTTGGTAATTGGCCGCAGCCTTCTCGTAGGCGATGGCGTCGAAGTACGCCCCTCGTTCAGGGACGGTGGCGGCCCGCTCGAGCATGCGCGCGGACGCCGTGGCAAACGCCAGACCTGGTGGGAGCGCGAGTGCCTTTTGAGCGCCCGTGAACACAAAATCCAGTTGCCACTCATCCGTGGCGACTGGCGATCCCGCGAGTGACGTCACAGTGTCCACCAGCAGCAGTACGTCGTCGAATTCCCTAACCACGGTGGCCAGATCTTCAAGTGGTGCGAGCGCTCCGGTGGCCGTCTCGGAATGCACCATGGTCACCGCGTCGACACTCGTATGTTTCAGTGCGTCGCGCAACATATCCGGTTCTACCGTGCACCCAAGTGGGACATCCAGGCGCACGACGTGACGTCCGGTCGCAGCCACGATTCCCGCGAACCGCTCCCCGAATGCCCCACCGACAAGCGAAAGGGCCCGATGGCGCACGCCGCTACGGACAGCCATTTCCATGAACCCTGTCGCCGCACACGTGCCGATCAACACACGTTCACCGGTCCGGAAGAGACGCTGCAACCCCGGCTCAACACCTTTCAGCAAGTCCACCATGTCCTGGCCGCGGTGTGCGATCATCGGCCTCGTCATCGCATGGAGTACATCGGGATGGACCTCGGTGGGCCCAGGGAGGAAGAAGCGCCCGAATTCGGGCGAAGTCATGTCGTCGTGGCCCCCTCTACCTCCACACCCGTGCCGTACTGCACGGCGTCGTCTGTGCTGATCAACTCGACTCCCTGCGTCTCCCACCGCTCGAGCAGCGCATCAGCGGTCGCGGCGTCGATGGGTTTGGAGGCATCGAGAATCACGGAGATTGCAGTGTCCGGTCGGTAGGCTTGAAGTCCTTCGACGGCATGGCGGTTACAGATATCTAAGGCGACGCCGTAAACGAACACTGCGTCCGGATCCAGCGCATCCACGACCGTCGCTGTGTTGGGATTGTCGAACACCCGAACGGTCTGTTTGTGCAGCACGATCTCACCCGGATGGGCACGCACGACCTCAATCAGCTCTGCAGGTTCCCGCGGCTGAGGATCGACGATCAGCGGATTCAGCGGAGTGGTTTCCTGGATGCGCTTTTGGCCCTCGGTGCCACGCATGCAGTGTGGAGGAAACGTGACGGTGAAATCTGGCTCATCAGCAATCTCGGCATCCTCGGCCGTATGATCATCGGCACTTGCGACGATCCGGATGCCCTTCGCGCGCGCATGCTCGGTCAGCCGCTGGAGATTTGCGATGATGCTCTCGGCATCGGGGACATACAGCCGGCCGTCTGCCAGCATGAAGTCGTTTTGTGTGTCGACATCCCAATAAACCAGCCCCGCCATCGGCTCGTAACTCCTACTGCAATCGGAGGTTAAGAACGGAAAGATAATCGGAGTGCTGACGATAGTGGATGGGCCGAGATTCGAGGACGCAGATTGGGTCAGCTGACCCGCTCCAGACGGGGGTTGGGCCGGTAGCCGCGCCCCACCTTGGCGCACGGTTGGCCATCAACCTGCACCACATCGGCAGTGAAATCGAAGCTTCCTTCACCGCGAAACAGTGACGAACCGACGCCATACGCATCGCACGGGACCTTATTTCGTTCAAAGGACCGAATCTTCTCCACCGTGAATCCACCCGAAACGACAATCTTCACGTACTGAAAGCCCTCGGCGTCCAGCGCATGCCGGACATTCACGACCAATTGTGGGTTGACGCCCGTGGGGACGAATGCACCCATCTGCGGCACCACCGAGCGGTCGACCATAGTGCCACTCGTATCCAGCCGCACCCCATAGAGGCGCGTGCCAAGAGCCCTTGCCACGGCAAGCGTCGTCGCCACACTGTCGTTGTCAAAATCGACCAGGCTGATGAGGCGCACATCGGGCGGCATGAACTCGGCGACCTTCTGACTTGCTAGGACGGTGTCGCCCCCATACGCCGCAATCATCGCGTGCGGGACGGTGCCCACGCCTTCGCTACCCCACCACGAGGCTTGGGCATCTGTCGAAACACCGATAGCCCCGGCAATATGCGCCGCGTACCCATCGCCCGTTTGTACCAGCCAGTGGTCGTGCCGTGCGGGAAAGAACATGACTTCCTTCGGGTGGGCCGCTTCCACGACCCAACGCGTGTTGGTGCCGACCCGCGTCCGCCGTCCAAGGACACCGACGTACAGCGTTTCGAGGTGGGCAAAGGCATCATAAGGACCTTCAATGGTCAGGACGGTCTCCCAGGGCTCGATCGCGTCGCCGTCATACAGGGCGTGTACCTCGAGGTCCTCCCAATCGAAAGAACACAACTTGAGAATGGAGATCGCCTCATCGATACCGCCAAGATAGGCTTGGGCTTTGCCAAACACTTGCATCAAGACACGCGGGTGGTGGTCGTCGGCCAGCAGCACTTCCCGCGCCCGCACGAAGTATTTGTCCGTGTAATACCCGGCCCGCATCTTCTCGACCGGGAGGTTGAAGATGGAGGGATCGAGGCGCGCACGTCGGGTCATGACCCGGCGTGCTCCGATTCCAACCGATAGCGGAGGGCTCTTCGGGACAGCCATCGGACGCCGAGGGCGTCTCGCAACCCACAGAAGACCCGGTTCCACATCCCATACTTGCTCTTCCCCCACCGTCGAGGTCGGTGCGAAACGGGGAGCTCGACCACTTGTCCGCCCAGTTGTCGTACGAGGGTCGGAAGGAATCGGTGCATACCGTCGAAACGCGGGAGACGGTCAATCACCTCGCGACGGATTGCCTTGAGGGAGCACCCCGTGTCGCGGACACTGTCACCCGTGATCCAATTCCGCGCGCGATTCGCGATTCGGCTCTGGACAAGTTTCCACCGTGGATCACGGCGCTCACTGCGGTAGCCGACGGCCGCCGCCAGGTCGCGGTCGCCGTCGAGCGCCCTGAGCAGGACCGGCACATCCGCCGGGTCGTTCTGTCCGTCGGCGTCCATTGTCACCACGATATCACCCTTCGCCGCGTCGAACCCTGCCACGCAGGCCGCACTCTGCCCCGCTCGGGTGGCAAATCGCACCACTCGCAGCGTGCGGTGGGCATCGGCCGCCAGGCCCAGCAGAACCTGATCGGATCGATCGTTGGACCCGTCGTCGACTGCGACGATTTCGTGCGGGATCCCACCAAGCGCAACCCCGATCTCAGCCAGGAGCGGGGCGAGGTTCTCCCTTTCATTGTGGACGGGCAGAACGACCGAAACGAGCACGCGCGACGACCCTCCATGAACGTTCAGCACCACGGGTATGTCACCCGAACAGTCCAAGGTCGGCGATCCGGAGTCAAGTTGACAGCAGGCGCATTGTGCGGGTTAATTCGCCTGCTCCCCGTTTGTCTTCCGGCGTCTTCGATTTGGAGGTTTGTATGTCCGATTCACTGTCCCGCCGCAACTTTCTCGGCACGGCCGCGTCCGGGATTGCCGCGACCGCGCTCGTGAGACCGAGCGTCGCGGGCGGCGTCGAGGCACCCGCCCTGCATACCACTGCGCAGGCCGCCAATATTGCGGTTGCCTCGGGCAATGGTCTGCGTGGCGTCGAACGGGCCGGGCAACTTCTGGCGCAGGGCGCGGATACGCTCGACGCCGCTATTGAGGGGGTCAAGATCCAAGAATTGGACCCGAACGACCGGTCTGTTGGCTACGGCGGTCTCCCCAACGAGCATGGCGTCGTGCAGCTCGACGCTTCATGTATGCATGGTCCGACCAAGCGGGCCGGTGCGGTGGGCGCGCTCGAGGGCATCAAGACGCCCAGCGTCGTCGCGAAGTACGTGCTGCTCTACACGGACCACATCATGCTCGTGGGTGAAGGTGCGAAGCAGTTCGCCCTCTCGTACGGGTTCAAAGAGGAAGATCTGATGACCGATGCCACGAGGGAGCGGTGGCTTCGCTGGCGCGCGAATCGAGGAGAGACCGACGACTGGATCAACGTTCCCTCGGACAGCCAATTGGTGCCACGCCAAACGGGAACAATCAACATGAATGTCGTCAATTCCCACGGTGACATTTCGTCGGTCACCACGACCAGTGGCTTGGCATGGAAGATTCCGGGGCGCGTCGGAGATTCACCCATCATCGGGGCGGGCCAATACACCGACAACGAGATCGGGGCTGCCGGTTCGACCGGACGGGGCGAGTCCAATATCCAGGTGTGCGGGGCATTCCTCACCGTCGAGCACATGCGCCGCGGTCTCAAGCCGACGGACGCCGCCCTCGAGACCCTGCGCCGTGTCGTCGCCGCATCGGAAGATCGGTTGATCGACGACCGAGGCCGACCGACGTTCAACCTGTCGTTCTACGCCGTGAACAAACGCGGTGAGTTCGGCGCAGCTACCATTTATCCTTCACGGTACGCCGCGTTCGATGGGTCGGAAGCTAGCCGTCGCGATACCGCCTACCTCTTCGAACGCAACGGGTGAGCCGCTGGGCCTTTCTCCTGCTCCTTGCAGTCTTCCCTCGGGGGGGAGCGGCTCAGCTTCCGAACCTCCCCACGATCGGGCGGAACTGGACCGACGTTTCCTATCCCAAGATCTTCTATACCACGCGGAACGAGTTCACGTTTGGCCTCTATTACGCGCAGATCAGACCCATGGCGTTTGCCGATTTCTTCGAGCCGCAACCCTACCGCGGCATGATCGGCATCGACGGGCAGATCTCAACATCGGGAAGCAAGTTCGTCCAGTTGCAGGCCCGCCTCCCGCGCCTTCTCGAAGGTTGGCGGTTTTCGGCGACGGCGGAGCTCGCCAGGCGCGCGCGCGAATGGTACCTGGGAATCGGCAACGACACCGAGCTGGACAAGAGCAATATTACCGACGCGCAACCGCACTTCTATCGATCCGATAATCGCAGCGCGCTGTTCAGAGGCGAAGTCCAGCGCCAGATCATCGGCAACTTGCGCGTCCTCGCTGGCCTTCACCTACAGCGATGGCGCATCGATACACTCGACAACACCCCCACCCTACTCGCCCAGCACGCGCAGATGGGACTCGTGTCGTTTGTCGACCAGCCTACAAGCGACATCGCGTTCCGCGTGGGGCTCGTGTACGACACGCGCAATGACGAGGTCGCACCACGGAGCGGCGTGCGTGCGCAGGCCATCTTCGCCGTTGCGGATTCTTCGGTTGGGGACCTGAGTTACACACGCACCACCCTGTCGGCTGCGGGGTATCTGCCAATCGGCGAACGGCTCTCCATCAACGGTCGGGGACTTCTTCAATTCATGGGTGGCAGCCCTGGATTTGGCTCGTTAGATCTCGTCGAGCAGGCCGATCGATCGATCCTGGGGCTCGGTGGTGGTGAAACCCACCGCGCACTTGTCGATCGCCGGTTCTTGGGCGAAGATATGCTGTTCCTCAACCTCGACATACGCTACATCATCAGTGAGTCACCAACCCTCTTCAAGGTGACGTTGATCGGGTTCTTCGATACGGGGAGGGTGTTCTTGGGTGAGGACCTCCGATTGACAACGGACGACCTGAAGAGTGGTGGTGGAGGCGGGGTGGCCCTGCATCTGTTTCGTGCGGCATTGGTGGCAGGGACGCTTGGGTTCGGTCCCGACGGTGGCGTATTGCGCTTTCACACGCGCTGGTCGTTCTGATTGAATTAGGAATCGAACAAACCCAACACCTCGCGCAATATCGACTCGCCCTTGTCACGGACGTGCCACTTCCGCATTTCCCGGTAGAACTCGCTTTTCTCCATTTTGGGCTTTGACGTGCGGGCCCAGGGACGCAGCTCACTCGGCTGTGGACCCCAGTGACCTCGCTCACGGAACTCTCGATCCAGCCCAATCACGACCGGAATCAGTTCCTTCCCCTCCTGGATGTAGCAGTCCATCAGATCTTGATGTTCGTCGCGGTCGACCACCCGGATGTCGAAACATCCGGTCTCGTCGCCAAGCCGAGCCAAGATGGGAAGCGAAACGGCGGCGTCCCAGCACCAGTCGGCGGCGATGACGAGAAAGTGCGCTTCTTGACATCGCGCCTGTGCTTGCTCTGTGGCCCAATCCGGAACGGACGCTCGTTTGTACAGGCCATGCCACAGGCTTTCGTATTGCCCGACGCCGGCAACGAACTCGGCGTACGGAGTTGCGACGTCCCATTTGGCGCGTAGGAGCGAATCACCACATTCCGTCACGCGAGCAGAGATTCCTCGACTTCGACGATATCTACGCCGCGCGCTCGCAGCGCATCGGCGTACGGTCGATATGGCATGGCCTCGTACGCACAGCGCACCCCCACCTCTCCGATCGCACCGGACGCCTGCATATGCCCGGTGATCGCCAGTGAGTAACCCGTCGTGCGCATCATGGCTGAAATGCCGTTTTCGTCGTCATAGTGATCGAGCAGGGTGAAGCTCACTCGACCGGGACGTCCGTCGCGCCGACCGTCGACGACCACCTTGAGCGCGACGAGATCCCGGGCGTCCGGGTCGCGCAGATCGCGGTCGACCCGCGCAATGAACACGTCTCGGGGTTTCACGCGTACACCGTCCACTTGCACGGGCTCGACATCGAGCAAGCCGAGATCACGAATGGCCTTCATGATCGCCGCGTGGCCGGGGTACCGCATGGTCTTGTACTCCATCACGCGCACCTGGTCCGCGTACTTCCACGGCATGGTCGAGAGCCCGCCTGCCGTGTGGAACGCCTCAAGCGTCCCCAAGGGACTCGGAAAAGTGACCAATTCGAGATCGGTTAGCGCCTCGACCTGCCTGGGCGTCCCATCGCGGACAACCCACGATCCAGTCGTGTAATAGTCAAGTGCGCCCTCGAGCGAGTACACGACTTGATAGTTGAGGGGGGGCAATGGTGCCTGCGGCAGACCGCCGACGTACAGCTTTGCACTCCGCACGTCCTCGAAACGACGAATCCCTTCGGCAGCGAGGATGTTGGCCATGCCGGGCGCCAACCCGCAATCCGGCATGATGGAGAGGCGTCTGGCAGTCGCTGCCTCGTCCAAATCCTGTTGCTGCCGAACGATCTCCGTATTGCCACCGAGATCCGCGTAGTGCGTCCCGACGTCCACCGCGATCGACGTCACCTGGAGGTTGAAGTAGTAGGGAAGGGCGTTGAGGACGACGTCGGCGACAGATATGCTCGCCCGGAGAGCCTCCTCGTCGGTCGCGTCCACCCGCGCGAGCGTGAGACGGTCTCCCACGTACGGAGCAAGGAACGCCGGGGGCTCGATGCAGGCAGCGTCGGCCAGGGTGACATCGGCCTGCGTGTGCTCTAGGAGGTCAAACGCACAGGCTCGCCCTTGAAGGCCAGCACCTAAGATCAACACTGTCATAGACTTACGTCTTTCGTTGTCGAAGGCCATCGTCCGCCCCACCTCATCGCCGTCACCCGAAACATCGGCCCACTGGCGGGGCGGGAAAGATAGAAAGAGCCACGCCCCGAGGGAACGATCACCGCGTCCGGGCCGGCACCGGGGACTCGCCGGCGGGTAGGAGCCGTACTAGACAGCACGTCAGGGCCCAATAACTTCGGAAGCTTCTCTACCGGAGAAATGAATGCAGACCTCCCAGGGCAATGGCCGGGATGCTTGGGCCACCCGCGCCGGCTTTGTGCTTGCCGCCGTTGGCTCCGCTGTCGGTCTCGGCAACATGTGGCGATTCTCGTACGTCGCGGCCGAAGGCGGTGGTGCAGCGTTCGTCTTGCTCTACCTAGGATTCGTCGCGTTCATTGGCATGCCCATCATGACGTCCGAACTCGTCGTGGGACGCATGACGCAGGTCTCCCCCGTCCAAGCAGTCAAACAGCTGGGCGGACCGGCCTGGGGTCCACTGGGGGTTCTGTTCGCGTTCTGCGGGTTCGGGATTCTGTCGTATTACTCGGTCATTGCCGGATGGACAATGCGGTACTCGCTTGACGCGCTTCGCGGTGCGATCCCTGCTGATCCCACCGGTGCAGCCAACTACTTCGGATCCGTCGGCACCGGGATGCCCGCGATCATCACGCACGTACTGTTCATGGTGCTCACGATCCTCATCGTGGTCCGTGGGATCAAGAAAGGCCTGGAGCGGGCGGCGGTCATCCTCATGCCGCTGTTGTTCTTCATTCTGGTCGGGTTGGCGCTGTGGGCGACCACGCTATCCGGAGGCGGTGCTGGGTACGCCTACTACCTCAAGCCCCAGTTCGGCGAACTCTTCGACCCGACTATCATCACCGATGCGGCCGGACAAGCTTTCTTTTCATTGAGTTTGGGCATGGGTGCGATCATGACGTACGCCTCGTACCTGAAGACCAAGACCAACCTCGCCAAGGAAACGGTGACAATCGCCGTCTCCGACTTTGGGGTTGCGTTCATCGCCGGACTGTTTGTCTTCCCGATCATCTTCCATTTCGGAATCGAGGATGCGATCGGACTCGGTGGGGCCATCGCGGACAACACCGTGGGCACATTGTTCATTGCCATTCCGCCAGCGTTGCTCTCATTGCCCATCGGACAGTGGATTGTCGCTGCGTTCTTCGTCATGCTGTTCTTTGCAGCCTTGACGTCAGCCATTTCGCTGCTGGAAGTAGTCGTGACCGCGGTCATCGATTCCTGGGGATGGGAGCGTCGCAAGGCCGCGATGGTGTTCGGCGCTGGCATCTTGCTGGCCGGCATCCCGTCGGCGTTCAACCTCAACTTTCTTGATTTCGCGGACAAGCTGGTCGGGAACCTCTTCCTGATCCTTGGTGGACTCTTGATCAGCATCCTCGTCGGGTATCGGGCGCGCGATCGTGCGGATGCCGAGCTCGCTCAGGGGCTGCCGAACGCGAACCTCCGACAGGCGTGGGCGGGGTTCGTCCGTTATGTCGCCCCGCCGGTTCTGCTGGTCGTGTTCTTCTTTACGATTCCGAAGGTCTGGACGGTGTTCAAGACACTCGTGGGAATGAACTAGGAGTTCGGTCGGTTTGCGTACACGTCGTCCAAGGCTGATTCGGCTGGAGGCATGTTGACCTCGCGGGATTCAAGTGCTTCTTCCGCTGCGCGATCCACTTCCTCGCTGACCAACTGTTCGGTTTGTTCGAGTGTCGCTTGACTCACACCTTCACGAATGAGGTGTGCTTCGTACAAGCCAATCGGATCCCGCTTTCCCCAGTAGTCGTACAGCTCCTGTGGGATCATCCGCCGCGCGTCTTGTTCATCGTGCGTGGCATGCCCACCCATTCGGAAGGTCTCCGCAGCAAGGATCACCGGTCCGACGCCCGACCGGCACCGGTCAGCCGCCAAGCGCGTCGCCACATAGGCGTCGAGCACGTTGTTGCCGTCGAACGCCCACCCAGAACACCCGTACGCGCTCGGGAGATCTGCAAACCCCTCCGGGAGATGATGATGCTCCACCATTGTGCCCAGCGCGACTTGGTTGTTTTGAATTACGAAGATGGCGGGGAGACCTTGCACGGCCGCGAAATTAAGGGCTTCATGCGTGGGACCAGACTTCACCGAACCATCGCCCACCCACGTGATGGCGACCGCTCGCGCGCCGCGCAGTCGAAACGCCAACGCGATTCCCGCTGTGACAGGTGGCATGTTGCCGATGTTTGAAATCGGTTGCAGTACACGATGTTCGAAGCTGCCGACGTGTCCATCCCGCCCCTTGGACGGCGAGTCGTACGACCCCAAGTAGCCGCGGAGCATGTCAGCAACCGGCATACCCATTTCCGCACAAGCGGCAGCGTTGCGGATCATGGGCACCACGACGTCCGTGTTGCGATCCAGAGCGTGGACTGGGCCGACCGTCGTCGCCTCTTCTCCGGTCGCAAGCCAGGCCTTCGAGATCACGCCCTGACGAACCCAGCGCTTGAGCGCGATGTCGTGGAGTCGCGCACGCAGCATGCCTTCGTACAGGGCGAGTTTCTCATCCATCGTCATCGCATCGATGATTTTGGAGCGAGCAGCGTCGCTCCGAGGCGCAACCTCGAAGACGTCAACCAGCTCCGGATCAGGCTTCCAGTCGATGTATTCCGGGGGATCGTAGGCGGGATATCGCTTCATCGCCCTGCAGTTGCGCGATCGGCGCGTTAGGCCAGGATGGTCTTCAGTCGAGCTCTATCTCCACTCTCGAGCGCGTCGACCATGGCGTGGCCGAACTCGAGTGTCGTCTTGAATCGCTTCGTAGGTTCCGTATCCATCGCCTGCATCAAGACGGTCTCCAGCGACGCTGGAAAATCGGGCCGGAATCGGCGCAGCGGCGTGGGTTTGCCGCGAAGTCGCGCGATCATCATCTCTTGCGGCGTACGACCCTGAAACGGGAGCTTGCCCGTGAACAACTCGAACGCCACGATACCCAGCGCATACACGTCGCTCCGCGCGTCGAGATCCTTGCCGCGAATCTGCTCCGGGCTCATGAATTCGGGAGTGCCGAGAATGATCCCAGTTGCGGTGAGTTTGGCGACGCCGGGACTGGCTTTACTCTCTTTGGCGAGACCGAAATCCATCACCACGGCACTCTCGTGATCGTCGTCTTTCCGGACGATCATGATGTTCTCGGGCTTAAGGTCACGGTGCACGATGTTGAGCTGATGCGCATGATGCAGTCCCGCGCAGCACTCGACCATCCACTCGATGCCTTGCTCCAAACCCATTGGACCCGTCTTGGCTTCGCGATCCGAAAGCAACTCCCCATCCAAGAACGGCATGACGAGGTAGATCAAACCGTCCTCGGTTTCTCCCAATCGCAGGATCTTGCAGGCATTGGGGTGCTCGAGGCGCATGGCCAACCCGGCTTCCCGCCGTAGGCGTTCGACGGACGACGCATCCTTGGAGAGCTTGGGGCTCAATACCTTGATCGCGACGAACTCACCCGACTGGATGTCTCGCGCTTCGTACACGAAGGCCATTCCGCCTTCACCCAGCTTGCTTAATACCTGGTAGCGCCCGTCGATGACCTGGTCAGCCAACGATCCAGCGCGCTCGAGGCCGAAGCCACGAGGCTTGGGTGCCGGCTGCCTGATCTGGGTCCCCGAGCTCGCATCTACCGGTTTTGGCACTTGCACGACCTTGGCGGCGTCCCCCGTGCTTCTCACGTCGACGAGAGGACTGCCGTCTTTCGGGCAAAAGCGAGCTCCACCCGCATACACCGTCTTGCAGCGCGGGCACCGACGGCTCACGAGCACACCCGGTTGCGGCCGCCGGCCTTGGCTTCGTACAGTGTGTTGTCGGCGTGACCGAGCAGTTCCTCCGCTGACGAGATGCCGTCGTTGGGTGTTCCAGCAACACCGATAGACACGGTGGCCCAGATCTCGCCTCCGGAGTCGGAAAAGTTGTGTTGCTCCACCGCAATTCGGATTCGTTCAGCGAACACCACTGCTCCTTGTTTGTCAGTCTCCGGCAGGAGGACCACGAACTCCTCCCCGCCGTAGCGTGCCACGACGTCCACGGATCGCACCTGGCGACGCAGTAGATCGCCCAGCTGTTGTAGGACACGATCGCCGACCAAGTGGCCGAAGGTGTCATTGACCGTCTTGAAGCGATCTAAATCTATCATGAGGACCGAGATCGCGAGACCATAGCGGCGCGCGCGGTCGAGTTCTTGGCCCAGTTTGTCCATGAGTGCCCGTCGGTTGTGACACCCGGTGAGCGCATCGACCGTGGCCAGCCACTGGTATCGGACTTTGTCGGACTCTGCCTCTTCGAGCGCGTATGCCTTCTCGATCGCGTTAACGGACGTTTTCACGACCTTGTCGGCGAAGCGGAGATCCTCCTGTGTCAAGGGCGGTTCGTCTCCCAGAGTCCGCAAGAAGAACACACCGGATTGCTCCTCACGCAGCCCAAACGGAACGGCGATGATCGATCGGGTTGGAACGTTGATATTCTCACGCTTCCACCATTCACGGACTTCGGCGTACAGCGGATCGGACTGTACGTCTTGCACGAGCACGGCTTGGTCGCTGCTGAGCGCCTCCCGAATCTCAGGATATTTGTCCAGCGGAATCTCGAGGTTGCGCAGCATCGGGTTGTCCGCGGCCATGACAACCGTGCCCATGTTGTCGTCGATCTTGGCGAGAACCATCGAGCAACGGGACACCTTGAGCACGTTGGCAACGCGCCGCGTGAGAATCTGGTAGATCTCATCCGGTGCGAGCGCATCGGTAACCTCGTGCAGAATGTCTACCATCTCCGCTTGGGTCGCCGCTTCGCTGGCGCGGGCCTCCGCTTCAAGGCGGGCTCGTCTGAGCGCCATGCCAGTTCTCAAGTGCGCGTCGATGCGCGCCGTGAGCTCCTTCACGCGGAACGGCTTGCCAATGAAATCCGACGCACCAAGTCCCAGTGACTGCACCGTACCTTCTTCAGGAGCCATGGAGGAGATCATAAGCACGGGCAGATCGCGCCAACGCGCATCTCCCTTCACCTGTTGGAGAAGCTGTAGCCCGTCGACCTTGGGCATCATGATGTCGAGCATGAGGAGATCCGGCGACTCCTCCACGAGGTGCTCGATGAGCCCGACACCTCCCGGCACTGGGACGACGTCATACCCCTTCCCACGGAGGATCGTGGTAAGAGTCTGTAGCAGCGCGCGATCGTCGTCCGCTACGAGGATTTTTGCGGGAGTCGAGGCCTTCATGAGATCCCGAATGTCGACGCAAGCTCTTGAACGCGTTCGGGCGCCACGTTTCCCCCGCTCACGATTAGCACACACGGTCCTGCCGGAGCCAGGCGCCCGGCGCGGAGAGCCGCAGTGGTTGCCGCCCCCGATGGTTCGGCGGGCACGCGCTCCTCGTGGTGCAGCCACACGGTCGCCTCGGCGATCTCCGCGTCAGTAACCTGTATGGCGTTCACGAGACCAGTAACGTGGAAGAAGGTAACCGTACCCACTGAAAGCGGAAGTAATCCGTCGGCAACGCTGGACGTCGACTCCAACCGCACCGGCACGCCGGCATCGAGCGCGACGGCGAGCGTCGCTGCGCCCTCGGGTTCGACCCCGACGACCGCCGTCGACGGTTTCATGCCCTTGACGGCGGTCGTCACTCCCGCGATCAAGCCTCCCCCACCGACCGGAGAAGCCACCATTTCGACATCGGGCAGCGCTTCGACGATCTCCAAACCCACGGTACCCTGGCCCGCGATGATGTGAGGGTGGTCGTATGGGGGGACCACGACCAGCTCGTCGCGGTCGGCCAGCGCCATCGCGCGGGCGTAGCGATCCTCCGATGTGGTCCCAGCGAACACGACTTCCCCGTTCCACCGCTTTACACCCTCAACCTTGATCCGCGGAGCCGCCTCTGGCATCACCACAACGGCTCTGGCGCCGACGCGATTGGCCGCCCAGGCCACCGCCTGGCCATGATTCCCGCTGGAATAGGTGATGACCCCATGAGTCGCGGCAGCATCACCGAGGCGACGAATGAACGTCCACGCGCCACGCAGTTTGAAGGCGCCAGAGGGGTGAACATTCTCGAGTTTCAGATAGACCGGCACGCCGGCCTGTTCGGACAGCACGTCAGAACGAACGAGCGGGGTCCGCTCCACCGCCCCGGCGAGCCCGCGCGCCGCTTCTCGGATGTCCTCAAGAGAGACGCGGGCAGGGTGAGAGGATCCTACAGTTCCATCTCCCGCTGGTCTCGACCCTGGGTCACGATCTGGGCCCGCTCGACTTCCTCGTCATCATCGCGGACGACTCTCGCTACGTCGACGAGCGTATCTCCCTCGTCGAGGTTCATGACCTTCACGCCTTGGGTGTTCCGGCCGATGACCCGAATCCCATCAACTGGGAGCCGGATGATGACACCGTGCCGCGTGACCATCATCAACTCGTCGTCCGGCAGTACTTCCTTCAAGGCGACCACGGCCCCGGTCTTGTCGTTGCGCTTGAGGGTGATGATCCCCTTCCCACCCCGCCTCTGAACGCGGTAGTCACCGAGTGCCGAACGTTTCCCCATTCCGCGTTCGCTTACAACCAGGAGGGTGGAATCTCGGCGGATCACCACCATCCCGATCACGCGATCTCCCGCCGCGAGTTGGATGCCACGCACGCCACTGGTGGCGCGACCCATCTGTCGCACCCCCTTTTCTTCAAACCGGATGCTCATCCCGTTTCGCGTGGCAAGCACGACGTCATTCCCTCCCGAGGTGAGCTGCACTTCGATCAACTCGTCCCCATCTTCGATGTTGATCGCGTTGATGCCATTCGCCCGAGGATTGCCGTAGGCCGACAGGACTGTCTTCTTCACGACACCCTTTGCGGTCGCGAACATCAGATTATGCTCATCCGTGAAGTCGCGCACGGAGAGAAACGCGGCGATCCGCTCTTCGGACTTGACCTGAATTAGATTGACGATCGGTTTGCCCCGCGCCGCACGGCCACCCTGCGGAATGTCGTAGACCTTTAGCCAATACAATTGTCCTTGGTCGGTGAAGAACAAGACGTACTCATGGGTCGACGCGATGAAGAGGTGTTCTACCCAATCGTCGTCTTTCGTACCCATGCCGTTGAGGCCACGGCCACCGCGCCGCTGCTGCCGATAGGTCGTCACAGGAATACGCTTGATGTACCCAGAGTGGGAGATCGTGACGACCATATCCTCTTCGGCAATGAGATCCTCGATCGAGAAGTCCCCCACCTCCGCGACGATCTCAGTGCGCCGCTCATTGCCGAAACGCTTCACAACATCGTCAAGCTCTTCCTTGAGCAACGTCATGCGCTTGGCCGTCGATCCGAGCAGCGCCTTCAGACCTTTGATAGTCGCCTGCATCTCTTTCAACTCTGCTTCGAGCTTGTTGATTTCCAGCGAGGTCAGTCGAGCCAGACGCATGTTCAAGATGGCTTCGCTCTGTTTCTCGCTCAGGTCGAAGCGCTTCCGCAGCGCCGCGTCCGCCGTTGGAACGTCCTTGGAGCCTTTGATGATCTTGACCACTTCATCGATGTTCGTGACAGCGACCGTCAAGCCCTCGAGAATGTGCTCCCGAGCTTGGGCTTGGGCGAGCTCATGCTCGGCGCGACGCACGATGACATCGTGACGATGGTCGATGAAATGCTGCAGGATTTCCCTGAGGTCCATCACCGTTGGCACGCCACCAACCAAGGCCAGCATGATGACGCCAAAGGTCGTCTGCATCTGGGTGTGCTTGTACAGCTGGTTGAGCACGACGTCGGGGTTGGCGTCCCGCTTCAGCACGATGACGATCCGCATGCCGTCCCGGTCCGATTCATCGCGAAGGTCGGACACGTCGGTGACCTTCTTGTTGCGGACGAGATCGGCGATCTGCTCGATCAATCGAGTCTTGTTGACTTGGAACGGAATCTCCGTGACGACGATTTGCGTCCTTCCGGACGATTCTTTCTCTTCGACCTGTGCGCGAGCTCGCATGACGACCCGGCCGCGCCCCGATTCGTAACACTCCTTGATGCCATCGACACCATAGATGAACCCGCCGGTGGGGAAGTCGGGCCCTCGGATGATCTTGCGGAGATCCGAAACCTCGCATTGGGGTTCATCGATGAGGTGCTTTACGGCACCAGCAACCTCACCGAGATTGTGCGGCGGGATGTTGGTGGCCATGCCCACCGCAATACCCGATGAACCGTTGACCAAGAGATTCGGGAGCTTGGAGGGGAGAACAGTCGGTTCCTCCAAACGGTCGTCGAAGTTGGGCGCGTAGTCGACGGTGTCCTTGTCGATGTCTTCCAACATCGCGACAGCCAGAGGCGTGAGCCGTGCCTCGGTATACCGATAGGCGGCCGCTCGGTCTCCATCCACCGATCCGAAGTTGCCCTGCCCATCGATCAGCGGATAGCGCAGCGAGAAATCCTGAACCATCCGCACGAGGGCGTCATAGACAGCGGTATCGCCGTGTGGGTGATACTTACCGAGCACGTCGCCCACCACCGTCGCGCTCTTCTTGTGCGGTCGGTTGGGCTGCAGACCCAACTCATTCATGGAATACAGGATGCGACGGTGGACCGGCTTGAGTCCGTCGCGGACGTCTGGGAGCGCGCGCTGCACAATGACGCTCATCGAATAGTCGATAAACGACTCTTTCATTTCATCTTCGATGAGCCGCGAGAGAATGCGTTCTCGTTGGTTGGGGGCGGTCATAGCACTCAATTTGGAGAAACGAAAAACGGGGTCTCAAATGACCCCGCTGAGGTCCTCCAAATATACCCCCGATTGTCAGGGAAATCAACGAGTCAATGGCAATCTAAGCCGTTGTCAGGGCACCGTTTAGAAGCTCACTGCAGGCGCGATTCATGGTCCGTTCGAGTCCCAAACTGTGGGAGGGTTGCAACGAATTGGACCCCTCCCTCGTCTAATACAGTAAGACAACGAAACGCCAACAAGGGTGGGACGATGGTCGTACATGCCATGGCATTTGCCGACATCGTGACGACGGGTCAGCGTCCCGTGTCAGCAACCGTGCGTCAGTTCTGGGATCGCATGACGGGCGGTGGTCGCTTGGTCCGAACGAAGCGCGGCTACGCCGTGTTTGACGGAGACGGGAAGTTCATCGGGAACATCGAGGCCCCCGCAACGCGAGCCGTGTTCGGCCCCAACAGCCCAACGGTGCTGTTGCGCAGGAACATCTAAAGCTGCACCAGGCATACGAGAAGGAAGGCGCCCTTGGGCGCCTTTTTGTCGAGTCAGGACGCGGTTGCCGCCTCACGTGCTCGCCCACCAATGTCCACCACGACCTTGCCCAGGTGATCCCCGGCCGCCAGACGACCGAACGCCGCGCGTGCCTGCGAAAGTTCGTGAACGGAATCCAGGGTTGGCCTGAGATGCCCAAGGCCCAGGGCACGCACGACCTCGCGGTAATCTCCATCACCGCCCATGGTGGAGCCGAGGATATCCCACTGGAACCAAAAGAGGCGGCGGACATCAATCGACACCTTGGCGCCGGTGGTGGCCCCACACGTGACCAGTCGCCCTCCGCGACCGAGGAGACGCAGCGAGCGATCCCAGGTGGCCTCCCCCACCGATTCCACGACGATGTCTGCGCCTGCCTTCTTGGTTATGCCCCGAACCTCTTTCACCACATCGGCCTCGCCGTGGTTGATCACGAAATCCGCACCCTGCTCACGCGCCCATGCCAGCTTTTCATCGCGCGATGAGGTAACGATCGTGACCGCGCCGAACAGCTTGGCGATCTTCAACGCCGTCCCGGCCACGCCACCACCAACGCCCCAAATTAGAACCGTCTCACCCGCCCGGATTCGCGCCCGCTCCACCAGCATGTGCCACGCGGTGAGACTGACCAGTGAGAATGCCGCGGCCTCAGCCCAAGTGAGTGGCGGGTGACCGCGCGGGAGCGACGGGATCGGCACGACATTCGGTTCGGGCAACGCAATCGATTCCGCCAGGGTCCCAGGACAGTGCTCCCCCAGTAGACCGTACGATGAGCAGAGCGAGTGCTTGCCGGCGAGGCAATACTCGCACTGGTGACAGGCAACCCCGGGATTGATCATCACGCGGTCGCCGGGCGCCACCTGTGTGACGGCACTCCCCACTTTGCGGACGATTCCGGCGCCGTCGCCACCAAGCGTATGCGGGAAGTCCAACGTAAGCCCTGGAAGGCCACGCAACGTCCACAGATCCAGGTGATTCAGTGCCGCGGCTTCAAGGGACACCAGGACGTCGTCGTCCGACGTGAGGTCCGGATCGGGCAGGTCGGCGAATTCGAGTTGATCGAGTCCGCCATGCGCACGCATGACCAGAGATTTCATGAAACGGGAAATAACACGGGGTGGCTCCAGTGAGCCACCCCGTTACATCAACGTCGGAACGCTGGGTTGCCCAAGCCGTCGATGTCCCCCTGCCTAGCGATCTCCCACGGTTGGCTGCCGTCCTGCGGAATGACGAACATTCGACCGACCATGCCCCCGGTCGCTCCGGGGGCCATCACGACCATCGCCAAGAACGCTCCGTCCGGAGAGATGGCAAAGGACGTGAGTTGGCGCTCTTGCGTGACAGCAACCCGCTCACGCTGAAAGTTCATGCTTGCCACGGCCCTCGTCATCTGATCCCGACGGTCCGGCTCCTGCAGGAAGAAGATCGTGCTGTCGGCCAACCACGCCGGCATGGTTTCGTTGGTGTCGGGCGTGGCCGTGAAATTCCGTTGATTGGACCCGTCCAGGTTCATGAGGAATACGTCGTCGTTCCCTTCGCGGCCGGATGAGAAGGCGATTTGCCCCGAAGGCGATACCGCCGGCTGGCGATTCGGCCGATTCCCCGACGTCAACTCACGAGGATCGGATCCGTCCGCACGCATGATCCAGATCTGCGGTACGCCGCTCGGTCCGGTCGACTCCCACACGATCTGGCTGCCGTCGGGCGTCCATCGGGGCCACCGATCCTCAGCCGAGGACTGCGTCAAGCGGACGGGGTCGGTCCCGTCCGCGTTCGCCACGTAGATCTCTAGGTTCGCCACACGGTCGGATGCAAAGGCGATCCGGGTTCCGTCCGGTGAAAACGATGGCCAAAGGTCTTGGGAAGCGTCGGTAATCAGGGGATACGCCGTACCCGGTTCGGTCGGAACGGCGGCATAAATGTCGGAGTTTCCGCTGCGTGACGTTGTGAAGACCAAGCTTCCCTGAACGTACACGACGGCCGTATCCGCATTATCCCAAGGGGTCGTGGCGACGATTTGCACCGGCCCAACGCCAACGGGCGTCACCACTCCGTCGGTGACACGCGCAATCGTCGTGTCAAATGACGTCCACGTCAGACGATTCGCTGGGGCGACCGGCGTCCCGTCGGCATCGGCAAACGACGCAGCTATGGTCACTTGACCATTGAGGCCGACACCGGCACGGTCCACATCGAACACCAATCCGGCGGCAACGATATCGAGCACCCACTGGCGAATGACCCCGTCGGCTCCGGAGGCGACGAGTGGGGTCCTCCCCACGGATTTTCCCGTCACGAGCGTATCCGCCGCGATACCGAACTCGGCGAGGCTCGTGTCGCCAACGCTCCAGAACACCGGCGCTTCAGGCACCGGCGTTCCATCAGCCGCTTCCCCAACCACCACGAACGGAGCGGTGCCCCCAACCGGTACCGTGATCGTGTCGCCGCTGTATGCTCGGACGATCCACCCGACCACGGCCTTGTGCACGTTCACCGGGACGCGACGCTGTTCCCCGAAACCCGTCGCGACGATTTCCGTTTCTCCACCCTGAATCGCCGTTATGACGCCGAGCGGCGACACGATCGCGACATTGGGATCTGTGGACTGCCACGTGAAATACCGTGGAGCCAAGACGCGATTCTCCTGTTCGGGAGCCGCGATGCGGACTGTGTCGGACTCGGTGGGAGCCAAGGCCACCAGGTCTCGCCGGAATGCCCACGGGACCTGGGCAACCTGCACCTGCACTCGGTGAGACAGACCCGATTCCGTCCCGACTTCAACAAGCCCCGTGCCCTCGGTGATCGCGACGACTAGCCCCGTCGGATCGACGGTCGCAACGTCCGGACGAAACGACCGCCAGGTTACCGGCTCGGGCTGCGCCGGTGTTCCGTCGTTCTTGAGGTACAGCGGGAGGAGTTGCACGTCCTCTGCCGGCATCAGATAGACGGTGGCTGGTTGGATCTGGAGCATGGTGGCCACGCCCGTACCCTGTGGCCCAGCGTAGACCGCTCCCTCCACCGTGATCGAAATCCTCTGGGTCAGGTCACCGACACTGACGTCCACCATGGTTTCGCCCGGCGTGAGTCCGATGACGAACGCCACGCCTGGCACCGCTTCGTCCTCCTCGACCTTGGCGATCGCGGGATTTGCGACCGCCCACTGGAAGGTCGGTGACAAGATGTTTCCAGAACGGTCCTCGGCGATCGCGAGCACCTCGAAGCGCTCATTCACCCCGACCGTGACTTGACGGGGCTGGACGTCGAGGCGGGCGACCTGAGCTGCCAGTGCGCTGGGCACCAGCAGGCCCATCACCGCGAACGTCCAACTCCCACATTGGAACAGGCGACACCGTAGAGGCGCCATGGCGAGAATCTCGTAACTCAAAGTTATAATGGAAGATATGATGCCAAGCTAAGGAAAGTTCCGGATCAAAGTCAAGCGACTTGCTCACAGCCTCGATGTGATCCGGGTCCGCGCCCACTTGCGACCATGTGAACCGGCGCGGAAACTAGAAGATCAACCTCGAGGAGCGACCGAATGACCACAGCCGTTGACCAACCGGACCGTGGTTTGGGAGGACCGGGGATATGGGATCAGATGCCGCTCGTCCCCCCGACACGCACACCAAAAGAGGTCGACGACTCCAAACTCATCTGGTCGAAACCCACACTCCCCACGGACGGCGAGACAGCTGGCTCACCCAAGGCGAAATCCCAGGCGAGGACAGTACGGAAGAAGCCGGCAACCAAGCGAAAACCAACGCGGAAAGCCGCCAAGCAGCGCGCAGCAAAGAAGAGGGCGAAGAAGAAGACGGCCGGGCGGAGGAAGAAACGCCGGTAGCCAAACGAGACACTCCAAGACTCGTACGAGGACACGTGACTACAAAGAACTCTCAGGCCACGACGTCGACCACTTGGCGACGCGCCACCGCATCCGGCGCGCAGCAGCCCGCAGAGGTACGGCGTGTGCTCGAGAAGACGTTGGAGTTCTTTGCTGGCCAATCCACGCGCGCTGCGGTGCTTACCCGCCAGTTGGCCGGTCAGTCGCAGAGCGGCGACCCTGTGTTGAAACAGCATCTCGTTCGTGAACGCCGGCGCCAGACGCGGATGGACGGAAGTGTGAACGGTTCTCTGCTGGCGACGGCTCAAACCGTCTCGGAACTTCTCGAACTCGACTGCCCGCCCGATCACGCCGCCATCGTTCGCACCCTGGGATTCGTCCTTTCCCGGCAAGACGCTCCCGGGCACTTTGGCGAAGGATGTGACCCCGACCGGCACGCGGTTGGAGAATGTCGTCATGCATTGACGGGGTTCTTCTCTCCCGCAAGCAAGGACGACGAGTTCCGGCCTATGCGATTCCCGTCGGGGATCGTCATCGATCGTGAAGAAGATGCTCGGTGCGCGGCCAGTTGCTACGCCCTTGAGGTCGTGCTGCGGGCCCGTGAGGACCGACGGCCCGCGGTGCAAAAGCACATCGAGAGCCTGCTAGGCCTGCAATCCCTATGGGATATGTCGGACCGCCGATGGACCAGCGACGTGCGCGCCTTGGCCCTCACGGCACTGGCAGCAGCGCCCTTTCAATACCGAGCAGACGCTCGCGAGCGTGCCGCTCCGTTCATCGAGTCGCAGACGGACGACGGTCTGTGGGCCGACGCAGATATCCTGCATGTAGCAGATGCCGTATCCCGCTTCACGGCCCCCGAAGCGAGGCGCGCCGTGCGCCGGGCTTGGCCTTCACTCTTCGAGCGGCAGATGGCCGATGGGTCGTTTGACAGTGACCCCGAGAGGACGTTCATCGCAGCGAGAGTCCTGGCAGGGTCGGTCGACGACTAGCCGACGAGATCAACGCCAGCCCGGACGATCCACCACACCCCTACCACGACACTGGCGGCGGCGGTGAACACGGCAATCCTCTGAGCGGCGCCAGCGGTCTTGCTCCGGCCCACCGCAAAGGCTGCGACACCTGCATACGCACTCATGGTCACCACTGTCCCGGCCCCGAAGGCGGCGAGGTAGCCGAGAGCGGGCCAAAGACCCGTCATGAGGGTGACCGGAATCAACGCCACCACCGTCGCCGTACCCGCCAGGCCGTGGAATGCACCGACCAAACTTGAGAAATGCCGATGGTGCCGCGTCGGGTCTTTATGGGCGTGCGAATGGGGATGCTGCTCAGACGGATGCGCGTGGAGGTGGGCGTGACCTCCATGTTCGGCCGGCGTGTGAAGGTGGAGCCGGCGTGACGTCGCGCCTGCCCATATGCCCAATCCCACTAGCACCGCACCCACGAGGAGTTCGAACCAACCCTCGAGAGACGGGGGCACCGCGATTCCGGTGGCCGCTAGCACCGCACCCGCAACCAAGACCACGCCTGCGTGGCCGAGCGCCCACCGCATCCCGTACCCGACGGCTACGCTGACGCGCGGCCGGTTTCCAAGAAACGCGTTGACCGCTACCATGTGGTCAATCTCGAGTGCGTGCGTTGCACCGAGCGTAGCCGCCGCCGTGTACGCCGCCAAGATATCTTCCATCAGCCCACTGACCGGTAGGAGGAGTGATTCATGGCCGAAGATCCGCTCGATCAGCGATCGCGGATCCGTCTAACGTCGTTTTCTCACGGGGCAGGTTGAGCGTGTAAGCTCGGCGAAGCCGAATTGGCGCAGGTCCTGCGCCACCTGTCCGTGGTAAACGATCCCCGCGTGTTGGTCGCAGCGCTCACGCGGGACGATGCGGCCGTCTTCCGCCTGACGGACGACCGCGCCGTAGTGGCTACCGTGGATTTCTTCGCTCCCATCGTAGACGACGCGTACACGTTCGGCGCGATCGCGGCGACGAATGCATTCAGCGATCTGTACGCGATGGGAGCAACCCCATTGTTTGGGCTGAATCTAGTCGGCTGGCCTCGGAAACCCGAGATGCTGACACTCCTCGGTGACGTCGTTCGGGGAGCCAGTGCCATCGCCGATCGGGCTGGTGCGTTCGTACTTGGCGGCCATTCCATCGATGATCCGGAACCGAAGTTTGGCATGGTCGCGATAGGGGAGGTGCACCCCGACAACGTCATCACCAACAGCGGGGCAAAACCCGGGGACATTCTCGTACTGACGAAGCCGCTTGGCACCGGTATCCTCAGCACCGCGCTCAAACGAGACGCGATCAGCGAGCAGGAAATGCAGCACGCAATCGACGCTATGACCACGCTGAATGATGGCGCGGCGTTGGCCATGCGCGAGGTCGCGGATGGCGTCCACGCCGCAACGGACGTCACCGGCTTTGGTCTGCTCGGTCATCTGCACGCCTTGGCACAGGCAAGCGATGTCGGTGCGCAACTCACAGTGGCGTATGTGCCGCTGTTTCCGGATGTCACCCGTCTGATCGCGGACGGCATGGTCCCCGGAGGTACCGAGCGGAACCTCGCGGCTGCCAACGAATACACGACTTGGGCCGAGGAATTGGATCTGGGGCACCAGCTGCTGCTTGCTGACGCACAGACTTCTGGTGGCTTGCTGATCGCGGTCGCCCCGGACCGTGTCGATTCCCTCAGCGAGTCACTTCGCCGCCATGCGGTTCCTGCGGTCGCGCCCGTGGGAACCATCACGGACGGCGATCCCGGTTCGATCACGGTACGACCGTGATGGGCCAATCGCCATTGCGCGCGGTGGTGGTCCATGCGGACGAGAGCTGTCTCGGCAATGGTGCAAACGGCCGCACGCCCGGGGGCGCCGGCGCCTTGATCGAAGTCGAGTCACGGGGGACGGTCATTCGGAGGGATCTGTTCATATCTTCCCCCGACACCACCAATAATCGCATGGCCCTGTGCGGGGCGATCGCGGTATTCGCGATTCTCTCACAAAAGAAGCAACGCCTTGCGGTGACGTACGTTTCGGATTCACAGTACCTCGTGAAGGGAATGACGGAATGGGTCGCCGGATGGAAGGCGCGGGGATGGAAGCGGAAGGGAGGGAAGGTGGAGAACGTGGAGCTGTGGCAGGTGCTGGAGAAGACGGCCGCCGCGCACGATGTCCGATGGGAGTGGGTCCGTGGACATGCTGGGCATCCCAAGAACGAGTTCGCGGACCGCTTGGCCGTGAAGGCCGCCACTCATCTCCTGAACTCCGACGGCGCCGTGCCGTCAGAGTTCGATAGTTGGCTGGCTGAACGTCAGGAGCGCGGTCAATTCGAGGACTACAATCCGGACCTGGCTTTTGCGGAGGCCTTGGCGCGGAAAGAGCAGACCGCATGACCGTGTACAAAGACGGCGTCACAGCAAACACCCATCACCTCAACGTCCTTCCGGACGACGCGGTACCACAAACACAGCGGATTCCCCTGTACGAGGTCTACATGCGCATGGCGGAAGACCTCGCCAAGCGTTCCACGTGCAGCCGACTGCGAGTCGGCACGGTGATCACGGATCCTGACCTGGCCAACGTCGTCGCCATTGGCTACAACGGTAACGCGAGGGGACTCCCCAACCGCTGCGACTCTACCGTTCCCGGTCAATGTGGCTGCCTTCATTCGGAGGTCAACGCACTCGTGAAGGCCCCTGGCGGCATGCCCAACAAGGTGGTGTTCGTGACGGATAGCCCCTGCGTGATGTGCGCGAAACTCATGATCAATTCCGGAGTGTCGCATCTGTTCTTCCGCCGCGCATACCGAGATCCGAGTGGGATCGAGTTGCTTGATTCGGCGGGGGTGACAACCGTGCAGTACGACCGATGGGAGCATGAATTCCGGTGAGCTCAATGTGATGGATGATGTGACCCGATTGTTTCGCGCGCTGGTGATGCACCTCGCCGAACACGACCCTCGGCGGCTGAGCGCGCCGTTCCAGATCTCGGAGCTGTACCAAAGCCTCATACCGTATCGGCTCTTCAAGAGCGAACTGCAGTTCGACTCTATGGAGGACTACGAGATGGCCATACTCCGCCTGTTGGCGGGTGAACACCAACTCGTTGCGCTGGAGCCGGCGGACGTGCAGGACGTGCTTCGGACCGAAGCCGACGCGGTGGTCCCGGATACCGGGGCATTTCGCGATTTCGCAGGGGCGCTCATGGCGCTGCGGGCGGATGCGGTGCGAGGGTTTCTGGAGGAGGGGTCGGCATACGCGCCTCCGGCGTCCATGCCCGCGGAGATTGACCCAACAGCCCCACGTGATAATGACGCTCCAACGCTGCCGCCTGTGGCGGACTTTGCCACGTTCACAACCGAACCGAGCGAACCCCAACTCGATCCTTCTCCATCCCCGGCGCTCCAGCGGCCTGGGCCGGGCGGTCCAGCGCCACCGGCCGACGCCGCATCGTCACTGGTGTTTGAGGCAGTCGACGCGCCCGCAACCTGCCCCTCCTGCACGCGCCCCCTGCCCGAGGATCGGACCGTGACGTTCTGCCCATTCTGCGGAACGCTCGTCACAACCGGGACCTGCCCGCGGTGCGGTGACACCATCGAGCCGACCTGGCGGTATTGCGGAACATGCGGCCAACCGGCCGCTGGCTGACCGACGCTCGAGCCCCACACACGCCCCACTCGGGTGCCCGTCGCCTTTCATTATATTGCCGTATATTGCCCTCCCTAATCAGTTCCCTTAAGCACACGGAGTTCCCCCGATGGGTACCCAGGGTCACGACAAATCGGTCGTCTTTCTGTCCGGCGTCCGTACCGGATTCGGCAAGTTCGGCGGCACACTCAAGAACCATTCGGCAACCCAGCTCGGGGCGATTGCCGCACAAGCAGCGCTCGACCGGTCCGGTCTGGCCGCCAACCAGATCGACCACACGGTCTTTGGCAATGCACAGCAGACGTCGGCCGACGCCATCTACCTTGCGCGCCACGTGGGCCTGCAGGCGGGGCTCCCTATTGAGGTCCCTGCCGTCACCGTAAACCGACTTTGTGGGTCCGGATTTGAATCCATCATTCAGGGCGCCCAGCAGATCCTCTTGGGTGAGTCACGCGCCGTGCTCGCTGGCGGTACCGAATCGATGAGCCAAGCGCCACACGTGGTGCGTGGCGCGCGGTGGGGACTCCGACTGGGACCCACACCTGGGTTGGAGGACACGTTGTGGGAAGCTCTCACAGACCCGCAGTGTGGTTTTTCCATGGCGGAAACAGCGGAGAACCTCGCCGATAAGTACGAACTCACTCGAGATGAGGTTGACGACTATGCCTTCACGAGTCAGCAGCGCGCTAAGAAGGCGTGGGATGACTGCGTGTTCGAGAGCGAGGTCGTACCCGTGCAAATCAAGAACCGGAAGACAAAGCAGCTGGAAGGGTGGCGCGCTGACGAACACATGCGGCCCGAAACCACGCGAGAAGCCTTGGCGAGCCTGGCACCCTACTTCAAGAAGGATGGCTTCGTCACTGCGGGGAATGCATCCGGGATCTGTGACGGGGCGGCTGCAACCGTCATTGCCGACGCTGCCTTCGCCGAAGAGTCCGGCATGCAGCAAATGGGACGTCTGGTTTCCTGGGCCGTGGCGGGCGTCGAGCCCAAGTACATGGGAATAGGCCCAGCCCCGGCGGCGCGGAATGCACTCGAGAAGGCCGGGATGACGCTGGACGACATGGAGTTGGTGGAGGTCAACGAGGCCTTCGCGCCGCAATACGTCGCGGTGGAGAAAGAGTTGGGCCTTGATCGGGAGAAGACCAACGTCCACGGGGGCGCCATCGCAATCGGTCACCCCCTCGCGGCAAGCGGAACCCGAATCACGATCCACCTCCTGCATGCGTTGAAGCGCGCCGGCAAACGATTTGGACTGGGGTCGGCGTGCATCGGCGGTGGGCAGGGAGCTGCCGTGATCGTGGAGGCATTCTAGCCTGCCGGACGCGCCCGTTCCCGCTCCCATCAATCGGGACGCTCTCGAGCGAATCATCGCGCGTGCCGCCGAGCTCCAGGCCTCACAGCGAGATATCGGCGAGGGACTTACCGAAGCCGACGTTCTCGATCTGGGACGTGAAGTCGGCATTCCAGAACTTCACTTGCGCCGCGCCCTTATAGAGGAACGGTCGAGAGAGTCCGAACAGCGCGAGCAGGGACTCGCGACCTGGGTCCTGGGCCCGCGTAGTCTCCACGCCCATCGGGTCGTTGGAGACGATCCGCAGGAGGTTCTTGCGGCGATGAACTACTGGATGACCGAGAAGGAGCTAATGGCAGTCAAACGGCGTTTTCCGAACGTCACTTCGTGGGAAGCCAAGAAGGATTTCTTTTCATCTGTGCGACGCGAGCTTGGCATGGGTGGACGACAGTACGTGCTCGCGGGAGCGCACGAAGTGAGCGCCCAAGTCGTCCCAGCCGGCGATCACAACTACATCCATCTGTCGGCCGATCTAAACAACACGCGCCGCTCGCACATTCAAGGCGGTGTCGCGGTGGCGGGCATGGGCGTGATCGCGTCCGCGATTGGACTCACCCTTGGCGTCGTTGCGCCGATCGCTGCGATCCCTGCTGCCATCGGTATCCTCGGCGGGTATATCGTGATGCGGCGTCGGCGCCAGCGACTGGAGCGGGTACAAGTAGGTCTCGAGCAAGTACTCGATCGCCTCGAGCATCGAGAACTCCGGCCGCCGGCGCCACGGAATGAGCTTCCCGGTACGCTTTCCAGGATCGCGGAAGAGATCAAGAAGAACCTACGAGTCTGAACCATCAAACATCGATAGACGGGGAGCGGGGAGCATGGGCGAAATCAAGAAAGTTGGGGTGTTGGGTTGCGGGTTGATGGGAAGCGGCATTGCGCAGATCGCCGCGCAGGCAGGATTTGAAACGATCGTCCGTGAGGTATCGGACGAGTTCATTGAGAAAGGCAAGACGCGGATAGCCAAGACGCTCGACCGAGCGGTGGCCAAAGGCAAGTTCGAGTCGGCGGACCGCGATGCGACACTGGAGCGCCTCCGTTTCACGACGTCCGTCAAGGACCTCGCCGATCGTCACATGGTCATCGAGGCCGTCACCGAAGACCTGGACATGAAGAACGCGCTGTGGAAGGAACTCGACGGTCTGTGTGAGCCAGAGACGATCTTCGCGTCCAATACGTCGAGCCTTACTATCGCCGCGATGGCAGCCGCCACGGCACGTGCCGATCGGTTCGTGGGACTGCACTTTTTCAACCCTGTCCCGATCATGAAGCTGGTGGAGGTCGTTCGCACAGTCACCACGTCGCCCAAGACGTTTGAGCGCGCAATGGCTTTCGCGAAATCACTTGGCAAAGTCCCGATCGCGGCCAAGGACAACTCCGGATTCATCGTAAACTTGTTGCTGGTTCCATATCTCCTCGACGCGATCCGTCAGTTGGAGCATGGCATCGGCAGCGTGGAAGACATCGATAAGGGAATGGTGCTTGGGACTGGACATCCCATGGGACCGTTCACCCTATTGGACTTTGTGGGCATCGATACCACCTACTACATCGCCGAGATCATGTTCAACGAATACCGGGAGGCACGCTACGCACCACCGCCCTTGCTCAAGCGGATGATGCTCGCTGGTCTACATGGTAAGAAAGCCGGGAAGGGCTTCTACGACTATGGCGCGGATCCGCCAACTGTGACGGACCTCGGGCTGTAGGCATGCTCTGGCCGCAATCCGCTGCGCAGTGGCACGCAGCGCTGAACGACTTCCCGTCTCTTTTGTTCGTGCTGGCGTTCGCGTTCGAACTCGCCGCGCTCGCAGCTAAGCGCGAATCGCTCAGGACTGTGGCCCTCTGGTCGCTGTCGGTGGGAGTCGGCGGCAGCCTTGTTGCATTGTTCTCGGGCCTTCGCGCTGCAAACTTGATCGATCACGGTGGGAGTGTGCACCTCGTCATGGCGCGCCATCAGACGTTGGCCGTCGCCATCACAATCCTCTTCGCGGGACTGGCAGTCTGGAGAATCTGGCGGCGCACCGGCATGCGCTCGCGGGAGAGGAGCGCGTTCTTGACCGTGTCCGGCTTGGGAGTAGTGGCACTTCTCTGGACGACGCACCTCGGCGGTGCCATCGTTTATGAGTACGGTGGAGGCGTGCCTACAGAGGTGTTGGAGGGAGCGCTGCAGGAACGCCAACGTGGCCATACCCACGAGTCGGCAGCGGGGACCGATGCCGCACCCAACGGGGAGGTGCCCAGTCAGAGCGAAGGGACAGCGCATCAACACGACTAACCTCGGCATGCCGCGTCGTTGGTGGGCCGGCGTGGGCGTCGGATTGCTGGTGCTCGCGTGTGGAGCCAACAACGTCCGTCCCCGAAGTGGCCCGGCCATGGACGCCGTCTTGGACACGATTGCCGCCAAGCCGACCGACGTTATCGACTCCCTCGCCGCGCTGGTCGCCATCCACGGGTTCGAGCTTGCCCGATTCAGCGCGGCCGAGGGTTACCTCGAGACCAAGTGGTTCGACCTCGGCGCCGGGCGGAGTGGCGGGACGTACACGCGCCACCCCGACCGCGTCATACGCATCCGACTTTATGCCGATCCAACGGGCGACCAGAGAACGTTACTCCGTTCCGAAGCTGTCTTTCGTCGCGCACTCGACCCCTCGGTCCCCACCCAAGTGTTGGAAACCATGGTACCGATCGGACATCCCGGCGATTCCCTTCTCCAGGTGGTGCTGGACGGCATACGGCCGCGGACGCCCATCCGCGGATCATGACCACCGTCCAAGCCGTCGCGGGGCGGGAGTTTTGCGCAAGCATGCTACCGAAGGTCTCCAGGACGTTTGCCGTCTGCATTCGACTGCTGCCCGCCGACCTGGAACATCCCGTCCTCGTCGCGTACCTCCTCTGTCGCATCGCCGACACATTCGAGGATACGACCCGGCTGCCCGTCGACCAGCGCGTCCACCTGCTCGACCATTTCTCCCGAGCGTTGGACGACGACGCGTCTCAGGCTGACGAGCTTCGCCAGGCATTCGCGGAGCCGCAGTCCGACGAAGAGTTGCTCGTGCGAGAAGCGGGAGTGGTTCTCCAGGAATACCGGACGCTAGCGGTCGCCCAACGGGCCGCGATCCGACCGTGGGTCCAAGAGATGTGTCGTGGGATGGCGGAGTTCGTGCAGCGCGAGCGGGTGGGACACACGCTCGCAGCCCTGTCGACAGTGGATGAACTCGAACGATACTGCTACTACGTCGCCGGCACGGTCGGCCATCTTCTCACGGCGCTGTTCAAGGTCCACTATCGGTTGGGGGACGAAGACCGGTTCGTCCACTTGAAGTCGCTGGCAACGAGCTTCGGACTCGGGCTTCAGCTCACGAACATCATCAAGGACGTCGGCGACGATCAGCGCCGCGGCTGGAGTTTTGTTCCAAGCCAGCTGTGTGAGAGGGCGGGTATTCGGCCGGAAGATCTGCACGACGACAGGGTTGGCGCGCAGGCGCGTACGGTAATGCAGGTGCTCATCGACAAGGCGAAAGGTCACCTCCGAGACGCGCTCGAATACTCTACCACCTTGCCGCGGCGCGACAGTGGCGTCCGCCAGTTTTGCCTTACGTCACTCTATTTTGCTGTGCAGACCCTGCGGCTTGCCGAACAAGACGCTCGGCTCCTCCACCCGCATCACAAAGTGAAGATTACGAGGGATGATGTCTTTCGGACGGTGCGGATGACCCGTGTTGTCGCCCCAAGCAATTTGCTCATACGCTGGTATTTCCGGATGCTTGCCGGTCCTCGGTGGGATGCGACCTCACCACGGCCCGCACCAACGTCGGTCTGATGAAGCCCTATCTCGACCTGCTCCGGCACGTACTCGAGCACGGGAGCCCAAAGGACGATCGGACGGGAACGGGAACGCTGAGTGTGTTTGGCCATCAGCTGCGGTTCGACCTGAATGCCGGGTTCCCGCTCGTGACCACCAAGAAGATCCACCTCAAGTCAGTGGTTTACGAGCTGTTGTGGTTCCTCCGCGGCGACACCAACGTCGACTACCTGAACGAGCATGGAGTGAAGATCTGGAACGAGTGGGCCGACGAAGCGGGCGACCTCGGACCGGTGTATGGAGCACAGTGGCGATCATGGCGGACGGCCGACGGCGAGACGGTCGACCAGATACGAGGCGCCATCGACGAGATTCGAGACTACCCGCATTCACGCCGCATCATCGTGAGCGCATGGAACGTGGGGGAGATTCCACGTATGGCGCTGGCGCCATGCCATACGCTCTTTCAGTTCTACGTGAGTGGCAGCCGGCTGTCTTGCCAGCTGTACCAAAGGAGTGCCGACCTCTTCCTTGGCGTCCCATTCAACATCGCCTCGTATGCCCTTCTCACGATGATGGTGGCGCAGGTCACCGGACTCGAGCCTGGGGAGTTCGTCCACACTTTTGGCGACACCCACCTGTATCGCAATCATCTTGATCAGGCCAGGACACAGCTCGCACGTGAGCCAAGACCATTGCCGACGTTGAAGTTGAACCGCGAGGTCACGAGCCTGGACGATTTCCAATACGAGGACTTTGCCGTCGTCGGGTACGACCCACATCCACACATCAAAGCGCCGATAGCCGTCTGAAGCTCGCACTAATTGTCGCGATGGGCGAGAACCGTGTTATCGGCCGTCAGAACACCATTCCATGGCACCTGCCGGCCGATCTCCGTCGGTTCCGAACGATGACGATGGGACACCCACTCATTGTCGGGCGGAAGACCTTCGAATCGATCGGGAAGCCGTTGCCGGGCAGACGCATGATCGTGCTCACCCGGAACCCGTCGTTATCGATCCCCAATGTGGAAATCGTTTCTTCGCTCGATCGTGCCCTCCGCCTGGTCGTCGATCACGATCGCACGTTTGTCGGGGGTGGGGCCGACGTGTATGCACATGCCCTTCCGCACGCTGACGAGCTCTTTCTCACGGTGGTACACGAAGTCATTCAGGGAGACGCGCGCTTTCCACACGTACCGATGCACGGATGGGAGCTCGTCGAATCGGAGTACGTGCGACCCGACGCTCGAAACCGTTATCCACATTCGGTTCGTGTCTACCATCGACGATCATCGATCTGATTTACCGCGTCGGGCATCGATGGCCGCGATCGATCACCGAAGAATTCGTCAACGAAATCCGAAAAAAACTATTGCGTATCTCGCGTTCTTATCGTAATGTGTGGCGCAGGAGAAACTCCGTTTGGAGTTCTTTTGCGAATAGGGCTCGCTTACAATCAAAGACCACCCGGTGTCGATACAACAATCGACCCCACGGTCGTGTCGTCTCTGCACGGACCGATCGACGTGTATGTCGAGTGGGACGAGCCGGAAACGATCGCGGCCGTCGCGGACGCGTTGCGTCCGTTCGGCGAGGTCGTGCACCTCGAAGCACTCGACGATTTTCCGGAGCGCCTCGCCGATGCCAAGGTGGACTTCCTCTTCAACATGGCGGAAGGTCTCCACGGTCCGACCCGCGAAGCTCATGTGCCCGCGATTGCCGAGTTTCTCAACGTGCCCTATTTGGGAAGCGATCCTCTCACACTTGGTCTCGCCCTCCACAAGGCTCGAGCTAAAGACGTTCTCATCCAGCTGGGCGTGCCCACCCCGCCATATCTCCTGATTCAATCCGCCGCGGATCTTCCCGCCCTTGAGAGTTTCGATTGCTATCCCGTTTTCCTCAAACCGGCCTGGGAGGGTTCCTCTAAAGGAATAGCCGAGGCGAATCGCGCGGTCGATACCGCCGCCGCACAGGCTCGAGCAGAGGAACTCCTCGACCTTTATGACGAGCCGGTGCTCGTCGAACCGTACCTGACTGGAGATGAGTTCACGGTCGCGGTATTGGGGAACGGTGTGGACGCACGCTGTCTGCCGCTCATTCGGTATCGCTTTGACATCCTGCCGGACGGCGCGGTCCCGATCATGGGATACGAGGCCAAGTGGCTGTGGGATCAACCGGGAACCGACTTCCAGGTCCTCGAGTGCCCAGCCCAGATCGACAACCGGCTTGCCGCGCAGATTCACGACACCGCGCTCGCCGCGTACCGTGCCCTGGGTTGTCGAGATTGGAGCCGCGTGGACATCCGCCTGGATGCCCATTCGTATCCGCAGGTGCTCGAGCTCAATCCGCTCCCCGGGGTCATCCCCGACCCTGATGCAAACAGCTGTTTCCCCTGGGCGGCCGACGCCGCTGGCATGTCGTACGAGACCTTGATCCAGGAGGTCACTAGGGTGGCGTGGCGCCGGGTCACCGGCAACGAACTTCTCATCCCGTCTCCAGTCCGAGCCGTCAGTTGAGAGTCGCGGTGCTTTACGACGGCGGCGCCGACGATTGGACGCCGGAGGACGTGCACGCCGTGCTCGGGTGCGTCGTGGCCACGCGCCGGGCCTTGGAAGACGCCGGGCACGACGTGGACCAAATCGCCGTCGACCAGGGGTTCACGTGGCTAGCCCAGACGCGAAAGGCCGATGCGGTTTTCAACCTCTGCGAAGGCATCGGCGGGATCAGTAGTCTCGAGTCCAAGGTGGCGTCGGCGGTCGAGCTGCTGGGGATTCCGATGACCGGAGGCTCCGCGTGGACGATGACGATCTGTCATCGGAAACCCATCTTGAATGCCGTCTTGGCTGCACGAGGGTTACCGGTCCCGCAGTGGTCGATCCCGAGTGACGATGACGAACTGGGGGACTTCCCTTTGCCTGCCATCGTCAAGCCTGCGGCAGAGGACGCGAGTGTTGGTGTCGACCAGGATGCCGTGCTGATGAATCACGCTGACCTGCGTGATCGCGTGGAGTGGTGCCGCGCCAAATTCGGCTCGGTGATCGTTCAGCGGTATATCGAAGGCCGCGAGCTCGCGGTGGCGTTCGTCGGTGACGACACGCTACCCCTCTCCGAGATCGACTTCTCCGGCATGCCGCAGGACCACTGGCCGATTGTGACTTTTGACGCGAAGTGGACGCCTGGCAGCGCCGATTTCAAGGGAACCGTTCCCAAGTGCCCGGCCGATGTCGCCCAGGGAGTAGCGGAGTCGACCATCGAGGTAGCTACCCTAGCGTGGCAGGTCGTCGAGGGCCGCGGATACGGTCGCATCGACATGCGCGTCGACGCCGATGGGAAGCCGTGGATTATCGAGGTGAACCCCAACCCCGATACATCGCCGGACGCCGGCCTCGAGAACATGGCACGCGCGCATGGTTGGAGCTACGAGACGTTGGTCGAGCGCATCCTCGAGGCGGCCTTCGTCCCAGCGTTGGCCTCCAGCCGAGCGGGTGCGCTCCGATGAGCGTGAGTGTCGAGCCCGTCGTCCTGCGCGTCCCATCCGCAAGTGACCGTGATCGTGTGGGACAGATAGTACAGGCAACTGGAGTATTCCGAAGTTCGGAGGTTGCCATCGCCCTCGAAGTCTTTGACGAGGCGGTGGCCCGGCCGGGCTCCGACTATTTCGGCCTGGGCGCCTACGAGCGCGACCGGCTCATCGCGTTCACGCTGTACGGTCACACGCCTGGAACAGAAAGCACCTGGGACCTCTACTGGATCGTCGTTGACCCGCATGGGCACCGTCGCGGGATCGGCCGGCAGCTCATGAACGCCACGGAGGCGGCGATCTTCGAAAACGGCGGCGGGTTGATCGTGGTGGAAACGTCGTCCCGACCCGACTACGGACCCACACGCGCGTTCTATGATGCGCTTGGATATCACCGAGCCGCGAGCATCCCCGATTATTACGCGCGCGGTGATGATCTCATCGCTTTCACGAAGCGCCTCTCCTCCCACAGCAAGACGGGTGACCATGGCTGATTGGCAAAAGCTTCTCCGCGATCGTAGCATCCGCTCGCTTGAGCAGCTCGTCGACCGATTTGGTCCAGAGCATTTCCCGGATCTCCACCGCCTGACCCAGGCGATCGACAACTTCGAGTTTCGAATCTCACCAGCGATGGTGGATCTCATTCAGGAGCCGGGCGACCCCATCTGGCGGCAGTACGTCCCGGATGAGGCGGAACTCGAAGTGATCCACGGGATGATGGACAGCCTGAACGAAGACGCGGACAGTCCCGTTCCAAACATCACGCACCGCTATCCCGACCGCGCTCTGTTCCTGGTCAGCCCCGTTTGCGCGTCGTATTGCCGTTTCTGTACGCGGCGCCGCAAGGTAGGGGACCCAGAGAAGATCCCGCTGTCGCAACTCGAAAGCGCCTTCCAATACCTAGAGGAACACGAAGAAATCCGTGACGTCATACTGTCGGGTGGCGACCCACTCCTCCTGTCGGACCGCCGGCTCAATACGATCCTGGGCCGTCTGCGACGAATCCGACACCTGGAGATCATTCGGATCGGTAGTCGAGTTCCGTGCCATTTGCCGGAGAGGATCACGCCAGAGTTGTGCGAGATTCTCCGCAAACGCCATCCGCTCTACATCAACACGCATTTCAACCACCCGGCGGAACTCACGCCGGCTGCAGTCAGGTGTCTTGGGATGCTGGCCGACGCAGGCGTGCCGATGGGGTGCCAGACGGTACTGCTGTCCGGCGTCAACGATGACGTCGAAGTCATACGGGAACTCATGCAGAAGCTGCTCGCCGCGCGGACACGGCCGTACTACATCTATATGTGTGACAATGTCGCCGGCGTGGAGCACTTCAAGACCACGGTCGAGAAAGGCCTCGAGATTGTCGAAGGCCTGCGGGGATGGACGAGCGGCCTTGCAGTTCCCCATTTCGTGATCGACGCGCCGGGTGGCGGGGGCAAGATCCCACTGCTCCCAGAGTATGTCGAGCGCATCACCGACGACGAGGTTGTGCTGCGCAATTACCGCGGCGAACGCTACGTCTGGACGCAGCCGACTGAACCGGCCATGGCTGCCGTCGGCGCGCGGGAGCCGGAGTACGATTTCCTTGGCCTGCTGGACGGCAAGCCGGCTGCCCAAACGAGCAAGAATGGCCGGCGCAACGGCAAGCGTGCCGGGCGGAAGTCGCCAAAACGCGGACGGCCGTAGCGCTTCACGCCACGGCCGTCATTCCTGCACTCCGAGCTCGCTGCTAGGCGTTTGCCTCAGCGAGCTCTTTCTTCTTCTCCTCGCTGATCTTCACCGCAATATCTGACGGCACCGTCTCGTACGACGAGAACTTCCATCGGAACGTCCCACGCCCATGCGTCATCGAGTGAAGCTGTGTACTGTACCGGTACATCTCGGCTTCGGGAACAAGCGCCTTGACCTTCGTGAGGCGTCCGTCCGCTTCGCTCCCGAGGATCTGCCCGCGACGCGATGACATGTCACCCATCACCTCACCTAGGTTGTCATCGGGCGTCCACACCTCGACCTCGACGATCGGTTCGAGCAATACTGGCTTGGCCCTTTCCGCGACGTTCCGGAAGGCCTGAATGCCGGCCATCTTGAACGCTTGCTCGCTGCTGTCCACGTCGTGATACGACCCGTCGTAGCATTCCACCTTGAAGTCGACGCACGGGTACCCCGCGACGACACCCCGCTCCGACGCTTCTCGGATGCCCTTGTTCACCGCAGGGATGTACTTCCCCGGAATCACACCCCCTTTGATTTTGTCCACGAACTCGTATCCCGAACCCCGCGCCTGCGGAGCAATGCGCACCCAACAGTCACCGTATTGCCCCCGACCACCGCTTTGCTTCTTGTGTTTGCCCTGGCCCTCTGCTTTCCCACGGAACGTCTCGCGGTAGGCCACCCCAGGCCGTCCGAGCTCGGCGTGAACCCCGAACTTCCGCTCGAGCCGCCCCACAATGATCTCGAGGTGCCGTTCACCCCGACCGGAGATCAGCGTCTGGCGTAACTCGGCGTTGTATTCGTGACGGAATGTCGGATCTTCTTCATGTAACTTCTGCAACCCGGTCGAGAGTTTGTCTTCCTCACCACGTTGCTTCACCTTCACCGACATCACAGTAAGCGCTTCCGGGAACGGAATCTTCGGTATCACGACCGGTTGCTTCTCAGTCGAAAGCGTATCGTTCGTATGGGTATCGCGAAGTTTGGCCACCACTCCGATATCGCCGGCGTGAAGCATCGGCACCTCTTCGCGGTCTTTCCCTTGCGCTACCGAGAGGTGATTGAGCTTCTCGGTGGAATTACGCGGCGCATTGTGCACAGACGTCCCATTCGAGACACTGCCTGAGTAGACCCGGAAGAATGACACGTCACCGACATGCGGCTCCGAAACGGTCTTGAACACCTGAGCGCAGAACGTACCGTTGTTCGATGGGGTGAATTCGATTGGCTCGACCTTGCCCCATGTCTCGGCGATGACCGGCGGCCGTTCGCTGGCAGACGGCACTAACTGGACGATCTTGTTGAGAAGCGCGCGAACACCGAAGGTGAGCGGCGCGGATCCGCACAGCAGCGGACAGATATCACCTGACGCCATACCCACCTTCATTGCCGCAATCGCTTCGTCGCGCGAGATCTCGTCCCCACTGAGGTAACGCTCCAACAGGTCATCGTTTGTCGTCGCGATCGTCTCGATCAGTTCCTGGGAGTACTGCTCGCAGCGGGCCTGCGATTCATCTGGGATGTCGACCTCATCGTACTCACCCGTCTTCGTCCCCGGCTTGTACATGTGGCATTTCTTGGAAAAGAGATTGATGATCCCCTTGAACTCCGGGCCTTCCCCAACAGGGATCTCGATCGGGACGACCTTTGAGGTCAGATGCTCCTTGATGTCTCTGTAGACCTTCTGAAAATCAGCATGTTCCTTGTCCATCAGCGACATGAACAACATCCGTGGGAGTTTGCGCTGCTCCGCATATTGCCACGCCGATTCGGTCCCGACCTCCACCCCTGAGGTCGCGCTCACCACGGTGAGAACTGCGTCAGCCGCGTAGATCCCGGCTATAGTGTCGCCCACGAAATCGAGATACCCAGGTGTGTCGATAAGGTTGATCTTGGCATCCATCCACTCCGCGTGGGCAAGCGCGAGATTGATGGAGTACTTGCGATCGATTTCGTCTGGGGTGTAATCGGTCAGGGCGTTGCCCTGGTCGACGGAGCCGTGTCGCCTGCTGGAACCGGACACGAACGCGAGAGCATCAACGAGGCTCGTCTTGCCGCAGCCGCCGTGACCGACCACGGCGACATTGCGGAGGGCATCTCCCTTGTAGACGCGCACGTCAGCACCTCCTGCAAAAGGGGACCCAAAAACTGCCTGGGCGTACCGGGACACGCAAGAGAGTCGGGAGATGGCCCAGGATGCCTTAACATTGACGCCCCGGGCCGCGTCTGCGTACAGCAATAGCGAACGGAGAAACCACGTGTGCCGCACCGTATATGCGAGCCTCGGCTTCTTCATGCTGGCCTTAGCGGGACCGCCGCTCATGGCCCAGCACCCGCCGGACGATCTCAGTCGGGCTTGACCGCGTGATGACCTTGGGCTGGAGGACCTACCTCCAGGAACAGGTCGACCCCTGGGGCCTCGACGACCGGCGCATGCGAGGTCGAGGCCGAGTTCCAAATCCTTGGTACCGGCTGACTCGTGCCTTCGAAGACCTCTACGAGGCTTCAACGACCGGTGTGGTCGCAGCCACCTCCGAGGAGGCCTTCGAAGCCGCACAATTGCTGAAGTCGACGGATCCCGCGCGACGATCTCCGGCCATTGGCGCATCCTATCCCCGTAGCAGCTCGCAGGGAAACGCGCGGCGGCCGCGTGTTCGGAAGGTGGCCGACCTTGTATCCGGCCGCCCGCTTCGAGGGGCGTGACCTCGCTGTCACGAACGACTTCCGAGATTTGTTCGGTGAAATGCTGATCGGTCACCTCGACGCCTCCGACCTCGAGGCCGTGTTCCTGCACCATGGCAAGCGCCGGGATCGTTGGCTGGGTCTGGTCGACCGCTGACTAAGGGTTACTCGGTCGGATATCGAGCTCCGAGACCAGCGCTCTGCGAGGCAGCCGCAATACGCCAAGCACCGTTTCCGCAATGTCGTCTGGTTGGAGCTTGTCCTCCGGGCGTTCGATCTCGATCCCGGCCTTGTCGAAGAACGGCGTCACCACACTCCCCGGGCAGATCGCAGTGATTCGCACGTCCTGCTTGCGGACTTCGAGAAACATGGACTTCGAGAATCCCAGAACGGCATGCTTTGCAGCGGTGTAGGCCGCGGCATTCGGGACGGCGTTCCGCCCAGCGAGCGACGCGACATTGACGATATGGCCCCGGGATTCCACGAGCTCGGGCAAGAACGCGCGACTCATCAAGAACACTCCCCGCACGTTAACGTGCATGGTCTCATCGAACTGTTCGAGCGTCATGTTCGCCACCGGAGCGAAGTGTGCAAGCCCCGCGTTGTTGACCAACACATCGACACCGCCAAACGCCGCGATCACCCGTGCGTGAAAGGACTCTACATCAGTGGGATTGGACACGTCACAGGCTTGACCGAGCACCTCTCTATCGCTGCGCCCAAGCGCGCCAACCACAGCATCGACCTTCGCCGGCGTGCGAGCGCACACGGCGAGCCGCGCTCCCGCATCACCTAGCCGTTCCGCTACTGCGCTCCCGATACCTTCGGTGGCACCTGTGACGACGCACCGCGCACCATCAAGCTTCATCGATGTCCCTCCATGAAACGTCCTACTGCACGTAGACTGTCTTGATATTCACAAATTCGCGAATCCCGAAGATGGCCAATTCTCGTCCGTACCCGGACATCTTCACACCCCCGAACGGCAACCGCGGGTCCGATTTCACGAAGGCATTGACGAAACACGCACCGGCCTCGAGCTCATCACGCGCGATTTGCTCCCCACGGGCGCGGTCTTGTGTGAATACCGCTGCCCCCAAACCAAACGAAGAATCGTTGGCAATGCGAATCGCGTCCGTTTCGTCCCGCGCACGAATAATGGCTGCGACTGGTCCAAACAGTTCTTCGCTGTACGCTGGCGTATCCGGTCCAACATCGACCAGCACGGTGGGCTCATAATATGCGCCAGGGCCTTCGCGTGGCCGGCCGCCCTCGAGGACCCGTGCACCGGACACGATCGATCGCTCGACCTGATCACTGAGCTCATCGCGCAAGTCGACGCGCGCCAAAGGCCCGACATCAGTATGCTCATCCATGGGATCACCAACACGCTTTGACCGTAGCGTCTCGACGAACCGCTCCTGAAACTCCTCAAGGACGGCCTCCACGACCACGAACCGCTTCGCCGCGATACAGCTTTGCCCGGAGTTGATGAGACGTGAGGTTACGCATGTTTCGACGGCGGATCGGAGCTCCGCGTCTTCGAGGATGACGTAGGGATCGCTTCCGCCAAGTTCGAGCACGCTCTTCTTGATTGCTGCGCCAGCCGCCTCCGCCACCGCACTCCCCGCTGGCTCGCTTCCGGTGAGGGTGACCGCCTTGATCCGAGGATCGCGAATCACGTTGCCGACACGCGTGGAGGAAATCGGGAGGACCCGGAAGAGATCAGGAGGAAATCCTGATTCCCTGAACAGGCGCTCGATGGCCAACGCACAACCGGTCACGTTCGACGCGTGTTTCAACACACCGCTATTTCCCGCCATCATTGCCGGAGCGGCGAAGCGTAGCACCTGCCAGAACGGAAAATTCCAAGGCATGACCGCGAGGACAGCGCCAAGTGGACGGTACGCGACATAGCTTCGAGACGCGTCCGTGTCGACGAGCTCCGAAGCTAGAAATTCTGCAGCATGCTCGGCGTAGTAGTCGCACACCCACGCACACTTCTCAACCTCCGCTCGCGCCTGTACGATTGGCTTTCCCATCTCCACGACCATGAGTCTCGCCATGTCCTCAACCTGGCCGCGAAGTGTGGAGGCGGCGGAGTGCATCAACTCCGTACGCGCAGGGATCTGGGTGCGCTTCCACGCCGCTGCGGCGCGCTCCGCGGCGTCCAGCGTCCTATCGACTTCTCCATCCGTGGCCTCGGGGTATTTGGCGACGAGCTCATTCGTTGCCGGGTTGATCGACCGTAATGTCATGACGTCTTCCCTCCCGCGTTGAAGCCCGTGCGCCGCCCACGGAGTTATCTTGTGTGGTCCTCAGACCAGCTCCGAAACAACTATGCCTGAAATCTTCCGTCCTGACATCCTGAAGGGAACACGAGCAATCATTACCGGGGGTGGTACGGGCCTGGGGTACGGCATTGCCGACGTCATGACCCGATGCGGAGCAGACGTGGCCATCGCGAGTCGGAAGACTGAGCCCCTCGCGGCGTCCGCCGAGAAACTCGCGGCGGCTGGAACAAAGGTCATTGCCGTACCGGTCAATGTCAGAGACCGTGATGCCGTGCAAACGATGGTTGACGAAGTGGTTGACCGCCTGGGCGGGGTCGACGTGCTCATCAACAACGCAGCCGGCAATTTCTACGCGCCATCGGCGGACATGTCGGAAAACGGATGGCGTGCCGTGATCGAAACGGACCTGTATGGCACGTTCTTCTGCTCACAAGCAGCCTACCCTGTGATGGTGCAGCAGGGCGGCGGGAGCATTGTATCGATCTCGATGACCCTTCACTATCGCGGGTGGCCCAAGATGGCCCACGCGACGGCAGCGAAGGCCGGCGTCGACGCGTTGACGCGTACGCTGGCCCTCGAATGGTCCGCGGACCGCATCCGCGTCAATGCGGTCGCGCCCGGGCCCATCCCAACTGAAGGAGTGAAGAAGGCGTTCGGAAAGGGCGGCGCTGGTATCGACGACAAGATGCTCAGCGCGGTCCCGATGAACCGATGGGGCACGCCGGAAGATATCGGCAACATGGTCACCTACCTGTGCAGTCCGGCCGCGTCCTGGATCACGGGCCAGATCTTCGTGGTCGACGGCGGCAGTTCGCTCACGAGGATGTAAGCCGGCCATGGATGAGCTGCTCATCGGGCTTGCCAGCGTCATCGTCCTAGGCATTGGCGCCCAATGGCTGGCATGGCGCATTCGGCTGCCCGCCATCCTCCTGCTGTTGATCGTGGGGTTCGTGGCGGGCCCCGTGTTTGGATTGATTCATCCAGACGAGATCTTTGGCGATCTCCTCTTTCCGATCGTCTCCCTCTCGGTTGCCATTATTCTGTTCGAGGGAGGCCTCAGTCTCAACGTTGCCGAACTCGCCGAGATAGGACGCGTCGTTCGGAATCTGATCGGTGTGGGCATCCTCGTGACCTGGGCTGCGGCCACACTCCTGGCCTACGCGGTACTGCAATTCGATTTGCAGATCGCCGTACTGTTCGGAGCATTACTGGTCGTCACGGGTCCCACGGTCATCGTGCCGCTCCTACGCCAAATCAGACCAGATGGTCGGGTTGGTGACGCCATCAAATGGGAGGGGATCGTCAACGATCCCATTGGGGCAATCCTCGCCGTGCTCGTTCTGGAGGCAATCCTGGCTGGTGGGTTCGAAGCCGGATTGTCGGTGGCCTTGGTCGGTATCCTGAAGGCCACGCTCACGGGTACCGTCGTCGGGTTGATCGGGGCCGCCATAATCGTCGCGGTCCTGAGATACCATTTGGTCCCCGACTATCTACAGAATCCACTGGCGCTGTCGTTGGTCGTGCTCGTCTTCGCCATTTCGAACGAACTTCAGTCCGAGTCGGGCTTACTTGCAGTGACCCTGATGGGCGCAGCGCTCGCGAGCCAACAATTTGTGACTGTGCGACATATCGTGGAATTCAAGGAGAATCTCCGCGTACTACTGATCTCGGCCCTGTTCGTGATGCTGGCCGCGCGACTCCCTCTCAATGACCCAGTGTATTGGAGTCCGCGCAGCCTAGCCTTCGTCGCAGCCCTCATTCTGATCGTCCGCCCAGCCGCGGTTGCACTGGCAACGTTGGGCTCGCAGTTCAATTGGAAGGAGCGCGTCTTCCTGGGCTTCATGGCACCCCGCGGCATCGTCGCCGCAGCCGTCGCATCACTCTTCGCGATCGAGCTCAGCCACGTTCCTGGCCTAGCAGCTGACCGTTTGGTTCCTCTCACCTTTCTCGTCATCGTCGGCACCGTGACCGTATACGGCATCGCTGCGCCGTTCGCCGCACACCGATTGGGCGTGGCTACCCCAAATCCGCAGGGGCTTTTGATCGTCGGCGCTGCCCAGTGGGTTCGCGACCTGGCGGAAGTACTCGTGGGAAACAAGATCCGCGTGGCCCTCGTCGATGCGAACTGGGCCAACGTGGCCGCGGCGCGGCGTGCCGGATTGAAGGCGTACTATCTCAATGTCCTCGACGATGGGGCCGATGACCATATCGATCTCTACGGCATTGGTCGACTCCTCGCACTCACGCCCAACGACGAGGTGAACGCCCTCGCCGCCCTGCACTTTGGCGAGGTGCTTGGCCGATCCAACGTGTATCAACTCCCATTGGGTGAAAAACCGTCCGGCAAACGACGCGAGAGTATTCCTGAGCACCTTCGGGGCCGATGGGTGTTTCGGCGCGACGCAACGCACGAATACCTCTCGTCGCGCGTGGAGGCCGGAGCCACCATCAAACGCACGAACCTGAGCGCCGAATTTACGTACGCTGATTTTCGTGAACGCTACGGCGAGGCGGCCGTTCCGCTCTTCCTCATCGGCGATCGTGGGAAGCTCTCCATCATAACCGTGAGCGATCCACTCACTCCCAGAGCGGGCCAGACTCTCTTGAGTCTCGTCGACGAGCCCGATAGGTAGGAACCGCAGGCCGACTCCCATTGTTCTAAGTGGGACGATTCACCCCAACCTGGACCTCGCCATGAAACGAGCGTCGTTGTCGGCTGCCAAGGTCTGGACCCTACTCCTGGCCGCGTCCTTGGCGGGATGCGGCGATGCCAACGCGCAAAATGGAGACAGTTGGCGTACAGATTTCTCCAAGCATGTCGTCCCACTCGCAGAAATCGTCTCAGGAGGTCCGCCAAAGGACGGTATTCCCGCAATTGACGATCCACGCTTCGAATCGGCGCGTGCGGCGGATCGTTGGTTAGACGATCGCGAACCGGTGGTCGTGGTCGATCTCGGCGGCGAGGCTCGCGCCTACCCACTACAAATCCTCATGTGGCACGAGATCGTCAATGATGAGATTGCTGACATCCCGGTGACTGTGACGTTTTGTCCACTCTGCAACACTGCTCTGTCGTTCGATCGACGATTCGATGGGCGCGTACTCGACTTTGGCACCACCGGACGCCTCCGCCACTCCGATCTCGTGATGTACGACCGACAGACCGAAACGTGGTGGCAACAGGCGACTGGGCAAGGTCTAGTCGGTCATTATGCCGGATCGACCTTGGACTTCATCGCATCCCCACTCGTGAGTTGGAGCACGTTCAAAGATGCGCACCCTGATGGGCAAGTACTGTCCCGTGATACGGGCCACGCTCGTACATACGGGCAAAACCCATACGTCCGCTACGACGAGCTCAACAGTGGACCCTACGTGTCGTTCTTCAGTGCCGACTTGGACGAGCGGCTCCCAGCCAAGGAACGCGTTGTCGCACTGTGGACCGAGACCGAGTCACGTGCGTACCCGTTCCGAGAGCTCAGCAACCGACGTGTCTTCAACGACATGTTCGACGGGGAGCCCATCGTCGTCCTATGGTCGCCAGGCACTGCGAGCGCGCTAGACGCCTCCGAGATTCCGACTGGACGCGATGTCGGTGCGACCGGCGTGTTCTCACGACGGGTTGGCGCACGAACGCTCACCTTTGAGGCAGCCGACGACGGTACTTTCAGAGACGTAGAGACCCAATCTCGCTGGAACGTGCTTGGGCATGCGTTCAGTGGAGATCTCGAGGGAACACAACTGACATCAGTCGTGCATGGCAATCACTTCTGGTTCGCGTGGGCCGTCTTCCGACCCGACACGGAGCTCGTCCTGCGCTAGGCAACCGCTCTCAATGGTGTCCGGCGTGAGGCATCCTGGACTGGTTGTCCGATATCGGCGGGGGAGTCGCCGCGCCTCGCGCTAACTCCGCTTGAATCACGGCTCGGATACCGGCAATTTGCTCAGGGCCCGTGTACCCGATCCACCGCTGCAGCACACGACCCTGCCGGTCAATCGCCAGGGTATAGGGAAGTCCGTAGTAGTGAAAGGTCTGCTCCAGCTTGCCCTTCCCGATCAGCACCGGGAAGTCGAAGCCGTATTCGTCGATGAACTCCTGAGCATTCGCAACGTCGACGTCTTCGTTCATCGTAACAAACGCAAACTCCGCGTCCTCAATCGACTGGCGGAGTGAATCCAGCGCCGGCATCTCGGTTCGACACGGCTCACACCAGCTAGCCCAGAAGTTCATTAGTACGACCTTGCCGCTGAGGTCGCTGAGCGACAGGCGACCGCCATCGAGGCGCTCGAGATCGAACTCGGCAGCTGGATCACGCTCAGTGGGAGCCACACCGGTCAGGAGTTTGAATGGGTCGAGCTCGTAGACCCGGCCGTCCTCGCCGACTGCCAGCGTGGGGAGTGGATCGTCAAGCTCAGCGCTGCGGATCAGGTCCCCCGTGTGTGGATCGAAGACATCGACTCGGCTTTCCGAGGTCGTGAACCCAGGGACGCTCAAGACGTAGAGTCGGCCATCGGGCCCGAGTCCAATCCCAAGGTTGACCGGTGCGTAGTCGATCACCGGACCGTCGGCACCGATCTCGATCCGTGGGTCTCGGGTCGTCTGTGGAAGCCCCCGATGAGCCACCCACAGCGTATCCCCTGATCTGGAAAGCGCAACGACTTCGTCCCGGATAAAGGGGGCGAAGAACACGACATCTTCGTCGATCGCGACGTGCCCGGCATTGGCGATCTCAGCCAGCAACACGTGTCCCGGAAGGACAATGGAACCAACCGGTTCGCTTGCAGAGCCCTCAGCATTCACACGCACCAGCAAAGGATCTTGCCGAGTCGCGATCCTGAAGGAGAACATGCGCGAGGAACGAGAGAGCCATGTGCCGCCCGTGGGATCAGCCACGGAGACGGCAAAATCGAAACCCGTTTGTGTCGACGTGACGATCTTGCCACTCGCATCAAGACCATGTACGTACCCGTCCGTGTCCGTCGCCCAATAGCCCCCGTCACGGGCGGCGATGCTGATCGGCTCGCGGCCCTCGAGTCGCAGCCGTACGCGATGAGGCGACAGACGCTCATCGAATCGCACCGCGCCACCGGCACCATCGAGCGCAACGGCGCCCCCATGATCTGGCACTGGTGAGCTGCTTAACCCTTGGAACCATAGGAGGCGCACGGGGCGGTCTGGGAAGACCGTGTCCAATGCGAGATACTCGGGCGCCGCAACATGGTGGATGTGGCGAACTGTTCCCACTAGCGAATCGGTCGGTGCGACGTACTCCGTGTTGGGGTGCCCGATTGGAGCCCGATCCACCACATCCGAGGTCCGGAGCACCAACCCGATCGCCAAGGCGCTCACGACAACGAGCGCAGAGAACCGGACGGGCCGAGTGAACACTCGGCCCGTTCCACTGAGAAGTCCTACCACGACTACATACTTACCGATTCGATCTGAATCGCCATGGCACCGCCGGCTTCGAAGACGGTCCCGGTCACCTTCACCTTGTGTTCGGCATGCGGCTTGAGCTTCGCGTTCTCAGAGCCACCTGGCATTCCGGTGCTCACCGGGAGATACAACGTGCCGTCATCACCGAGGATCGCCAGTGGAACCCCGGCATCGGCACAGACCTGGCTGCACATCCGGTGATCGGCGCCCGATAGGTTGAAAGCGAACTTGCACGACAGATCAATCACGGTCCCGCTGACCGTCATCGCCTTGCCTTCAGGCTTGTCCGGCATCTGCGCGTTGGACACCGACGGTGCCGCAAGCAGCAGTACACCGACGAATCCCAATGACGTTACTAACCGTTTCAGCATTGGACTTCCTCCAAGGGGTGAGTGGTATCGACTTCGTGACACGCGCCGAATCCAGACCGGAGCATCTTCGTAACCGATCCGACCGAGTCCAGGTTCCCGGGGGTCGGCTGAGGCGACGATGCCCGACCGCGGGATCGTGTGCTCAAAGGCGGTCTAACTCTCGAAGATATTCTGAGACAAGGACTTACGATGTTGGCCGGCGCTGGTTCAGTCCGTCGCGAATATCTCGGCGAGTGCGCCTCGCTCGTCACGCCGTGACAGGGCCGATTGGACCATCATGAGCTCCCCGACATTCTCGAGGGTGAGGAGGCCAACCAGCCGCCCCGCCTCGAGTACAGGCACCGAAGCGCACCCAGCGGTCCGCAGCCGAGTGAGTGCAACGGCGAGCGCCTCATCCGGATGTACCGTGAGGCAGTCGGTGCGCACGACAGTCGAAATGGGAGTGTCACTACCCCGTTTCTTGAGAGCGGCCACGAGCGCTGGCCGGAAGAGCATGCCAATCAGTCGGTCCTCATCAATGACCGGAAAGTCCTGTTGTGACCCCGCCAGTAATTCGTGCGCGGCGTGCCCAAGCGACTGGCCGCTCGATAGCACGTGGAACTCGGTGAGCATCGCGTCGCGCACCAACACTCCGGACAACGCCGACTGCGTTTGCGCGTGTTCCGCCTCCGCCTGCGCTCCCAGGTACACAAAGATCGCGATAAAGACGAGGAAAGGATTGGTGAACAGCCCAACCAGTCCGAAGGCAATAGCCATCATCTGACCAACGGACGCGGCAATGGCCGTCGCCCGCGCATAATCGATCCGAGTCGCGAGCAGGCTCCGTAGGATGCGTCCCCCATCCATGGGAAAGGCCGGAAGGAGATTGAACAGGACCAGCAACACGTTGATCCACATGAGCTGCCCAATGAACCCAGCGCGCACGTCTAACGCGGCGCGCATGGGTTCTATCGACCCGAATACTGCCAAGCCTACCCCGAGGACCACTGCAATAACCACGTTGACCGCCGGCCCAGCGACCGCCACCCAGAATTCCTCTATTGGCTTTTCCGGCAGCCTCTCGAGACGCGCAACGCCACCGATCGGCAGAAGCGTGATGTCTTTTGTCTGTATCTCGTAGCGCTGCGCTGTGAGCGCGTGTCCCAGCTCGTGCAGGACCACACATCCAAACACTGCGAGCACTAACGCGACGCCCTCCGCAACTTCCAGAGCGTTGGCCCCCTGGGACGCGTGCATCATCACGATCCACACGATCAGGATGAGGAAGGTCCAGTGGACCTGGATCTTGATCCCGCGGACACGCCCCAGTTGCAGTGACCATCTCATGCGCGAAACGTACTCAACGCGTGCCGACTGCTCCAAACGGCGTCTTGAAGTCCCCTTCAGCGCTGGTTCACCGCATGCTCACCGGGGGCGATCTACGGTAAAGTGGGCTAGTATCCACACCGGGCCCGTCGACAGGGAGGGCACTATGTCCACGACATCCATTCTCGTTCCACTCGATGGTTCCCAATTCGCCGAGGCGAGTCTGCCGGCGGCGATAGCGCTTTCCGAGCATCTGAACACCATGCTCCATTTGGTCACGGTCTACTTTGACGAACCTGTCATGGCGGAGTGGGACATCCCGACGAGCCAGCTCAAGACGTTCCACACGGAGTACATCACGGCTACGGCCGAGCGCGTGCGCGCGGTCTCTGAGGTAGACATCACCACAACGGTCCTGGGTGGTCCAGTTGGGAAGACTCTCGAAGACGTCATCGCGCGTACCGAACCGCGCTTGGTGGTTCTATCAACCCACGGACGCGGCCCGGTGAGTCGTGCCTGGCTCGGGTCGATTGCTGATCGACTGCTTCGCCACATCGAAGAACCGATCCTGATGGTGCGCCCGGAAGACGAGGGACCGGCAGATCTGACCTTCCGTCCGGATTTTCGTCGTATTCTGATCGCGCTCGACGGGTCAGAGCGCGCCGAGGCCGCCGTGCGGGTTGCACAGGAAGTTGGGCGCGGTTTCAACGCCAGATACACGCTATTCCGGGCCGTGCCGCCGACGTACGCGGCGTCTCCGTACCTCCCTCACACGGTAGCCGAGACGCGGGAAGCGATGGAACGTGGTCAGGGCGATGCTGAGAATTACTTGAGCGGTATTGCCTCGACCTTCGCCGAAGCCGGGCTGGTCGCTGAGACGGAGGTGAGCGTCGGTACCCAGCCGGCATCTGGGTTGATTCACCATGCAAGCGGTGGTGGCGCCGACCTCATCGCGATCGCGACTCACGGGCGGGGCGGCATTCCAAGGCTCGTGTTGGGAAGTGTCGCGGACAAAGTCGCACGCGGCTCGCCGGTTCCAGTCTTGGTCGTTCGGCCGGCCAAGGACTGAATTCCCCCAAAACGAAAACCCCCGGCGCCCTCCCGTGCACCGGGGGTGAGGGATCTCCCTCAGAGTTTCGGTTTTCGCGCGCCGCGGATCGCTCCGGGCACAAGGGCTTCTTTTCGGTATCGGGTTACTCGCTTGACGATCCCCACTCGTCTTGCCTGCGGCCGACGCCAGAAACCCCTCGAGAACTCAGCGACGTCCAAAGGACGGCGGCCCTATCCCTCCAGGGCAATTCCCGCAGTGCCACCGCGTGCGATGGCTCAGTATCCTAGACCGCCAGTCATGAAGCACTGGTGAAATCGGCCTGAAGCCATCCGATGACGTCCTCTTAAAGGCGGCTTCATATGGCTGTCACGGTTCAAAGGCTACGCTGCGACTCCCGGCTGGAGGAGGCGGAGTCATGTCGTGGAAGCCTATTATCGCGGGCGTGGATCAGTCGGATGAGGGGATCCGCGCCGCCGTAGTCGCCCTGCGGCTCGCGGCGCTGGCAGGCTGCGAATGTCACCTCGTTCACGTCACCCATGACGTCTCAAACATTCCTGCGAGCTTCCACCTGCCCGTGGACCTCAACGAGCTGCGCCACCGAGTATCGGAGCAGGCACGGTCGGCCATCACGGAGGCCCTCATTAACAAGCTTCCGGACATCGATCTCGAGTGTCTGGAAGTGCGCCTCGGGACAACGGCCTTGGGTCTGGTGCACGCTACGCGATACCATGAGGCCGGCTTGGTGGTGCTCGGCCGCACGCATCACAAAGCCCCCGCGCGGTGGTTTGGCGGAACGACGGCGCATCACACAGTCCGGACGATTGACGTCCCGATCTTGCTTGCGTCGGAACCCCTCGGGAGTGGTCTCAAGATCTTGGTTGCCGTCGACCTGACCTATGCCACCGGGCCGACACTCGAATTGGCCCGCCGTTTCCATGAGCTCCTCAACGCCGAGCTCATGATCTTGCATGTGGCGGAGCCCCTTCCGGTCGTACCGGACGTGACCGTTCAGATGGACGAGTACGCACACTACCCATCTTTGGAGGCCCGATTCGAACGCGACATCCGCGCCAGCCTCAACGGCAACTTCGAGCGTGCGGAGGTGCGACGTGGACATGCCAACAAGGTCGTGCGCGCAACTGCAAGAGAGTGGAAAGCAGATCTCGTCATGGTCGGATCCCACGGGAAAAATTGGGCCGATCGCGTGATTCTCGGGAGCACGACCGAGAGGCTCATCAACCAGCTCGAAACGTCGCTTGTAGTGGTACCCGTTCGCGCCCCGAAGGCGGCGACCACGACCGTCATAGACCGCAAACGCATGAAGCAGTCGACCTGAAATCGCACACGTGCGGGGGTCCGAGGCGTCCAAAGTGGTTACCTGATCGTGATGCGGTTGTTGACCGCACCGACTTGGGAATTCACGTCGAGCATTTCCCCGGGGGTCCGGTGACGACCTTAAGACCCGTTTAAGGCCCGTTTCACTGGTCGCTTACAGATACGCCGGTAGCCTCGTCTGAGAGGTTTACTCCGACCTGCGAGGGAACGATGAAAGTAGCCGACTTGATGGTTACCGACCTGCAGGTCGTGAGCGATGAAGCGACTATCAACGACGCCATCATGGCGTTGGCTGACGCCCACGTTCATGGCGTCCCAGTAGTCGACAGACACGGAACATTTGTCGGTGTGCTTTCTACGAGTGACGTCCTCGACGCGGAGGCGGAGGCCGCGGGTACGGAGGAGCGGGAGAACCTCTTTGCGAACACCCTCGTTCGAGAACTTATGACCGCCGGACCCAAGACCATCGGGTCCAACGAAGACGTCAAGGTAGCGGCTCAGCAGATGCTCTCGCTCGAGGTCCACCGATTGTTCGTGGTGGTTGACGGCGAACTGCAGGGCGTTATTTCCCAGAGTGACATCGTGAGGGCCGTGGCAACCGCCAAGATCTAGCACCCTCGCGGACCAATCCAAGAAACCCTTTTGTCAGGAAGGTGCCAATGGCTGAGCTGCCTCCCGAGCTAGGCAAGCATCCGCGTGGAACGCTGGCTGTCGTCGGTCTGTACGGGGTGATCTTCATCCTGGCCTGGCTGGCGTTTTTCTTCTTCGTGTATGCCCCCCGAGGCGTGGTCGGGAGGTAGACGATGCATGTCGATTTCTACGAACGCGTCTGGATGTGGGGCGCCGGTGCCACGATCGCGCTGTTCTTGGGGGCCACCGCCTTTGCGGCCTACTCCCAGGGACGACTCCCACCAAGTCACATTGAGACTATCGACCCGCAGGCGGTCTGGACGGACCAGCGTTTTGCTGACCGAGGTGTCGTCGCCAACAGCGACGGTAGCTACACCGTCACGATGATCGCGTTGATGTTCGCGTTTCAACCCAACGAGATTCGCATCCCTGCTGGCAGCCCAGTCACGTTCCGTATGTCGAGCTCTGACGTGGTCCATGGGTTCCAGATCGTGGGAACCAACGGGAATACCATGGTCATCCCCGGCTATGTCAGTCAGTTCACGATGTCGTTCGACGACCCGGGTGAGTACCTGATCGTCTGCAACGAATACTGCGGCCTCGGACATCACAGCATGTACGGCAAGCTCATCGTGGAAAGAGGCGCCCAATGACCCTCCACGATCGAAAACTGGCGACGGCCCACATGGCTGTCGGGTTGGCGGCTTTCGGCGTCGCGACGTTCATGGCACTCATGCAGGCCTTGTCGCGTGCCAATCTCGATCTCCCTTGGCGCAGCGCTCGGATGTACTACCTGTCAGTAACGGGTCATGGCGTCCTCATGGCCATCGTGTTCACCACGTTTGTGATCATGGGACTGGGAATCGCATTCGCGAACGCCGGGCTGGGAAGGCCGATTCGGGGACCCAAGCTTGCCTGGCTCGGGTTTTGGATCGCCTTCGTCGGGACGCTTGCCGCTCTGTGGGCAATCTTCGTGGGCAAGGCTTCAGTCCTGTACACGTTCTATCCCCCGATGCAGGCGCATCCCGCGTTCTACATTGGACTCACGTTGCTGGTCGTTGGCTCCTGGGTGTGGTGCGGTGTCATCGTGGCAACGTACCTCGACTGGCGCCGTGAGCATCGTGACCAACCCGTCGCCCTTTCGGTCCACGGGATGCTCGCGACGATCGCCGTGTGGTGCATTGCCACGGTTGGGGTTGCCATCGAAATGCTGGCGCAGTTGATCCCGTGGTCTCTGGGACTGGTCGATACGATCGATCCGTTGTTATCGCGGATACTGTTCTGGTATTTCGGGCATCCATTGGTCTACTTCTGGTTGATCCCGGCCTACGTGATCTGGTATACCGTGGCGCCCAAGGCGGCTGGGGGCAAGCTGTTCTCCGACCCGCTGGCCCGCTTGGTGTTCGTGATGTTTATCCTCCTCTCTACCCCCGTTGGGTTCCATCACCAGTTCATGGACCCCGGCATTTCCGCCGGATGGAAGATGCTGCACACGGTCAATACGCTTGGCATCCTCTTCCCCAGTCTCGTGACGGCGTTCACGGTCGTGGCGTCACTGGAGATCGCGGCACGCCTGCGCGGGGGGCGCGGTCTGTTGGGATGGATCACGGCGCTTCCGTGGGGTGACCCACTCGTCTCGAGCGTGCTCCTGAGCATGCTGTTGTTTGCGGTTGGGGGGATTGGCGGCGCCATCAATGCGGCGTACGGAATGAACGCCGTCGTCCACAACACCGCCTGGATTCAAGGCCATTTCCATCTCACCGTCGGGACGGCATCGGCACTCACGTTCATGGGCGCGTCGTACTGGCTAGTGCCCAAACTCGTCGGCCGTGACCTCGAACTGGGACTCCTCGCCAAAGTGCAACCGTTTCTGTGGTTTGTTGGCATGTTGTTGTTCTCAATCGCCAACCACATCACCGGTGTCATGGGGATGCCGAGACGCATCTATGAGGCCAGCTACGGAGACAGTCCCGTGGCCCAGAGTTGGGAAGGCCTGACGCTGATGTCCGCCCTCGGCGGCGCATTCCTATTCCTCAGCGCCTCGTTCTTCTTGCTCGTGATGCTCGGCACCGTGTTGGCCGGGAAACGAAACGAGCAACCGGCGTTGGAGTTCGCCGAACCCGTGAACGGTCAGCTCGGCGCACGGACTGTACTGGATCGTTTCACGCCTTGGGTCGTAGTGGCCGTCGTGCTGGTAATCATCGCGTACGCATACCCACTGATGAGTCACCTGCAGATGGAACGCTTCGGCTCTCCTGGATTCCAGGTCTTCTGATTCACAGCGACTGTTGAAACAGCACCATGCCGACCAGCGTCGCGCTCACTAAGAGCGCGACGATTGGCCGGCGTGCCTCTTCGAACGCTTCGGGCAGCAGTTCAACCAATACCATGAAGACCATGGCGCCGGCGGCGAATCCGACGCCGTAAGGAAGGGCAACACGAAAGGCATCCACGAAGAGAAACGCAGGGACAGCCATAACAGGTTGCGGCAGTGAGGAGACGACGCTCCACGCAGCGCAGACCGCCACCGACTCGCCGCGTGACCGCAACACGGCACTGATGGCGAGCCCTTCCGGAACGTTGTGCACCGCGATGGCTACCGTGATCGCGGTCGCCAAGACCATCCCCCCGCCAAACGCCACGCCAACCGCGACACCCTCACTGAAGGAATGCGCCGTCATGACGACGAGCATGAGTAAGATCTTCCGAGCACCCACACCACGCGCAACGCCAAAGTGCACGTCATACCGCTGCAGGATTTGTTGGGTCAGGAGAATGAATCCCACGCCCACCCCACCCCCGATTATCGTCTGCCATCCTCCGTAGGCGGTTCCCTCCGCCACGAGCCCGAAACTCGCGCCCAGCATGAGCCCGGAGGCAATAGCACTGGCGTACGCAACCACTGCACCCGACAGCCGGCTAACGAAGATGAACGGGATTGCGCCGAGCCCCGTGGCAAGCGCAGTCGCGAGGGCATACAAGAAAACGAGAAGTGCTGGATTCAGAGCCATCATAGGCTCAGCCCCGTCAACACAACGACCATTCCCATCGCCACAATGGCGACGAGTGCTACACTGGTGTGGCCAACCTCGCGGTACCCTTCGGGCAAGAGTTCGGCCATGACCAAGTAGATCAGCGCCCCAATCGCGAATCCCGCGGCCCAGGGAAGTACTTCCGGTGCTGCCGACACAATGGCGAACGTCGCAACAGCCAGGAGGACCTGGCCGATATTGGCAGCAATGGCCAGTGCCGCCGCGTCGCGAATGCGGGCGCCAAGACTCGCCAGGATCGCCGACAGCACCGTCCCTTCGGGGATGTTGTGAACCGCGATCGCCACTACTACGAAGGTCCCGAACGGGATGCTCACGATCATCGCCACACCTATCGCCACGCCCTCAGCAGCCCCATGCAACGTGTTGATCAGGAGGACCTTGTATCCGTACGTTGGGTCGGTCTCGTCCAGTCGATTGAGGTCAAGTTCCGTAGTCCCGATGGCCCAATGTGTGAACAGGACGTACATGATCCCCAGCATCGCCGCGATCGCGCTTACAGGCGGGAGGCCATCGGGATCGACGACCATGAGCGCATACGCGGCACCCAACATGAGGCCTGCCGCGAGGCTGTTTGCGAGTCCAAGTAGTACCGAGGACCCCTGGCGGCGACCGATGAGCGGTAGGACACCGAAGCTCGCGAACCCGGCAGCAATGGCCGCGTATCCCAGTACAGTGAGAACGGGCGCAAAGGCATTCGTATCGATGGATTGGAGATCCATGACCGTTGAGAATACCACTGGGGTCCGGCCTCCGACACGGGCTCGAGAACCGGCCAGTCTGGCCCGTTGCAAGGGCGCTGGATACCTTCCGTCCGCAATGACACCCGATCTTCACTCCGACATGTGGAACCGCGTTCAACGCCTCTGTCGCGCCGCGATCCGGATCACCGCCGAGCGTGATCTCGACCGCGTGCTCCAGGAGATTGTGGAGTCGGCGCAAAAGGTGCTGGATGCGCGTTTTGCGGCCCTCGGCATTCTGGACCACACTGGCGACGCGTTGGACACCTTTGTCGTTGCAGGCCTGAGCGACGCCGAAAAGGAGCAGATTGGGGATCTCCCCCAGGGCAAGGGAGTCCTCGGAATGATCATCAATGACCCCCGGCCGCTCCGCGTTCCCAATCTCCAGGAGCATGCGAACGCCCATGGGTTCCCGGCGAATCACCCCCTCATGACATCATTCCTCGGGGTACCCGTCATTGGTCGACATGGGCCGATCGGGAATCTGTATCTGACGGACAAGCAGGGTGAAGATGAGTTCTCGGAGGAGGACGAGTCGTTTGCCGTCATGTTGGCCGCCCACGCGGCAGTCGCTGTCGAGAACGCGCAGTACCACGCCGAGCGCGAACGCCTCATGACCGAACTCAAAACCATGCAGGTGTCACGGCAGCGGTTCTTCTCGATGATCAACCACGAGCTTCGCAATGCGCTCACCGCCGTATACGGTTGGGCGGACCTGTGGATACGCCGTGAAGGGGCGCGGTCGTCGCGCGCAGCTCGTGAGGTTCATGAGTCCGCCGAACGCACCCTCGTGCTTCTCGACGACTTGCTCGACATCGGTCGACTCGATGCCGACCGCCTGCGAATCGAGATTCAAGACACCAACGCGTGGGAAGTCGTGCGCGAGTCCATCTCGACGGTCGAGCCGGCAGCGCAGCGCAAGGGACTTACGATCATCCGAGAAGGCCCTGATAGGCCGGTCCCGTGCAGAACGGATCGCGTTCGCGTGCGCCAGATATTGATCAACTTGCTGACCAACGCGGTCCGTCATGCGCCCGAAAACGACTTGGTCCGCGTGCATCTCGAAGACCTGGGCGACTCACTCTGCTTCCAGGTCGCCGACCGCGGCGAGGGCATCGCCTCAGAGCAGCAAGTCGTGATCTTCGAAGCCTTCGAGCGGGCCGGTAAGCAGGTAGAGCGCGGCACCGGGCTAGGGCTCGCGCTATCGCGAAAACTCGCCCGATCGCTCGGTGGCGACCTAGGAGTCGAGAGCCAGTTGGGGAAAGGGGCGATCTTCCAGCTCACGATCCCAACCGAATCGACCCTGTCATAAAGACATCTTCACGAACGGTTCTAGTGGGGGTTACGGATCGGCTTATACGGTTCGCTCCATGAGGATTCTCGTCGTCGAGGACGACCGGAAGGTTGCCGGCTTCGTCGAAATGGGCCTCCGAGAGGAGGGCTATGCGGTCGACATCGCCAAAGACGGCGATGAGGCCACGGTCCTCGCGCACATCAACGACTACGACGCGATTCTGTTGGACCTCATGCTACCCAAGAAGAACGGTCTGCAGGTCGCGTCAGAGCTTCGTCGTGAGGGCCGCAGTACACCTATTCTCATGTTGACCGCGCGGGACGCCACCGAAGACGTCGTGAGGGGGTTAGACGCCGGCGCTGATGATTATCTCACCAAGCCGTTCCGCTTCGACGAATTGCTCGCGCGTCTTCGGGCGCTCGTGCGCCGTGGTGGTGCGGCCCGGCTTGATCGTCTCAGTTACGGGCCGATTGAACTGGATCGGCTCAAGCACAAGGCCTGGGCTGGAGAAACCCAGCTCGATCTCACCCCGCGCGAGTTCCAGTTGCTCGAGCACTTCATGCTCCACCCAGAGGATGTCGTGCGCCGCACAGAATTGCTCGAAAAGGTGTGGGACATGCACTTCGATCCCGAAAGCAACGTGGTCGACGTGCATATCGGGAACCTGCGTCGCAAGCTCCGCGAAGCGAATCAAGAAGGGTTCATTCAGACGGTGCGCGGCGTAGGATTCTGCCTCAAGAGGCCTGCTGAAGTAGCCTGATGTATTCGTTGCGCCGCACGCTCGCCGTGCGGTTCTCGCTCACGCTCTTTGGAGCACTCCTCATCATCGCATTGTGGGCCTACTTTGGCGCGCAGCGGCTTCTTCGCGAGGAACTCGACCGCGATCTCCTCGCCACCGCCGAGATGGAGCTTGGCTTGGTGCGCACGGGTTTCCCCATCCACCCGTATCCTGTCGACCTGACACGACACCAATTCATAGAGCAGATCAATCGATTCGTGGCGGTGCGACCCACACCTGATACCGTGCTCGCAGCAAACACCGCTCACGCTCGTGACCTCCCCGTCGATGTGGAAGCGTTCGCACAAGCCGTGGCCGGAGCCAACGTCTGGACCACGGAGGAATGGGGCGACGACGCAGTCCGTTCACTCTACATGCCCGTCCCAGGCCCGGAGGGTCGCGCGCCGTGGGTGATTCAGGTCGCGGCATCACTTGACATCCATCGAGCTGCGAGCCGTGAGTTGCTTCTCCTCATGCTCGGTACCGTGCTCCTTGGAACGCTCGCGACCGGGATCGGCGCCAACTGGCTGGCGGCATCGATCGTCGAGCCCGTGCACATGATCGCGTCCCAGGCTCGAGCGATCATGCCTACCGAAAAGAGTCGGCGCATTACGGCGCATGCCGACGTGACCGAACTGCAGGGCCTTGTGCGAGTCCTGAACGAGATGTTGGAACGTCTCGATGCGGCCTTCGAAGGTCAGCGTCGCATGATCGCGGATGCCGGACATGACCTGCGTACACCGCTGACCGCGATGCGCGGCGAGTTGGAAGTGACACTACGCAGCGAACGATCGGCAGCATCATATCAATCTGTCATTGAGAGCCAACTCGAAGAGGTTGACCATCTGATTGCGGTTTCCGAGTCGCTGATTCTGCTTGCGCGCCTCGACGCAGGCGAGTTGACTCCCTCATTGAGACAGACAGACCTGGTCGACGTGTTGCGTGCCGCGGCCGACCGAGCCCGTGCGCGTGCCGGTGCGCGCACGATCCTCACTGACGCTGTGCAACCGGTGGTCGTGAACGTCGATCCATCGCTCATGGCGATTGCCTTCAATCACCTGCTGGACAATGGCATCGATCACACGCCCGATGGCTCTGAAATCAGGGTCGCTGTGAGAAAGAACGGATGGGCGTTGGTGTCCGTGGAGGATGATGGCCCCGGCATTCCGCAAAACGAACTTCCCTACATGTTCGAACGTTTTTATCGCTCTGACGAAGCGCGCACGCGAGGAGGTGGACCGGGATTGGGCCTGTCTATTGCCGCTGCCGTTGTGCGAATGAACGGTGGAACCATCCGCGCCGAGGCCAGCCCATCTGGGGGACTGGCCATCATCGTCGAGCTTCCCACGACTTGATTTTCCCTTCACAAACCCTTCCCCGTTGTTTCACCACCTGCAACCGACGTTAGCAGTGAGCGAGCGTTGGAGGAACGGTGAAAGGGAACGTAGGCCACTTGGACGCCCTCGTCCGGGGGATCCTGGCGTTTGGATGCCTGGTGGTCGCCGTCGGAACGTACGACCGCCCGTTGGTGTCGCTGGGCGCCGTTGTGGTCGCCCTGGCGCTTGGCGCAACAGCGATCCTTCATACTTGCCCGCTATATGCGATCTTTCACATTAGTACTTCACACCGCGGCCACGAAGCCGACCGGTGGCGACAACCACCACACCTTTCGTAAATTTCAAGACGCTTAGGATTTCTTTAGAACCGATTGTGAAGGAGCTACAATGCGGAAATTCGCCGTGCACACGACGTTGGTGGCAGGGTTGGCATTGGCCGTCGCACCCGGCGCGATGGCACAGATGCCAGAGGGTGTTACCCAAGAGATGATCGACCAAGGCAAGCAGATCTACAGTGGTGCTGGGATATGTATGGCCTGTCACGGACCCGAAGGGGGGGGCATGCCCAATCTCGGTGCCGATCTCACCGACAGCGAGTGGGCGATCGGCGACGGATCGTTCGAGTCAATCCTCGAGACGATCCGAGAAGGCGTAAGCGCCGACAAATCTGCGAGTGGATCCGTCATGCCACCAAAGGGCGGGAGTCAAATCGACGACGACCAGCTTCGTGCTGTGGCTGCCTACGTCTGGAGTCTATCGAACAAATAGCAGCACTGCTGTTTCGGCGAGGTCGACCTACATACGCAGCCGAGCGCGGTCGACCTTGCCGAGGTGCGTTCGAGGAAGCACGTCGAGAAATGTCACAGCTCTCGGGTGTTTGTACGGCTCGAGACGGTCGCGGCAAAATGCTCTGAGCTCCTCCGCCAACAAAGGATCGGGATCAATTGCCACGACAAACGCGTGTGGCTTCGTGAGACCGTCCTGATCTACCACTCCCACGACCGCGACCTCGCGGACCCGCGAGTGCTCGAGTAGGCAACTCTCCACCTGCTGGGGGGCCAGCCATTTCCCACCAACCTTGAGAAGGTCGTCGCCTCGCCCCCGGTAGTAGAAATACCCTTCGGCATCGCGCTCCACGAGGTCTCCAGACACATACCACTCCCCGCGAAACGCGTGCACAGACTTCTCCATTTGCCGCCAATAGCCCAAGGCGCGGGAATCTCCCCGCACCCAGAGCCATCCAGTATGCCCGTTGTCAAGCGGAGACCCGTCTTCGTCGCGAACCTCGACATCGAACCCCGGCACAACCGTTCCAATCGATCCAGCCTTCGCCCGCCCAGGCCGGTTCGAGATAAAGATGTGCCACATCTCGGCAGTCCCGAGTCCGTCGAGCAAGTCGACACCGAACGTGTCATTCCAACGGTGAAACAGCTCTTCCGGTAAGGCCTCTCCAGCCGACGTAGTCAGCCGAATCGACGACAGATCCTGGTCCGCCGCCGTCGGGTGATTCACCATCTTGTTCACCATGGTCGGCACGTTTATGAGGATCGTGGGTCGGTGTGTACGGATCTTGTCGAAGAGCACCTCCACCGTGCAACGCTCGCGAAACAGGATCGATGTGGCTCCAACAGCAAAGGGAAAGAGCAAATTCGACCCCGTTGCGTAACCGAAGAAGAGCTTCGGAACGGACAGGGTGCGGTCACGTTCGGTGTAGCGAACCACGCCCTTGGCGTAGCACTCGGTGGTATTGGCAAACGAGCGGTGGGTCTGCACGACCGCCTTTGGGCGACCCGTCGTGCCTCCGGAGAACAGCCAAACTGCTGGATCATCTCGGTGGGTTGAGACAGCTTCGAGAACTCCGGCCCCTTCGTCGGGATGGGTGGCCTCGAAGGAAACGTATGGGATGATGGTCCGGAGCCGATTGGACGCCGTCCGAGCTGCCTCGAATGGTTGTACCGCGCCACTAGAGACAATGGCCGTCCCCGCTCCTGTGTACCTGCAGAAATACTCGATCGCCTCGGCTGGCAGATCAGGGTTCACCATCACGACCACGGCGCCCACCTTCAGAATAGCGAAGAACGCCGCGACGTACTCTACACCGTCGGGCAGGGCGATGATGACACGTTCCTCTGGTCGCACTCCCGCGACCCGTAAGACCTCAGCAAAGCGATTGGCGGCCCTCTGAACCTCGCCATAGCTTACGCTCCGGCCGCCGGTGACGATGGCGGTGTTCTCCGCTTTTCCCTCACGGATTCGTGCATCGAGGAAATAGTCAGCGATATTGAACGACTCTGGCGGGATAAACGTCATGGGAGGTGAGATATCATGTCGGTGTGGTGGCTGTCCAGCATGACATGGGAAGAGGTTCGGGACCTCGACCGCAGTCGAGTCCTGGCCGTTCTGCCAATCGGTGCCGTGGAAGCGCACGGACCCCACCTACCGCTAGCCACCGACGTGATCCTCAGCGAAGCGATGGCCCGCACCGCCGGTGAACGCCTGAGTGACGCAGGGCATGACGTCGTGATCTTGCCGGCCTTGTACTACACGCCAGCCACGTGGGCGGCTGGTTTTGCGGGCACCATCTCGATCAACGAGAACACTCTCCAGATGCTTGTGCGCGATATCGTTGAAAACCTGGCCGGACACGGCGTCCGTCTGGTTGCCATTGCGAATACGCACCTCGATCCGGCGCATTTGAGCGCGCTTACTAGCCTCATCGACGGCGAGCACCTCCCCGTTCCAATCGTCTTTCCAAATCTCACGCGGCGGACTGTGGCACAGCGGCTCACGGAAGAATTCCAGAGCGGCGCGTGTCATGCCGGACAATTCGAGACGTCAATCGTACAGGCTGAACGGCCCGAGCTCGTGCGCGAGGATCTCCGACGCGCATTGCAGGAGCACCCCGTCTCGCTCAGTACCGCGATGCGCCAGGGAGCACAAAATTTCGAAGAGGCTGGGGGAGACCGAGCCTATTTCGGATTCCCGAGCCAGGCCACACCGGCTGAGGGCGCCGCATCCGTGGACACGCTCGGTGCGATCCTCGCAGATGCGATCCTGGAGACGCTGCATGCCGCTTGAGGGAAAGCACGCTGTCGTAACGGGCGGCGGTCGTGGTATCGGTGCGGCAATCGCCGCCGCTCTGGCTCAGCTGGGGGTTACCGTGCTCGTGACTGCACGAACGACACGTGAGATTCAGGAAGTAGCAGACGCCATCAACGACGACGGTGGGACCGCCTTTGCCGTGTCATGTGACATCATTCGGGAGGACAGCGTTCAACAGCTGGCGACGGCCGCCTTCGACCGCTTGGGGGCGGTTGACATCCTCGTGAACAATGCTGGCATCGCGCATTCCTCACCGATAGGCAAGATCCAACTCAACGACTGGAACCAGTTGTTCGCGGTCAACGCTACCGGGTCCTTTCTCTGTCTGCGGGCCTTCGTACCGGGAATGATGGAGCGTGGATGGGGACGCGTCGTCAACATTGCTTCGGTCGCGGGGGTCACTGGTGATCGGTACGTGAGCGCGTACAGCGCTTCGAAGCACGCGGTCCTCGGGCTCACGCGTAGCGTGGCGGCCGAGGTTGCCGCCCGAGGGGTCACAATCAACGCTATCTGCCCGGGATATGTCGACACCGCGATGACGGAGGCATCCGTCAACCGTATTCGTGAGAAGACCGGACGAAGCGCGTCAGACGCGCTTGCCGCCATTCTCGCGACGACACCACAAGGCCGCCTCATTTCGCCCGCCGAGGTCGCACATATGGCCGTCTCACTGTGTCACGACGATGCGGCCGGCATCAACGGCGAGGCCATCATCATGGATGGAGGACACCTGCGCGCATGACCCTGGAGATCTTCAATCCTGAAACACTCGGTACGCCGTCCGGTTGGAACAACGGCCTGCTAGCACCCGAGGATGGTCGGTTGTTGTTCATCGCTGGGCAGTCAGCGAGCGATGCAACGGGGTCCGTTCCCGAGATCACGTTCGTCGAACAATGGGCTCGCGTCCTCGATAAGATCATCGCCGTCGTGCATGAAGCGGGAGGTGAGCCGACCGATATCGCACGGATGACGGTCTACGTCACCGATCGCGAGGCGTACCTGGAAAGTCGCCAGGCGCTGGGCGCGGTCTGGCGGAACCGGTTGGGCAAGCACTACCCGGCAATGGCGCTCGTCGAGGTCAAGGCGCTCGTGGACGCGCGAGCGATGGTGGAGATCGAAGCAACGGCAGTCCTATGAACCCGACCAGCTTCAAACGCGAGGACACACGAGCGGGCGTCACCACGCTCACCCTGAATCGTCCCGATCGCCTCAACGCACTGACATTCGAGGTCTACGCCGAACTGCGGGACACGTTTGCCACAGTCGGCGCTAACACTGGCGTTCGGGCAATCATCCTCACCGGTGCGGGCAAGGGATTCTGTTCCGGCGGGGACGTCGAGGATATCATTGGCGCCCTCTTCGCGCGCGACCGCGCCGGGCTCCTGGAATTCACGCGCATGACCTGCGACCTGATACTCGCGATGCGCCGTTGCCCGCGGCCAATCATCGGGGCACTCAATGGAACGGTGGCCGGTGCAGGTGCCGTGATCGCCACCGCTTGCGATGTTCGGATTGCCGCTCCGTCGGCCAAGATCGCGTATCTCTTCACTCGCGTCGGCCTGTCGGGGGCGGACATGGGTGCATCGTGGCTTCTGCCGCGCATCGTCGGCCTCGCGCATGCTACACGACTGCTCATGACTGGCGAATTCATAAGCCCCGATGAGGCGCACCGCATAGGACTGTACGACCGCGTGGTCCAACACGGCGAGCTCATCGCTGAGGCACGTGAGCTCGCCGAACGCCTCGCAGCGGGGCCCAGGGACGCCCTCGCCGTTACCAAGGATGCCCTCAATCGGGAGGCGGCCATGGACCTGGAGACGGCCCTCCAGTTCGAGGCGGAGGCACAAGCGGACCTCATGCTGCATCCGGACTTTCGTGAAGCCTATGACGCGTTCGTCGCCAAACGGCCACCGAAATTCGTATAGCGTCTATGGTCGAGGCACATCCCGCTCGCGTCTTCCTCGACGCACATCACCGAGATCTGTTCGAGCGGATTCGGGAGTTTGTAGTGGATCGTGTGAAACCCCTCGGCGATCCTGAATCCGACGCCGCAGGTCGCGAGCAAGCCCGGACCATCTTATCGATCTTGGCTGACGGTGATTGCTACACCCCAATTGTCGAGCAGGATTGGCGAGCTTGTTGCGTCGTTCGGGAAGTGCTTGCTGCAACATCCCCGCTGGCTGACGCGGTTTTCGCGCTCCAGGCATTGGGCATCACGCCGATGCTCATGTCCAAGCACGAACGGTCGCGCGAAGAGTGGATCCCTGGGGCTGCCGCCGGAAATGTCATGACTGCTTTTGCGATGACCGAGGTGGGAGCGGGGTCGGACGTCACCGCAATGGAGACGACGGCGAAGCGAGACGGCGACCACTACGTCATCACGGGATCGAAGACATTGATCTCGAACGCGGGCATCGCCGACCTATACGTGGTGTACGCCGTGACCGATCACACCAAGGGACGACACGGTGTGAGCTGCTTTGCCGTACCCGCTGCTACTGAGGGCCTCGAGTTCGTGAATCCGCAGATCATGAGTGCACCACACCCGTTGGGCGAATTGCACTTCAACGATTGCCGCGTTCCAGCTGACGCGGTCCTCGGTGCCGAGGGCGAAGGACTCACGCTCGGCTTCGCGACTCTCGAGCGGCTACGCCCCACTGTTGGTGCCGCCGCCTGTGGGATGGCAGCTCGTGCCTTGGCGGAGGCACTGACGCACGCGCATCGAAGGCAGCAATTCGGGAAGCCACTTGGCGAGTTTCAGCTCATCAAACTCAAGCTCGCCCGCATGGCGACTGAACTCGATGCGGCGCGCCTTCTCGTATATCGGGCGGCCTGGGAGCTGGATCACGGTCCACCACATTCCGGCTTCGCACCCGCCATGGCCAAAGCGTATGCGACCGAGGCAGCCCAACGGATCGTCGACGACGCTGTACAAATTATCGGCGGCCGGGGTGTGCTGATCGACCACCCAGTCGACCATCTGTACCGTGCAGTTCGAGCACTACGCATCTACGAGGGTACGACCGAGATCCAACAGTTGATTGTTGCGCGCCACCTGCTCGAGGGCGGCGCGTGAATATCGCCTGCCTCGGAGGGGGGCCCGCAGGCCTGTACTTCGCCATTCTCATGAAGAAGGCGAGCCCGAATCACCACATAACGATCTACGAACGAAACCAGCCGGATGCGACGTTCGGATTCGGGGTGGTCTTCTCGGACGCAACAGGCACCAACTTCCGTGAGTTGGATCCAGAATCCTTTGATGCCATGATGGCCGCTGCCGCCACTTGGGATGACATCGACATTCACTACCGCGGGGGATTGCTCAAGTCGTCTGGCCACGGGTTCAGTGGCCTTTCTCGCGCCGCGCTGCTTCAGATTCTTACGGACCGCTGCCGTGAGCTGAGCGTGGATGTGCGGTTCGGGGTGGAGGTGGACGACCTCGACGCGCTTCGGGATGCCGATCTTCTCATCGGTGCGGATGGGTTCAACAGCACCGTCCGCGCTACGTACCAGGAGATGTTCCGTCCCCACGTGGACTGGCGCCCCAACCGGTACGTGTGGTTGGGTACCACCCGACCGTTCCCAGCCTTCACTTTTTTCTTCCGGCAGACCGAGCACGGACTATGGCGAGTCCACGCGTACCAGTACGCGCCGGACCAATCCACGTTTATCATTGAAGCGACTGAAGCGACTTGGCGAGCATCAGGAATGAGCGAGGCGTCAGAGTCGGACACGCTCTCGTTTTGTGAAGCGCTTTTCGCAGAAGAGCTTCAGGGCCATTCGCTCGAAACCAATCGGTCTATCTGGCGACAATTCCCGACCCTCAAGACGGCATGTTGGACGCACGAAAACGTTGTACTGATCGGCGACGCCGCTCATACGGCACACTTTTCGATCGGCTCCGGGACCAAACTGGCAATGGAAGATGCCGCGTCCCTGGCTGGCGCGTTGAATGCCCACGCCTCACAAGGGCAGGCACTGGCATCGTACGAAAAGGAGCGGCGACCCCAGGTCGAAAGTACACAGCGCGCCGCCCAGGTCAGCTTGCAGTGGTTCGAGGACACCGAACGCTACATGTCCATGGAGCCGATACAGTTCGCGTTCAACCTTCTGACCCGAAGCTTCCGTGTTACGCATGACAACCTCAAGATGCGAGATGAGGGATTCATCGAGAGCGTGAATACCTGGTTCGCACAGCAGGCTGAGGTGCAATCGGGTGTAGCTGTTGGGCCATCGCCTACACCCCCACCGATGTTTACCCCCTTCAAGCTGCGGGACCTCACCCTCACGAATCGAGTCGTGGTGTCACCGATGTGCCAGTATTGTGCCCAGGATGGGACACCGAACGACTGGCACCTCGTCCATCTGGGTGCGCGGGCGCAGGGCGGGGCCGCGCTCGTCTTAACGGAAATGACAAACGTAAGTGCCGAGGCACGGATCTCACCGGGGTGTGCCGGCATCTACACGGAGGAGCATGTCGCGGCTTGGAAGCGCATCGTGAATTTTGTACATCTCAACACGTCTGCCCGCATCGGCATGCAGTTGGGTCACGCCGGCCGGAAGGGGTCCACGCGGTTGGCATGGGAGGGATTGGACCGGCCGCTTCCTGAGGGCAACTGGCCGATCATCGCGCCATCCGCGATTCCGTATTTTTCGGAATCACAAGTACCACGGGAGATGAGCCGTCGGGACATGGACCTGGTGCGTGAGCAGTTCGTTGCAGCGGCCGAACGTGCCGATGAAGCCGGCTTCGACATCCTCGAGCTGCATTTCGCACACGGGTATCTGCTCGCTACGTTCGTCTCACCGCTGACCAATCGCCGCACTGATGCGTATGGCGGGACTGTTGAGAATCGTATGCGGTACCCGCTGGAAGTCTTCGACGCGGTCAGAGCCGCGTGGCCCCCACACAAACCAATGTCCGTACGTATCTCGGCCGTCGATTGGGCACCGGGTGGAAGCCAGCCGCACGACGCCGTACGTGTAGCGACCTTGCTCGCGGAGCACGGCTGCGACATCGTCGATGTGTCCGCTGGACAGACCGTTCCGGACGCGAAGCCTGTATACGGACGACAATTCCAGACCCCCTTCGCAGATCGGGTGCGCCACGAAGCGGGGATCGCGACGATGGCCGTTGGGAATATCTCGTCGTACACCGACGTGAACACCATTCTCGCCGCCGGCCGGGCTGACCTTTGTGTGCTGGCACGCGCCCACCTGTGGGACCCCTATTGGACTCATCACGCCGCGTACGAGCTGGGTCACCAACTTCCCTGGCTGCCGCAATACGAATCCCTGAACAACTACAATCCCCGTTTCACATAGAGGCCATGCCACTCACGTATTCGTCGTATCTCAAAGTTGACGAACTGCTAGCGCTCCAGCAGCCCGTTTCCGACGGCCCCGAACACGATGAACATCTTTTTATTGTTATTCATCAGGTCTACGAACTGTGGTTCAAGGAACTGCTCCACGAGTTGGACTACCTGACGGAACGACTCGAAGGCAACGACACACCCGTGGCCAACCATACGTTCAAGCGCGTGCTGACCATTCTCAAGGTCTTAGTCGCGCAAATTGATGTGTTGGAAACAATGACCCCGGTCAACTTCTTGTCGTTTCGTGAACGGCTCGAGTCGGGCAGTGGCTTTCAGTCCTATCAGTTTCGGGAACTCGAGTTCGTCCTCGGCCAGAAGCGCAAATCGGCGGTCGACCACTACCCCGAAGGGTCATCGGGTCGCGTGCGGCTGGCAGAGCGATACGACGCTCGGACACTGTGGGACGCGTTTCTCAGATACCTCGAAGCGAACGCATACGATGTTGGCATCGCCATCCAACGCGACGTCCACGAACCGGTCAGAGCCGATGACGCCGTCCAACAGGTGCTTATCAACGTCTATCGATCCAACCACGCCGTGGCAAGTATTTGTGAACGGATGGTCGATCTGGACGAAGGGTTACAGGAGTGGCGTTATCGCCACGTGCAGATGGTCCGACGAACCATCGGCAACAAGCCGGGCACTGGTGGCTCCACGGGGGTGGAGTATCTCTCTTCAACGCTCTTTCGACCGGCCTTCCCAGACCTTTGGGCGATTCGTACATCGCTGTGACGCCAGAAGCACCCGCCCCCGAGGATCTTTATCAGGCGCCCAACGCGCTCGCCAGGCACTACTCACGTTTTCGCGTAAGTGAACGGCTGCTGCTCACTGGGCACTCTCACCAGGCTTGGCCGAACTGCGGCTTTGATGGGCAAGCCGAATCGTGGTCGGATGCCGCAGAATTTGTGGACCAGAAATGGGATCATGCCTTCGAGAGGGCCGAGCAGGTTCGCGCCGGGTACCGGCGGATGCTCGATGATGCAAACGGCGAGATCGCGTTGGGATCCAGCACCCACGAACTTGGCGTGCGCTTCCTTTCGGCCTTGCCGCTGCGCAAGCGGCCAAAGATCGTGACGACGGATGGTGAGTTTCATTCATTGCGTCGCCAACTCGAGCGTCTGGCCGAAGAATCGATGGAGATCGTCAAGATCGCCGCACTCCCGACGAGCACATTGGCAGACCGCATCTGTGCGGCGATCGACGACAGGACGGCGGCCGCTATCGTCTCCTCCGTGTTGTTTCGCAACGCCCTCATCGTTCCACATCTTGGACAGGTCGCTGAGACGTGTCGCCAAGTCGGCGCCGAGATGTTGGTCGACGCCTATCACACCTTAAACGTCGTCCCATTCTCAGTCGTCGACGAAGGGCTGGAGTCCGCCTTCGTCACCGGAGGGGGCTACAAGTACTGCCAACTGGGTGAGGGCAATTGTTTTCTCCGGGTGCCACCCGACTGTGCGTTACGGCCCGTCATCACCGGTTGGTTCGCCGAGTTCGAGGACCTCTCGCTCGACACCGCGACGCACGGCGTTCGTTACGGGGCAGGCGCCGCGAGGTTCGCCGGGTCCACGTACGATCCGACCAGTCATTACCGCGCGGCCAGAGTTTTCCAGTTCTTCGAGTCGTACCGGTTGACGCCACGGCTCCTCCGGGAGGTGAGCCAACATCAAATCCGTGTGTTGAGTAGCGCCTTTGACGCCCTGGACGTGGATCCGGACGTCGTAGCACGAGATCGCAATACCCCGCCCGAGCAGCTGGGTGGTTTTCTCGCACTGGAAACGCGACATGCTGCACGTCTGCACCAAGGGCTCCTGCATCGCGGCGTGTCCACCGACTGGCGTGACATGTTACTTCGATTTGGTCCCGCCCCGTATTTGACCGATGACCAACTCCTCGCGGCTATGGCCGCGCTTGGGGAGAGTGTGGCCGGAATGACGTAGCGTATCGGTCCCACGCTCCCACCGTTGCGAAGACAGTTCACCGTGGCGCATAGTTGAAACGTCATGGGCGACCCTGCGAATCACTCCACGGCACGGCGTAGTACCTCCATCCCGGTCAACACCAAGCTCGGGTCGTATGTACGGGCGCTTCTCGCGCTCGACCCGAGCGCGCACGTATTGGGACAGGCCAACGCGGTCGCTAACGAGATCGTCAACGCGATGAACCAACAGGACGTCGAGGCGGCCGCCGCCGCCACTACTGTATTGGTGCAGCTCGAATCCGAGACTGGGCGGGCGGACGTGCGGCGCGAGTTCGGGATTTCTTTGCGCCGCGTATTGACCGATCGACACTTGCACGATTGGGCGAAACTCATGGTGGATCCGTTCCTCACTGAGGAGATTCGGGCCATCATGGTACGAGCGGGCGTCGACGGGACCCACGCGCTGCTCCAGCATCTCACTGAAGCGCAAACCATTGCGGAGCGCCGTGTGTACTTCGAAGCCCTCTGCGCGACCGAAGAGGGTGCGCACCTGGCAATTCGATTGTTCGACGATGAGCGGTGGTTCGTGATCCGCAATGTGGCTGAGCTCGCCGGCGAGATGCGACTGGAAGCTGCCATTCCCGCCCTTGGGGTCGCGATGCGGCATGAGGACAGTCGTGTTCGGCAATCCGCCGTCGCAGCCCTCGCACAAATTGGAACGTCCGCTACCGAAGAGTACTTGCGGGCGGCACTGACATCTGGTGATCGCAAAACGCGACTGGTCGTTGCTCGGGCAGTGCAGCCGGGCGGCTCCGGTGCCCTAGCAATGCCTTTGCTTCTCGCCGCGTCGAACGAGTCCGATCCCAGCACCCAGCGTGAACTCTACCTTGCTCTCGGCAGGCTGGGATCTGCTGATGCTATCCAAGCACTCGTTGAGGCAGCAGCCCCGGGCGGCCGTATCATCGGGCGCAGGTCCTCAACGCAACGCGTATCTGCTATTCAGGGGCTCCGCGTCGCCGGTGGCAAGACAGCCCTGGCCACGCTCGCACATCTACAGCACGACCGAGATCGGACTGTTCGGGCGGCCGCCATCACAGCGCTCCGATTACTGGAGGACTGATCGATCCACGGTCTGGGCCGCACTGAGGACGCGCGGCCACCGACCTGCCAGTTCTTCTGCCAGGCCGTCGGCAAACACCGGATCGGACCGGACGTTATCGAACATAGCCGACTCTCTCAGCTGCGAATCGATACCTGACGGAGACAGCAGGAAAGCATTTCGTACCCACCCGAGTGAGACTGTCGCGTCGCCCCGCCACGCATAGTACGAAGCCAGATCTTCGGCAGTGACCACCGCCGTGAAGGCTGTTTCGCCGCTGCCACCACGTGCTGCAGCCGCTTCCACCGAATCTATGATCGCCGCCGCGTCGGACTCGCCACCCATCGCCGCGAGGCACAGCGCTTGGAGAGCACGGTGAGGGCCGAGATTCATCGCCGCACACCGGTGTGGCTGGTCCGCCAGTAGATATGCCCGCGCAGCAATCGCACTCGGCATGACGAGGTTCGGCTCCAGCGCCTGAGCCATCATGGCCTGAGCGATCGCCTCGGGATAGCTCCCGCGTTGGAGTTCGAGCAACGCCACCGCAATCCTACGCCCGGCGGAAGCCACGTCGATTTGCACCGCCAGCGATGCTTGTTCGAGCGCTTCGTCGAATCTCCCTTGGCGGGCGAGCACTCGAGCTGACCAGCTGGCCACACTCGCGCCCGCGCTGTTGCGCGCTCGCGCTCGTGCGAAGTCCGCAGCCACGTCGGTAATGGGTGCTCCGGCAAGTGCACCGATATATCCGCGAGCTGCCCATCCCGCGGCCAGCGATGAATCGAGTTGGATCGCGCGGTCGGCGTAGGCAAGTGCCCGTCCCGCCGTGCTGTACCCATCAAGCCCGATGGCGTACCGATAGGTCAACGAGAGACTGTGTGCGACCGATAGGTCGGCGTACGCCTGTGCGTATGCGCTGTCTTCGCCAATGGCGTCACGGAAGAGCTGGATGGCGCGGTTGATTCCATCAGGCGTGCGGCGCGCGAGGAAATGCGCACCCAGGCTATACGATTCGTGCCCTGGGCTCAGGGTCGGCACCACCATGGAGGCCGCAGTGACATTGCGGAGTACCCCACCCGACAGGTACCGAATGATCTCGCCGGCGATGCGCTCTTCTTCCCGCAAGACGTCCGAGAGATCGAAGAACCAGGCCTGCGGTGCCCATACCAGTGCATTGGCGGTCGCATCGAAATGCTGGACACGCACCGCGACCCCGCTTGGGCCGGGACTGAGCGTCCCTGATATCAAATGCCCCGCGCCCAACTCGGCCGCAAGTCGCTGCTCCGTAAACGCGCTGTCACGCAATACCTCCGCAGAGTGCGGCGGACTGACCTTGATGGAATCGATCTGCGTGAGACTACTGTTGACCAGATCCGCGATCGCGCGGCCGACATGATCCAGCGTCGTGTCGCCCGTCTGGTTCAGCAGGGGGAAGACCGCCACCGAGTCGAGCCACCGTGGAGCGCCGGCCACCAAAGTCGAATCGCGCGGCACTACCCGAGGCCAAAGCAGAATCAGCACCACGACCATGGCCCCGACGAGCAACGATGGCTTCACCCACCCGGGCGTCTGCCCCTGTCGCGCGATCGGCATTGTGGCCAACGCCCCAGACCAACTCGTTCGTGGGTCCCCCAGATCGCGCAACGCCTGGCTCATCTCCTTGGCGGAGCTGAACCGCTTCGCTGGCTCTTTCTCCAGCGCACGCATCACGAGATCGATCACCGGCACGGGCAAATCGGTACGACGTGGCGGGAAAGGAGGAGGTGGGTCAGTGACATGTTTGATCATCGTGGTGCGAGTATCCGCACCTTGAAATGGCGCCACACCGGCGAGCATTTCGTAAAGCACGCAGCCCAACGAGTAGACGTCGCTGCGCCCATCCACCGTCGACTCACCGGTGATTTGCTCCGGACTCATGTACGAGGGGGTTCCAAGTGCTACTCCCACCTCCGTGATCGGCTCGGATTCGGCCACACTGATAGCTCGCGCGATTCCGAAATCCGCCACCAGCGCGTGGTCATCGTGCATCAAGATGTTGGCGGGCTTGATATCACGATGGATGATCCCACGCTGGTGCGCATAGGCGAGCGCGTCGGCAACCTCGTACGCAATCCGCATCGCTACACCCACATGCAGCTGGCCCACTCGCGCCACGCGGTCCCCGAGTGTCTCGCCTTCGACGAACGGCATGACGTAGTAGAGAAAGTCACTCGCATCACCGGCTGCGAAGACCGGGACGATGTGTGGGTGGGTCAGGTTCGAGAGAAGGGAGACCTCGCGTAGGAACCGTTCCCGACCAAGTCGGACCGTCACCTCGGGGTCAAGCACTTTGATGGCGACTTGACGATCCGGGTGGCTCTCGCGGGCGAGATAGATGTATCCCATCCCCCCGCGCTTGAGCTTTCGCTCCAGCCGGTACCGCTTGGGTAGCGCTCGTTGGAACTCGTCAAACGGATCTTGCATTGCCACCAACTCCGCCCCCGACACCGCCTAAGATATGCCAGGCCCGCAGTGGGGCCAGCACGACGGAGTCATAGGCTGAGTGGCCGTTAGATTTCGCAATCCGTATCACGTCTATTCCCGGGAGTGCGTATGCCAGAACTCGACCTATCGGCCCTTTGGGCCCTCATTGCCGAACCGATGACCGCGTGGGGCATGAAGTTGATCAGCGCCATTGCGATCTTCTTTGTGGGACGCGTGCTTGCCCGCTGGGCTCGCAAGATCCTTCGCACGGCGCTGCAAAAAGCCGCCGTTGACGAAACCCTCGTTCCGTTCCTGTCGTCCGTGACGTACTACGGCATCATCGCCGTTGTAGTCATCGCCGTGTTGAGCGCCGTCGGCGTGCAGACCGCGTCCCTCGTGGCCGTCCTGGGTGCCGCGGGATTGGCGGTTGGGTTGGCGATGCAAGGCACTTTGAGCCACTTCGCCTCGGGCGTCATGCTCTTGATGTTCCGACCCTTCAAGACGGGTGACTTCGTGGAGGCTGGCGGTGTCGCAGGGAGCGTCGAAGCCATTCGAGTCTTCACCACGACGCTCAAGACGCCCGACAACGTCGACATCGTTATGCCCAACGCGTCTGTGTGGGGCCAGACGATCAAGAACTATTCGGCAAATGCCACGCGACGCATTGACCTCGTCATGGGAGTTTCCTACGACGACGACCTTCAGGTGGCGAGCGACGTGATGCGGCGGATACTCGATGACGACGACCGCGTGCTCGCCGATCCCGCTCCCGTCGTCGCTGTGAGCGAATTGGCTGATTCCTCCGTGAATCTGGTCGTGCGACCCTGGTGCAACCGTGACGACTACTGGAACCTACGGTTCGATCTCACACGCAGGTTGAAGGAGCAACTTGAGACGGCGGGGTGTTCGATTCCATATCCCCAACACGACGTGCACGTCCACCAATCGGGCGGTGTCAGGGCAGCCTGACCACCCCAAGAACAGCAACGGCCGGCGCACTAGGCGCCGGCCGTCCGGACCCCAGTGCATGAAGGTGTTATCCGACCGCTTTCGCTTCAGACTGCGCGGCAAGCACCAGTTCTGCCATGCGGTCCTGTACCTCCAGCGCATCATACTCGTTCGCGGCGAACTGCAGCTTCACCGCTCGTGCCGCAGGTAACGACCATGTGTTCGAGAACCCACCCGTGACCGAACGGAGTTGTGTCACGACGGCGGCATGTGACGCAATCACCAGTTCAGTATAACTCCCGACACGTTCGAGACGCATGTCGTCCGCATCGAGATCATTGACGGGCGCGCGCCAGATGTTGGTGAACACGTCCTCGCCCTTGCGCTTCGCCGTTTCAACGATGAGCACGCCATTCACGATCTTGATCGATGTCCGCCCGACCTGTCCGGCGTGGTCGGTGAACTCGTACTCGGCAAGCAACTGATTCACATTGGCAATCATCTGGTCGATTGGGGACGATGCCGCCTGTGGCATCACGAAAAGCGCCGCGAACGCTGCGCCGAACGCTACTTCACGTGGGGATCGCATCGAAACCTCCTTGCCATCCTCCACTGAACAGGGTATGCCCCGTAACGTGAACGGACCCTTAAGGGGTGGTGAAGAGCCGTCTACGGAGCATCCCCGGCCGGCGAGAGGGCACCGGTTTGGCGATTGAACTCCACGAAGAGCTGCACGACCAACTCGTAGTTTCGGACTCCACCGGCAACACGGTTGGTGCGGAGGAAGCGGTCGTTCATGGCCTCTCCAACGGCCTCGGCAGGCCCCTCGAACTGCTGCCACCAGGCATTGACCTCACGTCGGTCACGTTCGACCCCCGGGAGCCGCAAGGCCGCAAGGCGTCGGCGCTCGTCGCGTGGGACGAGCCGCACCAACCTCGCCTGAGCGTAGAAGGCCGCCGAATAGCGTGCCACCCGATTCGGGGCCAGAGAGGCTGCCAGAAACCCCATGAAGCTCGCTTCGAGTTCCGGGTTGATCCCGCGCTGGTGGGCCTTCTCGTGGGCGATGGTGTAGGCACGAAGCGCCGCAGGCTGGGGAACCACGTGCGACTCAGCCGTCCAGGGCAGGTACACCCCAGCCGCACCGAACGTGGCAAACAGTTGGTACCAGACTGGTTGCTTCACCCGACCGTACTGCCACTTCATGAATGACGGCAGCGGAAGCAGCGTCGCCGCCCGCGCATATCCAACATCGATCGCAGCGTTCAAGTCCGCATTGTCGGGGACGGGCGTCGCGTGGCCAAGGTCAGCGACTCCGTGCAGTGCCCGGTACGCCGCATTGACGTTGTAAACGCTCTGTTCGGCCAGCACGATGAGTTCCGTCGAATCCGGCGGCACGAACTCGGGCCAACCCAATCGATCCGCGAGCGGTGACCGTGCGTAGTTGAATCCCCACACGACGTAAAAAAGAAACACGATCGCACCCAGATCACGGAACCCAATGAGTGCCGCGGAAGCGAGCCCGTTTCGCATAGACCGACGCCGTCGCACCATCGCGACCGTTGCCCGCGCCATGAAGAATGCCACGGTGAGCACATATGCCAGAATCAGCCACTCAGCAACGGAGAACGGTACCAGCCCCGTGATGCGCGACAGCACCCACACGACCGGGGGATTGATCACATCTCCAAACACCGCATCCGTGAGTCGCGGAGCGACGAGGAGAAGCTGAAATAGGGCGAATGCCGCTACTCCCAGCCCCGACACCACGAGCCGCCGCTTCGCATGGAGCGGGCGATCGCTCGGCAGTACGCTTTCAGTCCTTGCTGGCGCAATGTCTGACATGACGGCAATGTAGAAGGTCGAGACGACGAGGCCTAGAACGTGGTGCGACGCATAATTCCCCTGCTGCTCCTCGCCTGGATGGCTACAACCGCTTCAAGTTGTACGCGCTCCGATCCCGGAACGGCTAACCCGTACCGAGACTTTGGCATCATTGCGAACAATGCCTTCTTCTACTATGCCGACCTCGACGTGGCCACCGACTTCTACACCAACACCCTCGGCATCGACGTTGCCGCCGACTATGGGTTTGCGAAGATCCTGCATATCGCGGGATCGTCGTTTCTCACGCTTGTCGACGCCGATAGCGGGATGCACTCGGCGGACGAACCGAAGACCGTCGCGATCGCGTTGATCACGGATCAACTCGAGGAATGGTGGGATTACCTGTCAGCTACCGACACGAAGATGCGGTTCGAGTTCAACCTCCGAGAGAACCGCCCGCATGACGGTTTTGTCGCCATCGATCCCGAGGGCTACCTACTCGAATTCGAACGGTTCAATTCGCATCCTGAAAACCAACGCTTCATCCCGGTACTCGACGCAGCCGAAACCAAGCTGTCGGCAGGTGACGTTCCAGCAGGCCTCGGCTTCAAGGCGACGGTGCTCTGGACCTACTACAACGACCTCGAAGCTGCGATGGCCTTCTACGAGGACAGGCTCGGCCTCGAGATGATTGTCGACCAGGGCTGGACCAAGATCTACCAGACCTCACTCACAGGATTCCTCGGGCTCGTTGACCAGGAACGCGGCATGCATCGGTCGACCGAACAGAAAGGTGTGACGCTGTCATTTTGGACGGACAACATCGACGACTGGTTCGCGCATGCGAGTGGCGCGAACGGTTTCGAGATGCGGTCGGACTCGGTTGGACGGAATGACCGATTTCATGCGTTTGTCGGGTATGACGTGGAGGGATACTACCTGGAATTCGATACGTTTCTGGACCATCTCGACAACGCAATGCTCCTGCACTTGCTGCTTGCCACCAGCGACTGAATGAGCGGCCGTTCAGGATGCCTGGCGGCCTAACCGCTTGTCCGGCCGTTCCCCCTGTCCTACGGTGTCAACGGCGGCTGTTTGGTTGCCTTCAAAACAAACAGGCCATCACCCATGCTGGTAGCGATAATGACGCCACTCTCGAAATACGGGTAGTTGCTCCAAGACCCGCCACCACCGTACGGCGTCGTATCGAAGAATCCGATCTCCACCGGATTCTCCGGATCTGAGATGTCAATGACGCGCAGACCACTTCCGTAATTCGACTGGTACATCACGTCGCCACGGATATAGAGATTGTGATCCGTGGTCGTCGTCTCCGCGATGTACTCTTTCACGAGCACCGGATCATCCAGATCGGTCACGTCCCACACGAGCGTCCGCGTACCGTCGACCAGTCCCTGGGGCTCATCGCCTTCATCGTTCTGATAGAAGTATCGATGGTCTTCGGAAAACCACCCTTGGTGTGTGTAGGCAACGTTCGGGTACGAGATCATCGCCAGCGCCACCGGGTTGTTCTTGTTCGACACGTCGGCAATGCTGAGCGCCGTCTCGTTGGATCCCATGCAGATCTCTTTGCCCTGATGATCGATGTCCGGGCCGCGATACGTCACGCACTGAGCATCATGCGAATAGCCCGTCTTGCGACGCCCCGTTGATCGGTCGGCAAAACATCCAGCAAAGGTCGGCTGCCCGGGATTGGCGAGATTGATCATGTGCAGGCCACCGCCACACGTTTCGCCGCCACCACTGCTCCCGACGGCGTACGCGTACCCCGTCTCCTCGTTGATCACGATGTTGTGCGCGCTGTTGATGCCGTCATAGCGATACGTCTCGTCGAGCGTGACAGGAACGGCGTGGAGCGTTCTGAGCTGGCGCAGATCGAACACCTGCACGCCGTGTTCACCCGCGGCATCGGCGACGATGTACACGTGATCCCGATAGACCTTCATGTCACGCCAGATACTGCTGCTCGATCCCCCCGTCTTCGGGAGGTCTCCCAAGTAGCGCGGGTTGAGCGGATCCGTGATGTCGACGAACGAGGTCCCGTCGGTGCGACCCACGATGGCGTACTCGCGACCCGTCTCTGAATCCGTCCAGCCCCAGATATCATTGACACTCGTGCCGCGCTGCCCACCAATGTCCTTGATCGGCAGGAAGGAAAGCACGTTCACGTTCCCGCACGCGAAGCCCACGGCACGACCGGCCCCACATTCGATCTCACCCCCAGTGACCGCGGGAAACCCGCGCATCTCGTTCACGAGCGTGGCACGTTCCGACCACCCTCCATCTCGCCCGCGCTCGAAAACCGCGACCGCTCCCCCGCCACGATCGACCCGGCCCGCCCCAACGACGGCAACCGCCGCACCGGTAGCCGAGGAACTCCCGAATCCAGCTGCCCCCTCGAGCGCGTCACTCATCACTTTCCGCACGCCGAGCCATGCGCCCGTGGCGTTCTGATCGAACGCATAGGTAGCGCCGGCGCCGTCTCCATCTCCGGGGGCTCCAACCCACGTACGATCACCGTCAAACGCAATCGAGGCACCGAACTGCGTGTTGGGCCGTGCCTCGAACGGCGCCAATTGGGTTTCGACGAACCACTCACCGGTTTCGACTGAAGATGAAAAGACGAACACCGCCCCGACGCGTTGATTGAGCCCCGGTGCACCGACGAATGCTCGCCCGTCTCGGAGCGCTAGCGAAGTGCCAAACCCACTCCGCTCACCGAACATCTCTCCGCCGAGCGTGCCCAATTCGACCCATTCTTGCGACGCACGGTCGAGACGGAAAGCGTGCACGTACGGCGGAGCGTCACGGCGTTCAGGGTTACCCGCGAGGAGAAGGTCGCCTTCGACGGTGATGGTCGTTCCGAAGTTCTGTGTGCCCTCGGCGCGCAACGTCGCTTGCGGTATCAACGCTCCGGCCTGGAGCCGGAAGACGTGCACCGCGCCGGCGCCGTCAAGATCACCCGGCGCCGCAATTGCCACAACATCGGCATTCGCGACCACCGCACTGCCGAAGCCCGCGCTATCCGATTCTGAAGGAGAGGCCACGGTTCCAACTCGATTCCACGCTCCGGAAGCGCCCGACTGGTAGACGTGCACCGCTCCCGCATGGCCGTTCGTGAGGGGTGCTCCAACCAGGAGCGTTCGACCTGTGAAGGCCAACGCGCGGCCAAAGCCGTCGGGCGCCCCCAGGCTCGCGTCGGCAACCATGAGCTGCGCCGTCTCACGCCACGCGTCGCCCGCCCGCTCGAACACGTACACGATGCCAGGGAACGTCGACTGGCGCGCTTCGCCCACCAGCACCTGGTTCCCACTGATCGCCAGCGAGCCGCCAAACTGCTGCGCGCCTGCCGCCGGTGCGCCTACACACAGCAGGAGAAACACGAACAACACATCGCGTCGTTTCATCTGATTCTCAGGTCCGTGGAAGTGGTTTACCGCTGCCGCACGTATCGCCGCAGCATCCTTGGCCCGACCTCGGCGCCATAGATGTTTCCCATCGCGTCCACGGCGACGCCCTCGGCGGCACTCGTTCCCGAGTTGTCCTGGTCGGGTTCGGGATCTGGAATGAACGCCGTCACGAAGCCGTCGCGCGCACTGCCGATGCGGATACCGCGTTTCCAACCCGGGTTCCGCCGCGTGTTGGATTCGGAATCCGCCGAATACAGAATGTCGTTGGCATCGATGAACAACCCGCTCGGTCGACCGAACTGCGTCCACGTCGCGAGGTGGTTGCCTTCTTGATCGAATATCTGGATTCGGCTGTTCGCCCGATCGCCTACGAACAACCGACCCTGGGAGTCCATGGCGAGGGCGTGCGGGTCACGGAACTGCCCGTTCTCCCCCCCTGTCTCTCCCCATTCCGTGAGATAGGTGCCGTCACTGGAGAACTTCACGATGCGATTGTTGCCCCCGGCATCGTGGCCGTCGGCCACGAAGATGGCGCCATTGGGCGCCACCAGGACGTCGGAGGGCTTTCGAAACGTGTCCGGACCGTCTCCGGGAAGGCCTCTCTTGCCAAGCGTCATCAGCAACTCGCCCTCGGGGCTGAACTTCAGGATCTCATGACCTCGACCTTCTGGCTGTTGTCCAAAACCGAGTGCGTCGGTCACCCAGACGTTGCCGTCCGCATCAACGTACATCCCGTGAGGCCAGAGGATCATTCCGGCACCAAAGCTCCGCACGAGATTGCCGTCTTGGTCGAACAAGAGAATGGGATCGACGTCGTCTTTCGCATTGCACGTGTTCTCCCCACACCGCTCCCCTACCCAGATGTGGCGACCGTCAAGTGCCGGATAGACGGCGCTCGTCGCCCCCCACGTTCGTCCCGCCGAGAGTCTTCCCCAAACACCGGGTACTGTCGTGTACGGATTCGGTGCGTGGTTCTGTGCGTGTGCGACGTCGGCGACGACCACCGCCACAAGTGCGACAGCGATGGTCATCCTCAAGATGGAAGCGTGTGACATACTTACCTCACCAAACGGTTCGAAACGGGTTTGGAGAATCTACGCCCCCGTACCCCCACGGGAAGTCGAGCGGCATGGGTAATGCGTGGCGCTGAGCGTGCCTAGGTGGCGGAACTCCCGACTGCCTGCCCGCCCATCCGCCCGTTCGCCCACTCACTCAGTTTCGCAAACCCGCCGCGCAACGCCCATGCAGCGCCGCCAATGATCACGAACAGCATGAGCCAACGCAGCAGCGTCGCGAGAAACAGGGTGTCAACGGCCGGCCACGTGACCTGATACTGCAGTAACTGCGATCCCCGATCAGTCATCCAATGCCAGCCCGTGTGCGCGAGCAAGGCAGAAAGAATGATCGTCCCCATGCGCTCGGCCAGGACGTGCCGGAATAACAACACCAGAGCCGGCACCGCCAACGCGAGCACGAACAACTGGCCGAACTCAACGCCCACGTTGAAGGAGAGGAGCGACGTGAGCAGGTGCCCACCGGCAAACTGCAACGACTCGCTGAGCACGAACGAGAATCCAAAACCGTGCACCAAACCAAACCCGAACGCGATCATCCATCGGCGTTGGAGTTTCGCGCCCACGATGTTCTCGAGTGCCATAAACACGATCGAGAGCGCGATCAACGTCTCGATGAGCGGTGGGAACCATAGGGCATCGGGTGCCAAACCAACCGCGGACGCAATCAGCGTTATGGAATGCGCGACGGTGAAGGAGGTCACGATCGGAACGAGTGCCCAGAACCGCCGGAAGGGGATCACCAGACAGAGGAGAAAGAGCAGGTGATCGAATCCATCGAGGATGTGGTCGAATCCCAGCGCGATGAAACGCCAAACCGCCTGGTGCCACCGGGGATCGAGTCGCACCAGCCCGTGGTCGCCTGTGTACTGAAACGCGCGTTCGCCGCCCTTCGCCGGAAGGAACCGGAGCACGGTCAGCGTTCGCAACCCCAAGTGTGCCATGGCCGGCCGCATGGAGAACTCCGACTGGTCTGACGCAATGGGATACTCGATCACGGCATCGAGGAGCGCCTGTTCCCAGATGAGCTCAGTCTCCTCAGGGAGTGGATCGCTCGTGATGTGACCGAGTGCCTCGTCGTAATCGCCGAAGGCAAGGTTGGACGGTAGGGAGACCCGCGTCACCGGCACCATCGGCCTGCCGAGTGCCGCGCCGTTCTCGTAGACCTCCAGGTAGTCGGCGACCCACATGATCGCCGCATCGTGCAGCATCTGCTCGGCCGCCTCGATCTGGAGGTACCCCGGCCCGCGCACGGGGAAGTTGAAATCCCGCATTGCGTTGAGGGGGACCCGCACCAGAACTCGGAGCGTCCTCCCATCAGGTTTCACGAACATCCGAACCGTCACGTCGTTCGGGATCTCGTGCCCCTTCGGTTGGGAGGGGATCGCGACAAGCGCTACAGCGACGAGGGCGCCGATGCGGCCGATTCTAGACGTTGTCATGCCGGGGGGATAGTCTATCCGCATCGACCCTGGTCCGACAGCGGGCCCAGGGAGCCCAGCATTTCTTTGGGGAGGCGGCGATGCAACAGAACGTGCTCATTGCCACGGGCCTGGTGGCCGTCACGGCAGCCCTCGCCATTGGGGCCACGGCGCTCGAGCGCTCAGCCGACGCAAGCAAGGTCCAGGAGCAAGAGGCCCCGATGTTCGAGGTGGATCCATTCTGGCCCAAGCCGCTGCCGAATCACTGGGTATTGGGATCGGCGGTCGGCGTGGGCGTCGATTCGCGGGACCACGTATTCATCATCCACCGCAAGGCGCCACTCAACGAGCGGACCGAAATTGGAGCCTCCACAGACCCACCAACCGGTGAATGCTGCTTACCGGCCCCGTACATCCTCGAGTTCGACCCAGAGGGCAACTACATCAACGGCTGGGGTGGCCCGGCCGAAGGCTACACGTGGCCGACCTCGAATCACGGGATCACGATCGACCCAAAAGACAACGTCTGGATTGGCGGGAACGGCGCGGGCGACTCTCACATCCTCAAGTTCACGCGCGACGGCCGGTTCCTCATGGAGATCGGGATTCCCGGGCAGGAAACCAACAGCAACGCCATGGACCACTTCGGGCGCGTCGCGAAGATCTCGTTCGACGCGACTGGCGACGAGGCCTACGTCGCTGACGGCTACCGAAACCGACGTGTGGCCATTCTCGACGCGAACACCGGAGAGATCAAACGGTATTGGGGTGCCTACGGAAACCGGCCGGATGACACCGATATTGGTCGGTACGATCCCACTGCAGCGCTCGCACAGCAGTTCCGTACGCCCGTGCATTGCGCCGAGCCGTCGAATGACGGGCTCGTGTACGTGTGCGACCGCCCCAACGATCGCATACAGGTCTTCCGCACCGACGGCACGTTCGTCACCGAGAAGATCATCGCGCCATTGACGCTCGGCGACGGCTCGACCTGGGACATCGCGTTTTCCAGGGACCCCGCACAGCGCTTCATGTACGTCGCCGACGGCAAGAACATGAAGGTGTACATCATGGACCGTGCGTCGCTCGAGATCCTTACGACTTTTGGCGATGGGGGGCGACAACCCGGCTTGTTCTTCGCAGTGCATTCGATCGCCACCGACTCCCGCGGCAACATCTTCACGACTGAGACGTATGAGGGCAAACGCGTTCAAAAATTCGTGTACAAGGGCATGGGGCCCGTGACGACCATGGACCAGGGCGCACCCTGGCCGCGCGGAGGTAATTAAGAAGACTTCATAAAAAGGAGCCCTTAAAGAGGGCTTCACCGGAGGATCACCCCCCAAACGGGACCTTCCACGCAGGACTGGGAGGTCCCTCCTATGGTCATTCCAAGCAAGAAGTTCAAGCCGACGCCCTTCATGTTCCCCATGCTGTGCAAGGCATGTGGGCGCTGCATCGAATCCTGCCCCCAGCACTGCATCGAAGAAGGCACGGAGGTCGATCCCGTCACTGGGCTGACACCGGTGGTCGTGGATCTCGAGCACTGCAACTACTGCGGCCTCTGCCTCGAGGCGTGCCCAGAACCGAAGGGCCTGATGCCACTGCCGAGGGGGCTCGATACCAACGACATGGTGCTGAGCGACCCGTTCACGTTCTTCGACGAGGAACGAGACCGTCGCCCCACCCCTGAGACCGTTCCCGACGAGCGCGTTCCATTGCCCGCGCTCGAACCAATGGTTCTCAAAGGCACGCACGCATCGGCGATCGGCGCGGTGCTGGGCGGGTGCCGTCACTTCTTCGGATATCCCATCACACCTTCGACCGAAGGTGCGGAGCTGATGGCAAACCTGCTGCCGGATTTGGGCGGCTTCTTCGTACAAGCGGTGAGCGAGGTGGCGACGGCCAACATGCTGTACGGCTGCGCCGGCGCCGGACAACGCAGCATGACGTTCACGTCGTCACCCGGCTTTAGCCTCATGCTGGAAGGCATCTCCTATATGATCGGCGCGGAGCTGCCCGCGGTGTTCGTCAACGTGATGCGCGGCGGTCCGGGCTTGGGCAACGTCGGTCCCGAACAAGGCGACATCAAGTTGGTCTGTCGCGGCCTGGGACACGGCAACACCCATGCATTGGTGTTGGCCCCCGCTTCACCACAGGAAATGCTCGACCTCACGATGGAGGCGTTCGACCTCGCGTTCCGATACCGGAACCCCGTGATCGTGGTCGGCGATGGATACCTCGGCCAGATTGCCGGTCGTGTGACGTTGCCCGACCATCTCGTCAAACCCGGTCTGCCCTCGTGGGCCGTCTACGGCGACGCGGCACATCGCGGGAACCTGCACACCTCCATCCTGCTGAACGAACCCGACCTCGAAGCGCACAACCGGCATTTGAACGACAAGTACCGTCGGATCAGCGAGGAGCAACAACGGTGGGACGCTCACCAAACCGAGGACGCCGAGTGGCTGATCGTGGCATGCAACACACCGGCACGCATGGCACAGGGCGCCGTGAAGGAACTCCGCGAGCGCGGCATAAAGGTGGGTCTCTTCCGACCGGTGTCGCTCTGGCCATTCCCGGTCGATGGTCTCACGGAAGCGCTTGCCCGCAAGCCGCGCGTCGTTGTGGTTGAGGCCGGGTCCGGGCAGTTGGAGGACGAACTCCGTATGGCGCTGAGTCGGAGAGGCCTCGCGCCACCGCGCATCGACCACGTGCAGCGTTTGGGAGGAGTGCTGCCCCAGCAACGGGAGATCGTCGATCGGGTTGCGGCGCTTGCTGAGGAGGTGGTGTCATGACCGGCGTCTTCTACGAGCGCTTCACGCGACACAGTCATGGTGAGGGCTTGAAAGGTCTTTCGACCCACTACTGCGCGGGCTGCGGACACGGACTGATCCACAAGTACCTGGCCGAGTCGATCACCGAGCTGGGAATCGAAGACCGCACCGTGGCGATCTCACCAGTGGGGTGTGCGGTGTTCATGTACTACTACCTGGACGTCGGGAACACGCAGGCCGCGCACGGCCGCGCGCCGGCGGTGGGCCTCGGACACAAACTCGCCAACCCGAATTCAGTGGTGGTGAGTTATCAAGGTGACGGCGATCTCGCGTCCATCGGCCTCGCCGAGATCATGCAGGCGACACAACTGGGAATCCCTATGACGTTCATCTTCATCAACAACGCCATCTACGGGATGACCGGCGGGCAGATGGCGCCGACGTCGCTGATGGAGCAGCGCACGACGACGTCACCCTCCGGCCGTGGTCGCATGGAGGGTGGACCGATGCGCATGGCCGAGATTGTCGCGCAACTCGATGGGCCCATGTACATCGAGCGGTGTGCACTATACGACAACAAGCAACGGGTCCGCGCGCACAAAGCCATCAAAAAGGCGCTCACGCTTCAGATGGAGGGTCGCGGGCTTTCGTTCATCGAGATTCTCTCCGAATGCCCGACCCATTGGCACATGACACCCGTAGAGTCCGAGCAGTGGGTCAAGGAAACGATGACGGCGGTCTTCCCGCTCGGCGTCAAGAAGGATGAGGCTCGTGAACCATGGTTCCATCCTGACCCGCCGCGGTTCGACGCCGAACACGTGGTGGACACCATTGGCGTGCCGAAACGTGAACCCACGCGTTATGGCGCGGGCTTTCCAACGCATATGGACGAGTTGGAAGTCGGGGTCAAGTTTGCCGGGTCGGGGGGGGACGGCGCGCAGACCATTGCCGCGTTTCTCAACAAGGCAGCAATCAACGAGGGGTTCGATTCGACCTATATCCCGAGCTACGGTCCCGAGTCACGCGGCGGGACATCCTATGCCGATATTCGCATGGCCGTCGGCGAAGTCTTATCGCCGTCTTGTCCCGAGCCACACGCGTTGATCGCATTCAACCCGATGAGTTTGGAAAAATTCGGACCGGCGGTACGCCCCGGCGGTGTGATCGTCTATGACAGTACCGTGATTCCCGAGCCTCCGTCGTTCGATACAAGCGTCAAGGTGATCGGTGTTCCGTGTACGGAGGCGGCGATGGACATCGGTAAGCGGCTCATCAAGAACATCGTCGCGCTGGGCGCGTTCGTGGCCGCGACGGAGATCCTGCCTGCGGAGGCGTTGCTCAGCGTCATGGAAGACAAGCTCGGCGCCGACTGCACGATGCTGGCAATGAACACCGAGGCATTCAATCGGGGTATGGCGGCGGCGGGTACGTCGCCTGGGACGGTAGGACGGTAGGACGTTCCCGAGCTCCGGCAAGGCGTCCCCAAGCTCCTGCACGACGTACACAACCTCGGAATGCACCGCCGAATTCGGGCGAGCGATGTTCGTAACCCTCTTGTCGGCAGGGAGTTGCCTTGCGCCGCGTGTCGTGTGCGGGATTTGGCGAGAGAGTCCGCCGCGGAGGCGTGGTTTTGGCGAGCGCCGAAATCGAGTCGGTGCCCTTGAACGCAAAACGGACTCGCGATTGCGACCTGCGAGGGCGGTTGCTCGAGGCAAACCTGATCGAGGCGGCCGAGATGCCCTAAGCGACGGTGTTTCGGAGCATCATCCTGGTCCCAAAAACCGATTCGTCGCGTTCAGCACCGCCAATGCCGCTCCCGTGGCGGGATCCTTGGTGCCATCGCAGACTCCGAGCAGCGATCGCGTAATCGTTCCCTTGGACGCCGCCAGCGACACGACCACGGCCGTTTGTGTGACCGTCTCGACCAGCTGCACGCTCACGACGCGAACTTGCGCCCCTTGGGCTTCGAACGCATCTGACAGGGCGTCGGAGGTCGCGCGAGCGACCGCCCGTAACTGGTCGACTTGGCCAACCCCGCCTTGCGCTGTACCTGTGAAGGTGCCCGCGCCTTGGGCCTCGACTTCTACCGTCGCCTCACAGCGCTCATCAGGCACAACGTCCACCTGTGCTCGGAGGAACTTGATCGGCCGTCGGGCGTGTTCGGTCACGCGAGCACCTCCCCGCCACCCATCCCTGCTGCCGCGGTGCAGTCTTCTGTCTGAAACATGAGTTCTGGAATCATCATTTCCTTCAGCGTCAGCATCGGGCTCATAGCGATCGGCGAGGGCCAACGAGCGGCGCACGGTGATGGCGACCAAGGGGTATAAGATGTGGCGCGCGTAGCCAGCGTGCGAGGAAACGACAGCACGCAGCGTGATGAAGTCGCTTGAGTGAATCAACGGCACGCCGTCCCCGAGACGGAAGGGACAGAGGAGAATTGGGCGTGGTCCCATCTGTCTCACCAGCCCGTCTGTCCCATCCAGGGTGGTCCTGCGGGGTGGTGAATGAGGCACGACGCAGCTCGCGTAGAGGCGCCGGGCAGATTCGAACTGCCGAATGGAGGTTTTGCAGACCTCTGCCTTACCACTTGGCTACGGCGCCTGAAGGGGAAGAAACTTCGCCAAGAGCAAGGGTCGTGACAAGGCGCCCATGATCCGATGGTCGCGACGGATATATTGGGACCACGGAGGTCCATGTCACGATGATCGCGCTGGCGTACGTCATCTTCACCCTGTCGGGTGCCGCAGGCCTGATCTACGAATCCGTATGGTCGCGGTATCTCGCACTGTTCGTCGGCCACAGCGCGTACGCCCAGGTGCTGGTACTTGGAATCTTCCTGGGTGGGATGGCTATCGGCGCGGGTGCGGCGGGAAAATACTCCGAACGGTTTCGAGATCCCCTGCTGCTCTATGCCGGCGCCGAGCTCGCGATTGCCCTGCTTGGGCTGGCGTTTCACCCCGTTTTTGTCGGCACGACTGGTTTCGCCTATGACGTGATCTTCCCAGCTGTCGGGACCGGCTTGGTGCTCGGTGGCATCAAGTGGACGCTCGCCGCAGTCCTCATTCTCCCGCAAGCCGTGCTACTCGGCACCACCTTCCCCCTCATGGCGGCAGCGATCATCCGACGCATGCCGCGTGCACCAGGCCACGTCCTCGGCCTGCTGTACTTCACCAACAATATCGGGGCGGCAGCCGGCGTCCTGATTGCCGGGTTCTATCTGCTCGCGGTCGGCGGCCTACCCGGCACTGTTCTCACCGCCGCCGTCGTCAACCTTGTCGTCGCAGGGATCGCGTTCGGCATTGCCCGAGTCGTACCCGCCGGGACCGAGCACGCCACTGCCACGCCCGTCGCAGATACGGCGACGGCGTCAACGGGCCTGACGCTCGACCGTCTGCGACGGCTGCTCTTGATCGTAGCCTTCGGCACGGCCGTCGCGTCATTCGGGTACGAAATCGCATGGATCCGTATGCTCTCGCTCGTGCTGGGGTCTGCCACCCACTCGTTCGAGATCATGCTCTCCGCATTCATCTTTGGAATGGCACTGGGTGCATTTTGGATCCGCAGTCGCGCCGATCGATTGCAGCAGCCGCTTCACACCTTGGGCATCGTGCAATGGGCGATGGGACTCGCCGCGATCGCCACGCTCCCCTTGTACGGGTGGACATTCGAATGGGTCGCCTGGCTCTTGCAGACGTTCACGCGGACCGATGCCGGGTACACCGGATTCTCGCTTGGTAAGTACGCGGCAAGCCTTGCGGTGATGCTTCCGTCGACCATCTGCGCCGGTATGACATTGCCGCTCATCACTCGCATCCTCGTGGTGGGTGGCGAAGGCGAGAAGGGAATCGGCGAGGTGTACAGCGTGAATACTATCGGCGCCATCGTGGGCGTCGCGCTTGCCGCACTCTTGATAATGCCATTGGTGGGTGTACGGCGCCTTCTGATCATTGCGGCAACGCTCGACATGGCCTTGGGCATCGTCCTTCTCGTCACCGCCAGTCGGTCGCGGCTCCGTCGACCAACGTTCGGCTATGGCGTTGCCGTTGCTACTGTGGGACTCGTTGTGCTCACGTTCCTGGTCCGTGGGGTGGACCCGGGGATCCGTGCAGGCGGCGTCTTCCGCTATGGCACACCCCGGCCGACCTGGCTCGAGGAAGTGGAGTTCTACCGCGACGGTCGCACGGCCAGCGTCGCAACCTATCGCACGTCCGATCCGCCGCGGCTCGTGGTCGCTACGAATGGAAAGGCGGATGGATCGATCCCCACGTCATGGCTCGACCGCTGCGAGCGAAATGTCCGCCGCGAGGCGATCTCTGGCGACATTGCGACGCAGACACTTGGACCTCTCATCACCCTCGCGCACGCGACGAGCCCACGCCGCGGCGCCGTGATCGGGCACGGTACCGGCATGTCGGGGCACATCTTGCTGGGCGATCCCCGGCTCGAAGAGGTGGTGACCATCGAAATCGAGCCACAGATGGTGTACGGATCGACGCACCTCTACCCGGCCAACGAGCGTGTGTTCGACGACGAACGCTCGCGAATTGTGGTCGAAGACGCGCGAACGTACTTCGCGGCCGGTGACGAACTTTATGACGTGATTGTGGCGACCCCGTCGAATCCCTGGGTTAGTGGGGTCGCAAGCCTCTTTACGGTCGAGTTCTATGGTCGTGTCAGTCGACACCTCAGTGAGGGCGGGGTGTTCGGTCAATGGTTCCAGTTGTACGAGATGGACGACGACTTGGTTTTGACGGTGCTGTCAGCCGTGGGACGTGTGTTCAACGCATTCACCGTGTTTCAAACGAGTAGTGGTGACCTGCTAATCGTCGCGAGCAACGCCGCGACTATGGGAGAGCCTGACTGGTCTGTGTTGTCGTTCCCAGCGCTTGGGCAGGACCTGTGTCACGTCCGTCCGCTCCTCCCGGACGATCTCGGGGCAGTCCGGTTGACTGATGCGGCCGTCCTGGCCCCCATTCTCGAACGTTGGGATCAACCCAACTCAGATTACTACCCATTCCTCGAGCTTCATGCGGAGCGCACCCGCTTCGCAAACGCGTTGGCGGACGGATTCGTGAATCTCGGAACCGAGGGATTCAACATCGCCGCGGCGCTGGGTCACGATACCCTCACCGCTCTCACCGACACCCGACCGGCGAGCGCTAACATCGGACGGCTGCACGCGCGAAGCGCTGCCGCATATTTCCGTTCACTCGATGGAACACCTCCCCCAGTGTCGGATTGGCCGGACGACCTCAGAGAGGGAAGATTCTTCCACGAACGCTGGCACGAGATGCTCGAGGCCGCAGCCCCGCAGGAGGATTGGTGGTTTTGGCTCAGCCAATATCGGGTCATCCACGCCGACCGGAGTAGTGGCATCACTGGCGTTGCGGATTCGGCGTTCTTCGCCACCGTGCGAACCTACCTGGATAACACGTCCGCTCCGGACATCGTGCGGCAAGCCGTCGAATTCGATGCGGCGCTCGACGCATGGGATTTCGAACTCGTCTCCAACCTCGTGGACCGTCTCGCCTCACCCCGGCGCGCTGAGCCGTACCGATTGGGCGCGGAATCGCTTCGATGGATTTCTCCAACGCTGCTCGTCGAAGGCGGCGTCGTGGCCAAACTCCGCATCGGCGACGTTGCCGGGGCTCGCCGGATATATGATGAATTCGTGGACGAGTACGAACGCCCACCCACCCACGTACGCCGCAGGTTACTCGAAGCACACCTGGCTGGCGCCGGCGGCACACCATAGGCACGCCTCACCGTGTGCGGCAGATTCACCCAGGCCGACATCGAGCAACTCGACCGCGAGGTGTTCAAGCTCCTGGACCTTCCGTCGTGGGATGCCCGGTACAACGTGGCCCCGACCCATGACGCGTTGGTCATTCGACATGGAAAACGCGGCCGCTCCATAGCGCCATTACGATGGGGTCTCATCCCTTCGTGGGCAGACGATCCGAAGATTGCGATGCGCACCATCAATGCTCGCGCCGAGTCCGTTGCCGATAAGCCAGCATTCAAGGAATCGTTTCGGCAACGACGTTGTGTAATTCCCGTCAGCGGATTCTATGAATGGAAGAAGGCAGGATCGATCAAGCAGCCGTACTATATTCATCCCGCAGCGACCCGCCATTTCGCCCTGGCCGGCTTATGGGACCAATGGTTCAGCCACACGGAAGGGCCAATCGAAACGTTCACGATCATCACCGTTGACGCAAACGACGCGTTGGTGGACCTGCACGATCGGATGCCAGCGATCCTCTCGCCAACCGAGATTGAAGCGTGGCTCGACCCCGACGTAGACGACTCAGATAGACTGCGACGCCTCCTGCATCCTGCAGCCTCCACCCTGACAACCTTCTATGCCGTATCGACCTATGTGAACAAGGTCGAAAACGAGGGCGAAGCGTGCATCGACCCAACGGAGTCACCGTGATCGACATCGATCATGTGAGGGTCCTGCTGGATGAGTTCGAGGCTGGCAGCCAGCCGTCCGACATCGAGAGCCTCACGATGACGAGGGAACTCCTCGTGGGTAAGTCGAACCCTTTTTGTCGCTCGGATTACGATCCCGGCCACATCACGTCCAGTGCGATCGTAGTATCGCCGGACCTCGAGGCAGTGATTCTCGTCAATCACGACCGGGTCGGTCGATGGATCCAGCCGGGCGGCCACATCGAACCCACGGATGAATCACTCGAGGGCGCAGCGTGTCGAGAGGTGACGGAAGAAACGGGAGTATCGCTCAAACCTGACGAACGAACCAAGCTCGTACGCGTTGACGTGCACCAAATCCCAAAGTTCAAGAACGAACCACCACATCGACACCACGACCTAACCTTCAGCTTTCGCGCCGAGCACCGCGATCACGTGACGGTGGGCGATTCGACGTGGATGTGGTGCGCCATCGACAAGCTGGCCACCCACATGGTCGAGTCACAGCTCGTTGCGAGCGTGCGCAGGGCCGTCGCGATTTACTCGCTTTAGTCCAAACATTCCGCTTGGCCCATCCGCAAGCGAGATTCAACGTCCTGTCGCAAGGAGCCGTACTATGGTCATAACGACGACACCGAACATCGACGGCGCTGAGGTGGCGGAGTACCTGGGCGTGGTCACGGGCGAGGCGATTCTCGGAGCAAATCTGTTTCGAGATTTCTTTGCCGGTATCACGGACATTGTCGGCGGGCGTTCGGCCGCCTACGAAGAAGAGCTGCGAAAGGCACGTGATACCGCTTTTGACGAGATGGTCATGGAAGCCGAATCACTTGGTGCGAACGGCGTGATCGGCGTCGACCTGGACTATGAGACCATTCAGGTCGGCCGTGGCGGCAACATGCTCATGGTCAGCGCATCCGGAACCGCGGTCCGGTTGGCCTGGTAGTACTTGGTAACCTCCTCCAGCGGGCGCCCCATACCTCGACCTCTCCTCCGGCCCAAGCTTGCATTGGCATCATCGCTTGCCGTCACCCTTGCCTGTGGCGATGGGCTGAGTTCCATCGCGGTCAATCCCTCGGTGATGATATCACTCGGCGCATACCACGCCTGCGTGCTCCCGTCGGAACGCGAAGCCTCCTGCTGGGGCGTGAACACCGACGGTCAGGTCGGATCTGGGAGGTTTGGCAACCCAGAGTTCCCCGGCGTCATTGTGGGCGGACTGCTTTTCGAGCAGATCTCGCTGGGGTTTGGCCATTCGTGCGGGTTGACGGAAGACGGGGACGCTTACTGTTGGGGAAGTAATGGCGGCGGCATCCTCGGCACCGGTATGCCGGGAGCAAGCGCCGAACCGCTCCTGGTCACCGGCAACATTCGGTGGTTGATCGTGAGTGGAGGCGGTACGCACACCTGCGGTGTGAGCGACGCGATGGCCGCCTACTGTTGGGGATCAAACCAAACCGGACAATTGGGGCTCCGCGGTCTCGCACCGGACTGCGGAGGTACCTGTGCCGCAACTCCCCAGCTTGTCGAAGCCGCCTTCGCCGTATCGACCGTGACGACAGGCGCCACCCATACCTGCGCGTTGACGACGGACAGCGTTGGCTACTGTTGGGGCAGTAATGCGGACGGACAACTCGGCAACGGCACGTTGGTTTCAAGTCCATTGCCTGTGCTCGTCCAGGGCGGGCTACGGTTCAAGGCGCTGGACGCTGGCGGAAACCATACCTGCGGACTTCTCGACGACGGTACTGCGTTTTGTTGGGGGCGTGACGACGACGGGCAACTGGGCGCTGGCCTGGAAACGCAGGAATGCGCCGTGACTGGTGCCAAGTGTTCCACCTCACCCTTGGCCGTCGAAACCACGCGTACCTTTGCGGCAATCTCGGCTGGCGGGAAACACACCTGCGCCCTGACTCCCGACGGCACCGCACACTGCTGGGGGAACAACCGACGCGGCCAGCTTGGAAACGGCGAAGTCTTCAACGTACCCGTGCCGCAGCAGGTATTGGGTAGTAACAGACTGCAGTCGATCAGTGCGGGCGAGGGCCATACGTGTGGCGTCTCGGCCGATGCGGATGTGTTTTGTTGGGGCGACAACTTCAGGGGCCAGCTTGGGAATGGCAGTGGTGGGTTCCGGTTTGTCGAGCCGCAGTTCATCTTGAGCCTCCGCGAGCAAGGCTGATGATGCCTGCCACTCGGCTGGCGGTTGTGGCTCTCGCAACCACCGCGTGCAGCGATCTTCCAACAGACGTTGACGTGCAATCCGTCACACTGTCCGAGACGAGTCTCGTCCTCGCGCTTGGCAACACCACGGCACTCACCGCCACGGCCATCGACGCGAACGGCCAGGTCGTGGTGGATCCCGACTTCCGATGGTCCACCAACGGACCCGCGATCGCCTTGGTCGGACAGCGCACAGGGGTCGTGGCGGCCGTTGGAGCGGGCGCGACAACCATAGCAGTGGAACTCGATGGGCAGAGCGCCGAGGCCCAGATCTCCGTAACTGCAGATCTGAAGTCCATTGAATCGGGAGCCTTCCATACTTGTGGCACCACGGCGCTGGGCCGCCTCGCCTGCTGGGGGTCCAATGCGAGCGGCAAACTCGGCACCGGCACGTTGTTCGCGAACCGGACCCCCGCCCTCGTCACCGGCATGACTACCCAGGCACGTGACGCGTCCGCCGGTGGTAATTTTTCGTGCGCACTGGACACTGGAGGCAGCGCATACTGCTGGGGATCGAACTCCCGCGGGCAATTGGGGATCGGATCGGCGGGCCAGCCGCATGCGTCTGCCGTTCCCGTGACCGGAACACTCGCGTTCGAGTCGATCACGACCGGCGACCACCATGCGTGCGCATTGACGGCAGCCGGCGAAGCCTATTGCTGGGGTGGCGGTGGATGGGGTCAACTCGGAGTAGGACCACCGGCGACGGTCTGTGGCCCGGAGCCATGTGAGTTGCAGCCCCGACGGATCGATAACATCACGTTCGAGCATATTATCGCGGGATTCCAACACACCTGCGGTGTGGTCGTTGGCGGCGATGCCTATTGCTGGGGCATCAACGTAGCCGGAACGTTGGGCGACAGTACCTCACAGTCATCTGACACACCGGTCCTGGTGTCCGGTGGCCACTCGTTCGAGTCAATCGCGGCAGCGGACGATCACACATGCGCAATCACAGTGAACGGCAGCGCGTTTTGTTGGGGTGCAAGTCAGGACGGACAACTGGGCGACGGGACCGAAAGTCTGAAGCGGTATCCGGTCCGGGTGCTCGGGGGACATGTGTTCACTGCGATCAGCGTGGGCGGCACTCATTCGTGCGGGCTCACCACAATCGGCGAGATGTTCTGCTGGGGACGCAACATCGAGGGAGAACTTGGCACCGGCACCCGAGACAACTCCACCTCGCCCGTCCCGGCGGGCACTCCCGTCCGTTTCGTGAGCGTGTCCGCCGGTGCGACACATACGTGCGGCATGTCGACCACGGGCGACGCCTACTGCTGGGGTTGGAACATCACGGGCCAGCTAGGTGTGGGAACCGGTCGCGATCGCCTGCTTCCCGCGATGGTCGCCGGCCAGTAGTCAGAACGCGAATCCGCGCCCGAAGCTGACAGCCCACCGCTTGCCGGAAAAGCCTTGGCCGAAGCGGTATGCCACGTCGATTCGACCTACGCTGGCACCAGTCGAGCGCGTGGGCCCCAAGCGAATTCCTAGACCCACATCTCCCCCGGTTCTCCGCGCTTGACCAGAGAACCACGCGCCGCCGTAGTCGAGGAATCCGGCGAGCCCCATCCCAAACAATCCCCAGATCTCGTCGACCAGGAACGCCCGATGCTCGATCGACCACCAGAACGCGTGGTCACCCGTGAAGGAGTGGGCGCGAAACGCCCTAGGACCGAGACCGTGCCCCAAATCGAACTCTTGACCCGGTGGCGTGCCGATTCGTGAACCGCCCTCGATATGAAACACGGTTGCGTGTCTCGGGAAGAACTGGCCGGCCACCGTGAGCGCACCGAACACTTGCCCGGTATCGAGTCCGGCCCCATTGAAAAGGCCACTTGCCCGTGCCAACACCGACCCAAACACGCGGCCCCCGTCGAAACCGGCCTGGAGGGTCAGCGCCGGTCCAATGCCCAGCCGGTCGTACCCTAATCCCTTCGGTGCCACCATCGCTTGGATCGTGACCTGGTGACTCAAGTCGAGGTCAACGTCGCGTGCGAATCCGTTGTAGTGCGTGACGACCTTGAACTGTGCCAACTTGATTTCCGCAAATCCACCGAACGCTCCAACCACCGTGTCCGGCACCGAAAGCCCTGTATCGACAACGCGTATGAACTCCTCACGCTTGATCTGTCCTACCAGCCCGACGCGAAAGTATCCGCCGGGACCCACCGCAGGAGCGTACGCGGCTCGGGCGGACTGGATAAAGGCTCGGCGTTGAAACGTCTCGCCAATTTGCCCGTCGATGTACTGGAGGACCCGTTGGTCGGCCACCTCTCCGAAGAACTGGATACCTGTTCGGTCCGAGAGTGATCGGAACGGCACGCCAACCTGCCATTGCCCAACCGTTCCGTCGCTCAGGTTGTCATAAAGACCGTCGACGCCAAACCGCGTGCCGCCAATCCTGTCGTGCCCAGCGCGCACCGTCCATGCACTGCGGTCGACCTCTTTGCGATACACCAGACCCACCCGAGCCCCCAGCCCGAGAAAATTGCGCTCCTGACCACCAAGCGCCCACGTAAACTGTCCGTCCGTGACCCGGGCATTGAGGACGAGTTCCGTGGTCCAGCCATCGTACGTCACGACATCGATATCGACCGAGTCACCATCCGGACTAACAGTGATCGCAACATCCCGGAACAAGCGTCTCGCCCGTAGGTTCCGCATGGTCTCGGCCAAGAGGGCTGAATCCAGATGTTCTCCTTCGTGGAACAGCAATTCGCTGCCGATGACCGACGTGCGCGTTGTCGCATGAATCGCATTCGCGGCGCGAAACAAGAAGTTCGCCCGTGACTGAGTAGAGTCGAAGATGTTGTGTGTCTCGATGCGCACCGACCGAATGATCGGCGGAAGGTCCTGCGCGTGAGCCTCGACGGGGAACACCAACATCCATGCGCACAGCAATCGTAACGTCGGCCGCGCTTCCAAGCGTGGTACCGTCATCAGCGAACGTCGTTGGGTGGAGGCAGGCCGTTAGCGTTCTTCGAGTGAGCCAAGCAGGTTCCAGAGCATTTGCGAATCTGAAGCGAACTCGTTGAATCGAGCCTCAACATCGCTGTCGCTCCACTCAAGGAAGATCCAGGTCGTCAGGCGGTGAATGGTCCCGGAAACAAAGTGGATGCGTCCACGGACGCCATTCACGCTCGGATCGAGCACGCTTTCCAACACGACGTCCCAACGACTGTCGCCGCGGACCAGCTCGCCCATTGGGCGAGCCTTAATCTGATGGAGCGGCGGATTGAAATGCGCCGATCCGGAATGCCTTTGCGATCCTGTGGACATATCAGGCTACAGTAATAAGCCGGGATGGGCACCGCCAGCGAACGAATCCCGGTATTATTATTCTCCCTCTCCGTTTCAATGGACCCACAGCGAGAATGACAGCCACCCAATGCCCCCAATGTGGCCAACCTGCTTCCGGCCGCTTCTGCAGCAATTGTGCGGCACCCCTGACGTCCGCATCTTGCTCATCGTGCGGCGCTCCGTTGAGCGCGGGTGCGCAGTTCTGCCATCTGTGCGGCACTCCCCTGGCGGCGGGCCGGCCAGCTCAGACGCCGCTCTGGCCATGGATAACAGGGATCCTCGTTGCCTCGTTGGTGTTTGCCGCGATCGGATTTTTCGCCGGCCGAGTGAACGCGCCGCCACAGGGAACGGCCGCGGCTCCGCCCAGTGGCGGACCTGTGGGCGCAACGGACCTCACGTCGATGACACCTCGAGAGCAGGCGGACCGGCTCTTCGATCGCATCATGCGCGAACATGAGGCGGGGAACGCCGACCAGGTCACGTTCTTCACACCGATGGCCATTCAGGCATACGAATCGCTCGGGTCGCTGGACGCTGACGCTCGCTACCACATCGGGTTGATTCAGGCCATCACGGGTGATGACGGTGGCGCGCTCGCCCAGGCCGATTCGCTCGAGGCGGAAACGACCGGACACCTCTTTGCCTACATGCTCCGGGCCGGCGCGTACCAGGCGCAAGGCGAAGACGCCGCAGTCAACGACACGTACCGGTCGTTCTTGGAGCAGTACGACGCGGAGATGGCCGCGGAACGCCCGGAGTACAACGCGCACGCGCGGACCATCGCCGCTTTCTTGGAAGAGGCACGGGCCACGGTTGGGGGCGGAACGCCATAGTGCCCACCATTCGGCTGGCTCACAGTCCCGACTCTGACGACGCATTCATGTTCTACGCTCTCGCCGCTGGAAAGATCGACACCGGCAATCGGACGTACGTGCATGAACTCCAAGACATCGAGACACTGAATCAGCGGGCGCTCAAGCAGGAGCTCGACGTGACCGCCGTTTCGATCCACGCCTATGCCTACCTCGCGGAGTCCTACGCCCTGCTGTCACATGGTGCGTCGATCGGAGACCGTTACGGGCCGTGCCTCGTCGCATCGACGCCAGCGAATGAGGATCCGCGCGAGGCCGTGCGCGCAAAGCGGGTGGCCATTCCGGGAACGATGACCACGGCCGCTTTGGCGATGCGTCTGTTTCAGCCCGAATTCGATGCAGTCGTCGTTCCGTTCGACGAGATTGAAGACAGTGTTCAACGCGGCAAGGTCGACGCGGGACTGCTGATCCACGAAGGACAGCTCACCTATCACGAGGCCGGGCTGCATCTCTGGACCGACTTGGGTATCTGGTGGCACGACGAAACAGGCCTACCCCTGCCACTCGGCGGGAATGCCATCCGGCGGGACCTTGGAGAAGAATTGATCTCGGTAGTCTCAGCTGACCTTCGCGCTTCGATTGTCTACGGACTCGAACACCGGAAGGCAGCGCTCGATCACGCCATGCGCTTTGCTCGAGGCCTCGATGTCGAAGAAGCCGATCGTTTTGTAGGGATGTACGTCAACGACTACACGGTGGATTACGGAGAACGAGGTCGCCGCGCAGTCCAACTCCTCCTCGACAGAGGAGCCGCAGCCGGCATCATCCCACATCGAGTCCAGGCCGAATTTGCCTAAAGGGTAGGGTGCGGCCGTCGTTGCCGGATACCGGTTTTGGGTTATTCTTGGGCCAGCTACAGAGAGGAGTCTCAGGCTGTGAGTGAATCGGTAGCTCCTGATCGAGTCGTGAGAGTACTCGTCGTTGACGACGAAGGCTCCATCCGGAACGCTTTGTCGCGCCTGCTCACGCAACGCGGGTGGAAGGTCGAGAGCGCCGCTTCCGGGAGCGAAGCGTTGGAGAAGATCGAGTCGTTCGATCCGGAGTTGATGCTGCTCGACATCCGAATGCCTGGTATCACCGGGCTCGATGTCGTCTCCGAAGCGCTGAGCGTCAATCCGGACCTCGGCATTCTCATGCTTACCGCGGTGAGTGATGCGACCAGCGCCGCGATCTGCATGCAGCGTGGCGCCATCGATTATCTGACTAAGCCGATCGAACTCGCCAATCTCGAGAGTGCTCTCCGGCGCGCGCTCAAGCGTCGTGACACGATGCTCCAAACACGCGAGATGTCAGAATGGCTCAAGGAGGAAGTGCATCGCCGGACGCGCGAATTAGAAATCGAGCAGACCAAACTCAAAGAGCTTTCGGTCGCAACGCTAGAAGCGCTAGTTAACGCGTTAGAAGCGAAGAACCACTATCTGGCGGGACATTCCGCGCGCGTGGCGGCGTTCAGTGCCACGGTCGCCGCGGAAATGCAACTCGATGATGACGATATCGAACTCATTCGTGTGTCCGGTCGGCTGCACGACATCGGGATGATCGGCATACGCGAGAGCATCATCAACAAAAAGGGCAAGCTCAGCGACGACGAATACACCCATATCAAACGCCACGTGACGATTGGTGCGGACATTCTCTCGCCATTGCGACATCTCTCCGGTGTCGTCCCGTTGGTCCGGTCTCATCACGAGCACTGGGACGGTAGCGGATACCCGGATGGCCTCGCCCATGAGGATATTCCCGTGGGAGGCCGCATCATTTGCGCGAGCGAGATCTACGATGCGCTCACGACCACCCGCCCCTATCAGGAGAAGCTACAGCCCAAAGAAGCGGTCGATCGAATGAGCGTGCTTGAGGGAAGGGTGATCGATCCGGCGGTGATGCAGGCGGTGACCCAGTCGGTCGCCCAACGCAAGTCTCTTGTCTTTCTCGAAGACGATCGCCCAAGCTAAGGTCGTTCTCGTTGCCGGATGCTGCTGCGCGATGGCATGCGCGCCGGCACCAAGCTGGTATTCGATTGCAGACGGTGATTCCCTGTGGATCGTGAACGCGCGCCGAACCACCAGTGTCCCGCTGACCGACGTTCACACGCTGACCTGGGGGCGTGACGGTCTCACACTCTACGCCGTCACAGGCCAGGACGTCCTTTCGCTGAGAGAGATCCGGCGAGACAACGCGGCTGTGAGTCACGAGGCACCACTCGGGGTGGGTCGCACCTCATCGGTGACGATCGATTCACGAGCGCGAACCCTCTACGTGGCTGTCGGCAGCAAGCTCCGCGTCTTTGCCTTGACACCCCTACAACCTCGCTACTCCACGAGTGTGTGTGTCCATGACGACGCGCGCGCCATCGCGCTCTTCGAGCCTGGAACGAAGGTCTTTGTCGCCTGCGGTGGCGGCACCGTTACAGAGTTCGATACAGAGCTCGAACGGGTCCTTCGGCGAGCGCAGTTGCCGGGGAGCTGTTCGCCTTCCACCCTCTTCCTGAGTGCGAACCAAACGATCGTCTTTGTCGCCTGCGGACAGCAAGGGCTGGTCTACCTGCTCGACCGTGTGACGCTCACCGCGCTGGATTCGATCGATGCTGGTGGAGCGTTCCGTGAGGTCGTCGTCGAAGCGTCAAGGCAACATGCGCTGGTGATGCGGCCCTCAGGGAGCGTCGAATCATGGGACCTGCGCCGCAACACCAGGGTCCCCATCGAGTTATCGGGCCCGGCTCAGAGCGCCGCCACGGCAGGAGACGGATCGGTCGTGATCGCGCCGGAGACCGGCTTCCCCCTGTCGATTGTGGGGCCAGACGGACTGCGTAGGACTGTGGACGGCCCGCGTCTCGGCAGCGTGAGGAGCTTGGCGGTTTGGCCGCGCGCTACGCCTGTCATGCGATGGCTCGCACACCGATCGTCACCACCGTTTGAGTCTACCCAACCGCGAGGTCGTCAGTGATTCCGCGGCCGCACCTCGGCGAAAGATGAGCTTCGTGTTCGCCGCACCCCATCCGAGGCCGGACGGATAAATGCTTATCTTGGAACGACTTGCGCTCATACTCACGCCATGATAGGCGGGCCCGGCCACGCTGAGGACCACTGAGTCCGTGGCACCACGCAAGGTCGCCGTCAGAGAATCATGGCGGAATTCGAGCTCGACGGGCGTGGCTCTCCAGGTGCCCACGAGACGAGCGCGATGGTAGAAGACCATGACTCCACTCACGGCCCGGTCGGTCGCGATCTGATCGAGCGCAGACCCCACCCTGGGTACGGCCAAGCCGCCGATGATTGCGGCCACGACTACCACCATGGCCAATTCGAATATTGTGAACCCGTCCCGCATGGGCCCACGATGCTGCGTCGGCAACCGCTGTGTGTCATCAAGAAAACGCGAGTAGGAGCACGTTCGAGCGTTTGGCCCCACTCTTGCCGCGTACCGAGCGGGGACCCATACTAGCTGCATCTGCCCGAACCGATGAGAGATCTGCTGTGAATCCCAGGCCCCATGCCACGTCGAATCAGAGACTTCATGAGCCGTTTTTGGCAGGTGCACAGCGGGCCAATGATAACCCGACGAAGTGCCGCGCTCTCGGAGCCTTCCTCGTATTGCGTCTAATCGATCAATGGGGTGATCGAAGATCGGCTTCCGAAGCGATCCTGTATCAGCTCAGGGCGACCCGGGCCTACGTGGACGGACTCCCCACCGGCGCTGTCGACGCGGAGCACCTGCGGAACATCGTCACCGCCTGCGCCCACGTCATTGTCGAAGACGCAGATTTTCACGCGATGTTGCCACCTCTGTTGGCGTTTGCGTTTTGGCTCGAGAAGGATCTCCACCTTACGGAAGCGTTGGACGTACTGGAGACACTCTTGGAGCACTCCGCAGGCGATCCTCACAGGTACTGCGTGTCGGCGATTCACCAACAGGCGAGGGTCTTGCGACTTCTCGGGCGACTCGACGACGCATTAGTAGCGTACCAACGCGGCGAGCAGATGGCGACGGCCATCGGAGACACCCATTCGGCGCTCGTGCTGAGGATTGGACGCGCCATCACTCTCCAGAAGACCGGGAATCTCCCCAAGTCTGAGCGTCAGCTTCGCGGTATCGTTTCGGAGGCCAAGGCGGCCGGCGACAAGGTCGCCGAAGCCATGGCCACGCACGACCTCGCCATCGCACTACATCTTGCCGGGAGAACGGATGAGGCCGTACCGCTTGCCTTCTCGGCGTACGAGCTTCGAGAAGACCGGGCCGGCCGCTTGCGGGCGTTGTCAGATACGGGGGTGCTCTTCAAGGAGCTGGGTCACCTCGACGCGGCACGCCAAACACTCTATGCCGTGTTGGGAGCTGACCCTTCTCGCGAGATTCGCGCGCGGGTCGTGCTCGAGTTAATCGAGGTGTCGGCGTGCGCCGGCGACCGTCTATCCTTCGAGCGTTGGCGACGGGAGGCGGAACCACTCAGGGCCACGCTCCCGGTTGATGAAGTGTGCAATCTCGAGCTCGCACTCGGAATGGGCTTCGCGTCATTTGGCTCTCTCGATGAGGCAATAGGACATGTAGAACGCGCAGTGCAGTTTGCCGAGGAGGCCAAGCTCGGTGAACGACTCTACAAGGCGGAGCGGGCCCTGCGTGAACTGCGGGAGCACCAGGTCACCGACCTGGCAGTCCCGCAGCCACCGCCACCGTCGCCCGAACTTCAGAACACCATCGAGCGCATCAATGCGCTCGCCTTCTGATGTCAGGCGCCAGAGTTCTGTACGCTCGTCACCATGCATGCACCGGAGTTTTGGACGCTGCAAGACTCGACCGGGGCTGTGGGACCACCACACGCGGTCGCACCGAGGGCAAAGGACGCAAACAGTGCGGCCAATACGAAACGAAGGCGACGGGACATAGGTCCTCCTGGATGGGATTGGAGAGGGTCGTTTGTCGCTTCAATCATCGGGGCGGCATAAGACGACGGATAGGCCCCTATTGGGACATTAGGTGTCGTTTTTGGGACATTCATGCTCGTACTTGCTGCTGTTCCTAGGGTCCTCGCGGCGAAGCTCAAGCGGGTCGCTGGGCAGCGATTCGCGTTTTGCTGGGCGGAGCGCTGGGGAGCTGCGCTCGACATTATCCGCGGGGAGCCTGTCGAGATGGCGGTCGTGGACCCTGGGCTTGAAGGTCATCCGCGCTCGCAGGAGGTGGAACGCCTGCGGGTGCTGTTCCCTTCACTTCCACTGATCCTCTACACGAAGCTGTCTCCCGCCATCGTTCCCGTGCTCCTACGGGTCGGTGAGACCGGGATACGCGAGGTGCTGCTCGAGGGATACGACGATCATGCACAACGACTCAGCGATGCACTGACTGAAGAGGCAGCGCGTGTCCTTTCCCGGAGTCTCATGACCGACATCGAAGACGTGATCCGGGATCTGCCGCATGAACTCAAGTGGGCGCTTGAAACGATCGTGCGTGAGCCAGGTTCGTTTCGCACGGTCCAGGATCTGGCAGACCGCGCACGGATGGACCGGCGCACTTGCACTCGGTGGTTCACGAAAGCCACCCTGCCACCGCCGAGTGTGATGCTCACCGTCATTCGTGTGGTCTACGCGCATCGGCTCCTGCAAGATCCTGGTTATACCGTGGAGGACGTTGCGGCCAAGCTGGGGTACGCCAAGCCGCGTTCTTTCGCGTTGCATGTCAAGGAAGTCTTCGGTATGACACCCGGCGATCTGCGGGTATCGCTCGCTCCCGACGAGGCCGTGAAGATTGTCCGTGAGCGGTATTTCAACAATGATCAGGTGCCCTTCGAAAGTGCGTCGTAGGGAAATGTGAGACCATGAAGATTCGGACCTTGATCGTTGACGATGACGCCGCACTCCGGCGGTCGGTCGGTCGCGCGCTAGAGCGCAAGAATTTCGATGTCACTCTCGCGGCCAGTGGGGAAGAGGCCTTAGATCTCCTCGATCGGCACACCGTTGACGTGGTATTGCTCGACCTGCACCTGCCTAGCATGTCCGGAGCGACGCTCTATCATGTTATTGCCACGCAGTGGCCTGTGTTGGCCAACCGCGTGATCGTGATGACTGGTGAGGTCGACATTGCCTCGGATCAATCGTGGCTCGAGCTCAACCGCCTTGCCTTCCTCCCAAAGCCCTTCGACCTCCGCGAGTTGCTCGACGAGATCACGCGACTGCTCCCGGATCAGTTGCGCGAAGCGAACGGCCCTTAGCATGGGGGCGGCCAGCGCTCCAACCAACGATCCGCTCTTTACCCTTCGGGAATACCGTAAGCTGGCCCCCTGGCGACTGCGCGACCTCGCGACCGTCGCCGGAGCGATTCTCGAGGCATCCGGTGTCAAACCGATCAACGCGGCTGCCGCCGCCCGGCCAAGCGAGCGCACGATCCGGTTCTACGTGACGCGAGAGCTGGTCACGCCGCCGGAGGGGCGGGGGACGGCGGCTACCTACTCCTACCGGCATCTGCTGCAAGTCCTGTTCATCAAACTCCGGCAGATGGAGGGGTCGACTCTCGAGGCCATCCGCGATGAACTCGAAAAGACGACTGGCGATGTTCTGGAGCGACGCGTGGCCAGCACGGTAGGCCGGTCGCTTCCCTCGCCCGGGCACCTCCCATTCCTCGCCCATGATGAGCAACCACGTGGCCGCGCCGGGCAACTCCTCCACGTTCGCCTGGCCGACGAGTCCGTGGACGTTCGACCGTCGACGCGCTGGCGACGTCTCGAGGTCGGTGACGGGGTCGAGCTCCATGTCCGAGACGACCATCCTCTCGCGCACCTCAAGCTTCCCGACCGGGCGATCGCCGATGCCATGCGACTCGCAGCTCAGCGACTCATCGCTTCGGCGGACGCGCCCGGAGATCTACACGATCAGGGCGGGAATCATGGTACTATTATTGACTGAGCCGCCAGCGAGGAGATAGCCGTGTCGACCGTCATTTTCACCGTGCTGCTGATCGCCGTCGCACTCTGGGCCATCGGCGCTTACAACACCCTAATTCGCCTGAAGGGTGAGACGCTGAACGCGTGGAAACAAATCGATGTGCAGCTAAAGCGTCGCCATGATCTGATCCCGAATCTCGTGAACGCCGTGAAGGGAGCCATGGACTTCGAGAAGGACACGCTTGAAGCGGTAATCCAAGCTCGAAACCAGGCCGTGAAGATCCAGGCGGGTGCCACACCTACCGGTGGTGTCAAAGAATTGGCAGCCGCGGAAGCTGCCCTCTCAAATGCGCTTTCGGGATTCAATCTCGTGGTCGAACGCTATCCGGACCTCAAGGCCACAACCAACGTCGGCCAGCTACAAGAGGAATTGACGTCGACCGAGAACCGCGTTTCGTTTGCCCGGCAGCATTACAACGACTCGGCAACGACGTACAACGTCAAGCAACAACAGTTCCCGTGGAACCTCATCGCGGGATTTGCCAAGGCCGAGCAGGTGGAACTCTGGGAGATCACCGAAGAAGCTGAACGGGAAGTGCCCACGGTCGATTTGTCATAATCTTCGGCACGCGTGAGCGAGTCCAATCTCTTTGAGCAGCAACGCCGCAATCGCCGCCGTTCCGCAATCTTGGTCGGTGTCTTCATCGCGTTCTTCGCTTGGATCGGATTCGGCGGCGACCTCGCGTTCTACCTGAATACGGCAAACGCGGAAGAGGCGGCCTACCGCCACGCCGTTCCCTGGTTCGGCATCGCCACGACACTTTTCGGCGTTGGCATGGTGTGGTTCTCGTGGCGACGGGGCCCGAAGCAGGTACTGTGGTCCACGGGCGCCTGGGAGTTGGTGGAGCCTTCCAAGCCCGAAGAGCGACAGCTCGTGAACGTCGTGGAGGAAATGGCCATCGCCTCGGGCCTCCCACGACCCAAGATCTGGATCGTCCCCGAGAACGACCCCAATGCCTTCGCGACGGGAATCGTCGAGAGCGACGCTCACGTCGCGGTCACCGACGGCCTATTGGGTGTCCTCAACCGCGATCAACTCCAAGCGGTAATCGCACACGAGATGGCGCACATCCAGAATCACGACGTGAAGTTGATGACGCTGCTCGCCGCGCTGGTCGGGGTCATCGCCATCATGTCCGACGGTATGGCGCGGACACTTCGATTCGGGGGCATGCGCGGTGGATCACGGGGTGGAGGTGGAAAGCGTGGTGGTAACCCCCTCGCGATCGTCATCCTCGTCCTTTGGATCATTACGATCATCCTCGCGCCGATCATTTCCCGCTTGCTCGCGCTCGGCGTGAGTCGCAAGCGCGAGTTCCTTGCCGACGCCACGGCGGCACAGTTCACTCGAAACCCACAAGCGTTAGCTTCCGCATTGCACGCCATTCATAGCCACCATGCAGCGACCACAGCGATCAAACAGGGTGCGGCACACCTCTGCATCGCCGACCCAATGGGGCGCCGTCTCACCAATCGCCAAGGGTTCGTCGCGGACCTCTTCGCTACGCACCCACCGATGCCGGTGCGTGTTGCGCGGCTCAAAGCCATGGCGTACCGCTTTGAGAAGACCGGAGTGTTGTCCGCGGACCTCTAGGATTTGTGGTCGTGACCCCTTACGAGTTCCTGTCACACACGGCCGACATCCGTGTTGCCATCACCGCCGAGAACTGGGGCAAGCTTCTGCAATCGGCCACGGCACTGCTTCGATCGCTGGTCGTAGGGGACAGCCCCGCTCATTCCAACGAATCCCGCACCATCCGCTTACAGCACGAAGAAACGGATGAGCTTTTCTTCCACTTTCTCCGGGAGGTACTGTACCTCTACGATAGCGAAAGGCTGGTACCAGTGGACCTGGAGATCGTGGACGTCTCGCCTCACTACATTCACGTCACGCTGCACGTCGATCGGTTTGACTCAGCTCGACATGACGCTGAACCTGAGGTCAAAGCGGTGACACGCCACGGATTCACAGTGACTCGATCAGTGGGTGGATGGAGAGCGGAAGTCGTGTTCGACGTCTAGCTTACAAGTGTGGACTACGACGTAGAACAGCTCGACGAGTTTCGATGGCGTGTCCCCCGACGCGGGGGCATGCGCACGGACGGACTCATCTTCGCAAATGCCGCATTGATGGGTGGGATCCGGGGAGATCAGGCCATACAGCAAGTGGCCAATGTCGCGCATCTCCCAGGCATCGTGGGTCCGTCGATTGCCATGCCGGACATCCATTGGGGGTACGGTTTTCCTATCGGTGGCGTCGCGGCATTTGATGACCACGAGGGCGTGGTCTCACCGGGGGGTGTCGGATACGACATCAACTGCGGTGTCCGTCTTCTCCGCACGCCACTCCACAAGTCGGAGGTGCAACCACATCTCGAGGGTCTCATGGATCGCTTGTATGAGACCATCCCTTCCGGCGTCGGTGCCGCCCGATCCGACCTCATTCTCAGTCCCAAGCAGCTCGATCGTGTCCTGCGCGATGGTGCGGCGTGGGCCGTGAAGGAAGGCTACGGCGTGCCACGAGACCTCGAATGCATCGAGGCCGGTGGAGCTCTCAACGGAGAACCCGACCTGTTGAGCGCGCGCGCGAAGAAACGCGGCCGCCGACAACTCGGCACCGTGGGTAGTGGCAATCACTTCGTCGAAGTCGGTTCGGTATCGGACGTATACGATCTACAGACGGCGAACCGGCTAGGACTTTCCGCGGGAACGGTCACCGTGTTCATTCACTCAGGATCGCGGGGTTTGGGCTATCAAGTGTGCGATGACTACCTCGATCGCATGATCAATGCGTCCCGCAAGTACGGTATCGAGCTTCCGGACAGGCAACTCTGCTGTGCACCGTTGACGAGTCCAGAGGCCAAGGAGTACCTCGGCGCGATGAATGCTGCGGCGAACTATGCGTTCGCAAATCGACAACTCATGGGCCATTACGTGCGCCGAGCCCTCGCGGACGTTTTGGGTGCCGACGTGGCCGACCAAGCCGACCTCGTCTATGACGTCGCCCATAACATTGCCAAGTTCGAAACGCACTCGGTCGACGGCAGGGCACGGCGCGTCTGTGTGCACCGCAAGGGTGCGACTCGAGCATTCCCACCCCGCCACCCAGAACTCGGCACGCGGTTCCACGACATCGGACAGCCAGTGCTGATTCCTGGTGACATGGGACGCTATTCGTATATCCTTGTCGGGACACCGGGCGCGATGTCGCAGACCTTCGGATCGACGTGTCACGGTGCCGGCCGTCAGATGAGCCGCACGCAAGCGAAGAAATCCGCCCGCGATCGCAATGTGCCGAAAGAACTCGCCCGCCGGGGTATCCTGATACGCGCTGCAACACGCCGGACCGTGGATGAGGAGATTCCTGAGGCCTACAAGGACGTGCAAGACGTCGTCGACGTCGTCGACGGAGCGGGCATAGGTCGAAAGGTTGTGAAGCTGAAACCGATGGGTGTGATGAAGGGGTAAGCACACAAAAAAAGGCGGCCCCGCTCCGAAGAGCGGAGGCCGCCTTTCGCATGAGTTACCCGGAGCCAGGGGATTTACTCCCTCTGTTCTTCTTCCTGCCACCACCGCCTGGACTGATGCAT